>NZ_JZUE01000098.1 GCF_000969605.1 Aquincola tertiaricarbonis | reverse complement strand
GCTGCAGACCGAAGAAGGACGCACGGCCTACCGCAAGCGCAAGTGGATTGCCGAGCCGCCCAACGGCTGGATCAAGAACGTGATGGGGTTCCGGCAGTTCAGCCTGCGGGGGCTGCACCGGGTGCGAGCCGAGTGGAAGCTCGTGTGCATGGCGCTGAACCTGAGGCGCATGGCGGTGCTCGGCGCCGGTTGAGAGGTGCAAAGCGGCTTGTCAGACTGACTGGAGCCTCCCTCGCGGAGGGAGGCTGGAGGGAGCGGTCGAACAAGCTGGAGCTCCCTCTCGGAGGGGGCTCGGGGGAGCCGTGCGT
>NZ_JZUE01000097.1 GCF_000969605.1 Aquincola tertiaricarbonis | reverse complement strand
ACCCGGGTTGCTTTCGCTGACGCGGACGGTGTACTGGAGTCGTTTGTTGTGCACGAACATGGCAGTCCTTTCGAAGGGGTTGACCCGGCAGGGGCAAGGCAGGTGCCGTGCTGTGACTTGCCGGTGCAAGGCCTCGCCTGCAAACCTCATACAGCGCCGGCGCGGCTCCGCACGCGGCCTGTCATTTGCCGGCGTGACCTGTTCCTTCTGCATTCTTCGAGGCACCCGTGCGCACACCTTTCGAGATCGACGACCTGGACCTTCACCGCA
>NZ_JZUE01000096.1 GCF_000969605.1 Aquincola tertiaricarbonis | reverse complement strand
CCAGGAGCCCGACATGACCGCCGACCAGATCCTCGCCGAAATCCGTGAAGCCAACCTCAGCTACCTGATGCTGGCCCAGAGCCTGATCCGCGCCGACCGCGAGCAGGCCCTGTACCGCCTGGGCATCAGCGAGGACACGGCCACGCTGATCGGCACGCTGTCGGCCGCGCAGATCATGAAGATCGCCTCGGGCAACACGCTGCTGTGCCGCTTCCGCATGGACGACGAGCTCGTGTGGAACCTGCTCACCAGCCACGGCAAGGCCTCGGCCAACGACGCGGTCAACCGCCTGCACGCCTCCATCCTGATGGCCGGCCGCCACCAGGAAGC
>NZ_JZUE01000095.1 GCF_000969605.1 Aquincola tertiaricarbonis | reverse complement strand
CCATGCTGAGCCTGCACACCAATTCCGCCGCCCTGTCCACCACCAACGCCGTGGGCAACACGCAGCGCGCGCTGTCCACCTCGCTGACCCGCCTGGGCACCGGCTATCGCATCAACAGCGCGATGGACGACGCCGCCGGCCTGCAGATCGCCACCCGCCTGGAAGCCCAGACCCGCGGCATGAGCGTGGCCATGCGCAACACCCAGAACGGCATCTCGATGATGCAGACCGCCGAAGGCGCCTTCGACGAAGTGACCAACATCCTGCTGCGCATGAAGGACCTGGCCACCGAAGCCTCCAACGGCTCGGCCACCGCCGACGACAAGACCGCCATGCAGGCCGAGTACGACGCGCTGGGCTCGGAGCTGAAGAACATCGT
>NZ_JZUE01000094.1 GCF_000969605.1 Aquincola tertiaricarbonis | reverse complement strand
GTTGTACTTGATGGCGTTGGACAGCAGGTTGGTCATGATCTGCTTGACCCGGGTGAGGTCGCCGGTGACGGCCGCGGCCGCCGGGTCCAGCCGCTCCACCACCGTCACGCCGCGCCGCTGCGCGTTGTGCTCCAGCAGCGAGCGGGTTGCACGCAGCAGGTCGGCCACGTCCAGCGTCTCGGTCTGCAGCTTCAGCGTGCCGGACTCGATGCGCGACAGGTCCAGCGTGTCGTTGATCATGTGCAGCAGGTGCCAGCCGGCCTGTTGGATCTGCGTGGTCCATTCGGTCTGGTGAGGGGCCAGCGGCTGCTGGCGGTCCAGCTCCAGCAGCTGTGCGAAGCCCAGCATCGCGTTCAGCGGCGTGCGCAGCTCATGGCTC
>NZ_JZUE01000093.1 GCF_000969605.1 Aquincola tertiaricarbonis | reverse complement strand
CGGCCACCGCCGCGAACGAGGTGGCCACCTGCCGCGGCGTCAGCGAGCAGTTGCGCCTCAGCACCCACTGCATGGCCGCCTCCCTCAGCCGGTGACGTGGGAGGCCGTGGCGTCCAGCTTGGGCGGCGTCTCGAAGGTGTGGAACGGCGCTGGCGACGGCACTTCCCACTCCAGCCCCGCCGCGCCTTCCCAGGGCCGCTGCGGCGCACGGGCGCCGCGCTTGCGCATCACCGGGATCACCACGAACAGCAGGAAGTACACCTGCGCCAGCCCGAACACGAAGGAGCCCACCGAGGCGATGGCGTTGAAGTCGGCGAACTGCATCGGATAGTCGGCATAGCGCCGCGGCATGCCCGCCAGCCCCAGGAAGTGCATCGGGAAGAAGGTGATGT
>NZ_JZUE01000092.1 GCF_000969605.1 Aquincola tertiaricarbonis | reverse complement strand
AGCAGCACCGGCGGCAGCAGCGCCTTCAGCAGCACCAGCGACCTGCTGAGCCAGCCGGTGCTGCCGGCCAACGACGCGCCGGTGCTCACCCCCGCCGCGCCGGTGCTGCCGGCCGTCAGCGAAGACGCCCTCGACGGCAGCGGACAGACGGTGGCCGCGCTGGTGGGCGGCAGCATCGCCGACGTGGATGCCGGCGCGCTGCAGGGCATCGCCCTCACCGCCACCAGCGTGGCCGGCGGCGGCGCCTGGCAGTTCTCCACCGATGGCGGCAGCACCTGGCAGGCGGTGGGCTCGGTGGCCGACGACAACGCCCTGCTGCTGCGCTCCGCCGACCGCATCCGCTACCAGCCGGACGGCCTGGACGGCGGCAGCGCCAGCCTGGCCTGGCGCGCCTGGGACCAGACCA
>NZ_JZUE01000091.1 GCF_000969605.1 Aquincola tertiaricarbonis | reverse complement strand
GTGGCTGGCGCTGGTGCTGATCGACATCGACAACTTCAAGCCCTACAACGACACCTTCGGCCACCCGGCTGGCGATGCCTGCCTGACGCGCGTGGCGCGCGCCATGCACGACGTGCTGCCGCACGACGGCTTCCTGGCCCGCATCGGCGGGGAGGAATTCGTGGCGGTGCTGGAAGGCGCCTCGGCCGCGCAGTGCCAGGCCGCGGCAGAGCGGCTGCGGCGGGCGGTGGAAGCCCTGGGCCTGCCCAACCCGCAGGCCGGCGGCGCCGGGCTGGTGACCATCAGCCTGGGCGTGGCGCTGCGGCCGCCCGGCGGTGGCGGCGAAATGCATGCGATGGTGGCCTCGGCCGATGCGGCGCTCTACCGGGCCAAGCACGGCGGCCGCAACCGGCTGGCCCATGCCAGCCAGCCGGGCGC
>NZ_JZUE01000090.1 GCF_000969605.1 Aquincola tertiaricarbonis | reverse complement strand
GCCATCACCTCCAGCGCCTTCACCAGCGCCGAGTGATCCAGCTGGTCCCAGCCTTGGGCGGCAGCCACCTGCATCAATTGCGCCGCGCCCGCCGTCTGCGGCAGCGCCACGCCAATCGCCTTGGCGCCTTGCAGCGCCAGGTTCAGGTCCTTCTGGTGCAGCCCGATGCGGAAGCCCGGATTGAACGTGCGCTTGACCATCCGCTCCCCATGCACCTCCAGGATGCGGCTGGCCGCGAAGCCACCCATCAGCGCCTGGCGCACCTTGGCCGGGTCGGCGCCGGCCTTGCTGGCGAACAGCAGCGCTTCGCCCACCGCCGCGATGTTCAGCGCCACGATGATCTGGTTGGCCACCTTGGTGGTCTGGCCATCGCCGTTGCCACCGACCAGCGTGATGTTCTTGCCCATCAGCTCGAACAGCGGCTT
>NZ_JZUE01000089.1 GCF_000969605.1 Aquincola tertiaricarbonis | reverse complement strand
CGGGCCTCGGGACGCAGGTCGGTCACGCCGGACTGCTGTACAAATGCCACGACCGGCGCAAACACCTGCAGCACGTCGCTGCCGTCCTCCACGAGGTTGAACAGCAACCGCAGGCGATCGGGCTCGATCCCGATGCGCGCCAGTTCCGCCAGCGTGGCGACGGTGTCGTGCTGCTGCTTGAACGCCGGAACGGTGGGCACCACGAAACAGTCGAAGTCCTCGTGGCTGCCTCGGTAGCGCTGCATCAGGGACAGCAGGTCCTCCACGTTGCTTGCGCCAATGTCCACCACGGCATGGTCCACCGTCTGCAGGTATTCCTGCAGCTCGCCGAATTGGCGCCCGCGCAGAGCGGTGAGCTGGTGCTCATCGGCGTTCAGGCTCTCAATGGCAATCACATCGGCGCCAGGCAGACGGGGCGCGAGCAAATGGCGCGTGACGGTGGTCTTGCCCACGTTGCCGGAAAAATT
>NZ_JZUE01000088.1 GCF_000969605.1 Aquincola tertiaricarbonis | reverse complement strand
GGTGGTGCCGCCGTTGCCCACCTGCAGCGTGCCGCCGGACTCCACCGTGGTGCTGCCGGCATAGCCGTTGTTCGCGGCCAGCACCAGCGTGCCGCTGCCGGCCTGCCGCAGCCCGCCGCTGCCGTTGATGGCGGTGGCCTGCACGACGGTGTCGCTGCGGTTGAACACCAGGGTGCCGTCGTTGCCGACGGTGCCCGCGCCCAGCGTGCCGGCCGTGCCGCCGTTGCCCACCTGCAGCGTTGCGCCGCTGGCGATGGTGGTGCCGCCGGCATGGCTGTTGTCGGCGGCCAGCACCACGGTGCCGGCGCCGTTGGCGGCCAGGCTGCCGCTGCCGCTGATGGCGCCGCCCACCGTGACGCTGCCGCTGCGGTTGAACACCAGGCTGCCATCGTTCACCACCCCGGCCGTGCCCAGGCTGCCCGAAGCGCCGCCATCGCCCACCTGCAGGCTGCGGCCGCCGTTGATCGTGGTGCCGCCGCCGTAGCTGTTGTCGGCGG
>NZ_JZUE01000087.1 GCF_000969605.1 Aquincola tertiaricarbonis | reverse complement strand
GATGGAACTGGTGCCCGTTTCGGCCCGGGCCACTGCAACCGCCGCGTGACGCTCATGGGCCGCCCAACCACTGCCCGAGAGGCGTTGCTGGCCGAGCTGCTCGGTGACATCGCCGTGCTGCTCGACCGGGTGGATGCGCTGCCACCGGAGGTGCACCAGGCCACGCAGACGCTGTCGAAGGCGGCCGATCGGGCGGCACAAACCGTGGTGCTGGTGGATGGCCAGTTGGCGGCGCTCGCCAAGCAGGCGAAGGTGGCGGCGATGCAGCACGTCGCCAAGGAGACCCATGCCCTCTTCGACCACATTGCGCAGGAGCAGCGGGCCCTGATGACAGAAGCGGCACGGGCCGTAGTGGCACAGGAAGTCGGGCCGCCGCTGCAGCGCCTCGCAGGGACGCTGGCGGAGATCACCCGCCAGGCACATGCGCCGTGGCGCGTGTGGCTGACGCACGCCGCCACGGCAGCCTTGGCGGTGGCCGTGACGGTGGTGCTGTACGCGGCGCCTTGGCTTTGAGCTCATGCCTTCA
>NZ_JZUE01000086.1 GCF_000969605.1 Aquincola tertiaricarbonis | reverse complement strand
TGAAGGCATGAGCTCAGAGCCAAGGCGCCGCATACAGCACGACCGTCACGGCCACCGCAAAGGCTGCCGTGGCGGCGTGCGTCAGCCACACGCGCCACGGCGCATGCGCCTGGCGCGTGATCTCCGCCAGCGTCCCTGCGAGGCGCTGCAGCGGCGGCCCGACTTCCCGTGCCACTATGGCCCGTGCCGCTTATGTCATCAGGGCCCGCTGCTCCTGCGCGATGCGGTCAAAGAGGGCATGGGTTTCCTTGGCGACGTGTTGCATCGCCGCCACCTTCGCCTGCTTGGCCAGCGCCGCCAGCTGGCCATCCACCAGCACCACGGTTTGTGCCGCCCGGTCGGCCGCCTTCGACAGCGTCTGCGTAGCCTGGTGCACCTCCGGTGGCAGCGCATCCACCCGGTCGAGCAGCACGGCGATATCGCCGAGCAGCTCGGCCAGCAACGCCTCTCGGGCAGTGGTTGGCCGGCCCATGAACGTCACGCGGCGGTTACAGCGGCCCGGCCCGAAACGGGTACCAGTTCCATCGCCGCAAAGCAGGCGTCGA
>NZ_JZUE01000085.1 GCF_000969605.1 Aquincola tertiaricarbonis | reverse complement strand
GTAGGAAGTTGACTGACACGCAACACGAAGAACAGAGACGCGATCCACCGAATACGGCCACTTATTTCACGCTTGTCCGGCTTCTACAGTTCATTCCAACGCAGCGAGACAGCTGCACCCCTACAGGAGAAGCCCCGATGAACGCCACCCAGATCCTCGACGAAATCCGCGAAGCCAATCTCGGCTACCTGATGCTGGCGCAAAGCCTCATCCGCGCCGACCGCGCCCAAGCCCTGGAGCGCCTGGGCATCTCGGAGCAGGTGGCCAGCCGCATCGAGGCCCTGACGGCCACCCAGCTGAGCAAGCTGGCCAGCAGCAACACCTTGCTGGCGCACTGCCAGATGGGCGACGAGACGGTGTTCGAGCTCATCACCCAGCATGCCAAGCCGGTGACCGCGGCCGGCGCCGTGCGCCCGACGGTCTGACCGCCACGCCACCGGAGTACCCCATGGCACGCAGCAAGAGCATCCTCACCGAAGCCCGGCAGATCGAGCGCGCGGTCACCCTCATCCAGCTCGGCGCCCGCATGCAGGTGCTGGAATCGGAGACCGACCTCAGCTACGAGCGGCTGATCCGCCTGTACAAGGAAGTGGCGGGCAAGAGCC
>NZ_JZUE01000084.1 GCF_000969605.1 Aquincola tertiaricarbonis | reverse complement strand
CGCCATCGGCATACACGTGGTTGAAGCTGCCTGCGGCCGCCGCCCACTGCGCCGGCGTGAGGTTCTGCACCACGCCGTCGCCCCAGTCGATGCGGTAGCCGGTGCGGGTGTCCGCGCCGGGGTCGGTGACGGCACCGACGGTGAGCGTGTAGCTGGCGCCTTCGTTGACCGCCGCCGCACCGCTGACCGCAGCGGTCGGCGCGACGTTGGTCACCGCCACGCTGAAGCTGTCGCTGGCGGTCTCGCCGTTGACGTCGGTCACCGTCACCGTCACGGTGCGGTTGGCCGCGCCGTCGGCATACACATGGTCCAGCGCGAGGGCCGGCGTCAGCGTGGTGCCGGTCTGCAGCGCGCTGCCGTCGCCGTAGTCGATGCTGTAGCTCCAGCCCGGCGAGCCGTTGTCCTGCCCGTCGCTGATGACGATGCTGCGGCTGAGCGACTGGCCTTCGGCCAGCGTTTCGTTGCCACCGGCCTCGATGCTGACCTGCGGGGTGGCCGCGCCCACGCTCACCGCCAAGGTGGCGGCGTTGGCGTGGCTGCCGTCCTCGTCCACCACCGTCACGGCGATGTTGCGGGCACCGGCGCTGGCATAGGTGTGGCTGACGTCGCCGGCCGTGGTGACGGTCTGCGTGCTGCCGTCGCCCCAGTCGATGACGTAGCTCTGCACGGTGTCCGTGCCCGGGTCGGTGATGGCGCCGAGTGCCAGCAC
>NZ_JZUE01000083.1 GCF_000969605.1 Aquincola tertiaricarbonis | reverse complement strand
CACGCTGCAGGTGGGCAACGGCGGCACCACCGGCACGCTGGGCGGCGGCGCGGTGGTCAACAACGGTGCGCTGGTGTTCAACCGCAGCAATGCGCTGGCGGTGGGCAATGCCATCAGCGGCAGCGGATCGTTGACGCAGGCGGGCACCGGGCTGCTCACCTTGTCGGGCGGCAACAGCTACGGCGGCACCACCACCGTGAGCGGCACCGGCGGCCTGACGCTGCAGGGCGGCAGCGCCATCGGCGACGGCAGCGCGGTGCAGGTGGATGCCGGCACCACGCTGACCATCGACACCAGCGAGACCATCGGCTCGCTGGCCGGCGCGGGCACCGTGGCCCTGGCCACCGACCAGGCGCTGAGCACCGGCGGCAACAACACCAGCACGCTGTTCAGCGGCAGCATCACCGGCAGCGTGACGGTGGCCAACACGCTGCAGCTCATCAAGCAGGGCAGCGGCAGCTTCACGCTGACCGGCAGCAACAGCTACGCGGGCGGCACCAGCATCGCGGCCGGCGGCAGCCTGCAGCTGGGCAACGGCGGCACCACCGGCTCGTTGGCCGGCGGCGCCATCACCAACGACGGCACGCTGATCGTCGACCGCAGCAATGCCATCACGCTGGCCAACAGCATCGGCGGCAGCGGCGCCCTGCGGCAGGCAGGCGCCGGCCTGCTCACGCTGACCGCCGACAACAGCTACGGCGGCGGCACCAC
>NZ_JZUE01000082.1 GCF_000969605.1 Aquincola tertiaricarbonis | reverse complement strand
TCCTCGGGCACGCCGAACTCGCGCTTGTAGCGCCCACCCTTGGGCTTGCCGTCCGGGCCACGCGGGCGCCGGTCGTCGTCGTCGCTGCGTGCACGTTCGAGGTCGGCCTCGCGTTGGCGTTGCTCCAGCCGCTCCCGGGCCTCCCGGATGGCCGCCAGCCGCGCCTCGCGCCGCTCGATCTCGGCGGGCAAGTCCAGTTCCGGCTCGTTGACCTCGGCCTCGTCTGTGGCCTTGGCGCGCGCCAACAGCGCGTCGATCTGCGCCTGGAGTTCGGCTTCGGCCTGCTTCATGCGCTCGTAGCTCATCGCCTTGTGGCGGCTGGCGTTGGCCTTGAGCTTGGTGCCGTCGATGGCCACCGTGCCCAGCTTGACCAGGCCCATCTCCCGGGCCAGCTTGACCACCTGCACGAACAGATCCGACAACTCCTTCAGGTGAAACGCCCGGAAGTCGCAGATCGTGCGGTGGCGCGGGAAGTTACCCGCCGCCAGCATCCGAAACGCCAGGTCCTCGTGCAGCCGGCGCTCGATCTTGCGCGAGCTGAAAACGCCCGTGGCGTAGGTAGGCCAGCACCTTGACCATCGTCGCCGGGTGAAACGGCTGGTTGCGCGAGCCGCCACCTTCGTAGCGCGCGGAGAACGCCTTGAGCTCCAGCGCGTCGACCGTGTCGTTGATGAAGTGAGCCAGGTGGCCCGCCGGCAGCCAGTCTTGCGGCGCCGCCGGCAGCAGCATC
>NZ_JZUE01000081.1 GCF_000969605.1 Aquincola tertiaricarbonis | reverse complement strand
TCGAAGGCCCGGCGGTTGGGCAGGCCGGTCAGCGCATCGGTCTGCGACAGCCGGGCGAAGCCGTCGGCCCGGCGCTCGGCCGCGCGCGAGGCCAGGGTCTCGCGCAGCCGCAGCAGGTACGACAGCCGCGACGAGCGCTCGATGCTGTAGCAGGCCTGCACCGTGAACACCGCGGTGCCGCTCATCAGCGCCATGGCGAAGATGCGCGCCTGCACCGGCAGCCGGTCGTCCGGTGCGATGTACAGCGCGGCCAGCGCCAGGCAGGCCACCGAGGTGCCCACCGCCGCCCGGAAACGCAGCGGCAGCGAGATGTTGCCGGCGAGGAAGATCAGGCTGAAGGCGAACGGGTCGTACAGCCGCGCCTGCGACTGCGTCTCGTCGAGGATCACGCAGGAGCAGCCCATGACCACCACGATGGCCATGGACAGCAGCCGCTCGCGCCAGGCCGCGCCCACCCACTGCCGGTGGATGGCGGTGAGCACGCCCGCGCCGAACACCAGCGCGACCGAACGCCACAGCACCGCCTGCCGGAAGATCTCCTGGCGGATGTGCAGGTCGTTGAGCAGGAAGCTGGCATAGATCAGCAGGCCGATGGTGCCGGCCAGCACCAGCGCGCGGCGGCGCTGCGGGCCTTCGTCCTGCTCGAAGCGCTGCTCCACGAGGGCCGGGAACGCCATGCGCAGCCGCCGCGGGCGGGCCAGCTCCATCTGCACCGCGGCCTGCAGCGCGCTGTCGTCGGCTTCGTCGCGTGTCATGTC
>NZ_JZUE01000080.1 GCF_000969605.1 Aquincola tertiaricarbonis | reverse complement strand
TGTTGATCAGGATGATCTCCTGCGCTTCGTCGCGCTGGTTCGGCTCGCCATGGCGCAAGCGGATCAGGTGCTTGGTGTAGTCGGCCTTGCCTTCTACGCGGCTGGCACCTTGAGCAACCATCACCGGCCGGAAGTGCTCCTTCTGCAGGCCGCGCAGGACCTCGATGGTCGAGATGTAGCTGTACCGCTCGGACCGGCTGGCGTGTTTGCCGGGGGCGAAGATGGACGGCGCAACCTGGCGCATCTGGTCTTCGGCCAAGCCGCTGTCCTGGCGCAGCACACGGGTGCCGTAGGCGAAGCGGGTGGTCAGCGTCGGGGTGGCGTGGAGAGTGTGCATGGTGGTCTCCTTCAGCGGGTGGCCGGGGCCTGGTCCATCTCGGCGACAAACGCCTGGCGTTCGCGCCGGGCCTCGGCTTCGGCCTTGCTGTCGAGGAAGTCGATCTCCTCGGCGGTGAAGACAAAGGTGTGCACGGTATGGCCGTCGGTGGCGACGTAGCTGTGGTTGTGCAGGTGGCCGACGACGTTGACGTGGCTGCCGCGGCCGAGGTACTTGGCGGCGTGTTCGGCCAGCGCACCCCACACCGTCCAGCGGATGGCCACTGGCGGGTCCTGCTTGTCCTTGCCCCGCCGGCGCTGGCTGAGCGCGGTCAGGGTGGCACGGGCCCGGGGGCCGTCGGAGGTCGGGAGGTGGTCGAGTTGCACCGGGCCGGCGAGGTGGGCATGGCGCTGGATGATCTGGACGGGGGACATGGTGGGCTCCTTCGTTGGAAGGCATCGCTGGTCACCCGGGCTGGGTGGCTTCTATAGCTGATCCCTTCATTCGGACCTTCCTCG
>NZ_JZUE01000079.1 GCF_000969605.1 Aquincola tertiaricarbonis | reverse complement strand
GCCCTGGCCTGCGCCGGCGCTGCCGCGCAGGGCACGGCCTACGTGTCCAGCGAGAAGGACGATGCGCTGACGCTGATCGACCTGGGCACGCTCACGGTCAAGGGCACGGTGGCCACCTGCAAGCGCGGGCGCCACATGATGCTCACGCCGCAGCGCCAGCTGCTGGTGGCCTGCACCGACAGCAATGCGGCCGACCTGATCGACCCGGCCAGCAACAAGTCGGTGCGGCGCATTCCGCTGGGCGACGAGCCGGAGGCCTTCGACCTCTCGCCCGACGGCAGGACGATCTACGTGTCGAACGAGGACGACGGCGAGGCCAGCTTCATCGACTTCGCCAGCGGCAAGAAGCTCAAGTCGGTGAAGGTGGGCGGCGAGCCCGAGGGTGTGAAGGTGAGTGCCGACGGCAAGCTGGTGTACGTCACCTCCGAGGTGGCCAACCTCGTGCATGCGATCGACGTGGCCAGCGGCAAGATCGTCAAGAACATCAAGGCCGGCAAGCGGCCGCGGCGCATGGCCTTCACGCCCGACGGCCAGCAGCTGTGGATCACCAACGAGCTGGATGCGACGGTGAGCATCGTGTCCACCGCCACGCACGAGGTGACGCACACGCTGAAGTTCGAGGTCAAGGGCGCGCGGGCCGAGGACATCACGCCGGTGGGCATCCAGATGAGCGCGGACGGCAAGCGGGCCTTCGTGGCGCTGGGCCGGGCCAACCACGTGGCCTTCGTGGACGTGGCCGCGCGCAAGGTGACCGACCTGGTGCTGGTGGGCAAGCGGGCGTGGAACGTCACGCTGGACAAGGCCGGGCAGCGGCTCTACGTCGTCAACGGCCTCAGCGACGACGTGACGGTGGTGGACGTGGCCGCGGCCAAGGCCGTCA
>NZ_JZUE01000078.1 GCF_000969605.1 Aquincola tertiaricarbonis | reverse complement strand
GCATCGCCTGCCAGCCGAACACCGCCGCGGCGGCCAGCGCCAGGCCGGCCACGGTCCAGGCCAGCGCCGGCCCGCGGGAGGCGGCGGCCGGCGGCGCGGGCGCCAGCGGCACGGGGCGGGCATGCAGGTCGGGCACCGCGCCGCGCTCGCGTTCGCGCTCGGCATCGGCCTTCTTCAGGGCTTCCAGAACCAGCGACATCGTCAACTTCCTGGCGCAAGCCGGGGCTCTTGCACGCCGGTGGCGCGGTTGAGCTGCATGGTGGTCATCGGGCCCAGCACGCCGTCGGCGCGCAGGCCCTGGGCGCGCTGGAAGGTCTGCAGGCGCTCGCGCAGCGCGGCGCCGTCGCGCGGCGTGCCCAGCGCGCGGTCCAGGCGGTCGGCCAGCGCGGCCGACTGGGCCTCGGCGCCGGCAGGCTCGGGCGGCAGCCGCCACAGCGTGGCGAACTCGCCGGCCCAGGCCTGCGCCAGCGCACCCAGCGGCACCGCGCGCGACCGGCCCTGCACCTGCAGCTGCGCCTGGCCGGCGCCGATGCCGGTGAGCAGCGCATAGACCTGGCCGCCGCGGCCGTCGGCCAGCGTCAGCAGGCCGGGGCGGTCGAGCAGCCGCACCTGGGCCAGGTTGGCCGGGCCGCGGAAGCACTGCACCTGCAGCCGCGCCCAGTCGGCGCAGGGTTCGGCCGCATCGGCTGGCAGGGCCCAGGCCGGCGCCAGCAGCCGCCAGGCGGCCCGCTCGTCGCGCGGCAGCATGGCCAGCAGCGCGGGCAGGTCGAAGCCGGCGGCGCTGGCCGCCGGGCCGGGGCTGTCGGCAGCAGCCGTCGCCGTGGCGGGCAAGGCGCCCGCCGGTGCACCGGTCGTCACCGAGGAGGCCGCGCTGGCTGCGGCCGCGACCGGCCCGGCGCCCGAGGCCGCCGCCTGGGGCCCGGTCGTGCCCGGCGTGCGTGCGG
>NZ_JZUE01000077.1 GCF_000969605.1 Aquincola tertiaricarbonis | reverse complement strand
CACCGGCACCGGCACCGGCACCGGCACCGGCGTCGGCCTCGGTGGCGCGGCCGCGGCGGCGGCTGTTGCCGGCGCGTGCGGTGTCGGCGGATGGCGGTGCGGGCGCTTCCTCGGGCGTGGCGGCCGGCGCGCTGGCTGCGGCAGGAGGCTCGGTCGGCTCGGGACCGGTGCGGCCGCCTGCGCGCGCCGTCTTGGCGGCTGTCTTGGCGGCTGTCTTGGCAGCCGTCTTGGCCGCGCTCTTCGCCGCCGTCTTGCGGGCGCGGCTGCGGGGTGCGGGCGCCGCCTCGTCGGTGGCCTCGGGGGCTTCCGCTGCCACGGCTGGCTCAGGTTCGGGCGCCTGCGTGCTGGCGGCGGCGGCAGCCGCCGGGCCGGCCGCAGCGCGCGGACTGGTCTTTCGGGCGGCGCGGGCCTTCCTGGCCGGCACGCCCGCCGGCTCCGCGCTGGCGGCCGCTTCGGCGTCGGGCACTGCAGCCACCTCGGACGCGGCATCGGCTTGCGCCGCGGTGGTCCTGGCAGCGGCCTTGCGGGTGGCCACGGTGGCCGTCTTCCTGGCGGGTGTCTTGCGCGCCGCCTTCTTGGCGGGCACCTCGGCCGCGGCCACGTCCGCCGCCTCTGCCTCGATGGCAGCCGGAACCGGTTCCGGCACGGCGGCGTCGGCTGCCGGTGCGTCCGCGGTGCGACGGCGGCTGCGCTTGGCGGCCGGCGTGGCCGGCGCGGCCACGGCCGGCGGCATCGGCATCGGCGCCGGCTCGACGGGCGGTCGTTCGGCGGCTTCCACGGCCGCGGGCATCAGCACGTCCTCGTCCACCCGGGGCTGTGCGCGCTCGTCGCGGCGGCCGCGGCGTGGGGCTTCAGCCGGGCGGGCGGCGGGTCCGGCGTCGCGCCGGCCTTCGGCGAGGGGCGTCATCACCGATTCACTGCGACCGCGCGCGGCCGCCTCACCGCCCCTGCCGCGGTTGCGGCCGCGGCGCTCGGCCGGCGGCGGCGCGGCGGGCACCGCCA
>NZ_JZUE01000076.1 GCF_000969605.1 Aquincola tertiaricarbonis | reverse complement strand
TGTGAAGCTTCAATAGGTTGTATCCGGTGTTCATCCGGGTTGGGTTTGAGAGACTGGAAGTCGCCAAACACCCAATCCTCAAGGAAGCCAACCGGATGAACATCCATAAGCATGCCCGATTGACGTACGCACGTCGCCTGGAGATGGTTGAGCAGATGATCGAGCTGAGCTGGTCGGCCAGTGATGCGGCCGCTAAGCACGGGGTGACGCCTGTGACCGCACGCAAGTGGCTTGGGCGTTACCTGGCCGGGGGCGAGGCAGCGCTGGCCGACGCGTCGTCGCGGCCCGCCCACTCGCCTCGTGCCATCGATCCGTCCAAGGCGCTGCTGATCGTGGAGCTGCGCCGGCGCCGCATGACCCAGGCGCGCATCGCCCTAAGCGTGGGCGTCTCCGCCAGCACCGTTAGCCGCGTGCTGGCTCGCGCGGGGTTGTCCAAGCTCAGCGATCTGGATCCGGTCGAGCCGGTGGTGCGCTACGAGCACGACCAGCCAGGCGACCTGCTGCACATCGACACCAAGAAGCTCGGACGCATCGAGCGACCCAGCCACCGCGTTACGGGCAACCGCCGCGACTCGGTCGACGGGGCCGGCTGGGAGATGCTGTTCGTGGCCGTGGATGACCACGCGCGCATTGCCTTCACGGCCATGCACCCGGACGAGAGGACGCCGCAGGCAGTGCAGTTCCTGCGTGATGCGGTGGCCTACTACGCCAGCCTGGGCATCACGGTGCGCCGCTTGCTGACCGACAACGGCTCGGCGTTCCGGTCCAAGGACTTCGCCGCCGCCTGCACTGCTCTGGGCATCACGCAGAAGTTCACCCGCGCGTACCGGCCCCAGACCAACGGCAAAGCCGAGCGCTTCATCCAGTCGGCGCTGCGCGAGTGGGCCTATGGATGGACCTACCAGAACTCCGACCAGCGCACGCAGGCGTTGGCCAGCTGGCAGCACCACTACAACTGGCACCGCCCTCACGCAGGTATCAGCGGCGCTTTTCCGATGTCCAAACTCACCAAATCAAGAAAGAACCTCTTGACGGTTCACA
>NZ_JZUE01000075.1 GCF_000969605.1 Aquincola tertiaricarbonis | reverse complement strand
CTTCACCAACTCCGGCACCGCATTGAACAGGTCGGCCTCCAGGCCGTAGTCGGCCACGCTGAAGATCGGCGCCTCGGGGTCCTTGTTGATGGCCACGATGACCTTGCTGTCCTTCATGCCGGCCAGGTGCTGGATGGCGCCCGAGATGCCCGCGGCGATGTACAGCTGCGGCGCGACGATCTTGCCGGTCTGGCCGACCTGCCAGTCGTTGGGCGCGTAGCCCGCATCCACCGCGGCGCGGCTGGCGCCCAGTGCGGCACCCAGCTTGTCGGCCAGCGGGGTGAGCACTTCGTTGAACTTGTCGCTGCTGCCCATCGCCCGGCCGCCCGAGACGATGATCTTGGCGGCCGTCAGCTCGGGCCGGTCGTTCTTGGCGATCTCGCTGCCGACGAAGCTGGCCTTGTCGCTGGTGGCGGCGGCTTCGGCCTTCTCAACCTGGGCGGTGCCACCTTCATGTGCAGCGGCATCGAAGCCGGTGCCGCGCACGGTGATGACCTTGACCGCGTCAGTCGCCTGCACCGTGGCGATGGCGTTGCCGGCGTAGATGGGGCGCTCGAAGGTGTCGGCGCTGACCACCTTGGTGATGTCGCTGACCTGGCCGACGTCGAGCTTGGCGGCCACGCGCGGGGCGATGTTCTTGCCGCTGGCCGTCGCCGGGAAGACGAGGTGGCTGTAGTGGCCGGCGATGGCCAGCACCTGCGCGGCGACGTACTCGGCCAGGCCGTGCTCCAGGCCGGCGGCTTCGGCCAGGATCACTTTGCTGACGCCCGCGATCTTGGCCGCCGCATCGGCCGCGCCCTGCGCGTTGTGGCCGGCGATGAGCACGTGCACGTCGCCGCCCATCTGGCTGGCGGCAGTGACGGTGTTGAAGGTCGCGCCCTTCACGGTCGCGTTGTCATGTTCTGCGATAACAAGTGCGGTCATGGTCAGATCACCTTGGCTTCGGTCTTGAGCTTGCTCACCAGCGTGGCGACGTCGGGCACCTTGATGCCGGCGCTGCGCTTGGGCGGCTCGCTGACCTTCAGGGTCTTGATGCGCGGGGCCACGTCGACGCCCAGGTCGGCCGGCTTGACGGTCTCCAGCGGCTTCTTCTTGGCCTTCATGATGTTGGGCAGCGTGACGTAACGCGGCTCGTTCAGGCGCAGGTCGGTGGTGATGACCGCGGGCAGCGTGAC
>NZ_JZUE01000074.1 GCF_000969605.1 Aquincola tertiaricarbonis | reverse complement strand
TAGGGAAGGTCTGCACAACTACGTGCCGATCCGAATAGCCTGACCGCCCGGCGCCAGGGACGATCACGCTCATGAAGCAGCTCGGACTTGGCCTGAACCTGTCGACGAAGAAGACCCGCAAGCGCGAGTTCCTCGAAGAGATGGAACGCGTGGTGCCGTGGTCGGCGCTGGTGCAGGTGGTGGAGCCGTACTACCCTAAGGCCAAGACCGGACGGCCGCCGTTTCCCATCGAGACCATGCTGCGAGTTCACTACCTGCAGCAATGGTTCGCGCTGTCCGACCCGGCGATGGAAGAGGCGCTGCACGACATGCCCGTCTTCCGTGAGTTCGCTCGTTTGGGCGAAGGTGTCGAGCGATTGCCTGACGAGACCACCATCCTGAGGTTTCGGCACCTGCTGGAGAAGCACGATTTGGCCACCGACATGCTGCGGGTGGTCAACGACATCCTCCAGGCCAAGGGCCTGATGATGAAGAAGGGCACCGTCGTCGACGCCACCTTGATCGCCGCGCCGAGTTCGACCAAGAACGCCGAGGGCGAGCGGGACCCCGAGATGAAGCAGGCCAAGAAGGGCAACCAGTGGTACTTCGGCATGAAGGCCCACATCGGCGTGGACGCGCACTCTGGCTTGGTGCACAGCGTCGTGGGCACGGCCGCCAGCGTCAACGACGTGACGCAGGCCGGCGCACTGCTGCACGGTGACGAGCAGGTAGCCTTTGGAGACGCGGGCTACCAAGGCGTGCACAAGCGCATCGAAGCCCAGGGGCCTCAGTGGCACGTGGCCATGCGGCCAGGGCTGCGGCGCAAGCTCAACCCGTTCATCGCGCCGCACTTCGAGGCGCTGAGCCTGGAGAAGTGGAAGGCAAGCACCCGGGCCAAGGTCGAGCATCCGTTCCGGGTGATCAAGCGGCAGTTCGGCTACACGAAGGTTCGCTACCGAGGATTGGCCAAGAACACGGCGCAGATCGCCACGCTTTTCGCGCTGTCAAACCTGTGGATGGCGAGGCGGCAGTTGATCGGAGCGCAGGGATGAGTGCGTCCGCGGTGCCCTGCAGGGGCCTGCGGAGCGCCGCAGCAGGCCCAACCGGGGCCTCGAAGACGCCGCGAATCGCCTCGGTGCAGCCAGACGGCGCTTGGCGATCATCGAATCGGCTCGACGGGCGCATCGCATCGCGTTGTGCAGACCTTCC
>NZ_JZUE01000073.1 GCF_000969605.1 Aquincola tertiaricarbonis | reverse complement strand
ATGGCAAAAGGTAAGTTCGAGCGGACCAAGCCGCACGTCAACGTGGGCACCATCGGCCACGTGGACCATGGCAAGACGACGCTGACGGCGGCGATCACGACGATCCTGTCGGCCAAGTTCGGCGGCGAAGCCAAGGCGTACGACCAGATCGACGCGGCGCCGGAAGAAAAGGCGCGCGGCATCACGATCAACACCGCGCACGTCGAGTACGAGACCGCCAACCGCCACTACGCGCACGTCGACTGCCCCGGGCACGCCGACTACGTGAAGAACATGATCACCGGCGCGGCGCAGATGGACGGCGCCATCCTGGTGTGCTCGGCCGCCGACGGCCCGATGCCCCAGACGCGTGAGCACATCCTGCTGGCCCGCCAGGTCGGCGTGCCGTACATCATCGTCTTCCTGAACAAGTGCGACATGGTCGACGACGCCGAGCTGCTCGAGCTCGTCGAGATGGAAGTGCGCGAGCTGCTGTCGAAGTACGACTTCCCCGGCGACGACACCCCGATCGTCAAGGGCTCGGCCAAGCTGGCGCTCGAAGGCGACAAGGGCGAGCTGGGCGAGCAGGCCATCATGGCCCTGGCCGACGCACTGGACAGCTACATCCCGACGCCCGAGCGCGCCGTGGACGGTGCGTTCCTGATGCCCGTGGAAGACGTGTTCTCGATCTCGGGCCGCGGCACCGTGGTCACGGGCCGTGTCGAGCGTGGCGTGGTCAAGGTCGGTGAGGAAATCGAGATCGTCGGTATCCGCGCCACCCAGAAGACCACCTGCACCGGCGTGGAAATGTTCCGCAAGCTGCTGGACCAAGGTCAGGCCGGCGACAACGTGGGCATCCTGCTGCGCGGCACCAAGCGTGAAGACGTCGAGCGCGGCCAGGTGCTGTGCAAGCCGGGCTCCATCAAGCCGCACACGCACTTCACCGCCGAGGTGTACGTGCTGAGCAAGGAAGAAGGCGGCCGCCACACCCCGTTCTTCAACAACTATCGCCCGCAGTTCTACTTCCGCACGACGGACGTGACCGGCGCGGTGGAGCTGCCGAAGGACAAGGAAATGGTCATGCCGGGCGACAACGTCAGCATCACCGTCAAGCTGATCGCCCCGATCGCGATGGAAGAAGGCCTGCGCTTCGCCATCCGTGAAGGCGGCCGCACCGTCGGCGCCGGCGTCGTTGCCAAGATCATCGAGTAA
>NZ_JZUE01000072.1 GCF_000969605.1 Aquincola tertiaricarbonis | reverse complement strand
CCTACACCCTGGCCATCAGCGCCAGCGACGCCGCAGGGGCGCTCGACCCGCTGGGCTACAGCATCGACTGGGGCGATGGCACGTCGGTGCAGACGCTGACCGCGGCGCAGCTGGCCGCGCTGGGCGGCAATGTCACCCACGTCTTCGCGGACGACGCCGACGGGCCATCCAACAGCACGGCGCGCACCATCAGCGTGACGGCCAACGATGGCGAAGGCGGCGCCACCACGCGCACGCAGACGGTCAACGTCAACAACGTCGCGCCGGTGGCCGTGGTCGGCGGCGCGGCCGCCGTCAACGAAGGGGCCAGCTACGCGCTGACCGTAAGCGCCATCACCGAGCCCGGCGCGGACACGCGCACCGGCTACAGCATCGACTGGGGCGACGGCACGGTGCAGAACCTTACGCCGGCGCAATGGGCCGCAGCCGCCGGCAGCTTCAACCATGTCTATGCCGACGGCGGCAACGGCGGCACGGCCCGCAGCATCACCGTCAGCGCCACCGACGAGGACGGAACCTTCGTGCTCGGCACGCGGGCCTTGACCGTCAACAACGTAGCTCCGCTGCTCGCCGTCAGCAGCCCCGGCACGACCAACGAAGGCGCGACCTACACGCTGACCATCAGCGCCAGCGACGCCGCCACCACCAACGACCCGCTGGGCTACAGCATCGACTGGGGCGACGGCTCTGCGCTGCAGACCCTGACGGCCGCACAGCTGGCCGCGCTGGGTGGCAACGTCACCCACGTGTTCGCCGACGACCAGGACGACCCGGTCAACAGCACCGCCCGCACCATCAGCGTCACCGCCAACGACGGCGACGGCGGCTTGACGACCCGCACGCAGGTGGTCACCGTCAACAACGTGGCACCCGTGGCCACGGTCGGCGGCGCGGCCAGCGTCAACGAAGGTGCGAGCTATACGCTGACCGTCGGCGCCATCACCGAGCCCGGTGTGGACGCGCGCACCGGCTACAGCATCGACTGGGGCGACGGCGTGGTGCAGGCCTTCACGCCCGCGCAATGGGCCGCAGCCGCTGGCAGCTTCAACCACGTGTATGCCGATGGCGGCAACGGCGGCACGTCCCGCAGCATCACCGTCAGCGCCACCGACGAGGACGGCACCTTCGTGCTGGGCAGCCGGACCGTGACGGTCAACAACCTCGCGCCCAACCTGGCGATCAGCGGCGCGGGCGCGACCAACGAAGGCGCGACCTACACCCTGGCCATCACCGCCAGCGATGCGGCCACGACCAACGACCCGCTGAGCTACAGCATCGACTGGGGCGACGGCACGGCGCTGCAGACGCTGACGGCGGCGCAGCTGGCCGCGCTGGGCG
>NZ_JZUE01000071.1 GCF_000969605.1 Aquincola tertiaricarbonis | reverse complement strand
GCAGCGCCAGCGACACCGCCAGCCTGTCGGTCTTCGTCATCAACGATGCACCGGCCCTGACCCCTGGCGCGCCGGTGCTGCCCGCCATCACCGAGGACGACACCGGCCATGCCAGCCAGGCCGTGGGCCTGCTGGTGGCCGGCCGCATCGCCGACGCCGACGCCAGCGCACTCACCGGCGTGGCGGTCATCGGCCAGTCACCGGGCAGCGGCAGCTGGCAGTACAGCCTGGACGGCGGCGCCACCTGGGCCGCGGTCGGCAGCGTGAGCGATGGCAGCGCCCTGCTGCTGCGCGCCACCGACCGAGTGCGCTACCTGCCCGACGGCAGCGGCGCCGACAGCGCCAGCCTCGGCTTCCTGGCCTGGGACCAGACCGCCGGCACCGCCGGCCAGCGGGTGGACAGCAGCGTGCGCGGCGGCAGCAGCGCCTTCAGTGCCGCGTCCGACAGCGCCAGCGTCAGCGTGGCCGCGGTGAACGATGCACCGGTGCTGGTGCCGTGGTCGCCGGCCCTGCCGCCGCTGTCGGAGGACGACACCGCCAGCACCGGCCAGAGCGTGGCCGCGCTGCTGGGCGGCAGCGTCAGCGATGCCGATGCGGGCGCGCTGCAGGGCATCGCGCTGGTGGAGGCCGATGCCGCCGCCGGCAGCTGGCAGTACTCGCTGGACGGCGGCGCCAGCTGGCTGGCGCTGGGCTCGGTGGCGGAGGACGACGCGCTGCTGCTGCGCCCGGCCGACCGGCTGCGCTTCGTGCCCGACGGCCTGGACGCCACCAGCGCCACGCTGCGCTACCGTGCCTGGGACCAGACCGCCGGCAGCGCCGACAGCCGCGCCGACACCGGCGCCGCCGGCGGCAGCAGCGCCTTCAGCAGCGCCAGCGACATCGCCGCCGTGGCCGTCACCGCGGTCAACGATGCGCCGGTGCTCACGCCCGCCGCGCCGGTGCTGCCGCCGATCACCGAGGACGCCGGCCTGCATGCCGGCCTGACGGTGGCCGCGCTGCTCGGTGGCAGCGTGAGCGACGTGGATGCCGGCGCGCTGCAGGGCGTGGCCGTCACCGGCCTGGTGCCGGGCAACGGGCGCTGGCAGTACTCGATCAACCACGGCGCTTCCTGGGTGGACATGGGTGCGGTGAGCGACAACGCCGCGCTGCTGCTGCGCGCCACCGACGTGCTGCGCCTGGTGCCCGACGGCATCGACGCCGACAGTGCGCAGATCACCTACCGCGCCTGGGACCAGTCCACCGGCGTGGCTGGCGGCACCGGCGACACCAGCGTGAACGGCGGCAGCACCGCCTTCAGCGTCGCCACCGACACCGCCTTCCTGGCCATCACCGCCGTCAACGACGCGCCGGTGCTGGCGGCCGGCACCACCGCGCTGAGCCCCATCGATGAAGACCAGCTGAACCCGCCCGGGCAGACGGTGGCCTCCTTCG
>NZ_JZUE01000070.1 GCF_000969605.1 Aquincola tertiaricarbonis | reverse complement strand
CGGCCCGGCGGTTCTCTGGGAACAAGTTTGGGCACCAACTGCATAGGCGTCTCCTGTACCAAAGACAGCTTAAGCGGCCGCTAAGACAACGCGGCGATGAAATTCAGCCGAATTTCATCCTTGACATCGCCAAATTTCGGATGCCATTCACTTGATGCGGCGGAATGCGCATTAAATGCAGATACCGTGACTGCTGATGCAAATCTTCAGCTCCACGCCTACTACTTGCTGAATTTGGACAGGAAATTCATCGGGCTAATGCCATTGAATGGCGAGAGACTCAAGTCATGGGTTAGTGCAGGATAGGCGCGCTGGCGCCGGTTGTCGGACAAGCTGGCGCTTGTCCTGAAGGAGGCTCGGATGGACACCTCACCTCGGGACCGCATCACGGTCGATTTGCAGGGCTTGAAGGGTGCGCTGGTGGCGCGCGCCGAGGCCGACGGCGTCATGCCGACGCAGTTTGTACGACTGGTGCTTGCTGCTTCGCTGGGGACGCAGGGCGCTATAGACGCCCAGGCAAGACAGCCCGCCGTACGGCTCAGGTCGCAGCGCCTGTGCTTGCGCATGCATCCTGACGAGGTGAGGGCGGTGCTGTCGTCGGCTGCGCTTGCTGGTCTACGGCCCGGTCGCTGGTTGGCACGAGTGGCCGCTGGCGGCGCTGTCGGTGCGACTGCGGAGCAGCTCGACGCTCAGCGCACGGCATTGGTAGCCATGACGGCTGAACTGGCGGCGTTACGCAGAGTCCTGCAGCGACTGAGCTTGCAGGGCCGCATCGATCCGACGTCTCCGCAAGCAGATGTCCTCAGGCAGGGTCTCGGCGACTTGCGAGCGCTCCTCGTTTCTGCAGCATCGCTGGCGATGAACAGCCCGCAGGTGGACCACGCGCCGATGCTGCAGACGCACGGCCGCAGCGTCGCTCGGAGCGCGCCATGACGCTATCCACCGATGCCGCCTTGCTGCACTGGGGAGAGCGGCTGTTCTATCCGGGCAATCGACGGGTGCCCAACGCAGCGCCCCGCCTGCGCGGCTCGCCTGCTCAACGGGCCGCTGCCCTGCGCGAGCGCATCGCCGCGCTGGTGCAGCGCCGTGCCCCTCAGGTGATGGCCAAGGTCACCGGAGGCGGCCGAGGTATGCGCGCCATCACCGCGCATTTCCACTACATCAGCAAACACGGCCGGCTGCCGATCGAGGATGAACGCGGTGACGTGGTGCAGGGTCGGGAAGAGCTCGACCTGCTGGTGGACGAGTGGCGCTGGGGTGGTAGCCCGATCGAGGAACACACTGAGCGGCGCGAGGCCTACAACATCATGCTGTCCATGCCGCGTGGCACCGACCCGTCCATCGTGCAGCGCGCGGCGCGCGAATTCGCACAGTTAGAGCTTGCAGATCACAAGTACGTCATGGT
>NZ_JZUE01000069.1 GCF_000969605.1 Aquincola tertiaricarbonis | reverse complement strand
TCTCCTCCACGCCCGCGGCCTGCTCGCTGGACGCCTGGCTCAGGCTCTGCGCCGTGGCACTCACCTCTTCCGAGGCGCTGGCCAGCGATTCGGCCGCTGCATTCACCTCGGCCACCACCTGGCCCAGGCGGTCCACGGTGTCGTTGACGTAGCGCTGCAGCTCCACGTACACGCCTTCATAGTCCTTCTCGATGCGCTGGCCCAGGTCGCCCGCGGCCATCGCACGCATCACGCGCACCACGTCGCCCACGCTGGTGCCGGTGGCCTCGGCCATGCGCTGCATGGCCTGCAGCAGCTGCGCGGTCTCGTCCTTGCCACGCACCTCGATCTGCACCGACAGGTCGCCGCGGGCGATGCGCTCGGCCGCCGCCACCGCGCGTGACAGCGGCCGGGTGACGCTGCGGCTGATCAGCACGCCGAGCGAGCCACCCAGCAGCACGCCGCCCACCACCAGCGCCAGCATCATCCAGCGGCTGGCCTGGAACACGGCCTCGGCTTCTTCGTGCGTGTGCTGGGCCACCGCCTGCTTGGAACGGGTGAGCTGGTCCATCAGCTCGTCCAGCTTGTGGCTGGCTTCCAGCGCACTGGCGGAGGCCTGCTGCAGCGCCTCGTTGCGCTGGCCGGCCGGCGTGGCGGCGGCCAGCGCCGTCCAGCGCCGCACGTCCTTCTGGTAGCCGGCCCAGTGGTGGTCGAACTCCGCCAGCAGGGCGCGGGCGGATTCGGTGGCGAACAGCGGCGCGGCCTTGTCGGCATAGGTGCGCGTGTCCTTCAGGTGCTCCTCGATGGCCGCCGCAGCGGCCTCGCGCTCGCGCGGCGTGGCCGCCTGCAGCATCACGCCCTGCGCACGGCCCACGTTGACCAGGTGCACATTGGCTTCCTTGATGTGCGAGACGCCCATCAGGTCCTGGCTGTAGAGGTTCTCCGCCAGGTCATTGAGCCGCGCGCTGTTGTAGATGCCGATGCCGCCCACCAGCGCGGCGATGGCCGCGGTGGTTGCAAAGCCCGCCAGCAGCCGCGTGCCGATCCGGAAGTCGTTCAACATCATCCGCCTGCTCAGAACGAGGTGAAGTGCGATTCATCCACCGACGCATCGGACGCGCGCTGCGCGCGCGCACCCGAGCGGGCGGCGGCGCCGGCCTGCAACGGTGCGCGACGCGCCGCGGCCTGTGCCTGGCCGATGGCCTGGCGTGCGGGCGATGCGGCCTCGGCCTCCTGGCGGCGCGGGTGGCCGGCCAGGCGGAAGAAGCCCATCGTGCGCTGCAGCTGCTCGGCCTGCGCACTCATCTCCTCGGCCGTGGCGGCCAGTTCCTCGGAGCTGCTGGCGTTCTGCTGGGTGGTCTGGCTCAGCTGGCTGACGGCCGCATTGATCTGGCCGACGCCGGAAGACTGTTCCTCGCTGGCCGCGGTGATTTCCTGCACCAGGTCGGAGGTCTTGCGGATGC
>NZ_JZUE01000068.1 GCF_000969605.1 Aquincola tertiaricarbonis | reverse complement strand
GCTCTGCGGCGGCCCGTCCTCCACCACGCGGCCGCCGTCGATCACCACCACGCGGTCGAACGAGGCCACGGTGGACAGCCGGTGCGCCACCGCCACCACGGTGCGGCCGCGCATCAGGCGCGCCAGCGCCAGCTGGATCTCGTGCTCCGATTCGCTGTCCAGCGCCGCGGTGGCCTCGTCCAGCAGCAGGATGCTGGCGTCCTTCAGGAAGGCGCGGGCGATGCCCAGGCGCTGGCGCTGCCCGCCCGACAGCCGCACGCCGCGCTCGCCTACCAGGGTGTCGTAGCCCTCGGGCAGGGCCTCGATGAAGTCGTGGCAATGGGCCGCGCGGGCGGCCGCCTGCACCTCGGCGAGCGTGGCGTCGGGCCGGCCGTAGCGGATGTTCTCCAGTACCGAGCGGTGCAGCAGCGCGATGTCCTGCGGCACCATGGCGATGGCCTCGCGCAGGCTGTCCTGCTGCACCGTGGCCACGTCCTGGCCGTCGATCTCCACCGTGCCGCCCTGCACGTCCTCCAGCCGCTGGATCAGCGCCAGCAGGGTGCTCTTGCCGGCGCCGGAGGGGCCGACGATGCCCACCCGCTGGCCGGCGGGAATCGCCAGGTCGAAGCGGTGGAACACCGGATGGCCGCCCTGGTCGCTCTCGTAGCCGAAGCACACGCCGGCCAGCCGGATGCTGCCGCCGGCGGGGTGAAACGGCGGCGCGCCGGGCCGGTCGGCCACCTGGTGCGGCCTGGCGATCACGCCCAGCATCTCGCCGATCACCGCGAACTGCTGCGAGGCATCCACCAGCGACAGCGCCAGGTCGCGCGAGCCATGCAGGATGCGGAAGGTCAGCGCGCTGATCACCACCACGTCGCCCGGCGTGTGGCGGCCCAGGCTCCAGCCGTGGATGGCCCAGGCCAGCATGCCGCCGGCCATCAGCCACAGGCACAGGTCGTGCAGCACGCGCGCCTTCTCCAGGTACATCCAGCTGCGGCGCTGGGCGCGGGCCTCGATGCCGAAGGCCTCGCGCAGGCGGCGGTATTCACGCTCGCGCGCGGAGAAGGCCTTCACCGTCCAGATGTTGCTCACCACGTCCACCAGCTCGCCGCCCACCTTGCTGCCCTGCTCGGCGAAGGCCTGGTGCAGCGGCCGGCCGCGGTGGCCCACGCGGGTGATCAGCAGGGCCACCACCGCCACGAAGGCCACCAGCGCGATGGCCATGCGCGGGTCGATGTGCGAGAGCACCACCATGGCGCCGATGAAGTCCACGCATGGCGGCAGGATGTGCCACACGAAGGTGCCGAACAGCGCGCCACTGGCGCCGGCCGTGGCCGTCACGCGGTTGCCCAGCGCGCCCGACAGGTGCTCGGCGAAGTAGCGCATCGGATGCTGGGCCAGGTGGCGGAACAGGTCGAGCCGGATGTCCACGCCGGTGGCCACCACGGTGCGGCAGCCCAGCCAGCCGCCCAGCCGCCACAGCATGCTTTCCGCCGTGATGAGGGCGATGAACAAGGCCAGCCAGCGCCACACGGCATCGACGTCGCGCACGCCCATCGCATCGACGATGAGCTTCATGCCGTACTGCACGCCGACGGCGCAGCCGGCGGCGGTGGCGACCATCGCCAGCAGCCAGCCGAAATGCCACGGCCGCCGCTTCACATAGCCGAAGAGGAAGGCGAGGGGGGAGGGGGTCAC
>NZ_JZUE01000067.1 GCF_000969605.1 Aquincola tertiaricarbonis | reverse complement strand
TTCGAGATCGACGACCTGGACCTTCACCGCAAGGTCTCTTCCCTGCATGCGGTACCGGCGGCGCCTGCCGCGCTGTGCGCGGTGCGCTTCGTGCAGCGCCAGGAGGACAGCCACGGCTCGCAGATCCGCATCTTTGCGTTCGACGGCTGCGGCGAAGGCCGGCTGCTGTCCGACGGCCAAGGCGAGGACACCGCTCCGCGCTGGTCGCCCGACGGCCGGCAGATCGCCTTCCTGTCCACCCGCGGCGGTGGCTCACCGCAGCTCTTCGTGATGGACGCCGAAGGTGGCTCACTGCGCCAGGTGGGCCAGTTCGCGCAGAGCGTGACGCAGCTGCGCTGGATGCCCGACGGCCGCTCGCTGCTGGTCACCGCCGCGGTGGCGGTGGACCCCGACCTGCGCGGCCGCCCTTCGGACGCGCCCGCGCCCGCACGCAGCGCCGCCGCACCCGAGGTGGTCTGGCGCCTGCCCTACAAGCAGGATGGCGTGGGCTACCTGCTGCAGCGGCAGATCCACCTGTTCACCGTCGACCTGGACTCCGGCCGGCAACGGCAGCTGACCCACGGCGCCTTCGACGTGCTGGGCTTCGACGTCTCGCCCGACGGCCTGCACGTGGCCTATGCGCGCAACCGCGAAGGCCGCTTCGCGCACCGCTACGACCTGTGGACCTGCGGCATCGACGGCCAGGGTCACCGGCAGCTGTCGCATGGACATGCCACGGTGATGCAGCCGATGTGGTCGCCGGACGCACGCCGCATCGCCTTCTCCGGCGCGGTGGACGAAGGCGATGCGCAGACCCGGCTGTGGCTGGCCGATGCCGCCACCGGCCAGGTGCGCGGCCTGGCGCTGGACCTGCTGGAGGTGGCCGACCCGGAGTCGCTGCACTGGTCGGTCGATGGCGACGGGATCGTGCTGCTGCGCGCCCACCGCGGCCGCCATGCGGTGGTGGCGGTGGATGTGGCCGACGGCGGGCTGAAGGTGCTGGCCGCCGGCGACCGGCAGCTCGGCGCCCTGGCCTGCCTGCCGGACCGGCTGGTGTACACGGTGGACCATCCCAGCCTGCCCAACGAGCTGTGGACCCGCACGCCGGGCGCCGACGAAGGCGACGAGCGCTGCATCAGCAGCCTCAATCCCTGGTGGTCGCAGCGCACGCCCATCGAGGCCAAGCCCCTGCGGTTCGACGTGCCCGACGGCGAAGGCGGCATCGAGACCATCGAAGGCTGGCTGCTGCATGCGGCCGACGCTCAGGGCCCGATGCCCTTGCTGAACGACATGCACGGCGGCCCGGCCAGCTATGCGCTGCTGGACTTCGAGACCAACGTGTTCTGGCAGGTGCTGTGCTCGCGCGGCTGGGCGGTGCTGGCGCTGAACGCGGTGGGCTCGGCCAGCTTCGGCACCGAGTTCTGCCGGCGCCTGTCCGGCCACTGGGGCGAGCTGGACCTGCCGCAGCACCTGGCCGCCATCGACCAGCTGCAGGCGCAGGGCCTGTGCGATGGACGGGTGGCGGTGTCGGGCAAGTCGTATGGCGGCTACCTGAGCTGCTGGGCCACCGGCCACACGCAGCGCTTCCAGGCGGCGGTGGTGATGGCCCCGGTGGGCAACATCGAAACGCACTACGGCACCTCCGACGGCGGTTATTACGCCGACCCGCTGTACGTGGATTCGGCGCCCCGCTTCAACCGCGAGACCGCGCGCCGGCTGTCGCCGATCCAGCATGTGGAGCGCTCCAGGACGCCGACGCTGTTCCTGCAGGGCAAGGAGGACGAGCGCTGCCCCAAGTGCCAGTCAGAGGAGCTGTTCGTGAGCCTGCTGCGCGCCGGCGACACGCCGGCCGAGATGGTGCTCTACCCCAACGAAGGCCACGGCTTCCTGGGCCAGGGCCAGCCCGCCTGCCGCCGCGATGC
>NZ_JZUE01000066.1 GCF_000969605.1 Aquincola tertiaricarbonis | reverse complement strand
TACCGGAACAGCCCTGCAAGCATCTGGTACGGGCTGACGCCGTCATGGCTTCTATGAGGGACCTCCTGTCAATGCCGCCAGTTACGGGGGCCTCGGTTGTGCGCACACCAATCGTGGGTCAGAGACCTTCATCAGATCGAGACTGAGCTGGATCCAACTTCTATCCGTGTGGGCCACCGCCCACACCAAATGCCGCATGCGTGCCAGGCGCGCTGGCAAGTCTCCAGTTACCGATGCGCCCCTTCTGTTTGATCGGCCACTGGTAAGCAGTGGCCCGCCACGACGCCGGGCGCATCGACCCATGATCAACTTTCTGCAACTGCCCACTTGAGGCTATCGATTCAGGCTTTGAGGTTCATCACAAAGGTCACCGTTCAAGAAGATTGCGGCGCAGTTTTTAGCCGTGCCCCGAGCGGGACTTCGCCGTTTTGGAGGAACCGCCACATTGCGATCGCTATTCGGCGCGCGAGCGCCACAATGCCAACGCGGCGCATGCGCGCACCCGCGTGTGCGAACCGTCGTTTGAACCAGAGCGTCAGCCCGCTGTCGGGTTGCCGGCGCAGCCAGCCCCAAGCCAGTTCCACGAGTAAGGCCCGCACGCGTTTGTTTCCTACCTTGCTGATGCCCTGCTCCGTCTGGCTGTCGCCGCTGGCATAGGGAGTAGGCGCCAGTCCGAGGCAGCCAGCAAGCTCCCGCCGATTCGCAAATCGTCGCCAGCCGAATACCTCGTGCACGAGCACCCAGGCACCTTTTGGACCAATCGCTCCAAGGCGCGCGAGCTGCGCAACCATGGGGTGCTGACCGTCAGCGAGCTCATGCCGACGCGCCAGCTCGATCGCTCGAATCTGGTCTTTGACCAGCTTAAGTCGAGCGATCTCGCGCTCGATTTCTTGGCGCAGCTTTAAAGGGATCTGTCCGTTGTACTTGTCCCACCAGCCTTGCCAGTCGCGCCCGACGACGATGACCTCCGGCCGCAGGTTGTGAAGCAACAGCAGCGCGCGAATGCGATTGATGTGTGACGTTCGCTCGTGCATCAGCCGTTGCAGTTCGCGGTGCACGCGGCGGGCGTCCTCATCTTGCTCGGTAGGCTCGCGCAGTATGGACCACACGTGTTCGCCGCTGTGATGGCGTAAGAGCATCGTTCGCAGCTTCTCAGCGTCGAGTCGGTCGGTTTTGGCTCGACGCGCTCGCCGGTTGACCTCGATGCTCGAGGCGTCGACAACGATGTTGTCCACGCCCACTTGAGTGAGCCGGCGGTGCAGCCACCAGCCGTCGCGTCCTGCCTCGTAGCAACTGTGTACCGAAGCATCATGCGGCGTCTTCAGTCGCGCGCGCGTCGTCTCAATACACTTTGCGACGGCCTCCACTTCGCCTGCAGCGACGTCGTAGCGGCTCGCGCGGTGGTGACCGTCGCCGATGCTCAGCTTCCAGCGCTTGTCGCCGAGCTCGAGGCTCATGAACAGATCGTCCGGATGCGCCGCATGCTCGTCGCAAGGCAATGATTCAATTGATCTCATTTCCAGGCTCCTTTCGGATCAGAGTTGCGGGACGCACGTTGTAGCCCAAACGAAACGTGCGTGGCAATTGGCCGATTGACCGTGTCAAGGTAGGACGCAGCCGGGCAAGCAAACGTTAATACTGTCGAACGGCTGCACACGATGCCTATGGTCGAAATCGACGACAGCAGTATTGCGGTTCACCGCGACGTCTGAGTCTCCAGGTTCGGCTGCTCTGTTCAACCTCCATAGCATCTGTTGATCAGGATGATCTCCTGCGCTTCGTCCCGCCGGTTCGGCTCGCCGTGGCGCAGGCGGATCAGGTGCTTGGTGTAGTCAGCCTTGCCTGCGACGCGGCTGGCACCCTGGGCCACCATCACCGGGCGGAAGTTCTCCTTCTGCAGCCCCCGCAGCACCTCGATGGTGGGGATGTAGCTGTAGCGCTCCGACCGGCTGGCGTGTTTGCCGGTGGCGAAGATGGACGGCGCGACCTGGCGCATCTGGTCTTCGGCCAGGCCGCTGTCCTGGCGCAGCACACGGGTGCCGTAGGCGAAGCGGGTGGTCAGGGACGGGGTGGCGTGAATCGTTTGCATGGTGGTCTCCTTCAGCGGGTGGCCTGGGCCTGGTCCATCTCGGCGACAAACGCCTGGCGTTCGCGCCGGGCCTCGGCTTCGGCCTTGCTGTCCAGGAAATCGATCTCCTCGGCGGTGAAGACAAAGGTGTGCACGGTGTGGCCGTCGGTGGCCACATAGCTGTGGTTGTGCAGGTGACCGACCACGTTGACGTGGCTCCCGCGGCCGAGGTACTTGGCAGCGTGTTCGGCCAGCGCACCCCACACCGTCCAGCGGATGGCCACCGGCGGGTCCTGCTTGTCCTTGCCACGCCGGCGCTGGCTGAGCGCGGTCAGGGTGGCGCGGGCCCGGGGGCCGTCGGAGGTGGGAATGTGGTCGAGCTGCACCGGGCCGGCGAGGTGGGCATGGCGCTGGATGATCTGGACGGGGGACATGGCAGGCTCCTTCGTGTGAAGGCATCGCTCGTCACCCGGGCTGGGTGGCTTCCATAGCTGATCCCTTCATTCGGACCTTCCTCG
>NZ_JZUE01000065.1 GCF_000969605.1 Aquincola tertiaricarbonis | reverse complement strand
TCCCTGGTTCGAGCCCAGGTCGGGGAGCCAACAGAATCAAGGGGTTACGTCGCAAGACGTAACCCCTTTCCTTTTGGCGTTTTGGAACATTGTTGGAACCGTTCCAATATCCAGTGGTGAATCTTGGCCTTGTGCACAGGCCCTCGGATTGGCTGCCAGAATCGTCGCGCCGGCCGAAGCCGCCATCCTGTCGGGCTGTCGGGACTTTTGACACTTTCGCCTGCCTGTGCGGGCAAGCCGAACCTAAGTCTTTGTCAGTCGGTGCCGAAGACTTGGGGTACGCTTTTCGCTTAAGAGCACCACTTGCTCACCGTTGAACGGAAGACGACGCTTGACTCCGCAGCCGCAGACCATCGCATCGGCGTTGAATGAACAGCTGACGGCACTGCTCCATGAGCAGGGGCACTACTTTGACGAAAGCGACCCCCGCTTCGCTGAGTTCATGGATGAGGCCGAAAAGCTCGCCCGTGTCGACGTCATCATGGCCAGCAAGATCAAGGCACTGCTGTACGGCTTGACTGGGAACCGTGATAAGGCGACCTACTGGATCACAAACGCACGTCGGAACGGCGGTCGGATTGAGGCGCTGGGGGCAAGTGCTGCGTCCTGTCAAACCTCGGTTTCCTGCACGAGGCTACCGAGCCGTTCAGGGAACTCATGGAGGATCTTCGGTCCATCCCTGGATCGCTCAGGGTTGGGATGACCGCTGCGGACTTCACCCATGTGCTGGCTGCTGGGGAGCGGTTCGTAAGGGCTGGTGGTCAGATGCCTGAGGAGAAGCTCATGTCTGTGGCAAGCCATCTGTTGCGTGCGCTGTCAACGCTCGACGTGTCCGAGGACTTCCTTCGCTCCATGATGGAGGAAGCAGGGTCGATGCTGCGTGAGCAGCGGCTCTCTTGGCTCAACAGCACACCCGACTTCCTCATCACTGGCCCAGAATCGAGCCCGTCTGTCGCAGTGAATTACCGGATCGATGTCCAAGCCAGGCAGGCCGCTGAGCTGACTTGGGCATTGGCGGAGCGCTGGCAGGCCGAGATCTGCTCACACTGAACGTCACAGTCGGATTCATCGGACAGAAGGCAGTCGCATGAGCATCACTGCAGCGGATCTGCTGGCCTACGGCGCGGAGCTGGCGACTGGGGCAGACGAGATCACCTGGCGGAACTCAGTAGGTCGCTCCTACTACTCGGCATATCACACGGCCAAAGAGTGGCACAGCGTCCAGCCGAAGACTTCACCATTGCCGGCCGGAATGGGGATGCACAAGGCGTTGATCCATAGCATGCAGCACCCACCGGTCATGGGGCAGGCGTCGATCCGCTCGAAGGGTATTGCGTACACCCTGAATCACATGCGCACGCTCCGCGCGACCGCCGACTATGAGCTCGGCTGCACCATAGATAGAGCTGTCGCCGACACGGTCGCCGAGATGGCCCGCACAGTTCACGAGAAAGCTGCTGGCTAGCAGCTGGCTTGGCTACTTAGCACTGACCTAGACGTCTCATTCAGTCTCCCCTCCAATGCCTGGCTCACCGGACGATGTAGCACAGCCGCAGCACATGCGCGAGATTGCCGCGCTACGCGCAGAGGTGTTTCAGCTTCGGAAGGAGTTGCTTACCCGCAGGAAGACCGATGCAGCGCTCGTAGGTGTTCAGTTGGAATTGATGAAGGTCGTTGGCGATCTCAACGCTGGCATCGCGGACGCTGAACACCAGACGTACATCTTCAAGCGCCTTGGAGACGTGAGTAACAAGGTATCGGAAGTCCTTTCAATCCTCGGGGACGAGCTCTGATGGCCACGAGGCCACCGGCAATGGACGCCTTTTTCCGACAGCTGGAAGAGCAGAAACGGCAGCTTGAGGATCTCGCACAGCCCCCAGCCCCCCCGGCGCCGCCCGTTGCGCCACCTGACGGCGGCGGCGGTAGTAGCATTCCGCCCATGGAAGCCCGCCTATCTGAGGTCGAGAAAGCCATCGTGCGCATCGACGCGTCGTTGGGCGGTCTTGCCACCAAGGCAGATGTCATGGAGGCAAGCCAAGGAACGCAGCGGTGGATGATCGCTACGGTCGTGGGAATGATGATCGGGTTTGGCGGCTTGTTCTTAGCGATGAGCAACGCACTCAAGCAGGTTGCACCGGCGGTGTCGCCGCAGCCGCCGACGGCTCCGCCTATCATCATCAACGTGCCCTCCGCAGCAACGCCGCCGGTCGCACCGGCTCCGTTACCCGCCACTCCTAACCTCCCAGCACCACCGCGCTAACAAGCGGATTGGCTCCGGAGATTTGCCACTGTGGCCGACAGCACCACCCAGCAGATCATCGCCGTCGCCCTCGGCACGCACGTGACGCACCCGAAGGTTCCGGTGCTGGAGGTGCTGGACCTGGCCATGAAGGGCCACGAGGGCTCCGACCTGAGCTTCGAGGCTGGCCCTGGCCATGCCTTCGACGACTGGCTGGATCCGCCCTCCCCGTTCGCCGACCTGCTGCGCCAGGCCTTCGCGCCCGAGATCGGGCAGGCGCAGCTCGCACTTTGGCACTCCGACAGCGACTTCCTGGCGGAGGGCTTCCGCGAGATGTGGGACGCCGACGTAGTGAAGGCGTTCGCCGTGCGGTACCGCCTCTGGGAATGAATGCTCGGGCTGCAGCCCCCGCATGTGAGTGGACACTGAGGTCTTAGGGATCGCATACGGCCCACAGCGTTTCTAGATTGGCCGGCCCATCACTCAGGAGGATCCATGTCCTTTCGTGCAGCAGCCGTACTGACGCTCGCGGCGGCGTCTCTATTCGCGGAGGCAGAAGCAGCCTCGCTGACAGGCAATGCCTCTTTTGGCCCCCTCTCGATCGAGCTGGTCGACCTCGATCCGACAGACGGGATAGCTCCGAGCATCGACTTCAGCGCGACCAACTACACCGCTGCCTACACCGGCGCCATGATCGACTTCATCCCGGACTACTCCGAGCAGTTCTCCGAGACTGGTCGGTGGCAGCCGTCGAGTGTCCAACTGTCCGCCAACGGCGTTACCGGAACTGCAAACATCGCCTCGTCGGGAACGGCCGCAGGTACGACTGCCACTGCTGGAGCGACGCTCAACAGCCCCACGAGTAGTGGAGGCTTCACCTTTCTCGCAGATCTCGGCTATGTCGGCTTCACGCTATCGGCACGGACGCGAGCGGTATTCACGTCGGCTGCAAGCCTAGAAACCACTGGCTCGTTGGCTGTGCCGGGGGAAGACCTGGACGTGCTGGCTTTCGTCGACCTCTCGTTGTACCGCGTCGTCGAAGGCGCCTGGCTGGGCGTGGGGCAGGACCGAATCGAGACGTTTCAATTCACGTCGATCAGTAGGTCGTTGACGGCGACCTTTGAAAACTCCGGCGCGACGGACCAAACGGGCATCATGCGCGGCATCTCTTACGTCGGTGGTGGCTACACGGCGCCCGTGCCCGAGCCTGCGCCTGCAGGTTTGCTGCTAGCCGGGCTGACTGTCATGGCTGCTGTCGCACGATGTCGGCGCCCTTCCCACTGACCTATGGCCCGAGTGCCACAAGGCCCGCCGCTGCTGGAGCTCACGCCCATGCTGCTGGGCGTGGGCACGCCCTTCTCGG
>NZ_JZUE01000064.1 GCF_000969605.1 Aquincola tertiaricarbonis | reverse complement strand
AGCGAAGCCTTGCACTATAGCATGGGATTTTGGAGGTGGTCAACTTTTTGCGTGGTTGATGTTTGCAGGTGGCGCGTCACAGGCCAGGGCCCAGAATCGGACGATGGTCAAACCTGAGGCGAACCACGCTGCACTTCCCCATGGTCCTGATGCCGATGCGGCGATGGCCCAGTATGAGGAGCGCGCCGGGCGCTATGACTGGGAGCTCGCAGCTTTTGAGCCTGTCCGCCGTGCGGCGATCGAGCAACTTGCGATCGGCCCCGGGCAATCGGTGGTGGATGTGGGCTGTGGCACCGGCTTGAGCCTGCCGCTGCTGGGAGCGGCCGTGGGCCCACGCGGCCGTGTGCTCGGCGTGGAACCCTCGCCGGGCATGCTGTCCAGGGCGCGCGCCCGCGTCGTGGGCATGCGCATGCCCTGGATCGAACTGCAGCAGTCGGTTGCCGAACTGGCGGACTTCTCCGGCATCGCCCCGGTCGACGCCATGCTGTTCCACTTCACGCACGACGTGCTTCGCAATCCGCGTGCAGTGCAGTGGCTGATGTCGCAGGTGAAACCGGGGGGCCGGGTGGTGGCCGCGGGGCTGCAATGGGCGCCTTTGTGGGCGGTGCCAGCCAATCTCTTCGTCTGGTCGGCGGCGATGTATTCGACGACTTGCCTGGAAGGGCTGGCGTGCCCGTGGGATCTGTTGCGGCCCTACCTCTGCGAGGTGGAGGAGCAGTCGCTGTGGGCCGGTTCGATCTACATCGCCGCCGGCCGACGACGAGACTGAGTCTTCAGGCGAGAGACAGCCGTGTGCGCGCCTCGACATACTCGCGCTGAAGGCGGGCCACCAGTTCGCGTGCAGGCAGCACCTGCTTGACGGCCCCGATGCCCTGGCCCGAACCCCAGATGTCCTTCCAGGCCTTCTTGGCGCCATCGCCACCGAAGCTCATCTTGCTGGGATCGCTGACCGGCAGGTTGTCGGGGTCGAGCCCGGCGCTGACGATGGAGCGCTTCAGGTAGTTGCCATGCACGCCAGTGAACAGGTTGGAGTAGACGATGTCATCCGAGGCGCCGTCCACGATGGCCTGCTTGTAGTCGTCACTGGCACGGGCTTCTTCGGTGGCGATGAAGGCGCTGCCGATGTAGGCGAAATCGGCGCCCATGGCCTGGGCGGCCAGCACCGCAGCGCCGGTGGCGATGGAGCCGGACAAAGCGATCGGGCCATCGAACCACTCGCGGATCTCCTGGATGAGCGCAAACGGGCTCTTCACGCCGGCGTGGCCGCCCGCGCCGGCCGCCACGGCGATGAGACCGTCGGCGCCCTTCTCGATCGCCTTGTGGGCGAAGGTGTTGTTGATGATGTCGTGCAGCACCACGCCGCCCCAGGCGTGGACGGCTTCGTTCACGTCGGTGCGCGCGCCCAGCGACGTGATCACGATGGGCACCTTGTAGCGGGCGCAGACCTCCATGTCGTGCTCGAGCCGGTCATTGCTCTTGTGCACGATCTGGTTGATGGCAAAGGGTGCGGCCTTGGCTTCCGGATGCGCGCGGTCGTGGGCGGCCAGCGTCTCGGTGATCTCGGCCAGCCAGTCTTCCAGCTGCGACGCCGGGCGTGCATTGAGCGCTGGCATCGAGCCCACCACGCCTGCCTTGCACTGCTCGATGACGAGCTTCGGATTGCTGACGATGAACAGCGGCGAACCGATGATGGGCAAGGGCAGGTTCGCAAGTACGGGGGGCAATGCCATCAGAAGGCCTCCAGAGCCATGTGGGTGACGCCCTCGCTGCCTTCGACGATGCTGTGACACACGCCGGGCACCTTGGACAGGATGTGGTCGGCATAGAACCGACTGGTGATGATCTTGGCCGCCATGAACGGCTCGTCGACGCCGGCGGCCAGGCGTTCCTCGGCCACCAGCAGTGAACGCGCCAGCTGCCAGCCCGCCACCAGGTTGCCCGCCAGCATGAGGTACGGCACGGACCCCGCAAACACGGCGTTGGGATCGGCCTTGGCCTGCTGGACCACGAAGTCGACCACCCGCAGGAAAGCCTCGCGCCCTGCCTGCAGGTGCTGCCGCACCGCGCCAGCGTGCACGCTGCCGCTGGCGGCCAGGGCCTGCTCGGTCTGCTCGATGCGCGCGGCGATGGCACGTGCCGTGGCGCCGCCATCCCGTGCCGTCTTGCGGCCGACAAGGTCGTTGGCCTGGATGGCCGTGGTGCCCTCATAGATGGTCAGGATCTTGGCGTCGCGGTAGTACTGGGCCGCGCCGGTTTCCTCGATGAAGCCCATGCCGCCATGCACCTGCACGCCCAGGCTTGCCACGTCGATGCTCATCTCGGTGCTGTAGCCCTTGACCAGCGGCACCATGAATTCATAGAAGGCCTGGTTCTGTTGCCGCACTTCGGCGTCCGGATGGGCATGAGCAGCGTCGTAGGCGGCGGCGGCGGTCAGCGCCATCGCGCGGCATCCCTCGGTGCAGGCCCGCATCGTCATCAGCATGCGCTTGACGTCGGGGTGGTGGATGATGGGGGCGGCCGTGCGCATGGAGCCATCCACCGGCCGCGACTGCACGCGCTCGCGGGCGTAGGCCACGGCCTTCTGGTAGGCCCGCTCCGCCAGCGCGATGCCTTGCGTGCCGACGGCAAAACGGGCGGCGTTCATCATGATGAACATGTACTCGAGGCCGCGGTTTTCCTCGCCCACCAGCGTGCCGATGGCGCCGCCATGGTCGCCGTACTGCAGCACGGCGGTGGGGCTGGCCTTGATGCCGAGCTTGTGCTCGATGCTCACGCAGTGCACGTCGTTGCGCGCGCCCAGCGAGCCGTCGGCATTCACCAGGAACTTGGGGACGATGAAGAGCGAGATGCCCTTGACGCCCTCCGGCGCACCGGTCACGCGGGCCAGCACCAGGTGGACGATGTTGTCCGCCATGTCGTGCTCGCCGAAGGTGATGTAGATCTTGGTGCCGAAGATCTTGTAGGTGCCATCGGGCTGAGGCTCGGCGCGGGTGCGCACCGCCGCCAGATCGGAACCCGCCTGGGGCTCGGTGAGGTTCATCGTGCCGGTCCAGCTGCCGTCGATCATCCTGGGCAGGTACAGCGCCTTCTGCTCGTCGGTGCCGGCGGTCAGCAGCGCCTCGATGGCGCCGTCGGTCAGCAGCGGGCACAGCGCGAAGCTGAGGTTGGCGCTGTTGATCATCTCGATGCAGGCCGCGCCGATGGTCTTGGGCAGGCCTTGGCCGCCGAATTCAACCGGATGCTGCAAGCCCTGCCAGCCGCCTTCGCCGAACTGGCGGAAGGCCTGCCTGAAGCCCGGCGTGGTGGTCACCTGGCCGTCCTTCCAGGACGAGGGATGCTTGTCGCCTTCCCAGTTGAGTGGCGCCACGACGTTCTCGTTGAAGCGGGCACATTCCTCCAGCACGGCCTGGGCGGTGTCGATGCCGGCTTCTTCGAAGCCGGGCAGTTGCGACAGCGCCTGCAGGCCGGCCAGCTCCTGCATGCAGAACAGCATGTCGCGCACGGGGGCTCGGTAAGTCATCTGGTTGTCTCCGATGGATCGCGAGAAAAAGGCGCCGCAAGGGGCGCCTTCACTCCTGCCGGTGCGCCTTACAGCGCCTTCACCAACTCCGGCACCGCATTGAACAGG
>NZ_JZUE01000063.1 GCF_000969605.1 Aquincola tertiaricarbonis | reverse complement strand
CCATCACCGCCGTCAACGACGCGCCGGTGCTCACGCCTGCCACCCCGGCGCTGCCCGGCCTGACGGAGGACCAGACCGCCAGCGCCGGCCACACCGTGGCCAGCCTGGTGGGCGGCAGCATCGCCGACGTGGACGGCGGCGCCCTGCAGGGCATCGCCATCACCGCCGCCAGTGCGCCCACCGGCGGCTGGCAGTACTCGCTGGACGGCGGCGGCAGCTGGCAGGCGCTGGGCGCGGTGAGCGACGGCAGCGCGCTGCTGCTGCGCGGCACCGACCGCCTGCGCTTCGTGCCCGACGGGGCCAATGCCGCCAGCGCCACCATCGGCTTCCGCGCCTGGGACCGCAGCAGCGGCAGCGCCGGCAGCAAGGTGAGCACCGCGGCCGCGGGCGGCACCAGCGCCTTCAGCACCGCCACCGACACCGCCTCCATCAGCGTCAGCGCCGTCAACGACGCGCCGGTGCTCATGCCCATCGCACCCACGCTGGCCTCGGTGCCGGAATGGGACACCAACCCGCCCGGGCAGACGGTGGCCTCCTTCGCCGGCGGCAGCATCGGCGACGTGGATGCCGGCGCGCTGCAAGGCATTGCGGTGACGGCGCAGTCGCCGGGCACGGGCAGCTGGCAGTACTCGCTGGACGGCGGTGCCAGCTGGCTGGACATGGCGCCGCTCGGCCCGCTGGGCGATGCCAATGCCCTGCTGCTGCGCGCCACCGACCTGGTGCGGCTGGTGCCCGACGGCGTCAGCGCCACCACCGGCAGCCTGGGCTACCGCGCCTGGGACCGCAGCAGCGGCAGCGCCGGCAGCCTGGCCGATGCCAGCGCCAACGGCGGCAGCAGCGCCTTCAGCAGCGCCACCGACGTGGCGGGCATCACCGTGTCCAACGGCAATGCCGCCCCGGTGCTGGCGCCGGCCGCGCCGGTGCTGCCCGGCCTGACCGAGGACGACACCGCCCATGCCGGGCAGACGGTGGCCTCGGTGCTGGGCGGCAGCGTGAGCGACCCCAATGCCGGCGCGGCGCAGGGCGTCGCCGTCACCGCGCAGGTGGCGGGTGCGGGCGGCTGGCAGTTCTCCACCGACGGCGGCGCCAGCTGGCAGGCGATGGGAGCCGTGTCCGATGCCTCGGCCCTGCTGCTGCGCGCCACCGACCGCGTGCGCTACCTGCCCGACGGCAGCGGCGCCACCAGCGCGAGCTTCAGCTACCGCGCCTGGGACCAGACCAGCGGCAGCGCCGGCAGCCTGGCCGATGCCAGCCTCCACGGCGGCAGCAGCGCCTTCAGCAGCGCCAGCGACACCGCCAGCATCTCGGTCACCGCGCTGAACGACGCGCCGGTTCTCAGCCCGGCCGCTCCGGCGATGGCCGGCCAGACCGAGGACCAGCTGGCGCCTGCCGGCCAGACCGTGGCCAGCCTGCTGGGCGGCAGCATCAGCGACGCCGATGCCGGCGCACTGCAGGGCATCGCCGTCACCGCCCAGTCGGCCGGCGGCGGCAGCTGGCAATACAGCCTGGACGGCGGCAGCAGCTGGGCCGCGCTGGGCGCCGTCAGCGATGCGCAGGCCCGGCTGCTGCGCCCGGCCGACCTGCTGCGCCATGTGCCCGACGGCGCCAACGGCGGCACCGTGAGCCTGGCCTGGCGCGCCTGGGACCAGACCAGCGGCAGCGCCGGCGCATGGGCCGATGCCAGCGTGAACGGCGGCACCAGCGCCTTCAGCGCGGCCACCGACACCACCACGCTGGTGGTCTCCGCCGTCAACGATGCGCCGGTGCTGACGCCCGCCGCGCCGGTGCTGCCTGCGCAGACCGAGGACGAGCTGAACCCTGCGGGCCATCTGGTGGCCACGCTGCTGGGCGGCCCGCTGTCGGACGTGGACAGCGGTGCGCTGCAGGGCGTAGCGCTCATCGGGCAGTCGGCGGCCGGCGGCAGCTGGCAGTTCTCCATCGACGCGGGCGGCAGCTGGCAGGCGCTGGGCGCCGTCAGCGATGCGGCCGCGCTGCTGCTGCGCAGCAGCGACCTCGTGCGCTTCATGCCGGACGGCCTGGGCGGCAGCACCGCCAGCCTGTCCTTCCGCGGCTGGGACCGCAGCAGCGGCAGCGCCGGCAGCCTGGCCGATGCCAGCATGAACGGCGGCAGCAGCGCCTTCAGCAGCGCCAGCGACACCGCCACGCTGGCGGTGGGCGCGGTCAACGATGCACCGGTGCTGGCGCCCACCGCGCCCGTGCTGGCACCGTTGACCGAGGACGAGACGGCCAACGCCGGACAGGCGGTGGCGTCCATCCTCGGCGGCGCGATCAGCGACGTGGACCCCGGTGCGCTGGCCGGCATCGCCGTCACCGGGCTGGCCTCGGGCAACGGCGGCTGGCAGTTCTCGCAGGACGGCGGCGCCTCGTGGTCGGCCATCGGCGCGGTGTCCGATGCTTCGGCCCGGTTGCTGCGGCCCACCGACCGCGTGCGCTTCGTGCCCGATGGCGCCAATGCCACGAGTGCCAGCCTCAGCTACCGTGCCTGGGACCAGACCAGCGGCAGCGCCGGTGCGCTGGCCGATGCCAGCCTGAACGGCGGCAGCACCGCCTTCAGCAGTGCCACCGACACCGCCAGCCTGGGCGTGAGCGCCGTCAACGATGCGCCGTTGCTCACACCGGCCGCACCGGTGCTGCCCACGCTCACCGAGGACGACACCGCCGGCAGCGGCCAGACCGTCGCTGCGCTGCTGGGCGGCAGCGTCAGCGGCGTGGACAGCGGCGCGTTGCAGGGCATCGCCATCACCGGCCAGGACCCCGGCCGCGGCAGCTGGCAGATCTCCACCGACGGTGGTGCCAGCTGGACGGCCGTTGGCAGCGTGAGCGACGGCAGCGCCCTGCTGCTGCGCGACATCGACAGCATCCGCTTCCTGCCGGACGGCAGCGGCGCCGACAACGCCAGCCTGAGCTACCGCGCCTGGGACCAGACCAGCGGCAGCGCCGGCAGCCTGGCCGATGCCAGCCTGAACGGCGGCAGCACCGCCTTCAGCAGCGCCAGCGACACCGCCACGCTCGACATCACCGCCGTCAACGATGCGCCGGTGCTCACGCCGGCGGCCCCGGTGCTGCCCAGCGTGACCGAAGACCAGGCCAGCCATGGCGGCCAGACGGTCGCGGCCATCGTCGGCAGCAGCATCGCCGATGCGGACGCCGGTGCGCTGCAGGGCATTGCGCTCAGCGGCCTGGTGGCCGGCAGCGGCAACTGGCAGTTTTCGCTCAACGGCGGCGCCAGCTGGTCGGCCGTGGGCAGCGTGAGCGACGGCAGCGCGCTGCTGCTGCGCTCCGGCGACCTGCTGCGCCTGGTGCCCGACGGCCAGAACGGCACCGCTGCCAGCATCACCTACCGGGCCTGGGACCAGACCAGCGGCAGCGCCGGCAGCAAGGTGGACAGCAGCACCGCCAGCGGCAGCAGCGCCTTCAGCAGCGCCAGCGACACCGCCTCGCTCACCGTCACCTCGGTCAACGATGCGCCGGTGCTCACGCCCGCCGCGCCCAGCCTGCCCGCCCTCACCGAGGACGATGCCAACCCCGCCGGCCAGACGGTGGCGGCGCTGCTGGGCGGCAGCGTGGCCGACGTGGACGGCGGCGCGCTGCAGGGCATCGCCGTCATCGGCCGCACGGCGCAGGCCGGCGCCTGGCAGTACTCGCTGGATGGCGGCGCCAGCTGGCAGGCAGTGGGCGCCGTCAGCGATGCCGGCGCCCTGCTGCTGCGTGCCAGCGACCGTCTGCGCTTCCTGCCCGACGGCAGCGCCGGCAGCAGCAACAGCCTGAGCTACCTGGCCTGGGACCAGACCAGCGGCGTGGCCGGCGGCCTGGCCGACGTGCGCACCGCCGGCGGCAGCAGCGCCTTCAGCCTGGCGGCCGACACCCTGGGCGTGAGCGTGTCCGACGTCAACGATGCGCCGGTGCTCACGCCCGCGGCCCCGGTGCTGCCCAGCCTCAGCGAGGACACCCAGGACGATGGCGGCACCAGCGTGGCCTCGCTCGTCGGCAGCAGCATCAGCGACGCCGATGGCGGCGCGCTGCAGGGCATCGCGGTGCACGGCGCCGCGGCCACCGGCGGCACCTGGCAGTACTCCACCGACGGCGGCGGCAGCTGGCAGGCCCTGCCGTCCGTCAGCGACGCGGGCGCCCTGCTGCTGCGCGGCACCGACCGGGTGCGGATGCTGCCCGCCGGCAGCCAGGCCGGCAGTGCCAGCCTGAGCTACCGCGCCTGGGACCAGA
>NZ_JZUE01000062.1 GCF_000969605.1 Aquincola tertiaricarbonis | reverse complement strand
TGCTGTCCATGCCGCGTGGCACCGACCCGTCTATTGTGCAGCGCGCGGCGCGGGCGTTCGCACAGCTAGAGCTTGCAGATCACAAGTACGTCATGGTGCTGCACGACCACCAAGCGCCGTGCCGAAGGGGCTGGCGAGGTCCACCTGCAGGCCGGCGGCCAGGAACACCTCGTCGATGGCGTCGATCCTGCTCGGGCTCATCGTCAGCTTCGGTGACCACTTTTTCAGCCTGGTGCCGGGCCTGTTCTTCTACGTCGCGCTGATGTAAGAATGACGAGCGAGGGGAGAGCGGCTTTGCCTGCACCGGAGCTCGCGCAGACCCCTCGTACCGTGACTGCCGGTCCACTTCACTGGGCGCGTCGCACAGCCGTCCCAGCTACTGGCGTCGTGTCATGTTCAAACGGCGTCGTGAACGTGGCGCGGTCGGAAGCGGCACCGTTTCCGCGGTCAGTGAATCTGAGGCAGGGCGCCACTGGCGAGGCCAACGTGGGTTTCCAGGCGCCCCTTACCTTGCCGCTTGGCTTCTAACATGGCTTGGTCCGCTCTCGCGAGCAACTCAGCCGGGGTGTCGGTATCCCCCTGGGAGGATGCCAACCCCATGCTCACGCCAACGCTGACCTGCTGTCCGTTGGCCAGGCGGATCGGCGCGCCGATTGCTGACGTCAGCCGGCCGAGCACCGCGGGCCAGCTTAGCCCGTTCGACGGCCCGAGCACGATGACGAATTCGTCGCCCCCCATGCGGGCGACGGTGTCAACCGGCCGCAGCTGCGACCCCATGCGCCGAGCCACTTCTACGAGCAGCGCGTCGCCGGCATCGTGCCCGTGCTGGTCGTTCACGGCTTTGAAGCCGTCCAGATCCAGGTAGCAGACCGCCACCTGTTCGCCCCCGCGACGGGCGTTCGTGAGCCGCTCGCTCAGACGCTCGAGCAGCAGCACCCGGTTGGGGAGCAGGGTGAGCGCGTCGTGGCTGGCGGCGTGCCGCAGCCGGTCGTGTGCCGTGTGGGCGGCCGTTGCGTCGACGGCAATCCAGAAGCTCTCGTGCTCGGATACACGTACGCCATTCAGATCGACCCAGAGCCCTTCACCACCTTTTTGGCGCAGCTGCACCTGCATGCGGCAGTTTTCGCCGCTGGCGAGCAGCGCCTTCGCAAGATGGGTGACCTCGATGGCTCGAGACGGATCAAGGACGAGAGACGACAGCGGTTGCCCAGCGAGCTCGCCCTCCGGATAGCCAAGCAGCGTTTCGAGCGCTCGGTTGCGCCAGCCGATGCACTGCTCGTCCACCTTCATCATGCCCACCAGCTCGTTGTTGAGCATGGCCGACTGCTCCTGCAGCAGCCTCGAGATCTCGTCTTGCGCCAGGCGCTGTGCCTCCGCATGCGCAGAGATCGTCTGCAGGGCCTTGGCTTCGCGTGCGCCAAACCGGTAGATGCCGCAGCTGGCCAAGGCGATCAGTATCGACGCCAGGCCAGCCAGCGAGACCACGTGCTCAGATTGCTCCTTCCATGGCGCGAGGAAGTTCGCATGGTTGACGCCGGCAAAGACGAGCAGGGGCCATCCGTCAACCATTCGGTAGGCGGTCACGCGGGTCGCGCCGTCTACGGCCACGACTGACGTGAAGCTGCCACCCACAGGGTTGGTGCTCACCGCGGCGACAAGCTCGGGTGACACTGCTGTGGCCCCCGGTGCGCCTTGTGGTCCACCGCCGGGCGACCGTCGGGCAATCAAGCGCAGGTCTGACGTTCGCAGCGCGACCGCATCACCCGCTCGCAGGTCGTAGCGGTCGAACACGTCAGCGAAGTGGTCGACGTTGATCGTCCCGTGCAGCGCACCGGCGTAGCGACCGTTAAGGCGCACCGGATGAACGAGTGCCAGGACCCAGTTGCCCGTTGTTCGCGACTTGAATGGGCCGGCGACAAGCGCATGGTCGGACAGGTGCTGCTTAGCCAGGGCGAAGTAGTCACGATCCGCCACGGAAACAGCTGGATGCGCGGGAAAGCCGCCCGCGACTCGACCTTGTGCGTCGGACAGACGTAGCGATTCCATGCCTCGCAGGATCGCCACACGAGATTTCAAGAGTTCGTCAACTGCGGCGGCATCGTCCCCGTCATGGGTCGCCCTGTGCACCAGATCCTGGACGGTTGCGCGCATGACCGCATCGACGACCCCCAGCTCGCTGGCCAGGTTCAACTGGGCAACCGCAGCGCGGCCTTCTGCTGCCTTCAACGCACGGTCCTCAAAACCGCGCTTAGCGGAGGTCAGCACAGTGAGAACGAGCGCACCCAACAGCAGTGCCACTCCGACGTTGGCCAGAACGAGCCAGCGTTTCAAACGCCGGCGACGCATGCCCACGGTTTCAACGAGGGCCTGCGTCATCGACGCCTCAGTCACCTCGCAGTTCACAGTTCAGTCTTTCCGTAGCGGCGAGGCTTGGTTGATGCGCGCACAGCTTGATAAACGGCAAGTGCGGCGCGGCTCGGCTGGATGTAAAGGCGGGTGCACCAAGCGCAGAACAATGGGTCAGCAAGCGATGGCGCTGCTGTCAGCGCTGACCGCCGGGCAGCAGGCTGGCTGCCGAAAGTGGTGGAAGGCATGCAACGTTTTCGGCCCCGCACGGTAGTTGCTTGAGGGTGCAATGCTGCGTGCAGCGGCCAATCTCTATAGCGGGCCGTGAACGGGCGGAGCAGCTGGCATCATGTGCGGTCCTAAAGGGGCTACCCCGCCGCCCCGTGGTGTCAGCCTGCGCTTTGCGGGCAGCTCTCACCGTGGGTCCATGTTCCCCATGGCGGTCGGCCGCCCGTCAAGCCGTGAAAAGCGAACAACACAGTCTTCGAGCGGGTTTTGTCGACTTCGCTGATCCGACGTTCCTGGTGCTCGGCGAGCCCGAGTCGTTCCATTGGCTTGCAAAGCAGATTGAAGGTAGGTGCGCGGTTGCGCTTGACGCGGTACCAGGCAAAGACCTTGCGCGCTTTTCGATCGTGCCGACAGCACAGGAGGGCAGCGTCTCAAGGGAGGGATCGGTACTTGAATGGCAGATGTCCTCAAGCGAAGCCGTGCTCGTCTCTCAGCAGCTTCGAGTGCTCGCTACCAGTTCATCTCCTGCCCATGCCTACCTAGATCCTGCGAGCAACTTGGCCGGTGTGCAGATCATGGCATCCAGAGGGGAATACGACCCCGAGCGAGTCTTCAGGGACTAGGGCTCTGCATCACGCCTTGCCCGTTGCCCCCGAAGCCTTGTTGCTGCCGTTGCCCTCGGTGTTGATGAACCCGATAGGCCGCTTGGGCGGATCGGGCGGCGTCATGAGCTCGCGCAGCGCGTCGAACACCTTCTTGAGCTGGGCTCGGGTGTTGTGGCTGAAGGTGTCGTGGCTCTTCGCTAGTCATCATGTACATCAGGCACAAGGTCGAAGCCCTCCTCAGCGCACAGCATCAGTTGCTCCGGGCGATGGAACGGATCGGCTCCACATCGCGCCAGAGCCATCCAGGTCGCAAACGGGACATTCATTGCCCGGTGCGGCGCAGGCCGAGCGACCTCGATTGCGACGTCGTCCGCGAGCATGACACCGTACTGCGGCGGAATCTCCTGCGGCTCTGCGATGCCCGCCTTGAGGACATACCAGCACTGGCAAGCGGTTCCGAGGTAGGCCGCGCCCTTGGCAATCTGCCGCAGATCGGCGAGCAGATCAGCGCGGCGGACCTTGATCTCGTGGACCACCGGCTCGGCGTATGCCTCGACGCTTGTACTGCGGATCGAGAACACGTCGGGGCGGTACACCGTCCAGACGCCGTCGACATTGGCGCGCAAGCTCAGCCGGCGCCAGGTCAGGCGGCCCGCCTGACACATGTACTTAGCCACCCGTTCCACGAGCAGCTCATGTGCCTCCAGGGCGCTCCGGTTGACCTGAAGCGACGCTGCCAGCGCCTGCACGCCGGAGTCACTGACGCGAACCGTCTCACGGCCGCAATCGTCCCGGTGCCGCTCCAGAAGCCTGCAGCAACCAGTTCAAGCTCGAGCACGTCGTGGCATGGCCACCCGGCCGATTGCCACACGGCGCGTAGGCGCCGCAGGTGCGGTTTTCGGATGTTGATGTCGGACATGGGGCGCATGTGAGCCCGATCATAGCTGTACGTAACCACAGCTGTTCCGGTGCGGCTACAACCTTAATTTTGTTAACCGTCTGCCTCCAAGCTGAGTGGTCCTCACCTGACTTGCTCAGGCAATAGATGGCTTTTGATGGCTCAGCGCATCCCCAATCTCTCTTCGGTGTATCCCAGCTTCATCATGGCCGCGGTGAGCGTCTGTCGCGCCGTCCAGTAGTCGCTCCACGGGTCCTGCTTCACTAAGCCGCCAGGAACTACAGCGTTCAAAGTTCCGCAAAGTGACCTCCGATCAGTGCCTGCAGAGTGACCGTCCGATGTGAGGCGCCGTATCGGAACCGCGACCCATCCGAGTGTCGGCAGCTAAGCCGTCGCGTCCACCGCCAGCGCTTACGCCGGCGGTGTCCGCCATGTGCACGAGCAGCTTGTATGCGCGGATGGTCAAGCATCTGCTTGATCCACAAGGCCCTCGTCATCAGGTACTCGGTATCGTCGCCATCGCTGGCGACCTGGCAAAGCACGGCCTGAGCGGCCCGCCGGCAGGGCGCCGCTAGCCCGCCCGGGCGGTGGCGTCCAGCGCGCCCGGCTGGCTGGCATGGGCCAGCCGGT
>NZ_JZUE01000061.1 GCF_000969605.1 Aquincola tertiaricarbonis | reverse complement strand
TGGCAAGCGAGGCGGATCGAAAGACCCGGCAGTTGACAGGGATTTAAAAAGAACGTCATAATCACTGTCTTCGCTGATTACTGCAAACGAAATCAGCAGCGACCTGCAAGGGCCGCAGTTCTTTAAAAAGTTACAGCCGATAAGTGTGGGCGTTTGAAGGCGAGCACCGTCAAGCCGCAAGGCAACGGGGTTTTCGGACCTCAAACGCTCATGGAAGTGAAGTTCACTTCAATTCTTTGAGTGATTAAACAAGATCGAACTAAAGAGTTTGATCCTGGCTCAGATTGAACGCTGGCGGCATGCCTTACACATGCAAGTCGAACGGTAACGCGGGGCAACCTGGCGACGAGTGGCGAACGGGTGAGTAATGCATCGGAACGTGCCCAGAAGTGGGGGATAGCCCGGCGAAAGCCGGATTAATACCGCATGAGACCTGAGGGTGAAAGCGGGGGATCGCAAGACCTCGCGCTTTTGGAGCGGCCGATGTCAGATTAGCTAGTTGGTGGGGTAAAGGCCTACCAAGGCGACGATCTGTAGCTGGTCTGAGAGGACGACCAGCCACACTGGGACTGAGACACGGCCCAGACTCCTACGGGAGGCAGCAGTGGGGAATTTTGGACAATGGGCGCAAGCCTGATCCAGCCATGCCGCGTGCGGGAAGAAGGCCTTCGGGTTGTAAACCGCTTTTGTCAGGGAAGAAACGCTCTGGGCTAATACCCTGGGGTAATGACGGTACCTGAAGAATAAGCACCGGCTAACTACGTGCCAGCAGCCGCGGTAATACGTAGGGTGCAAGCGTTAATCGGAATTACTGGGCGTAAAGCGTGCGCAGGCGGTTATGCAAGACAGATGTGAAATCCCCGGGCTCAACCTGGGAACTGCATTTGTGACTGCATGGCTAGAGTGCGGCAGAGGGGGATGGAATTCCGCGTGTAGCAGTGAAATGCGTAGATATGCGGAGGAACACCGATGGCGAAGGCAATCCCCTGGGCCTGCACTGACGCTCATGCACGAAAGCGTGGGGAGCAAACAGGATTAGATACCCTGGTAGTCCACGCCCTAAACGATGTCAACTGGTTGTTGGGAGGGTTTCTTCTCAGTAACGAAGCTAACGCGTGAAGTTGACCGCCTGGGGAGTACGGCCGCAAGGTTGAAACTCAAAGGAATTGACGGGGACCCGCACAAGCGGTGGATGATGTGGTTTAATTCGATGCAACGCGAAAAACCTTACCTACCCTTGACATGTCTGGAATCCTGAAGAGATTTGGGAGTGCTCGAAAGAGAGCCAGAACACAGGTGCTGCATGGCCGTCGTCAGCTCGTGTCGTGAGATGTTGGGTTAAGTCCCGCAACGAGCGCAACCCTTGTCATTAGTTGCTACGAAAGGGCACTCTAATGAGACTGCCGGTGACAAACCGGAGGAAGGTGGGGATGACGTCAGGTCCTCATGGCCCTTATGGGTAGGGCTACACACGTCATACAATGGCCGGTACAGAGGGCTGCCAACCCGCGAGGGGGAGCCAATCCCAGAAAACCGGTCGTAGTCCGGATCGCAGTCTGCAACTCGACTGCGTGAAGTCGGAATCGCTAGTAATCGCGGATCAGCTTGCCGCGGTGAATACGTTCCCGGGTCTTGTACACACCGCCCGTCACACCATGGGAGCGGGTTCTGCCAGAAGTAGTTAGCCTAACCGCAAGGAGGGCGATTACCACGGCAGGGTTCGTGACTGGGGTGAAGTCGTAACAAGGTAGCCGTATCGGAAGGTGCGGCTGGATCACCTCCTTTCTGGATAGTCTGGTGCTCTAATTCTTGCGCCCACGCTTATCGGCTGTACTTGACGGCAGATTGGGGTCTGTAGCTCAGTCGGTTAGAGCACCGTCTTGATAAGGCGGGGGTCGTTGGTTCGAATCCAACCAGACCCACCACCTATTGGGGGGTGTAGCTCAGCTGGGAGAGCACCTGCTTTGCAAGCAGGGGGTCATCGGTTCGATCCCGTTCACCTCCACCAATGAAGATTGTTCAGGCCAAGAACTGATGAGTTCTTGGCCTGTGCGATCCGTGTGGTTGCCTGTCGTTCTTTAACAATTCAAAGAGTCGAAATCAGTAATTGTTGTCGACGCATGGACGCAGCGAAAGCTGTTGTCCAAAGCGAAGACGACGTTCAATGATTGCGTCAAAACAAACTTCAAACCATTTTGAAGTTTCGGCATAACGCGTAAATACTCAAAGTCAACGATAGTTGATTTTCAGTCCTTGACGACGCCTCCAGCGTGAGGTGTCAAAGTTATAGGGTCAAGTGACTAAGTGCATGTGGTGGATGCCTTGGCGATTACAGGCGACGAAGGACGTGATAGCCTGCGATAAGCTTCGGGGAGCTGGCAAATTAGCTTTGATCCGGAGATTTCCGAATGGGGAAACCCACCCTTAGGGGTATCGCATGATGAATACATAGTCATGCGAGGCGAACCGGGTGAACTGAAACATCTCAGTAGCTCGAGGAAAAGACATCAACCGAGATTCCGAAAGTAGTGGCGAGCGAAATCGGAAGAGCCTGCACGTTTTAGCAGCTCACTTATCAGAACAGTCTGGAAAGGCTGGCCATAGCGGGTGATAGCCCCGTATGAAAAAAGTAGGCTGTAGAACTAGGCGTGCGACAAGTAGGGCGGGACACGTGAAATCCTGTCTGAAGATGGGGGGACCATCCTCCAAGGCTAAATACTCGTAATCGACCGATAGTGAACTAGTACCGTGAGGGAAAGGCGAAAAGAACCCCGGGAGGGGAGTGAAATAGATCCTGAAACCGCATGCATACAAAAAGTCGGAGCCGCAAGGTGACGGCGTACCTTTTGTATAATGGGTCAGCGACTTACATTCAGTGGCGAGCTTAACCGAATAGGGAAGGCGTAGAGAAATCGAGTCCGAATAGGGCGTTCAGTCGCTGGGTGTAGACCCGAAACCAGGTGATCTATCCATGGCCAGGATGAAGGTACCGTAACAGGTGCTGGAGGTCCGAACCGACTAGTGTTGCAAAACTAGCGGATGAGCTGTGGATAGGGGTGAAAGGCTAAACAAACCTGGAGATAGCTGGTTCTCTCCGAAAACTATTTAGGTAGTGCCTCAAGTATTACCATCGGGGGTAGAGCACTGTTATGGCTAGGGGGTCATGGCGACTTACCAAACCATTGCAAACTCCGAATACCGATGAGTACAGCTTGGGAGACAGTGCACCGGGTGCTAACGTCCGGACACAAGAGGGAAACAACCCAGACCGCCAGCTAAGGTCCCTAAAATTGGCTAAGTGGGAAACGAAGTGGGAAGGCTAAAACAGTCAGGATGTTGGCTTAGAAGCAGCCATCATTTAAAGAAAGCGTAATAGCTCACTGATCGAGTCGTCCTGCGCGGAAGATGTAACGGGGCTAAGCCAGTTACCGAAGCTGCGGGTGCATCGCAAGATGCGCGGTAGGAGAGCGTTCTGTACGCCTGTGAAGGTGGATCGTGAGGTCTGCTGGAGGTATCAGAAGTGCGAATGCTGACATGAGTAGCGTTAAAGGGGGTGAAAAGCCCCCTCGCCGAAAGCGCAAGGTTTCCTACGCAACGTTCATCGGCGTAGGGTGAGTCGGCCCCTAAGGCGAGGCAGAGATGCGTAGCTGATGGGAAACAGGTCAATATTCCTGTACCGACGTGCAGTGCGATGTGGGGACGGAGAAGGTTAGCTCAGCCGGGTGTTGGATATCCCGGTTCAAGCATGTAGGCGTGCCCTCTAGGCAAATCCGGAGGGCTTAGCTGAGGTGTGATAACGAGGAGGCTTGCCTCCGAAGTGAGTGATACCCTGCTTCCAGGAAAAGCCACTAAGCTTCAGCTGCACGCGACCGTACCGCAAACCGACACTGGTGCGCGAGATGAGTATTCTAAGGCGCTTGAGAGAACTCTGGAGAAGGAACTCGGCAAATTGACACCGTAACTTCGGAAGAAGGTGTGCCTTTAGTAGGTGAACCATTTACTTGGGGAGCCCAATGAGGTTGCAAAGAATCGGTGGCTGCGACTGTTTATTAAAAACACAGCACTCTGCAAAGACGAAAGTCGACGTATAGGGTGTGACGCCTGCCCGGTGCTGGAAGATTAAATGATGGGGTGCAAGCTCTTGATTGAAGTCCCAGTAAACGGCGGCCGTAACTATAACGGTCCTAAGGTAGCGAAATTCCTTGTCGGGTAAGTTCCGACCTGCACGAATGGCGTAACGATGGCCACACTGTCTCCTCCAGAGACTCAGCGAAGTTGAAATGTTTGTGATGATGCAATCTCCCCGCGGAAAGACGGAAAGACCCCATGAACCTTTACTGTAGCTTTACATTGGACTTTGAACAGATCTGTGTAGGATAGGTGGGAGGCTTTGAAACCCAGTCGCTAGATTGGGTGGAGCCGACGTTGAAATACCACCCTGGTGTGTTTGAGGTTCTAACCTTGGCCCGTGATCCGGGTTGGGGACAGTGTATGGTGGGCAGTTTGACTGGGGCGGTCTCCTCCCAAAGTGTAACGGAGGAGTTCGAAGGTACGCTAGGCACGGTCGGAAATCGTGCTGATAGTGCATTGGCATAAGCGTGCTTGACTGCGAGACTGACAAGTCGAGCAGGTACGAAAGTAGGACAAAGTGATCCGGTGGTTCTGTATGGAAGGGCCATCGCTCAACGGATAAAAGGTACTCTGGGGATAACAGGCTGATACCGCCCAAGAGTTCATATCGACGGCGGTGTTTGGCACCTCGATGTCGGCTCATCTCATCCTGGGGCTGTAGCCGGTCCCAAGGGTATGGCTGTTCGCCATTTAAAGAGGTACGTGAGCTGGGTTTAAAACGTCGTGAGACAGTTTGGTCCCTATCTTCCGTGGGCGCTGCAAGATTGAGAGAGCCTGCTCCTAGTACGAGAGGACCGGAGTGGACGCACCTCTGGTGTATCGGTTGTCACGCCAGTGGCATTGCCGAGTAGCTAAGTGCGGAAGAGATAACCGCTGAAAGCATCTAAGCGGGAAACTCGTCTCAAGATGAGTCTTGCCGGGGCCTTGAGCCCCCTGAAGAGTCGTTCGAGACCAGGACGTTGATAGGCTGGGTGTGGAAGCGCAGTAATGCGTTAAGCTAACCAGTACTAATTGCTCGTGAGGCTTGACCCTATAACTTTGACAACACGACCGTCAAAGATCACGTTATGCCAAACCTTGGCGCAATCGTTGAATACTGATTACACTCTTTGAATTGGCTGGGCTGACCCAACAGGCGTCAACCCGGCAACCCGTCAAGCCTGATGACCATAGCGAGGTGGTCCCACTCCTTCCCATCCCGAACAGGACAGTGAAACGCCTCAGCGCCGATGATAGTGCGGGTTCCCGTGTGAAAGTAGGACATCGTCAGGCTATTTACCCAGCGCATGCCCCCGCATAACGAA
>NZ_JZUE01000060.1 GCF_000969605.1 Aquincola tertiaricarbonis | reverse complement strand
GCGGGCGGCGTTCCCGCGCAGCGGGAAGGCGACAGAGCCCGCGATCCCCGGGCATGGGCAAGGGCCGCGGTCGTCAGGACACCGGCGCAGCCGGCTGACCGTGTTGGCGCAGCCTTCGTGCCAGCCACTTGAGCGCAGTCCATACGCAGCCGGTGCCTTGACCTTGGGACGACGGCTGGCTTCCGGAAAACCGAGCAGCCGCGAAAGCCGCCAGTCATACCGGACATTCGCGGACGCTCACTCTCGACCCTAAGCCGACCCCAACGGCGACGCCTAGGGCTGCGCCTTACACCATCGGTCTCCGACGGGTGCTCGGACTTCCTTCGCCAACGGAATGAATCCAGAGGTTAGGTGCGCGTCTCATCGGCCGATGACGCGTTTTACAGGAATGGTTGGGCGCCTCCTCCAGTCCGGGCGTTGATAAGCTAACTACACGTTATTGGGGACACAATCTAGTTGACACTGTGCTACACCCGTTCAGAATCCCCAAAGCCAAGGGTGACTCCATGAACGAACGGCAGAACATCGAAGCAGCGATCAAGGCGATCGCTAACCTAAGAGGTGTGCTGGACAAGGCGTCCATAGACGCGGCAATACTTGCTTTGGAAGAGCAGCTTAGCCAACACCTATATTCCGAGCGTTCGATACGTCAAGTGACAGTGCTCTTCGCAGACGTCGTGGGGTCGACGCAGATGAGTTGGAGCCTGGATCCAGACGAAATTCACACAGTGATTGATGGCTCGCTCAAGAGGTTAACCGCCGTCATTCGTTGGCACGAGGGCGTCGTGCTCCAGTATGCAGGAGATAGTCTGCTTGCCGTTTTCGGGGTGGGAACAGCCCGCGAAGACGACCCCGTTCGAGCGACTCTCTGTGCAATAGCCCTGGTTGCAGAGGCAAGGCTGATCGCTGCACAGTTGCTCTTGGAACGAAATATACAGAAGTTTGATGTACGCGTTGGGATCCACACTGGGTCGGTCATGCTAGGCGGCGGCTTAGACGAGCCAAGTTACGTGCGAGGAAATGCGGTCAATATAGCAGCAAGGCTGGAACAGAGTGCCCCCGCAGGCTGCGTGCAGATCAGCTATGACACGCACCGCCATGTCAGAAGCCATTTTGAATGCATCGAGGCCCCGACTCTCCATCTCAAGGGCAGAGACCGTCCCATAAAAGCATACATCGTGCTTAAGCGCTCTGCCGCAAAGCGCTTGAGCGCGGAACGCCGGTGGACGGACCACAAGCCACGCGTGATCGGCAGACAGACGGAGCTTCAAGTTCTTGCAAACGCGTACTCGACGGTCCGGGGAAGCGCGGCAACCAGGTCGGTGATACTGCTCGGAGAAGCAGGGATAGGGAAATCAACGCTCGTACGTGAATTCTTAAAAAGTCGCGACACGACGGGGTCGAGTCATCTAGCGACATATATGGCAAATGCAAAGCCATATGGGAACAGCGCTCCTTACGGCTTAGTCCGCGACGCACTACTATGCGCAGCCAGCATCCAAACAGATTTAGATCTCGCCACGACGCAAAAAGCGCTACGCTCATCATTGTTGGAGCATCTCAATGAAATCAGTGATGTCGAACTGACGGCGCTACAGTCACTCATATTGCCCACCGCGACCCCCGACGAATTAGGCCACAAATTTCCAAGTGATACTGAGAGAAGTCAAAGACGAGCGTTCCGCGTTGCGCTTGACTACTTGCTGGCGCGCCACCCGCCCGAACACTCGGCGCTGATCCTGGAAGACATTCACTGGGCCGACGACGGGTCTTTAGACTTCCTAGACTTCGTACTCCGCGACAACGCGCAGATTTTTATCGTTGCGACCACTCGGCCTGAGCTAGAGAAACGCCGCAGTCTTCCCTTTGCTCAGAAAATAGAAGTATCCGCTTTGGACGATGATGATGCCTCAAGTCTTATTCGCGCAGTTCTAAACGATGCCTCATCCTCCTCTGAGTCACAAGACTTAGTCCGCTTAATCGCATCGACGGCATGTGGGAATCCGTACTTCGTCGAAGAAATGGTCGGCATGCTCGCCGACGAAGGCGTCCTACGCCGCGATGAGAGCGGGCTAGCTGTCTTCGACGCCACTGCGATGTTGGAGACGAGAATTCCCACGACGCTCACGGGTGTCCTGCAAGCTCGGCTCGCAAGCCTTCCATACGACGAGCTGCAGACTCTTCAACTCGCCAGCATCATCGGCAGCGTGTTCTGGGACGAGGCGCTCTCGAAGCTTGGAACCTACAACGAGGCTTCATTATTGAATTTGGCCGACAAGCAACTCATACAGCCGCTAACCAGCAGCACAGGTGAAGATCCAAGAAAGTTCCAATTTAGCCACCAATTAATGCAGCGCACTGTGTACGGCACCGTTCCAAACAGAGTGCGAAAGCTTCAGCATGGATCGACTGCGCGATGGATTATTGACGCCTTCCCGGACCGGATTGGCGATTTCGCGGAAACGATTGCAAGTCATTTTGAGAAGGCGGGAGAGACTCAACTGGCGATTGACTACTTACGCCGTGCAGGGCGCTACGCCAGCGCGAAATTCTCGTTTGCAGCAGCGGCTGCATTGCTAGGCCGCGCCGCATTATTGAGCGACGACGCGCGTCTCCGTTTCTCGATTCTATCTGAGCGGCTTCAAATGCGGATGGAAGGGAGTCTGAGGAATGACGACGTGGAGGCAGCAACAGATTTAGTTGCTCTCGCTGATGAACTCGATGACGATTGCAGAGCTGCCGCAGCCGGCTTGCTGACCACATGTCTTGCGGCCATAGGAACGCTCGAGCAGACTGCTAATGCCGCCAGGGACGCAATCCGATATGGAAAGATTGCTGGCCGGCAGGCCTCTGTAATTCGTGCGCACAACCAATGGGGAGAAAAACTAGCCCAGCGCGGTCAACTTTGCAAAGCGCGTAGACATCTGAGGGTCGCCTACACACATTCTCTTCGGTGCGGCAACGGGATCGGTGTAGCCTCTGCACTCTCCAAGCTCTCAGGCATTTGTGTCAGGAAAGGGAGATATTATGAAGCCCTGTCGCTGCTATCAAACGCAGCAACGTATTGCCAACTGCAGAGTGACCAGTCGTACACGTGGCATTTGGCGCTCTTGTCAGCGAAAATTGAGACGCTATTGGGTAATCATTCAATCGCGTACGAATCCTTGCTAGACCTTTTAAGAAAGTATCACAGCGTAGACTGGCCGGACATGGAGTTCGAAACCGCTCTAGCATTGGCGATGAACCGGATGTGGGCGGCGACGGGAAACGAAGCTCGCGCTTGGTTGGAGCATGCCGCCACCCTACCGTTTAATGGCCCAGAGGCTTCACTCGCTCGAGAACAAAGTCAGCTGGCCGGTGAAATTGACCTCGCCGAGGGGAACTATGAAGCTGCACTAATTCACTTTCATGCTGCTGCACGGCAATGCGATGAGCTCGATCTCAACGACGCGGCTTGGGAAAGCAAGATTTCGGAAGCCTACGTGTATGCGAATCTCGGCGCACCGCGGCGCGCGGAAGAAGTCGCTTTTGCGTTCGGCGAACTTGTGACGTCAGGGTACGACGCACAAAAATTCTTTCTCGATCCTGCTAATGCCTATCTGCGTGCGGCAGAAGTTCTTGATTCAGTGGGGCAGAAGCATGAGGCTACAGCCATCCGAATGAGGGCACTCGAAGGATACGAAGCCGTAAGCATGTCACTTAATGCTTCACAACGTTCGAACTTCCGCATCTCTAGCCCTGGGTTACGACGGTTGCATAATTTCAACTAAAAGCATCGCGAAGGCTTCGGGAGGCTGGGGCCTGCGGTTACCGGATTTCTGTGTAAATAACTTTCCTGCGCGTCGCTGCTGCTTATCGATATGAATGCGCGCTGTGCAAAGTCCGCGTATGGCCGAAAGCGCGCCATCAACGTCCGCTTTACGTACACGCCCGAGAAAGCAAGGCGGCGCGGCTGGTCCGTGGCGATCCTGGCAGCGGACCGTCGGCGCACGATGGCCGGACTTCGCCTGCGTCGAACGCACCCTTTCCAGGTGACTGCAAGTCTGCCCTCCTCCTCGACGACTAATGGCCGTGTCAGCAAGGCGGACGGTCAACGCACCGTTCTGACCGGAACCGGTACTAGCACGACACGGACTCGACGCCCGAAAGCGGACGCTCAACGTCTGCCGCATGGGACGCGGTCACACGGGTAACTTGTTCTACGAAACGGCCAGGTGCATCCAGCATCGGCCTGCACGAATTTCTGCAGCGTGCTGGTCCGTTTCGACAGGAACCCGTTCACCCCAAGTCGGACCGGTCGGGTCCCAGCGCGTGGCCTGGTCGCTTTGCCGCAAGCCCATCGACTCTTTGAATGGGCAGCGGCTCGGAGAACAACTCGTCGACCTGTGCCATCAAAGCCGCTGACGTTCACGAGCGGCCGACACTTGCCGACAGCTTCGAGGTCACGTTTGGAATGTCGTCGCGGGGCTTGATCGGCTTACTGCCCTCGCCAGCCATCACCACGCCGTTTGGCTTCGTTCTGCGAGGTGCTCGGTTTCAGGCCCGCTGTTGCCTTTAACACCGCCTCGGGCAGGGTGTGTGCGCCGAGGCGGTCCATGAGGTGGGCCCGGTGGATCTCCACCGTGCGCGGGCTGATGCCAAGCTCCTTCCCGATAGTCTTGTTGGTGCCGCCCTTAAGCAGCCCGTGCAGCACCTCCCGCTCGCGCGCGGACAGCGCGGCGACGCGACTCCGGGCGTCTTCCGCCTCGCGGTTGCCCACCGCCGCGTCCTGAATGCCGGCCAACGCCGAAGCGACCGCGGCGAGCAGAGCGTCCGTCGTGTAGGGCACCTCCAGGTAGTCGATCGCGCCAGCCTTCATTGCTTGGACCGCCAGGCCGACGTCGCCACGGCGCTCGCCCGTGGCGACCACCGGAAGGCCAATGCGCCGCGCCATCAGCCTCCGCGGGACCATGAGGTCACCAGCATCGACGGCGCTGACGTTGAGCACCGCGCAGCCCGGCACGAGCACTGGTGCTGCCTCAAGGAAGGCCCGCACGGTCGCGAACACCTTCACCTGGTAACCGGCGCCTTGCAGCATGCGGGTGAGTGCTTGCCGCGCCGCCTCGCCGCCATCGACGACATAGACCAACGCCCCCTCGTGCCGGGTGATGTCTTGCGCGAGGCCCGCAGCCTGCCGCACCCTCCCGTGCTCGTCACGAATCGGGAAAAGCGTGTCCCTGATCCAGCGCACCGACCCGTCCGCGCGCGTGATGCGGTACTCACAGGTCGTGCTATCGCCTCCCAGGACGCCCTTGAACACGTCGAGAACGTGCTCGCGATCGTCGGGGTGCAGCCGCTCGGTCCAACGGCTCCAATCCTCCATGAGGACATCGCGCGACTCGCCCCAGATCTGCTCGCAGGCCCGGCTGAGGTACTCGAGCCGGTTCGTCTTCGCGTCAAAGATCCAGAGCACGCTCGTCGAGTGTTCTGCGAATAGCGTGAAGCGCTCCTCGCTCTCGCGCATCTGCTCATCTGCCCGTTTACGCTTAGGGAAGGTCTGCACAACTACGTGCCGATC
>NZ_KQ033894.1 GCF_000969605.1 Aquincola tertiaricarbonis | reverse complement strand
TCTTCGTGTTGCGTGTCAGTCAACTTCCTACGGCGTGGGCGCTGTGTGACGGGCTTGCGTGACACCCGGTGCCCAGTGCGTCGTCACGCAGCGGGCAGGGAGGGTCGGCATCACGCCGGCTCTGGGTTTGGGGTCGCGCGGTTGGCACCGGTCGTGCACCAGAGGACAGCCCCAGGACCCAGACGTGCGTGTCGCATGGGGTCGACTCAAGGGAACCATGACCTGACGCTCAGTGCGGAGGGTGATACTTCGGAGCACGGGCCGGGGGTGCAGCGGCACGGTGGGCTTGGGTGTCCGCCGGGCCGGACGGCCGGCGCTTGCCGGCGCCTGCTTACTCGCGCCCGAGCGGTGCTGTGCGCGGCTGATCCGCGTGAGCCGCTGCCTGACGGTGCGCGGCGGCCGCGCATTGCGCTGACGGAGGGTGGTCGACCGGGCGATCAGGGCGAGGTTGCGCTGCCACAGCACCGAGCACAAAGGCCGAACAGCGAGAGGCGGTGGTCCTGCAGTTCGAAGCCACGCGCGTGCGCGATCGCCGCTTGCCGCCTTTCAATGCCCGGGTCGTAGAGCTCGTCCAGCTGACCACATCGCACACAGACCAGGTGGTCATGGTGCTGTCCTTCATCAATCTCAAACACCGCTTTGCCCGTGGCGAAGGTGCTGCGGATCACGATGCTGGCGTGTTCAAGCTGGGACAGGACGCGAGCAGGGCTTGCTTGTGGCCGGCCGGCTGACGACCGGTTCAGCGCTTACTTGCAGGGCGTTGCACAACGCCAGCAGATCGCGACCGACGTGCAAGCGGCAGCCACCCAGCGTGCGATCGCGGCGCGCAACCTGGTGTTGGTCACCGAGCCAGTGGACCGCGACAGCGAGCTGCAGGTGGTGCTCCAGGCCCATGCCCATGTTCAGCGCGCGCTTTAGCGGCTGGCGCAGGCGGTGGGGCGCACCGATGACGTCCAGCGGCGCGAACGCCAGCTGTTGGACGCCCTGGTGGCGGTGGAAGCCACGTACGGCCCCGTGGCGATGGCCATCGGCCAGCTGGTCGGCGAGAACCAACGGGATGCCGCAGTGGCCAAGATGAACCGCGAGTGCCGGCCGTTGCTGGCCCAGCTGCTGGCGGTGACCAGTGACCTGGTCCAGCACTACCAACAGCAGGCGGCGCACCAGCAAGACGTGGCTGCCGCCAGGAGCCATCGGAGCGCTTGCTCATGGCGGTGGTCTCCGCGCTGGCCGTGGTGCTGGCCCTGTCGCTGGGCTGGTGGCTGGCCAACGCGGTGACACGCCCCTTGAGCCGCGCCGTGCGGTATGCACGGGCCGTCGCCGCGGGGGACCTCAGCGCGAGCATCGAGGTGAGCAGCCACGATGAAACTGGCGCGCTGCTGAAGTCGTTGAACGACATGAATACCAACCTGCTGGCGATGGTCCAACGGGTGCGGCCGTCCGCCGAGGGCATTGCCGTGGCGTCCAACGAGATCGCGGCCGGCAATCAGGACCTGTCGAACCGCACGGAACAACAAGCGAGAGCCCTGCAGCAAACGGCGTCCTCCATGCAGGACATGACGGCAACGGTCCGTGAGAACGTGACCAGTGCGCAGCAGGCCAGCGACCTGGCGCAGGACGCACACCACGTGGCCGCACGGGGTGGTCAGGCGGTCGAACGGGTCGTTGCGACGATGGGCGACATCGCGGGCGCCAGCCAGAAGATCGCTGACATCACCGGTGTGATTGACAGCCTGGCCCAGCGCTCCGCCGACGAGGCCAAGCAGATCAAGGCGCTCATTGGCACCAGCACGGACAAGGTGGCCTTGGGCAGCCAGCTGGTGCACGAGGCTGGCACCACGATGCAGGAGATCGTCGCCCAGGTGCACCGGATGGCGTCGATCCTGGACACGATGAAGACGGCAACCGCGGCCCAAGGTGACGGCATCCTGCAGGTCAACCAAGCGGTGGCGTCGATCGACCACGGCACACAACAAAACGCGGCGTTGGTGGAGCAAAGTGCCGCCGCAGCGGACAGCTTGCAACGGAAGGCCGCCGGCCTGCTGCAGGCCATTTCGGCATTCAACACCGAGCGACACCCGGTCGCTGCCTGACGCAACGGGCGCCGGAGGCCCAGGCGGGCGGTGCCTGCCATCGCGCCTGCTGAGCCGGCCGCACATCTGCACGACCCGCCAACGTGCGCTGCGTGTGCAACACGCGGGTGCTCGAGGCACCTGGAACGGTCCACTCTGCAGGCGGGTAGTGGGTCGCTGGGCGGGGACGGGCCAGCGCCTTGTGCGGAGGGGGTGACGCGTGCAGGGTGGGTGGCCAGGACCGCCCGGGCCGTGGGTGTTGCGTACCCGCGCCACACGCTATGGCGGGGTCAGCCCAGCGGCATTCGGTTGGCACCACAGGCAGCGGCCACCCACTGCCTGGCGGCCGATTGGGGTTTTCGACAGCATGCCCCCGGCCCACATCAACGCGGGCTGGCATATAACGGCAACACCGCGGTGACCAGAGCCTGCATGCGCTCCGATCCGCTCGACCTTCCTTCGGGGATCCGCTTTGTGGGCTGGCTGCCAGCCGCCCTGGTGCTGGCCGCCTTGATGACCACCAGCGTCCTGGGTCTCCAAGGATTGTCCGTGGCGCGCTCCTACGTGGCGACTGAAGGGCTGTGGACCAAGGCGGCGTTTCGCGCGTTGCTGTCGTTGGAGCGGTATGCGGCCCATGGGCTGTCCGAGGACCGTGAGGAGTTTGATCACGCGGTCCAACTGCCACTGACGTTGCGCGCCGCGCGCGAGGCGCTCGACCGCGCGGATGCCCCGCTGTCCCTGCCCGCGCACTATTTCGTCGAAGCAGGCGTCAACGCGGCCGATGCGACGGCCATGTGCTACCTCTACCGGCTTGCACGAACGCGGGACTGGACCCGGGAAACCGTGGCCCGCTGGATCGATGGTGACGCCTTCATCGACCGCTTGCTGACCATGGCGGACCGCATTCCCCCCGCCGGCGTGCGCCCGTTGCCCGAAACGGAGCTGGCGACACTGCGTTCGGCCGTGCAGGCGCAGAGTGACCGTTTCATGGAAGTGCAGGGACGGTTTGCGGAACGGGTCAGCGAACGGGCTCGCTGGACCGCCGAGGTCAGCATGGGGACCATCGTGGTGTTGGCGGCGGTGCTGGCGATCGCGGCGGCGCTGCACGGCGTGCGCTGGCAACGGCGGGAGGCGATGGCGCGTGCGGCCCTGCAGGCGGCGCATCAACGGCTGCGTGTGGCCACCCAGAGCGACCACCTCGGCGTCTTCGAGTGGGAACTTGGTGCGCCCGCGGTGCGGCTCGATGCACGGTGCTGCGAGCTCTACGGCGTGCCCTGCCAAGGCGAGTGGACGGTGGCCGACCGGTCGGTGCTGCGACCGCATGTGCATCCCGACGACCAGCCCGCCCTACGGCAGGCGATGGAGCAGGCCGCGCAGCAGCGTCGCCTGTTCAAGCACCGCTACCGGGTCTTGCCCAGCCCTTCCCAGGTGCGCCATCTCGAAATCACCGGGATGTGCACCAGTGCGTTGGGTCACCACTGCATGGTGGGAGTTGTGCGCGACATTTCGGACGAAGTGCAACGCGGCCTCGCCGAGAGCCAGGCCCGGACGGAAGAAGTGGCCGCGCGCACACGGTCACGTTTGTTGTCCCGGCTCAGCCACGAGCTGCGCACACCGCTCAACGCGATTCTTGGCTTCACCCAGGTGCTGTTGGCAGATCACGAGGGCATGGGCGCTCGGCAGCTGGACTGGCTGCAGCGGATCGATGACGCCGGGCGCGGACTGTTGCGCATGGTCGAGGACGTGTTGCGCATCACGCTGGTGACCGGCGGCGGCCTGCGCCTGCAGCATGAGCCGGTGGCACTGCAGGCGGTAGTGCAGTCGGCGCTTCAGGCACATGCGGCCGTGCAGCGTTCACGCCAGGTCGGCGTCGACCTGTCAGCGCCGGCCCATGTGGTGCTGGTACGGGCAGACCGCGCGCACTTCCAAGAGGCCCTCTCGCGCTTGATCGAGCATGTGGTGCTGGCGGCATTGCCCGACACGCGGGTGCGCATGGAGGTGGTGGCGGATGATCTGACGGTGCAGCTGCGGCTGCAGGCCGCGCACTGGCCCGGGTCCGGGGTCAGCGGCCGCCCTGGGGTCGACGATCCCCCGTCGCAGCAGTTGGGCTTTGCCCTTTCCCTGGTGGAGGCACTGCTGTCGGCAATGGACGCCCGGCTGGATGTGCAGGTCGGATCCACGGGCACGCCGCTGATCGTCGTGCACCTGCGGCCCTGGCCGCCCACCGAGCCCACCTCCTGACGGGGTGCGGGGCGGCCACGGCACGCGCCGCGCCCGCGGCGGCGCCCTGCCATCGGCCCATCGCGGTGATGCTGCGGCGATGGCCCGGCCGCCGGGTGCCGGACCTCGCTCAGCGGCGGGTGAGCGAGCGCCGCACCGCCTTGGCGGCTGTCACGGCGTGCTGTGCGGCCGCGCGGTCGCTGCGCCGGGCCGTTTCCACGTCCTGCTCGGCCACCGCCACAAAGCGCGACTGCCATTCCGACAGAGGCCGGACCCAAGGATCCCCCGTGGTATCAAACGGCCAGAGGTGCACGTAGACCACCAGCGGCGACTGATCGTCCGCGCTGCGCGCCCGGGTGAGGACACGGTAATAACCGCCATCGATGTGGCGGACGGCTTGGCCGGGGACGGGGAGGGCGGTCATGCACCCATTGTCGCGGCGGGCGCCGTTGCGGGCCCACCGCTGACCCGTCCAAGGCGACTGGCCCCTGCTGCGCTGCACCTCGCGCGGTGGTGCCGGCACGCGGTCGGCTGGGCGTGCGCCAGGGCCGCGTTTGCGCCCCTTGCTGACGCTCGCCGGCTGCACCACTCGGACGAGCAAAAAAAAGCCGGCCCCAGGGCCGGCAACCATGCTGATGGTGATTATGGTTATCNCGGCCGCGGCCAGCAGGTGCGGCGGCAGCGCGGGGGCCATCGAGGCCAGCGCGCCCAGCGTGGCATCGCTGAGCCCGACGGGCGCTGCCGGACGGGCCGCCGGCGCGGGCTGCGCGGGCGCGGCGGCCGGTGCCGTCTCGCGCGCGGCCGGCCAGGTGGCGGGCACGCGGGCGATGGGCAAGATGGCGGGGATGCGGTGGGCGGCCATGGAATGTGAAAAAGCCAGCCCGGCAAGGGCTGGCTTTCAGGAGCGGGGCGGTGTGCGCCTCCGGATCCGGGTGGCTTAGTTCAGCAGCGACAGGGCCAGCTGGCTCATGCTCGACGACTGCTTGAGCATCGAGGTGCCGGCCTGCAGCAGCAGCTGCTTGCTGGTCATGTTGGCGGTTTCGCTGGCGAAGTCCACGTCGGTGATGCGGCTCTTGGCAGCGGCCGTGTTGGTGCTCATGTTCGACAGGTTGTTGTACACGTGGTCCAGGCGGTTGGACGCCGCACCCAGCGACGAACGCACCGTCGAGACATCCTTCAGCGCGGTGTCGATCAGCGCGATGGTGGCGTTGGCGGTGGCGGTCAGCTGCGTGCCCACGCTGGCCGAGGTGGCGGTGGAGTCGTAGGTCGAGCTGATGGCGCCCAGCGAGCCGCTGTCGGCGGTCAGGCTGTTGGCGGCGGTGGCGATGTTGACCAGCATCGTCTCGGTGTTGGCCGCGCCGATCTGGAAGGTGACGCCTGCGGCGGCCGAGAACTTGGCCACCGACATGGCACCGGCCGAAGCGCCCGTGCCGAACAGCTTCTCGCCAGCGAACGAGGTGTTGGAGACGATGTTCTTCAGCTCCGAGCCCAGCGCGT
>NZ_JZUE01000057.1 GCF_000969605.1 Aquincola tertiaricarbonis | reverse complement strand
GAAAGAACCTCTTGACGGTTCACACCTAGCGCAAGGCAGACGCCCAGGAGGAACTCGAACGGCACCTTGTGCCGGAGGCGCCAGCCGGCGCGCGTTCCAGCAGGACCGTTCAGCTGCCCACCAGGCCGTTGCGGATGGCGTACACCGTCAGCTCCGAGTTGTTGCCCAGCCCCAGCTTCTCCAGCACCCGCGCGCGGTACACGGACACGGTCTTGGGCGACAGCATCAGTTCCTCGGCGATGTCGGACAGGCGCTTGCCGCTGGCGATCATCACCAGGGTCTGCAATTCGCGGTCCGACAGCTTCTCGTGCGCCTGCTCGGGCACCGGCGTGGTCAGGCTTTCCACCAGCATCTGCGCGATCTCGGGCGTGACGTACTTGCGGCCCTGCGACACCGTGCGCACCGCCTGCACGATGATCTGCGGGTCGCCGCCCTTGTTGACGTAGCCGTAGGCGCCGGCGCGCAGCGCACGGATGGCGTACTGGTCCTCGGGGTACATGCTGACGATCAGCACCTTGATCGGCGAGCCTTCGTCCTTCAGCACATGCAGCACGTCCAGGCCGCTGCGCCCGGGCATGTTGATGTCCAGCACCAGCACGTCGCAGGTGGTTCCGCGCAGCAGGGTGCGCAGCTCACCGTAGTCGCCGGCCTCGCCCACCACCTCGATGTCCGAGGCGTCGGACAGCGTGTCCCGGATGCCGCGCCGGATCAGCGCGTGGTCGTCGCACAGCATCACCTTGATCATGGTTTCCCCCAGGCGGATGGATCGTGTGTTTCCGCGGTCGCATCGTTGAAGTCCTCATCGTCCCCCGGCGCGCTGCGCTGCACGTGCAGCGGCACCGACAGGATGAGCGTGGTACCTCGACCGCTGCCGCCGCTGCTGAGTTCCACCCAGCCGCCGACGGTACCGGCTCTTTCATGCAGGCCGCGGATGCCGAAGCTGCGGGCCTTGGCCAGGTCTTCGCTCGACAGGCCGCGGCCGTTGTCGCTGACTTCCAGCGACAGCACGCCCTGCGCCAGCGACAGGTCGATGGACGCGCGCGTGGCCTGTGCATGCTTGCTCACGTTGGTGAGCGCCTCCTGCGCGGTACGGTAGGCCACCAGCGGCACGCCGGCCGGCAGCGTGGGCAGCGCATCGTGGCTGACGCGGCAGGTGCAGGCGATGCCGGTGCGCTTCTCAAAGCGGTTGGCCATCCATTGCAGCGCGGCCACCAGGCCCTGCTCCAGGATGGCCGGCCGCAGGTTGTGCATGATGCGCTGGCTGGCCTCGATCGCGTAGGTGACCGTTTCCAGCGCCTGCTGCACGCGGTCGTACACCTCGGTGTTGACCGTGTGGCGGGCGATCCACGCGAGGTCGAACTTGACCGCGGTGAGCGAGCCGCCCACGTCGTCGTGGATCTCGCGCGCGATCGCCGCACGCTCCATCTCCACGCTGGTCTGCAGGTGCTGCGCCAGCTCCGACAGCCGCGTGCGCGAGGCGGCCAGCGCGCGGTCGGTGTCGGCCTTCTGGCGGCGCATCTCGGTGGTCTCGATGGCGTGCTCGAGCGCCGGCGCCAGCCGCGAGAGGTTGGCCTTGAGCAGGTAGTCGCTGGCGCCGTTGCGCATGGCTTCCACCGCGGTGTCCTCGCCGATCTCGCCCGAGACGAGGATGAACGGGATCATCAGCCCGCTGGCGTTCAGGATTTCCAGCGCGGTGAGGCCGGAGAAGCCCGGCAGGTTGTAGTCCGACAGCACCGCATCCCAGGGCTCGGCCAGCGCGGCGCGGAATTCGGCCTCGGTTTCCACGCGCCGGGTGTCCACGTCCAGCCCGCCGCGGCGCAGGTAGGCCAGGGCCAGGTCGTGGTCGAGCTCGGAATCCTCGATGTGCAGAACACGCAGGCGATGGACGCTGGTCATGGCGACGAGTATCGGCCCCCGCGGGCCCTCGCTCGGGAAGGTTGAACTGGGGCCCATTTTGACGGGTGATCGCCGCATCGCCGGGGGCCGGGCCTTCCAACAATGCCATGCATCGAAAACCGAGCCCGGGCAGTCCGCCCGGTCGGGCCGATTCGCCCTTGCCGGAGCCCCGAAGCCGATGAACGACGTACCCGAAACCCGATCCAGCGAAGTGCTGCTGGCCAATGCCGAGATGCAGGACCACCTGATGGTGGCCTGCAACGACCTGGAGCGCCTGCAACGGCTGCTGTCGGGCGCCTGCGAGACGCTGATGGCCAGCTTCGACGGCGCCAATGCCGCGGTGCAGTCGTTGCGCGACGCGGCCCAGCAGCACGATTCCGCCAGCACCATCGCCCAGCACCTGGGCCAGGCGATCACCGCCCTGCAGTTCCAGGACATGGCCTCGCAGCTGGTGGCGCACACCATGCAGCGCCTGCGCAATTGCGCCGACCGCCTGGCCGCCGACGCCTGGGGCGTGGACGACGAGGAAGGCCTGGCCATCGTCGAGACACCGCCGCTGCGGCCCAACCCCGTGACGCAGGACGAAATGGACGCCGGGTCCATCGAGTTGTTCTGAGCTAAAGAAGCCCCGCCTTCACCCGAAAACCAGCAAGACCCGATTCGGAGTAACGAACGATGCACTCAATCCTTGCCGTCGATGATTCGGCGTCCATGCGCCAGATGGTGACCTTCACCCTGAAGAACGCCGGCTACAACGTCGTCGAAGCCGTCGATGGCCAGGACGCCTGGGAAAAGGCCAACAGCCGCGACTTCAACCTCGTGCTGACCGACCAGAACATGCCTCGCATGGACGGCATCGGCCTGACCAAGAAGCTGCGCGAGAACCCCAAGTTCAAGGCCACGCCCATCCTGATCCTGACCACCGAGTCGAGCGACCAGATGAAGCAGGCCGGCCGCGCCGCGGGCGCCACCGGATGGCTCGTCAAGCCGTTCGACCCTGCCAAGCTGATCGAGGTGATCGGCAAGGTCATCCGCTGACCGGACCGGAGCACCCGATGGGCGAAATGACTCAAGAAGGCGGCAACGCCTCGGCCGGGTTCGACCTGAGCCAGTTCTACCAGGTCTTCTTCGAGGAAGCCGGCGAGAACCTGGACTCGATGGAGCAGATGCTCCTGCAGATCGACCTGGAATCCGCGGACGACGAAGAGCTGAACGCGGTCTTCCGCTGCGCGCACTCCGTCAAGGGCGGCGCGGCCACCTTCGGCTTTGCCGACGTGGCCGAGCTGACCCACCAGATGGAAACGCTGCTGGACAAGCTGCGCCGCCACGAACTGGCGCCGAATGCCCAGATGGTGGACGTGCTGCTGCTGGCCGGCGACGCGCTGCGTGCGCAGCTGGCGCGCCACCAGGGCGCCGGCGGCGATCCGGTGGACACCACCGAGCTGCTGTTCAGCATCCGCGCGCTCGTCGAAGGCGGCAGCGCCCCGGTGCCCACCGCCGTGGCCACCGTGCCCGTGGCGGCCGCACCGGCGCCGGAGCGCATCGTCGACGACCTGCCGCCCGCCGCCGCGCCGGCCCCGGCCGCCGGCCCCGGCCTGCGCCAGCTCGAACTCACCGTGGGCCCGCTGCCCCGGCCCGAGCAGGCAGACAGCCTGGCCGAGCTGTTCAAGGAGATCGCCGACCTGGGCGTGATCGAGCCGCTGGACGCCGGCCGCGCGGCCGACGGCATGCGCCGCTTCAAGATCACCACCGGCAGCACCGACAACGACCTGCTGGACCTGTTCAGCTTCCACGTCAGCCGCGAGCACATGAAGCTGCAGCCGCTGGGGCCGGGCTACGGCTTCCATGAAGGCAGCCCCGGCGCACCGGTCGTGACCGACGCACCGGCGGCCGACCCCGGCTACGGCTTCTTCGACGACGCACCGGGCGCACCGGGCGGTGCCGCCGCCACGGCGAACGCACCCGCCGGCGTGCCCGCCGAGGTCGAAGCCGCCAAGCCGGCCGCCGCCGCCGCGCCGCGCGCCGCCAAGGCCGAGGCCAAGCAGGGCGCCGCGCTGGATTCCGCCACGCTGCGCGTGTCGGTCGAGAAGGTGGACCAGCTGATCAACCTGGTGGGCGAGCTCGTCATCACCCAGGCCATGCTGGCGCAGAACAGCAAGAACCTCGACTCGGGCGTGGCCCAGCAGCTCGTCTCGGGCCTGGCCGACCTGGAGCGCAACACCCGCGACCTGCAGGAAGCGGTGATGTCGATCCGGATGATCCCGATGTCGATGGTGTTCAACCGCTTCCCGCGCATGCTGCGCGACCTGGCCGCCAAGCTCGGCAAGAAGGTGGAGCTGGTGACGCAGGGTGAAGCCACCGAGCTGGACAAGGGCCTGGTGGAGAAGATCACCGACCCGCTGACCCACCTGGTGCGCAACAGCTGCGACCACGGCGTGGAGATGCCAGCCGACCGCCTGGCCAAGGGCAAGAGCGAGACCGGCACCATCACGCTGGTGGCCTCCCACCAGGGTGGCAGCATCGTCATCGAGGTGCGCGACGACGGCCGCGGCCTGTCGCGCGAGAAGCTGCTGAAGAAGGCCCGCGAGAAGGGCATCGACGCGCCCGACACCATGACCGACTCGGAGGTGTGGAACCTCATCTTCGCGCCGGGCTTCTCCACCGCCGAGCAGGTGACCGACGTGTCCGGCCGCGGCGTGGGCATGGACGTGGTGAAGAAGAACATCACCTCGCTGGGCGGCTCGGTGGAGATCGATTCCGCCGAGGGCTATGGCATGAGCGTGAGGGTGCGCCTGCCGCTGACGCTGGCCATCATGGACGGCATGAGCGTGGGCGTGGGCGACGAGTGCTACATCCTGCCGCTGTCCAGCGTGGTCGAGTCGTTCCAGGTGCAGCCGGGCATGGTCAAGACCATTGGCGGCAGTGGCCGCGTGGTGGAAGTGCGCGACGAGTACATGCCGGTGATCGACCTGGAGGAAGTGTTCCAGGTGCCGCGCTTCGACTTCGAGCACGTGAGCAACATCCTGGTGGTGATCGAGGCCGAAGGCGGCCGCGTCGCGGTGCTGGTGGACGAGCTCCTCGGCCAGCAGCAGGTGGTCGTGAAGAACCTGGAAGCCAACTACCGCCGCGTCAACGACGTGTCGGGCGCCACCATCATGGGCGACGGCCGCGTGGCCCTGATCCTGGATGTCGGCAGCCTGATCCGCCGCAGCCGGCATTGATGCGCGGCAGCACCGTGCATCGCCCCTAACCGCAGTACGTTGGATCGCCCATGCAGTTCAATCACATGATGAGAACCTTCACCATCCGCATGCGCATGATCGGCGCCATCGGGGTGGTGCTCTTCCTGCTCGCCCTGGTGGGCAGCGCCGGCCTGTACGGCATGTACAGGATCGAGTCGATCAACACGGCGTTCGCGCAGAACACCGTGGCCGAGGCCTCCGAGCTGAGCGACCTGCGCGCCGCCATCGGCGAGCTGCGCAGCCTCGAGAAGGACATGATCATCAGCTACGAGAAGCCGGAGCTGGTGACCAAGCACCACGAGGCCTGGAAGCAGACGCTGGCGCGCGCCAACCAGATCATCGAGAAGATGCTGGCCGGCGAGGACGACGTGGACAACGCCATCCTGCGCCGCATGCAGCCGGAGCTGGACACCTACGCCAAGAAGCTGGCGCCGGTGGCCCGCCAGCTGGAAGCCGGCGCCTACGACACCGCCACCGTCGCCAACCGCATGCTGGGCCCCGCCCACCAGGCCAGCGACGCCGCCGTGGCCATGGTGGGCGAGATCCGCGAGGCGCTGGAGAAGGAAGCGCAGCAGGCTCACGCGTCGGCCGAGGCCGCCGTCTCCAGCACGGTGCTGCTGTTCGGTGGCGCGCTGCTGCTGGCCGTGGCCGTGGTGCTGCCGCTGACGCTGCTGAACATGCGCTCGATCTGCCAGCCGGTGGACGAAGCCCGCCGCTTGGCCGAAGCCATCGCCCAGGGCGACCTGACCCGCGAGGTGACGGCCGACGGCAAGGACGAGACCGCGGCGCTGCTGCGCTCGCTCACCGCCATGCAGCAGCGGCTGCGCAGCATCGTGGGCGACATCCGCGACGCGGCCTCCAACATCCAGCTGGCTTCCAGCGAGGTGGCCACCGGCAACCAGGACCTGAGCCAGCGCACCGAGCACACGGCCAGCAACCTGCAGCAGGCCGCCAGCAGCATGGAGCAGCTCACCGGCACGGTGAAGCAGACGGCCGACGCGGCCACCACCGCCAACCAGCTGGCCGGCTCGGCCTCCGACACGGCGGGCAAGGGCGGCACGGTGGTCTCGCAGGTTGTGTCCACGATGGACGAGATCCACACCAGCTCGAAGAAGA
>NZ_JZUE01000056.1 GCF_000969605.1 Aquincola tertiaricarbonis | reverse complement strand
GCCAGGGCCAGCCCGCCTGCCGCCGCGATGCAGCCTCGCGCATCGTGGACTGGGTGCAAGGCCATGTCGAGACGGACGCTGGGCGTCAAGCGCCGCCTCAAGCCCGCGCGCTTGAAGGCGCCTCCTGACGCAGGTGCTGCCAAGAGGCGTCTGATGAGGCATCGGCTGGTACTGGCGTTGCTCCACTGACAAGAAACAGGAAGCACAGGGGCGACCCCTTGCGGGCACATGAGCCCGGCACGTGCGTTTGCGGCGAATCCATGCTCATGGGTTGCGGCGCCGACAACGGCCCGATCGAAGGGAGGCTGGTCCAACACCCGCACTTGTGGGTCCGGCTGCCTTGGCGACCGGCCGAGCGTAACGCGGCCTCAAGGCGGCGCCATTGCGTGCGGTGTTTCAATGCCGATGACGTCTTCCGCCGTTCCATCGCGGGCCTCGTCCGTTCGCCGTATTGCTGTCCCTGCGGTTCGTTGCGCGGCCCGCCACCGCGCATGGAGCGGTAGTTGCCGTGCACGTCAGCGGACAGGGTGCGCCGCCTACGCAGGTCGGCATGCACCCGGGTCAGCACAGCCATGCCAGACGCGCCTGACAACCGGTTCAGACAGCCCTGCTTTCGCCCCGCCGTTGCTGCCGGCATCATGGCAGCAAGGAGACACAGACATGACACACACCACTGAGGTCACGGGCGAAGTGCTGTACCGGGAGGGCGATGGCATGCCACTTCCCGTTCCACAGGGTTCGGTTGAGGTTGAGCTGACGGAACTGGACGCTACCTTGAGTTGGGAGGAGGGCCCGACCAGAGGCGCTGCGGCGATGCCGCGCTCTGAGTTCGAACGCTTTGTGGATGCAGGTACGATCCAGCCGTTACCGCCACATCCTGGCGAAGGCGTGCACGATTCTTCGATCGTGCGTTAACGCGTGCGATTGCCAGCGCAGTGCCACCGGTTTGTTGGACCAAGTTGCGCTCACTTCGACGTCTCCAGGATCGCCGTCATGGAGTGGTTCGCGGGGGAGGGCGTGTTACGGGTGCTCGAATCCGGTAAGCCGGTGTTGTTTTGCGCAATTAGATGGTGGTGCAAACCGCAAGCACGAGAAAACGGCGTGTCGGGTTTCGACGGCGCCCCGAAACGCGAGGTGATCTCCACTCAGATTGGCCTTGCACCCGGCCTTGCCGGCGGTGACCAATGGTCCGTGCACCAGGCCGGGGCCAGTGGCTGCAGCGTGAATCTCTGGCCCAAGTCAAGACTGTGGTTGGCAGCGCTCGATGGGGCAACCATGGCTTATCAAAGCTGCGTCGCGGGTCACGTCGTCGGCAAATGCACCGGTAGGGCGTAGAGGAGGATGATCGCGAGCAGGCAGAAGGCTGCGGCGCACACCACCGTCAGTGCGGCCCGCTTGCGGCGACGCGCAGTGTGCCGCAGGTCCCACTGGCGGGCAGCGTGCAAGGCGGCTCCCCGAAACTCGGCGTTGGCAAGCGCGCGCACGAAGCGAAGGTACCCGTGCTGCTGCACCCAGGCTTCCATGTCATCAACCGATCGCAAACCCGCAGTGTCGGGCTCCATGGCGTGCAGCGACTGGGTGGGGTCCTTACTTGCCCGTCGCCTCGCTTTCCAGTTCGTCCTCCATGGCGGCGGCCTGGGCCAGCAGCCCCAGCTTTTCATCGGTGGCCGTCTCCTCGCGGAGCGTTTCTTGCAGCAGGACCACCGCGTCCGTCAGGCCCAGCTTACCGGCCAGCATCACCAGCGTGGTGTAACTCGCAATCTCATAGTGCTCCGCTTTCTGGGCCGCGCCCATCAGCGCGATGTCGAGCAGGGGACCTTGGTCGAGCTCGTCGATGAGGTCCTGACCTTCCTCGATCAACCCCTCCATCGCGGCGCACTTCATGCGCTTGAGCTTGAGGCCGGTGAGCTCGACGATTTTGTCGATCCGCTCGACCTGACCGCGCGTTTCTTCCAGGTGCTGCTCAAACGCTGCGGCCAGGTCAGCTGCCCGCGACGCCCGGGCCATCTTGGGCAGCGACCGGGTCAGCTGCTTTTCGGCGCTGTACGTGTCCGACAGTTCGTGGATGAACAGGTCTTGCAAGGTGCTCGCGATCTCGTGGCTTCTGCGTCCTGACCAGGCGACGACAGTCAGCACGCCGAGGCTGGCGCGCCTGGCATGCCGCGCACTGCAGGCGCGCGGATGACGACGCGAAAGTTCACTCAACCCGCCGAGGCCGGCACGGCGCGACGCCGCGTCACAAGGCGGGCGAGGTCGCGAGACCGGTCCACCGCGGTTCAGCTGACGGGTTGCAGGCAGTGCCCGCCACGGGGCAGGGCTGGCGGTCGATGACGGGTCGTCTCGCCAGTCACCGGCTGGTGCACCGTGGTCGAGCCATCGCGCCTCTTACTTGAACGTTCGTTGTGCGGGCCAGGCGTTTTACTGGGTGCACTTCCTTGTGCCGTCTCGGGAACAGGCACGGCATGCGCGGGGCCCGCAGGTCGGCGCGGAGCGGAGCAGATGGCACAGGGGGCACATGCGCATGCAGCAGCGCGGACGTCAGCCGCTTGTCCCTGCGTTTGTGCCTGGGTCGGCCGTCAGGCGCATTGAGCGAACCGCTGCGCGCGGTTGCGTCCTCGCTGCTTGGCGGCATACAGCGCCTGATCCGCCTGGGCGATCAGCACGTGCGGATCACCATGGCGGTCGGGCGCTGCACTCGAGACCCCGATGCTCGCGGTGACCGGGGCATGGGGCCATGCGGCGTCAACCAGCACCCGGCGGAGTTTTTCCGCCACACCCATGGCCGACGCGGCGTCCGTCTCCGGCAAGAGCACGGCGAACTCCTCGCCGCCCACTCGGGCGGGTAAGTCACTCAGGCGCACTGACTTGCGGAGCAGCTGGGCTGTCTGCGCCAGCACAGCGTCGCCGGCCGGGTGCCCGAACTCGTCATTGATGCGTTTGAAATGGTCAAGATCGAGTGACAGCAGCGACAGGGGTCGACCGTTGCGCGCATGGCGCATCCATTCTTCCTGCAGACGGCGGTTGAACGCCCGTCGGTTCCACAGGTCGGTCAGCGCATCCGTCAGGCTGTCGTGCACGAGTGCGGCTTGGCTATGGCGCAGTTCCAGCTGAGTCACGATCTGTCGCGCCAACGACTGCAAGCCCTGACGCTCTTGCGCCTGCAGGTGTCGGGGCTCATGGTCGATCACACAGACGGTACCGACGGACAAGCCGTCTGGCGTCACCAATGGGGCACCGGCGTAGAACCGGATGTGCGGCTCCCCCACCACGAGCGGGTTGCCCGCAAAGCGGACATCGTGTGTTGCGTCGGGCACTTCCATCGTTTCGCCAGGGCGCAGAATCGCGTGTGCACAGAAAGCCACGTCGCGCGGTGTCTGCGTCGCCTGACCCAGTCCCACCTTCGATTTGAACCACTGCCGTTCACTGTCAACCAATGAGATGAGCGCGATCGGAACTCGGCAAACTGCCGAGGCCAGTGTCGTGAAGTCGTCGTAAGCCTGCTCCGTTTCGGTGTCCAGCACGTCGTAGGCGCGCAGAGCGGCCACGCGGCGGCTTTCGTTGAACGGCAGGGCAGCAGGTTGCCAGGGGGTGTGCAGGGGTGCGGTTTGCATGCGCGGGACCATACGTGTGTCTCCGGTTGTCGGCTTGTCATGGCATTTCTGAAGCCCGACGGACCCCCTGGGATCGCCGCAAGCGCGTGGTCCTGCGTGATGCTGACAAGGCTGATCGGAGGATGCGGCTCCGCACGGCTCTTGTAGGGACCTGTCCGAGCCGCCCGCTTCAGCGCTGAAACGTTTGAGTTCACGCCTCACCGGCGGTCGGCCGCTGGTCTCTTCACCGGCGACCAGGCCGTCACGTTCAGGGCAGGCGATGGGTGAGGCTCGCTGAGCGGCCTGCAACAGCCCTCGTTACCGTGGGCCCGACAGTTCTGGCACCCCGCCAGTTCGATGCCGCGCCTGATGTTTGTCACCGATCCGAGGATCCCCCTGGAAGCTCGGCATGCGCTGACCATCCGGTGGTGGTTGACTGCCGTGTCGTCCGCAATCCGTTACAGCGTGGACCGGCGCTCGAACGAGGCGCAGGCCGGTGTGTTCCTCGATGCAGGATGCCATTCAATGTTGTGCACGCGGGCCAACGGCGGTCCAGCGGCCATCCAGCGCCGCATGGCGAGCAGTTGATCTGCCGTGCCGTGCAGTTCCGCTTCGACCGATCCATCGGCGCGGTTGCGTACCCAGCCGGTCACGCCAATGTGCCGCGCGCTGGTCACACAGGCGTCCCGATACCCCACCCCTTGCACACGACCGTGGACGCGCACACACCAATGTTCGACAGGGTTGTTGACGTGAAGGGCGTCGCCCGGCGGCTCAGAATCAATCATTGGTCGGGTCAGCGTCAATTTGGCCGAGTGTGCCACCTTGGTCAAGCGTGCCGCTGACGCGCCCGGACGCCGAGGCGTCCGCGCTCCATCGCCTGCTCTCGCTTTTGACGGTCGCTGCTTCTTGCAGGGCGCCGGGCCACGAGCGTGCGGCCGAGCCGTCCCACCCCGTGGTGGGAATGGTCAGGCGTTTGCTCGCCACACGGGACCACAGAGCCCTTGTGCTCCTGCGCATCCGAGGCAGGCGCCCCGGTCTCGTTGGCAGCCTCCGCCCCGTCCTCAGCGTCGTCTGCCCTGGAGTCGCCCAGCGGATCGGCCAACGCTTGCAACGCTGAAGGCAACGGCATGTCATCCGCCGCGTCGTCGTCCACAAACGGGTTGCTGCCGAGCACGGCCGACAGTTCCTGCGCGAAGTCAAGCGATGACATTTGCAGCAACTGGACGGCGCGATGCAACCGCGGGGACAGCGTTTGGGACTGCGATCGCTGCTGTGTGGTGGCAAGGGCGGGGGTCAGCACGGGCATCTCCAGGAGGCGGAACGGCCTCCGTCCGACAGGAGCGTTCATGCCTGAACGCTTGCCTTGTCCCTAGCCGATCAACGGCCACAGCATTCACAGCCAGGAGGTCGCTTACCGTGCTGCAAACCTCCACGGGGCTGAATCGGAACTGTCTGACGCAATGGGGGCCGTTTGCCTGCGTTCGGCGGCAAAACAGGCGCCTACAGTCGTACTGAGCAGCATTCACTGCGCGAGCTGGTTGCCGTTTGTCGCCAGTCCTCCTGCTCTTGGACCAAGACCGTGACGATCCTTCGCTCTCTGCTGATGAAACTGCGCATACAACGACTGATTCAAGGAGCGGTTGACGACGGTCCTGCGGGGAGCCAACAGGCCGCGCTCGAGCTGCTCGATCACACGTTCTCGGGGGTAGCGGATCAATTGTTGTACGGTCATGGGAGCAGTGCGAAGCAGGCATGGGCTCCTTGGGTCACACCTGCGGGCCCGTTTGGGCGGCTGTTACGCGATGCGTTTGCACCGGACTGGTCAGACGAGGATGTCGCAGAGTGGGAAACGAGCCGCGTGTTGCAGGCGCGCTGGTGTGGCGATGCAGTGGACGCCTTTGCCTGTCGCTATTGTTTGTGGACCAGCGAACAGCCGGCGTCGGTCGGGGCGGCCACTTGACTTGGTAAGCAGCAGGAAGCTGGCACCAGGCGGGAACCGATTCATGCTGGCGCTGTCGCACCAGCGCTCGCCCGCCAATCAGCCGCCGCGCCTGCGCCGACCGTCCTCTGATCGAGTTGTCGAGGGATTCGCGAGCCCCCGACATCGGCGCGCTCGAGCGTGCCGGTGCGCCCGGGCGAGCGGCTGTGCTTGAGCCCGCTGCCTGCGGCCGCCCACCTGTTCGATGCGGCGAGCGGACAGCGGCTGAACTGAGCCACCCGCCGTCCCGGCCTCGGCCGGGCAGTCACGCGGCGTGGTTGGCACGGTGGTGCATCTGTGGTCGCTGTGACTTGGGTACCTGCACTCGTGCGTGGGCGCCACCAAGCCACTGCGGGTGCTGTTGTCCGCCGGATCCCCGCAATCCGATGGGCCGCCGTCAAGGCGGCGAAGCCCTGGCGATCCTGGTGATGCGTGGATGATGCGGGTGAGGCGGCTGCTGCCCGCACGCGCGGCATCAGTCAACAAGCACCTGGTGAATCGCAGGGCCTGGCAGTCGCGCGGTGGCAAGCACAGGGCGCCGTTGCGACGGCTCGACTGTTCCGCGGCGTGAAGAGCGCGGATGGGCTCTGCGGGCTCGCCCGGCAGGATAAATGGCAGGGCAGTGCGGCGTCGTGCGGTGAGTCACGTCATCGCCGTGCACCTACTTGACGGGGGAAGGGGCCGGGCCTTGCCCGTCCTCTGGCCAGGGCTGGGCCGTGGCCGGCCCGGGCCAGCCTCGGTGCCAGCGCGTCACCGGGACGCCCGATGGCGATATACTGTACAAACATACAGCCCCTTCAGGGGGGGTGCGGCGGGATCTCAGGTGCCGCCTGCACCAGCTGCTGACCTGGTCCGCCACGCTTGGTGGGGTTGTGAGGGCGCACGCCCGCGCAATTGCTGAAAGGCACAACGACGGCCCCCTGACCGCTTGACGACAAGGAATTGCCCATGCCCAGCCAAGAAACGCTGTCAGACCACGACTGGATCGTTCGCTTCTCGGCGCGGCTGCATGCGCGCTGGCCCACCGTTCTGCGCGTGCAACGTGACGAGACGGCGGCAGAACTGGCGCTGCAACCGCACTGGCGTTGTCTGGAGCCCGAGGACGCCGCCGTGTGCTGGTTGCGTCAGGGCATCCCGGACCATGAGGACGTGCCGTTTTGAGGCCCCCCTTGCAGCGGTCGATGCCGGCGGGCCGGCGCCTGTTCACTCGGCGACGTCCCCAGGTGGCCTGGCTCAAGGTCACGGTTGTGGTGGTCGTGCTGTCGTGTCGGCCTTCCTGGTGCACATCGCCGCGTGAGGTAACCGCGGTCACCGCGCCCGGCACAGGAAAAAAAACGGCCTGGTGCAGGCCGCTGAAGCAGCTTTGACGGTGCGAGGAGGAGACCCTCAGCACCTGGGGACACCGTGGCGGGCATCAAGTCCCGGTCGTTGGTTCAGGCGTGTGCTGCAACGGCGGGGGTGGCCAGTGAGCCGGCCGCCTTGCCCTTG
>NZ_KQ033893.1 GCF_000969605.1 Aquincola tertiaricarbonis | reverse complement strand
CCGCGTGGTGGAGGACGGGCCGCCGCAGAGCTTGCGCCAGCGCGGCGGCCTATTCGAGCGGCTGTGGCGGCTGCAGGCGGCGGGCATGGAAACGCCGTGTTCGAACGGGACGCCCTCCTACGCGATTGCGCAAACACATCGGGTGCACCATGGTTAGCGCGATCATCAACTGGCTGCGAGCCAGCTCCGACGCGGTGAAGACAAGCTTGTGGCTTGCGCCGGGCGCCATGTTCTTGGCCGGACTTTGCCTGGCGATTTGGCTGCCTCGGTTGGGACATGGCTGGAGCGTGGAAGGCAACCCGCTATTTGCCTGGATTCAAGGCGGAAGCGGTCAGGACGCCCAGCTGCTGCTGTCCACCCTCCTCACGTCCGTCATCACCATGGCGAGTATGGCTTTCTCGGTGACAGTCGTAGCGCTCTCGCTGGCAGCGAGCAATTTTGGGCCGCGTCTGATACGCGTCTTCCGCGCCAACCGTTTGAACGAAGCAGTGCTCGGCACATTGATCATGACAATCGTCTACCTCCTGCTCGTGCTGCGCTCCGTTCAGGGAAGTTGGCAAGCCACCCAGGTTCCACATGTTGCTGTCGCCGTGGGAGCTTTGCTCGCCGTGCTAAGCGTCCTTGCGCTTCTCGCCTTCATACAAGGTGTGGCAACTTCGATGACGGCGGAGGAGGTCGTGCGGCGTGCGGACGATGAGCTCAACTTGGCGATCTCCGAACTGCCTGACCTTGCTTCAGCCGTTCTGATGCCGACTGTGGCGATACGTCCTGACTTCGAGGCGGTGGCGACTCGAATCCCTTTGCCCAAAGAGGGCTACGTGCAATCCGTGCAGTTTGAGGGAATCCTGGCCTGGGCAGCGAAGCGACAAGCCGTTGTCAGACTGGACTTCAAACCCGGCGACTTTGTTGTCGACGGCGACAGGAAGGTCCTTCTATACCCGTGCCCTGAGGATGTGGACCAAGTGAGACGCCAAATCGGCCAGTTCATCGTCAGTGGGCAGGCGCGGACGCCGAATCAGGATCTTGAATTTGCCATTCGTCATTTGGTCGAAGTCGCGGTGCGCGCGCTGTCACCTGGCATCAACGATCCCTTCACGGCGCTCGCCGTGATTGACCGACTGAGAGGTGGCGCATCAAGGCTCTGCGTCAAGCAACTGCCGTCCGACGTACTCCATGATGGCGCCGGCGAAGTGCGGCTGTTGCGACGTGTGACAACCTATGCCGGGGCCATAGATGCGGCTTTCAACCAGATCAGGCAAGCGGGGTCCACAAAGCCCGCGGTTCTAATTCACCTGTTGGACGCCATCGGCTCCGTTGGAAGTCATGCCAGGACGGCTGAACAGCGTTTGGTTCTGAGCCGACATGCTCGGCTGACCAGGAGTGCGGGGCTTCGGGACATTGCAGAACCGGACGACCGAGAGAATCTTGAACGCGGTTTCGAAAAGGCGATGCTCGTGCTTCGATGACAGCCGCGCTGTTCGGCAAATCGCTGCAAGCTTACCTGGTGCCTTAAGCCCATCGATGCCTGCTGCGGCCTCGGAGCCGGCGCTAGCGAGGAGTCTTGTCAGTGTGAGTTGACAGACAAGCGCCGGACAGTCGCGAGACTGCGGAGTCGCATCCCGGCAGGTGTTCGTCAGTGTCTTAGTCCAGACTTGTGCAACCGCTGAACGCCATGGTTCTTTCGCGCGGGGCAAGCGATTGCGGCGCCGCCGCCCGTCGTGTGAATCGCACCGCGGCCTCAGCTTCAGCCGTCGCGGCGCTTGGCGTTCGCAGCGTGCCGGCGGCGGTTCCCGGTGAGCTTCAGGAGCTCGCCAAGGCTCCGTTCCTGGTCGGTGGTCGGGACGTTTCGGTACCGCTTGTGTCCAGCCAGGACCACTTCTTGCGCATTGCCGTGGTGATCTGCTTTGTCACGCCGCTTGCTTCCGCCGCGCCATTCGACCACCGACTGATGGCAAGTTGCTCACGGTAACCGGTCAGTTCGCGCAACGATCTTGATATTCACTGCGTGAAGCTGGTCAAGGACGCGGGGCAAGGTGCTGCATGGATCAGCGTGGTGGGCAGCAGAGGGGCACCGTCGCACGGAGTACAGGACGCGGCGTCAGCCACCGGGGCGACGCTCTTCTTCGATCGCGCCAGGTGCATGGCGCACCGTCTTTCGGCCGCCCTGATCGAGCTATGGTGTGCCATGGGACGAAGGAAGCACTGCTGCTGTGTCGCCATGCCCAAACAGCGACCGCAAGCGCAGCGCCTCTCTGTAGAGAGTGGCGCAACCCGCGACGGGTAGAATCTTCGAGCAGACGCTGGTTCAAAGTGCTGGAGGCCGCTTACGGCTCGGCCGGCTCCGCCGCCCCGTCCGCCCAGGTCCGCCCGGTTGGTTCCAGAGGCATCCCCTCGCCAAGCGCTTTGTCGCGGGGCGTCACCCGGAGTTTGTCGATGCCTGACCCTCATGGACTGCATGTCCCCGCTGTGACGTTGACGGCTGTCCAGCTGCTCCAAAGTTTGCTCGACCAGAGCAAAGATTACGCGTTTGTCCTGATCGACCCGGACGGGCGAATCGTGGGATGGCGTGGCGCGGCTCCCACTCTCTTTGGTTACAGCGAGGCCGAGATGCTGGGCCGGCTGATCGACGACATCTTCACCAGCGAAGACCGGGCGCTCGGACTGCCGTCGCACGAGCGGTTTGTGGCCGCCGCCGACAGCCGCTCGGAGGATGACCGCTGGCACGTGCGCAAGGACGGCACACGCATCTGGATGACCGGGACCGTCGAAAAGGTCGTCGATCACCAGGACGTTCTCGTCGGCTACTCCAAGGTCATGCGGGACCGGACTGATCTGCGGGCACACATGGAAGCGACCGAGAACCGACTGCAGGCCCTGGCGCATCGACAAGAGGCGACGGACGTCTTCTTCACGCGGCTGGTGCACGAGCTGCGCAACGTCCTCGCGCCGATGAGCGCCAACCTCGAGTTTTTGCGTCGCTGCACCGAACCGCAGCAAACGGCCGCACCGGTGGAAGCGCTGGGCCGGCAGATGGCCGTGCTTGTGCGGGTGCTGGACGACGTCATGGACCTGGCCAGCAGCCATGCCGGGCACCTGCAACTGACTTGGTCGCAATTTGATCTGGCGCATGAACTGCTGAGCCTGGAGCGCACGTTGCAACAGCAGGCACACCGCAAGCAGCAGCTGCTACAGGTGCTGGTCCCGCCAGGACCGGTGTGGTTGCGGGCCGATCGGGAGCGTCTGCACCAGATTGTCGTGAATCTGGTCAGCAACGCATTAAAGTACACACCGGACGGCGGCGCGATCTGGATAAAGTGCACGCTGGAGCCCAAACATGTGCTGATCCGGGTCGAGGACACGGGCATCGGCATCGCGCCCGACCTTTTGCCGACGATCTTCGACTTGTTCACCCGGGTGACCACCAGTGGTCAAGGGCTGGGCGTAGGACTCACGCTGGTCCAAGACTTGGTGCAAGCGCACGGTGGCACCGTGGAAGTGCGCAGTTCCGGCGTCGGTAAGGGCAGCGAGTTCGCTGTGCGGCTGCCGCTAGAGGGAAACGAAAGGGTTGCACGACCGGAATGTTGACCTCGTAAACGCTTGAGGTGAATCATTACCGCAAGGCGGTATGCGCACGGCGCCATCCTGGCTCAGTACCACAGCCATGACGGCAGCCTCTGCACCGCTGATCCAGCCGCGCAGAAGCCGGCCTTGCGCGTCTCACCGCTCAGCGAAAACTCAGGGGTTCCAGCAGATCGAGCAGCTGCTGGTCGTCCACCGGCTTTTGCAACACGGCCGGGAAAGCGCCGGACCGCTTGGCCTGCCCCGAGGCTCCGCCAGTCATCGCGGTCAGCAGCGGTGGCGTCGCGCGTGGGTCATTCCGGATGGGCTCAGGATGCATCTTGCGCCGTCGGTTGACGAGCGACGGCTCCGAGCTGCATAGAAGAAGCCGCCGGCAGATTGGATTCGTTGGCGCCTGCAACTCGTAACCCGAGTGCGCGATGTAGGACAACCGGGCCATGGTGCCCCGTCACCCCTCGGCTTTCGATGCGTGGCTCCAAGGCACGATCGAAGAGGCCACAGCGGCCCTGGCAGGCCGATGGCTGACGCGCTGCGGCCTGGCAGCCTAAGGTGGTGGTCGTGGCCACGCCAGTCACCACCATCGAGGCCGCCTGTGTGCCCAACGTCAGCCTGTCAATCGACGAGCCCTTCGACCGAGTGGCCGGGCGGCTTGTGGCCCTGCCCCCGCTTGCGCACACGGTTCGACATGCACTGAACGCCCCAGCCGGTGACGGTTGGCGAGCGCCTCGCTGACGGCAGCGCACAAGCGACTCGAAGTGGTGGACTCGGCGCCTTGCCCGCGACGGGCAACTGCCTGACACGAGCGCAAGTGAGCGACGAGAAGACGCAAGCCGGTCGCAAGGACCGCACCTGCATCCGTACGAGCGACGACTAGAGGGCCGCGGCTGGGGGCTCTGCAAAGACCAGCAAGCAGTGGGGCTTCGTACCGATCCGGTGGCAGCCCCGTCAGTTCGTTCGGCGTCACGCCGTGACAGCTGCGGGCCGCGGTGCAAGCCGTTGGCCCGGTCGCCAAGGACGTCGGGGCGCATCCTCCGGAATGGCCACGGCCGCAGAGCACGCGGCCCGCGTGTCTCGCATCATCGAAGCCTGGTCAGGGGCAATCCCTTTCATGTCGTAGCCACCACTCCACCACGTCGTGCCCATGGCGAGGTGTTTGGGCGGTGACTCCGGCCGCTTACAAGCGGAAGACCGATACCACTCCCGCAAGCTTGGTCGCCTGCTCGCTCAGCGAGCCAGCCGCAGCAGCAGATTCTTCAACCAGAGCCGCGTTCTGCTGTGTCATCTGATCCAACGCGCCGACGGATGAGTTGACCTGCTCAATGCCAATTGATTGTTCGGACGTGGCAGTGCTGATCTCTCCGACCATCGCCGACACGCGCTCCACAGAGGCAAGTATCTCGGTCATCGTCTGGCCCGCAGCCGCCACCAAACGTGCCCCGCCTTCGGCCTTGTCGACGGATGCGCTGATCAGGACCTTGATCTCCTTGGCTGCTTGGGCACTGCGTTGCGCCAGTGAGCGCACCTCCGCGGCGACGACGGCAAAGCCCCTGCCCTGTTCACCCGCGCGGGCGGCTTCCACCGCCGCATTGAGGGCCAGGATGTTCNAAGGCGATGCCGTCGATGACGCCGATGATGTCCACCACCTTCTTCGAGGATGCGTTGATCTCATCCATCGTGGTGACAACCTGCTGCACCGCCTGCCCGCCTCGAGTTGCCACGCCGGCTGCAGAGATGGCCAACTGGTTGGCCTGGCGGGCCGCTTCTGCACTCGACTTGACGGTGCCTGACAACTGTTCAATAGATGACGCGGCCTGCTGCAGATTGGCTGCGGTGTTTTCGGTGCGCGTGCTGAGGTCTTGGTTCCCCACCGCCACCTCGCTGCTCGCCGTTTGAATGCTGTCGGCCGCCTGCCGCACCTGCGCTACGGTGTGGTGCAAGGAGGCGTTCATGCCGCCCAGCGCTTGCATCAAGCCGGCCAGCTCATCGCTGCCCTCGACGACCGGAACCTTCGACAGATCTCCTCTGGCTACCGCGTCGGCCAGGGCAGCGGCGCGGGCAACTGGCCGAGTGATCGACTGGGTCAACACATACGCGAAGACACCGCCGAGCGACACTGCCAGCATACCCAACACCGCAAGGCGGCGCTTGCTATTGGTGACGTCTGCATCGATTGCCTGGTAAGTGGCATCGATGGTCGAGCGCTGGACGTCCAGAAATTCCTGCATGCTCGCGACGTAGACCGGGGCAACGCGCACGAACTCCGCTTCGTAGATTCGGTCGGCCTCCGCACCATCGCCGCTGCGCTTGGCCTTCATCAGCGCATCTCGTGCTTGCAGGTAGAGCTTGCGGTTCTCGTTGATCTTGTCAAGCAACGCTTGCTCGCCAGCCGTCATTGGCATGCTGGCAAGGGCTTTGGTGATCTCATTGCCACGGGCCGTGGACAGCTTGGCTTCTTCAGCAAAGAGCGCCTCGGTCTTGGGATCAGCGCTCTTGGCGATGGCTTTGGCACGCGTCACGCCCACCGCCACATTGCGGGACCATTCGGCGGTCAACCGCTCCTTTGCGAGGGGCTGGGACATCAGCGCCTGCGTATCGCTCGAAATCTGGGACAGGCTCATGATTGCAGTGGCCAACATGCCGACCAGCAGCAGCAGGATCAATGCAAATCCACCGCCAAGGCGCACGCCCACACGTAGCTCGTTCAGTCTCATGCCAGTCTCCGGGTACAGGTCTTAGTGCGCGACTGCGGCTATGCCCCGGACGCCCCTATCGGCGGATTTCGTCTGCTCACCGAGGAACTTGAGGCGCCCAGCGGACGACAGCGAGACGCCCGCTCGTGGAGCTACCGCTAGGACTCTCGATCGCAGGTCACAGGGCACACCAGTCGCCCAGTCATGTTGGCACACCCTTGCAGGAGCACTCAGGTGCGACCACGAGACCCGCTTCGGTGGCCAGGACCGCGCCCGCACAGCCTGAGCAAGAACTCAAGGTCCACGATTGGTCCCGCGAGCGCGCGTCACCCACAACCGCGCACCGCCGTGCAGGCCGGTGGCTCGGTCGCGTCCTCGGCGAGGCGATCTCCAAGGCTCCCGCTGATCCGCCTTGCACTGGGGCCGGCGTGGTGCGGGTGGCGACTTGACGCTTCAACCACGGTGAACCGGTTGTTCATTCACCGGACGCGCTACTGCCTGATGCCCTCGATCTCGCTGTCTGCCGCCCCACCCGACGTGTAGAAGTACACCAGCGAATGCAAACGCCACCGGCGTCACGCGGGAGCGATTCGACTCGCTACGCGGCGCCGCCCAACATGGGCTCCTGCAGGGATGACAGCAGGAAATCCCTCAGCAGGCGAGCACTGGGTCCGATCCGCTTCCCGTGTACGAGGAAGACCTCGAGCGGAGCCGTCTGCACTTCCGGTACTACCCTCACCAGCTCGCCCGATGTCAACGCCGGTGCGGCGTCGTAAGCCGGCAGCCGTGCAATGCCCTCGCCAGCCAGCACGAAGGCAAGCCGTGCTGCCGCGCTGTCCGTGACAATGTCGCCGGTCAAGTGAAGCTCGACAGCCTGCCCATCCTGACTGATCTGGATCGACCGCTGGCCCGGCGGGTACACCACCTAGCGGTGCGACGACAGCTCGGCCACCGAGGGATGTTCCGCACGCGCCGCAGGTAGGCGGGCGAAGCACACAGCATCGACGCCTCGCTGACCAGCCGTCGCGCAACGAATCGGAATCAGCCAGCGGCCCGGCCCGCACCGCGAGTTCGATGCCCTGCTGAACCAGGTCGACGTTGGCTTCGTTCATCGCTACATGCAGGCGAACCGACGGAGAGCGCCGCCGGAACATTATCAAGGCCGGGAGGATGCGCTTGTTGCCGAAATGGTGCGAGCACGTGATCCGCACCTGCCCACGTGGTTCAGCCCTCAGCAGTTCCATGCCCCGAACTCCGTGGTGGGCCTCGTCGAGCAGCCTCACACCTGCACCCGAAAAGCCTTGCCTGCAGGTGTGAGGCTGAAGCTGCGCGTCGTGCGCTACGCCAGAGGCACGCGCGTCGCCAACGTCCCGATCGGACTTTGGACAACGTCACCCACAGTGCCCCGCAGGTGGTGGCACATGGCATTGTTCACCTTCATCCCGACTTGTTGCAGCACCCTGCGCCGACACGCGCTTCAGGGGCGAAATTCGCTCCCAGATTCTGAGTTCTGGCCGGCGCACTGGCGTTCCATGACGTCACGCACACAGAAACCGTGATCGATGCCCGATCGCGGAGGAAATGGAGGCCGGCAGTTGTTCCGGACCGGTTCGCGCGCCGATAACCTCCTCGGCCCGTGCGCATGCTGCCGGCAAGGGCGCGTCGAACCCGAGGAACATCAGCTTGCGCGACTCAGACTCACCGGCAGCGCCCCGGGACACAGCCGCGTCCGCGCCCGACAGCCTGACCACGTCCCGTTTTGTCGCGCTGTCGCGGCTCGTGCCGCTGATGTACTTCATCCTGCTGGCCAATGCAGTGGTGCTGGCGTTCTCGTTCCGCCACCAGGCGCCGGTGCACCTCACCGCCTACCCGGCCGCGGGTTTTGGCCTGGTCTTCGTCATCCGGATGGCCGCCTGGTGGCGGCGCCGCCATGCGCGCGTGACGGTGGCCGCGGCCCGGCGGCAGCTCACCACCACCTACCTGCTCGCCGTCCTGCTTTCGGCGGCGTTGGTGCTGTGGAGCCTCGCGCTGTTCACGCGCGGCGATGCCTATGCGCAAGGTCATGTCGCCTTCTATATGGCGTTGACGATGACCTGCTGCATGTTCTGCCTGATCCATGCGCCGCCGGCGCCGCAGCTGATTGCCGTCTGCGCCGGCATTCCGTTTTTTTCGTTCTTCCTGCTGTCGGATGCCGAAGTGCACCGCGCGATGGCGATCAACCTGGCGCTGGTGACAATCGCGGCGCTGATCATCATCCGCATCCAGGAGGCCGACTTCACCCGCATGGTGAAGGCGCGCGAGGACGCGAACCATCGCGAGCAGGCGCAGCTGCGGCTGCTGCGCATGCTGGAAGACCTGCCAATCGCGGTGATGACGGTGGAGCAGGACAGCCTGCGCATCAACTACGCCAACCGGGCGGCCAAGGCCCTGGTGGCGCAGCTCGAGCCCCTGCTGCCGGTGCGCGCCTGCAACCTGGTGGGCGCTTGCATCGACGTCTTCCACAAGGACCCAGCGCACCAGCGGCGCCTGCTGGCCGACCGCAACCGCTTGCCGCACAAGGCCCGGCTGACCGTCGGCGGCCACATCATCGACTTGGAGGCCTCGGCGGTCACCGGCAGCCAAGGCGAATTCATCGGGCCGGTGGTTACGATGGCGCTGGTCACCGCGCAGGTAGAGGCCGAGCGCCGGGTGCTGCAACTGGCCCACTTCGACCCGCTGACCGGCCTGGTCAACCGCTACACCCTGCGCGAGAAACTGGCGCAGTTGCTGGCGCGCGGAGGCGCCCGCGCCACGGTGCTGCTGCTGGACCTGGACGGTTTTAAGACGGTGAACGACACCCTCGGCCAGGGCGCCGGTGACCTTCTGCTGCAAGCCGTCGCCTCCCGGCTGCAGGCCCGCTGCGCCGAAGGCACCATGGCGGTCGGCCGGGTGGCGGGTGACGAGTTCGCCATCGTGCTGCCTGCCGACGACGCGCAGGCCGCGCAACAGCTGGCCGATGACATCCTGTCACGCGTGAGCGCGCCCTACCTGCTGCCCGACGACCGCCAGGTGCGCATCGGTGGCTCGATGGGCATCGTGGTGTCGCCGGCCGACGGCACCGACAGCGAGACGCTGCTGTCGCGCGCCGCCATCGCGCTGTGCGCCGCAAAGGAGGTGGGCCGCGGCACCGTGCGCGTGTTCTCGCAGGCCATGCTCACCCGAATTCAGCAGCGGCTGTCGGTGGAGCAGCGGCTGCGCGCGGCGCTGGATGAGCCGCTGGGGCTCTTCGTTTTCTTCCAGCCGATCTTCAACATCGCGTCCGGCCGCATCACCGCGCGCGAGGCCCTGCTGCGATGGTTCGATGCCGAGGGCGGCTGGATCTCGCCAGCCGAGTTCATCCCTGTGGCCGAGGAAGCGGGCCTGATCGACCGCATCGGCGCCTTCGTGCTGGACCAGGCCTGCAGCGCCGCCCGCGACTGGCCCGAGGGCGAACGCGTGGCGGTCAACGTGTCGGCGGCCCAGCTGGGCAAGGCAACGCTGGTGCCCGCGGTGGTGCGGGCGCTGCAAAGTGCCGGACTGCCGGCGCACCGGCTGGAGGTGGAGGTGACCGAGACCGCGCTGCTGTGCAACGGCGAGGCCGCGCTGGCCGAACTGCATGCGCTGCGTGTGCTCGGCGTGCGCGTGGCGCTGGACGACTTTGGCACCGGCTATTCGTCGCTGGCGCACCTGCGCAGCTTCTCCTTCGACACGATCAAGATCGACGGCAGCTTTGTGCGGGACGCAGTGCTGCAACCGGAATGCGCCGCCGTCGTGCAGGCGGTGGCGCAGCTGGGCAGGCGACTGGGCGTGACCACGGTGGCCGAAGGCGTGGAAACGCAGGCTCACCTGGACTGCGTGCGCGCCGAGGGCTGCGACGAGGTGCAGGGCTACCTGCTGGGCCGGCCCGAGCCCATGGCCCGCGACCGCGAGCGGATCGCCGCGCTCCAGCCGCCCGCACGGGATACGGCCGCCCGCCCGGTGCCCGCCACCCCGGCCGCAGGTTGACATGACACGCGACGAAGCCGACGACAGCG
>NZ_JZUE01000053.1 GCF_000969605.1 Aquincola tertiaricarbonis | reverse complement strand
GTGGTGGACGTGGCCGCGGCCAAGGCCGTCAAGAGCATTCCGGTGGGGCGGGTGCCCTATGGCCTGGTGATCGTGGAGTGAATCCGGCGCAGCCATAAGAAAAGCCCGCGGCCATCTCTGGCGGCGGGCTCGGCTTCCGGACATCGCCGGCCCCTCGGGGTGGCGGATGACGGCTTCTTCGCGCAGGGGTACGAGTTCCCTGGGTTCGCCTCAATCTTGGCGGCGGTTTTGCGCTTCGGACGAGCGGAGTATAGGCCGTATCCCGACTAAATGCTGCGCCGCACAAGCCGGAATTGTTTGCAGATGCAACCATCGTCGTCCCCAGGCCCGCGCGGTCAACAGTAACCGCCTGACGGGCTCGCCAGCCGCCGGACCTGCCGCTACCCTGCCGGCCATGTTCACATGGCGCGTCCTTGAAGAGTCCGACTCCATGCAGCCGCAGGTGCTGCGGGCCTGGCAGGCGCGCCTGGAGGCCCGCGCCGACTGGCTGGCCCGCAAGTACGAGCAGAACCCCACGGTGCGCCAGGGCGTGGCGCTGGCCGCGCAGCGCCGCCTGCTGGCCGAGATGGGCGAGGCCGCCCGCGCCGGCGAACAGCGCGAAGCCGACCTGCAGCACCGGCTGTCCTCCCTGCGCATCGGCCTGGCCGCCGCCGGGCTGCTGGACGACCACTGACGACTAGTAGTGCGGCGGCAGCTCGTCGCGCAGGCTGCGCAATGGCATCGCATCGGGCGCCGGCTGCTCCCGCCGCAGCTGGGCCACCTCGCGCAGCAGCAGGTCGATCTGGGCCTGCTGGCGCACCACGATGTCGTTCAGGCGGTCCAGCAGGTCCTCGGTGAAGCTGGCCTTGATCTCCAGCTCGGTCAGTCGGTCGTCGTCGGTGGACATGGTGTTCAGGCGCCGCCGCGGGGGCCGCGCCGCTGCTCGCGCAGCATGAAGAGGTAGAGGCCTTCCACCTTCTCGCGCGCCCAGGGCGTCTTGCGCAGCAGCTTCAGGCTGGAGGCCACGCTGGGGTCGGTGCTGAAGCAGCGCAGCGGCACCCGCTCGGCCAGGCCGGGCCAGCCGTAGTGCGCCACCAGCGCGGTGACGATGGCCTCCAGCGTTATGCCGTGCAACGGGTTGCGGGGCTGGCTGGCGGGGGCGGGTGCGTCGGTCATGGGGGCGGCAGTATTCCATGGCGGCCGCGCGCGGCGTCAGGCGGCGGCACGCACCCGCACCGGCACCGACTTGACCGCCGGCACCTTGCTCTCGCGCGCATGGTGGTTCAGCGGCACCACCGGGTTGCATTCGGGGTAGTAGCCCGCGCAGCAGCCCGGCGGCAGGTCGTAGGCCACCACCCGCAGGCCGGACACCTCGCGCAGCACGCCGTCGGCCGGGCCGGCATCGGCGGCGGCGCAGGCCAGCGTCACCTGGCTGCCGTCGGCCACGCCCAGGCGCCGCATGTCGTCCCGGTTCATCAGCAGCACGTCGCGGGTGCCCTGGATGCCGCGCAGCCGGTCGTCGTAGCCGTACACCGTGGTGTTGAACTGGTCGTTGCTGCGCAGCGTGACCAGGCGCAGCACGTCGGGGCCGCCATCGCCGGCGAAGGCGGCGTCCAGCCGCGGCGGCACCTTGAACTCGGCCTTGCCGCTCTCGGTGTTCCAATGCCGCTGCGCCGCTGGCAGCGGCCGCGCGAAGCCGCCGGGCTGGTGCATGCGCTGGTTGAACTGGGCGAACTGGTCGGGCCAGGTGGCCTCGATGGCATCGCGCACGCGGCCGTAGTCCGCCACCCATGCGGTCCAGTCCACCTGCGGATTGGGCGCCAGCGTGGCCCGCGCCAGGCCGGCGACGATGGCGGGCTCGGACAGCAGGTGCTCGCTGGCCGGCGCATGCTGGCCGCGGGAGGCATGGATGCAGGCGGTGCTGTCCTCCACGCTCACCGTCTGCACGCCACCGGCCTGCAGGTCGCGCTCGATGCGGCCCAGGCACGGCAGCAGGTAGCTGGTGGCGCCGGGCAGCAGGTGGCTGCGGTTGAGCTTGGTGGCCACATGCACCGTGAGCTGCAGCCGGCGCCAAGCCGGCTCGATGGCATGGTGGTCGGGCACCGCCCGCACGAAGTTGCCGCCCAGGCCGATGAAGGCCTGCACCCGGCCGTCCAGCACGCCTTCGCAGGCTTCCACCGTGTTCATGCCCTTGTGGCGCGGCGGCTCGAAGCCGTACTGCGCGGCCAGCCGGTCCAGCGGCACCAGCTCGGGCTTCTCGGCGATGCCCACGGTGCGCTGGCCCTGCACGTTGGAGTGGCCACGCACCGGGCAGGCGCCGGCGCCGGTCTTGCCGATGTTGCCGCGCATCAGCAGCAGGTTGACCAGCATGCGCACGTTATCCACGCCCAGCTCGTGCTGGGTCAGGCCCATGCCGTAGACGCCGATGGTGGCACTGGCCTTGGCATACACCTGCGCGCTCTCGGTGAGCGCCGAGCGCCGCAGGCCGCTGGCGGCCTCGATGTCGGGCCAGGCCTGCGCCCGCACGAAGGCGGCGAAGTCGTCGAAGCCGTGGGTGTGCTGCGCGATGAAGGCGGTGTCCAGCAGCCGTGGCCGGCCATCGGCCTGGGCGGCATCGTCCAGCTCCAGCAGCGCCTTGCACAGGCCGGTGATGGCCGCGATGTCGCCGCCCGGCTTCACCGCGTGGTAGCGCGAGGCGATGCGCGTGGTGCTGCGGGTGGCCATCTGCAGCGGCCGCTGCGGATTGGTGAACTCCTCCAGCCCGCGCTCATGCAGCGGGTTGAACACGATGATGGGCACGCCGCGTTCGCTGGCGGCCTGCAGAGGATGCAGCATGCGCGGGCTGTTGCTGCCCACGTTCTGGCCGAAGAAGAACAGGCAGTCGGTGTGCTCGAAGTCCTCCAGCTTCACGGTGCCCACCGGCACGCCCAGCGCGGCCTTCAGGGCCACGGAGGTGCTCTCGTGGCACATGTTGGAGCTGTCGGGCAGGTTGTTGGTGCCGTACAGCCGCGCGAACAGCTGGTACAGGTAGGCCGTCTCCAGCGAGGCGCGGCCGGAGGTGTAGAACACCGTGGCATCGGGCGTGGTCTGCAGCGCCTTCAGCTGCGCGCCGATGTCGGCGAAAGCCTCCTGCCAGCCCACCGGCACGTAGCGGTCGGTGGCCGCGTCGTAGCGCAGCGGTTCGGTGAGGCGGCCTTCGTGCTCCAGCGCCTGGTCGGGCCAGCCCAGCAGTTCGGACACCGCATGGCGGGCAAAGAACTCGGCGCCCACGCGGCGGCGGGTCAGCTCGGCGAAGGTGGCCTTGGCGCCGTTCTCGCAGAACTCGGCCAGGTGCGCATTGGCCGGCTTGGCCCAGGCGCAGGAGACGCAGGCGAAGCCGTCGGGCTTGTTCTGCCGCGCCAGCTCCGGCAGCGCGGTGGGCGCGTCGTCGTCCCGCACGCGGCGCGCGATGGAGCTCACGGAGCCCCAGCCACCCACCGGGCCGTCATAGGGCTGGATCTCGACGTCGTTGCTCATGGCGGGCCTTCGGATGCGGTACTGCGGAACGGTGGCTGCGGCAATCAATGCACCTGCACCGCCCGAGGGTGCGGAACAGCCCTTGCCAAGCCAGCGGGCGGCGCCCCTGCCGCGCCACCTGGGCACGGAAGACACATGACGGGATCCGACGACACCCTTGCCGCAAGACTCGGCGGCGCCCTCGCCCTGGCCGTGGTGGCCGGGGCCACGCTGCTGCAGGCGGGCCGGCTGCGCCGCGCACTGCAGGCTGCCCGCGGGCTGGTGGCCGACACCACCGCCTTCACCCAGCGGCCGCACGGCCCGCGGCAGCGCGTGCTGCTGCTGGGCGACAGCACCGGCGTGGGCGTGGGCGGCGGGCCGGCGCAATCGGTGGCGGCGCTGCTGGCGCGCGACCACCCGCAGTTGCAGCTCATCAACGCCTGCCGCAGCGGCGCGCGCCTGCCCGACGTGGCGCAGCAGGTGGCCGCGCATGCGCATGAGCTGCCGCACATGGATGCGGTGCTGGTGCTGGCCGGGGGCAACGACGTGCTCTACACCCGCCGGCTGCCGCAGCTGGAACAGGCCGCCGATGCGCTGATGCGGGTGCTGGCGCCAGTGGCGCCGCGGGTGGTGTGGCTGGGGCCGGCCAACATCGGCCATGCGCCGGTGTTCGTGCCGCCGTTCTCGTGGTGGATGTCGCTGCGCACGCGGCAGGCCGCCCGCATCTATGCGCGCTGCGCACGCCGGGCGGGGGCCACCTACCTGGACTTCTTCCGCGTGGGGGCGGCCGACCCTTTCGTGGCGGACCGCCAGCGCTGGTTCGCGCGGGATGGCATTCACCCCAGCGCGGCCAGCTACCGCTATTGCTACGACCGGCTGCGGCGCAGCGCGCCCTTCAGCCGGTTGCTGCCTGCCGCAGGCGCCCTCAAGGCGCGCGTGACAGCCGCGGGGTGAGGAAGATGGCGTACAGCGCCGACAGGCCCACCAGGATGTAGACGGCGCGGGCCAGCACGGTGCCGGCGCCGAAGAGCGCGGCCACCAGGTCGAAGTTGAACAGGCCGACCAGGCCCCAGTTCAGGCCGCCGACGATGAGCAGGATCATCGCGATGGTGCCCACGATGGAAGTGGAATGCGTGCGCACCCCGGGTGCTGCGGTGGTTCGGTCCATGTCGGTACGTCCTTCAAAAGCGGTTGTCGGCGCGGTATTGCGCACAGCGCTGCATGGGCACATGGCGTGCCGTGTGCCGACGCGGCTGCCGGGCCGGCTGGCAAGCCGATTGCCGCCTGCACCGGGCCTGGACTGCGAAAGGGCAGCATGCAGATGCCGGTGTCGCGGCTGTTTGCCGTCAGCGTGAGGGAGGTGGTGCCGCTGCTGGCGGCACGCAGCCTGAGCTACACCTTCGGTGAGCAGGGCAGCGACTGGTGCACCGCGCAGGCGCCGGCGCTGGCCTGTAGCCTGCACCGGCTGTACCTGTGTGCATTGGGCCTGCTGTCGCAGGGCTTCCTGGCCTTCCATGCGGTGGCGCGCAGCCAGAAGCTGGGCGGCTGCATGCTGCGGCTGCGGGTGGGCGGCACCGGCCGGCTGGGCGCGGATGCACAGATGCTGCATGCGCTGGACCGCATGGGCTTTGTGGTGGACGTGGATGCCTCCGGCCGCGCCGGCCAGCCGCGTTTGCAGCGTGCCCATGGCCTGTGCCCCGCGTCGCAGGCGCGCATCGAGTTCGCCTGCCTGCCGCTGGCGGGTTTCCTCTTCAGCGCGGCCTATCCGCTGCGCGATGCCCAGCGCGAGCTGGAGCCGCCGCCGGCCAGTGGCCATCCGCGGCTATGGCTGCTGCAGGGCGATCCGGTGAATGCCGCGTCGGTGGCCAGCCAGGCCCAGGCACGCGGCTGGGCCGTCACCACCCTGCCCACGCTGGACGATGCGCTGCGGCGCGTGCGTGCGCAGCGTCCGGGCCAGGCCTGGCCGGCGCTGGTCATCGCCTTTGAAGGCCCGGGCCTGTCGGTGCTGGCGCTGCAGCGGCTGCGTTTGCTGCTGCCCGAGCGGGTGCACTGCGTGCTGGCGGTGGAGGCGGGATCGCCCTGGCTGCTGCATCCGCAGACGCTGCCCGGCTTCGTGCTGGGCTGCCATCCGTTCAGCCGCGGCGACTGGAACCGCTGGACGCAGGCGCTGGCCGGCAGCGCCGACGCACCCAGCGGCGGCACCCGACCGGCCCCGCTGACCACGGCCGACCGCCTGCCGGTGCTGGTGGCCACGCCGCAGCCCGCGCTGCGCATGCTGGCCCGCACGATGCTGGATGCGCTGGGCTACGAAGTGCACCTGGCCGCCGACGGCCCCCAGGCCCTGCAGGCCTGCCAGCAGCGGGCGCCGGTGCTCGCCCTGCTGGACTTCCAGCTGCCGGTGCTGGATGGTTGCGAAGCCACCCGCCGCCTGCGCGAGCTGCAGCGCCATGGCCATGCACCGCCGTGTCGCGTTCTGCTGCTGGCCCATGCCGAAGGGGCGTCCGCCGAGGCCGACACCCTGTCCACCGATGCCCTGTGGCGCGCCCAACAGGCCGGCGCCGACGGTTGCCTGCCGGGCCCGTTGCAACCGGACACCCTGCAGGCCGAGTTGGCGCGCTGGTGCGCCACCCGGCGGGAGCCTGATTTGCTGCAGGCATGCGCATGACGACCCACACCACGCCACCCACCGCCAGCCGGCCCATCCCGCGCGACCCGCAGATAGACAGCAGCCTCGCGCTGATGGCCGACCCCTACCGCTTCATCGGCAGCCGCTGCCGCGAACACGGCACCGACGTGTTCGAGGCCCGGCTGCTGCTGCGCCCCACGTTGTGCCTCACCGGCCCGGAGGCCGCGCGCCTGTTCTACGACGAGGAACGCTTCGCCCGCCGCGGCGCCGCGCCGGAGGCGCTGGAGGCCACGCTGTTCGGCCAGGGCGGCGTGCAGGGCCTGGACGGCGAGCGGCACCGCCATCGCAAGGCCTTGTTCGTCTCGCTGTGCGGGCCGCAGCCGGTGCAGGCCCTGGCGCAGCAGGTGCGCGAGACCTGGCGGCGCACCGCCGCCGGCTGGCGGGCCGGCGAGCCGGTGGTGCTGTATGCCGCGGCGCAGGAGGTGTTCACGCGTGCGGTGTGTGCCTGGGCCGGCGTGCCGCTGCCCGAGGCCGAGGTGAAGCAGCGCACCCAGCAGCTGAGCCTGCTGTTCGATGGCGCAGGCGCGATGAACCTGCAGCACCTGCGTTCGCGGCGTGCCCGCCAGGCCGCCGATGCCTGGGCCACCGGCCTCGTCGAGGCGGTGCGCAGCGCCGGCGTCAGTGCGTCCACCGAGGCCACGGCGCTGGAGCGCATCGCCAGCCACCGGGAGGCCGACGGCGAGTTGCTGCCCGCTGCCGTTGCCGGCGTGGAGCTGCTGAACCTGCTGCGGCCCACGGTGGCGGTGGCGGTCTATGCGGTGCTGGCCGCGCATGCGCTGCACCAGCAGCCCGGCCAGCGCGAGGCACTGCTGGGCGCGCCGCCGGCCGACCAGCGCATGGCCATGGCCTGCTTCGTGCACGAGGTGCGGCGTTACTACCCCTTCTTTCCCGCGGTGGCGGCCCGCACCCGTCGCGCCTTCACCTGGAACGGCTACGCCTTTCCGGCCGGGCGGCGGGTGCTGCTGGACCTGTACGGCACCAACCACGACGCGCGCGCCTGGCAGACGCCCGGGGCCTTCCGCCCCGAGCGCTTCCGGCCCGAGCGGCGACAGCAGCCGCGGCCCGGCAGCGAGCACATCGGCCCGCCGGAGCAGCGGCCCTTCGGCTTCGTGCCGCAAGGCGGCGGCGAGGCCGAGGTGCACCACCGCTGCCCGGGCGAAGGCATCGCGGAGAGCCTGATGACGCAGACGCTGCAGTTCCTGCTGCATGAGCTGCACTACAGCGTGCCGGTGCAGGACCTCTCCATCGACATGAGCCGCCTGCCTGCGCTGCCGCGCGACCGCATGCTGCTGTTGCCGCAATCGCCGGTGCTGCGGTGAAGGCCGCGGCCCCGTCTCCCGCCCCCGCCGCGCCGCCGCAAAACAACGACGCCCTGCGCGCGGCCGCGGCCGGCTGCCGAGAATGCCCGCTGGGCGAGCCTGCGACACAGACGGTCTGGGGCGAGGGTGCGCTGGCGCCGGCGCTGATGCTGGTGGGAGAGCAACCAGGCGATGCCGAGGATCTTCAGGGCCGGCCTTTCGTGGGGCCCGCGGGGCGCCTGCTGGACCAGGCGCTGCAGCAAGCCGGGCTGCCGCGGGAAGCGCTGTACGTGACCAATGCGGTCAAGCACTTCAAGTTCGAGCTGCGCGGCAAACGCCGCATGCACAAGACCCCGGCCCAGCGAGAGGTGGGCCGCACCGTGACCATCACCCGCGAACATGGCCAATGGCTGCAACGCCCCGAAGGCCCGCCGGTGCTGGTCACCTGGCATCCCTCGGCCCTGCTGCGCATGCCGCGGGAGGACTTCGATGCGGCCTATGCGGCGTGGGTGGAGGACTTGCGGGTGGCGGCGTCGGCAGATGCTGCGCGGTGACTGGCAGCGCGCCGCGGCATCGCCGTGCTGCGCGCTGCCGCGGCCCGCTCAGCGAGGTGCACGCACCATGCCAACCCCGGTATCGGCCACGTCGACGCCGGGCACGAAGCCATGCAGCGAGCCGGAGCCCACCAGCCGCGCTTCCAGATTCAGCTTCGTGAGCACATTCGCCTGGCGCAACTGCTGGGCCCACAGGGCAGCCACTCCGGCCACGTGCGGCGTGGCCATGCTGGTGCCGCTCATCGTGACCAGGCCGCCGCCTGGCTTGGCCGACACCACATCCACGCCAGGTGCGGCAACGTTGGCGCCGGTGTTGGAGAAGCCCGCGACTGCAAAACCACCCGGACTCAAACCCACAGCGCCCACGGAGATGAACCCGTCGGCCACCGCGGGCGGTGCGACTGCCACTTCATAGAACGGTGGCCGATCGCGGTTACTCGCATTGCCGGCGGCGGCCACGATGACGACCGGGCGGTTCAGCGACTTGAGGTACAGGGCCAGGCGCTCGAACAACAGCACGTTCTGCCGGTAGCCTTCCAGGGCGCGGGAGATGGCTGCCGGCTCGGGAAGCCCCTGCTCGTGCTCCAACGACCGCGCATAGGCGGTGAAGTCGATGCCCAGCGACATCGACACGACGTTGGCCCCGCCATTGACCGCCCACTGCACCGCCTCGGCGATTCGATCGGAACTGCCGCCGCCTTCCCCGAGGACCTTGCCGATCAGTGCACGTCGAACACCGGGGGCCACGCCGATGCGCACACCGTTGACGTCACGGCCGAAAATGGTCCCTGCGCAATGGGTTCCGTGTCCGTGCAAATCATCGTCGGATTCGCTGGTGAAGTTCCGACGCTCCAGTTGTACGCCCTGGAACGCGACATGCGAGGGGTCGATGCCGGTGTCCAGCACCGCGACCACAATGTCGTTTCCATCGAACCGGCTCTGGTCGGCACCCACAGCCCGCACGCCCCAGGCGGGCCTATCCAGGTCGGCCGCGATGGCGGCTCGACGTTCACAGGCTCGATGAGCGACATTGGCATCGATGGCGCCAGCGCCACCACGGACCTGTCAGCCGCGAGGTCGATCACCTCGCGTCGACTCAGTTCGAGTGTCTCCGTGGCCACGGGCATCGGCATCTCGAGCGCAGTAGCCGACGGGATCGCGAACACGTCGCTCACCAACTGTCTGGCGCTGCGCAGCACTACGTACTTTTGATTCATCGCGGTTCTCCGGGATCCAGGCGCCGGGCGGTCAGCGGCACTTGCTGGAGAACCAGGTTTCCGCGGCGATCTTGATCGCCTTGCCAGCCAGCTTTCCGATCACACCGGGCAGCAAGCCGACGAGGATGTCAATGAACTGCAGGACCATTTCCTTGTGCTTGCAGATGTCCAGGACGCCTTGCGGCAAGACCGCATCGCCTTGCGCCTGCATCGCTTGCTGAATTTCGGTACGCAGTTGCGCTTCAGCTTGGGGGGTGAGTTCCATGACCATTCCTTCGCGTGCAGTTGCACAGGCCTTGCATGGCACGCATCGACATGCATTTCAGGCAGGCGAATGGTTGGCGGAACTCGGTGCGCCGCCATCGTCAACATTGCGGACCGGCGTGCCGCCGCGGTGCATGAAGAAACGGCCAGCTCCTCGTGCAAAGCGCCATGGCACGCGGGAAGCAAGCGGGAAGGTGCACGCCCGCCGGGCGTGCATCCCGGGTTCAGGCTGCCCGCTTCTGCGGCATCGCCGTCCGATCCGGCTCGGCCGGCTCGGAGACGGCGCTCAGCACGTCCGCCGCGGCCTGGGGGCTGGCCTTGGTGGCCAGGTCGGCCAGGCTCAGCATGCCCACCAGACGGTGCTGGCGGTTGAGCACCGGCAGGCGCCGGATCTGCGCCTGCCGCATCTCGGGCAGCACCTCGTTGAGGGGCTGGTCCTCGAAGCAGAAGCGCACGTGCTCGCTCATCACGTCGGAAACCGGCGTGCTGTCCACCGGGCGGTTGCGCGCAATGCCGCGCACCACGATGTCACGGTCGGTGACGATCCCCAGCAAGGTGTCGGCACGGCACACCGGCATGGCGCCGACGTTCAGGTCGTCCATCAGCCGGGCGGCCAGGTCGAGGCTGTCGTCGGGTGCCATCACATGCGCGCCGCGGGTCATCAGGTCGGCCACGGTGGTTTTCATGCGATGCCGCTCCGGCTTACTTGGTGCCGGGCTGCAGCAGGGCCTGGCCGCTGCCCAGGTCCGCGCCGGTCGTCGGATCGGACTGCGGATCGGACATCGTGCGCGTGGCCATCTGTTGCACCACCTGGTCTTCGTCGGTGGTGAGCTTCACGCTGAACTGGCCATCGCTGCCGTCCACCGCCGCCTGCTCCTCGCGGTCGCTGACGTAGGTGAAGTTCTCGTCGCTGTTCCACGGTCCGCGCAGGTCGCCCACGCCTTGCGACATGTTGTAGTAGATGCCGTCGAAAGGCTTGACCGGCGGCTGCTTGCCCGGCGGGAAGTTGGGCTGGATGGAGTACAGCGCCTTCTCGAAGCTCTTCTGGTGCGCCACTTCGCGCGTCATCAGGAAGCCCAGCGCCTCCTTCACGCCCGGGTCGTCGGTCAGCGCGATCAGACGCTCATAGACGATCTTGGCGCGCGATTCGGCCGCGATGTTGGACCGCAGGTCGGCCG
>NZ_JZUE01000052.1 GCF_000969605.1 Aquincola tertiaricarbonis | reverse complement strand
GGTCGGTGGTGATGACCGCGGGCAGCGTGACGGACAACGTTTCGAGACCGCCGTCGACCTCACGGGTTACTGAAGCCTTGCCGTCTGTGACTTCCACCTTCGAGGCGAAGGTGGCCTGCGGCAGGTCCGCCAGCGCGGCCAGCATCTGGCCGGTCTGGTTGCAGTCGTCGTCGATGGCCTGCTTGCCCAGGATCACCAGGCCGGGCTGTTCCTTGTCCACCAGCGCCTTGAGCAGCTTGGCCACGGCCAGCGGCTGCAGCTCGTCGGTGCACTCGACCAGGATGCCGCGGTCGGCGCCGATGGCCATCGCGGTGCGCAGGGTCTCCTGGCACTGCGTGGGGCCGCAGGACACGGCGATGACCTCGGTGGCCACGCCCTTCTCCTTCAGCCGCACGGCCTCTTCCACCGCGATCTCGTCGAACGGGTTCATGCTCATCTTGACGTTGGCGATGTCCACGCCGGTGCCGTCAGCCTTGACCCGCACCTTGACGTTGTAGTCCACCACCCGCTTCACGGGGACGAGTACCTTCATGCGCTTGTGCTCCTAGCAATGGGAAATCAAAAACGAACGATCGTTCGATTCTAAGGGCCAAGGCCGCCGGAACGTGCATTCTTGGCACCCGGGCTGACCCGAACCTACACTGCGCGCCCGATTTGGCGCCCTGTCCATGACCACCTCCGCCCTGCCGGTGCACATCGGCGTCTTCGACTCCGGCCTTGGTGGCCTGTCGGTGCTGCGGGCACTGCGTCACAGCCTGCCGGCCGCTCAACTCAGCTACCTGGCCGACAGCGGCCATGCGCCCTATGGCGAGCGTGACGCCGTCTTCGTCAGCGAGCGCACCGCCCGGGCCGCGGCCTTCCTGCGTGAACAGGGCGCGCAGTTGCTGGTGATCGCCTGCAACACCGCCACCGCGGCGGCCGTGGCCGGGCTGCGGCAGGCGATGCCGGACTGGCCCATCGTGGGACTGGAGCCCGGCCTGAAGCCCGCGCTGGCCCTGACCCGCCGCGGCAGCGTGGGCGTGATGGCCACCCAGGGCACCCTGTGCAGCCCCCGCTTCGTGACGCTGAAGAACCGGCTGGCCGCTGCGGCGCCGCAGGTGCGCATCCATCTGCAGGCCTGCGTCGGGCTGGCCCGGGCCATCGAGCAGCATTCGCTGCACAGCGCGGAGGTGGGCGAATGCATCGAGCGCCATGCGGCGCCGCTGCGCGCTGCGGGCTGTGACGTGGTGGTGCTGGGCTGCACCCACTATCCGCTGGTGGCCGGGCGCATCCAGGCTGCGCTGGGCCAGGACGTGCAGCTGGTGGACACGGCCGACGCCGTGGCGCGACGTACCGTCGCCTTGGCCACGGCCTTGCCGGCCCTGCAGCAGGCGCCCGGCTGCACGCTGTGGAGCACCGGTGACCCGGCAAAGCTGCAGGCCGCGGCCGAGCGTTGGGCCGGCGTGGTGGCGACGGCCGGGCAGGCCCCGGTGTAGGCCGTCGCCGGCGTGCGGGCCCGGCGCTGCTGCACGGGCCACTTCGGGAAAGTCAGTCGGCGGAAGAGCCGCCTGCCGCGCGCACGCCGCGGGCCACGTCGATCGGCCGCAGCAGCAACAGGCCGGCGACGAAGAACACCGCCGTGGACAGGATGGCCAGCCGGTGGTTGCCGGCCGTGAGCCAGGTCACCAGGCCGTAGGTGAGCGGACCCAGGATCGCGGCCAGCCGGGTAGCGAAGGTCCACAGGCCGAAGAACTCGGCCAGTCGGTCGGCTGGCGCCAGGGCACCGGCCAGCGCACGACCGGCTGATTGGCTGGAGCCCATGCACAAGCCGGCCAGGACCGCCGCCGCCCAGAACAGGCCGGGCCCGGTGGCGGCATAGGCCAGCAGCGTCATCACCAGCCAGCCCACCAGCGTGGCGCCCAGCGTGCGCTTGTGGCCCGAACGGTCCTGCCAGTAGCCGAAGAGGAAGGCCCCCGCGGCCGAGGCGATGTTGACCGCGAACACCAGCGCCATGGTGTCGGTCTGCTGGAAGCCCAGCGCCTGCTCCGCATACACCGCGGCCAGTGCCACCACCACGGCGATGCCCGCCTGGTAGGCGGTGCTGCAGGCCAGCAGCCACGCGAAGTCCCGGTAGTGCGCCGCCTGGCGGCCAGTGCGTGCCAGCCGCGCCAGGGCCTGACCCGCACCCGCCTGGCCGGCCGGACCGGCGGGCTGCGGCTGCGGCTGCGCCCGTTCCTTCAGCAGCACGAAGGTGGCGACCGAGGCTGCCGCGTACACGCCGGCGGTGATCAGCATGGTGACGGGCACGAACTGCGCGGCCTCCTGCCCCTGTCCCTGGGCCCACAGCACATAGGCCAGCGACAGGCCCAGCGACAACATGCCGCCGAAGTAGCCGAAGCTCCAGCCCCAGCCGGACACGCGGCCGATGGCCTCGCGCCGCGCCAGCTCGGGCAGGAAGGCGGCGTTGAGCGCCTCGCCGTACGAATAGAAGGTGTTGGACACGATGACTGCCACCGCCGCCAGGGCCACGTCGCCGCGGCCGCAGGCCGCCAGCGCCAGCGTGGCCAGCACGCAGCCGGCCGTGGTCCAGGCCAGCACCCGCTTCTTGGCACCGCGCTGGTCGGCATGCGCCCCCAGGGCGGGCACGGTGAGCATGGTGATGGCGCTGGAGACCGCGATGCACAGCGTCCACGCCAGCGTGGCCCAGCTGGCGCCCTGCGCCACCACGCCCACGAAATAGGCGTTGAACACGGCGGTGAGCACCACCGTCGTGTAGCCGGAGTTGGCGAAGTCGTACATCGCCCAGCCGAACACCTCGCGCTTGCGCACGCCGGCGTTCAAAGCCGCTTGGGGAAACCAGCTCAAGCCACCTCCTGCAGTCCACGGGCGGCGCAGGCTAACACCCCGCGGCCCCGCGGCAGGACTAGGAGGGGGTGCGTCCGCTGGTGCGCGGCGGGGCCGCGGGCGGCATGAAGTCGGCCATCACGGCCTCGAAGCAGGCGGCGCCCTCGGCACTGCCATAGGCACGCAGGCCGCGGCCGGGTCGCCAGTCACGTCCGCCGGCGGGATCGGTGAGCACCACATCCACCTCGGGCGCACCCGCGGCCCGTCGCTGCAGGACGAGGTGGACGGCGGCGGGTTGGGACGAGGGATTCATGCGGGTGCGCTCCTGTGTGGCACCGATTCTTGGCCCTGGAACGCGGGGGTGGCATCGCCCGCACGGGGGATTGGCCCGCCGCCGTGGGCGGTGTCGTCAGCGCCCGGTAGGCACCCACAGCGACAGCCGCGGCAGCATGGCGCGGTAAGGCACCAGCAGCACCACGGCCATCAGCCACTTGACGCCCAGGTCGCCGGCGGCCAGGGCGCGCCAGTCCAGATCGGTGCCGGCAAAGGCCAGCGAGAAAAACAGCAGCGTATCGATGACCGAGGCGACTGAAGACCCGACAAACGGGGCTTTCCACCACGATTGCGTGCGCCAGCGGTTGAACACCGCCACGTCCAGCAGCTGCGACACGATGAAGGCGACGCCCGAGGCCAGCGCGATGCGCCACGGCGCCAGCAGCAGCGACACCACCACCGCGATGGCAAAACCCATCCATGCCACCCGTCGAGCGGCGGAGGCGCCGACCGCGCGGTTGGTGAGGTCGGTCACCAGGTAGGCCACCGGAAAGGTGAAAGCACCCCAGGTGAGCCAGTCGTTGATGGGGAACTGGACGAGGAAATTGGACGAGACGATGACCAGCATCATCGCGAGCACGGGACGCCACAGGCGCCCGAGCGGAAGCCGGGTGTCGGACATGGGAGGAATCCAGGGAGTGGATGGGACGGCGCGCCGCGCGGGTCGCCGCCTGGTGCCGGGGACGGGACTCGAACCCGTACGCCGCTTGCGCGACAGCAGATTTTAAGTCTGCGGCGTCTACCGATTTCGCCACCCCGGCCGGGGCGCGGAGCATACCGGACGCGGCTACTTGCGCTGGTTGTCGAGCGAGGGCGGCGGCGTGTAGCCCAGCTCGCGGGCACGCGCCTCCCAGCGTGCGGCGGGCTGCGGCTGGTCCTGGCGGCGGTAGTGCAGCGCCAGCTCGTAGCTGGCGATGCCGTTGCCCAGCTCGGCGGCGTACTGCATCCAGCCTTCGTAGCGCGACAGCTCGGCGCCGCTCTGCGCGCCGGTGCGCCAGGCGCGGCCGACGCGGGCGGCGGCGTCCTTGTCGCCGCGGGCGGCCTTGAGCAGGTCGGCCTGGTAGTCCTTGTCGGCCCCGGGATGCGGCTCGAAGGACCGGCGGAACAGCCGGATGTCGTTGCGCCGCAGGATGGCCGCAGCCTCCTTGGCGCCCTCGCGCATCACCTCCGCGCCGCCGGCCAGCTTGCTGTCGGGCCAGCGCTGCAGGTAGCGGTCGGCCAGGCGCACCACGTCGGGCGGCCACACGGTGGCCTGCAGCGTGGCCCAGTCGCCGGCCTCGTCCTCGGTGCGGAAGCGGCTGCCGCCGGCCGCGGCAGTGGCCGTGCTCGCCGGCCGCGCCGCCAGCAGCACCGGCTGCCGCGTGTTCTCGGCGATGAAGGGGAACTGCGCGAACTGCCGGATCAGCGACACCGGATGGTTGAGCATGGTGCGCTGGGTTTCCAGCTTGACCAGCCGGAACAGGTCGGAGAACGACAGCTCGTCCGACGCGGTGCCCAGCTGGTGCACCAGGGCACCGGTGTAGAAGGTGTTCTGCGTCTCGTTGTTGGGCGCCAGCGCGGGCTTGCCGGCGCCGGTGGAAAAGGCGATGAGGCAGCCCGGCGGCGCTTCCACCTGGTTCAGGCCCTCGCCGGGCTTGAGCGCGGCGCGCAGGTCGGTGCGGCAGGCATCGATCACCGCGATGGTCAGGCCCTGCTCGCGGCGCGGCAGCTTCAGCACCACGTCGGGCTGCAGCACCATGCTGCCCTTGAGCAGCGTCTCGGGCGTGCCCGACGGGTTGACGCCGGCGCCCAGCAGCAGATTCTCCGCATTCAGCTGCACGCCGTGGCCGCTGAAATAGAACAGCACGATGGCATCGGGCGGCGCGGCCGCCACCCGGCGCAGGAAGGCCTCCACCGTGGCGCGCGCGGCGGCCGGGTCGAGGTCGATGCCGGCGGTGACCTGGAAGCCGCGCCTGGCCAGCGCCGCCTCCATGTCGCGCACGTTCTTGTGGATGGAAGGCAGGTCGAAGGGCTCGGGATAGGCGCGGTTGCCCAGCACCAGGGCCAGGCGCTCGCCCAGCACCACCGCGGCCGGCACCTCGGGCGCGACGGTAGGTACGGGCGCGGTGGCCGCGGGCGACGGATTGCCTGCCGGTGCCACGGGCGCGGCACCGTACTGCGCCGCCACGCGGCCCGCGGCGCCGCCCAGCCAGGCCGCCAGCGGCCATTGCCACAGCCGGCGGCGCAGGCGCGACGCCAGCCGGCGCCGGAGGGCGGAGGGAGCTTCGGGATCTGGGCGAGTCATTTCGGGCAGTCCAGCGCGGGCCAAGGGGGATCGCATTGTTCCGGCAAACGGATGCCGTCACTGCCCTGCGTGGCCGGCCGGCCCGGGCCCACCTCCGCGATGACGCCGGCCCGCAGCCGCACCGCCACGTTCTCGGTGCGCACCGCCTCCTCGAAACGTTCCTTGCGCGCCTGCTCGGAGACCGAGGCCACCGACGACAGCGAGCCGCTCAACTGCGGCGACGCCGGCAGGAAGCCGTTGTAGAGCACCGGCACCTCGCTGAGCAGGCCGGCGCCGTCGTGGAAGAAGCTGTAGAGCCCGGCGCCGATGCGCGGGCCGGTGAGGTAGACGGCCGTGGAGCCGCGCGCGCCGTTCTTCGGCAGCACCTGCACGAAGCCGGCACTCAGGCCGGCACGCGGCGCATCGGTGCCGATGGCGCCCACGTCCACCGCGATCGGCGCGTCGCTGTTGCCGAAGCTGCCTTCCAGCGTGTAGGCCGCAGGGTCGAGCAGCGTGAGCTGCAGGCCGGGCGTGGAGCGCACGGTGCCGAAGGCCCCGTCGTTGTACCAAAGCCGTGCGCGGATCACGCTGCCCGGATCGGTGCGCAGGCTGCCGGCAGTGATGCGCACCAGGTCGGCCGCCACGCCGTCCACCGGCACGGGGGTGCCGTCGATCGCCACCGTCTGGTTGCCGATGCGCAGGTTCTGCCCGGCCAGCGTGATGACCGACTGCCGCGCCGGCAGCGCCAGGTTGTTGGCGTCGCCCGCCGTGTTGGGCTGCCAGGCACTGCCGAAGCTGGTGGGCGACAGCGTGGCCTCGTTGGCGCTCAGGGCCGACAGCCCGCCGCGCAGGTCGTTGGCCACCTGCCCCAGGCGGATGGAGCCGCCGGCCGGCGACAGCAGCAGCAGGCTGGTGTCGGCAGCGCTGGTGATGCTGCTGCCTTCGGCCTGCACGATGACGTCGCTGGCGAAATGCAGGCTGCGGCCGGCGGGATCGACCACGCCCACGGCCACATCGGCCGGCGCATAGCTGGGCGCGGCATGCGCCACCAGCGCCAGCTGGGCAGTGCCCTCCAGCGACCAGGTGCCGGCCAGCGTGAGCAGTCCGCCGTCGATGCGGCTGCTGCCGGCGGACAGGCGCAGGTCGCCCAGCACCAGGTCGGCATGGACGCCGGCCGCGTCGGCGCTGGACAGCTGCAGCGAAGCCGCGTCGATCGACAGCGGCTGCGAGGCGCTGGTGTTCCAGCGGTTGCCCGCCGCGGTGGCGGTGATGGCACCGCCCGCGGCCAGGCGGATGGGGGCGGTGGCGGCGACGGTGACCGGCGCTGCGTAGGTCTGGTCGCCGCTGGTGGTGACGGAGCCGGCCAGCGTGACGGCGCCTTGCGCGTCGATGGACTGCAGCGTCTGCGACCCGCCGAGCTGCAGCGAGGCCCCGGCCGCGATGGTCAGCGCCGTGCCGTCGGGCAGGCGCTCGCTGCCCACCGTCTGCAGCAGGCCGGCCTGCACCGTGGTGCTGCCGCCGTAGATGCTCGCGCCACCCAGCACCAGCGTGCCCTCGCCGGTCTTGAGCAGGACGCCGCGGCTGTTGCCGTCGGCCATGACGCCGTCGTAGCTGAGCGCCTGGCCGGCGGCGACGTCGAGCGTGCCCCCGCTGCCCTGCAATGCCAGGCCGCGGTTGGCGGCCAGCGTCATGCTGCTGCCGACGCGCAGAGTGCCGCCGTCCAGCAGCAGGTGCGCCGGGCTGGCGCTGCCGGGCGCGGCGCCCAGGTGGCCGTCGCGGCCGATGGCCAGCACGCCGCCCAGCACCTGCGTGGGGCCGGTGTAGCTGTTGTCGGCGCTGCCGGCCAGGGTGAGCGTGCCGCCGCCGGCCTTGGCCAGGCCGCCGTCGCCCTCGATGCGGCCGCTGAACAGGTGGTCGGCGGCATCCGCGCTGGTGAGCAGGCCGCTGGCGATGCGCAGGCGGGCGCTGCCGTCGGCCGCCTGGCCGGCCCGGTCGTCGAAGCCGGCCACGGTTTCGGCACCGCCCAGCCACAGCATGGCGCCGTTGGCGATCTGCACCCGCGTGGCATCGGCCAGGCGGTCGGCGGCATCGGTGGCCAGCGTGCCGGCCTCCACCAGCGTGAGGCCGGTGTAGGCCTGCGCACCGGCCAGCGTGAAGCGCCCGCTGCCCAGCTTCGTGAGGCCGCCCACACCGTCCAGGCGGCCGCTGAAGACGGTGTCGGTGGCATCGCCGGTGGTCAGCGTGTGGGCGCCCAGCGCCACCTGGGCGCTGCCGTCGGCCGGCAGGCCGGCCAGGTCGGCCAGCGAGGCGATGGTCTCGTCGCCGCCCAGCACCAGGACGGCGCCGTTGGCCAGCTGCAGCGCGCCGGCGTCGGACAGGCGCTGCGCCGCGCCAGTAGCCAGGGTGCCGGCCTCGATGCGGGTGAGGCCGGTATGGCCGTTGGCGCCGGCCAGCAGCAGGGTGCCGCCGCCGGTCTTGGTGAGGCGGCCGGCGCTGCTGCCGTCGGCGGTGCCGCCTTCGTAGGCCAGCGTCTGGCCGGCGGCCACGTCGATGGTGCCGCCAGCGCCCTGCAGGGTGATGACCCGCCCCGCGGCCAGCGCGAAGCTGTTGTCCACCCGCAGGCTGCCGCCGTCCAGCAGCAGGCCTGCGCCGGCCACGCCCAGCTGCGCGTCGGAAGACAGCCGCAGCACGCCGTCCAGCACCGAGGTGCCGCCGTGGCTGTTGGCCCCCGGCTGCGCCAGCGTGAACATGCCGCTGCCCTGCTTGACCAGCCGCCCGGCGCCGCCGCTGCCCACCAGCTGCCCCGTGTAGACGGTGCTGTTGGCATCGCCCAGCGTCAGCGTGTGGGTGCCCAGCAGCAGCCGGGCGCTGCCGTCGGCCACCTGCCCATCGGCATCGGCGAGCGAGGCGACCGTCTCCGCCCCGCCCAGGGCCAGCACCGCGCCGTTGGCGATCTGCAGCGCGCTGCGGTCGTCCAGGTGGCCGGCGCTGCCGCCTTCGGTGGCCAGGGTGCCGGCCGCCACCAGCGTGAGCCCGGTGTAGCTGTTCAGGCCGGCCAGCGTGAAGCGGCCACTGCCCGTCTTGGTGAAGCCGCCCGAGCCGTCGATCACGCCGCCGAAGCGGGTGTCGCTGGCATCGCCCGCGGCCAGCGTGAAGCTGCCCAGCAGCACCCGTGCGCTGCCGTCGGCCACCTGGCCGGTTGCGTCGGCCAGCGAGCCGATGGCCTCGTTGCCGCCCAACTGCAGCTGCGCGCCGTTGGCCACCTGCACTGCGCCGGCGTCGGGCAGGCGCTCGGCGCCCTGCGTGGCCAGCACGCCGGCGGCCACCAGCGTCAGGCCGGCATAGGTGTTGGCACCGGCCAGCGTCAGCGTGCCGCTGCCGGCCTGCGTCAGGCCGCCGCTGCCGCTGATGTCGTTGGCCACCAGCAGCGCGTTGCCGCGCTGGAAGCGCAGCAGGCCCTGGTTGAGCACGCTGCCGCTGCCCAGGCTGCCGGTGCTGCCGCCATCGCCGACCTGCAGCACGCCGGCCGCGATGGTCGTCGGGCCGCTGTAGCTGCTGTCGCCGGTGAGCACCAGCAGGTCGGTGCCGGTCTTGGTGAGTCCGCCGGTGCCGACGATGCGGCCGCCGAAGGTGGTGCCGCCGCCCAGCGTCAGCGTGTGGCTGCCCAGGTCCACGCCGCCGCCTGCGGCGCCGCCGCCAGCCAGGCTGCCGAGCGTCTCGTCGTCGGCCAGCACCAGCGTGGCGCCGGCGGCATCGGCGAGCTGCACCGCCGCGCTGTCGGCAAGCGCCGCGCCACCGGCCAGCGTGAGGCCGCCGGACAGCACCGTGGTGAGGCCGGTGTAGCCGTTGCTGCCGCTGAGGGTGAGCATGCCGCCGCCCTGCTGCGTGAGCGTGCCGCTGCCGTCGATGCGGCCGCTGACGGTCAATGCGGTGCTGCGGTCGAACACCAGCGCGCCCTGGTTGAGCACGTTGCCGCTGCCCAGCGCGCCGGTGCCGCCGCCCTGCCCCACCTGCAGCGTGGTGCCGGCCTGCACGGTGGTAAGCCCGCCATAGGTGTTGTCGCCAGTGAGGATCAGGCGGCCCGTGCCCGCCTGCGTGAGCGTGCCGCTGCCGGTGATGGAGTTGGCCACCACATGGCCGGCCGCATCGCTGCGGTCGAACACCAGCGCCGCGTTGTTCCCGACCGGCCCGCTGCCCAGGCTGCCGGCGGTGCCGCCATTGCCCACCTGCAGCGTGCCGTCGGCCACGGTGATGCCGCCCGCCATGCTGTTGTCGCCCGCCAGCGTGAAGCGGCCGCTGCCCAGCTTGACCAGCTGCACGGTGCCCGGCGCACTGGTGCTGCCGGTGATGCTGCCGGCGAACACCGTGGAGGCGTTGTTGCCGCCCAGGGTCAGCCGGCGGTCCAGGCCCAGCGCCACCGTGGCGCCGGCCGCGCCGCTCAGCGATCCGATGGTCTCGTTCGCATCCAGCACCAGTGTGGCACCGGCATCCAGCTGCACCGCCGCGGTGTCCGCCAGTGCATTGCCGCCCAGCAGCCGCAGGGTGCCGCGCTCCACCGTGGTCAGGCCGCTGTAGCTGTTGCTGCCGGACAGCGTGAGCTGGCCGGTGCCGGCCTGCGTCAAGCCGCCGCTGCCGCCGATCGCCATGCCCAGCACCAGCGCGCTGCTGCGCTCCACCACCAACAGGCCGTTGTCGACGATGGCGCCGCTGCCTGCGGAACCGGTGGTGCCGCCGGCGCCCAGCCGCAGCACGCTGCCGCTGTCGATGGTGGTGCCGCCGCCGTAGCTGTTGTCGGCCGCCAGCGTCAGGCTGCCGCTGCCGGTCTGGCGCAGCGTGCCGGCGCCGGAAATGGTGTTGGCCACCGTGAGCGCCGCACTGCGGTCGAACACCAGGCTGCCCTGGTTGACCACCGGGCCGCTGCCCAGCGTGCCGGTGGCGCCACCGGCGCCCACCTGCAGCGTGCTGCCGGCGTCGATGGTGGTGCCGCCGCCATGGCTGTTGTCGGCGCCCAGGATCAGCAGGCCGCTGCCGGTCTGCACCAGCGCGCCGGTGCCGGTCATCGCACCGGCCAGCGTGAAGGCCGCGCTGCGGTCGAACACCAGGCTGCCGTTGTTGGTGATGCCACCGCTGCCCAGCGTGCCGGTGCTGCCACCCGCGCCCACGCGCAGCGTGCTGCCGGGGTCGATGGTGGTGTCCAGGTAGGTGTTGTCGGCGGTCAGCGTGAGCAGGCCGCTGCCGGTCTGCGTGAGGCTGCCGTTGCCTTGCAGCAGGCTGGCCAGGGTGAGGTCGGCGCTCCGGTTCACCACCAGGGCACCGTCGAGGTCGATGGGCCCGCTGCCCGCCGTGCCGCCGGCGCCGCCGTTGCCCAGTTGCAGCGTGCTGCCGGTGTCGATGGTGGTGCCGCCGCCGTAGCTGTT
>NZ_JZUE01000051.1 GCF_000969605.1 Aquincola tertiaricarbonis | reverse complement strand
CACCGGCTGCGCCGGCAGCGGCCACCGCGGCCTGGGCGGCATCGGCCACGTCCTGCGCGGCGGCGGCGCCGGCCACCGAGGCATCGGCCGCGGCTTCCACCGCGTCGGCCGCGGCCTGGGCCTGCGCTGTGGCCGCGGCCAGCGCGGCGGTGCGCGCGGCCTCGTCGGCAAAGCTGGGGCGGAACAGCCGCACCACCACCGCCTGGCCGCCGCCATTGAGGAAGAAGTCGCGCACCGCGAAGCCCATCGTGCTGTCGTTCCACAGCCGGCCGAAGCGGCGTTCGTAGTCGCCCTGGCTGTTGATCACCACCGGCGTGTTGGTCGGCCCGCGCCGCGCGCGCCCGACGAAGGCGGTGACCGAGGTGGCCACGCCCGACACGGTGCGCACGCCGCTGGGCACCTCCTCGATGTAGACACCCGGATAGGTCAGGGCGACGGGCATGGTTCACTCCTTCGAGCGCCAGGGGGAAGAGGCGTCAGGCGGAGCGACCTTAGTCCGGCGATGGGTGGGCGCGTATCCCTAGCAGTTGCGGGTGTTAGGGATGGCAGATCGGGGTGTGGGGAGCCCTGCGGGCGGGGTGCCGCGGCTGCTCCAGGACCGCCAGGCGCCGAGGGCGCGGCCTCGGCCAAGGCCCAAGCCCAAGCCTGAATTACCGCGGTTTGCACGCCCTGTTGCCTGCATCGCCCGCCGCCCCGCTCGGCACACTCGCCAGCGTCATGCCGCCCGGACAGGGCTGCGCATGCTGCCGTCCACTTCCGGGCCCCTGGCCGTATCCGATGTCCGCTTCCACCGCCGCTGCCGCCCTGCATCCGCCGCCTGCCGCCACGCAGCCGGCCGTACCGGCGGCACCTGCCGTGCTGGCGGCCTGCCAGGCGGCACTGCTGGGGCAGCCCGCGCTGGCGCCGGCGGCGCGGGCGCTGGCCCGCACGCTGGCCGACGGGCTGGGCCTGGACCGGGTGGGGGTGGGCATCGTGCAGCGCTCGCTGGTGCGGGTGGTGGCGGTGTCCGATGGCGATGCGCCGCCGCCCTCCTCGCGCCGCGAAGGCGCGACCGAAGCCGCGATGGCCGAGGCCCTGGACCAGCAGGCGCTGGTGATCGAACCCGAACCCGCCGGCGCTGGCGGCACGCCGCGCATCACCCTGGCCCACCGGCGGCTGGCCGAGCGGCCGGGCGACCTGGCGGCCACCTTGCCGCTCTTCGTGCAAGGCCGGCCGGTGGCCGCGCTGTGCCTGCTGCGCCGCGCCGGCGTGGCCGGTCCGGCCCGCCTGTCGGCCGATGAACTGGCCCTGCTGCAGCAGGTGGGTGCGCTGGCCGGCCCGGTGCTGCAGCTGCTGCAGCTCAACGAGCGTGCCTTTCCCACCCGCTTGCTGGATGGCCTGCGGGCCTGGCTGCAACCGGCCGACCGCGGACGCGCCGCGCTGCGCGGCACGGCCGCGGTGGCCGCGGTGGCGCTGGCCGTGCTGTCGCTGGTGCCGATGCCGGCCCGCGTCGGTGGCGCGGCCCGGGTGGAAGGCGCGGTGCAGCGGGTGCTGGTCGCGCCCACCGACGGTTTTCTCGAGAACGCCCATGCCCGGGCCGGCGACGAGGTGCGCGCCGGCCAGGTGCTGGCCGAGCTGGCGCAGCAGGACCTGCAGCTGGACCGCCAGCGCTGGGCCAGCCAGCTGGCGCAGCACCAGAACAGCCTGGCCGCCGCCAACGCACGGCGCGACCGCGCGCAGCTGGTCATCCAGCAGCAGCGCGCCGCCGAGGCCGAGGCCCAGCTGGCGCTGGCCGAGATGAAGCTGGAGCGCGCCCAGATCACCGCGCCGTTCGACGGCATGGTGATCCGCGGCGACCTCACCCAGCAGCTGGGCGCACCGGTGCAGCAGGGCACCGAGCTGCTGACCATCGCCCCGCGCGAACGCTTCCGCGTGATGGTGCAGGTGGACGAGCGCGACATCGCCGCGGTGCAGCCCGGCCAGACGGGCACGCTGGCGCTGTCCGCGCTGCCGTGGGACACCACCGCGCTGAAGGTGCTGCGCATCACGCCCATGGCCACGGCGGTGGAGGGCGCCAACGTCTTCGAGGTGGAGGCCGCGCTGATCGACCCGCCCGCCGCGCTGCGCCCCGGCCTGCAGGGCCAGGCCCGCATCGGCGTGGGCCTTCAGCCGCCGCTGTGGTCCGCCGCCCGCCGTGCCGTGCAGGCCGCGCGCCTGGCCGCCTGGCGGTGGCTGGGATGAGCGCCGCCACCTCGCCGCCGGCCGCCCCTGCGGCCCTGGCCGCGCCCACCGCGCCGCTGCTGTCCGCCCGCTGGTACCGATTCGCGGCGGTGCGCCCGTCGCTGGCCAGCCAGGTGCGGGCCCAGCGCATCGTCTACCGCGGCACGCCCTGGTGGGTGCTGGAGCATGGCGACAGCCTGCGCAGCTTCCGCCTGAACCGCGCCGCGCATGCCTTCGTCGGCCGCTTCAACGGCCAGCGCACGCTGCAGTCGCTGTGGGAGATGCTGCTGGCCGAGCAGGCCGACGACGTGCCCACGCAGGACGAACTGCTGCAGCTGCTGATGCAGCTGCAGGCCGCCGGCCTGGTGAGCCTGGACCGCCGCATCAGCTTCGGCGGCCTGGCCGATGGTGCGGCCGATGGCGCGGCCGACACCGCGCCCGAACTGCCGGCCGCCCGCCGCAACTCGCTGCTGTCCATGCGCATTCCGCTGGGCCGGCCCGAGCCCTTGCTGGACCGGCTGCTGCCTCGCCTGCGCTGGCTGTTCACGCCCGGCTTCCTGCTGCTGTGGCTGCTGGCCGTGGGCTGGGCCGCGCTGGCCGCGGTGCTGGAAGCCGGCCCGCTGGCCGCGCACTGGCAGCTGTGGTCGGGCACGCCGCGCATGCTGGCGCTGCTGTGGGTGGCCTACCCCAGCGTCAAGGCGCTGCACGAGCTGGGCCATGCGCTGGTGCTGCGCCACCTGGGCCTGCGCGTGCCCGAGTGGGGCGTGACGGTGATGCTCTTCACCCCGGTGCCCTACGTGGATGCCTCGGCCGCCGCGCTGCTGCCCTCGGCCCGCCAGCGCGCGCTGGTGGGGGCCGCCGGCATCATGGTGGAGCTGCTGCTGGCCGCCGCCGGCCTGGCCCTGGCGCTGCATGTGCAGCCCGGCCTGGTGCGCGACCTGGGCCTGGCGGTGTTCTTCATCGGCGCGGTGAGCACGCTGCTGGTCAACGGCAATCCGCTGATGCGCTTCGACGGCTACCACATGCTGGCCGATGCGCTGCAGCTGCCCAACCTGGCGCCGCGCAGCGTGCGCTGGTGGCTGGACCGCCTGCAGGCCCGGCTGCTGCAGGCACCGCCGCTGCAGCCGCTGCAGCCCGCCGCCGGCGAGGCGCCGTGGCTGTGGCTGCATGCGCCGCTGGCGCTGGCCTGGCGCTGGTCCGTCAGCACGGCGCTGGTGCTGTGGGCGGCGCAGCTGTCCTTCCCCGTGGCCCTGGCGCTGGGGCTGCTGTTCGGCTGGATGCTGGCCGGCCGTCCGCTGCTGGGCCTGTGGCGCTGGCTGCAGGGCCCCTCGCTGGCCGATGCGCAGCGCGCGGCGGCCCGGCTGCGGCTGGGCCTGCTGGGCGGCCTGCTGCTGGCCGCGCTGGCGGTGCCGCTGCCCGATGCCACCGTGGTGCGCGGCGTGGTGTGGCTGCCCGACGATGCGATGGTGCGCGCCGGGGCCGACGGCTTCATCGAGCAGGTGGCGGTGCGCGACGGCCAGGCGGTGGCCGCCGGCACGCTGCTGTTCACGCTGGCCTCGCCCACGCTGGCCACCGAGCGCCAGGCCCTGGCCGCCCGCATCGAGGCGCTGGACGTGGAGTATTTCGAGGCCCTGGCCACCGACACGCCGCGTGCCGTCAACCTGGGCCATGAGCTGGACGCCGCGCGCGCCGAGCTGGCCCGCGCCGACCAGCGCCTGGCCGGCCTGGCGGTGCGCGCCGCCGTGAGCGGCACGGTGGCCATCGCCCACGCAGACGACCTGCCCGGCCGGCATGTGAAGCAGGGCGCGCTGCTGGCGCACCTGCTGCCGCAGGGCAAGCCCGCGCTGCAGGTGCGCGCGGCCATCGGCCAGGACGACGCGGCCCGACTGGGCGCCCGCCCCACCGACGTGAGCCTGCGCCTGGCCGACGCCCCCGATGCGCCGTCGCTGCCCGCGCGCTGGCTGCATGGCAGCGCCGCCGCGGTGGACAAGCTGCCCAGTGCCGCGCTGGCGCAGCGCAGCGGCGGGCCCATCGCCACCGATCCGCAGGACCGCGAGGCCCTGAAGCCGGCGGCCGCCGTGGTGCTGGCCGACCTGCAGGCGCTGCAGCCGGCGGCCGCGGCCGGCGCGCACATCGGCGCCCGTGCCTGGGTGCGCTTCGGCCATGGCCATGCGCCGCTGGCCTGGCAGGCCGCCTGGCGGCTGCAGCAGCTGTTCCTGCGCCACTTCGACACCACGCGATGACCCGCGGCATGCGCCTGCGCGGCGCACCGCCGCTGCCCGTGCCGGGCCTGGTGCACGGGTCTTATCCCCTGGCCGGCCTGCGGCCGGGCAACGTGCCGGCGCCCTTGCAGTGGATGGCCGCGCCGCTGCGGCGGCTGCAGGCCGCCTGGCCGCTGCACGGCGCGCCGGCCCGGCGGCTGCTGCAGGCGGTGGAGGCGGCGCAGGCCGGCTGGCAGGCCCAGGGCCTGCACGGGCACCTGCTGCGCCCGCTGCAGGCCCGCCTGGCACGCGAGGGCTGGCATCCCGACCTGCGGGCCAGCGCGCTGGGCTGCGCCGCCGCCGCGGCGCGGCAGGCCATGGGCCTGCAGCCCTTCGGCACCCAGCTGCTGGCCGCCCATGCACTGCTGGACGACCGCCTGGTGCAGCTGCCCACCGGCGAGGGCAAGACCCTGGCCGCTGCCCTGGCCGCGGCGGTGGCGGCGCTGGCCGGCGTGCCGGTGCATGTGATGACCGCCAACGACTACCTGGCCGCACGGGACGCCCGGCGGCTGGCGCCGATGTTCGAGGCCCTGGGCCTGCGCGTGGCCTGCGTGGTGGCCGGCCTGCCGCCCGAGCAGCGCCGCGACGCCTATGCCGCCGACATCACCTACTGCACCGCGCGCGAAGCGGCCTTCGATGCCCTGCGCGACACCCGGCGCGGCGAGGCACCGCCGCTGCTGCGCGGCCAGTGCATGGCGCTGCTGGACGAGGCCGACAGCCTGCTGGTGGACGACGCCACCATGCCGCTGGTGCTGAGCGCGCCGCAGCATGATCCGCAGCAGCGCGCCGCCTGCTTCCAGGCGCTGGCACTGGCGCGCCAGCTGCAGCCCGGCCTGCACTGGCAGCTCGATGCGCAGCCCGCCGTGGCCTGCACGCCGCTGGGCGAAGCCGAGCTGGAGCGCCTGTGCAGCGGGCTGGCCGGCGCCTGGCTCAACCGCCGCCACCGGCTCGACCTGGTGGCCAGCGCGCTGCAGGCGCTGCACCTGCTGCAGCCGGGGCGGGACTACCTGGTGCGCGAGGGCCGCGTGCAATTGCTGGACGCGGTCACCGGCCGCGTGGCCGACGGCCGCAGCTGGTCGCGCGGGCTGCACACGCTGGTGGAACTCAAGGAGGGCCTGGCGCCCAGCCCCGCGCAGCACACCGTGGCGCAGACGAGCTTCCAGCGCTTCTTCGGCCGCTACCTGCGGCTGGCCGGCCTCAGCGGCACGCTGGCCGAATGCCGGGCCGAGCTGCAGCAGGTGTACGGCCGCCAGGTGGTGGTGCTGGCGCCGCGCCGGGCAACGCGGCGCCTGCAGCTGCCCAGCCGGCTGTATCCCGATGCGGCCAGCCGCCAGGCCGCCATCGTGCGGCGGGTGGCGGCGCTGCATGCGCAGGGCCGGCCGGTGCTGGTGGGCACCGACGGGCTGGATGCCTCGCAGGCGCTCAGTGCCGCGCTGGCCGCCGCCGGCCTGCCGCACCGGCGGCTGGATGCCCGGCACGATGCCGACGAGGCCGCGGTGGTGGCCGCGGCGGGCCAGCGCGGCGCCATCACCGTGGCCACCCGCATGGCCGGGCGCGGCACCGACATCCTGCTGGGCGAGGGCGTGGCCGAACTCGGCGGCCTGCACGTCATCGACGCGCAGGACAACCCTAGCGCCCGGCTCGACCGCCAGCTGGCCGGCCGCTGCGCCCGCCAGGGCGACCCGGGCAGCGCCGAAGCCTGGCGCCGCGCCGATGCCGAGGCCTGGCGGGCGGGCTGGCTTACACATTGGCGCTCAGGCTGGCGCCCGGGCGGCCGAAATGTCCAAGCTGAAGGGTCGGAAGCCCGAATGCCGCCGGCGTGCATCGACGCCTGGACGGCATGGCGGCAACGGACCCACGAACAACATGCCGCCACGCGGCGCCAGCGGCTGCTGGAAGAGGAACGTTCATGGGACATGCAGTTGAAACACCCTGGAGCGAGGCGATGAACCGCCGCCGCCTCGGCAGCGCCCTCGTGCTGGCCGCTGCCTGCGCCGTCGGCGCCGCACCGGCCGGGGCCCAGGCCCCGGCGCCGGCCGCCGCCGCCTCCGCGCCCTCTGCGCTGCCTGCGGCCAAGCCGGCCGCCGGCAGCAGCGCCCGTGCCGCGCGCAGCGGCATCAGCTGCCTGATGGGGCCCGAGCGCGTGGCCGACATCGGCACCCAGGTGGTCGGCGTGGTGTCCTTCATCAAGGTGGACAGCGGCGACGAGGTGCGGGCCGGCCAGCCGCTGGTGGGCCTGCGGGCCGAGGTGGAACAGGCCGGCGTGCTGGCCGCCGAGGTGCGCGCCCGCATCGACGCCGACGAGCGCGCCGCCGAGGCCAACCTGTCGCTGGCGCGCCAGCGGCTGGAGCGCTCGGTGCAGCTGGAAAAGCAGGGCTTCGTCTCCCACCAGGCCAGCGAGCAGGCGCGTGCGGAAGAAGCCGTGGCCGCGCAGAAGCTTGAGCAGGCGCGCGGCCAGAAGCTGGTGTCCCAGCGCGAGCTGGGCGTGGTGCGGGCGCAGCTGGCGCAGCGCACGCTGCACAGCCCGTTCGACGGCATCGTGGTGGAGCGCTTCGTCAACACCGGCGAGCGGGTGGAGGACAAGCCCCTGCTGCGCGTGGCCATGCTGGACCCGCTGCGGGTGGAGCTGGTGCTGCCCGCCAGCCGCTACGGCAGCCTGCGCGAGGGCGACAGCCTGGCGGTGCAGCCCGAGCTGCCCGGCGTGGCCGCGGTGCAGGCCCGCGTCACCCGCATCGACAAGATGATCGACGGCGCCAGCAACACCTTCCGCGCCCGCCTGAGCCTGCCCAATCCCGGCCACCGGTTGCCCGCCGGCGCCCGCTGCCGGGTGGAGATGCCTGGCGCCGCGGCCGCCGCGGCGGCCGCGCCCGCCCCGGCCCCGGCACCGCAGCAGCGCCCGGCCTGACGATGCGGGCCGCCGCCTCGCGTCCGGTGTTCGAGGAACTCGAACCCCGCATCCTCTATGCCGCCGACCTGGCGCCGCTGGCACTGGCCGGCGGTGGTGCGCCCGGCCAGCCGCAGCACTGGCAGGCCACGCTGCAGGCCGACCTGGCGCTGCAGCCGGTGGCGCCGCAGGCCGCGGCGCGCAGCGAGATCGTCTTCGTCGACCTCTCGGTGCCCGATGCCCAAGGCCTGCTGGCCGACCTGCAGGCCCAGCGCGAGGCCGGCCGTGCGCTGGAGGTGGTGCACATCGGCGCCCAGGACGACGGCGTGGCCGTGATCGGCCAGGCCCTGGCCGGCCGCAGCGACCTGCAGGCGGTGCACATCCTGTCGCACGGCAGCGCCGGTGCGCTGCAGCTGGGCGCGGCCACGCTGGATGCGCAGGCGCTGCTGCAGCGCGCCGGCGAGCTGGCGGGCTGGAGCCAGGCGCTCGCGCCCGGCGCCGACCTGCTGCTGTACGGCTGCGACTTCGCCGCCACCGACGCCGGCCGCGCCATGGTGCAGGGCCTGGCCGCGCTCACCGGCGCCGACGTGGCGGCCAGCACCAATGCCACCGGCAGCGCCACCGCGGGCGCCGACTGGCGGCTGGAATACCGCAGCGGCGCCATCGACACCGGCGTGGCCGCCAGCCTGGCCGCGCAGGCCCGCTGGCAGGGCACGCTGGCTACCTACACCGTCACCAGCACCGCCGATGCGCCTTCGGCGAATGCGCCGGCGGGCACGCTGCGCTGGGCCATCCAGCAAGCCAACGACAACCCGGGCGGCGACACCATCGTGTTCGCCATCGACGGCGTGTTCGCCATGGCCGCCGGTGCCAAGGGCGATGACTCCGCTTCCAACGGCGACCTGGACATCGCGGGCAACCTGACGCTGGTGGGCCGCGGCGTGCACAACACCGTGATCGAGGGCAACGGCGAGGATCGTGTCTTCGACGTGCGCTCCGGCACCGTGGTGATGCAGGACCTGACGGTGCGCGGCGGCGGCGGCAACGGCGACGGCGTGGGCCTGCGGGTGCGCCCGGCGGGCGACCTCACGCTGCAGCGCGTGGTGGTCAGCGACCATGCAGGCAAGGCCAACGGCGCCGGCATCTACAACGAAGGCGACCTCACCCTGCGCAACACCGAGCTGCGCGACAACACCGCCAGCGGCCACAAGGGCGGCGGCCTCTACAACCGCGGCACCGCCACCCTGGTGGCCAGCACCGTGGCGGGCAACGGTGCAACCGATGGCGGCGGCATCTACACCACCGGCGAACTCACCGCCACCAGCAGCACCTTCAGCGACAACAGCGCCAGCGGCAAGGGCGGCGCCCTCTACGCCACCGGCAACGTGCTGCTGGACCATGTGACCATCGCCTTCAACAGCGCCGGCGGCGCCGACCGCGGCGGCGGCGTGTACTTCGGCGGCGATGACGACGACGACGGCGTGCGCGTGGGCAACTCCATCGTCGTGCAGAACACCGGCGGCGACCTGCGCGGCGGCTTCAGCTCGCGTGGCTTCAACATGTTCAGCGACAGCCGGGCCGGCGGCATGTACCTGTCCGACCGCGCCAGCACCACGCCGGCCCAGGCCGGCCTGGCGCCGCTGGGCGACAACGGCGGCGGCACCCGCACCCATGCGCTGCTGTCCACCAGCCTGGCGCGCGACGCCGCCAGCACCGGCTCCACCGTGGCCACCGACCAGCGCGGCCTGGCCCGCGCCGGCCGCGCCGACATCGGCGCCTACGAATTCATCCCCTCCAACAGCGCGCCCACCATCGCGCCGGTGGCGGACAAGTCCACGCCCGAGGACGTGCCGCTGGCCTTCGCCTTCACCATCGGCGACGCCGAGACGGCGGCCGCGCTGCTCACCGTCACCGCCTCGTCCAGCAATGCGGCGCTGGTGCGCGCTTCCGACCTGGTGCTGGGCGGCAGCGGCGCCAACCGCACGCTGACCATCCGGCCGCAGGCCAACGCCAGCGGCACCGCCACCATCACGCTGGCGGTGTCTGACGGCAGCGGCAGCACGCTCACCACCTTCCTGCTCACGGTGGGGCCGGTGAACGACGCGCCGGTGGCGGTGGGCGACGTGGCCACCACCCCGGCCGGGCAGACGGTGCGGGTGGACGTGCTGGCCAACGACCGCGACGTGGAAGGCCATGCGCTCACGCTGGTGGCCGCCAGCGTGAACTCGGCGCACGGCGTCGCGTCGGTGGTGGGCAACCAGGTGGAGTTCACGCCGAATGGCGGCGTCACCGGCCTGGTGGAGGTGCGCTACACCCTGCGCGATGCGCTGGGGGCCGATGCGGCGGACGTGGGCATCCTGCAGGTGTCGGTGGGCGCCAATGCGCCGCCCGCCAGCACCGCGCCCGCCACCGTGGCGCTGCCGGAGGACGGCCAGGCGGTCATCACCCGCGACCACCTGAACTACGCCGATGCCGATGGCCATGCGCTGGCCGGCCTGCGCATCGACGCGCTGCCCGGCGCCGGCCGCCTGACGCTGGCCGGCGCCGAGGTGCGCGTGGGCATGCTGGTGTCGGCGGCGCAGCTGGACGCGGGAGAGCTGGTCTACGCCGCCGAAGCCGACGCCCACGGCACCGGCTACGCCAGCCTGCGCTTCAGCGTGCAGGACGCGCTGGGCGCCTACGCCACCACGCCCGGCGAGATCCGCTTCGACGTGCTGGCGCAGAACGACGCGCCGGTGCTGGGCAGCCACGGCAGTGGCGCCGCGGGGCTGGACTTCTTCGAGAACGCGGCGCCGCTGCCGGTGTTCGGCACGCTGGGGCTGCAGGACGTGGACAGCACCACCCTGGCCTCGGCCCAGGTGCGCATCGGCGACGGCTACCGCGCCGGCGAGGACGAGCTGCTGCTGGCCGCGGGCAGCGCCGACATCGGCAACATCACCGCCCGCTTCGATGCCGCCACCGGCAGCCTGCAGCTGGAGTCGGCCGGCGGTACCGCCACGCTGGCGCAGTGGCAGGCCGCGCTGCGGGCGGTGGCCTACCGCAACGGCAGCGACACGCCCGACACCGGCACGCGCTCCATCAGCCTGCAGGTGAACGACGGCGGCGCCAGCGATGCGCAGAGCAACGTGCTGCGCACCCTGCTCACGCCGCAGGCCGTCAACGACGCGCCGGTGGTGGCCACCGTGCCGCTGGGCCCGCTGATGGCCGGCGGCACGCGGCTGATCACCGCCGCCGAGCTGCTGGCCGCGGCCAGCGATGCCGACCATGACCTGCTGAGCGCCGGCCAGCTGGTGCTGTCCAGCGGCTCGGGCACGCTGGTGCACCTGGGCGGCGGGCAGTGGCAGTTCACCGCCGATGCCGGCGCCCACGGCGCCTTGCGCTTCAGCTTCGAGGTGAGCGACGGGCAGGCCAGCGTGAGCGGCATGGCCGAGCTGACGGTGACCGCCGCGCCGCCGCCCCCGCCTCCGCCGCCGCCGCCCGCACCGCCACCGGCGCCCGTGCCGCCGCCTGCGCCGGTGCCGCCTCCGCCTGCCCCGGCGCCGGAGCCT
>NZ_JZUE01000050.1 GCF_000969605.1 Aquincola tertiaricarbonis | reverse complement strand
CTCGTCGCGGTAGGCGGACACCTTGCGGCCATCAGCGTCTTCCGCGCGCCGGCCAATTGGGCCAACGGCAATGTGCGCGACCGCCAGGGCCGCCTGGTGACCTGCGAGCATTCGGTGACCCGCCGCGTCACCCGCACTGAGAAAGACGGCAAGCTCACCGTGCTGGCCGACCGCCATGAAGGCAAGCGCCTGAACGCGCCCAACGACGTGGTGGCGCGGTCGGATGACAGCCTGTGGTTCACGGATCCGCTGTTCGGCATCAACGGCGAATGGGAAGGCTCGCGGGCGCAGCCCGAGCAGGCCACCACCAACGTCTACCGCTTGGGCGCGGACGGCCGTCTGGCCGCGGTGATCACCGACCTGGTGAACCCCAACGGCCTGGCCTTCTCACCCGACGAGCGGCAGCTGTACGTGGTGGAGTGGAAGGGCACGCCCAACCGTAGCATCTGGCGCTACGACGTGGGCACGGACGGCACGGTGTCGGGCAAGACCAAGCTGATGGATGCCGCCGACTTCGGCGCGCTGGACGGCTTCAAGGTGGACCGCGACGGCAACCTGTGGTGCGGCTATGGCAGCAACGGCGCGCTGCAGGCCGAGCCCACCGAGGTGGGCGGCCGCAAGGTGTTCACACTGAAGGGCCGCCCCGAGGACCTGGACGGCGTGATGGTGTTCAACCCGCAGGGCCGGCCCATCGGCTTCATCCGCCTGCCCGAGCGCTGCGCCAATCTGTGCTTTGGCGGCCCGAAAAACAACCGCCTGTACATGGCCAGCAGCCACTCGTTGTACGCGCTGTACGTGGAAAGCCACGGGGCGGTGTAGTCGCGGTCAGCCCTGTTCAAGCGCCGAATTGCTGACGGAGGGGCAGGAAGAGCGTCTGTGGCCGCGGTGTAAGCACAGAGCGGCGAGGCACGTGCAGTGGTTCGCCGTTTGACAGCATGCGGAAACGGCGTCAGCGCCGGTCGGCGGATGCGCCGCCCGGCAGGCACCTGGGCGGGGCGCTAAATCGCCAGACGCCAGGCGCTGTCGGTTGGCCGAGGCGCCGGACTTTTTGACCAGCTCGCCCCAACGCGGAATCTCGAGGGCCATCAGCGCGGCCGATTCTTCCGGCGTGCCGCCCACCACTTCCATGCCCATGCCGGCCAGCTTGTCGGTCACCTCGGGCAGCTTCAGCGCCTTGCGGATCTCGGTGTTCAAGCGCTGCACGATGGGCTTGGGCGTGTTGCGCGGCGCGTAGACGGCCCGCCAAGATGACATCTCGAAGCCGGCCACGCCGGCACAGATCGTTCATGCAGCTATGTGGGCAATTCACGATCCGAGTGATCTTCGGCGTATGCGGCGGCAAGCGGTGGTGAGGCGTCGTGGAGCGCAACCGTGGCGACGGTGCGCGCTCGACGTTACGGCCTCCGGGACTGCGCTAGACATGATGGCCGCTCAGTGAGAGCGTCAAGGGCTCGTCTCCAGATCCGTGGGTTACTCACCGAAGTGTGCCGAGCCACATACGGCTGGACGAGCCAGACGCAACTGAAGGAGACGAGCCATGGAAAAGCGTACCGAGTTTTTTGTCGGCCTGGACGTCCACAAGGACAGCATCAGTGTGGCGGCGTGCGAGGCGGGTCGAACCCCGGCGAGATTCGTCGGTGTTCTCGGACCGGACGTTCGGCAGTTAGCCAAGCTGCTGGCCCAGGCAGGCGACCCATCGCACATTCGCGTCGTCTACGAGGCCGGCCCGACCGGCTTCGGCTTGTATCGGGAGTTGTGCCGCCGGGGCTACCGGTGCGAGATCGTTGCGCCTTCGTTGATCCCCCAGCGTGCTGGCGACCGGATCAAGAACGACCGACGTGACTGCTGCCGACTGGCGGAGCTGTCGCGAGCTGGCGAACTCAAAGCGATCTGGGTTCCAGACGAGGCGCACGAGAGCATTCGGGATCTGTGCCGAGCTCGGGAAGACGCCGTACAGGCCAGGCTGCGGGCTCGCCAACAGCTCAAGTCGTTCATGCTGCGCCACGATCGGCGCTATCCCGGCAAGACATCGTGGACCAAGACCCATGAACGCTGGATCGCCGACCAGCGATTCGACCATGCTGGCGAAACACTGGCCATGGCGGAATACCTGCTGGCCGTGGAAGCGGCTCAGCAGCGGGTCGATCGCTTGACGACAGCACTGCTGCAAATCGTGCAGAGCTGGTGCTTCGCGCCGGTCGTCGCGGCGCTGCGCAGCTTGCGTGGTGTCGACAGCGTCACGGCGATCGGCCTGATCGCCGAGATCGGAGATTTCGAGCGCTTCGAGACCGCGCGTGACCTGATGGGCTATCTGGGCTTGGTGCCGTCGGAGCATTCAAGCGGCAACAGCGTGCGACGCGGCTCCATCACCAAGACCGGAAACGGCCACGCTCGGCGGCTGCTCGTGGAGGCAGCGTGGAACTACCGCTTTGCGGCTCGCATGAGCACGACGCTGCGCAATCGCAGCGCGGAGCTGCCAGCTGCGATTCGCGACCATGCCTGGAAGGCACAGATGAGGCTCAGCAGTCGGTTTGCCCCGTTGTCCTCGCGTGGCGTGCAGATAAATAAGGTCTGCGTTGCAGTCGCGCGCGAGCTGGCGGGATTCGTCTGGGCGATAGCGCGTCTGGCACAAGCCGCTGCGCCATTACGCAACGGCGCTTGATCGGTAGTGGCCCGAGGCGATGCGACACGGCATCCGACGGGAAGAACCCTCAGTCACACTACGACGGAAGGCCCTGGCAACCCGGCGACCGGCACAACGCCGAATGCCAGCACGGCCGACACCAGACGAGGCGGCGAGCGTGTCCATGAGTCCCGCCACCGCGACCGTTCCGCTGGCGCAAGGCCAGTTCAGCTTCGACCTGATGATGGACTTCGCGCCCAATGAAGCCACGCTTGGCGGCGGGGTCGCGACCTGGCGGTCAGCGGTACCGCGACCTTCGCCTCGTTCACACCATCGGCGTGGTTCGCTTCCACGCCCGATCCATCGCTGTCGGGCCACGGTAGCGCGCTGTCCCAAAAGGATTACGAAATTCACTTCGGCAGCTTCAACGGGCTGTCGGGCCGCAACCTGATCGGCACGGTGGTGGTCAACCTCGACCGCTTCGGCCCAGCGGCCATCGACCTGTCGATCAACAACCTTGTCGGCGCGTTCTTCACCGCAGGCGGCGCACCGCAGGAGGTGGCGTTGCAGGGTGCTTCGTTGGTGGTCACGGCCGTGCCCGAACCGGCCGGTTTGGCCTTGTTTGTGCTGGGAGGTGGACTGCTGGCGCTGCGCAACCTGCGCTGGCGCGGTTGAGCCCGATGCACGCCGATCTTCGTACCGGCGCTCGGCGACTGTGCCGCAGGGTGTTGCGCGGCCTCGTGGGCCTCGCGTTGGCGGTTCCGGCGGGTCAGGCTTGGGCTTTGGCGCTCGGCGTTCAGCTCAATCCCGATCGGGTGCGTCCCGGCGAGGCGATCGTCGCGCTCATCACCGTGACCAATGACAGCGCTGCGTCGGTCGCGAACGTAAGCCTGCAGGCCCGCATGCCCGCGGCCGGTGTGGACACCATCAATCAGGCCTTCATGAGCGGCGGTGCCAACTGCGGTGGCAACTGCAGCCCGAACGAGGTGGTGGGCTGGCCGATTGGCTTGCTACCGCCAGGCAGCGGCGTCACCGTGTCGATGCCAATGACGGTGAGCGCGGCCACCGCCGACGGCACCGTGATCACCGTGACGGCCGCAGTGTCGGTCAACGCGGTGCAGCAGGCCAGCGTGCAGCAGTCGGTCACCGTCGATGGCGACAACGCGTTGTCGCTGGCGCTCGACGTCGACAAGGACGGCGTGGCACCCGGCGACGCGCTGACCTATACGCTCACCTACGGCAACCGCGCGACCTCCTCGGTCACCGGCACCACGCTCAGCGTGCCGCTGCCGGCCGGCACGGTGCTGCGGTCCGCCTCTGGCGGGGGCACCCTGGCCGGCGGCGTGCTTAGCTGGAACCTGGGCAATCTGCAAGGTGGACAGTCCGGTCGCCAGCAGGTGGTACTCGGCGTGGGCGCCGCCCTGCGCTCCGGCACCTTGCTGGCGGTGGACGCCGCGCAGATCGCCGGCAACAGCGCGGTGACCGGGCCAGAAGCCGCCCGCGCCACGCTCGTGACCCGGGTGCAGACCAATCCGGTGCTGGGCCTGGCCTACGCGGTCAATGCCGACCCCGCGCGACCGGGCGAGGCTTTGCGCGCCACCCTCACTGCTACCAATCGCAGCGATGCCACCGTGTTTGGCGCGGTTCTGCGGGCGCGCATGCCCACCGCCGGCGTGAACGTCATCAACCAGGCCTATTTCAGCGGGGGCGCGAACTGCGGCGGCAACTGCAGTCCGTACGACCTGCCGACCTGGACTTTGGGCACGCTCGCGCCAGGCGAGTCGGTCACGGTGAGCCTGCCGGCCACCGTCACGGCGGGCTTTGCCTCCGGCCGGCTGATCGGCCTGCAGGCCGAACTGCGCGCCGACGGCGTGCCGATGGTGGTTGCACGCCACAGCGTGGCGGCCGATGCCGATGGCCTGCTGGCGCTGGCGCTGGACGCCGACAAGGACAGCGTGCTGCCCGGCGAGCGCCTGACCTACACGCTGACGTTTGGCAACCGCGGTAGTTCGGCATCCAGCGGCACGCTGCTGCGGCTGCCATTGCCACCCGGCACCGCCTTCGTCTCCGCCACCGGCGGCGGGGTGCATGCGTCCGGCGTGGTCAGCTGGACGCTGGGCACCCTGCAGGCAGGTCAAGCGGGCCGTCGGCAGGTGGTGGTCCATGCGGGCGCCGCGCTGCCATCGGGATCGCTGCTGGCGGTCAACGCCGCGTCGGTCGCGGGCAGCGGCGCCGTCACCGGCGCCGAGCAGGCGCGGGCGACCCTCGTCACCCGTGTCGAGGCCAATCCCGTGCTGGGTCTGGCCTACTCGAGCAATGCCGATCCGACCCTTCCGGGCGAAGCGCTGCGCACGATGCTCACCGTCACCAACCGCAGCGCGGCCACGGTATTCGGTACGGTGCTGCGGGCGCGCATGCCGACCGAGGGTGTCAGCGTGATCAACCAGGCCTATTTCAGCGGTGGCGCCAACTGCGGTGGCAACTGCAGCCCCTACGACCTGGCGACCTGGTCGATCGGCACGCTGGCGCCTGGCGCGGCGGTGACGGTGAGCCTGCCAGCGACGGTCGCTGGCGGCCAGGCGTCGGGCCGGCTGATCGTGCACGAGGCCGAGGTGCGGGCCGACGGCGTCCCGATGGCGCTGGCGCGCCAGACTGTTGCGCTTGATCCTGACGGTGCTTTGGCCTTGGCGGTGGACGCGGACAAGGACGCTGCCGCGCCTGGCGACCGCGTGACCTACGCGATCACCTTCGGCAATCGGGGCACCACCGCGTTGACCGCGGCGACGCTGCGCTTTCCGCTGCCTGAAGGTGCTGTGCTGTCCAGTGCAGGCGGAGGCACGGTGGCCGGCGGGGTGGTGAGCTGGAGCCTGGGCACACTGCTCTCAGGCAACGGAGGTCGGCGCCTGGTGAGCGTGACGGTGCCGGCCACCGCTCCGGCACATCGCCGCCTGCGGGTGGATGCGGCGGAACTGTCGGCCGACAGTGCCATCACCGGCCTGGAAACAGCCCGTGCCAGTCGGGTGACCCGCATCGTCCCGACCAACCCGCTGAAGCTGACGATCGCCTTGCTACGCAACCCGGTCGCGGCCGGACAGGCCTTCTCAGCCACCGTGCGCGTGGTCAACGCCGGCCCCGTGCCACTGATCAATGTGGTGGTTCAGTCGCGGATGCCCACCGAAGGCGTGCCGGTGGTAAACCAGGCCACGATGAGTCCGCCAGCCAATTGCGGCGGCAACTGCAGCCCGTATGACCTGGTGACCTGGAACCTCGGCACGCTGGTACCCGGGGAGGTCCGCACGTTGACCATGCCGCTGTCGGTGGCGCCCGGCTTCGTGGGAGGGCGGCTGCTGGCCTTCGAGGCCCGTGCGGTCGACGATGCGGCCGACTTGTCGCTGGCCAGCACCAGTGCGCTGGTCGGCACTCAGAGCGACTTGGACGGTGACGGCATCGGCGATTTGCTGGACAACTGCACGCTGGTGAGCAACCCCGGCCAAGAGGACACGGACGGCGACGGCTTCGGGAACGCCTGCGACGGCGACTTCGACAACAACGGCATCGTTAATTTCGCCGATCTCGCGGGTATGCGTGCGGCCTTCCTCGGCTCCAACCGGCTGTTTGATCTGGACGGCAACGGCCTCGTCAACTTTGCCGACCTGGCCATCTTCCGCCGACTGTTCCTGTTGGAACCCGGCCCTTCCGGGCTCTGGCCATAGTGTTGGCGTTGGCCGGGGGCTCGCGGGCCGTGCCCATCGCTGCCATGGGCGTTTTACTGCCGCCCAGCAGTTGGCTGCCTGGCTGGCGCTCTGCCTGCCAAGACCGGGTCATGGCGCAGGCTCATGCGCACGCCGGGATGCAGGGCCTGGAAGCGGTCGAGCAGCGGCCGCAGCCGGCTGCGGCCAAAGTCGTTGGTGGCCGTGACGCGGATCGGCCCTTCCAGCTCGTCGCCCTCTTTCAGGCGGGCCCGCGCGCCGTCCCAATCGTCGACGATGCGGGGGGCATCGCCGAGCACGATGTCGCCCTCCGGCGTGAAGGTCAGCTTGCGCGGCGAACGTGTCATCAATTCAGCGCCGAACTCCTTTTCCAGCTGTTCCACCGCCATCGCCACGGTTGAGGTGGCGACACCCCGCTGGCACGCGGTGCTGGAAAAGCTGCCCGCAGCGGCCCCGTCCAGCAGCACGCGCAGCGCGTCAATCCGATCCATCTGCAGCCCCTTGGCGAGTACCCCGTCCCGCCGGTTGCCTGCATTTATGCGACCCGGCCGTCGCAGCCGTCAGCTTGCCGGCCGGCCCGCCCTTGGGGTCCCGCGGCGCAGCATGATCTCAGCGACGACCAGGTTGGGCACCCAGCACAGGAACGAGATGGCGATGTAGGCGGCGTCCGCATCGATCGGCAGCAGTTGCGACTCCGAGACCGCCAGGTACACGCGCAGCGTCACCGCGGCGAAGGTGAGGGCAAAGGAGCGGACGATCCACGCACGGTGCGCGCTGAAGTCGCGCACCACGGCGGCCCGCCAGGCCAGGCCGGTGGTCGACAGCCAGGCCACCGCCAGCAGACCGAAGCCCAGTCCGGCCACCGGCCCGGCCGTGACTCCTGCGGCCAGCACCAGCCCTGACACGCCGCCGACCATGCAGCCCACCGCGTACACGCGCCCGATCCAGCGGTGGACCGTGGGGCGGCGGGAGCGCAGGCCTTTGAGGAACTGCAGTGGCGCGATGAGCAAGGCGGTGGCCGCGGCCCCGGCATGGATCAGTAGCCACGGGAAGAAGTGCGCATTGCCGACGATGCTCGATGGCAGTGGCCCGAACGAAGCCAGGTAGCGGTATGAGAAGAGCGCCACGGCACTGCACAGCAGTGCGTTGACGAGCCAGCTCATGCGGTCCCACAAGGCCGGGTGCGGGGATGCGAGGCGGTTGGTGATCATCGTGTCTCCAGGGCGAAATGCAAGTGCGCTTGCGCGCTTGCATGCATTGGGGCACGGTGCCGGTGAAGCGAGCGTGAGTCCCGCCGGCCGGCCCCGCGCTACGGTGCCGCGCTGGCGGGCGTTGTCGCGCCCGCATCCGGCACCCGAATGACGGCGGTGGCGGTGTTGCGGGTCAGGCGCAGCTCGAACGTCCATCCGCAGCGGTCGCAGATCCGGCGCACGATTTGGCACCCCAGCCCGAACCCCGGCGTGCTGGGTTCGTCGCGAACGTTGTTGCGCATCTCCATGCCCTGGCCGGTGAGGTGGACGTGAATCGGCCCCGGCGCGCCATGGAACATTGCGTTCTTCAACAGGTTGCCCACCAGCACCTGGACGAGCGTGGCCGGCGCCTCCAGCGCCAGCGGGGCCTGCGCATCCACGATCAGCTCGCGGTCGGGCTGCCCACCGGCCACGTGCAGCAACAGCTCCTGCAGCCACGCCCGGTCGACGACCGTGGTGGCCGACCGCGTGGCGCGGCTGCCGTCGGTGGACAGCTGCAGGAAGGTGTCGACCAGCGCGTGCATGTCACGCAAGCCCCGGTGCGCGCGCTCGATCGCCCGGGCCTGCTCGGGGCGGGCATGCACCTCGATGCGTTCGAGGGCCGTCTGCATCACGGCGGCCGGCGTCCTGAGCTCGTGGCTGGCAAACTGGGTGAAGCGCCGCTCCCGCTCCAGCACGTCGGCCGTGCGTTGCAGCGCGCTGTTGATCTGCTCCACCAGGGCCTGCAGCTCCACGGAAGAACCCGCCGGCAGCGCCAGCGGTGCCAGGCTGTCGGGCGAACGGTCCAGCACCTGGCGCCCGACCTCCTGCATCGGCGCGGTTACCCGTGCGCTGATCCTCTTGCACCACCACAGCAGCCCCACGCACACGGGCGCGATGCCCGCGAGATACCAGACGAACACCTGGTGCTCAATCGTCTCCGTCGGCTTGACCTCCGCGTGGTACTCGACGACGTAAAAGGCGCGTCCCGCCGCATCCGGCCTTGCCATCACGAAGTAGTCCTCCGCGCGGCTGCCCAGCTCGAACAGGCCGCGTGCTTCCGGTGGCAGCAGCCGCTGGATCTTGGGGGGCAGCAGCGGATAGGATGGGTAGATCACCGTCACCGGGTCGATCGCGAGCGGCTCGCGCAGCGGCGCCTGGGCGCTCCAGTGGTCGGCGATGCGGGTAAGGCGGCGTTCGGTCTGTGCCTCCGACCCGAGCTGCAGCGTTGCGGTCACCAGGAACGCGTTCACCAGGAAGCTCACCAGCATCAAGGCAAGCACCGAGTGCCACATCTTCGCGAAGAGCGTGCGCGGCCGGCCCGGCTTGAGGAAGTGCAGCCGCTGCATCAACCTGCCAGTCGGTAGCCCTGCTTGCCGGCCGTCACGATCAGGGGCGGTCCGCCGGCACGTTCGATCTGCCGGCGCAGTTGGTAGAGGTGGGTGCGCAGCGCATCGCTGGCTGGCCGTTCGTCTTCACCCCACAGGGCGGTCTCCAGTTCATCGCGCGACACGACCCGCGGGGCATGCCGCATGAGGGTCTGCAACAGACGGTTTTGCAGCGGCGTGAGGGCGCAGCCGTGGCCGTTGCCGTTGCCGTTGCCGAAAGACAAGCGGCCGCGCACCACATCCAGTGCACAACCCGCGGCCTCGACGATGCCCGCGCCATCCGGCAGGCTGAGGTAGCGCCGGATCGACGCCCGGATCCGCGCGATTAACACCTTGGACTGAAAGGGCTTGACGATGTAGTCGTCCGCCCCGCGCTCCAGGCCCTCGACCACCTGGTCGGCGGCGCCCTGCGCCGTGAGCATCAGGATGGGCGCACGGAATCCATCCCGGCGCACCCGCGTGCAGACGTCAAAGCCGCTGACACGCGGCAGTCCCACATCCAGCAGGACCGCGTCGAACGGCGGCGAGGTTGTGGCCACGGCATGCAGGGCCTGGGCCCCGTCGGCCGCATAGTCGGCGTCGAATCCCGCTTCTTCCAGCGTCTCGAGGATGGACCCGGCGAGGTCGCGGTGATCTTCCACCAGCAGGATGCGTTCGCGGTGCATGGGGCGCCCGGTGAGATGACGTCAACGACGCGGGACAGCTCGCGTCTGCTCGAGGATCGGCCGCATTCTCGCCGCCCCGTCCGTACACGTTTCAGAACAGGTACAGGTATGAGATGCGGGCGCTGTCCTGTCGTGAACGGTCGACCAGCGGGCTGTCCTTGATGCCGGACCCCAGCCGCGTGCTGCTCACGTCGAGCGACAGCCTTTGGCGGGGCGCCAGCGTGTAGCCGATGCGCAGACCCGCTTCGAGGTTCGTGGTGGACGATCCCGCATAGGCGGGGCGCGCCGCGTGGGCCTCCGCTGCCGTCACGCCGTAGTAGTACTCGACGTACTTGCGATCGAGGTGGTGCGCCACCAGACGCGGCGTGACGTCGATGCCGCCGCCGGCGTTGATCCGACGTTCGGCCCCCAGGCTGGCACGAAGACCTTGGCTGTCGTTGGCGGCATCGCCCAGCACCTCGCCGCTGATCGTCAACCAAGGCAGGTCCCAGCGGGCACTTCCGCCCAGCCACACACCCGCCTTGCGTTCGGCCATGCCCTGCAGGGCGGGCGAGTCGTCGGCTTCGTAGCCTTCGCCCGCATAACGCAGCCGCAGCCCCGCGGCCCAGCCGGTGCCGCGGACCAGACTCAGGTCCGCGGAGGGTCCGGCCACCCGCACCCAGCGGTTCTCGAACAGGATCAAGGGCAGCAGTTGTGCCTTGTGGTCGAAGTCGCGGTAGGGCTGGCGCTCTTGACCGACGGTGGCGCCGAGGCCCCATTGGGACGGCGGTTCGGATTGGGCGTGCGCCGCGCCGCTCGTCACGAACAGGAAGGCCAAGGCGGCGAAGCGGAGGCTGGAGACACGGGATGACATGGGGCAAGACGCTTTCAGGAGGAGGGCAGGCAGCCGAAGAGGCTGCCGCCGTGGATGGGTCGGCGGCGTATTGAGGCATCGACGGCGTGAAGCAAGCGTGAGGACGCTTGCGCGGCCGCGAGCTTCTGCGTCCAAAAAGCGTCCAGGCAGTGCTCAGCCGTTGAATCGCGCGCCCATGTTGACCACCGATCTGGTGACAAACTGCGCGGCGGGCGGCAGAAAGGCAACGATGGCGGGTCTTTCGACCCGCACAGCCGTCATGACGGCGGCGGTGTTCGGTTGCACCGAACAGCGGCGGCAAAGCGCAAAAAAGATCTCCATCACGCCAGTGCGGATGCGGTATCGCCGCACCGGCGTTCCTATGCGAGACGCATGAGCGCCTCGCCCGCTTTCTGCGCTTCAGAGGGCAACTGCGGCGCCGTTGGCCATGCGGAGCCCCAGCTGGTACCGTCTGAAAGCCAACATGTCGGCAGCGTCGCGTGCCCAATTCCCAGCGCTGAGCCACTGCAGCATCCCGCACCAGATCCCGTGGCCGAAGATCACTGTGCCGTCCGGCAGCTGCGGAAGGCGCCGATCTGCGAACCGCCGAACCCGCTCCTGGAACTCGATGAAGGTGTCCGCCTGCGGGCCAGCGCGACGATGCAGGTTCGGCCTCTCCCACAGGGGTCGCACCACCTCCCGACGCTGCACGCCGTTCATCCCTTCAATCAGCGACGGACAGATGATGGACAGCTCGTCGAGAAGCGGCTCGACGTCTGGCACGACGCCCGTTAGACGGCAGTACGGCTGCGCGGTCTGCTGTGTCCGCAGCGCCCGTGAGACAAGCACCAGCGCCGGGGGCGCCGGCAGCGTTGCGGCCAATGCGCGCGCCGCGCGCGCGCCCGCCTCGGACAGCGGGATCAAGTTGTTCGGCATGGTGATCCCGCCAGCGTTGGCCAGGCTCTCGGCATGACGGACGAAGAGGACTCGAGACCTTCCCATCAACCCACCGTGGTGAAACCGGCCGCGCAGGCGAACATGACAGCGGAGACGGTGACCGCCGCGGCGCCTGCCAGCACTGCGCGCCAGCCGTACAGCCACATGTCCGGACCGTCGGGGCCGTCGCCGAGGGCGATTTTGCGTTTCACGATGGCGCTCCGCCCCACAACGAGCGAAACGACGCCCACGATCAGGCACATCCACCGGTTCGAGTCCATGGGCGCGCATCGTAGCGCTGTGCGAGCTTGGCGGCGCCAATCAGTCGAATTGACTCCTGCGGCCATCGCACGCGGAGAGCTACAACGTCATGGTCTTTGCCAGGTCGACCGCGTTTTTTTGCAAACGAAGCGCCTCGTCGCCAATGACCACTGGCATTCAGACGACCGGACCCCCTCGCATGTGCACGAGGCAAGCAGTCCGGCTCACGCCATGGTGCCGGTCGGCGGAACAGGCCGCACAGCAGCAGCGTCACGACCGTCACGAAGGTGCGTCCATTGACGATCGGGCGGCGCGACATGAAGGATGCGCCACTGAATGGCTGCAAGTGGGTCGCCGGCCGTGCGCATTTGCTCGGAGGTGCCCGTCGCGACCGCCGGCCGGGCGTGACCGGTGGCGTGTCAACTCACAGTGCCGCGTCTTTCACCCTCTTGAGTGCGCGCAGGCGCAGTTTTTGTCGTCGCCGGCGTTGCAGCAAACGTCGGCTCCTGTTTGGTGAACGGGTTGATGCCCACGCGTTTTCAGGGCCGGCACGGCAACGGCCGTCACCTTGAGCAGACCCGGCAACGTGAATTCGCGCAGTCCCTTGATGTGCAACGGAGCCAGCATTGTGGCTTTGAGCCCTGCCAGGACGGCTTTGACCTGCTTGGCATCGACGCCCGTCGTCTGGGCCACGTGTGCCAACAACGCGGTCTTGTTGGAGGCGGAGGCGGTGGGCTTCAGTCCCGCGCTGCTCGACTCCTTCGCAGCAAGGTCGTTTGGGCGCTGACGGACTTGGTGGGTGGGGACGTCTTGGCAGTGACCATGAGGTGGCAGATTCCTTGGCATTGACGTGACGGCGCGGCACGGGGATTCTCGGCATACGCCGCGCCTGTTTGAGCTGGCGGGTAAGTTTGCGCTCATCGAATGCATGCAGTTAAGGTGTTCCTGAACCGGCGTAGTGTCTAATTTATTAACAGCACAGAACAATCAGCGTATTCCGTAATGCGGCATACTTCGGCGTCCCGATTCAATGAGGCCGCCAATGGCAAAGAAGTCACTCGCCGATCTGCAGGCGCAAATTGAGAAGCTGCAAGCCGAAGCCAACCGACTTCGCGAACAAGAAAAAGCCGGTGTGATCGCCCGCATCCGTGAAGCGATCGCGGCGTACGAGCTGACCGAGCGGGATCTGTTCGGCACCACGTCGCGTGTGGCTGCACCGAAGCGCGGTCGGCAGCCCAAAGCCCGTTCGGCGGCTTTTGCCGATGGCGCGGGCAATGTGTGGGGTGGGCGTGGTCCACGTCCACGCTGGCTGCGCGAAGCGCTGCAAC
>NZ_JZUE01000049.1 GCF_000969605.1 Aquincola tertiaricarbonis | reverse complement strand
GTTGCAGCGCTTCGCGCAGCCAGCGTGGACGCGGACCACGACCGCCCCATACATTGCCTGCGCCATCGGCATAGGCTGCCGCACGGGCCTTTGACTGACGACCGCCCTTCGGTGCGACCGCGCGCGACGCGGTGCCAAACAGATCCCGCTCGGTCAGTTCGTAGGCCGCGATCGCTTCACGAATGCGGGCCACCACACCGGCTTTTTCTTGTTCGCGAAGTTGGTTGGCTTCGGCTTGCAGCTTTTCAATTTGCGCCTGCAGATCGGCGAGTGACTTCTTTGCCATTGGCGGTCTCATTGGATCAGGAAGATCGGAGTATGCCGCATCACGGAATACCTCGATTGGTTTCTGCCGTTAACAAATTGGAAACTGGTCATGGCTATCAAAGCGCTTTTTTCGAATTGGTGAGTGCAAACCTGCGCCATCAGGCATTCAGGCGTGGCGCTTGCCTAGAATCGCTCCTGACACACCGTCACGTCAACTTCATAGGAAAAACTACCTCATGGTCACTGCCAAGAAGTCCACGCCCGCCAAGACCGTCACCGCCAAGAAGGCCGTTGCTGCCAAGAAATCGAGCGGCGCGGCCCTGAAGCCCATCACCTCTGCCTTCAACAAGACTTCCCTGCTGGCGCACCTGGCGCAGACGACCGGCGTTGAGGTCAAGCAGGTCAAAGCCGTGTTGGCCGGACTCGAAGCCACGATGCTGGCGTCGCTGCACAAAAAGGGACTGGGCGAATTCACGTTGCCGGGTTTGCTCAAGGTGACGGCCGTTGCCGTGCCCGCCAAAAAGAAGCGCGTGGGCATCAACCCCTTCACCAAACAGGAGCAGACGTTTGCTGCGAAGCCAGCGACGACAAAGCTGCGCCTGCGTGCACTCAAGAAAGTGAAAGACGCGGCGCTGTAAGTTGGCACACCCCGGATCGCGCCCGGCTTACGTGGCGACTGAGCGCCTTCAAAGACGCGCACGGCCGGAAACTGACGAGCAGCCACCTACCATGGGATCCTCCATGTCCCATCCCTCCATCATCAAAGAGCGCACGTCGTAGCTGCCGTGACGCTGCTTCCCTGCGGGCTGTTCGGACCTGCCGGCGCCCGCCAGTGTGAGCAGCTCGGGCCCGTCGTCCGTGAAGCGCATGTTGCGCAATGGGCCGGTCTCGGCGAGGTTTCAACACGCCGCAAGCGCACTAGAGCAGCGTCAGCTGGTCGGGGTTCTGCTTCTCAATGCCACCGGTGAGCAGCGAGGGCTGGTCCGGGCCGGCGTCATAGTCATCGATATGGGGCAGCGCCAATGCGGCTGTGGCCTCGTCGACAGTCCCGCGCAGCCACGCGTCAAAGGCCGACGGATGCAGGGGCACCACGGCCCGCTTGTCCTGCATCGTCGTCGGGCGGGTGGGGTCGGGCCGGTGCATACGATTCAGCAGCGGGTGGTGATCTGCGTTAAGTGTCACCATGGTGTAGCTTTCGACAACCTCGCCGGTTTGCTTGTCAATCCAGGTGTTCCACAGCCCTGCCATGCCCCACGGCTGGCCATCGGCGCGGCGAAAGCGCCACCACTGATTGCGGCCGCTCTCCCAGTTGGGCTCGACATACGACCACGCGGGAATGATGCACCGCTGGCCACGCTTCCACGGATCCCGGAAAGTTGGCTTCTCCCCGATGGTCTCCATCCGGGCGTTGTTCGTCAGGATCGGCCCGCCGCGGCCCGGCTTGCGAGGGGGCACGGCTGACTTGGCGAACCAGCCGATGAGGCCCCACTGGCCGAGCACCTCTTGCAGCTGTCCGCTCTCGGGCGCCGTGCGGAGGAAGACGCCTTGGCCGAACGGGCCGATGTCACGCGGAAACAGGGGGTCGCCAATGTGGCCACGAGGCGGCTCATCGACGCCAAAGACCTCGCGGTAGAAGGTCATCTCCTCCGCGCGCGCTGGGTGGTAGCGATTGCACATCCCAGGCATCCTACGCAGGCGAGGACTGTATGGGTGTACAGCGTCGCCTGCGATCCAAGGACTGTGATGAAGTGGGCTGTGACACAGCTGCGCTTGGCCGGCCGGCGCTTGCGGCGGGGCGAATGGCCCGAGCCAGTGGTTGGGGAGTTGGAGTTGACGGTGATGCCGGAGACAAATGCCCGGCGTCCGCTGAAAAGGATGGACCTTTTCGGCGTGCCTGGCACGGTGCGACAGTCCCTGCTGCTCCCGCTGTTCGACCCGCAGATCATCTCGATGGACGCTGGCGGCATGGTGTTGCACGGGATGCAGCTGCACTCGGAGGGCGGTGGGACCTTCGAGCACATGCAGGTCTGCTACGGCGTGCCGCACTCGGCGTCCTAGCCGTCCCGGTTGGCGGGCGATCAATGTCGTGATGACGTGCTGCCCGCCGCAGTAGCTGGGCAGCCCGATGTTGGTTGGCGGGGCGCCGCTTCCAGCGTGCCTTCGGGAGGATTTGTGTTGCCGTGCTAGGCGGGCCCAACAGTACCTCGCCGCTGCAGGCCACGATCGACACCTCGGCGCCGTGCTTGGACAGTCCGGGTCCGGCGCGCGAGCCTGCACTAGGCGCGCTGAACCGCAGCTCAAACGGGCGCCAGAATGCCACGCAACCTGCCCTCGGGCGTCCACAGGCGCATCCACGTCCACGAACCGCCACAGCTCGTCTCGCGCAGGCAGCATCGTTTCCAGTGGCACCGCAGGGGGCACGTGGCCGAAGTACATGCCCTGCTGCGCACGACCGAACCCGGGGCCGTTCAGAAGTTTGCGTTCTGCATGACCCGACCCTGCACGCTTATGTAGCTTCCAGCGAGCCGCCGCACAGGCCACACTTCCCCACTGACAAGACAGCACCGAAGCGGCGCTCAAGCGCTCGTCCCGCGGGCGCGCATGGACACGTCGGGTCTACCAGTTCAACACGGTTCACCTCGGGAGAGCAGTCGATAATGTTGTTGTGGCGTCCGAGAAACCAGCTTCGCTTCCGGTGCAGTGCAGGCGTGCGGGCGTTCCGCCGGATCACTAAGCTTGTCGCGCTGGCTGCATGGCCAGTTGTGACAATGCGCCGCCGGCTTTCCGCCGCGCTGCTCCCGACGACCAGTTCGGCCTTCAGTGACATCTGCGAGGTGGACGCCCAGGTGTTCAGTTATACGGCGTGGTACGACCTGCAGCGCACCGTGCGCTGGTCGGCACAGGGATGCGTCGAAGGAGGCTGGCATTGCTTAAAGGGGTCCTTAGGCGCCAGCGACAAGCTGAGGCGGAGGGCGGAACTTGAAGCCGCCGTTGGTGAGGCAGTGGCCTGTGCGATCCGGCAACGCCTCGCATCGGTGCCATCCCGTGGCCAGGGCGCTGGTGATCGATGATGACGCCATGGCCTGCCAGTAGTTCCACGTTGTCCTGCAGCAAGCGCTGCAAAGAGGGCGAACGACGCCCAAGTCAAGACCTTGTTCCACTCTTGTCTGTGGCTGGCCAACGCCGGTTGTGAGGCGACAGCCCGCGCCGATTAATCGGATCGAGCCAGACAAGGGCGATTTCCACATCAAGGTCGGCACTGCCAGCATGGCGCATTCGGACGCACCGCCCGAGGTCAGTTCGATCAGCACCATCCAGGCATGCCCGCCGTCAAGCGGCGAATTAGCGTTGCCCAGGTACTCCGCACCAGATCCAGCGCAGGGCCAGAGATGAACTCAAACGCGGTGACGGCTTGGCCGGAAGCGTCTTGGCCTCTCCCAGAAGGGCCACCGCGGCGGCCGAGCATTGCACCGCTGCAAGCGCCATGGAGGATGTGCGGGGCAGCGCCATGAGCTTGACCACGGCGGCCGTGACGATGGCCAGGTGCCTTCTGAACCAACGAAGAGCTGCTTGAGGTCGTAGCAGAGCGGAGCACGGCCGTGCCGCCGGCATTGGTCGAGATGTTGCCGCCGCTTTGCCACGAGCACTCGGAGCCGATGCGCAGCGGAACAGGCGCTCGGCGTCCTCGGCCGCGGTCCGATGGCGGTGGCCGAGCAGTTGACGGAGCCGATGATGGAAGTTGCGCAGCCGGGACAGGCCGGGTGGGCGCGGCGTTGGAGCCGCTGTACGTGCTGCCCAAGCGCTTTGTGCTCGATTGCCGCGTGCTGCACGCTGACGAGACGCCGGTAGCCTTGCTGGACCCCGGCGCGGGTAGGACACGCCGGGCCTACATGTGGGCCTACGCGTGAAGTTGGCACGACGCGGTGCCCGGCGTCGTCTATGACTTCTGCCGAGGGCGCGGGGCGCAGTACCCGGTGGCCGTCCTCAATGGCGACGAGCGACGCGGAGAGCGACGATGGTCCGGGACGCTGTTCACTGACCGCTACGGTGCGTACGACGCCGTGGTGGACCCTTAGCATTACCCAGGGCGCACTAGCGCTGCATGCGCCGCTCATGCGCGCGGAAACTTCGAGGACCTGACGCATGAAGGCACGAGCCCCATCGGGCTGGATGCACTTCGACGGTTCGCCTGCATCTATGGAGTTGAGGGGGAGCTAATGGACTTCGGTGACGAGGGCCGGAGTGCGTAGCGCGGGACACGGGGACTTTGCAGCGCCTGGCCAGGCCACTATGAACGAGCTTCGCCATTGGCTCCAGCTCGAGCGGCGCTCAGTCGCTGACGGCGGTGCGACGGCCAAGGCCATCGATTACATGCTGAGCCATTGGCAGGCACTCACCCAACATCTCAAAGACGGCGCAGTGCCGCTGGACAACAACCACCTCAAGCGCAGAACACGCCCTGGGCGATGGGACGCAAAGCGTGGCAGTTCGTGGGCAGCGAACTCGCCGGCCAGCGCGCAGCCATCGTCATGAGCCTAGTGCAGTCAGCACGGATCAACGGGCATGAGCCTTGGGCCTATCTGCGTGACGTGCTGCAGCGGTTGCCGACGCTGCGCAACTCCCAGCTCGACGAGCTCTTGCCACATCGCTGGAAGCCAGCGCAAGCAAGACCTACTGATCGCCGTCAATGTGGGGCGGCCAGACGCTAACAAAGCCACCGGGCCTCCCGCCCTGATGCTCTTCGCCAGTCTCGGCCCACGCTGCTCAAAGTGCCGGTGCGCCGGAGTACCCGACTCTTCAAGCCAAGAGACGACGATGCTCAGGCCTGTTGCCCTCCCCTGCTGCACGCCGGCGTCCTTGTCGTCTTCCAAGCCGGACCAGCCCGGACCGCTGTAGCGCTCCGCACAGTTGCATGTCCGTCCGTCGTCGCACGAGGGTTGCTCATGTCACGCGCTGCACCGTCGGGTCATGAGTTACGTTGAGAGCACACGGGTTCCGAGTCGCAGGTGCCGACGAATCCTTGTCGCCGGCTTCTTCCACGCGGCTCGACCTTACGGCGCATTCACTCGATAACTGAGCAGACCCGGAGCGTGACACTGCGCCCGGGTGGACAAGCGGCTGCCCTGCGCCCAGATTCCATTCGGCATGCTGACCATGAGAGTCACCGCGAGGTTGCTGCAGTCTTGGTCCCTGGGCAACGTAGGCCGTGTACCCGCGCCTTGCATCAAGCGTTGAGCGCAGGAACCGCGGCAAGCAGCTCGGCCAACTTTTCGGTGTCCACCGGTTTGGTGAAATGCGCGTCAAACCCCGCGGCGAAGGCGTTGTCCCGGTCCTGCGGCTGGCCATAGCCGGTGATAGCGACCAGGGTCATCGGCCGCGCGCCGCGCATGGCACGGATGCGGCGGGCCAGCTCGTAGCCGTCCATCTCGGGCAGGCCAATGTCCAGCAGACAGACGTCGGGTCGCGCTTGCGCGACATGTGCTAGAGCGCGCACGGGGTGGTTCTCGAACTGCGTGGCGTACCCGAGTTCCTCCAACAGCATGACCAGCAGTTCACCGGCGTCCTCGTTGTCGTCCACGACCAGCACTCTCAGGCGGCCCCGCGCCGCCGCGGCAGCTTCGTCGGGCAACGCGGCGGTCGTGTCCGGGTCAACGTCTTCCTGAAAGCGCGGAAGGGTCACCGTGAACCGGCTGCCCTTGTCATGGCCCGCACTTTCGGCGCGAACACTGCCGCCTTGTAGCTCGACCAGGCTTCGGACCAGCGCCAGCCCGATGCCGAGGCCGCCCGCCGTGCGGGCGGAACTGCGCTCTGCCTGCACAAACAGGTCGAAGCAGTGGGCCAATAAGTCCGGCGACATGCCTTGGCCGGTGTCGCTGACCTGCAGGACGACCGCGGCGGCATCCATGTGCAGCGCCACAGTGATTTTGCCGCCCTCCGGCGTGTACTTGGCCGCGTTGGTCAGCAGGTTGCCGAACACCTGCACCAGCCGCTTCGGGTCGGCGCGCACCCGGGCGGGTTGCGGCGGCGCTTGCAGTGTGAGCACGTGCCGCTTGGCCTCGACCAGCGGCCGCACCTGCTCGACGGCATCCAGCACCGCGCGGTACACGTCCACCGTCACCTGCTCCAGCTTCACCAGCCCCCGTGTGACGCGGGACACGTCCATCAAGTCGTCAATCAGCCCTTTCATGTGCCGCACCTGGCGCGTGATGACTGCACCAGTTCTGTCCACCCGCGCCTGCTCGTGGCCGAAGCGATGCAGCAGGTCGGCGGCCGCCGCAATGGCAGCCAGTGGATTGCGCAGCTCGTGGGCCAGCATGGCCAGGAATTCATCCTTTCGGCGGTCGGCCTCGCGCAGGGCCTCCTGGGCCGTTTCCCGCTGTGCGAGCTCGCGTTTGGACGCCTCGTGCAGCTGCGCGTTGTCCAGCGAGATGACGGCCTGACCAGCGAGCACCTGCACGACGCTGGCAACGTCACCCCCGAACGCCCCCGACAGGACGTTGTTTTCCAAGTACAGAGCGCCTACCACGCGGGAGTGCCGCTGCAACGGCACGCACAGCACAGACAACAGCCCGCGTCGGCGCACCGCCGCGTCACTGGCAAACGCCTCTGCGCGGGCAGCGTGGTCCAGCAAGAGTACCTCGTTCGCACGCACGACATAGCGGATGATCTTCGCCGGCAGCTCGTCGTTCTGATCCAGAGGCATGTGGTTCAGCGACACGACGCTGCCGGGACCGGCGGCCATGCGCGCGCGCACCGTCGGTTCGTCCGGCTCCCCCAGCACCAAGGCGCCGCCGGTGGCGCCGGACGCTTCTAGCACCACGAGCAAGATGCGTTCGAACAGCGCTTCGGGGTCGGTTTCGACCGAAATCGCCTGCAAGGCCTTCATGAGCGCCAACGCATCGATGGACGGGCGCGCGGCCGTGCGAGTGCCCAGCGGGAACCATTCCGCCCGTTGCACCTCCAGCGCACGCGCCTTCGTCAACGCCCCCCAACGCTGATAGCAGTCGCGCGCCGCGCGGAAGTGGGCGCCGGCCAATTCGGGCTCCGACACCGACAGGAAGAACCGCGCTCGCAGTTCATGGGCCAGGGCTTCGTCCTGAATAAAGCCGTATTGCGCGGCACCATCAATGGCCGCGCGGTATAGCTTGGCGGCCGCAAGGTGTTGACGGGCCAGGCGCGCGATCTCGGCCCCGACGAGTGCTGCCTTGTGCGCGAAGTTGGCAGGACAGTGCCGCGCCCAATGCAACAGCTGTTGGTGCCGTGCCTGCAGCGCCGGATGCAACGAGGATTGTTCCGCCGCAGGCGCGGTGTCCAGCTGCGCGGCGAGCATCAGCGCCGTGTAATAGGCGTGCTCGGCCGACGGCATCATGCCCAGAATGCCGGCGGCGACATGCTTTTCTGCTTCCTGGCTGCTTCGCAAGGCAGTGGTGTTGTCACCGAAGAGGTAGGCGCATTGCAGCCGCGCCACCCAGAAGTTGCCGAGAGCGGTGCCGTTGTCCTTGGCCCGCGCCAGAAACTGCTGCTCTTGGAAGTTGTCGTCGTCGAAACTGTGGTATGACGGCGTGGCCCCCAACAGGGTGCGGGCAAATTGTCGGAACGGCAGCGCGATCTCGGTGCTGGTCTGGTTGCTGTGTTGGTCAGCGAAGGTCAGCGCCGCCTCGGCGTGCGCCAGCAGGTCGGCTAGCGGAATTCCGGCGGGAAGGCCGTTGATGCACACCGAGTTGAGGTTGAACGCAGCGTAGGCCACTTCACCCGACTCGACACCGGCAAGATAACCTTCCCTCAGCAGCGGCAGGCTGTCGCGCAACCGTGCGTTCCAGCCATGCACGAGCAGGCCGAACACCTCCAGCACGCGGCTTTCCTCGGCCCGGTCGGCAAATCGCCGCGCGAGCGCCAGCGCCAGACTGCCAAACGCATAGCCGATGTCATATTGCCCTGTGCGTGCGTTGTGCAGCGCGCCGTAGAACACGTAGGCGAAGGCCGAGTACGGGGATGGTCCATGGCGCAACGACAGGTTCACCGCACGCGCCACTAAAAACGTCAAGGCCTCGGCGCCGTTGAAGTAAGCTGGCGGCCCCATCAGCGACAACAGGCGCATGCAGGCCCTGGTCTCCACGTCCTGCACCTCGGGCGAGTCCACCAGACCTTCGATAAACCGGTCGCCCACATTTGCCATCACTGCATTGGCTTCGGCCTCGTTCGCCGCAGCCAGCCCGTCCAGAGGCCAAGCCTGGCCGAACACGGCCAGGCCTTCGCGGCCCCAATGCAACGCAGCAGGCCAATCAGCGATTACGGTCGCCGCCAGCACCCGCAGGCTGTACAGGTCGGCCTTGGCAGCGTTCGACGCGGCGTGCGACAGAGCGGTGTCAATCAGCGCATCGGCCTGTCCATGGCGCCCCGTCAGGTAGGCGGCCTCCGCCAGCGAGCGATGCAGCTCCAAGGTCAGGGCCGGCTGCACGGCCCAGGGCGCATCGGGCAGCAGACGCATCGCCGCGGTGAGGTAGCCGTGTGCCGCCTGATACGCCGCCGACGCACGCGCCTTCCCGGCGGCCGCCAGGTTCAGTTCAGCCAGCCGCAGGCGTTCGGCTGGCGAGACGATGTCGTCTTCGCCGAGGTTGAGCTGGTCAACAATTTCGAACAGCCGCACATTGACTTGGACTGCGTCGGCCCGATCGAGCAGGCGCCGGCCAATCTGGAGATGCAGCGCACGCCGCCGGTCAACCGGCAGCGTTGCGTAAGCCGCCTGCTGCACCCGGTCGTGCGCAAACTGCACGCTATGTGCAAGCGCGTCTGTGCCGGTCGGCGCATTGAAGGGACCTCCCGAAGCAGCGGTCTGACCGACCTCCACCAGCAGCCCGTCGTCCAGCGCAGCTTGCAGCGTTTGCACAGCCGCGGGCAGCGCATGGCCGCTGACGTCGGCCAGCATGTTGAGCGGGACACGGTGACCGATGCAGGCACAAACCTGCACCAGCGCCTGGGTCGCCGCGGGCAGGCGTTGGATGGCCTGCGTTAACAGGTCGACCACGTTCTCGGCGATCGGTGCGCTATTGAGTGCGTCCAGATCCCAGCGCCACGCGTCCGCCTCGGGCACAAAACGGATCAGCCCTTGCACGTGCAGCTGCAACAGCAGGCGGCGCACGAAAAATGGATTGCCCGCCGTCTTACGCAGGACGAGCTCGGCCAGCGGTGCGGCCTCGCCCAGCGACGTCCTGAACGTGTCGGCTGCCAGCTGCGCCAAGTCGGCCGTGGTGAGTGACACGAGGTGGATGTCGCGAATCTGGTGCCCAGCGTCGCGCCACGCTGCCAACGACAGCGTTAGCGGGTGGGCGCTGCCCACTTCCTTGTCGCGGTAGGCACCGAGCAGCAGCACGTGGTGCAGTGCGCCGTCCTCCAGCCAATGCCCGAGCAACTCCAGCGAGGCCAAGTCCATCCACTGAACGTCGTCGAGGAAGAGCACCAGCGGGTGCTCCGACTCGCCAAAGACCCCCAGGAAGCGTGTCACCACCGACGAGAAGCGGTTCTTTGCTTCTACCGGGCCGGCCTCGCCAACGGCCGGCTGCGGGCCCAGGACCTTGCCAAGCAGGGGCGCCAGTTCGACCAGCAATTGGCCGTTGGGCCCGACGGCCGCAGCGATGCGCCTCCGCCAGTCAGCCAGCACCGTTTCCGGCTCAAGCAGCAGAAGGCGCGCCAACATGTCAAAAGCATGCGCCAGGCCGGAAAACGGCACCCCGCGCTGCAGCTGGTCAAACTTGCCTGCAATGAAAAAACCATCATGAGCAGCGACGGACGCTGCGAGCTGGCCCACCAGCGCCGACTTGCCAACGCCGGGGGCGCCGGAGATCAGCACCAGCGCGCGCTCGCCCCGCCGTGCACGCGCAAAGGCTGCATCGAGCGCCTCCAAATCACCATCCCTGCCGTACAGTTTGTGAGGAATGCTGAGTTCCCGCGGCACGTCCTGGTGGCCCAGCGGAAACAGCTCGATGGCGCCCGTCGCCGTCAGCCGTCCCAGGGCCTTGCGCAGGTCCGTCGCCAGCGCGTCCGCCGTTTGGTATCGCACCGCCGGCTCTTTCTCGAGCGACTTCAGGACAATCTCCGACACCGCAGGCGGGATGTCCGGGCGCAGTAAATGGGGCGCGTCGGGGCGGCGGGCAAGGTGGCCGTGCACCAACTGCACGACGTCCTGGTCGTCGAACGGTGGCCGGCCGACCAGCAGGGCAAAGAGCGTGGCACCCAGTGCATAGAGATCAGCACGGGCATCGATCGTCCGTCCAGTGCGCCCGGTCTGCTCCGGCGCGGCATAGGCCATGTTGCCCCCGAACGGCGCCGGGCTTTCGCTGTTGGCCAGCGAGGTAAACGTTACCGCCTGCGCGAAGTCGCACACTGTCGCGCGGCGTGCGTCCGGATCCCAAACGACGTTCTCTGGACAAATGTCGCGGTGCACGATGTGTGCCCGGTGGAGGTGTTGCACGGCCTCCGCAAGCTGCAGGGCCACGTGCAGGGCCACTGCCAATGGCAACGGCCCGTTCTTAAGCTGCTCTGCGAGATTAGACGGCCCCGCGTCGACCATCCATAACGCAAGATTGGAACCTGGCCGTGGACCGATGCGCGACGTGCCCAGCATGTGCACGACGCCAGGCAGCCGAGCACTGCCGAGAATCTCGTGTTCGTGGCGCAGCGCCGCGTTGCCGTTCGCCGAAGTGCTGTCGGCTGCCGCGATCTTGATGACATGTCCGCCGTCGTCGGTGTTAACGCTGAACAGGTCGTGCCGTGACCCAGCACGCAAGCGGCGCAACTGGGAGACATCGATCGGCGGCAGCGTTGCGGCTACACGTCTGTCGCCGTCTGGGCGAGTGTCTGAGTCGTTCTGGAACGCCGTCATGACGTGATTCAAACATTGTCATCAGGCACCGCCCGCACGCATTGGAGAAAGAGCCTCCCCTTGTCGCGCAGCGCCAACAGAGATCAGTAGGCCGGTGCTGGCAGAATGGTAAGGCCGTATGACGGAGGCCGACCCGGCGAGCGGCGCTGCTACGGCAAGCGTTTGCTCCTGACCTCCCGCAGCGGGCTGCCGCCTCGCCCGACAGACGGCGCCGGGCATCCGACACCAGGTCACTTTCGACCGCTGGCAACTGGTGCAAGTCTGACACCACCACCCGCTCCCACTGGACCAGCAAATGCTTCAGCAGCCCCAGGTGCGTCGTGCGGTCAGAAGCGCCGCGCGCAACAGCCTCCCGGTAGGCCTGCAACAGTGGATCGATGGGGCACCCGGCGAGGGCCGGGTCCTCGTTTGTGACAACACGGCGTATCGGCCGCCTCGTTTCCGACGGTTTGTTGCCCGGCGCCCATTCGTCCGTGCTGGCAGGCGCGTGTTGTCCATCGGACCAGCGTGCGACTTCACTGTGCAGGCGGCGCGGCGACGCCTGTTTGCGTGCGGGCGGACACGGTGGCTGGTCACCTGGCCCCGCGCACGTCATTGCAAGACCGACTTGGTCTCAGGCCGGGGCCGTTTTGCTGGGACGGATCAGCGACCCGCTACACAGCGGCCAACCACCGCTTGGCGGCCTGGGCATGCAGGCGCCCAATCCAGCACAGTGGCGCACGGTTGGCAGACAGCGCGCGTGCCATACGCCACACGGGTTGGTCGTCCGTCCCGCTCATCGACCAGAAATCACCCGGCTCGGTGACAGCGCGTGCGCAAAGAAAACGCAAGCTTCATCACCGCGCAACGAGCGGAACCGACGAGCCCGCGGTCGTGCAGTCCGCACCGCGCTGAGGACGGCCGTAATTGCCGCACGCGGTGGCAGACAAGAGGCGGTGGCCGGGTGCTGCTCGTCACCGGGCGTCTGAGGCGCCCAGGCGCCCGCGGCACCTGGCTTGCCATCGACGCCCGGGCCCCGCAGAGAGGGGCGTCCTGTGAGGGAGCGACGAGATGAGCACGGTCCTGTATCCACCCAACCAGGCCGGTGGCGCCGCGCACGGCACGCCGCAGGGCGAAGTGCACGACGAGCACCACGAGATGCCGCATGGCTGGCGGCGCTGGCTGTTCGCCACCAACCACAAGGACATCGGTACGCTCTACCTGCTGTTCTCGTTCACCATGTTCATGGTGGGCGGGGTGCTGGCGCTGCTGATACGGGCCGAGCTGTTCCAGCCCGGGCTGCAGTTCTTCAACCCGGAGCTGTACAACCAGTTCGTCACCATGCACGGCGTGATCATGGTGTTCGGCGCCATCATGCCGGCCTTCGTCGGCTTCGCGAACTGGATGCTGCCGCTGCAGATCGGCGCCAGCGACATGGCCTTCGCCCGCATGAACAACTTCAGCTTCTGGCTGATGGTGCCGGCGGCCGTGCTGCTGGTCATCAGCTTCTTCGTGCCGGGCGGCGCGCCCGCGGCAGGCTGGACGCTGTACCCACCGCTGACGCTGCAGATGCCGGCCAGCATGGACATGGCCATCTTCGCGCTGCACCTGCTGGGCATGAGCTCCATCATGGGCTCGATCAACATCATCGTCACCCTGCTGAACATGCGCGCGCCGGGCATGACGCTGCTGAAGATGCCGCTGTTCTGCTGGGGCTGGCTCATCACCGCCTACCTGCTGATCGCGGTGATGCCGGTGCTGGCAGGCGCCATCACGATGACGCTGACGGACCGGCACTTCGGCACCAGCTTCTTCAACCCGTCGGGCGGCGGCGACCCGGTGCTGTACCAGCATGTGTTCTGGTTCTTCGGGCACCCCGAGGTGTACATCATGATCCTGCCGGCCTTCGGCATCATCAGCCAGGTGGTGCCGGCCTTCGCCCGCAAGCGCATCTTCGGCTACACCTCGATGGTGTATGCGCTCGGCGCCATCGGCATCCTGTCGTTCATCGTGTGGGCGCACCACATGTTCGCCACCGGCATGCCGGTGACGGGGCAGCTGTTCTTCATGTACGCGACGATGCTGGTGTCGGTGCCCACCGGCGTGAAGGTGTTCAACTGGATCGCCACCATGTGGCGCGGCTCCATGACCTTCGAGACGCCGATGCTGTTCGCGGTGGGCTTCATCTTCGTGTTCACCATCGGCGGGCTCACCGGCGTCATCCTGTCCACTGCGCCGGTGGACATCCAGGTGCACGACACCTACTACGTCATCGCGCATTTCCACTACGTTCTGGTGGCCGGCTCGCTGTTCGCGATGTTCTCCGGCTTCTACTACTGGTCGCCCAAGTGGACCGGCGTGATGTACGACGAGCGCCGCGGCCAGATCCACTTCTGGGTCTCGATCATCAGCTTCAACATCACCTTCTTCCCGATGCACTTC
>NZ_JZUE01000048.1 GCF_000969605.1 Aquincola tertiaricarbonis | reverse complement strand
GTAGGCCGTGCGTCCTTCTTCGGTCTGCAGCCTGGCGGCCATCGCCGCAGTGTGCGGGTACCGCTCGGCGTCGACCTGCGCGTGCTCCTTGCCTTAGCGCCCCAGCGCCACGACCACCTTGATCGGCGCGTTCCTCAGGTTGTCTTCGCTGCGGTAGCCCGCATCCGCCAGTCCGAGTTCGGGCAACTCGCCCAGGTTCTCGCCCACCGCCTGGATCATCGGCAGCAGCCAGTTCGCGTCCGGTGCCACGTTGTCCAGTTCGGCATAGCCGGTTCTGTTGCGCAGACTCCTAGCGGCCGGCCTGCCTGGGATCACTCCCTCACGCGGGTCGTCTTCAGGTCGGCATTGGCCGCGATCTCGGCTTCGGTGAACGGCACGCGCAGCCATTGGCCGGCCGCATAGCGCCGGGTGTAGTCGGCATGGTGCGGCGAGGCCGGGTCGTCCGACAGCGAGAAGGTGAGGAAGGTGTGCGCCTGCACGCCCTCGGGCTTGAAGGCCACGATCTGCATGTAGCTGTTGCCGTTCGGGTCCTCGTCCATCGAATAGCCACCCTGCTCGATGCGCTTTTCCGAGCAGGCAATGGTGAAGTAGCCGTTGGCGCCGCAGCCGCCGTACAGGCCGATGCGCTGGCCGTTGCGGGTGGCGTACAGCACCTCGCTGCGGGGCGCGTCCACCGCGAAGCCGCTCTGCTGCACCCGGTACACCGCGGCCGCGAAGGCCTGGCGCAAGGCGGTGGTGTCGGTGGTGTTGAGCCCGCGCGGCGTGTTCAGCGGATCGGCCGGGTTGAACGGCACGGTGTACAGCTGCGCCGCGGGAATGCGCTGGGCGCGCGTCCAGAACTCGTCCCACACATGCGTGCCGCGTGCATCGGCGGTGCCGCGGCCGTTCCAGGCGGCCAGGGTGCTGCAGGCCAGGGCCACGTCCACGTTGACCGCGGGCGTGATGGCGCCGCCCAGCGGATCGGCCGACAGCGGCAGCGGCGCTGCCGGCGTGCCGCTGCACACGGCGGCCAGGGCCGCGTCCTTGAACAGCTCCGCCGTGAGCACGCGGCTGTCCAGCACCATCTGCTGCAGCACCTCCGGCGTGGCCTTGTTGCCGGCATAACCGTCGGTGCCGGCCAGCCGGCGCTGCACCATCAGGTGGCCCAGCCGCGTGCGCAGCGACTGCGCCTGCGTGCCGGCCGGCCCCAGGATGTCGGGGTAGCCGGTGAGCGGCTCGGCCGGGTTGGCCAGCCAGTAGCTGTCGTTCATGTTGGCCACGTAGTCGCGCCGCAGCAGCGAGGGCATGCGCGAGGCACCGATGGCCCCGGGCTGGCGCGAGTCCGCATCGGTCTGCCAGTCGCAGGCCGCGCGGGAGCCGTCGAAGAACGGCACCCGCGGCAGCGCGCCGGCCACCGCCTGGCCGAACGGCGTGGTGCAGGTGGCCACCTGCTGGGCCGACACATTGGGCATGGCGCCGATGTCGGCATACCAGGCGCGTGGATCGCCGCGGCCCACCGCCACGGTGTTGACCCACGGGATGGCGGCTTCCTCGCGCTGGATCTGCGCAAACGCCTCCAGCGAGCCGGCCTGCGCCCAGCGCATCCAGTTGCGGAAGGTGCGGTGGTTGGCCGCATTGATGTCGCGGATGGCGAAGGCGGCGCTGCCCGACCAGGCCAGCGCCGGATTGAGCGGCGCCAGGTTCACCAGCGGGCCATGCTCGGAGGTGTAGAGGGTGCGGGTGACGTCGCTGACCGTGCCGTCGGCCGCCAGGCTCTGCACCGTGATGCTGCGCGCGGTCATCGGCACGCGCACGCCGTCCTTCAGGTAGGCCGTGGGCTCGCCCGGCACCAGGCTGAGCTGGAAGAAGCCGAAGCGCCGCGCGGTGCTCACGGTGTGGCTCCAGGCCACGTTCTCGTTGAAGCCGATCAGCACCAGCGGCACGCCCAGGAAGGAGGCGCCGCTGACGTTGAGCTTGCCCGGGATGGTGAGCTGCGCCTGGTAGAAGCGGTCGGGGCCGCGCCAGTACCAGTGCGGGTTGCCGAACAGCAGCGGCACCTCGCTGGCATCGGCGCCGAAGCCGTACATGTTGCTGCCCACGCCTTCCTCGCCGCCCACCTGCAGGTCGAGCCGGGCGAAGGCCTGCTCAATGGCGCGGCGCTGGCCGCGGCTCAAGGCGGCCTGCCGGCCGGCGGGTGCGGCGCTGGGCGTGGCCGGCGCCGGTGGCAGCGCATTGGCGATCTGGCCGACGAAGTTGCTGTAGCCGCCGGCGAAGTTGGTGGCATACAGCCGGCGGTAGATGTCGTCGGCGGTGGCAGGCTGCAGCCAGCCGGCGGCGGCACAGGCCGCATGACCGGTGGCGCGGCCTGCCTTCAGGTCGGCCAGCAGCCGGTTGTAGCCGGCCACGAAGCCGTCGATCAGCGTCACCACGTCGGCCGGCTGCGCGGCCTTGAAGGCGGCCAGCGCCTCGGCCGACAGCACATGGCGGTGGAAGAAGTCGGCGTCCAGGTTGCGCGGCCGGCCGGCGGTGCCGCTGCTGGACAGCAGCGCATCGGGCCCGAACCAGCGCGCGCGCTCGCCGCGGTAGGTGACGAAGCTCTCGGCGATGGTGCAGAGGTTGTCCTGCGCCTGCGCCACGCCGAAGCCATAGCCCAGGCCGCCCCAGTCGTCGGCCTTGATGTGCGGCACGCCCAGGGTGGTGCGGCGGATCTCGGCGCTGTAGCGCGCCGGCGGGTCGTCGTCATCGCTGCTGCCGCAGGCGGCAAGACCCAGCGCGGCGGCCAGCAGCAGCACGGCCGGCACGGCGGCACGGTTCAGGGGCGCAGACTTCTTTCGCATCTTGGTTCCGATCCTCATGGGTGGGCCCGGGGGCGGCCCATGCTATGCGGAACCCGGCGCAGCCGGCCTCGGGAATGCCCCGGGGCAGCTTGCCTAGACAAGTGGCCGCTGCCTAGTGCGGCGGCACGCAGTCCAGCAGCGCATGCACCAGCCGCGTGAAGGAGCCGGCCACGCGCAGCAGCGCCTCCAGCAGCGTGGGCACGGTGCGCGCCAGCGTGTCCGCCAGCGCCAGCACGGCGGCGCCCAGCTCTTGCAGGGCCGGCAGCAGGGGATCGGTCTTCATGGCGCACATGCTAGCGCGCCCGGAGCGATCAGCGGGCCAGTCCTTCCACCGCATTGAGCAGCGTGCGGGCCTTGAAGGGCCGGGCCAGCAGCAGGCTCACCTGCAGCGCGGCCAGCGGCGCGGCCGCGGGCGGGCCGGCCGGGTCGATCAGGGCCAGCACCGGCAGGCCGGGCGGGCTGGCCTGCGCGCCAGGGCCGCCCGCGCTGCCGGCGCGCAGCTGGGCCAGCAGCCGCAGTGCCCGGCCGTCGGCATCGATGTCCAGCACCAGCGCGTCGAAGCGCAGGTCGGCCAGCAGGCGGGCGGCGGCCTCGTGGCTGGCGGCCTCGTGCACCTGGGCGATGCCCAGTTCCCGCGCCACCGTGGCCACGGTGCGCCGCAGCACGAACTGCGGTTCCACCAGCAGCACCTGCGGCAGGGGCGAGGGGTCGGCAGGCGGCTTCATGCGGCCTCCTGGCCGCACAGCGCTTCCACCACCAGCTGGCGCAGGCCGCCCAGGATGCCCAGGTCCAGCGCGGCCAGGCTGCGCGGCTGGCGGTCCAGCAGGCACAGCGTGCCGATGCGTTCGCCGCCCGGCAGCTGCAGCGGCGCGCCGGCATAGAAGCGGATGTGCGGCGGGCCGGTGACCAGCGGGTTGTCGGCGAAGCGCTCGTCCTGCAGCGCGTCCTCCACCACCAGCACCGCGTCCTGCACGATGGCATGGCCGCAGAAGCTGGCGTCGCGAGAGGTCTGGCAGGCGTCCAGGCCCACCTTGGCCTTGAACCACTGGCGGTCTCGGTCCACCAGGCTCACCAGCGCGATGGGCACGTCGAACTCGTCGGCCGCGAAGCGCACGATGCGGTCGAAGCGTTCCTCGGGCGGCGTGTCCAGCACCAGCAGCGCGCGCAGCGCCTGCAGGCGGGCCTCGTCGTCGGGCGGAATGGGGGCGGCGATCATCGGTGGAAGTCCTTCAGTTCAGCAGGAAGGCGAGCTGGGCCAGGTCCAGCACCATGTAGCTCGCGGCGGCGCCGGGGCGGCCGACGCTGATCATCTGCAGCTCCCCCACCGCGGCCATGCGCATGCCGGCGGTGGTGGCGGTGTTGGCCGGCACCCAGCTCACCAGCCGGCCGATGGCCAGCGCGGTGGGGCGCGCACCGGCCGGGGCCAGCACCACCGCCAGCTCGGGCAGCTGCTGCGGCGCACCGGCACCGCCGTAGCGCGGCAGCAGCTGCAGCGGCAGCAGCTGGTCGCGCCAGGCCAGGGTGCTGCCTTCGCCGGCCAGCAGCCGCCGGGCGCTGTCCGGCGGCAGCGGCACGATCGCGGCGATGCCGTCCACCGGCGAGGCATACACGCCGTCGGCCTCGAACACCAGGTAGGCCGGGCTGCCGCGTGCAGCGGTGGTGGCCGCGCCCGCGGCGGCGGCGCCGGGCTGCACCGCCATTGGCATGCCGTCCAGCAAGGCGGCGACGTCCAGCGGCTGCACCGCGCCCAGGGCGGTCATGCGCGGCGGCAGCAGGCCGGGCGGCAGCCCGGCGTCGTCGGCGGGGGCCGAGGGCGGCAGGGGCAGCAGCTGGCAGGCCTCGTCGATCAGCAGGCCGGCCATGGCCCCGTCCACCGACAGCACCGCCATCCAGCGCGGCAGCGGGCCGGCCGGTGGCGTGGCGCACAGGCGCTGGGCGAGGTCGATCACCGGCAGCTTGCGCTGCGACCACTGGCACAGGCCGCGCACCACGGCGCCGCGGCCGAAGTCGATCTCCAATGCCGGCGCGGGCACCACCTGGCGCAGGTGCTGCACCGGCAGCGCGGCCAGCAGGCCGCCGGCGCTCAGGATGGCATGCGGCACCGGCCGTGCAAGGTCGTCGGGCCCGGCCGCGCCGGCGCCGGCATCGGCGGCCGCCGCGGCGTCGGGTGCATCGCCGTGCAGCCGCGCACGCTCGGCCCACACGCGCGCCAGCCGGGTCAGGCGGCCCACCTCCAGCACGCAGGTGGCCTCGCCGCCCAGCATCACCGCGGACTGGAACAGCTCGTGTTCCTCGTCCTCATGGTGCAGCCGCACCGGGCCGGCGGCAGGGGCCGGGCTCACGCCCAGCACCGCATCGGCGGCCAGGCCGACCAGGGCGCTGCCACAGCGCAGCACCAGCAGCCGGCGGTCGTCGCCGGGCGTGGCCGGTGCGTCGGGCACGTCGGTGGCGATGGGGCACCAGCGCTCCAGCGCCACCACCGGCAGCAGCCCGCCGTCGTGGTGGCACATGCCGGCCAGCGCGCCGCCGCGCCGCGGCACCGGCAGCAGGCCGTCGGCCGGCCACGGCCCGGCCTGCAGCACCTGCTCGGCCGGAATCGCAAGCGCCTGCCGGCCCACCCGCACGCGGGCATAGGCGGCCGGGACCGTCGCCGCAAGCGCCCGCGCAGCGGTATCCCTCCCCACGGGAGGAGCGCCGCCTTCCGGCGGCCTGGCGACGACGTTCACGGCGCCGGCTGCTGAACGGCCGCGCGCACCAGGTCGTTGAGCAGGCGGCTCACGTCCTTGGTGGCGCCGGCCTGCTGCTGGGTGGCGGCATGGATGTCGTGCACCGATTGCGTGGTGGCGTCCACCGCGCCGCGGATGCGCGCGAAGGCCTCGTCCACTTCCTCCGACAGCCGGCCGCCTTCGGCCACGTGGGCCGAGGTCTGGTGGATCAGCTTGGTGATCTCGCGCGCGGCCTGGGCCGACTTCTCGGCCAGCTTGCGCACCTCGTCGGCCACCACCGAGAAGCCGATGCCATGCTCGCCGGCCCGCGCCGCCTCGATGGCGGCGTTGAAAGCCAGCAGGTGGGTCTGGCCGGCGATCTCGCCGATGGTGTCGATGATCTCGTGGATGTTGGTGGCCGACTGCCGGATGTCGGTGATGGCCTCGCGCGAGCGGCCCAGGCGCTGGCTGCCGTCGCCGGCCTCGCGCTGGGTCTGTGCGGCCAGGTCCGCCGCGCGCTGGGCGCCGCGGGCCATGCTGTCGATGGTGGCCGACATGTCGGCCATCACCGCGGTGATGTCGCTGACCTTCTGGCCCACCTCGCGCTCGCGGCGTACCTGGGTGCTGATGTCCATCGCGAACTTCACCACCTTGTACGGCTTGCCGTGCAGGTTGAGGATGGGGTTGTACGTGGCCTGGATCCACACCTCCGCGCCGTGCTTGCCGGTGCGGCGGTAGCGGCCCGACTTGAACTGCCCTTCGCGCAGGTCGGCCCAGAAGTCGCGGTATTCCTGGCTGCGGATGTACTCGCTGTCGCAGAACATGCCGTGGTGGCGGCCGGCCACCTCCTCCAGCGTGTAGCCCATGGTGCGCAGGAAGTTGGCATTTGCCCGCAGCACGTTGCCCTGCAGGTCGAACTCGATGACGGCCTGCGAGCGGTCGATGGCGTCGAGCTTGCCCTGGGTCTCGGCGCTGCGCTCGGCCTCCTCGGTGATGTCAGTGGCGAACTTCATCACCTTCAGCGGCCGGCCGTCGTCGCCGAAGATCGGGTTGTACGAGGCCTGGATCCACACGCTGGCGCCGCTCTTGGTCACGCGGCGATAGCGGCCGGCATCGAACTCGCCGCGGCCCAGCCGCTGCCAGAACTCCACGTAGGCGGGCGAGCGGGCGTAGTCAGGTTCGCAGAACAGCCGGTGGTGCTGGCCCACCACCTCGTCGGCGCGGTAGCCCAGCAGGGCGAGGAAGTTGTCGTTGGCATGCAGCACCCGGCCGTCGAGGCTGAATTCGATGACCGCCTGCACCCGGTCCAGCGCGGCGAGCTTGCCGCGGACGTCGGCGAGTGAGTGGGCGTCGGCGGCCAGGGCGGCGGCCACCGTGGCGGGCAGGGGTGCGGACATGGGTACTTCTCTCGTAATGGACGGCCCCCTGGCTATCGGTGCGCGGCGGCAGGGCTTGAGCCGCCGCGCCGCCGCCGGGCCGGCTCAGCGCGGCCGCAGCAGCTGCCCGGCCATGGCCAGCGCCTGCCGGCCGTAGCCACCGCCGAACACCAGCACATGGTTGAGCAGGTGGTACAGCTGGTAGACCGGCCGCCGCCGCTCGTGCGCCTGCAGGTCGTCCGGCGTCCAGCGCGCGGCTTCCTGGTAGGCGTGCCAGAAGCCGGCCGGCGGCTGGCCGAAGAGCTGCAGCAGCGCCAGCTCCATGCCGGGGTCGGAAACCGACACCGCCGGGTCGTACAGCACCGGTTCGTCGTCGGCCAGCGCGCCGCAGTTGCCCAGCCACAGGTCGCCGTGCAGCAGCGCCGGGCGCGGCAGCGGTCCGTCATCGAAGAGGGGGTCCAGCCGGTCGGCCACCTGCTGCACCGCCAGCACCAGCTCCTCATGGCCACCGGCGGCCTGCAGGCGCGCATTCAGCGCCAGCAGCCGCTGGCCGCGCAGGAAGTCCAGCCAGCCGGCCAGGCCGCCTTCGCGGCTCCAGCCGTTGGGCTGCGGCGTGGGGCCCAGGCGGTTCTCCCGGTGCCAGCCGAAGCGGCCGCCGCCGGGCGCGGGCGCAGCATGCAGCGCCGCCAGCGCCCGGCCCAGGCGCGGCCCGTAGTCGGCCCGCGGCCGCTGCAGTGGCAGCCACTCCATCACCAGCAGCGCCAGGTACTGCGGCGCATCGGTGAAGCTGGCCAGCACCCGCGGCACCCGCACGCAGCCACTGCCGGCCAGCGCCTGCAGGCCGTCGGCCTCGGCCTCCAACGTGGCGGCATGCGGCGGCGGCAGCGTCTTGACGAAGCAGGCACCGGCCGGGCCATCGGCGCGCCAGGTGGAGCAGAAGCCGCTGGCACCCAGTTCCTGGATCCGCCAGGGGCCCGGCCACTGCGCCTGCAGTGCTTGCACCAGGCGTTGGGTCATGGCAGCAGCGCTAGCAAACGGCGGGCCGCCGGGGGTCTGGGGCCATGCGGCTGCCCAGTGCCGCAGCGGGGCGTCCCCGTAGAATCCCTAGGTTCCCGAGCGCGCGGACCACCCTGCGCCACCCCCGCAGGCACCGCCTGATGAAGTACCGCCCAGAAGGCGGCCGGCGCTCGGTCGGCTGGGCTCGCCGCCGCTGCGACCGTGGCGCCGGCGCCTTTCCTCCCTCTGCGCATGCATGTGCCGACCGGCCGTGGCTGCCCCGCAGCCCGCCCGGTGCGGCCGCGCATGGCCGGCCGCGGCTGGCCATGCGCCTTGAAAGGTCCTGATGTCTTCTTCCGCCTCGCGCAATTCGCCGCGCCATGTGGCCGTTGCCTCCCTCGTGGGCACGGCCATCGAGTTCTACGACTACTACATCTATGCCGCCGCCGCGGTGCTGGTGTTCAACACGCAGTTCTTTCCCAAGGGCGATCCGTCGGCCGCCATGCTGCTGTCGCTGTCCACGCTGGCGCTGGCCTTCCTGGCGCGGCCGATCGGCTCGGCGCTGTTCGGCCACTTCGGCGACCGCATCGGCCGCAAGCGCACGCTGGTGGCCTCGCTGCTGACCATGGGCCTGTCCACCGTGGCCATCGGCCTGCTGCCCAGCTACGAGCAGATCGGCCTGGCCGCGCCGTTGCTGCTGTGCCTGTTCCGCATCGGCCAGGGCATCGGCCTGGGCGGCGAATGGGGCGGCGCCGCGCTGGTGGCCACGGAAAACGCACCACCCGGCCAGCGCGGCTGGTTCGGCAGCTTCCCGCAGCTGGGCGCGCCCATCGGCCTGTTCATGGCCAATGGCGTGTTCTTCCTGGTCACCTGGCTGATCGGCGCCGACGCGATGGTGGCCTGGGGCTGGCGCATCCCGTTCGTGCTGTCCATCGTGCTGGTGGGCGTGGGCCTGTACGTGCGGCTGACGCTGCACGAGAGCCAGGTGTTCCAGGACGTGGAGAAGGCCGGCCGCACCGAGCAGGCCCCGGTGAGCGCCGTGTTCCGCCAGCATGGCGGCCGGGTGCTGCAGGGCACGCTGATCATGACGACCACCTACGTGCTGTTCTACCTGATGACGGCCTTCGTGCAGGTGTATTCCAAGAGCCCGGTGGGCACCTCCGCCGCGGGCCATGCCACCGGCCTGGGCATCCCGGCCAACACCTTCACCGGCATCCTGCTGGCCGGGGCGGTGGTGTTCGGCGTGTTCTGCCTGGTGGCCGGCAAGCTGGCCGACCGCTTCGGCCGCCGCCACTGGCTGATGGCGGTCACCGCGGCCATCATGGTGTTCGGGCTGCTGATGCCGCAGTTCCTCTCGCACGGCACGCCGGCCTCGGTGCTGGCGTTCATCCTGGTGGGCATGGCGCTGATGGGCTGCACCTTCGGGCCGATGGCGGCGCTGCTGCCCGAGCTGTTTCCCACCGAGGTGCGCTATTCCGGCGCCTCCATGGCCTACAACCTGGCCTCCATCGTCGGCGCCTCGCTGCCCACGCTGGTGGCCATCGACCTCAACAGGTCGTACGGCCTGTGGGGCGTGGGCCTGTACCTGGCGGGCAACGGCGTGGTGACGATGACCGCGCTGGTCACCAGCCGCGAGACGGCGCGCGTCGACCTGGCAGGCGTGCGCTGAGCGGGGCCCGGCGGCCGATGCGCCGGGCGCTGGTGTTACACCTGCCGTGCGGTATCTGCACGGCGCATGTCGGTGTGGCTTAATCGCTACGGTAGCCCGCCGATATCCGAGCGCGGACCAGGTGTTCGCGGCAGTTCACCGGCCTGATGACGTACCCCACCTACCAACCCGCGCCCGTTCCTCCCGACGAGGCCGCCCGCCTCGCCGCGCTTCATGCCTACCGGGTGCTCGACACCCCGGCGGAAGCCGCCTATGACGATTTCGCGGTGCTGGCGGCGCGCGCGGCGGGCACGCCGGTGGGCCTGGTCTCGCTGGTGGACGGGCAGCGCCAGTGGTTCAAGAGCCGCGTGGGCGTGGACCTGTGTGAAACGCCGCGCAACATCTCCTTCTGCGGCCATGCCATCTGCGCCGAGGGCGTGCTGGTGGTGGAGGACGCCCTGGCCGATCCGCGCTTCGCCGGCAATCCGCTGGTGGTGGGCGGGCCGGGCGTGCGCTTCTATGCCGGCGTGCCGCTGCGCACGCCCGAAGGCCATGCCATCGGCACCCTGTGCGTGATGGACACCCGGCCCGGGCAGCTGCAGCCGGATGCGCTGGACACCCTGGAGCGCCTGGGCCGCCAGCTGATGAACCTGCTGGCCCTGCGCCGCGCGATGGCGCAGCAGCAGCAGGCTGAGTCCGAGCTGCAGCGGCTGGCCCTGGTGACCGAGCACACCCACCACGGCGTGCTGATCACCGGCACCGACAACCGCATCGTCTGGGCCAATGCCGCCTTCGGCCGCCTGACCGGGGTCACGCCCGAGGCCGGCCGCGGCCGCCGGCCCGGCGAGGTGCTGCCCTTCCTGCGCAGCGACCTGCAGGCCCGCGACCACCTGGCCGCCGCCGTGGCCGCGCGCCGGCCGGCGCGGGTGCGCACCAAGAACCAGGCCCTGGGCGCGGCCACCTTGTGGATGGACGTGGACCTGCATCCCTGGCACGACCCGCAGGGCGTGTTCCGCGGCTACCTGGCGGTGGTGTCGGACGTCAGCCACCTGGTGGCCCAGCACGAGCAGGCGCAGGCGCTCTTCGATTCGCTGCCGGTGGGCGTGCTGGTCTACGGGCCGGACCAGCGGGCCACCAGCGGCAACCGCGCGGCCGAGGCCATCCTGCGCGCGCCGCTCACCCGGCTGCTGGGCACCCGCATGCACGAGGCCTTCGGCGACGCGGTGGGCGAGCACGGCCTGCCGCTGCAGCCGCACGAGCGGCCGCTGGCCATGACGCTGGCCGACGGCCGCCCGCGCCACGGCGTGTCCATCGGCCTGCGCCTGGGCGACGGCCAGCGGCGCTGGCTGCGCACCAGCACCGCGCCGCTGCACGATGCCAACGGCAGCGTGTGCGGCGCCATCACCTGCTTCGCCGACGAGACCGGCGAGCGGGCCTCGCGCCAGCTGCTCACGCTGGCCATCGATGCCGCGGCCATCACGCCCTGGACCTGGAACGTGGACACCGACTACGTCGAGCTGGACCGCGGCGCCGCCGTCACCAGCGGACTGCTGCTGGCCGGCCTGGGCAGCGGCCAGCGGGTGCGCACGCCGTTCTGGCCATCGGTGCATCCGCAGGACGAAGCCGGCGTGCGCGCCGCGCTGGCCGCGCACATCGACGACCCGTCGCGGCCCTACCGCTCGGAGTTCCGGCTGCGCGTGGCCAGCGGCGCCGAGCGCTGGTACCTGGCCGCCGGCGCCGCCAGCGACCGCGACGGCCAGGGCCGGGCGTCGCAGCTGTCAGGCGTGATCCTCGACATCACCGAGCGCAAGGCGGCCGAGGCCGCGCTGCACCGCGCCGCCACCACCGACAACCTGACCGGCCTGCCCAACCGCACGGTGCTCAACGACCGGCTGGCGATGGCGCTGCGCAGCGCGCCGCGGCGGGCCGGGCACGGTGCGCTGCTGTTCATCGACCTCGACCATTTCAAGCGCATCAACGACGCCTACGGCCACATGGTGGGCGACCAGGTGCTGCGCGCGGTGGCCCAGCGGCTGGCCGGCCAGCTGCGCGCCGAGGACACGCTGGCCCGCCTGGGCGGCGACGAGCTGGTGGTGCTGCTGCCCTGGCTGGGCGCCGACCTGGCCGCGGCCGCGGCCGGCGCCGAGCGGGTGGGCCGCAAGCTGCTGCAGGTGCTGGCCGAGCCGCTGCAGGTGGAGGGCCTGGCCTTCAGCCTGGCCGCCAGCATCGGCGGCACCTGCTTCCCCAAGGCCGAGGCCGAATCCGCCACCGACCTGGTGCGCGAGGCCGACACCGCCATGTATGCCGCCAAGGCCGCCGGCCGCGGCACCTTGCGGCTGTACGAGGCCCGCATGCGCGACCAGGTGGCCAGCCGCCTGGTGCTGGAGACCGACCTGCGCCAGGCGCTGCAGCACGACGGCTTGAGCCTGGCACTGCAAGGCCAGTGGCGGCCCGACGGCACGCTGGCCGCGTGCGAGGCGCTGCTGCGCTGGACGCATCCGGTCAAGGGACCCATCAGCCCGGCGGAGTTCATCCCGCTGGCGGAGGAGGGCCCGCTCATCATCGACATCGGCCGCTGGGTGCTGCGCCGCGCCTGCGCGGTGCTGGCCGGCTGGCTGGCGCAGGGCATCGAGCTGCCGATGGCGGTCAACGTGAGCCCGCGGCAGTTCTGCGAGCCGGCCTTCGCCAGCTTCGTGCTGGACACGCTGCGCGAGGCCGGCGTGCCGCCGCGGCTGCTCACGCTGGAGATCACCGAGGGCGTGCTGCTGGAAGGCGATGCGCCGGCACGGCTGCGGCTGCTGGCCGAGGCCGGGCTGCGCATCGCCATCGACGACTTCGGCACCGGCTATTCCAGCCTGATGTACCTCAAGCAGCTGCCGGTGCACGAGCTGAAGATCGACCGCGGCTTCGTGCGCGACCTCACCGAGGACGACGACGACGCGGCCATCGTGCTGGCGATGCTGGCCATCGCCCGCAAGTTCGGCCTGGACACCGTGGCCGAAGGCGTGGAGACCCGCGCCCAGGCCGAATTCCTGCGCGCGCAGGGCTGCACGCTGCAGCAGGGATTCCTCCATGACAGGCCGCGTCCCGTGGCGCTCTTCACCGAAGAGCTGCTGGCCCGCAGCCCGCGACCCACCACCGCAGGAAGTGCATGCGAAACGCCATCGACCACCTGGGCCGCCTGACCGAGCTGCGCGACCGCGACCTGCTCGACCTGAGCCTGTTGCAGTCGATCCGCGACCTGGTGCGGCCCGACGCGCTGGCCATCCATCGCGTGGCCGAGGGCCAGCCGGCGCGCTGGAGCAGCCGGCTGCGGCTGCAGTCGGCCGTCACCGACGGCGCGGTGGCCCATGCCGCCGATGCGGTGCCGCTGGTGGAGTTCGACGACCTGCCGGCGCTGGACGAGCATCTGCTGCGCGCACGCTGCCTGCACACCGGCGAGCGCCAGCGCAGCGCGGGCCCGCCGGCCTGGTCGGGCTTTCCGATGCTGGCCGGCGAGCGGGTGGAGGCGGTGCTGGAGCTGCACACCCGCTATCCGCTCACGCGGCAGGAATCGGCGCTGGTCAGCGGCATCCTGCAGGTGTTCGGCAACTTCCGCGCGCTGCTGGACTACAGCGAGCGCGACACGCTCACCGGCCTGCTCAACCGCAAGAGCTTCGACACCGCCTTCTTCAAGCTGCTGGCCGAAGGCACCGGCACCGGCGCCGGCCCGGCCGGCCCGGACCGCCGCCGCGGCGATGCTGGCCCGGTGCACTGGCTGGGCGTGATCGACATCGACCACTTCAAGCGCGTGAACGACCGCTTCGGCCACCTGATCGGCGACGAGGTGCTGCTGCTGGTGGCGCGGCTGATGAACACCAGCTTCCGCGCCAGCGACCGCCTCTACCGCTTCGGCGGCGAGGAATTCGTGGTGCTGCTGCGCGGCGCCACCGAGGCCGAGGCGCTGCAGGCCTTCGACCGCTTCCGCGCGGCGGTGGCCGACTACCCGATGCCGCAGGTGGGCCGCATCACCGTCAGCGCCGGCGTCACCCGGCTGCGCCCCGGCGACACGCCCTCGGCTGCCTTCGAGCGGGCCGACCACGCCACCTACCACGCCAAGAACCACGGCCGCGACCAGGTGTGGTCGCACGAGGCGCTGGTGCGCGACGGCAACCTGCAGGACGACGACAAGTCGGGCGTGGTGGTGCTCTTCTAGCCGCCGGGCTGTCGAAACGGGCCGGCCTGCTTCGTCGTGGTGATGTGAAGTCAACCACTTGGGACAAGGAGCTGGTGATGCGTGTGATCGTGCTGGTGAAGGCCACGGCTGCTTCCGAGGCGGGCGAGATGCCCTCCACCGAGATGCTGGCCGCCATGGGCCGCTTCAACGAGGAGCTGGTGCAGGCCGGCGTGATGGTGTCCGGCGAGGGCCTGCACCCCAGCGCCCGCGGCAAGCGGGTGCGCTTTTCCGGCAGCCAGCGCCAGGTGATCGACGGCCCCTTCGCCGAGACCAAGGAGCTGGTGGCCGGCTTCTGGATCTGGCAGGTGGCCTCGATGGACGAGGCGCTGGAATGGGCCCGCCGCTGCCCCAATCCGATGCCGGTGGATTCGGAACTGGAGATCCGCCCGGTATTCGAGGCCGAGGACTTCGGCGCCGAGCTGACGCCCGAGCTGCGCGCCCAGGAAGACCGCCTGCGCGCCGAACTGGCCGCCCGCCAGGGCTGAAGCCCGCAGGCATGCGGCCTGCCACCAGCAGCCCTGACGGCGGCGCCAATCCGGTGCCGCACCCTGAAGCGGAAGGATGGGCGATGAACCTGATCAAACTCGGCGGCCTGCTGGGCCTGGCCTATTTCGGCAGCAAGGCGATCGTCGCGCGCGGCGGCCCGCGGGCGGTGCTCGAATCCCTGGGGCAGAGTGCCCGCGACGCGGCGCAATCGCGCGGCCTAAGCCTGGGCACGGCCGGTGGCGCCGGCTACGGCAGCAGCACCGGCCCGGCCACCGGCAACGCCGGCGAGCAGCTGAATGCGGCAAGGCTTTCCAGCCTGTCGGCCGCACCGGGCGGCAGCGGTGACGAGCTGTTGCAGTCGTCCTCGCAGAGCGGTCCGGGCCCGCGCTCCACCGGCCTGGGCGACTTCGCCCGCGGCGCCTGAGTCGGAGGCGGCAGCATGACGCAGGTTTCCGAACTGATGACACGCGGCGTCACCATGCTGGGCCCGGGCGACACCCTGGTCAAGGCGGCGCGCACCATGGCCGAGCTGGACGTGGGCGCGGTGCCGATCTGCGATGGCGACACGCTGCTGGGCATCGTCACCGACCGCGACATCGCGGTGCGTGGCGTGGCCGAGGAGCGGCCGCTGCACATCACCCGGCTGGAGGACGTGATGACCGCCGAGCCCGAGGTGTGCCGCGACACCGACGACGTGGACACGGTGGTCGAGCGCATGAAGGAGCAGCAGATCCGCCGCCTGCCGGTGGTGGATGCCGAGGGCCGGCTGGTGGGCATGCTGTCGCTGGGCGACCTCGCGCTGCAGGACCGCGGCGCGGTGACCGGCCAGCTGCTGGCCACCATCTCGGAGCCGGCGGGCACGCCCACCGGCGATCCGATCGCGGCCGAGACCGATCCCGACAGCGGACCGCAGTCCACCGCCAACGCGGTGGGCTGAGCCGCAGGCGCCTCAGGGCGTCTCCATGCCGGCGGCCTGCAGCCGCCACAGCCGCTCGAACAGGCCGCCGCGCTGGCGCAGGCTCTGCGGCGGCCCGTCCTCCACCACGCGG
>NZ_JZUE01000047.1 GCF_000969605.1 Aquincola tertiaricarbonis | reverse complement strand
GCGGCGCGGCTTCTGCCGCGCAGACTCCTAGGGGTGCATGCCTCGTCGTTCTAACCGCGGACCAGTCGTTTTGGATTGGCTTCTCCCGGGGAGCTTCCCAGCCGTTAGAAGGTTTCGGCGCGGACCACCAGCACTGATCCCTGCCACCGCGCCCATTTCCCATCGACAGGCCGGCACATACCAGCAGTCAGGAGCCGTCCTCAGGGACCGCCGCACGCCTAGCGGGAGTCAATGCGAGTCATCCCTCATACGAATATGCCGTTGCTCACTTTTTCCGGCTGAGCGGGGCGACGTAGGATGCAACTGCCTGTGGTCAGAGCCCGTGAGGCCTAGCGATTTCCGCGCCACGGAAAACTCGAAGGATGCTGAAGTGCGTCTGGCCTGGCTTCTTTTGGTCACATCGGCCGCGGGCTTGCATCTGCAAGCTCCTCGAGCGGCAACGCCCTCGAACACACCAGTAGCCGTCGACGTAGGCCGCGCAGCCCCCGTGCCCACCCAGCTCATGGCTCGCCAAGCACGTTCGCGTGCGTGGCTGACCGGCTGCGCAACTGATGGCTCTTTTCTCCGTCGTTACTCGGACTTCAACGGCGTAGTGGTCGGCTCGGACGACGCAGCGCAGCGTGAGGCCCTAGCTCCTACCAGCGGCACCTCGGAGTGCGCTGGCACGCTGGACCCTGAACGGAGCGATGCTCGACTAGGCGAGGTAAGTATTGAATATCAAGGCGGCTCTGGAAAAGAACGTTTTGCAAGGGTAGTGGACGATCCGGTCGATCCAGGCAATAAGGTGCTGATGTTCTGGCTGCAAGATCCCAACGTGCGAGACGGCCGTGGAACGCCCAGCAAGGGGCGAGTGCAGATGGACGTCTATGACAACGTGAAGCTTCGCGAAGTCCGTATGAGCGTCCGGTTACTGGTCCCAAACGAACTTTCTGTCCTCGGTGACTATCCTGGCAACATCAATTGGTTCACGGTTTCAGAATGGTGGAACGATCCTGATTGGATTAAGAGTACTCACCCGTTCCGGATCAGTGTGAATATCGTCCGCGAGGGCTTTGGGGCAAACGCCCAACTTCGATTTGCCGTGCACGGTCAGACGAAGTTGGATGGAGAGCCATCGTGGAGCAAGACGGTGTGGGAAGAGCAAGCCAATGGCTTCGAAATTCCGTTGGGGCGCTGGATGACCTTGGACTATTATTGGAAGGAAGGCGACGCTTCCACTGGCCGGTTTCGGCTGACTGTAAGTTATGGCAAGCGCACGGTCCAACTATTCGACGTCACAAATTTCACTCACCATCCGGATGATCGTGCGCCGAAGGGACTATCGCACTTTAACCCGCTAAAGCTTTACACGTCGAAGGAACTGGTCGAATACGTGCGGTCACGCGGGCAGGCCATTAAGATTTATTGGGACGACATGGATCTTCGCTGGTGTCCGGCAGGTGCCGCACCATCAGGTTGCCTTAAACCCTGAGACTTCCTACCTACTGTGGATGACAGGAGTTCAACATATGCCAGTTTCGTTCCTAAGCCGATTCGTCGATTACAACAATCCGGCCTCTTTTGGAAGCCGGTTGCGCACCAAGCGCTCCGGTCCAATTCTCCATTTGATAGATGCAAGCTTTGCGTTGCGCGGTAGTTGCGGCATCCTAGACGTCGGCGGTACGTCTAGCTTTTGGAACATTGTGCCTAGGCAAATGCTGCGCGACCGCAACGTGCGCATCACGCTGCTTAACATCGAGAAGTCCAATGTCGAGGCTGGTGCAACGGATGTGTTCGACAGCGTTGCGGGGGACGCTTGTGATCTGTCGCAATACGAAAGCGGATCGTTTGACCTCGTCCTTTCAAACTCGGTGATCGAGCACGTCGGAATGTGGCGTAGCATGGTGGCGATGGCCACCGAGATTCGCCGCGTTGGCAAGGCGTACTACGTGCAGACACCCAACTTCTGGTTCCCCGTAGAGCCGCATTACATCTTTCCGCTCCTGCACTGGCTGCCGATGCCGTGGCGCATCCGCATCGCGATGTCAATGCCTCTGGGCAGCTGGCCGCAAGCAGGCACGGTGCACACCGCGGCCATCGCACAGCAGGCCGCCATGCTGCTCGATTGCAAAATGCTCGGAGAATTATTTCCTGATGCCGAACTTTTTCGGGAGCGCTTCTTCGGCCTAAGCAAGAGCTTAATTGCTGTCCGACGGGAACCGTTGCCAAGCCATCAAGCGCACCGCTAGAGCAGGAGGACGCGGTTCAGCGGTTCGCGGAGCGCCACCGGCTCTGGCAGGACTGAGCCCGGTCAACCTAGGGATGGCTGAGCCGCATGCGCACCCTACATTGCCGGTATTCACTGGGGAGAGGTGATGGCCAACCGCTCTTGCCTCGCACTGCTATTCCTGCTGGCGTCAATTACCTCTGGTGCTCAGGCAGCCACCATGGACGCTCGCGTCTCACTGGGTCCGCTGCAGCTCCAGCTCATGGACCTTGATTCCGGCGACGGCGTGACACCCTCTATCACGTTCCATCCCACCCGAGTAAGTACCAGCCTGACAGCGGGGATCCTGTTCTTTCCGCCGCTGTCGGTGGAAGAGGCGAACGACGCTGCGAGGTTCCAGCCCTCCCTCACGCAGGTCTCAGGGGCCGGTGTCGACGGCTCGGCGAGCATCGACGCACAAGGCAGTGCGCCGGGGACGACAGCCCAGGCCCAAGTAGCACTTCGCGACCTGACGCACACAGGCAGCTTTACGCTGTACGCCGACCTTGGCTACATCGAGTTCACGCTGACGCCGGCGACGCGCCTGGTGGTAACGGCCGCGGCAAACATCGACGCCAGCCATGCGCCTCTCGTGGCCGGCGAGGAAATGAACATCCTTGCGTTCTCCCACCTCACGCTCTACCGCAACTTCGGGGGGCAGCAGCCGAGTGGCCAGACGAACGAGCTGCAGCTGAGCACGTTCGGCTCGGCCAGTCGGGTCCTGACTGCCTCATTCGAGAACGCTACTTCGCTTGAGGAGCAGGGGGTATTTCGTGGTATCGCTTACCTTGGCGGAAGCTACGTTGCGCCGGTGCCAGAGCTCGGCACTGCTGCCCTGCTACTCGCCGGCCTGCTGGTGGTTGTGCGGCAGCGACCAACGTTCGGAGCCTGATGCCGCCGCGGCTGCCGCCGGGCCCGCGCCTGCAGGCAATCTCCCCGATGCTGCTGGGCGTGGGCACGCCCTTCTCGGACGCCGACTGGATCTTCGGCGTTAAGTACGACAGCTACCGCTTGCTGGCCAAGTGAGGCGGCGGCTCGGTGCGGCTGCAGTCGCGCAACGGCGCAGACGCAACGAAGTAGTTCCCGGAGGTTGCCGCCTCATTGGCGTGCTTGCGCGGCGGACAATGCATCGGCGCACATGCACGGGTTGCCTTACTGCCGCAAAGCCCTAAACAGGGATACCTTCTGCGCCACGACGCCCGCGGAGACCGACTCCAAACCATTTGAATTTCGCATTCAAGCGCCGATGCCCCAACGCCAGCAGCCCCACTAGCATGAGCCACGCCGGCGCCGGTTCGGGTACCGGCGACAGACTCCAACGGGCGTAGACCACGTCGTCTAGCGTTGAGGTGTCCACCGTGCTGGACAGCGCGGTCACGGTGAAGCCGATTGTGGAATGGTGGCTTTCAGCGGCAATCCCGTTGACCACTTGGCGTCGGGGATCAACCGAATTGGGCGCGACGAAATCGCAGTCGAAGACGTCCCTACAACCGAGAACCGCGCCAATGTATGGCGTCTGAACGTCGCTGATACGACCCAGCACCTCTCTTACCAGTGACCACGCAGCGTCCCGTGGCGTCGGTGAGGCCGCTGACCCAAACAGGAAGTCGCCTTGGTCGTCGCAACCGTTGAACACAGCGACGCATGATCCATCATAAAAACGCACGTCGAGCAACGTCCCTTGAACGTCCACGCTGTCAGCACCGACCAGCACATCCCCCTCAAAGATGTGAGTGAGTGCCTGGACTGGCAGGGCGGTCATGGTTATCACGCCGGCCATGCCGGCGAGGGCGACGCGAACTCGGGAAGGACAAATGGGATTCCTCATGGCCACCACCTGCGGTAGTTTGAATCTTCAGCTTAGGCGGCCCTTGCTGGCCATCAAGGTGGTGTTCATAGCCGGTGCTCGCACGCCGACTGGCTGAAGACCAAGCGCCCTGGCGACACGCCGCACGAGCGCTTCAACGCGCGGGCCTGTTGACTACTCGCTCGTGCGCACGCTTCGCAGCTCTACTGCTGAGACTGGGCCCGCCGCGCAGCCACAAGCAGCAAGGCGCCCGCGAGCATCAAGTACGCCTGCGCCGGCTCGGGTACCGCGCTTACGTACGCAACGATGCGCACGCTGTCAAGACTGGCGAACGCCGTACCGTAGTCTGCGGCCGTCCCATCCTCGCCCTCCTGGTAGAAAGCACTCACGCTGATAAAGCCGCCAAACGTCGTCTGGTTGGGCGTCCACAGCGCCGTTGCGACGAACGAATCGCCAGTGAACTCAGGCACACCCGGCACGCCGATCGCGGCGTAGCCGTTGCCGACCTGGCTCCGGTTGCCGGTGATGGTGAACTCAATCGCGTCGACCTTGAAGCCGCTCTTCGCGATGAACTCCATGCGCTTGAAAAGGAACGAGGCGCTGCCTTCGTGGTAGCCGTTGATGCCGCTGCCGCCTACTTGGCCGACCATGTTCGGCACGAACGAGAAGCCGGCGCGCGTGCCGCCAGCGATGTCCACCGCCGTCAGGTTTGGAAAATCAGCAGAGCTGCTGTACCCGTAGACGTAGCCGTCCGTGCCGTTGTACTGGGTGTCGACAATGAAATTGTCGATGCCGTTGTCCCATCGCACGGTGACAGTACTCAGCTCAAGACGGCATTCCTGAGTCTCGGTAGGGGCACACGAGAAGGCATTCGCGCCGGCGGTGAGACATGCCAGGACGACGCCTGAAACCAAGCTCTTGAGCATGATGACTCCCTGAGATTTCGCAGGCTACAGCGGCTGCGAGCATGACCTGGCCGGATAACCAGTCGAGAAATGCCTCCGGCTCTTCCACTCCTTGAGCGCACAACTGTGCACCTTGAGATTGCCGGCAAGGTCGCCGCCCCCCCCCCTGGGTAAGGGGGCAGCAAGGATTCACCTGTCGCGGGGCTTCTACGTTGGAGAAGAACCGCCGACGCCTTGCGGCTCAGTGGACTCTTGGTGTCCTAAGCTTGTGCAGTGCAGCATTATTTGCATGGATCTTGCATATCGACACGGCGTGCCGAAGAGCCCGCCGACCAGGAGGAATCATGAACGAGTTAATTGGCGTCCAGTACCTGCGAGGCATCGCGGCGCTCGCAGTGGTGTACTTTCACGTGCTGCCAAGAGCGCTTGGCAAGGCGAGCGAAGACACGTTTGCAGTCGGCCTCCTGTCGGCGGGCGTCGACGTCTTCTTCGTGCTCAGCGGCTTCATCATCTGGCTGACAACCCAACGGCCGGGCGTCACGCCGGGAGCTTGGTGGCGTACGCGCTTGATCCGGGTAGTGCCGCTCTATTGGTTCGCGCTGCTGGCAACCCTCGCCTTCAGGTTCGCCACCGGCACAGGACACATCCCGAACTTTGTTGAGGGTCTCAAGGCCTTCTTCTTCATTCCCGTGGCGCACAGCAAGGACGGGCAGTTTTATCCTTTCCTGATCCCGGGCTGGACCCTCAACTACGAGTTCTTCTTCTACATCGTTGTCGGGTGCACCCTGTTCCTCCGAAGCAGCGCACAGCGTCTGGTCGCGCTGGTGCTCGTCTTCGGCACCCTCATTGCGTTGCGGAAGTTCGCGGACACCACCAGCGCCATCCAGTTCCGAATGACGAGCCCGCTGTTCCTCGAATTTCTGGCAGGTATCGCCGTCGCGATCGTGCGCAAGCGATTCGCGAACGACACGCGTGTTCGCTTCGTCATCGGCCTCGTGAGCTTGGCGGCGGCGGTCGCCTTTGCCACCATGATCTCGCCCAAACTGTTCGACGCCGGACCGCGCACCGTGTACTTCGGTGTACCTGCCGCCTTGCTCGTCCTTGGTGTAATTTGCTTGGAGCAGCAGATCCGGCGACTTCCGGTCCGTCCGTTGAAGCTGCTCGGGGATGCCTCGTACTCGCTCTACCTCATTCACCCACTCGTCATCTGGCCCGCCGAAGCACTGCTGAGGAGAACGGTCGGCCAGTCCGCGATTGCTGAGCTCGTCGTTGTACCGGCAGCCTGCATTGCAGTTGCCATCCTTAACTTCAAGTTCGTGGAGCAGCCGATGCTTTCTGCGATGCGCTCTCGCGTCGTTGCACGGCCGGCTCTGGCCGCAGCCTGACCGAGCGATCCATCATGTCGAAGGCCGTGGCGGGCTAAAGCAGAAGCGGCTGATCCGGATCCTGCTGCGCAGGCTGCTGGCCAGGCCGAACTCACGAATGATCGCGGTCATCTTCTCCACCTGTTCGATGTGCTGCGCCCACTTGCGCTCGAAAGTCCGGCGCACCTCGCGCTCGGCCTCCGTGTAGATCAGGTCGATGCGCACCGGCCGCGTCTGCAGGAAGCGCTGCAGGCGGTGGATCGACCGGATGAAGTCGGCGAACTTGAAGCCGATGCCCAGGTAGACCACCCCTACAACTACTTCACCAGTGCGCGGCGCAGCTACGGCAGCTTGTGGGATCAGATCAACGGCGCCGGCGGCTGGGAAACCAACCCCTGGGTGTGGGTTCTGGCCTTCCAGCGAGTGGAGATGAGCTGATGGATCCGATCACGCTGACCGAAGAAGAGCTGGTCGCCCTCACCGGCTACAAGGTGGCGGCGAAGCAGCTGCGCGAGTTGCAGCGCGCAGGCTTCACGCGCGCCCGCATCGGCTCCACCGGCCGGGTTATCCTGGAGCGGGACCACTACCGCGCCGTGTGCGCCGGCTAGGTGCAGACTGAGCGCCCGCGCGTGCGCCCGGTCCTGCGCGCTGCCTGACCGAACGGAGCAACCATGACCCGAGACAAGGCCTTGCCCGAGCGTCTGCACGTCAAAGGTGGCCGCTACTACCTTGTGACGGCCGCTGGCAAGAAACGGGTCTGGCGGAAGCTCACGCGGGTCGCCGAGGGGCTGCCAGCCCTATACACGGCGCTGGCCACCGCGTTGGCTGGCAACACCGCCGATGACCGCATGCCGGCGCTGATCTCGTTGTGGCAGCGCGAGGTTGGCAGCAGACACAGGCCGAATACCCAGGCGAACAACGATAGCCGGCTGCGGGTCCTGGCCGACGCCTTCTCGGAATTTCGGGCCGGCCAGGTGGAGGCACCGGATGTTGCCGAGTTCCTGCTGCCGCTGCGCGACAAGGCGCGCACGCACAACCAGTACCGGGCGTTGATGCGCGAGCTGATGCGGTCGCCATCGAGAAAGGCATGCGACGCGACAACCCCGTGCAGGACGTGATCCGCACGATGACGGAGAAGCCGCGCACCAGATACATCACCGACAGCGAGCTGCGCCGCATCAAGGTCGGCGGGATCTACGGTGATGACGGCAAGCGCACCCGCTCGGGGCTGATGCTGGCCGCGCTGGTCGACATGGCCTACCTCACCGGCCGGGACATCGGGATGCTGCTGGCGCTGCGGTGGAGCCGTGATCCCGACGACGCGGCCGCGCCCTACGTCGGTGACGACGGCATCTTCTTCCGGCGCTCGAAGGTTGCGTCCACCACCGGCGCAGCTGTGATGATCGGTTGGACGCCGCGGCTGCTCGACGTGGTGGAGCGGCTCCGTCGGCTTCGGGCTGAGCGCATGCTGAAGAAGCGCGCCAGCCAGCGGGTGGTGACCGAGTACGTGTTCACCCTGCAGGACGGCCTGCAGTTCACGTACAGCGGTGCGTCGACGGCATGGAAGCGCGCCGTAAAGCGCGCCGGCGTGCCCGGCGTCATGTTCCGAGACCTGCGCGCGAAGGCCCTGACCGACAAGGAGCGGCTGGACGGCATGCAGGCCGCCCGGGACATGGGCCAGCACTCGACCGACAGCCAAACCGCGGACTACGTTCGGCTGCGTTCCGGGCGGTCCACGAAGGCCACCCGTTAGAAGGTTTGGCCCAGGTTAGAAGGATGCTGCATTTCGCAGCGCCCGCGCAAAAAGCAAAAAGCCGTCGCAAGCGACGGCTTCAGCTACATGGTCGGGGCGACACGATTCGAACGTGCGACCTACTGCTCCCAAAGCAGACGCGCTACCAGGCTGCGCTACGCCCCGACTGAGAACCGCGGATTGTAGCCCGGGTGCGTGGGGTCACAGGCTGGCCGGCTCGGTGGGGGGCGGCAGCTGCAGCTGTCGCGCCACCGCGATGCATTGCTCGATGTGCTGGGCGCACACATAACGCAGCATCGTGAAGGTGAGCGCGGCCGACACCGCTTGTCCGGCGATCGGCACGTACTTGGCGGCCTGCTGGGTGGTCAGGCGCACGCCCACCATCTTCAGCAGCCGCACCACCACGTCGCGCGTCACCAGCTTGCCCACCAGCATGCCGCCCCCGGCCGACATGGCCTTGTAGACCACCAGCCGGCGGTCCGGCGCCAGCCGCTCGATCTGCTCGGGCGTCAGGCCGAAGATCTCGTTGATCTCGGGCAGCAGCTTCACCAGCATGCCCACGTCGGTCAGCATGTCCAGCCCGGGGATGGGCACGGCGGCCACACCGGCCGCCACCGCCGCGCGCTTGTTCACCAGGCGCCGCGCCGCGCGCGCGGCCGTTTCCAGCTGCTGCGGGGTGGAAGGCACCACCACCCAGGCATTCGGCTCTTGTCTGGACAACTTGGGCTTGATCATCTTCATGCCTGCTGCTGCTGCGGCAGCACCACGATGCCGTCCTCGTCCGCATACAACCACTCCCCAGGACGCACCCACACGCCCTGCAGCTGCACCGGCAGGTCCACCAGGCCTTCAGCGCGGCGCTCGGTGGGCAGCGGCACCAGCGCCAGCGCGCGGATGCCCAGCGGCAGCGGCCGCAGCTCGGCCACGTCGCGCACGCAGCCATCGATGACCACGCCGGCCCAGCCATTGCGGGCCGCGGCGGCGCCCAGGTTGCCGCCCAGCAGCGCCCGCCGCAGCGATCCGCCGCCGGCCACCACCAGCACCCGGCCCTGGCCCGGCGATTCCACCGCGGCCTTGACCGGCGTGTTGTCCTCGAAGCACTGCACGGTGGCCACCGGTCCGAAGAAGGCGGCGCGGCCGCCATAGTCATGGAACACCGGGGGCAGCACCCGCAGCGCCCCGGTGGTGTCGGCCTTGTAGCGGTCACACAGATCGCAGGTCGGGATCATTCAGGCGTTCTCCACTTTGACGAGCGGGGGTCGGATGTTCTCGCGCCGCGCCGGCAGCATCGGATGGTGCTCCCGCGCGACGTTGAGGATGATGGAGGTGGAGGTCTCGGTCATCAGGCAGAAGCGCGTGACGACCGCGTCCAGGTGCGCCACGTCGATCACCGCGATCTGCAGGATCCAGCTGTCCTCGCCGGTGACGTTGTAGGCGTCGATGACCTCGGGCGTCTCCTGGATCAGCCGCACCACGCGGGCGTATTCGGCACGGCCCACGCGGATGATGGCGCGGATGCCGTAGCCCAGCGCGCCCACGTTGACGCTGGCGCGGTAGCCGGTGATGACGCCGGCCGCCTCCAGCTTGCGCACGCGCTCGCTGACCGCGGGCTGCGACAGGTGCACGCGCCGGCCCAGCTCGGCCATGGTCAGGCGTGCATCGGCCTGCAGCTCGGCCAGGATGCGGGTGTCGTAGCCATCGAGCGCCGATCCGGCGCTGAGGGTGGCAGGCGGCGTGGCGATTCCCATTTTCAAAGCCTAGCACGCACAAGACGATGAATTGCAAGGCTTGGCAACGGCAAGACCTTGCTTCCCCTCTCGAAGCTCCGCAGCCCGGCTCCTAACATTTGCGCCATGACGACCACTGCCCGCGCCTGTTCCGGCGGCTCCATGCTGTCACCGCTCATCCTGGCCTGCCTGCTTGCCACCTGGCTGGTCTGGGGCTCCACCTACCTGGCCATCAAGTACGCGCTGATCAGCTTTCCGCCCTTCTTCCAGATGGGCACCCGCTTCCTGGCGGCCGGCGGCCTGCTGATGGCCTGGATGGCCTGGCGTGGCGCGCCGATGCCGCAGCCACGCCAATGGCGCAATGCGCTGGTGGTGGGCGCGCTGATGCTGGGAGGCGGCATGGGCGGCACCGCGGTGGCCGAGACCACCGTGGGCTCCGGCCTGGTGGTGGCCTTCATCGCGGTGGTGCCGTTGATGATCGCGCTGGTGAACCTGCTGTTCGGCGTGCGGCCGCGGGCGTCGGAAGCCGCCGGCATCGCGGTCGGCCTGGTCGGCGTGCTGATGCTCACGCAGGGCCAGGGCTTCCAGGCCTCGCCCGGCGGGCTGCTGGCCATGTGCATCGCCTGCGGGAGCTGGTCGGTGGGCAGCGTGCTCAGCCAGCGCAGCCTGCCGCTGGCGCCCGGCGCGATGGGTTTCGCCAGCGAGATGCTGTGCGGCGGCGTGGTGCTGATGGGCCTGGCCTGGATCAGCGGCGAGACGCCGCAATGGCCGCCCGCCACCGCGGCCTCGGCGGCCTGGCTGTACCTGGTGGTGGCCGGCTCGCTGATCGCCTTCAATGCCTACATGGTGCTGCTGGCGCGGGCGCCGGCCGGGCTGGCCTCCAGCTACACCTTCGTCAACCCGGTGATCGCGATGCTGCTGGGCGTGCTGATCGCGGGCGAGCAGGTCACCGGCTTCGAATGGGCGGCGGTGTCGGTGGTGCTGGCCGGCGTGGTGCTGCTGATGTGGAAGCCGGCGGCACGCTGAAGCGGGCCGCCACCCCCGCCGCGGGCCGGCTCAGCGTTCGGTCCAGGCCTTGCGGAAGCTGTCGGCCAGCGGCTGCAGCAGGTAGCCCAGGAAGGTGCGCTCGCCGGTGCGGATGAAGATGTCGGCCTGCATGCCGGGCTGCACCCGCTCGCCCTGCAGCCGGGCCAGCTCGGCCGGCGGCACTTCCACCCGCACCATGAAGTAGGTCTGTTCGGTGCGGTTGTCCTGCGCGGCATCGGCGGCCACGTAGCTCACGCTGCCGTTCAGCTCGGGCGTGGTGCGCTGGTTGAAGGCATGCAGCTTGATGCCGGTGGACTGGCCGAGCTGCACGCGGTCGATGTCGGCCGGCAGCACCCGGGCCTCCACCAGCAGGCGGTCGGCGCTGGGCACGATCTCCATCAGCACCTCGCCCGGGCCGATGACGCCGCCGGGCGTGTGCACGTTCAGCCCGGTGATGGTGCCGGCCACCGGCGCGCGCAACTCGGTGAGTTCCAGCGTGCGGCGGGTGGCGCTTTCGCGCTCCAGCAGCTCGAAGCTCTCGCCCTGCACCTTCTTCAGCTCCTGCGCCACCTCCTCCTGGAAGGTCTTGCGCACCTGGAACTTCTTCAGCTCGCGCTCGCTGATGGCCGTGCGGGTGGAGGCGATGCGCGAACCCAGCTCCTCCTGCTCGCCACGCAGCTTGGCGATGTCACGCTCCAGCGAACGCAGGCGGGTCTTTTCCACCATGCCCACCGCGTCCAGCTCGCGCAGGCCGGCCAGGTCGCCTTCGATGCTCTCGCGCTGTTCCTGCTTGGCGCGGCGCTGCGACTCCAGCCCGGTGATCTCGCTGCGCAGCGCGCCGATCTGCTGGTCGAGGATGCCCAGCTCGCCGCTGCGCGCATTGCGCCGCGCGGCGAACAGCGTCTGCTGCGCACGCAGGGTCTCGGCCACCTGCGGCTCCGCGGCGCGGTCCAGCAGCGCCTGCGGAAACCGGATGGCCGGCAGCTCGTCGCGCTCGGCCACCAGGCGGGCCTCGGTGGCCAGCGCGATGTCGCGGCCGCCGGTGACCACGCCGTGCGCGGCGCCGGCGCGCGTCTCGTCCAGCCGCACCAGTACGTCGCCGGCCTGCACCCGGCTGCCATCCTGCACCGCGATCTCCTTGATGACGCCGCCCTCGGGGTGCTGGATCTTCTTGCGGCTGCTGTCCACCTTCACAGCGCCGGCGGCAACCACCGCCGAGGCCAGCGGCGCCAGCGTGCTCCAGGCCACCGACAGGCCCACCGTCAATGCCAGCACCAGCAGACCGATGAGCGTCCAGCGCCGGCTGTCGGCCGCGGCGCGGGCCTCGCCCACCACCAGCCCGGCCATCGCCTGCTGCCTGGCCATTGCATCAACCATGGGCCACTCCCAGTGCACCGAGGTCGCGGCCCTCGGGCTGTGCCATCACGCGGCGGGTGATGGCCGGCATCACCTCGGCCGTCGGGCCCAGGCTGGCGATGCGGCCGTCCACCACCACCATCAGCTGGTCGGTGCCGGCCAGCAGCGCCGGCCGGTGGGCGATGACCACCACCGTGCGGCCAGCCGCCTTCAATGCCTCCATCGCCTGGCGCACCGCGGCCTCGCCTTCCGCATCCAGGTTGGAGGTGGGCTCGTCCAGCACCACCAGCGCGGGCTGGCCGTAGAAGGCCCGCGCCAGGCCGATGCGCTGGCGCTGGCCGCCCGACAGGTTGGCCCCGGCGGGGCCGATGGGCGTGTCGTAGCCCTGCGGCAGCGTGAGGATCATCGCGTGCGCGCCGGCCAGGCGGGCCGCCTCCACCACCTGCTCGGGGTCGGGTTCGCCGAAACGGGCGATGTTGGACGCCACCGTGCCGGGAAACAGCTCGATGTCCTGCGGCAGGTAGCCCAGCGCGGGGCCCACGTCCTCGCGCCGCCAGGCGGCGATGTCCACGCCGTCCAGCCGCACCACGCCCACGCCGGGCCGCCACACGCCCATGGCCAGCCGCGCCAGCGTGGACTTGCCGGCCGCGCTGGGCCCTGTGATGCCCAGGCACACGCCCGGCGCCACGCGGAACTGCAGGCCCTGGACGGTGAAATGCCGCGCCTCGGGCGGGCCGGCGGACACGCCGTCGAACACCAGCTCGCCCGTCGGCCGCGGCAGCGGCATGGCGGGCCGCTCGTCGGCCACCGCCTGCAGGTCCTGCGACAGCCGGCGATAGGCCTCGCGCGCGCCGAGGAAGCCGCGCCAGCCGCCGATGGCCGACTCCAGCGGCGCCAGCGCGCGGCCCATCACGATGGACGACGCGATCATCACGCCGGCGGTGCTCTGCTGCAGGATGACCAGCCAGGCGCCCACCGCCAGGATGGCCACCTGCAGGAACAGCCGGAAGGCCTTGGCCACGCCGGCCACGTTGGCCGCCTCGTCACTGGCCAGGCCCTGCAGGCCCAGCGCATAGTCGTGCCGCAGCCGCCAGACCCGCGACAGCGCCGGCACCATGCCCATGGCCTGCACCACCTCCGCATTGCGGCCCGACAGCTCGGCAAACTGCGCACTGGCCGACATTTCCTGCCCCGCCTCGGTCAGCGGGCGGCGCGTGGCGCGCTCGTTCCACAGGCCCAGGCCCAGCAGCAGCACGCCGCCGGCCAGTGCCACATGGCCCAGCCACGGATGCAGCAGGTACACCAGGCCGATGTAGACCGGCATCCAGGGCGCGTCCAGCAGGCTGAGCGTGGTGGGGCCGGCGAAGAAGTTGCGCAGCTGGTCGAGGTCGCGCAGCGGTTGCGCGGTGCGGCCACCCTGCAGCGTGCGCCGGAACACCAGGCCCGACAGCTGGGCGTCGAAGCGCACGCCCATGCGCACCAGCAGCCGCGAGCGCACCACCTCCAGCAGCGCCAGCGTGGCCAGGCAGCCGGCGGCGAACAACGTGAGGTACAGCAACGTGGGCAGGCTGCGCGAGGCCAGCACCCGGTCGTACACCTGCAGCATGTACAGCGACGAGGTGAGCGCCAGCAGGTTGATGAAGAAGCTGAAGAAGGCCACCGACCACAGCGTGCGGCGCACGATCTGCAGCGCCCGGTGCAGGGCGCTGTCGGAGGCGGCGGGTGCGGGGCCCGGGGCGCGGGAGGAGGTCATCGGCGGCGGTGTTGGCGTGGCGGGAACGACGGGGCGATGGGGATGGCGAGGAGGATCGCGAAGGGGACGGCGGCGGGATGCGGCGCAGCCCGTCACGGCGCGGGCACGGCGCTGCGGGGCGCACCCCGCGGCCGCCCTGCCCTGCCCGGTTTGCCCACCGGCGCTGGCTTCAGCCGACGCGCGTCCTGCGGCTGGCGGCCACCGCGCCCAGGCCCGCCAGCAGCGCCAGCGCCAGCGAGGCCGGCTCGGGCACGCCGGTGGGCGGCTCGGCGGCCAGCAGCTCGAAGGCCTGGCTGCCGCTGGTGGGGCTGCCGTCCTGCCAGAACCACTCCACGTCCGGCGACGCATTCACCAGCGTCAGCGTGTGGCCGCCGGCGGCCAGGTTGAAGTCGGCCACGTCCAGCAGGTAGCGCAACAGGCCGTTGCTGCCCACGGCGGTGCTGCTCAGGCTGCCGCTGCGCAGTGCACCGTCCAGCCGCACCTCGAAGCTGTCGAAGGCCGGCCCCTGCGAATTGGCGCCGTGGAAGCCCCACCAGACGATCGCGTCCAGGGTGCCAGCGGCGCTGACCAGGTTGTTGGTGAAGCTACCGGCGCTGTCGTCGGCCTGCACGCCGCCCAGGGTGCCGCCGGGCGGGCTGCTGAACAGCGGCGCGGCAGTGGCCGGGCCCAGCGCGCAGGCGCCGGCCAGCACCAGCGCCGCGGCCACCACCCGCTGCACGCACTTGTCTTGGTTGAACATCGTTTCCTCCTTCTGTTGATGAAATCAGGGCGCCGGCTCCTGCAGCACGCCCAGCACCGGGAACTCGAACTCGATCCAATCCAGCATGAAATCGCTGCCGTGCTGCGCGCCATTGGCATCCGGCCCGGCGGCGGCCGCAAATCCGCCGCTGGCATCGGCATAGGCCCCGAACTCGAAGCTGTCGCCTTGCCATGCGCCGGCGCTCAGCTCCAGCGCATGGAAGCCGGCGGCCGCCTCCAGGCTGAGCTGCAACGTGCCCTGCGCATTGACGGCGGTGAAGGCCCGCTCGGCCACCACCTGGTTGTCGGCGTCGAGCAGCCGCAGCCGGCCGGCCTCGAACAGCAGGCCGCCGTCGTCCTGCAGGAAGAAGCGCGACAGCGCCAGGTCCACCTGCGTGGCCTCGCGGTCCAGCTCCACCCGCAGCACCTCGCGGCCGTCGATCTCCTGGCGCACGCTGCTGCTGGCCACCGACTGCCCGCTCACGCCCAGGTCGCCCTGGTAGATGTCGCCGCCGGCCAGGCCCTGCGGGCTCACGCCGTGCAGGCTCACGCTGCTGAAGGCGGTGCCGTCGTCGGTGGCGTCGGCCTTATGCAGCAGGGTCAGGTCGGCATGGCTCCAGGCCGCCGCCCACTGGCCGCCGGTGCCGGTCTGGCGCACCGGGGCGTCGCCGATGCGCACCGTCTCCACCGGCGCCGGCTGCACCTCGATCTCGACGCGGGCGGTGTCCAGGCCGCCCTCGCCATCGCTGACCACGTAGCTGAAGGCGGTGCTGCCGCTAAAGCCGGCCGTGGGCTCGAAGCGGTAGCCCACGCCGTCCACCCGCGTCAGCGTGCCGGCCAGGCCGGTGGTGTCCACCGAGGCGATGGCCAGGGGATGGCCATCGGCATCAACGTCGTTGGCCAGCAGTTGCGCGAAGGTGATGACCACCGGCTGGCCGGCCGCGGCCGCCACGCTGTCGTCGCCGGCCACCGGTAGCGTGTTGTCCACCGGCTGGGTGCCCACGGTCACCGCCAGGCGGGCTGCATCGGCATGGCTGCCGTCCTCGTCCACCACCGTCACCGCGATGTTGCGGCTGCCTGTGCTGGCATAGGTGTGGCTCACGTCGCCGGCGCTGTTGACCGTCTGCGTGCTGCCATCGCCCCAGTCGATGACGTAGGCCTGCACGGTGTCGGTACCGGGGTCGGCCACGGCGCCCAGCGTCAGCACGTACGGCTGGCCGGCGGTGGCCGCCGTGGCGCCGGTGAGCGCAAGCAGCGGCGCGACGTTGTTGACGTTGACCGCCTGCGTGCGGGTCGTCAAGCCGCCGTCACCGTCGTTGGCGGTGACGCTGATGGTGCGGG
>NZ_JZUE01000046.1 GCF_000969605.1 Aquincola tertiaricarbonis | reverse complement strand
GCTTGGTCCGCTCGAACTTACCTTTTGCCATTTCGATTTCTCCGTATCAAAGAGCAGTTCCAGTGCAGGGTTTAAGGTTTCCGGCCGGATGCTGGTTCGCCCGCCACTGGCAGCAGGCGGCACCCGGCCGAAGACCGGCTTGATTGCTTACTTGCCGCGCGCGGTGATGATCGCGTCGGCGACGTTCTTCGGAGCTTCGCTGTAGTGCTTGAACTCCATCGTGTACGTCGCGCGGCCCTGGGACATCGAGCGCAGCGTGGTGGAGTAGCCGAACATTTCCGACAGCGGCACCTCGGCCTTGATGGTCTTGCCACCGCCCGGGATGTCGTCCATGCCCTGGACCATGCCACGGCGGGACGACAGGTCGCCCATCACCGAGCCAGCATAGTCTTCCGGCGTTTCCACTTCCACGGCCATCATCGGCTCGAGGATGACCGGGTTGGCGCGGCGGCAGCCTTCCTTGAAGCCCATCGACGCGGCCATCTTGAACGCGTTTTCGTTCGAGTCCACTTCGTGGTACGAGCCGAACGTCAGCGTGACCTTCACGTCCACGATCGGGAAGCCGGCCAGCACGCCGTTAGGCAGCGTGTCGATCAGGCCCTTTTCCACCGCAGGGATGAACTCGCGCGGCACCACGCCGCCCTTGATGGCGTCGACGAACTCAAAGCCCTTGCCCGGCTCCTGCGGCTCGACCTTCAGCACGACGTGGCCATACTGGCCCTTGCCGCCCGACTGGCGCACGAACTTGCCTTCGACGTCCTCGACCGCCTTGCGGATGGTCTCGCGGTAAGCCACCTGCGGCTTGCCGACGTTGGCCTCGACACCGAACTCGCGCTTCATGCGGTCGACGATGATCTCGAGGTGCAGCTCGCCCATGCCCGAGATGATGGTCTGGCCCGACTCTTCGTCGGTGCGCACGCGGAACGACGGGTCTTCCTGGGCCAGGCGGCCCAGGGCGATACCCATCTTTTCCTGGTCGGCCTTGGTCTTCGGCTCGACGGCCTGCGAGATCACCGGCTCCGGGAAAACCATCTTTTCCAGCGTGATCATCGCGTCCGGATCGCACAGGGTTTCGCCCGTGGTCACGTCCTTCAGGCCCACGCAGGCGGCGATGTCGCCGGCCAGGATTTCCTTGATCTCTTCACGCTGGTTGGCGTGCATCTGCAGGATCCGGCCGATGCGCTCCTTCTTGCCGCGGATCGGGTTGTAGACCGAGTCGCCCGACTTCAGCACGCCCGAGTACACGCGCACGAAGGTCAGCTGGCCGACGTACGGGTCGGTCATCAGCTTGAACGCCAGCGCGGCGAATTTCTCGTTGTCGTCGGCCTTGCGGCTGGTTTCCTGCTCGTCGTCATCGGTGCCGGTGACCGGCGGGATGTCGATCGGCGAGGGCAGGAAGTCGATCACCGCGTCGAGCATGCGCTGCACGCCCTTGTTCTTGAAGGCGGTGCCGCACAGCATCGGCTGGATCTCGGTGGCGATCGTGCGGGTGCGCAGGCCGAGCTTGATCTCTTCCTCGGTCAGTTCGCCCGACTCGAGGTACTTGTTCATCAGCTCTTCGCTGGCTTCAGCGGCGGCTTCGATCATGCCTTCGCGCCACTTCTCGCAATCGGCCTGCAGCTCCGCGGGGATGTCCTCGTAGCTGAACTTCATGCCTTGCGAAGCCTCGTCCCAGATGATCGCCTTCATCTTGAACAGGTCCACCACGCCCTTGAAGTTTTCTTCCGAGCCGATGGGCACCACGATGGGCACCGGGTTGGCCTTCAGGCGGGTCTTCATCTGGTCATAGACCTTGAAGAAGTTGGCGCCGGTGCGGTCCATCTTGTTGACGAAGGCCAGACGCGGCACCTTGTACTTGTTGGCTTGGCGCCAGACGGTTTCCGACTGGGGCTGCACGCCGCCCACAGCGCAGTACACCATGCAGGCGCCGTCGAGCACGCGCATCGAACGCTCCACCTCGATGGTGAAGTCGACGTGCCCCGGGGTGTCGATGATGTTGAAGCGATGCTCCGGGTAGGACATGTCCATGCCCTTCCAGAAGCAGGTCGTCGCTGCCGACGTGATGGTGATGCCCCGCTCCTGCTCCTGCTCCATCCAGTCCATCGTCGCGGCGCCATCGTGCACCTCGCCGATCTTGTGGTTCACGCCGGTGTAGTACAGGATGCGTTCGGTCGTGGTGGTCTTGCCGGCATCGATGTGCGCAGAGATACCGATGTTGCGGTAGCGCTCGATGGGGGTCTTGCGGGACATGGTGTTGCTCCAAATACAGGGGCCGCTCGCGGGTTGGTGCAAACCCGAAGAGCGGCCAGGGGAACGTTGGACTGAGGTAACTTAGAAGCGGAAGTGCGAGAAGGCCTTGTTGGCCTCTGCCATGCGGTGCACTTCGTCGCGCTTCTTCATCGCGCCGCCGCGGCCTTCCGAGGCCTCCAGCAGCTCATTGGCCAGGCGCGCAGCCATGGACTTCTCGCCACGCTTGCGGGCGGAATCCTTGAGCCAGCGCATCGCGAGGGCCATGCGGCGGACGGGGCGAACTTCCACGGGAACTTGGTAGTTCGCACCGCCGACGCGGCGGCTCTTCACTTCGACCATCGGCTTCACGTTGTTCAGCGCGGTCATGAAGATCTCGAGGGGATCCTTGTTGGCCTTCTTCTCGACCTGGTCCAGGGCACCGTAGATGATGCGCTCGGCCACGGCCTTCTTGCCGGATTCCATCACGACGTTCATGAACTTCGAGAGATCGACACTGCCGAACTTCGGGTCGGGCAGGATCTCGCGCTTGGGTACTTCGCGGCGACGCGGCATGGGAGTCTTCCTTTATCAGCTTCAGTTGGCTCGGGCTTCTCGTAGCGCCCTTGCCTTGGATGGCCATAGCCTGAAACGAACCATCCACTTACTCGGCGAGCCTGGGGCCCACCGCAACGTGCAACCGGCTTGCAGCCGATCGCGCTGGTAGCGCGGTGAAGGCTTAGGCCTTCTTCGGGCGCTTCGCGCCGTACTTGGAACGCGATTGCTTGCGGTCCTTGACGCCTTGCAGGTCAAGCGAACCGCGCACGATGTGGTAGCGCACACCCGGCAGGTCCTTCACACGGCCGCCGCGCACGAGCACGACGCTGTGTTCCTGCAGGTTGTGGCCTTCACCGCCGATGTACGAGATCACCTCGAAACCGTTGGTCAGGCGCACCTTGGCCACCTTACGCAGAGCCGAGTTCGGCTTCTTCGGGGTGGTGGTGTACACGCGGGTGCAGACACCGCGGCGCTGGGGGCCGCCCTGCATGGCAGGCGACTTGGACTTCGTGGCTTCGACCTCACGGCCGTGGCGCACGAGCTGGTTGATGGTAGGCATGTGGACTTGTTCCCGTTTGAAGTCACGCAATTTTTTCTGTCGGGAGAAGCCACAGCGCTCTTGCGGGCGCCGCGCGGGGCGCAGCAGGCGACAAAGAACGCAGCAGAATCTGCCGAAGAACCCGGGAGTATATTCGGAGACGCCGCTCCCGTGCAAGCCGATGATGCCCGTTGCCCCTTTGCCTGACGCCGTGATCGTTGACACCAACGTTGCACTCGACTGGCTCGTCTTCCGCAACCCGGCTGTCGCGCCGCTGTTTGACCGCATTTCGTCGGGTGGCCTGCGCTGGCTCGCCTGTGATCGCATGCGCGAGGAGCTGGCCCATGTACTGTCACGCGGCGTCGGCGACCGGCATGCGGCGGAAGATTCCGCCGTCCTGCTTGCCGCCTGGGACAGGCTGCCCACCCTGCGGCCGGCGCCCGCTGCGGGCGCCTCGCAGCGGCTGCACTGCAGCGACGCGGACGACCAGGTGTTCATCGATGCCGCCGTGGTGTGGCAGGCGCGCTGGCTGGTGACGCGGGACCGCGCGCTGTTGAAACTGGCCCGGCGGGCACGGCGCTTTGGCGTCGAGGTGCTGCCGCCGGAGCGCTGCATCGAGGCCTTGCAGGCGCCTGCCTGACAGAAAAAAAGGGCAGCCGAAGCTGCCCTTTGCGAACCTGCGGACCGCTTGTGCGGCCCTGGCTGCTGCCTCACTCGGCCGCGTCGTCCGACGACGAATCGCTGCCGACCGCGGCCAGCTGCGCTGCAGCCAGCTCTTCGGCTTCCTGCAGTGCGATGGCGCGGCGCTCGCTCTCGTCCATGTCTTCCTTGACGCGGCGGGCCTCGTGGAAGGCCATGCCGGTGCCCGCGGGAATCAGGCGGCCAACGATGACGTTTTCCTTCAGGCCGCGCAGCTCGTCACGCTTGCCCATGATGGCCGCCTCGGTCAGCACCCGCGTGGTTTCCTGGAAGGAAGCCGCGGAGATGAACGAGTCGGTCGACAGCGAAGCCTTGGTGATGCCCAGCAGCACGTCGGCATGCGTGGCGGTGACCTTGCCTTCGCCGCGCAGGCGGTCGTTGGTGTCCAGCAGCTCCGACCGCTCGACCTGCTCGCCGGCGATGTAGCTGGACTCGCCCGGATTGACGATCTGCACGCGGCGCAGCATCTGGCGAACGATCACCTCGATGTGCTTGTCGTTGATCTTCACGCCCTGCAGCCGGTACACGTCCTGCACTTCGTCGACGATGTAGCGCGCCAGTTCCTCGATGCCCAGCAGGCGCAGGATGTCCTGCGGATCCGCCGCGCCGTCGACGATCAGCTCGCCGCGGTTCACCACCTGGCCTTCGTGCACCAGGATGTTCTTTTCCTTGGGCACCAGCTCTTCGTAGACCTTGCCGTCCGGATCGGTGATCTGCAGGCGGACCTTGCCCTTGGTCTCCTTGCCGAACGACACGGTACCCGTCTGCTCGGCCAGCGTGCCGACGTCCTTCGGCGAACGGGCTTCGAACAGCTCGGCCACCCGCGGCAGACCGCCGGTGATGTCGCGCGTCTTCTGGCCTTCGACCGGGATGCGCGCCAGCACTTCGCCGGGGGCGAGGTCCTGGCCGTCGCGGATCTGCACCAGCGAGCCCACCGGGAAGCCGATGGTCACCGAGTGGTCGGTGCCCGGGATCTTCACTTCCTGGCCGGCAGCGTCCAGCAGCTTGACCTGCGGGCGCACCACCTTCGTCGCACCGCGGCGCTTCGGGTCGATGACCACCAGCGTCGACAGGCCGGTGACCTCGTCCAGCTGCTTGGCGACCGTCACGCCCTCTTCCACGTTCTCGAACTTCGCCTTGCCGGCGAATTCCGTGATGATGGGTCGGGTCAGCGGGTCCCAGTTGGCCAGCACGGTGCCGGCCTTGATGGTCTGGTCGGCCTTGACGTTCAGCGTGGCGCCGTACGGCACCTTGTGGCGCTCGCGCTCGCGGCCGTGCGGGTCGAGGATGACGATTTCGCCCGAACGCGAGATGACGACCAGCTCGCCCTTGCCGTTGGTGACGTAGCGCATCGTGGCGTTGAAGCCGATGATGCCGTCGCTCTTGGCTTCGACGCTGTTGGCTACCGCCGCACGCGACGCCGCACCACCGATGTGGAACGTACGCATCGTCAGCTGGGTACCCGGCTCGCCGATGGATTGCGCGGCGATCACGCCCACCGCTTCGCCCACGTTCACCAGGCCGCCGCGGCCCAGGTCGCGGCCGTAGCACTTGGCGCACAGACCGAAGCGCGTGTCGCAGGTCAGCGGCGTGCGCACCTTCACCTCGTCGGCGCCGGCCGCTTCGAGCACTTCGAGCGTGTCCTCGTCCAGCATCTGGCCCGCGGGCACCAGCAGCTGCTGGTTCTCGGGGTGCAGCACCTCGACGGCAGCCACGCGGCCCAGGATGCGGTCGCGCAGCGATTCGATGACTTCACCACCTTCGACCAGCGCGCGCATGGCGATGCCGTTCTCGGTGTTGCAGTCGTTCTCGGTGACCACCAGGTCCTGCGTCACGTCCACCAGACGACGCGTCAGGTAGCCGGAGTTCGCGGTCTTCAGCGCCGTGTCCGCCAGGCCCTTACGGGCGCCGTGGGTGGAGATGAAGTACTGCAGAACGTTCAGGCCTTCGCGGAAGTTGGCCGTGATCGGCGTCTCGATGATCGAGCCGTCCGGCTTGGCCATCAGGCCCCGCATGCCCGCCAGCTGGCGGATCTGCGCGGCGGAACCGCGGGCGCCGGAGTCGGCCATCATGTAGATGGAGTTGAACGACTCCTGGTCCACCTCGTTGCCGTGGCGGTCCTGCACCTTCTGCTTGGAGAGCTGGGCCATCATGACCTTGCCCACCTCGTCACCGGTCTTGCCCCAGATGTCGACGACCTTGTTGTACCGCTCGCCGGCGGTCACCAGGCCCGAGACGTACTGCTGCTCGATCTCCTTGACTTCCTTCTCGGCGCGGTCGATCAGGCCCTGCTTCTCCTTCGGCACCAGCATGTCGTCGATCGCGATGGAGATGCCGGCGCGCGTGGCCAGGCGGAAGCCCGATTGCAGCAGCTTGTCCGCGAAGACCACCGTTTCCTTCAGGCCGCAGGTGCGGAAGGAGACGTTGATCAGCTTCGAGATCTCCTTCTTCTTCAGCGCCTTGTTGATGTTGCTGAAGGGCAGGCCCTTGGGCAGGATCTCGGACAGCAGCGCACGGCCGACCGTGGTGTCGACGAGCTTGGTCTCCGGCGTGAACTCGCCGGTTTCCTTGTTCTTCGTGTACTGGGTCAGGCGCACCGAGATCTTGGCGGTGATTTCAACGGCGCCGTTGTCCAGCGCGCGCTGCACTTCCACCACATCCGAGAAGATCAGGCCTTCGCCCTTGCCGTTCGTGCGCTCGCGGGTGGCGTAGTAAAGGCCCAGCACCACGTCCTGCGACGGCACGATCGACGGTTCGCCGTTGGCCGGGAACAGCACGTTGTTGGAGGCCAGCATCAGCGTGCGGGCTTCCATCTGCGCTTCGATCGACAGCGGCACGTGCACGGCCATCTGGTCGCCGTCGAAGTCGGCGTTGAACGCCGCGCACACCAGCGGGTGCAGCTGGATGGCCTTGCCTTCGATCAGCACCGGCTCGAACGCCTGGATGCCCAGGCGGTGGAGCGTCGGGGCGCGGTTCAGCAGGACCGGGTGTTCCTTGATGACTTCCTCAAGGATGTCCCAGACCACCGGCGTGCCGCTCTCGACTTCCTTCTTCGCGGCCTTGATGGTGGTGGCGATGCCCATCGCCTCCAGGCGCGAGAAGATGAAGGGCTTGAACAGCTCGAGCGCCATCAGCTTGGGCAGGCCGCACTGGTGCAGCTTGAGCGTCGGGCCCACCACGATGACCGAACGGCCCGAGTAGTCGACGCGCTTGCCCAGCAGGTTCTGGCGGAAGCGGCCGCTCTTGCCCTTGATCATGTCGGCCAGCGACTTCAGCGCGCGCTTGTTGGCACCGGTCATCGCCTTGCCGCGACGGCCGTTGTCCAGCAGCGAATCCACCGCTTCCTGCAGCATGCGCTTTTCGTTGCGCACGATGATCTCGGGCGCCTTCAGCTCCAGCAGCCGCGCCAGGCGGTTGTTGCGGTTGATGACGCGGCGATACAGGTCGTTCAGGTCCGACGTGGCGAAGCGGCCGCCGTCCAGCGGCACCAGCGGACGCAGGTCCGGCGGCAGCACGGGCAGCACTTCCAGCACCATCCAGCTCGGGCGGATGCCCGAGCGCTTGAAGGCTTCCATGACCTTCAGGCGCTTGCTGTTCTTCTTGATCTTGAGCTCGGAGCCGGTCATGTCGCCGCGGAGCTTCTCGATCTCGACGTCGAGATCCATCTCCTCCAGCAGCTTCTTGATGCCCTCGGCACCCATCAGCGCGACGAACTCTTCGCCGAACTCGATGCGCTTCGCGTCGTAGTCGTCCTCGCTCATGATCGAGAACTTCTTCAGCGGGGTCATGCCGGGATCGACCACGACATACGCTTCGAAATACAGCACGCGCTCGATGTCGCGCAGCGTCATGTCGAGCACCAGGCCCAGGCGCGACGGCAGCGACTTCAGGAACCAGATGTGCGCGCACGGCGCCGCCAGGTCGATGTGACCCATGCGGTCGCGGCGGACCTTGGTCTGCGTGACTTCAACGCCGCACTTCTCGCAGATGACGCCACGGTGCTTCAGGCGCTTGTACTTGCCGCACAGGCACTCGTAGTCCTTGATCGGGCCAAAGATCTTGGCGCAGAACAAGCCATCGCGCTCCGGCTTGAACGTCCGGTAGTTGATCGTCTCGGGCTTCTTCACTTCGCCGAACGACCACGAGCGGATCTTTTCGGGCGATGCCAGCCCGATCTTGATCGCGTCGAAGTGTTCGTCGGGCGTGAATTGCTTGAAAAGGTCGAGTAGTCCCTTCATGCCTTTTCTCCTGTTCCCTTAGTTGCGCTCGAGCTCGATGTCGATGCCGAGCGAACGAATTTCCTTCACCAGCACGTTGAACGATTCCGGCATGCCGGCTTCGATCGAGTGCTCGCCCTTGACGATGTTCTCGTAGACCTTGGTGCGGCCGTTCACGTCGTCGGACTTCACGGTCAGCATCTCCTGCAGGATGTACGAGGCGCCATAGGCTTCCAGCGCCCACACTTCCATTTCGCCGAAGCGCTGGCCGCCGAACTGCGCCTTGCCGCCCAGCGGCTGCTGGGTGACGAGCGAGTAAGGGCCGGTGGAGCGGGCGTGCATCTTGTCGTCGACCAGGTGGTGCAGCTTCAGCACGTGCATGTAGCCCACCGTCACGGGGCGCTCGAAGGCGTCGCCGGTACGGCCGTCGTGCAGCGTGGCCTGGGTGCGCGTCTCGGTCAGGCCCTTGGCCTTGGCGATCTCGTCCGGATAGGCCAGCTTCAGCATGCCGCGGATCTCTTCCTCGGCCGCACCGTCGAACACCGGCGTCGCGAACGGCACGCCGTTCTCGAGGTTCTTCGCCATCTCGACGATGTCGTCATCGCTGAACGAGGACAGGTCCTCGGTCTTGCCGCCCGACTGGTTGTACAGCTGGTCGAAGAACTGGCGCAGCTCGGCCGCACGCGACTCGCGCTGCAGCATGTCGCCGATGCGCTGGCCGATGCCCTTGCCCGCCCAGCCCAGGTGCACTTCCAGCACCTGGCCCACGTTCATCCGCGAAGGCACGCCCAGGGGGTTCAGCACGATGTCGCACGGGGTGCCGTCGGCCATGTAGGGCATGTCCTCGATCGGAGTGATCTTGGACACGACACCCTTGTTGCCGTGGCGGCCGGCCATCTTGTCGCCAGGCTGCAGGCGGCGCTTGACGGCCAGGTACACCTTGACCATCTTCAGCACGCCGGCCGGCAGCTCGTCGCCCTGCGTGAGCTTCTTGCGCTTCTCTTCGAACGCGAGGTCGAAGCTGTGGCGCGTCTGCTCCAGCGAGTTCTTGATGCTTTCCAGCTGGTTGGCCACGTCGTCCTCGGCCGGGCGCACGTCGAACCAGTGGTACTTCTCGACCGAGGCCAGGTAGGCCTTGTCGATGGTCGTGCCCTTGGCCAGCTTCTGCGGGCCGCCGTTGGCGACCTTGCCGTTCAGCAGCTTCTCGATCCGGTCGAAGGCGTCGGCCTCGACGATGCGCAGCTGGTCGTTCAGGTCCAGGCGGAAGCGCTTCAGCTCGTCGTCGATGATCTGCTGGGCGCGCTTGTCGCGCTGGATGCCTTCACGGGTGAACACCTGCACGTCGATCACGGTGCCGTTGGTGCCCTGGTCCACGCGCAGCGACGTGTCCTTCACGTCCGAAGCCTTCTCGCCGAAGATGGCGCGCAGCAGCTTCTCTTCCGGCGTCAGCGTGGTCTCGCCCTTCGGCGTGACCTTGCCCACCAGCACGTCGCCCGGGTTCACCTCGGCGCCCACGTACACGATGCCCGATTCGTCGAGGCGAGCCAGCTGCTGCTCAGACAGGTTCGGGATGTCGCGCGTGATTTCCTCGGAGCCCAGCTTGGTGTCGCGGGCCATGACCACCAGTTCCTCGATGTGGATCGAGGTGTAGCGGTCTTCGGCCACGACGCGTTCGCTGATCAGGATCGAGTCTTCGAAGTTGTAGCCGTTCCAGGGCATGAACGCGACCAGCATGTTCTGGCCGAGCGCGAGCTCGCCCAGGTCGGTCGAGGCACCGTCGGCGATCACGTCGCCGGCGGCGACATGGTCGCCACGGCGCACGATCGGGCGCTGGTGGATGTTCGTGTTCTGGTTCGAACGGTGGTACTTGATCAGGTTGTAGATGTCGACGCCGACCTCGCCCGCCACCGTCTCGTCGTCGTTCACGCGGATCACGATGCGGTTGGTGTCGACATAGTCGACGATGCCACCGCGGCGCGACGCCACCACCGTGCCCGAGTCCTTCGCGGCCACGCGCTCCACACCGGTGCCCACCAGCGCCTTTTCAGGGCGCAGGGTGGGCACGGCCTGGCGCTGCATGTTCGCGCCCATCAGTGCGCGGTTCGCGTCGTCGTGCTCGAGGAACGGCACCAGCGAGGCGGCCACCGACACGATCTGCGTCGGCGCCACGTCCATGTACTGGATGCGTTCCGGCGAGGTCAGCACCGATTCACCGTTTTCTCGGGCCGACACCAGCTCGTCCACCAGGCGGCCTTCGCCATCCAGCGAAGCGTTGGCCTGCGCGATGACGTACTTGCCTTCCTGGATGGCCGACAGGTAGTCGATCTGGTCGGTCACCTGGCCGTCGATCACGCGGCGGTACGGCGTCTCGAGGAAGCCGTACTCGTTGAGCTGTGCATACAGCGCCAGCGAGTTGATCAGGCCGATGTTCGGGCCTTCCGGCGTCTCGATCGGGCACACGCGGCCGTAGTGCGTCGGGTGCACGTCGCGCACCTCGAAGCCGGCGCGTTCACGCGTCAGACCACCCGGGCCCAGGGCCGAGACGCGACGCTTGTGCGTGATCTCGGACAGCGGGTTCGTCTGGTCCATGAACTGCGACAGCTGCGACGCACCGAAGAACTCCTTCAGCGCCGCGGAGATCGGCTTGGAGTTGATCAGGTCGTGCGGCATCAGGGCCTCGGTCTCGGCCTGGCCCAGACGCTCCTTCACGGCCTTCTCGATGCGTGCCAGGCCCGAGCGGTACTGGTTCTCGGCCAACTCGCCGACGCAACGCACACGCCGGTTGCCCAGGTGGTCGATGTCGTCCACTTCGCCGCGGCCATTGCGCAGCTCGACGAGGATCTTCACCACGTCGAGGATGTCCTCGTTGGACAGCGTCATCGCGCCTTCGGCCGAGTCGCGGCCCACGCGGGCGTTGAACTTCATGCGGCCCACGCGCGACAGGTCGTACGTGTCAGCGCTGTAGAACAGGCGGTTGAACAGCGCTTCCACCGCGTCTTCGGTCGGCGGCTCGCCGGGGCGCATCATGCGGTAGATGGCCACGCGCGCGGCCAGCTGGTCGGCGGTCTCGTCGCTGGTCAGCGTCTGGCTGATGTAGGCGCCTTCGTCCAGCTCGTTCGTGTAGAGCGCCTGGATGTCCTTCACGCCCGACTGGCGCAGCTTCTTCAGCAGCGTGTCGGTCAGCTCCTCGTTGGCCTTGGCCACGATCTCGCCCGTGTCGGGGTCGACGATGTTGCGGGCCACGACGCGGCCGATCAGGAAGTCTTCCGGCACCGTGATGTGGTTGGTGCCCGACTGCTCCAGCGCGCGCACGTGGCGCGCGGTGATGCGCTTGTCCTTCTCGACGACCACTTCACCGTTCTTGTTGGTGATGTCGAAACGCGCGACCTCGCCACGCAGGCGGTCGGCCACGAACTCCATCTGCGCGCCCGATTCCATCAGGCGGAAGTTGTCGAAGACGAAGAAGTGCGCCAGGATCTGCTCGGGGTTCAGGCCGATGGCCTTGAGCAGGATCGTCACCGGCATCTTGCGGCGGCGGTCGACGCGGAAGTACAGGATGTCCTTCGGGTCGAACTCGAAGTCGAGCCACGAGCCGCGGTACGGGATGATCCGCGCGCTGAACAGCAGCTTGCCCGAGCTGTGGGTCTTGCCCTTGTCGTGCTCGAAGAACACGCCCGGCGAGCGGTGCAGCTGCGAGACGATGACACGCTCGGTGCCGTTGACGATGAAGGAGCCGTAGTCGGTCATCAGGGGCACTTCGCCCATGTAGACCTCCTGCTCCTTGATCTCCTTGACCGTCTTGGCCTGCGCGGCTTCACGGTCGTAGATGATCATCTGCAGCTTCGCCCGCACCGCAGCGGCGTACGTCAGACCGCGCTGCTGGCATTCGCGCGTGTCGAACGGCGGCTTCGCGATGTTGTACTCGATGAACTTCATCTCCACGTAACCGTTGTGCGAAACGATCGGGAACGCGGACAGGAAGGCGGCTTGCAGCCCCTCGGGCTTGCGCTTGGCGGGCGGCACGTCCTTCTGGAGGAACGCGACGTAGGATTCCCGCTGCATGGTCAGCAGATACGGGACGTTGAGAACGCTCTCGCGCTTACCGAAGCTCTTGCGGATCCGCTTGCGCTCGGTATAGCTGTAATTGGGGGATGCTTGCGCCATTGAACACTCCGTGTCGAAAACCCCCGCCTGGCCGTGGCAGGAGTTTCGTCGGCGACTGGCAACTCGGGTCTTGCACCCGAGGCTTGGTGGTTGGCCACTACCAACCGCTGGCGGACAACCCCGGCGTTGCACCGGAGTCCGACCAAACCCGTTCTCTGCAGTCGGATCAGAGAACACTTGGAAAAGGAAGGGCGCGTATTGTGTCGCGCTTTCGCTTTCCGAGTGACCTCAAGCCGTGTAAACCCTGAAGCACGAAAGGCTGGGTGCCTGTAGAGCACCCAGCCTCGCTTCGGACAGGCCGATTACTTGATCTCGGCCTTGGCGCCGGCTTCCACCAGCTTCTTGACGGCGGCTTCCGCGTCGGCCTTGGGGATGGCTTCCTTGACGGGCTTCGGAGCGCCGTCCACCAGGTCCTTGGCTTCCTTCAGGCCCAGGCCCGTCAGTTCGCGCACGGCCTTGATGACGGAGACCTTCTGGGCGCCGGCTTCGAGCAGCACGACGTTGAATTCGGTCTTCTCTTCCACCGCAGCAGCGGCGGCGCCACCGCCACCGGCGGCCGGGGCGGCCACGGCAGCAGCCGAAACGCCAAACTTCTCTTCAATGGCCTTTACCAGGTCATTGAGTTCCATCACGGTCATGGTGTCCAGGCTGGACAGGAAAGCGTCTTTGTCGAATGCCATTTTGGATTCCTAGAAACAGTTGATTTGCTTGAATGCTGTGCGTCAGGCCGCGGCGGGTTCCGCTTCGGCAGGCGCGGCTTCGGCGCCGCCGCCCTTCTGTTCCGACACGGCAGCCACCGCACGCGCGAAGCGGGCGATCGGCGACTGCAGCAGGCCGGCCAGTTGGGTCAGCAGGACTTCGCGGCTGGGGATCGAGGCCAGGGCCTTGATGCCTTCGGCGTCGAGCGCCTTGCCACCAAATGCACCGCCCTTGACGACCAGCTTGTCGTTGGTCTTGGCAAAGTCCGACAGGACCTTGGCCGAGGCGACAGCGTCTTCCGAAAAACCGTAAATCAGCGGACCGGACATGGCTTCCGCAGCCACCTCGAACGGCGTACCGGCCACAGCGCGGCGGGCGAGCGTGTTCTTCAAAACATGAAGGTACACGCCCTTTTCCCGCGCGTCGCGGCGCAGCTTGTCGAGATGGGCAACGGTGAGGCCACGGTACTCGGCCAGCGTGAGGGTCTGCGAACGGGCTGCCTGGGCGGCCACGTCCGAGATCACGGTAGCTTTCTCGTTGCGATTGAGACTCAAGGTCTGCTCCTCACATCACGTGCCTTGGCGCCCTCGCGGGCACTTCCGGCACACCGGATTGCAGCGACCATCTGTTTCCAGGGAAAACAGCGGGACGCCATCTGCGCTGGCTTCCGGTCGGGCGCGAGCCCTTCCTTCGATTACGGCGCGCCGTGCAGGCACGGCACACCACCAGCGGTCTTGGATGACCCGCAGCAACCCGCGAAGGCTGCGGCGGCCCACCAATGCTCAAGCAGCGCGCCAGACTCGCGCGCCGCCTTCATTCAGTTCAGGACTGGGCGGCCAGCGTGATCGACGAAGCGTCGACCCGCACACCAACGCCCATCGTCGAGCTGACGGCCACCTTGCGCAGGTAGACGCCCTTGCTCGACGCCGGCTTCGCCTTGTTCAGGGCCTCCAGCAGCGCAGCCAGGTTGCCCACCAGCTTGTCGGACTCGAACGAGCGACGGCCGATGGTCGTGTGGATGATGCCGGCCTTGTCGACACGGAACTGCACTTGGCCCGCCTTGGCGTTCTTCACGGCGGTGGCGACGTCCGGCGTCACGGTGCCGACCTTCGGGTTCGGCATCAGGCCGCGGGGACCCAGCACCTGACCCAGCGTACCGACGATGCGCATGGTGTCCGGCGAAGCGATCACCACGTCGAAGTTCAGGTTGCCGCCCTTGATCTGCTCGGCCAGGTCTTCCATGCCGACGATGTCGGCGCCGGCGGCGCGGGCCTCGTCAGCCTTGGCACCTTGGGCAAACACGGCCACGCGCTTGGTCTTGCCGGTGCCGTTGGGCAGGACAACGGCGCCACGCACCACCTGGTCCGACTTCTTGGCGTCGATGCCGAGCTGCACCGAGACGTCGATCGATTCGTCGAACTTGGCGGTCGCGCATTCCTTGACCAGCACCAGCGCGTCATCGATCGGGTACAGCTTCAGGCTGTCGACCTTGCCCTGCAGGGCCTTGGCTTTCTTCGTGAGCTTGGCCATGTCAGGCTCCTTCCACGGTCACGCCCATCGAGCGGGCGGAACCGGCAATCGTTTTCACCGCGGCTTCCAGGTCGGCAGCCGTCAGGTCCTTCTGCTTGGTCTTGGCGATCTCTTCGATCTGCGCACGGGTCAGCTTGCCAACCTTCTCGATGTGCGGACGGCCAGAACCCTTGTCGAGCTTCAGCGCCTTCTTGATCAGCACCGTGGCCGGCGGCGTCTTCAGGATGAAGGTGAACGACTTGTCGGCGAACGCGGTGATGACCACCGGCAGCATCAGGCCGGGTTCCATGCCCTGGGTCTGCGCGTTGAACGCCTTGCAGAACTCCATGATGTTCAGGCCGCGCTGGCCCAGTGCCGGACCGACCGGCGGCGACGGGTTGGCCTTGCCGGCCGGGATCTGCAGCTTGATGAAGCCGACGATTTTCTTTGCCATGAATGGCTCCTATCGAGTTCAAGCGCCCGCTCCGCTTTTCACGGCAGGACGGGCTCCTCGTCCAGTGCGACCCTGTTGCGAAGTCGGCAGGGGGCGCCGGGTCGCGCCACAGCCCCTGCCCGAAATGTCAGACCTTCTCGACCTGCGAGAAATCGAGCTCGACCGGCGTGGCGCGGCCGAAGATGGTGACGGACACGCGCACCTTCGACTTTTCGTAGTTCACGTCTTCCACGGCGCCGTTGAAGTCGGTGAACGGGCCTTCCTTGACCCGCACCGTCTCGCCCACCGTCCACTCGACCTTGGGCTTCGGCTTCTCGACGCCCTCTTGCATCTGGTTGACGATCTTCATCACCTCGGCTTCCGAGATGGGTACCGGGCGGTTCTTGGCGCCGCCGACGAAGCCGGTGACCTTGCTGGTGTGCTTCACCAGGTGCCAGCTCTCGTCGTCCATCAGCATCTCGACCAGCACGTAGCCGGGGAAGAAGCGGCGCTCGGTCACGGCCTTCTTGCCGTTCTTCAGCTCGACGACTTCTTCGGTTGGCACCAGGATGCGGCCGAACTTGCTGTTCATGCCGGCGCGCTCGATGCGCTCACGCAGATTGCGCTCAACGGCCTTTTCCATGCCCGAGTAGGCATGGACGACGTACCAGCGCAGCGGCGACGGCGCCGGGGCCGCCGTGTCGGTGGGGGTCAGATCGGATTCGCTCATGCTTTCTCGCTTGTCGTCAACGCCAGCCCAGGATCAGGTCGTACAAGGCCCACTCGAGTGTCTTGTCGGTCAGCCAGAGGAACAGGGCCATCACCAGCACGAAGGCGAACACGTAGGCAGTCATCTGCATGGCCTCCTTGCGGGCGGGCCAGACGACCTTCTTCGTCTCGTTGACCGAATCCTGGCCGAAGGCGATGAGCTGCTTGCCCATCTCGGAGACGAAGAACACGCCTACCGCGGCTGCCAGCAGCACGAGCAGCACTGCCACGCGCATCCACAGCGGCTGGGCCGCAAGCAGGTAGAAAGCCGCCACCGCGCCAACCACCAGCACGCCGGCAGAGGCCAGCTTGGCCTTGTCCGCGCCACTGGAGACGGTTTCGACTTGAGGATTGGTGGTGGCCATCGCTTTCAATTCACATTCGGATCGTGGGCCGCACGCGCCAGCAAAGGTCAGGCGCACTAGCAGCAAAGCCCGCCGGGCCGGCGCAGAGATTGCGCACCACCCGCGGGCTGATTCGGCTTCACCGAACGGGACGCCTCAGCGTCTGTCGGTGGCAGGGGCAGAGGGTCTCGAACCCCCAACCTTCGGTTTTGGAGACCGACGCTCTGCCAATTGAGCTATGCCCCTGCAGCCTTACTTCTTACTCGATGATCTTGGCAACGACGCCGGCG
>NZ_JZUE01000045.1 GCF_000969605.1 Aquincola tertiaricarbonis | reverse complement strand
TGCCGGGTCTTTCGATCCGCCTCGCTTGCCATCCGCCGGCGCTTCTTTCGAAGCAACCGCTGTGATCAGCGAAGCCTTGCACTATAGCATGGGATTTTTGAGGCGGTCAACGAATCTCGAATTCTTTCCAGGTGCCGTCAGGCTGCAAGCGCTCCACCACTGCGCGCTCCGTGTTCAACGGCACCTTGTGTTCCTCCGTGCGGGCGGTGACTAAGCGGTGCACTCGCAGCTCTTCGGTCAGCACCAGCTGCGTGGTGATGACGGGCACTTCCGCATAGACCGGGATGACCAACACCTCGCCGTCGTAATACGGCGCCGCTCGCTCGGTGCAGACCACGCCTTTCGCCATGCGCTCGACGACCACCTGGGTGGATGTGCTGGAGATCGGCACGGCGCGCAGTTCGGACGCTGTCTCGATGCGCACCCGTACGGCGCCCGTCGCCTCCACCCTGCGGGTGACCTGGACCTGCTCCTCGGTGACGGCAATGGTGTGCATGCCGTCCACCGACGCGGCGGCGGGAATGGGATCTGTTGCTTCGTTGTTCATGAGGACCTCCGTGCCCGGGGGCAATCGCCATTCCCCAATTGCGCCCCGCCGACGCGGGTCAGGCCGCTTTCAGCGCGGGGTGGGCCAGCCGGCGGATGACGTCCATGAAGGCGGAAGCGGCCGGGCCGGGTGGTTCACCTTGCAGCGTGATGAGGCCGAAGTCCGGCATGCGGTCGGGCAGGTCGGCTGGGATGCGCGTGAGAAGCCCGCGCCGGACGAACTTGTCGACCAGCGCGGCTGGCTGCAGGGACAGCATGTTTGTGCTCTGCATGAGTTCCAGCGCGAACAGGAACGAGGGCGTCTCGACGATGCCGGAGGTGAGCGACAGCCCGGTGCTGGCGAAGATGTCGTCCGACACCTTGCGCAAGGCGGTGGAGGCCGGATAGAGGATCCACGGCCAGTTGGACAGCTCAATCAACCCTGGTGCGTTCGGCCCGCGCAGCGGATGGTGCACGCCGGCCGTGATCTGCAGGCCCTCGCCGGCCAGCCTTTCATACTGGAACTGGCTGCGCTGGGCGTCATCGGTGAAGCGGCCGATCATCACGTCGATCTTCCGCTCGGCCAGCCACACGATGAGCTGGTCGCTGCTTTGCTCCAGCACCTTCACCACCAGCAGCGGACGCAGGCGCTGCAGTTCGGCCACTGCGGCAATGAGCAGGTGCGCGGCGGAGCCCGAGATGGCGCCGATGGACAGGTGGCCATGGCCGCCCTGCTTCAGCGTGCTGAATTCGTCGACGAACTTGCGGTGGCTGTCCAGCGCGGAATGCGCATAGCGCAAGGTGAACAGACCCAGCTCGTTCGGCCGCATGCCGCGCGGCAGGCGGTCGAACAGGCGGGCCTCCAGCATCTCCTCGATGTCCATCAGCACCTTGGTGGCCGCCGGCTGCGTCATGTGCATCTGCTCGGCGGTCAGGCGCAGGTTGCGCGTCTTGCCCAGGATGTCCAGGAACTGCAGGTGCCTGAACCGCAGGCGCGCGACCTGCGCCAGCAGCAAGGGTTTACCAGGGACCGGGTCTGGACTCATCAGCATTTGGAATGGATGCTAGCGAAAAAGTCAGTGGACCGGCCCGGGGGGCTCCCCTAGCCTTCAGCCCATCAAGAACGGCCCCGCAGAGGGTCGGCGCGTCGCGGCAAGGTGGCCGCGACACGTACAACCACATCCCGGAGACATCATGCAATTCAGATCACTCGGCGTGGCCGCCGCGCTCCTGGCCGCGTTGGCCGGCTCGGCTTCGGCCCAGGTCAAGGAACACACCTTCAAGATTGGCACCGGCCTCAGCGAAGACCATCCGCAGGCCCAGGCGCTGAAGTACTTCGGCGAACAGCTCGCCGCCAAGAGCGGTGGCAAGCTGAACGCGCGGGTGTATGCCAGCGGCTCGCTCGGCAACGACGTGAGCATGACCTCGGCCCTGCGTGGCGGCACGCTGGAGATGACCATCCCCGACAGCTCCACGCTGGTGTCGCTGGTCAAGCCCTTCGGCGTGCTGAACCTGCCGCTGACCTTCAACAACGAGCAGGAAGCCGATGCGGTGCTGGACGGCCCCTTCGGCCAGAAGCTGCTGGCCAAGCTGCCGGAGAAGGGCCTGGTCGGCCTGGGCTTCTGGGAGAACGGCTTCCGCCACGTGACCAACTCGCGCCGGGCGATCCAGAGCGCCGATGACCTGAACGGCCTGAAGCTGCGCGTGATCCAAAGCCCGCTGTTCCTCGACACCTTCAGCGCGCTGGGCGCCAATGCCACGCCCATGCCTTTCACCGAGCTGTATTCGGCGATGGAGCAGAAGGCGGTGGACGGGCAGGAGAACCCGCCGGCCACCATCCTGGCCAGCAAGTTCTACGAGGTGCAGAAGCACCTGGTGCTGTCGCGGCACATGTACAGCGCCTGGGTGCTGCTGATGTCGAAGAAGACCTGGGACGGCCTGTCGCCCGAGGAACAGAAGATCGTGCAGGACGCGGCGCGCGAAGCCAAGCTGTACGAGCGCAAGACGATCCGTGCCTTCTCCGAGACGGCGCTGGCCGACCTGAAGAAGGCCGGCATGCAGATCACCGAACTGCCCGCGGCCGAGCAGGCCAAGATGCGCACCAAGCTGCAGCCGGTGCTGGCCAAGTTCAGCAAGGAGTTCGGCGAGGACACCACCGCCGAAATGAACGGCGAGCTGGCCAAGGTGCGCGGCGGCGCGTCGGCCGCGAAGTAACCCGCTTCACCCCGGAGGCGGCGCCGCCGCCTTCGTTTCCCTCCCCCCTTCTCCCACGACGACGGCAATGGACAAACCGGCCGGTCGGCGCTTTCGCTCGCGCGAATGGTTCGCCGATCCACAACGTTCGGACATGACGGCGCTCTACCTCGAGCGCTTCATGAATTACGGATTGACGCCCGAGGAGCTGCGTTCGGGCCGGCCGATCATCGGCATCGCCCAGACAGGCAGCGACCTGTCGCCCTGCAACCGCATCCACCTCGACCTGGTGCGGCGGGTGCGCGACGGCATCCGGGACGCCGGCGGCATTCCGATGGAATTCCCGGTGCATCCGATCTTCGAGAACTGCCGCCGGCCCACCGCGGCCCTGGACCGCAACCTGGCCTACCTGGGCCTGGTGGAGATCCTGTACGGCTACCCGATCGACGCCGTGGTGCTGACCACCGGCTGCGACAAGACCACGCCGGCCGGCATCATGGCCGCCTCCACCGTGGACATCCCGGCCATCGTGCTGTCGGGCGGACCGATGCTCGACGGCTGGCATGACGGCCAGCTGGTGGGCTCGGGCACGGTCATCTGGCGCAGCCGGCGGCAGCTCGCGGCCGGGCAGATCGACGAGGAGGAGTTCCTCCAGCGCGCCTGCAGCAGCGCGCCCTCGGCCGGGCACTGCAACACCATGGGCACGGCTTCCACGATGAATGCAGTGGCCGAGGCGCTGGGCTTGTCCTTGCCCGGCTGCGCCGCCATTCCGGCGCCGTACCGCGAACGCGGTCAGATGGCCTACGAGACCGGCAAGCGCATCGTCGGCATGGCGCATGAAGACCTGCGGCCTTCGCGGCTGCTCAGCCGCGAGAGCTTCCTGAATGCGCTGTCGGTGGTGAGCTGCGCGGGCGGCTCCAGCAATGCGCAGGTGCACATCATGGCGATGGCCCGCCACGCCGGCGTGGAGCTGCGCCCCGAGGACTGGACCCAGCACGCCTACGACCTGCCGCTGCTGCTGGACATGCAGCCCGCAGGGCGCTTCCTCGGCGAGCGCTTCTTCCGCGCGGGCGGCGTGCCGGCGCTGATGTGGGAGTTGCAGCAGGCCGGCCGCCTGCATGGCGACTGCCCCACCGTCACCGGCCGCACCGTGGCGCAGAACATCGAAGGCCGCGAGGCCAGCGACCGCGAGGTGATCCGCCCGTTCGACGAGCCGCTGATGCACAAGGCCGGCTTCCTGGTGCTGTCGGGCAACCTGTTCGACTTCGGGATCATGAAGACCTCGGTGATCTCGCAGCGCTTCCGCGAGCGCTACCTGAGCCGGCCGGGCCACGAGGGCGTCTTCGAGGCGCGCGCGATCGTGTTCGACGGCGCCGACGACTACCACGCCCGCATCAACGACCCGGCGCTGGAGATCGACGAAGGCTGCATCCTGGTGATGCGCGGCGCCGGCCCCATTGGCTGGCCCGGCTCGGCCGAGGTGGTGAACATGCAGCCGCCCGATGCGCTGATCCAGCGCGGCGTGCAGACGCTGCCCACGCTGGGCGACGGCCGCCAGTCCGGCACGGCGGACAGCCCGTCCATCCTCAACGTGTCGCCCGAAAGTGCGGTCGGCGGGGGCCTGTGCTGGCTCCAGACAGGCGACGTGCTGCGCATCGACCTGAACGCCGGCCGCTGCGACGCGCTGGTGAGCGACGAGGAGATCGCCCGCCGCCTGCGCGAGCAGCCGCCACCGCCGGTGCCGCCCAGCCAGTCCCCGTGGGAAGAGATCTACCGCAGCCACACCGGGCAGCTGGTGGACGGCGCCACGCTGGACATGGCCCTGAAGTACCGGCGCATCGCCGAGAAGACACCGCGCCACAACCACTGATCACGCCCGAGGAACGCTGAATGACTGCAACAACGATGGCCACGCCGGTGCGTACCGATGGCTTGCATGCCGTGCTGCCGCAGGACGGCCTGGCTGGCACCCTGGTGGGCCGGGTCTGGCGGCCCGGCAACCCCGCCGGCCCGGCGGTGGTGGCACTGCGTGCCGACGGCGTGTTCGACCTGAGCACGCACTTTCCCACCATGAGCACGCTGCTGGAGGCCGAACAGCCGGCGCAGGCCGCGCACTCGGTGGTGGGCGAGCGCCTGTGCAGCGTGGATGCACTGCTGGACAACAGCCGCGCCGAAGGTCGCGACGAGGCCCTGCCCTGGCTGCTGGCCCCATGCGACCTGCAGGTGGTCAAGGCCGCCGGCGTGACCTTCGCCGCCAGCATGATCGAGCGGGTGATCGAGGAGCAGGCCGGCGGCGACGCCAGCCGCGCGCAGGGCCTGCGCAGCCAGGTCACCGAGCTGATCGGCCACAGCCTGTCGGACATCCGCCCGGGATCGGCCCAGGCCCAGGCGCTGAAGCGGCTGCTGCAGGAAAAGAAGCTGTGGTCGCAGTACCTGGAGGTGGGCATCGGCCCCGATGCCGAGGTGTTCACCAAGGCGCCGGTGCTGGCCTCCGTGGGCCATGGCCAGGACATCGGCATCCGCGCCGACTCCGACTGGAACAACCCCGAGCCGGAGGTGGTGCTGGCTGTCAACGGCCGCGGCGACATCGTCGGTGCCGCGCTGGGCAACGACGTGAACCTGCGCGACATCGAAGGCCGCAGCGCGCTACTGCTGGGCAAGGCCAAGGACAACAACGCGTCGTGCTCCATCGGCCCCTTCATCCGCCTGTTTGACGGCCAGTTCGGCCTGGACCAGCTGCGGCGCGAGACGGTGCACCTGGAAGTGGCCGGCCAGGACGGCTACACCCTGCGCGGCATCAACACCATGGCCAGCATCAGCCGCGACCCCGCCGAGCTGGTGGCGCAGACCATCGCCTGCCACCAGTACCCCGACGGCTTCATGCTGTTCCTGGGCACGCTGTTCGCGCCTACCGAGGACCGCGACCAGCCGGGCGGCGGCTTCACCCACAAGCTGGGCGACGTGGTCACCATCCACAGCCACTGGCTGGGCACCCTGCGCAACCGGGTGACGCATTGCGAGGCGGCGCCGCCGTGGCGCTTCGGCCTGCGCGCCTTCATCGGCAACCTGGCCGAACGAGGCCTGCTGCAAGGAGCGCGGCTGTGAACCTGCTCGACGCCGCGATCGAGCGCTTCTGTCGCGCCATCGACGTGCTCATCGCCGCCGCGCTGGCCGTGATGGTGGTGCTGGTGTTCGGCAACGTGGTGCTGCGCTACGTCTTCAACTCCGGCATCGCCGTCAGCGAGGAGGTGTCGCGCTGGCTGTTCGTCTGGCTCTGCTTCATGGGCGCCATCGCCGCGCTGAAGGACGGCGGACACCTGGGCACCGACATGCTGGTGGCGCGCCTGCCGCTGGCGGGCCGCAAGGTGTGCGCGGTGCTGGGCCACGCGCTGATGCTGTACGTGACCTGGCTGTTCCTGGACGGCAGCTGGCAGCAGGCCCGCATCAACCTGGATGTGGAAGCCCCGGTGACCGGCGCGCCGGTGGCCGTGTTCTATGCCTCGGGCGTGATCTTCTCGGCCTGTGCCGGCGTGCTGCTGCTGTTGCAGCTGCTGCGGGTGCTGAGCGGCCGGGTGAGCGAAAGCGACCTGGTGATGGTGAAGGAATCCGAGGAACAGGCCGAGCTCGAAGCCCTGCAGGCCGAGCTGGCACGCAGCGAGGCCCAGCCCGCCGGCGGCCCGAGCGGAGCACGGCCATGACGGTGTTCATCTTCCTGGGCAGCCTGGTGGGCTCGATGGCGCTGGGCATTCCCATCGCCTATGCGCTGCTGGCCAGCGGCGTGGCGCTGATGTGGCACCTCGACCTGTTCGATGCGCAGATCCTGGCGCAGAACTTCATCAACGGCGCCGACAGCTTTCCGCTGCTGGCCGTGCCGTTCTTCATGCTGGCCGGCGAGATCATGAACGTGGGCGGGCTGTCGCAGCGCATCGTCAAGTTCGCGCTGGCGCTGGTGGGCCATGTGAAGGGCGGGCTGGGCTACGTGGTCATCCTGGCGGCCTGCCTGCTGTCCGCGCTGTCGGGCTCGGCCGTGGCCGATGCCGCCGCACTGACGGCGCTGCTGCTGCCGATGATGCTCAAGGCCGGCCACAAGAAGGAAGTGTCGGGCGGGCTGATCGCGGCGTCGGGCGTGATCGGGCCCATCATTCCGCCGAGCATCGGCTTCGTCATCTTCGGCGTCACCGCCAACGTGTCGATCAGCAAGCTGTTCATCGCCGGCATCTTCCCCGGCATCATGATCGGTGCGGCCCTGGCGCTGACCTGGTGGTGGGTGGGCCGCAAGGAACAGCTGGTGCTGCCCCCGCGCAAGACACGCGCCGAGGTGTGGACCGCCGCGCGCGAATCGGTGTGGGCGCTGATGCTGCCGGTGTTCATCCTCGTGGGCCTGCGCATGGGCGTGTTCACGCCCACCGAAGCCGCGGTGGTGGCGGCGGTGTATGCGCTGTTCGTGGCCCGCGTGATCTACCGCGAACTCACGCTGCAGTCGCTGTTCCGCATCTTCGTCACCGCGGCGCGCACCACGGCGGTGGTGATGTTCCTGGTGGCCGCCGCCATGGTCTCGGCCTGGCTGATCACGGTGGCCAACCTGCCGGCGCAGATGGTTGAACTGCTGCGCCCGCTGCTGGACAACCAGACGCTGCTGCTGGTGGCCATCATGCTGCTGGTGATGCTGGTGGGCACGGCCATGGACATGACGCCCACCATCCTGATCATGACGCCGGTGCTGATGCCGCTGATCAAGGCCGCGGGCATCGACCCCATCTACTTTGGCGTGCTGTTCATCATCAACAACTCGATCGGCCTGGTCACGCCACCCGTGGGCACCGTGCTCAACGTGGTGGCCGGCGTCGGCCGCATGAAGATGGACGAGGTCACGCGCGGAGTGCTGCCGTTCATGGCGGCCCAGTTCGCGGTGATGTTCGTCATGGTCCTGTTCCCGCAGACCGTGCTGGCGCCATTGCGCTGGTTCTACTGAAAGCCGACGGATCGGTGGTGCCACGGGCAGCCGATCCGCTTTGCAAGCCGGCGCCCCATGCGCCAACCACCAAGAGAGGAGACCATCATGATGAATCCATCAGGCATCGCCGTGCGCGGTGCAGGCGCATGCGCGCTGGCGCTGGCGCTGCTGTGCCCGGCGCAGGCCGCCCCCGTCGTCGAGATGACGGCTGCCAGTTCGGCCACGGGGTTCGACCTCACGGTGCGGGCGCAGGACGTCGTCGACCTGTTTGCGTACCAGTTCACTCTGAACTTCGATCCTTCGCTGTTGAAGGCCACGGCCCAGGCCGAGGGCTCGTTCCTGTCCACCGCAGGCACCACCTTCTTCCGGCCGGGCGACATCGACAACCTGGCCGGCAGCCTGACCTTCGTGCTGGGCACGCTGACAGGCCCCATCGGTGGCGTGAGCGGCTCCGGCGACCTGGCGCGCTTCTCGTTCAGCGTGCAGCAGGCCGGCTTGGCCACCTTCACCTTGTCGGAGGTGGTGCTGCTGGACTCAGCGGGCAGCGAGCTGAGCGCCGACGTGCGCAGCCTGGTGACGGCGGTGCCGGAACCCTCCACCTACCTGATGTTCGCGCTCGGCCTGGCGGCCGTGCTCGGCGCCGGCTCGTTCAAGCGCAGGACCGCGTGACCGGGCGTCGCCCGCACGCCCCCCTTCGAAAAGGATGTCAACCATGTTGAGCAGACTCTGCATCAAGAGCTTCGTCATCGCGCTGCCAGCCGCCCTGGTGGCGGCGCCCGGCGCCTGGGCCGCGGACCGGCCGGCCAATCCCGCCGACTGGCCCGCACTGAAGGACGTCTACAAGAACCACTTCCTCATCGGCAGCACCAACCTCAGCGCCAACAACTTCGCACCGGGTGCGACACCGGGTGAAAACTCGGTGCCGGCCATGACGCTCAAGCACTTCAACGCGGTGACGCCGAGCAACGCGATGAAGCCCGACTTCTGGAACGGGGGCATCAGCAACCCGACGCCCAATTTCCTGACCAACTTCACCTCCGGCATCAATGCCGACATTGCCGCGGCCAATGCCCGCGGCGTGAAGGTGACCGGGCACACGCTGCTGTGGCACAACCAGTCCGGCCAGTGGCCTGCGCCCAATGTGCTGACGGCCGGCGGCGCCTGGGAAACGCCGTGGGATTACGCCATGGCCAAGACCAGCCTGGAGTACTACATCCGCACCGTGGCCGGCCACTTCGACCGCGAGCCCCACAAGACGTATTCCTGGGACGTGGTGAACGAGGCCTTCAAGGACAACCCCGACAACCCGGCCAACTGGCGCCATGCACTGCGCTCGGGCTACAGCCCCGAGGAGCGCCCCTCCCGATGGGCCCAGGCCTATGCCAAGGGTGGCAAGAGCTGGGACTACATGTACGACGCGTTCTACTTCGCGCGGCAGAACACCACCTCGCTGCTGAACTACAACGACTTCAACGACAACGAGCGCGCCTCCAAGGCCGAGGCCATCGCCGCAATGGTCAAGGAGTTCAATGAGCGCTATGCGGCCGAAGTGGCCGCGGGCAAGGCCCGCCCGCTGATGGATGCCAAGGGCAACCCGCGCCCGCTGGTGGATGTCATCGGCACGCAAGGCCACTGGGACATGCGGCTGAACATGGACGCCTTCGAGCGCACCATCCGCACGTACCTGGCCACCGGCGCCCATGTCGACCTGACCGAGCTGGACCTGGCGCCCACCCTGGGCCTGGACAAGGGCCAGCGCATCCAGAACGGCCCGGAGATGAACGAGCTGTTCATGGAACAGGGCGTGCAGTACGCCAAGCTGTTCAGCCTGATGAAGGAGTACGCCGCCGGCCCCGGTGGCAAACATCCCGAGTTCAAGGGCGGCGTGCACCGCGTGACCTGGTGGGGCATGACCGACCCCGGCTACCACACCAACGGCTATCCGTGGTCGGGCGTGGGCCAGCCGAAGGAGGCCTTCTGGGCCGCGGCCGACCCCGAGAAGTACTTGAAGGACGCCGGCCTGCCGACCAACGGCGTGACCGCCACCTTCCGCTATGGCGGCGAGACGTTCAAGCTGCGCACCTGGGGCGGCAAGAACGCGCAGGCGATGCTCGACATCAACGTGCCGCTGGCCACCCGCAACGTCAGCTTGACCGCCGACAACGTCAGCCTGCCCGCCGGCTTCGCGGTGGAGAGCATCAAGTACAGCCCGTCGGACTGTGCAGTGATCCCCGGCAAGCCCTGCCACGTGACGGTGACCGCACGCGGCGCGGATCCGGCACCGGCGTACAAGAACGTGGGCGTGGAGAACACCGCCACCTACGTGCTGAGCTTCGGCCAGATGTCCGTGTCCTGGTTCGGCGACACCAATGCGCTGGAGGCACCGCTGTCGCATGCGGAGGTGCGCTTCAGTGATGGCGTGACCAAGTTCAAGCAGTACAAGACCTACTACGGTGCCGACGGCGTGGCGCGCGCCACCGGCCAGACCGAGCTGGCTGCTGTGCCCAGGCATGGCCGCAACACGCTGGTGCTGAAGTCGCAGGACCCGATCGCCGGCCCCATCGGCCTGCGCCTGGCCCGCGACGCTAGCACCGAGAAGGCCTGGCGCGTGGCCAAGCGGATCGAGCCGGCCCGGACCTACATGGTGGTGTCCGCCGAATCGGTCTTCCAGGACAACGGGGAATCCAAGACCCACGCCCTGACCAACCGCACGAAGCCTGCGACCACGGACGCGCCTGAATCGCTCTCGCGCACGCCGGTGGTACTGCGCGGCAACACGCTGCTGCCGCTGCGCAACACCAACGCACCGGAGACCGAACCGGCACTGGCCCAGGACAACCTCAAGTTCATGTTCGAGGACATGAGGAGCCCGGCCGCAGGCGCCTATGCCGGCCAGGAAGGCCACACCATCCTGAGCTACATCCACGGCACCAACGTCTATCCGCACACCGTGTTCCGCGGCAACGGCGCCAACGGCACCGTGGTGGCAGGCCAGCACTCGCTGATCACGCGGCAGACCAACGGCGCCGAGGGCTCCCAGATCGCCGAGCGGGCCCTGGACCAGGCGGTGTGGTTCAACACGCCGATCGATCCGCAGACCGGCGAGATGAGGATGTTCCTGTTCAGCGGCCGGGGCGGCACCAACCAGCACTACGCCCTGAAGGAAGTGGACAGCGGCGTCACGCCGAACCGCGACCCGAACAACGCCATCAGCCAGCGCCAGGGCGCCAGCGGCGGCTTCGTCGCCCTGCAGGCGGCCGGTCCGGAAGCGGGTACCCGCGTGAAGCTGTATGCCTACGACATCGAGCCGTACCTGCCGGGCGACGTGAACGGTGACGCGCTGCTGGGCTGCGCCGACCTGCTGACGGCGTCGGCCTCGGTCGGCAAGCGCGCAGGCCAGGTCGGCTTCACTTCCGCGGCCGACATGGACCAGAACGGCCTCATCGACGTGCGAGACATCGCCGCCATCTCGCGGATGTTGCCGGCCGGCACGCGCTGCCAGTAAGCGACCCGTGGCGCCTTCGGTCGGGATGACCGTTGGCGCCACCTGCACCTCGGGCGGGTCAACCGCCAAGCACGCCAAGCCCCACGGGCAAAGAAAAACGCCCTAGACGTTTGACCGTCTAGGGCGTTGATTCAGAACAGTGTTCTGGTGCGGCTGGCAGGATTCGAACCCACGACCCCTTGGTTCGTAGCCAAGTACTCTATCCAACTGAGCTACAGCCGCTGAAGCCTCACAGTATAGCGAGGATTTTTCTGGGTGGTCAACAGCGTTGGAAAAAAACTTTATTCGGCGCCGGCAGCGGACTGCTCGCAACGCAGCGCGCGGGCTTCGTCGCCCTCCTCGCGGGCCAGCCTGGCCAGCAGGCGCCACGCAAGGCGGCGGCACGGACCATCCAGTGCGGCATGAGCGGCGGCCTGCTCCAGCGGACGCCGGGCCTTGCCCCACAGCTGGCGTTCCGCGAAGGCGGCTCCCACCGCCAGCACCACGACGGGCTCCTGAACGTGGGCCAGCAGAGCCGACTCCAGCCGGGGCAGCCATTCGGGGCCGATGCCTTCCAGGCAGGACGTGAGCGCACGTGCCACCTGGTCGCGGCCATCGGCACCCAGCTCGGCCATCTGCTCCCAAAAAGGGCGCAACCATTGCCGGGCCTCTTCCGCCTGGCCGAAGCGGGCCGCGCGCATCGCGGCGCGTGAAGCGACGTAGGGGTCGCGGCGGTCGCCGGGCTCCAGTTGCAGCCAGGCGGCGCGCAGCTGGTCGGCGTCATGGGTGGCGTCGATGGCCTCGAAGGCCAGCGAGCGCAGCAGGCCCTGGGCCGCCACCGGAGAGAAGCCCTGGTGCTTGGCCAGCAGCCGCGCACTGCGCAGGGCTTCCAGCGGCATGCGCAGCTGGCGCTGGGCCTGCAGCCGCAGGCGCAGCGCCTGGGTACGGCGCGCCACGCCGGGCGGCAGTTCAGCCAGCAGGCGCAAGGCGCGCGGCCCATCGCGGTCGTCGAGCGCCCATTCGGCGGCCAGCAGCTGGGCGCCTTCGTCGGCCACCCGCGGCAGGCCCGGCCGCCGCGGCTGGCGCAGCGCCTGCTGCAGATGCTCGTCGCGGCGCACGCGGTCCTGAAGCCGGTGCAGGCTGGAAGCGGCCAGCAGGTGGGCCAGCACCCGCAGCTCGGGATCGGGCGGCATGTCGGGCGAACTGTCCTGGATGGAGAGCGCACGCTGCGCGGCCTTCTGCGCCCGGCCGTAGCGGGCGCCCAGGAACTCGGCCAGCGCCTCGCGCAGCGCCGACTGCGCCGCGCGTTCCCGCCGTGCCATGCGCCACTCGCGGGCACGGGCCGGCAGGCCGATCAGCGAATTGACACCGCTGATGCCCGAGACCAGCGCGAAGCACAGCAGCAGCAGGCCGACGATGAAGAGATTGAGCGAGAGGTCGAGGCGCCAGCCGCTCCAGTAGAAGCTCACCAGGCCGTCGTTGCGGCCCAGGGTGGACGCGGCCACGACAGCCACGACGAACAGCAGCACCAGCCAGATGATGGACCGCATGATCGGGCGCGCTCAGCGGCCGGCCGCGACGGCGGCCAACGCGGCAAGGGTGTCGTCGGGGCGCGGCACGCCGGTCTGGCGGGCCTGGTTCATCACCTGGCGCAGCAGCTCGCTGGTGGACTGCACACGCCGGGCGTTGCGGTCGAAGTAGCGGTCGAGCATGGCCTGGGCGTCGCGCAGGTCGGCCTGGGCGCTGTCGAACTGGCGTGACAGCAGCGCCAGGCGGGCATTCAGCAGCCGCAGCTTGAGGTTCTCGCGCAGGAAGAAGGCCTGCTCGGGCGCGGCCAGCGCGGCGTCGGGATGTTCGATGCGGGTGACGCGCACCAGCGCACGCACCTCGCCCCACACCGCCGCGATGCTGCGGTCCCACAGGTCGAGCGCCTGTTCCCGCCAGCCGGCCTCGGCCGCGCTGGCGGCAGAGGCCGCGGTGGCCGCCGATGCCGCACGGGCCGCGGCGCGCCGCTGGGCGGCATCCGCCGGCTGGCGGCGCGGCTCGGCCACGGCCAGCAGCGGCAGTTCGTCCACCAGCCGCACCGCTTCGTCCAGGCGGATGCTGAGCGAAGCCACGTCGGCCACGCCGATGGCCTTGACCCGCTCCAGGTCGCGAGCCACGGCGCGGCGCACCCGCTCCAGCCGCGGCTGGCCATGGCGGCCCAGGCGTTCGTCCATCTGCGTCAGCGTGGCCACCAGCGGCTCGGCACTGCCGGTGATGGCGCTTTGCTGCAGGGCCACGCGCACCGCGGCTTCCATGTCGGACACCACGTTCTCATCGCGCGAGCGCGACATCGCCTGCATCAGCTCCTCGACCTGCGAGCGCTGCAGCGCCACTTCCGACACCCGCGCTTCCAGCAGCGCCACCTTGGCGGCCGCCTCGCGCGAAGCGTCCTGCGACTGGCGCGCCAGCATGCGGGCCTCGGTGGACTGGCTCTGGCTGTCCTGCTGGCGCTTGACCAGTTCCTGCTCCAGGCTGCGCAGGCGGCGCTGGGTTTCCCAGGCCAGGGCGACCGAGGCGATGCACAGCACGGTGAGCGCCAGCGCCAGGAAACCCCACCAGCGGGGCGTGGCGCGGGGCGCGGAAGGCGGGAGGGGGGCGGAAGGAGCCGGTCCAGCGGCTGGAAGAACAGCGTCGTCGTTCACGTGGGAATTATCTATTCATGGGTGCCGTGGAGGGCCCGGGCCGCGAGGGCCACGGCGTCGAAGCTGGGCCGGGAGAACAGCACCCGGCCGAATCCCAGCGCACGCGCCCGCGCCTCGATGCGCGGATGCGTGGCCAGCGCCTGCGCCGGTTGCCAGTCTGCCCCGGGCGCCAGGGATTGCAGATGACCGATGGCCTCTGCGCTGCTGAAAAGCCACAGGTGCTCGGCCGGCTGGGCCAGCGCGGCCTGCAGGGCCGCCTGCTCCGCCGGCCGCAGGCGCGGCGCGGTGCGGCGGTAGGCCTGCACGAAGTCGACCTGCGCACCGGCGGCGCGCAGGGTGTCGGCCAGCCAGTCGCGGCCGCCATCGCCGCGCACGATCACCACCAGCATGCCGGCCTGCACCCGCGGCTGCAGCTGCTGCCAGAGGCTTTCGGAATCGAACTGCGCCGCGTCGGCGGCGGGTTGCACGATGCAGCCGGCGGGCACGCCCAGCGCCACCAGGCGCTCGGCGGTACCCGGGCCGGGCGCAGCGGCCCAGCGAGCGGCCGGCCAGGGGGCCGCCGGCACCTGCTCGAAAAAATGCGTGGCCGCGGCCGGGCTGACGAACACCAGACCCGCCGCCTGCGTGATGCGCTGCTGCGCCGGGACGCCGGCCACGTCGCCGCAGGCTTCGGTATGCAGCAGCGGCACGGCGCAGGCCTCGAAGCCGGCCTCGGCCAGGCGCCGCACCCAGGCGTCGGCCTGCGGTTGCGGCCGGGTAACCAGCAGGCGCATGCGCGCGGCGGTGCTCAGTGGGACGCCGGCAGGTAGCCGGCGGGCGCCTGGCGGGCGACTTCGTCGGCGGCGCCGGCGCCCAGGGCCAAGGCGGCCTCGTCGTCGGCCACCGCCGCGCGCACGCTGGCACGCAGCAGCGGCTGGCGCGGATCGTCGGCATGGCCCAGCGCCACGTCGAGCTGCAGCTGGCCATCGTCGGCCCAGTGCGCATAGGCGGCCAGCGGCATGCTGCAGCTGCCGCCCAGGGCGCGCGACACGGCGCGCTCGGCCTGCACCGCCAGCCAGGTGGGCTGGTGCACCAGCTGCGCCAGCTGGGCGCGCAGTGCGGTGGCTTCTTCTCGCACCTCGATGCCCAAGGCGCCCTGGCCGGCGCAGGGAATCATGTGGCGGGTGTCGAAGCGGGCGCGGATGCGGCTTTCCAGGTCCAGCCGCATCAGGCCGGCGGCGGCCAGCACGATGGCGTCGAACTGGCCTTCGTCCAGCTTGCGCAGCCGGGTGTCCAGGTTGCCACGCAGCGGCTCGATCACCAGGTCGGGGCGCCGGGCCGAGAGCTGTGCCACGCGGCGCAGGCTGGAGGTGCCCACCCGCGCCCCGTGCGGCAGCGCGTCCAGGTCGGCGTAGCGGTTGGAGACGAAGGCGTCGCGCGGATCCTCGCGCTCCAGCACGGCAGCCAGCACGAAGCCCTCGGGCAGCGTCATCGGCACGTCCTTCAGCGAATGCACCGCCAGGTGCGCGCGGCCTTCTTCCAGCGCGGTTTCCAGCTCCTTCACGAACAGGCCCTTGCCGCCCACCTTGGACAGGCTGCGGTCCAGGATCTGGTCGCCGCGGGTGGTCATGCCCAGCAGGTCCACCTGCACGCCGAACCGGCTGGCCAGCAGCGCCTGCACGTGATGGGCCTGCCAGAGGGCGAGACGGCTTTCGCGGGTGGCGATGAGGAGCGGTGCGGTCATGGCTCGATTATCGCTAGCGCCCACCGTTGCCACGGCGCACGGGAGGTTCACGCGGCGGCGCTTCATAGTTACCATCAAATCCGTAACCGGATTACACATGAGGGACGAGAGACATGGCACGTCAAGCCCGATCCAACAGCGCCGCCACCGCCGAGGCGGCCGAGAAGAACCGCCCGCTGGTGGAGGACATCCGCCTGCTGGGCCGCATCCTGGGTGATGTGATCCGGGAACAGGAAGGCAAGGACGCCTTCGAGCTGGTGGAGCGCGTGCGCCAGCTGTCGGTGGCCTACCGGCTGAAGAAGGACGCCTCCGCCGGCCGCGTGCTGGACCGCCTGCTGAAGAACCTGTCGGGCGACCACATGGTCAGCGTGATCCGCGCGTTCAGCTACTTCAGCCACCTGGCCAACATCGCCGAAGACCGCCACCACGTGCGCCGCCGCGAGCACCACGAGGCGCAGGGCCACCTGCAGGAGGGGTCGCTGGCGATGAGCTTCGAGCGCCTGGCCGCGGCCGACGTGCGCGCCGACGAGATCGCCCACACGCTGGACCGCGCCTACATCGCGCCGGTGCTCACCGCCCACCCCACCGAGGTGCAGCGCAAGAGCATCCTGGACGCCGAGCGCGCCATCGCCGAGCTGGTGCAGCACCGCGACGACCTGCACACCGCGCGCGACCTGCAGCAGAACGAGGCGCTGCTTCGCGCCCGCGTCACCCAGCTGTGGCAGACGCGCATGCTGCGCACCACCAAGCTGACGGTGGCCGACGAGATCGAGAACGCGCTCAGCTACTACCAGTCCACCTTCCTGCGCCAGATCCCGCGGCTCTACCAGGAGATCGAGCAGGCGCTGCCCGGCCATCCGGTGGCCAACTTCTTCCGCATGGGCCAATGGATCGGTGGCGACCGCGATGGCAACCCGAACGTGGGCGCGCACACCTTGCGCCAGGCGCTGGCACGGCAGGCCGAGGTGGCGCTGCGCTTCTACCTGACGGAGCTGCATTCGCTGGGGGCGGAGCTGTCCATCTCCAACACGCTGGCACCGGTGACGCCCGAGATGCAGGCCCTGGCCGATGCCTCGCCGGACCACAGCCCGCACCGCAACGACGAGCCCTACCGCAAGGCGCTGATCGGCATGTACGCCCGCACCGCGGCCACGCTGCAGCAGCTCACCGGCACCGAGGCGCTGCGCCATGCAGTGCCGCCGCAGAATCCCTACCAACGCAGCGACGAGCTGCTGGCCGACCTGAAGGTGATTGCCGAGTCGCTGCGCAGCCATCATGCCGATGCGTTGATCTCGCCGCGGCTGGCGCCGCTGATGCGCGCGGTGCAGGTGTTCGGCTTTCACCTCGCCACGGTGGACCTGCGGCAGAGCTCCGACCAGCATGAGCTGGTCATCGCCGAGCTGCTGGCCACCGCCCGCATCGAGCCCGACTACAGCGCGCTGGACGAAGCCGCGCGGCGCACGCTGCTGCTGAAGCTGTTGAACGATGCCCGCCCGCTGCGGGTGATGGGCCACGTGTATTCCGAGCTGGCCACCGGCGAGCTGGCGGTGTTCGATGCCGCGCGGCAGGCGCTGGAACGCTTCGGCCGCGAGGCGCTGCGGCACTACATCATCTCGCACACCGAGGACGTGAGCGACCTGCTGGAAGTGCTGCTGCTGCTGAAGGAATGCGGCCTGTTGCGCGGCGTGCTGGAAGAGGAAGCCACCTCGCAGCTGATCGTGGTGCCGCTGTTCGAGACCATCGGCGACCTGCGCAATGCCGAGCCCATCATGCGGCAGTTCTATGCCCTGCCCGGCGTGCTGCCGATGATCGTGCGCAGCGGCGCGGAGCAGGACATCATGCTCGGCTACTCCGACAGCAACAAGGACGGCGGCTTCTTCACCAGCAACTGGGAGCTGTACCGCGCGGAGCTGGCGCTGGTCGGCCTGTTCGGGCCGCTGAAAGCGCAGCACGGGCTGACGCTGCGCCTGTTCCACGGCCGCGGCGGCACGGTGGGACGCGGCGGCGGTCCGAGCTACCAGGCCATCCTCGCGCAGCCGCCCGGCACGGTGAACGGTCAGATCCGGCTCACCGAACAGGGCGAGGTGATCTCGTCGAAGTACGCCAACCCGGAGATCGGCTTGCGCAACCTGGAGACGCTGGTGGCCGCCACGCTGGAGGCCACGCTGCTCACCCCGGCCAAGAGCCCGCCCAAGGTCTTCCTGGAAGCCGCGGCCGCGCTCAGCGCCGGCAGCTTCGAGGCCTACCGCAAGCTGGTGTACGACACGCCCGGCTTCACCGACTACTTCTTCGCCGCCACGCCCATCCGCGAGATCGCCGAGCTGAACATCGGCTCGCGCCCGGCCTCGCGCAAGGCCAGCCGCCGCATCGAGGACCTGCGCGCGATTCCCTGGGGCTTCAGCTGGGGCCAGTGCCGCGTGGCCCTGCCGGGCTGGGCCGGCTTCGGCTCGGCGGTGGAAGCCTGGCTGGGCACCGAGCCGGGCCCGCGCAAGGACCGGCTGGCGCTGCTGCAGAAGATGTACCGCCAGTGGCCCTTCTTCCGCACGCTGATGTCCAACTTGGACATGGTGCTGGCCAAGACCGACCTGCGCATCGCCGCCCGCTACGTGGACCTGGTGGAGGACAAGAAGCTGGGCAAGCGCATCTTCGGCGCCATCCAGGCCGAATGGCAGCGCACCGGCGACGTGCTGTCGCTCATCACCGGCGACACCCATCGCCTGGCCTCCAACGGTGCGCTGGCGCGGTCCATCGAGCACCGCTTCCCCTACCTCGATCCGTTGAACCACCTGCAGGCCGAGCTGATGCGCCGCTATCGCGCCCGCCGCGAGGACGACCCGCAGGTGCAGCGGGTGCAGACGGGCATCCACATCTCCATCAACGGCATTGCGGCCGGGCTGCGCAACACCGGCTGACACGGGTCAATCTGTAGGAATCTGTCTGACACGGGGCACGGAACAAACGGGACTCAAGTCATGGAGATGGGCCACTGTTGCCCCTTTGTTTCGGCTTCTAAAGTTCATCCCATCGCAGCACGCCCCGTGCCGCAGACTGAACAGACAGATTCCAGGAGCCCGACATGACCGCCGACCAGATC
>NZ_JZUE01000044.1 GCF_000969605.1 Aquincola tertiaricarbonis | reverse complement strand
ACGCGCTGGGCTCGGAGCTGAAGAACATCGTGGGCAACACCTCCTTCGCCGGCGAAAAGCTGTTCGGCACGGGTGTGTCGGCCGGCGCCATGTCCACCGCCAAGTTCTCGGCCACAGCCGGCGTCACCTTCCAGATCGGCGCGGCCAACACCGAGACGATGCTGGTCAACATCGCCACCGCCGCCAACAGCCTGACGGCCGACAGCGGCTCGCTGGGTGCCATCAGCGCCACCTACGATTCGACCGCCACCTCGGCCAGCGTGGGCACCGAGCTGACGGGCAGCGCCAACGCCACCATCGCGCTGATCGACACCGCGCTGAAGGATGTCTCGACGGTCCGCTCGTCGCTGGGTGCCGCTTCCAACCGCCTGGACCATGTCTACAACAACCTGTCGAACATGAGCACCAACACCCAGGCCGCCAAGAGCCGCATCACCGACGTGGACTTCGCCAGCGAAACCGCCAACATGACCAGCAAGCAGCTGCTGCTGCAGGCCGGCACCTCGATGCTCAAGCAGTCGTCGAGCATGAGCCAGCTGGCGCTGTCGCTGCTCAACTGACGACCGGCCATCGCGCCTCGCCAAAGCCAGCCTCCGGGCTGGCTTTTTCCTTTGGCGGCGGCGGAACAGGCCCGCTTTGCGGCGGCTGATCCGCCCATGGGGCCCACGGGCGCTGCCTAGACTGCGACAACCCCTTGCACAGCCGATGAACGCACAAGCCCAAGCAGCCCGCGCCGAACGCCACCGCCATGCCGGTCTCCAAGCGATGAAGGGCGCGCAATGGGCCGAAGCCCGCCGCGCCTTCCAGCAGGCGGTGCAGCTGGCGCCGCGCGACACCGCCGCCTGGCTGCACCTGGCCCATGCGCAGCTGCAGCACGGCGACGTGGAAGCCGCCATCGCGGCCGCCCGTCAGGCCCGCGAGCTGGCGCCCGACAGCGCGCCCGCCTGCCTGACGCTGGCCGAATGCCTGGCGCTGCAGAACCGCCATGCCGAAGCCGCCGCGGTGTATGCCTCGCTGCCGGCCGGCGTGCCGCGCCAGGCCGACTACCTCTCGGCCCACGGCACCGCGCTGCTGCTGGCGCAGCGGCCGCAGGAGGCCATTCCGCTGTTCATCCAGGCGGTGACGCAGAAGATCGACCACGCCATCACCCACTACCGCATGGGCCTGGCCTTCCGCAACCTGCACCGGGACAAGGAAGCCAGCGTGTGCTTCCGCACCGCCATCACCGTGGACCGCGAAGGCGGCGTGCGCGCGCTGGCGCTGCCGCAGCTGCTGACGGCCAGCATGCAGGCCTGCGACTGGAGCACGCTGGCCGCCGACACCGCGGCGCTGTTCGACTGCATCGACCACGCCACCGACAAGACCATCGGCAACCTGGCGCCCTTCACGCTGCTGGCGCTGCCCGCCGGCGCCGCGCGTGAACGCAGCCTGGCCGAGCGCTACACCGCCTTCACCACCCGGCACCTGAAGCCGCTGCCGGCGCCGGGTCCGCGCAAGCCGGGCCGCATCCGCGTGGGCTACCTGTCGGCCGACTTCCAGAACCATGCCACGGCGATGCTGATCACCGAGCTGCTGGAGCGGCGCGACACCCAGCGCTTCGAGGTGTTCCTGTACTCCCATGGCGCCGACGACGGCAGCGCCATCTCGGCCCGCGTGCGCGCGGCCGGCGACCATTTCGTGGACGTGTCCACGATGACGCACAACGCCATCGCCCGCCGCATGCGCGCCGACGGCATCGACATCGCCATCGACCTGAAGGGCCACACGCGCCAGACCCGCTTCGAGCTGCTGGCCATGCGGCCCGCGCCGGTGCAGGTGAGCTTCCTCGGCTACCCCGGCACCACCGGCGCCCGCTTCATCGACTACGTGATCGGCGACCCGGTGGTCACGCCGCTGGCGCATGCTGCGCACTACACCGAGCACATCGCGCAGATGCCGGCCAGCTACCAGCCCAACGACAGCCGGCGCGCGCTGCCGCCCGCGCCGCCGCGCGCCGCCCTCGGCCTGCCGGAGCAGGCGGTGGTGCTGTGCTGCTTCAACCAGAGCTACAAGTTCAGCCCCGCGATGGTGGGCCTGTGGGCGCGCATCCTGGCGGCCACGCCGGGCAGCGTGCTGTGGCTGCTGAGCTGGAACGAACACGGCCAGCGGAACCTGGTGCAGGCCTTCGGCGCGCTGGGCATCGCGCCCACGCGCCTGGTATTCGCCGACAAGGTGCCGGCCCACCAGCACATCGCCCGGCTGCAGCAGGCCGACCTGTTCCTGGACACCTGGCCCTGCAATGCCCACACCACTGCCAGCGAGGCGCTGTGGGCCGGCGTGCCGGTGCTCACCGTGCCCGGCGAGACCTTTGCCAGCCGCGTGGCGGCCAGCCTGGTGAGCGCCTGCGGCCTGCCGCAGCTGGCCTGCGACAGCGAGGAGACCTACGTGCAGCAGGCGGTGGCGCTGGTGCGGCAGCCGCAGGCGCTGCAGGCCCTGCGCCAGCACCTGCGCGCGCAGCGGCTGCAGCTGCCGCTGTTCGACACCGCGCGTTATGCCCGCGACTACGAAGCCCTGCTGCAGCGCATGTTCGACCGCCACCAGGCCGGGCTGCCGCCGTCGCCGCTGCCTGCCGCCACCGACGGCACCGATTAGCGCCCGAAGCGCGCTGCTGTTCCGCGCTTGGCCGCGTGCCGCGTTTCCTAGACTGGCTGCACACCCGATTGCGGCCGTGCCGCTGGAGACCGCCCGATGAACAGCGCCGCACCCGCCAACTACTACGATGGCCTGAACCAGAAGCTGCTGGATGCCATTCCGACGGGCGCCCGCAAGGTGCTGGAACTGGGCTGCGCCAACGGCCGCCTCGGCCGCCGCTTCAAGGAGCTGCATCCCGGCGCGCAATGGCATGGCATCGACCTCTCGGCCGAGGCCGTGGCCACCGCCGCGCCGCACCTGGACAGCGCGCTGCGGATGGACCTGGACCATGCCGACTTCTCGGTGCTGGAAGGCGGCTACGACACCATCGTCATCGGTGACCTGCTGGAACACCTGCGCGACCCCGCCCAGGTGCTGGACGCGCTCTACGACATCAGCGCCGACGATGCGCGCATCGTCTGCTGCGTGCCCAACATGGCCCACATCTCGGTCATCCAGCGCATGCTCAGCGGCGACCTGAGCTACGACCCCAACGGCCTGCTGGACCAGACGCATGTGCGCTTCTTCTCGCCGCCCTCGCTGTTCAAGCTGTTCCTCGACAGCGCCTGGCTGCCGCACCTGCAGGACCAGTACCGCTTCGACCTGACGCCCAGCCCCTTCGTCACCCATGTGCTGAAGGCGGCCGAGGCGCTGGGCCTGCCGCTGCAGACCGCGGTGCGCAACCTGGACTGCTACCAGATGATCGTGGTGGCCGCCAAGTGGCCGATGCAGCAGCTGATCAAGCCCGGCAAGCGGGCCCAGTTCAGCGTCATCGTGCCGGTCAACCGCATCTGGCAGGCCGAACTCAACATCGCCCGCTCGCCCGGCCTGATCGAGGCCGCGGCGCAGCTGATCCTGGTCGAGGCCGACAGCGCGGCCGAGGCCTATGCCAAGGGTGCGGCGCAAGCCCGGCATCCGTGGCGCGTGCTGGCCCACCAGGACGTGTACTTTCCGCGCGGCACCGGCTATGCGTTGTCGCTGCAGCTGGGCGCGCTGGAGGAAGCCGGCCTGGCCGGTGCGCCGGTGGGCTTCGTCGGCCTGTCGCAGGCGGCCGACGGCAGCCGCAGCCACAGCGGCGTGGTGGTGGACCGCCGCCACCTGCTGCGCAACCCGCCCACGCAGTCCGGCATCACCATCGACGAGCTGGCGGTGTGCCTGCATGCCAAGAGCAAGCTGGCCATCGACCCGCACCTGGGCTGGCACCTGTGGGGCACCGACCTGTGCCTGCAGGCCGAGGAGCGCGTGGGCCAGCCCATCGCGCAGATCCTGGACGTGCCGGTATTCCACAACTCGGTAGGCGACTACGACGTGCCGCCCGCGTTCCACGAAAGCGCCCGCGTGCTGCTGGCCAAGTACCCGCACCGCGCCAGCGTCGTCACGCTGATGGGCGAGCTGGTGCGCAAGAACGCCGCCAAGGCGGCCTGAGGCTCGGTGTAGTGACAGGCCGGCTTGCCGGCCGGTCAGCTCGGCGGCATGCCGTCGCCAGGCAGGTGCGAGTACATCCAGAAGTCGCCTGGGGTGCCGCGCACCATCCGGTAGGAGCGCAACAGGCCTTCGCGCCGGAAGCCACAGCGCTCCAGCACCCGCAGCGACCGCGCGTTCGAGTCAAGCACTGTCGCTTGCACCCGTGCGATGCCCACATGGGCATGCGCCCAAGCAAACCAGTGAGGAATGTCGTCCGCCTGCAGCGGTCGGATCCCGACATGAGCGTGCCTGGAATCCGGAAGCGATTCGAAATGCATGCGCAGTTGACTCGTTTGAGAAGGGTGCTCAGACCTCCGGGCAATCTTCGAGCAAGCCGCCCGTCAACTTGCCTTCGAACCGTGCCTGCAATTCAGCGACCAATTGCACCACCTTCGCCGGGGGCGTCGAGCGGCACGACAGGATCTTGACGCGGCCTGGTTGAAGCCTGACGACCTCGTCCACCGCCGGTGTGGCAAGCGCAGATCTGACATCGCCCACCCGGTATCCGGACGGCAATGCCTGCACCGTCAGTTCCTGGGCGAAGTGGCTGCAGCCCGAAATGAAGATCGCGGTCACCGCGAACCACCTGGACGCTGCAAGTGCGTTGTTCATGGATGGGTTGGCATCAGCCCGCTGTGGTCGAGCTCGAAGCTTACGATGAGCCCGCCATGGGCCACTCCGCCCCTCCCTACGGATGCCCCTTGCCGATCGTCACATAGCCCTCGATGCCGTCATGCGCCAGCACGTCGTTGGCGGTGAACAGGTCTTGCGGCGCTTCGGCCGCAGGCTCGTCGGCGTGGGTGCTCCAGCCGGCGAATGTCCACTGGCCCGGCGCCTGCGCCTGCCACACCGCGGGGTTGCGGTGGCGGTCGGCGATGAAGTCCAGGCCGCTCGGGTCGATGCCCAGCCAGCGACAGAACAGGTCCTGGTGCGGCACCGGCGCCTGCTCATGGGCACGCACCAGCGCCAGGCCCTGCGCGCGGGTGATGCGGCCGTGGCGGATCTCGCGGCTGGCATGGTCGGTCACGCGGGAGTAGCCGTGCTTGTGCAGCTTCAGCCGGTCGTGCAGGCCCATGTAGTTCCAGCAGTCCACATGGTCGTAGCAGTCGAAGGTGCGGGCGAAGGCCGCGGTGCGGTAGCCGTGGCTGGCCATCATCTGCTCATGCTGGGCCTTGGGGTCCCAGCGCACGTAGTTGCCCAGGTAGATGCCGCGCACGCCCACCTCGGCCAGCGCGGCGTCGTCGGGGTAGCGGTACTGCCAGATGTCCTCTTCCTTCAGGGTGTCGAACATCGACAGCAGGTCGTCCGCCTCGCGACCCATCAGGTCGTGGTCCTTGCGGTAGCGGCGGGTCATCTCGGGCTCATGCTCGTGGGAGAACATGCCCACCTGCTCCAGCCCCTGGTGCGCGCCCCACAGGATCAGCGGGATGCGGTAGCGCACCGCCGTCTGCACCGGGAACACCGTCTGGCCGGCGATGCAGTGCCAGTACAGGCTGCCGAACTCGCGCAGGGCGCTGCGCACGATCTTCTTCACCGAATGCGGGTTGACGTTCTGCTGCAGCAGGTCGCAGTCGAAGCGGATGCGCAGGTTGGCCAGGTTGCGGATGCCCAGCGCGGTATTGAAGTACTTGTTGTAGGTGACCAGCAGCGGGTTCAGGCCCAGCCGCTCCTTGACCAGGTGCACGATGTAGTACGAATCGGCGGCGCCGCTGACCGGCACGATGCAGTCGTACTGCTCGCCGCTGCGCGAGCGGTAGGGCGCCACCAGCGTGCGCAGGCGTTCCCAGCGCTCGGCCCAGTCCAGCGTGTCCTTCTCCTCGTGGATGCGGCAGCCGGAGCAGATGCCTTCGTCGTCCAGCACCAGGCCCAGCGGATGGGCGGTGGTGTAGAGGCAGCGGCGGCAATGCAGGAAGGAAGCGGTCATGGTGCGGTAGCGGGTTTCAGGCCACGGCGGCATCGGCCGCGGCATAGGCGGGCGCGCGCAGCGGCAGGCCGGCCAGCATGTGCTTGAGCTGCTGCACCGCATGCTCGCGGTAGCTCAGCATGTTGCCCACCGCCACGCACACCACGCCGGCCTGGCCCAGCACCTCGCGCGTGAGCGCGGGCTCGCCCAGGCCGCCGAAGGCGATCAGCGGCAGCGCCGGCAGCGGCCAGGCGGTGGGCAGGCGGCGGTCGAAGCCACCGGGCCGGCCTTCATGGCGCCAGTCCACCAGCAGCGCTTCGGAGAACGCGCCCCCGCCCAGCACCTCCAGCAGCGCGCCAGGCAGCGGCTGCTGGCGGCGGCTGCGGTGGTCCAGCCAGGCCAGCGAGCCCGCGTCGTCCAGCGCCAGCGGCATCACCGCCACCACCGCCTGCGCGCCCAGCGGGCCAGCCAGCTCGGCGGCGGCCTGCGGGTCGTCATGCAGCAGGGCATCGACGCCCACGCGCTCGGCGCCGGCCTGCACCGCTGCCACCGCATCCGTGGCATGGCGGATGCCGCCGACGTACAGCAGCGGCGTGGACAGGCCGCGGCGCGACAGGCGCTGCAGCAGCGGCAGGTCGGGTCCGCCGCCATGGGCTGCGCGGTCGATGCACTGCAGCACGATCTCGTCCACGCCCCAGCGGTCCAGGTTCTCGGCCAGCACTTCGGGGCGGCCCAGCGGCAGGTGGCGGCCATAGCCCACCGATTGCACCGCCCAGCCGTTCTTCACGGTGATGACACCGGCCAGTCGCTTATGCAGCATGGCAAAGCCCTTCGATCACGTGCGACAGCAACCGCCGGCCTTCGGCCTGGCTTTTCTCGGGGTGGAACTGCAGGCCCACCACGTTGGCGCGGCGCACCGCGGCGGTGAGCGGCGTGGCCGCATCGGCCCAGGCCAGCGCGCGGCGGTAGGGCTGCGGCGTGTCGAACACGAAGCTGTGGTTGAAGTACAGCGCATCGCCCTGGCTGGCGGCCAGCAGCGGCTCGTCGTCGGCCACCTCGATGGCATTCCAGCCGATGTGCCAGGCCGGCCGGCCCAGCGGCCGCACGCGTCCGGGGATGAGGCCCAGGCCGGCGGTGGGCGTGTGCTCCAGCGATTCATCGGCCAGCAACTGCATGCCCAGGCAGATGCCGATCAGCGGCTGGCCCTGCGCCGCACGCTCGCGCAGCGCTTCGGCCAGGCCCTGCTGCCGCAGCGCCTGCATGGCCGCAGGAAAGGCGCCCACGCCGGGCAGCACCACCGCATCGGCAGCGGCCAGCGCGGCCGGCTCGCGGGTGCTGCGGCAGCGGTGGCCCAGGCCGGTGAGCGCCCGCAGCACCGAGGCCAGGTTGCCCGCGCCGTAGTCCACCACCGCCAGGGTGCGGCGCTTCACAGCCCCACCCCCACGCGGAAGCGGCGCTCGATGCGGCCGTCGGGCTGGATGCTGAACAGCTGCGTGTTGGTAGCTGCATGCACCTTGGCCCAGAAGGCCGGCACGGTGATGCCGAGGTAGTCGCAGTAGCGGGCGATGTACTCGGGCGCGCAGGCGTCGTCGTAGCGCTCCACCAGCGCAATGCCCTGCTCGCGGCTCATGCGGCCGAGGCGGATCTCCTCGTTCACGTAGTCGGTGGTGCGGCCGAAGCCGAACTTGTAGTACTTGATCATCTGGTTGATCGGCGTGAAGTCCTCGTCCAGCGCGGTGACGCCGAACAGGTCGCCGGTCATCTCCACGCCATCGCTGCGGATCTCCAGGCCGTCTGCGCAGGAGTACATCGCGTTGTTCACCAGCGACCAGTCGCCCATGAACCAGCCCAGGTACACGATCTGCAGGCCACTGGCCTCGAATTCCTGCGGCTGCGGGTACACGTACGGCAGCAGCTGGCGGCGGTCATGGCCGGCGTCCAGCATCCACTGCAGCCCGCTGGACAGGGTGTTCATGTGGCGCAGGTTGTTGCCGTCGTAGCCGGTGCGGCCCAGCGCCTTCATGTCGCCCAGCTGCAGCGCGGGGTTCTCGCCCCACAACACCAGGTCGATGCCGTAGCGCAGCGCGATCTGCGGCACCGCCGAGAACAGCGCCAGCTCGGTGGAGCGGAAGGAGTTGGTGAAGGTGTCGAAGCCCTGCCGCTTGAGCGTGCGCCAGGTGGCCGGCGCCGGTTGCGACACCAGCACGTCGAAGCCCAACTCGATCAGGTTGGACAGGTTGTGCATGCCGCGGTGCGTGGCCTGCTCGGGCGGGTAGCTCAGGCACACCAGCAGCGGGTTGATGCCGAACTTGTCGCGCACCCACAGCGCCTGGCGGGTGCTGTCCTTGCCGCCCGACACGCCGATGATGCAGTCGTGGAACTGGCCCGGCTTGCGCCGGCGGCTGGCGAACAGGCCTTGCAGGATCTCGATGCGCTCGGCCCAGTCCACCTCGCGGGTGGCGTCCACGTAGTCGCATGCGGGGCACACGCCGGCTTCGCTGAAGCGGGTGTTGGGCCGGGTGTCGGGCTGCAGGCAACGCAGGCAGTAGCGCATCGGCAGGTGGCCTTTCGTCAGAGCCCGAAGCGGAAGCCCTGCTGCGCGGCCAGGGCCTGCAGGTCCTGCGGCACCTGGTAGTTGCGCAGGTAGGTGTAGTCGGGTCGGCGGTGGATGAATTCGCTGTAGGCGGCCGCGCGCCGGTTGTCGGTGGCGGCGATGAAGAACAGCGCCAGCTTGTTGCCGTAGTCCGGCTGCTCCACCTGCTTGGGCGTGGCGCGGTGGTCCATGCGGGTGTGGAACACCACCAGGTCGCCAGCCCGGCTGTCGAGCAGCACGCCGTGGCGGCGGGTGTAGTCCTCGTAGCGCTGCGCGGCATCGGGCTGCGAGCGGTCGGGCTTGGGCACGCGGTGGCTGCCGGGCACCACCGACAGGCCGCCGCCGTTCTCGGCCGTGTTGTCCTGCAGGTAGACGGCGCACTGGTACACGCCGTAGTCGGCGTTCCAGTGGTCCATCGAACCGGCACGCTCGAACATGTCGGTGTCCTTGTGCCAGCCGCCATAGCCGTCGCGGTGGGCGGCATGCTCGGGCAGCAGCACGAAGCCGGGGCCTATCAGCTCGCGCAGCACCCGCGCCATGCGTGGCACGAAGAGCCGGCGTGCCACCTCGGGCAGCTTGAACAGGTCCACCAGGATGCTGCCGATGCCGGCCGAGCGGATGATGCCGTCCTGCAGCGCCGGGTCGTCGAAGCCCGCATGCACCAGCCGGCGCAGCACGGCCACCTCGTCGGCGGAGAAGAAGTTGCGCGTGCAGTGCCAGCCCTGGCGGGACAGCTGCAGCGCCGGATGCGGCGCGGGTGCAGCCGCCGGTGCGGCCGCCGGTGCGGGGGCGGGTGCGGCGTGATCGAGCGGCGATTCGAGCAGCGAGGCCAGCGCGCTGACCGAGGGTGCGAGTTGCATGGCGTGGGCCTTGGTGGGGTGTCAGGTGCGGCGGGCGATCAGCCGCATGTTTCCGGACAGGTGCTGAGACGCCAGGAACTGCTGGAAGGGGCCGCCCAGGCGGTCGAAATCGTCCACCAGCACCTGCTGCAGGAAGGGCTGGGCCGAGACATCGAAGCGGCCTTCCAGGATGGCCTCGCGCACCAGCTCGGCATCCAGCCGTCCGGGCGTGCAGGCTTCCAGCACCTCATAGCCCAGCCGCTGCAGCAGGGCCGACAGCGACGCGGGGTTGAACAGGTTCACGTGCTCGGTGTCCACCGCCACCGACTCGGCGCCCAGCACCTGGGTGTCGAAGCCGTTGCCGTTGGGGCAGGTGAGCACCAGCAGGCCGCCCGGACGCAGCAGGCGCGAGGCGGCGGCGATGAAGGCTGCGGGATCGAACACATGCTCCACCACCTCGAAGCACACCAGCACGTCGGCCGGGTCGGTGGCCTCGGCGGGCAGGTCCTCCAGCGCCGTCTCGTGCACCGTGATGCCCTGGCGGCGGCAGGCCTCGGCCATGGCGGGCGTGCGCTCGACGGCCGACACCCGCTCGAAGGCGCCGCTGCCCAACGCCAGCGCCGCGAAGGTGCCGAAGCCCGGGCCCAGCTCCACCAGGTGGCGCGGCGCCACGCCATGGGTGCGGCAGGCCTGCAGCAGCGTGTCCAGCATCGGCGCGCAGATCTTCTCGCGCCGCCGCGCCTCCGAGCGCGGGAAGATGAACTCGCCCCAGATGCGGTAGTTCTCGGAGTGGGTGTAGTAGTCGTCCATCACCGCCGGCGTGGGCCGGGGCGACATGTAGAGCGTGTCGCAGTCGTCGCAGCGCATGAAGCGGCAGCGGTACTTGTCGAAGGCATGGTGCGCAGCGGCCTGGCCGCAGGCCGGGCACGGCACCGTGACGAACTCGGCCATGCGCGCCTGCAGCCGCGCGATGTCGCGGGCATAGGCCTCGCGCTGCATGGCCAGGAACTCGGGCGAGCGGATCTCGGCGACGCTCAGCGCCGGTGCGGTGGGTTCTGCAAGAGCTGGCATGGCGGTCGGAGGCATGGGTTCAATGGGTGGCGGCCGGATCGGCCTGGCGCTGCAGCAGGGCCCAGCTGGTGGGCGTGCCGCGCTTGACGTCGCGCAGCACGGTGCAGCCGACCAGGGCCTCCAGCTCGCGCGGGGGCAGGCCGAAGCCGGGGCGGATGGCGCGCAGGTGGGCGCGGGTGAGCACCTCGCCGGCCTTCATGTCCTGCACGATGTAGACGGAGCGGCGGAACTGCAGCGAGCCCTGCTCGGCCACGCTGGCGCCGAAGCGGGCGCTGCCCATGGCCTGCCAGGCGCGTTCGGTCTCGGTACGCAGCTGGGCCAGCTCGGCCGGCTCCAGCGAGAAGGCCGAGTCCACGCCGCCTTCGGCGCGCGACAGCGTGAAGTGCTTTTCCACCAGCACCGCGCCCAACGCCACCGCGGCCACCGCGGCGCCGCAGCCCATGGTGTGGTCGGACAGGCCCACGTCGCAGCCGAAGGCCTCGCGCATCACCGGGATGCTGCGCAGGTTGGAGTTCTCCGGCGTGGCTGGGTAGGTGCTGGTGCACTTGAGCAGCACCAGGTCGCGGCAGCCGGCCGCGCGTGCGGTGCGCACCGTCTCGTCGATCTCGGCCAGCGTGGCCATGCCGGTGGATACGATCATCGGCTTGCCGGTGGCCGCCACCTTGCGGATCAGCGGCAGGTCGGTGCACTCGAAGGACGCGATCTTGTAGGCCGGCACGTCCAGCGACTCGAGGAAGTCAACCGCGGTGTCGTCGAAGGGCGTGGAGAAGCAATGCAGCCCGCGCTCGCGGGCGCGGGCCATCAGCGGTGCATGCCAGTCCCACGGCGTGTGCGCCTCGTCGTAGAGGTCGTGCAGGCGGCGGCCGGCCCACAGGCTGCCGGGCTGCTCGATCACGAAGCCGGGCATGTCCACGTCCAGCGTCATCGTGTCGGCGGTGTAGGTCTGCAGCTTGATGGCATCGGCGCCTGCGTCGGCCGCGGCATCGACGATGGCCAGCGCCCGCTCCAGCGAGCGGTTGTGGTTGCCGGACATCTCGGCGATGACATAGGGACGGTGGTCGGGGCCCACCGCGCGCCCGCCGATCAGCATGGGGCGGCGCCCGCGCCAAGCAGGCGCGCGGCGTGCGGGAAAGTCTCGTCGGACATCGGGGTTTCTCCAGGCAGCACGAAGCGATCATCCGCCGCGCCGGCCTGGCCGTCCGGCCGATAAGCCGGGCTTTTGCGGGCCGACTCGCGGCCGATGGCGCGCCGTCAGCTGCGGCGGAAGTGCAGCACCTGGCCCTGGCGGCCGGCCGGCAGCAGGCCCGCGGCCAAGGCCACCCGCACCGAAGCGGTGTTGCCCTCGCGCACCTCCGCACGCAGCGGGCCGGGCAGCCGTGCGGCCAGCAGGCGCACCATGCGGACGCCCAGGCCACGACCGCGGGCGGCGGGGGCCACCGTCCATGACAGCACCTGCGCTGGATCCGGCGCGCCGGGCGCAGGGGCGTCGGCGCGCACCGTGCCCACCGGCTCGCCGCCCAGGCAGGCCAGCCAGAGCTGGCGCCGCTCGTCGGCCAGCACCGCGGCCAGCCAGCGCTGGTGGTCGGGCCAGGCCACCGGCGCGCTGCCATGGCTGGCCTGGCGGGTGGCTTCGTCGTTGCGCCACGCCAGCAACAGGTGGGCGTCGTCCATCGTGGCCGGGCGCAGCGTGAGCGCCAGCCCTTGCATCGTGGCGGCCACGCGGCTGGCGCCCTGCCCGTCCACCAGGCCGCGCGCAGCAGCCGCCAGGCGGCGGCGTAGCGTGCCGGAGGCCAGCAGGCCGGCCAGGGCGCCGGCGATGGCCGGGGCATCGGGCACCGGTGCGTCCGCCGTGCCGCCCACCAGCTGCAGCACCTGCCGCCGGGCCAGCGGCTGCAGGGCCTGCTGCTGGTTGGCGGCCACGGCCACGGCCAGCGTGGGCGCGCCCAGGCAGCAGCGCTCCCAGGTGGCGCCGCCACCGGCCCCGATCTGCAGGCCATGGCGGCCGAAGAAGCCGGCCAGGTCGGGCTGGTCCAGCAGCAGCGTGGTGTGCGGCCGGGCGGCCACCGCCTGACGCAGCGCGGCCAGGTGCACGAAGGCGCTGCTGGCCGCCACCTCCACCGGGCCATGGAATCCCGCCAGCGTGCAGGCCTGCAGCGCCTGCTGGCTGAGGCCTGCGGCATCGGTGCCGCCCATGAAGATGCCGATGCTGTGCACCGCCTCCTGGACCACGCAGGGCGTGGCGCCGGCATAGGCCGGGCCGAGCAGCGCATGGCCGGGCCCGGTGCAGCCGGGCGTGCCGGCCGGCAGCCGGCCGGCGTACTTGGCGGCATGGTCGTCGGCCAGGTTGTGGTCGATGAGCAGGTCCACCTGCAGTGGGCGGTCGGCCAGGTCGTCGATGGCGGCGATGGCGCAGCCCAGCGCCGCGGACACGGCGCGGTGCCAGCGCTGGTCGAAGGCATAGTGGTCCACCACCAGCCAATCGGGCTGCAGCGGCGCCGCAGCCGCAATGGTCTGCGCCGCATCGTCGGCCTGCGGCAGGCCCGCCCAGGCCGCATGGGCGGGCGCATCCGCATCGGGCTGGAAGCCGGGGGCCGGTGCCGGCAGCAGGCTGCAGCCGAAGCCTTCGGCCGCCACCAGCGCGGCCACGTCCAGGCCCAGGTCGCGGCAGACGAAGTGGCATTGCGCGCCGCGTGCGCGCAGCGCCTGCGCCAGCGACAGGCAGCGCCGCAGGTGGCCCAGGCCGATGCGGGCCGAGGCATCGGCGCGCAGCAGCACCTGCATCACACCGGCCCGGTGGTGGCGGCGGGCCGCCAGGCCTGGTACAGGCGCTCGGCGCGCTGCCAGTCTTCCTCGGTGTCGATGTCCACCACGCTCCAGGCGGGCAGCACCAGCGTGTGCGCATGCTGGTGGATGGGCAGGCCGGCGCGCCAGGCGGCGGCGCGGCCCCAGTAGAACTGGCCGGCATCGAAGTAGGCCGGCGGCAGGTCCTGGGTGCGGGTGAGGCTGTGCTCCGGCTGCATCGGCCGGCTGCTGCCGTCGGCCGCGCGCAGCAGCGCCCGCTGCACCGGCGAAGGATGCGCCGCCACCGGGAACACGAAGCCGGTGGCGCCGCCTTCCAGCACCGCCAACGCGGAGCGCAGCAGCGCCGGATCGAGCAGCGGCACGCCGGGATACAGGCAGCACACGGCCGCGTCGTCGGGCGGCTGCAGCGCGTCCAGCGCATGCGCGATCACCGGCACGGTGGGCGTGTGGTCGTCGGCGAGCGCGGCCGGACGCTGGAACGGCGTGTCGGCGCCGTGTTCGCGGGCGATGGCGGCGATCTCGGCATCGTCGGTGGACACCACGATGCGGTCGAACACGCCGCTGCGCTGTGCACAGCGCAGGGCATGCGCAATCATCGGCAGGCCGGCGAACGGCCGCACGTTCTTGCGCGGAATGCGCTTGCTGCCACCGCGTGCGGGAATGACGGCCAGCCGCATGTCAGCCCCCGGTCATGGCCTGGCGCAGCACATCCACCACGCGGTCCTGCTCGGCCTCGGTCATGCCCGGAAACAGCGGCAGCGACAGCGCCCGCGCGTAGTAGCGCTCGGCCGCGGGAAAGTCGCCCGGGCGGAAGCCGCGGGCCGCATAGAAGGGCTGGGTGTGGATGGGGATGTAGTGCACGTTGGCGCCGATGCCGGCCTGCCGCAGCGCATCGAACACCTCGCGGCGACTGGCGCCGGTGCGCGTCTCGTCCACCTCCACCACGTACAGGTGCCAGGCGCTGTCGGCATCGGGCCGGCGCGGCGGCAGCTGCAAGGGCAGGTCCGCCAGCAACGTGTCGTAGCGCGCGGCCAGCGCGGCACGCCGGGCCTGCATGGCGCCCAGCCGCGTGAGCTGGGAGCGGCCCAGCGCGGCCTGCAGCTCGGTCATGCGGGCGTTGTGGCCCAGCACCAGCTGCTCGTAGCTCCAGGGGCCGTCGGGCGGCTGGCGGGTCTGCGCCTGCCCGCGCACGATGCCGTGGCTGCGCAGCAGGCGCAGCCGCTCGGCCAGCGCAGCATCCTGGGTGGTCACCAGGCCGCCTTCGGCGGTGGTGATGACCTTGACCGCATGGAAGCTGAACACGGTGGCATGCGCGTAGGCATGGCCCACCGGCCGGCCCAGGTAGCTGGCGCCGGTGGCATGGGAGGCATCCTGCAGGATGCGGAAGCCGTAGCGGTCGGCCAGCGCGCGCATCTCGCGCAGCTCGCAGGGCAGGCCGGCGAAGTCCACCGGAATGAGCAGCTGCGGCAGCCGGCCGGCAGCGGCGGCCGCCTCCAGCTTGTGCGCCAGCGCGGCCACGCCCAGGTTGCGGGTGGCGGGATCGACGTCGACGAAGTCCACGTCGGCACCGCAGTACAGCGCGCAGTTGGCCGAGGCCACGAAGCTGTTCGGGCTGGTCCACACCAGGCTGCCGGGGCCGATGTCCATGGCCAGGCAGGCCAGGTGCAGCGCCGCGGTGGCATTGGTCACGGCCACCGCATGGGCCACCTGGTGGCGGTCGGCGAAGGCGGCCTCGAAGGCGGGCACCTCCTCGCCCTGGGTGAGGAAGTCGGAGCGCAGCACGCGCACCACCGCGTCGATGTCGTCTTCCGAGACCTGCTGACGGCTGTACGGAATGAAGGCCATGGCCTGGTAGCTGCAGGCGTTCAGGCGGCCAGCACGCTGGCCGGGCCGGGCATGGCGGCGGCCGCGTCGGCGGCGCCGAAGATCATGCCGCGCAGCTGCGCCACGCTGAGGAAGTCGGGGTTGGTGCCGCTGTTGTAGGAGAAGCCGGGCGCCACCATCGTGGCACCGGTGCGGGCGATGTAGTCCTCGATGCTGAACTCCGCGCCGCCGCTGGGCAGGATGGCGTAGTAGCGGCCGAGGTCCACTGTCTGCAGGCTGTCGCAGGTGGTGATCATCTCCTCGTGGATCTTCTCGCCCGGGCGCAGGCCCACCACCGTCTGCTCGCAGTCGGGGGCGATGGCGGTGGCCAGGTCGGTGATGCGGTAGGACGGGATCTTGGGCACCAGCACCTCGCCGCCCAGCGCGTTCTCGATCGACCACAGCACCATGTCCACGCCTTCCTGCAGGCTGATGTTGAAGCGGGTCATCTGCGGGTCGGTGATCGGCAGCCGGCCGGTGGCCCGCTGCGACAGGAAGAACGGGATGACCGAGCCGCGGCTGCCCATCACGTTGCCGTAGCGCACCACCGAGAAGCGCATGTCGCGCTTGCCCTTGATGTTGTTGGCGGCGACGAACAGCTTGTCCGAGCACAGCTTGGTGGCGCCGTACAGGTTGATCGGCGCGGCCGCCTTGTCGGTGGACAGCGCCACCACGTTGCGCACGCCCTGGTCCAGGCTGGCCTCGATCACGTTCTGCGCGCCCAGCACATTGGTCTTGATGCACTCGAACGGGTTGTACTCCGCCGCCGGCACCTGTTTGAGCGCAGCCGCATGCACCACCACGTCGATGCCTTCCAGCGCACGGCGCAGGCGGTCGGCGTCGCGCACGTCGCCGATGAAATAGCGCAGCGCCGGGTACTCGCGGGTGGAGAAGGTCTGCGCCATCTCGTACTGCTTGAGCTCGTCGCGCGAATAGATGACCAGCCGCTTCACGTCGGGATAGCGGGCCAGCACCGTGTTGACGAAGGCGCGGCCGAAGGAGCCGGTGCCGCCGGTGATCAGGATGGACTTGTTGCTGAGCATGGGGCTTTCCTTCAGGCAGCGGCGCGCGGGTCTTGCGCGAAGATGCGGGACGTGGCGTTGTCCAGCCGGTGGCCGTACTCGGTGGCCTGGCGCTGCAGCCGCTGCGCATAGTGCGCCTCGTCGGCCAGCATGCGCTCCAGCGCGGCCAGGATCTCCTCGCCGCCGGCCGAGGGCACGGTCTTCATGTTGATGATGTCGGCGGCCGAGAGGTAGTCGGCCGGCCAGCACTGCTCGGCCGCATGCATCAGGAAGCAGCCGGCTTCCAGGAAGTCAATGCAGGCGGTGGTGGGCTCGCCGTAGCTGATGCACACGTCGCTCTCGGCGGCCACCTCAGCCAGCGGGCGCTCGAAGTCGCGGTGCAGCGTCTGCGCCGGGATTTCCAGCGAGCCGGAAGCGATGGCCAGCGTGGAGTTGTTGGGCTTGAGCCGCACGATCAGGTGCACGCCGGCCCGCTGGCACATCGCGGCCAGCGCCCGGTGGAATTTCACCGTGTTGCCGAAGTCGATGTGCAGGATGCCGTGGCCGAACAAGGTGTTGAGCAGCAGGCACACGGTGCGGGCCTGGGTGCGCTCGCGCCGGGCCGGCGCCGGGCGCAGCCGCACCGGACGGGTGGCCACGCGTTCGTTGTAGACGGTGCGTGCCGGCGTGGCGAAGCCTTCGCGCTCCACCGCCGTCACCCGCACCGAGTGGGGCAGCAGCTGGGCCGGGTAGGACGAATGCGGCAGCACGGTGATGTCGCTGCCCAGCTGCTCGGCGATGGTGAACAGCGGGCCGCACACGCCGGTGTCGTGGTCGGTGAGCACGAAGTGCGGCTTCTGGCGGCGCAGCGCCTGCTTCAGGCCCTGGTAGTTCACGGCCTGCACGAAGCAGGTCTCGGCCATCAGGTCGGCCTGCAGCCACAGCGCATGCGCGGGCAGCTGCAGCTCGCGCAGCTCGGCCTCGATGATGTGGCGGGCACGCTCGCGGTAGGTGAGGCTCAGCTCGTTCACATAGGCCGCGGGCAGCTCGGCCACCGGCAGCAGCGGCACGCGCTGGGTGCCCAGCGGCATGTCCCAGAAGGCGCTGGGCACCTCGATGTACTGCGGGAAGCGCTCGGCGATCTCGGCGCGGTAATGCGCGATGTGGTCCACCACCGTGGGCACGTGCACCACGGCGGAGGCGGCCTGCGCGCTCAGGTGGTCTTCCAGCCGCGCGAAGTCGAAGCTGAGGCCACGCGCCTTGGGCGTCCAGTTGTACGCATCGTCGTAGCTGCCCACCACGCGCCAGCGCGGCGAGCTGCCCATGAACAGGTCGGTGGAGACGAAGGAATCGAAATAGAACTGCTGCGGCACCTCGGTGCGCAGCAGGCCCACCGAGGTCTCGCCGAAGGTGGCGTCGGCCGCCTCGCCCAGCCGGCGCGCCATCAGCGCGCGGATGTAGAAGAAGCGGAACAGCAGCATGTCCCAGCCCTGGAACTGGCCCTTGCCGAACAGGCGCTCGCGCTCCAGCGTCAGCCGCTGGTCGATGCGGTGCGCACGGGCGGTGGCCTCGGCATGCACGCGGGCCTGCAGGTGGCCGGCGGTGTCGATGCCGCGGTAGTCCACCCGCGCCAGGTCCAGCTTGAGGTGCACCGCCTCGTCCACCACGCCGGGGTCGATGAACAGCAGCTTCTGGCCCTCGTAGGGGCGGGGGTTGCGCGACAGCGCCACCACGTCGCTGCGTTGCAGCAGCAGCAGGGCCTGGGTGGTCATGCCGGACATCAGGCCGCCGCCACGCTGTCGTGCAGGTGGTCCATCGCCTCGACGTACGAGACCACCTGCAGGGCCTCCGCGGCGATGCCATCGACGCCGTCGTCGGGCACGCCGCCGAAGTCGGCCTGCATGGTGCGGGCCAGCGTGCGCTCGCGCAGCGTGGTGGCCGTCTTGCGCAGCTTCACCCGCATGAAGGCGGCCTGCTCCTTGGCACAGGGCTTGAGCTGCAGGTCCAGCCATTCGGAGGCGGCCATCTCGAAGCGGTGCTCGAACCAGCCCAGGTACCAGAACCAGTCGATGTAGTAGACCCAGGAGTTCTCGTTGAGCGCCCGCAGGTGCGTCGGGTCCTGCCAGGCGGTGGGCGCCTTCTCGTAGGGCACCTCGATGTCGAACACGCCACCGTCCTTCAGCAAGGCCAGCACGTTGGTCATCAGCCGCGGCAGGTCGGGCACATGCTCCAGCACGTTGTTGGCATACACCGCCTCCAGGCTGCCGGGCTGCAGCAGCACCTGGCCGCCGCCGCAGGTGGGCAGCTGCAGCGGCAGCTCGATGGGCTGGCCCAGGTCCAGCACCACGTCGGGCCGGGCCTGCGCCAGGATGTCCACGTTCAGCCAGCCGGGCTTGTAGTCCTTGCCCGAGCCCAGGTTCATGCGGGTGGGCTGCCACGGCTCCATCGAGCGCATGCCCTGGCGCACCTGGCGGTAGCCGGCGGCGAAGGCCAGCACGTCGGCATAGCCTTCCAGCGGGTCGTAGCTGGCGAAGTTGTCCAGCTGCGCGCGGGCGGTCTCGAACCAGGCCGCGGTGTTGAAGGTCTCGGCGAAGAAGCGGTCCAGCTGCGCCTCGTTCTCCAGCCAGGTGACCGACTGCTCGAAGGCCTGCGGCGGCTGGGTGCGCTCGCTGCGCTCGGAGATCACCGGCGTGCCCAGCGACAGGCACTGGAACACCCGCGCCTGCTCGAAGCGGCTGGTCTCGTAGAAATGGCAGTTGACCACTGCCTTGGCCTGGCGGATGAATTCATCGCGCTCGTCGCCGTACACCGCATGGTCGAACACGGCGACCTGGGCGCCGCTGCGCTCCACGCGGTCCAGGAAGGCCTTGCGGCGCGGGTTCATGCTGCCGAAGAACAGCAGGTCGATGGGCCGGTCCTCCAGCGCGATCGCGGGGATGCCGGTGGCTGCGGTGCCCAGGTAGGGCGCGTGCAGGAAGGGCACCACCGGCACGTCGTCGGGCTGCTGCGAATAGGCGGGGATGTTGGCGGCGTCGTAGTCCACCACCGCGCTGCGGGCCAGCAGCGACAGGTAGGCCGGGTCCACCTGCGCGCCACCGGCGCCCAGCTGCTCCAAGTTGACGAAGACGCAGTCGTGGCGATCGGTCAGCTCGGGCGCGAAGCCCAGGTGCGCGCCGAAGACGAAGTTCACCGCGTCCTCGCGCAGCCGGTTCTTGCCCAGCGTGACCTGGGCGCCCAGCCGGCGGAACTGATAGCGGAAGTAGCGGGCGTGATCGAGGAACGCCAGGGAATGCACATAGCCCGCGGGCTGCATGATGGCAAGGTGTACCGGGGGCAGGTGCATGACGAAGGCTTGTTGGGCGCGGCTTGGCGCGGGATACGGGGACTTTAGGCAGCGCAGGCCGTGACGTATGCCTCGATCAACGGGCCGATTGGCCGGTTTTTCAACGCCGTGCACGCCGGCGCTTAAGCCGCCGGCCCGCCCCGCCGCCTTGTACCGGTGAGGGCGATGCAAGCCCGTGACCCCACACCGCGACAACGCGACCACTCACCCGGAGTACCCCCATGCTGAGCCTGCACACCAATTCCG
>NZ_JZUE01000043.1 GCF_000969605.1 Aquincola tertiaricarbonis | reverse complement strand
AGGCGCTGCTGCCGCCGGTGCTGCTGGCGTCCGCCCGGCTGCCGGCGCTGCCGGTGCTGCCGTCCCAGGCGCGGAAGCCCAGCGTCGCGGTCTCGCCGCGGCTGCCGTCGGGCAGGTAGCGCAGCTGGTGGCTGGCGCCCAGCAGCAGGGCATTGCCTTGGGCGACGCCGCCCACGGCCTGCCAGCTGACGCCGCCATCCAGCGAGTACTGCCACTGGCCGTGGCTGCCGCTGGTGGACACCACGGCGATGCCGGTGGCCGCGCCGCTGTCCACGTCGCTGATGCTGCCGCCGACGATGGCGGCCACCGTGTGGCCGGCCGGTGCGTTGTCATCCTCGCCGATGGCCGGGAGCGTGGGGGCGGCGGTGCTGAGCACCGGTGCGTCGTTGACGGCGGTGACGGTGGCGGTGGCGGTGTCCGTGGCGCTGCTGAAGGCGCTGCTGCCGCCGTTGCTGCTGGTGTTCGCGGTGGTGCCGGCGACACCGCTGCTGCGGTCCCAGGCGCGCCAGACGATGCTGCCGCTGCCGGCGTTCTGGCCGTCCGGCAGCAGGCGCAGGCGGTCGGTGCCGCGCAGCAGCAGCGCGGCATTGCCGCTCACGCTGCCGACGGCGCTCCAGCTGCTGCCGCCGTCCAGCGAGTATTGCCATGTGCCCGCCGTGCTGCTGGCCGCGGTGACGGCGATGCCCTGCAGCGCGCCGCTGTCCACGTCGCTGATGCTGCTGCCCACGAGCGCGGCCACCGTCTGGCCGGCAGGGCTGGCCTGGTCTTCGGTGACCGTGCCCAGCGTCGGGCCGGCCGGTGCCAGCACCGGCGCATCGTTGGCGGCGGTGATGGTGAGCGTGGCGGTGTCGGTGCCGCTGCTGAAGGCGGTGCTGCCGCCGTGCACGCTGGCATCGGCCAGGCTGCCGGCGCTGCCGCTGCTGCCGTCCCAGGCGCGCCAGCCGAGGCTGGCGCTGCCGCCGTTCAGGCCGTCGGGGACGAAGCGCAGCAGGTCGGTGCTGCGCAGCAGCAGCGCGCTGCCGCCCGACACCGTGCCCACCGCCTGCCAGGTGCCGCCGCCGTTGGTGGAAAACTGCCAGCTGCCGCCGCTGCCGCCGGTGGCGGTGAGCGCGATGCCCTGCAGCGCGCCGGTGTCGACATCGCTGATGCTGGCGCCGACGAGGCTGGCCACGGTGAGGCCGGCCGGATTGACGTCGTCCTCGCCGATGGCCGGCAGCACCGGCGCCAGCGCGGTGAGCACCGGTGCATCGTTGACCGCGGTCACGCTGAGCGTGGCGGTGTCGCTGGCGTTGCTGAAGGCGCTGCTGCCGCCGGTGCTGCTGGCGTCGTGCTTGCTGCCGGCGCTGCCGCTGGTCTGGTCCCAGCCGCGGTAGACGAGGCTGGCGCTGGTGGCGTTCAGGCCGTCGGGCACGAAGCGCACGCGGTCGGTGCCACGCAACAGCAGCGCCGCATTGGCGGTGACGGTGCCCAGCGCCTGCCAGCTGCCGCCGCCGTCGGTGGAGAACTGCCAGCTGCCGTTGCCTGCAATGGCGCCGGTGATGGCGATGCCGGCCACGGCGCCGCTGTCCACGTCGCCCAGGCTGCTGCCGAGGAAGGACGCCACCGTCTGGCCACTGTTCGCGGTGGCGTTCTCGTCGACAGGGGCGAGCACCGGCGCGGCGGGTGCCAGCACCGGCGCATCGTTGACCGAAGCCACGCCGAGGCTGGCCGTGTTGGTGGTGGTGCTGAAGGCGCTGCTGCCGCCGCCGCTGCCGGTGTCGGCCAGCGTGCCGGCGCTGCCGCTGCTGCGGTCCCAGGCGCGCCAGCCCAGGCTGGCGCTGCCGCCGTTCTGGCCATCGGGCAGCAGGCGCACCCGGTCGGTGGCACGCAGCAGCAGCGCGGCGCCGGGGTTCACGCTGCCCACCGCAGCCCAGGTGGCGCCGTCGTCCAGGCTGTATTGCCAGCCGCCGGTGGTGGTGCTGGCCGCGGTGAGGGCGATGCCCTGCAGCGCGCCGCTGTCCACGTCGGTGATGGTGGCGCCCACCAGGCTGGCCACGGTCTGGCCGGCATGGCCGGTGCTGTCCTCGGTGAGGGCGGTGAGCACCGGCGTGGCCGCGGCCATCACCGGCGCATCGTTCACCGCCGCCACCAGCAGGCTGGCGGTGTCGGTGGCGCTGCTGAAGGCGGTGCTGCCACCGCTGCTGCCGGTGTTGGCGGTGCTGCCGGCGGTGCCGGTGGTCTGGTCCCAGGCCCGGTAGCTCAGGGTGGCGGTGCCGCCGTTCAGGCCGTCGGGCAGCAGGCGCAGGCGGTCGGTGGCGCGCAGCAGCAGTGCGGCGTTGGCCGACACGCTGCCCAGGGCCTGCCAGCTGGTGCCGCCGTCCAGCGAGTACTGCCAGCTGCCGGCCGGCGCGCTGCTGCCGATGACGGCGATGCCGGCCAGCGCGCCGCTGTCCACGTCGGTGATGCTGCTGCCGGTGAAGGAGGCCACCGTCTGCCCCGCGGGGGCGGCGGCGTTCTCGTCGATGGCAGCAAGGGCCGGCGCCGCAGGCGTGAGCACCGGCGCGTCGTTGACCGACGTGACCACCGACGTGGCGATGTTGACCTGCGTGCTGAAGGCGCTGGTGCCACCGTTGACGGTGGTGTCGGCCTTGCTGCCGGCGGTGCCGCTGCTCTGGTCCCAGCCGCGGTAGCTGATGGTGGAGGTGCCGCCGTTGCGGCCGTCCGGCGTGAAGCGCATGAGGTCGGTGCTGCGCAGCAGCAGGGCGGCGCTTTCGCTCACGCTGCCGGCGTCCTGCCAGGTGGCGCCGCCATCGACCGAGTACTGGCCGCTGCCGTTGACCGCGTTGATGCTGGTGATGGCGATGCCCTGTTGCGCGCCGCTGTCCACGTCGATCAGGCCACTGCCCAGCACCTCGGCCACCGTGCGTCCACCGGGGTTGGTGGTGTCTTCGGTCAGCGTGTTGAAGCTCGGGGCGACGGCGGCCATCACCGGTGCGTCGTTGACCGGCGTGACGGTGAGGGTGGCGCTGTCGGTGGTGGTGCTGAAGGCGGTGTTGCCGCCGTTGGTGGCGGTGCTGGCCTTGCTGCCGGCGCTGCCGCTGGTCTGGTCCCAGGCACGGTAGGTCAGGCTGGCGCTGGTGCCGTTCTGCCCGTCGGGCACCAGCCGCACGCGGTCGCTGCCGCGCAGCAGCAAGGCAGCGCTGTTGCTCACCGTGCCCATGGCCTGCCAGCTGGTGCCGCCGTCCAGCGAGTACTGCCACACGCCGTTGCCGGCCAGCAGCGAGGTGATGGCGATGCCGATGGGCACCGCACCATCGGGGTCGCTGAGGCTGCTGCCGATGAAGGAGGCCACCGTCTGCCCGCCATGGCTGCCGGCGTCTTCGCTGACGGGCGCCAGCACCGGCGCCACGGCGGCGATCACCGGGGCGTCGTTGACGGCGGTGATCTGCACCACGGTGTTGCCGGTGGTGCTGGCGGCGCCGCCGCTGCCCTGGGCGCCGGTGTTGCCGTCGCTGACGGTCCACACCATGGTGGCGCTGGCCGGCGGTGCATTGCTGCTGTTGGCATAAGCGATCAGCCGCAGCGCGGCGTTCACCCGGGCCTGCGTGGCGTTGCTGTTGAAGGTGAGCAGCAGCGTGCCGTTGCTGTTGGTGGTGACGGTGCCGATGGTGGTGCCGCCGTACACCAGCGCACCGCCCTGCACCAGCGCGCTCAGCGTGCCGGTGGCACTGAACACGTCAGTGGCATCGGCGCCGCCGCTGCGTTCGATGCGCACGCTGGCGCCGGCGTAATGGCCCTGTGCGGCCAGTTCGGCGTCGACGACGGATACGTCGTTGTCCAGCACCACGGCCGCACCGTTCTCGGTGTAGCTCACGCTGCCGCCAAGGGTGGAGCCGTTGGACCATCCGCTGGGCAGCTGGCCGTCGGCGGTGCGCAGCGCGGTGGCAAAGCCCGGGGCGGTGGCCGTGTCGTCGTTGTCCACCGCCACGCGGCCGAAGGAGGGGTTGGTCACCATCAGTTGCTGGGCTTCGCCGCCGGCCAGCGCGATGCTGCCGTCCGGGCGCACCACCAGGCCATGGGCGATCTCGGGCTCGGCGCTGGCGCGCAGCACCAGCTTGCCGCCGCTGCCGAAGCTGGTGTCCAGGCTGCCGTTGGCCAGCAGGCGCACGGCCAGCATGTCGCTCTTGCCCTGGGTGCTGATCCAGCCGCTGGCCAGCAGCCGGCCATCGGGCAGCAGCGCCAGGTCGCGCAGGCCGGCATCGGCCCCCAGCGCCAGCACCTGCACGCCGCCGCTGCCGAAGCCGGCGTCCGGCGCGCCGTTGGCGGCAAAGCGCTGCACCACCGCTTCGCTGCCTTCGCTGGTGCCGGCCACGACCACGCTGCCGTCGGCCAGCACCACCATCGCGTCCGGCTTGCCGGCGCTGCCCCAGGCGATGCCGTTGCTGCCAAAGCTGGTGTCCAGCACGCCGGCGGCGCTGGTGCGCAGCACGAAGCTGGTGTACTGGCCGCCGCTGCCGCTGAAGCCCGCCACCAGGATGCGGCCGCTGCCGTCCACCGCCACGGCGGTGGCCTGGGTGTCCTCGCCCAGCGCCAGCTCGTAGTGGCCGGCGGTGCCGAAGCTGGTGTCCAGGTAGCCGTCAGCGCGCAGCCGCGAGAGCACCAGCCGCCCCGGGTCGAGTTCGTCGGCCACCGTCTTGATGGTGCCGGCCACCAGCACCTTGCCGTCGGCCAGCGGGGCCATGGCTTCGGTCAGCATGTACTGCGGCAGGGTGCTGCCGTCCACGTCCATGAACGGATGGAAGCTGCTGTCCAGCGTGCCGTCGGGCAGCAGGCGGAAAGTCTGCGACAAGACCTGCTGGCCGTAGGCGGGCCTGTCGTTCCGGTACACGTAGCCCGTCACCAGCAGGTTGCCGTTGGACAGCACCGCCACCGACCGCATCACGTTGTCGCCGTACAGAGAAACGTCGACCTTGCCGCCGCTGCCGAAACTCGTGTCCAGCGTGCCGTTCGGATTGAGCCGGATCACCGTGCCGTCCAGCTGCCCGTTGCCCGCCAGCACCAGCTTGCCGTCGGCCTGCACCGCCACGTCGTGGGCGCGGTTGGCGCCCCAGGCGTCCGGTCGCACGATCACCGTGCCGCTGCCGCCGAAGCGCGGCGCGGTGTTGCCGGGCGCGGCGTCGACCTGCAGCGTGACCGTGGCGGTGGCGCTGCTGAAGGCGCTGCTGCCGCCGGTGCTTCCGATGAACGCCACGCTCACGGTGTTGGCGGCGGTGTCGTTGGCGCTGCGGTCCCAGGCGCGGTACTCGAAGCCGGCGGTATGGCTGCTGCCGTCGGCCGGCACGTAACGCATGCGGAAGTGCCACTGCATCAGGTAGCCCTGGCTGCCGGCGGCTGCGGCGTGGTCGAAGTCTTCCCAGCTGGAGCCGCCGTTGACCGAGTACTGCCACTGCCCGGTGCCCGCCGTGAACTGCGTGATGACGATGCCCTTTCGCGCTGCGGCATCCACGTCGGTGATGGTGTCGCCGACGATGCCGGCCACCGTCTGGCCGAGGCTGCCCAGGTTGGCCACCGCCGCGACGGCGGGCAGGGTGCGCACGGTGGCGGTGAGCACCGGCGCATCGTTGATCGGCGTGATGCTGAGGCTGGCGGTGTTGCTGCTGCTGCTGAAGGCGCTGCCGCCGCCGCCGCTGCCGGCATCGGCCAGCGTGCCGGCGCTGCCGCTGCTGCGGTCCCAGGCGCGGTAGGTCAGCGTGGCGGTGCCGCCGTTGAGGCCGTCGGGCAACACACGGATGCGGTCGGTGCTGCGCAGCAGCAGGGCCGAGCTGGCGCTGACGCTGCCCAGCGCCTGCCAGCTGCTGCCGCCGTCGAGCGAGTACTGCCAGCTGCCGGCCGGCGTGCCGGCCGCGGTGATGGCGATGCCTTGCACCGCGCCGCTGTCCACATCGGAAATGCTGCTGCCCACCAGGGTGGCCACGGTGCTGCCGGTGTTGGTGGTCTGCGCTTCGGTGATGGTGGGCAGCGCGGGCGTGGCGGGGCTCATCACCGGCGCGTCGTTGACCGACGTGACCCCGATCGAGGCGGTGTCGGCGGCAGTGCTGAAGGCGGTGCTGCCGCCGTTGCTGGCGGTGCTCACCTTGCTGCCGGCGCTGCCGCTGCCCTGGTCCCAGCCCCGGTAGGTGAGGCTGGCGCTGGTGCCGTTGCTGCCGTTGGGCACGAAGCGCACGAGGTCGGCGCTGCGCAGCAGCAGGGCCGAGGTGTTGCTGACCGTGCCGATGGCCGCCCAGCTGCTGCCGCCGTTGATGGAGTACTGCCAGGTGCCCAGGGAGGCGGTGGTGGCGGTGATGGCGATGCCGGGCGCGGTGCCTTCCGGGTCGCTCACGCTGCCGCCCACGATCGAGGCCACGGTCTGGCCGCCGTTGGCGGTGTCGTCTTCGGTGATCGGCGCCATGGCCGGCGCGGCTGCCGTCAGGACCGGCGCATCGTTGATGGCGGTGATGTTGACGGTGGTGCTGCCGCTGCCGGCCAGGTTGCTGCCAGCGCCCTGGGTGCCGGTATTGCCGTCGGCCAGCGTCCATTGCAGCTGCACCGACGCGGGCGGCGCCTCGCTGGTGTTGCGGTAGGCGATCAAGCGCAGCGCGCCGTTGACGTTGGCCTGCGTGGCGCTGCTGTTGAAGGTCAGCAGGAGCTGGCCACCGCTGTTGGCGGTGACGCTGCCGATGGTGCTGCCGTTGTAGACCAGCGCGCCGCCTTCGATGAGTGCACCCAACGCGCCGGTGGCGCTGAAAACGTCCTGCGCATCGGCGCCGCCGCTGCGCTCGATCTGCACCGTGGCGCCGCTGTAGTTGCCGGCGGTGGCCAGTTCCATGTCGTAGGCCACCACGTCGTTGTCCAGCACCACGGCGCTGCCGTTCTCGGTGAAGGCCACGCTGCCGCCCAGCGGGCCGGTGTTGTTCCAGCTGGTGTCCAGCGCGCCGGTGGTGGTCAGGCGGGCGGTGCCCCAGCGGGTGCTGCCATCCACCGAGCCCGAGACCAGCAGCTTGCCATCGGCCTGGGTGGTGAGTGCAAAGCCGCGGTCGGTGCCGGTGCTGTAGGTGATGGTGGTGTAGCCCGGGCCGCTGCTGCCGAAGCCGGTGTCGATGCTGCCGTTGGCCAGCAGCCGCGCCACCAGCGCGACGCTCTTGCCCGAGCTGGCGTGACCGGAGACGACGATGCCGCCGTCGTCCTGCACACGCACCTGGGCCAGAAAGGTGCTGCTGCCGACCGCCAGTTCGGCGTCGCCATCGGTGCCGAAGCTGGTGTCCAGCACGCCGGCAGAGGTCAGCCGCATCACCAGGCCCTGGCCGTCGGCATCGCCGGCGAGCAGGATGCGGCCGTCGGCCTGCACCGTGATGGCGTAGGCCGCGGCATCGGTGTGGTTGCCGGGGCTGAGGAAGACGCCGCCCCCGCTGAAGCTGGTGTCCAGTGCGCCGGCGGTGGTCAGGCGCACCACGGCCATGTCGGTGAAGCCGGACGTGGTGCTGTGGCCGGCCAGCAGCAGGCGGCCGCTGGCGTCCAGCGTCACGGCTTCGATGACGACGTCGCTGCCCACGCTCGTGCGGAACTTGCCGCCGCTGGCGAAGGTGGTGTCCAGCGCACCGGTGCTGGTGTAGCGCACCGCCACCACGTCGTGCGAGCCGGAATCGCCGGCATAACCGCCGACCACGATGCGGCCGTCGGCTTGCACGGCGACGCCGGCACCGATGGCCCGGCCATCGGCGGCATGGAAGGTGGTGAGAACACGGCCACCGGTGCCGAAGCTGCTGTCCAGCGTGCCGTTGGCCAGCAGCCGCACGGCGGTGAAGCCGTAGCTGGTGCCGCTGATGGCATAACCAGCGAGCACGATCTTGCCGTCGGCTTGCCGCGCCACGCTGGTGAACTCGCCGAAACCTTCATTCAACGTCACGATGGCCACGCCGCCGGTGCCGAAGCCGGTGTCCAGCGAGCCGTCGGCGTTGTAGCGCACCACGGCGCCGTCCAGGTTGCCGTAGGCACCCACCACCAGCAGCTTGCCGTCAGGCTGCAGCAGGTTGGCGCTGGCGAAGTGATCATCCGCGCCCAGGCTGGTGATGACCCGACCGCCAGTGCCGAACTGCGGCGCCTGGTTGTCGGCCACCACCACATTGAGCGTGGCCGTATCGGTGGCAGTGCTGAAGGCGGTGCTGCCGCCGTTCACCGAGGGGTCCAGCTTGCTGCCGGCGCTGCCGGTCGTCTGGTCCCAGGCACGGAAGCTGAAGGAGGCGCTCCCGGCGCTGCTGTCGCCGGGCACCAGCCGGATCAGGTCCTGCTCGCGCAGCGCAAGCGCCGAACTGCCGGCCACGGAGCCGACATCCGCCCACGTCGCGCCGCCGTCCAGCGAGTATTGCCAGCTGCCGGCGGTGCCCGCCGTGGCCGTGACGACGATGCCGGATGCGCTGGTGGCGTCGGCATCGCTCACCCGGCCCGCCAGGAAGGAGGCCACCGTCTGGCCGGCGTTGTGCCGGTCCAGCGTGGCCAGCGACGCGAGTTCCGGGGCCGACGGCGCGAGCACCGGCGCCGCGTTGGCCAGCGTCTGGCCGAACATGGCCTGGCCTTGCAGGCCGATGGCCAGCGCGGTCTGGATCACGCCCTGATGCACCTCCAGCCGCCAGTCACCACCCAACAGCGTGGCGCCGGTGAGGTCGTCGGAAGCGGCCACGTCGGCGCCGGTGAGCTGCGCCAGCGCCTGCACGAATGCCAGGCCGTTGCTGCCGGCGGCCACGTCGCAGCCGTACAGCAGCACATCGGCATCGGCGGACAGTGCGGCGCGCCAGGCGCCGAGCTCATCGGCCCGCTGCGCCAGCGTGGCGGCGTCCAGCACCTGTCCGCCCAGGCTGACGGCACCACTGCTGCCGTGGCTGACCAGGTGCAGCGCCGACAGCCCGCTGTGCGAGCGCAGCACGTTGCCGATCTGCGCCAGCGCGTCGATGCCGGGCTGCAGCAGCAGGGCCTGGATGGCCCGGCCCGCGTCGGCCTGGGCCTGGATGTCGGCCAGCAGGACGGCGGCGCCTTCCACCTGGGCATCGATGAAGACCAGTTCGGCCACCTGCGTGTCTGCAGCCGGGGCAGCCGACGCCGACGTAGCCGCCGCGGCGGCAGCCGGGCTGGTGCCCAGCTGTTCACCCGCTTCACCCAGGTAGGGCAGCAACTGCCAACGGCTGCCGGCCGGCTGCTGCGCCAGCACTTCGGCGACGCGCTGGGCGCCGTCCTCGTCGGCTGCGATGGTCACCTCGTCGGCCTGCGCCTGCCGCCCTTCGGTGCTGCTGCGCCAGGCCGCCAGGCGGGCATCGTCGGGCGCCACCCGCTCGTCGATGAACAGCAGCGTGGCCGCGGGTTGCGGCGTGGCGGTGTGCAGCATGTCGCCCGCGGATACCAGCCGCTGGTCGACCACCGCGGCCGGGCCGGCCAGGGGCGAGAGGTCGGCCGAATACAGGATGCGGGGCTCGAGTTCCTCGAACAGGGGCTGGCCGAGCCAAGGGCGGAGGGTCATGACGGCGGACGAAAAAGTTGCGGGCAGCGCCAGCCCCGTACACCTGGGCCGGCAACCCCACCTTATCGACGCGGGCCGTGATGAATTGACAGAAAACGATGGAAACGGCGGCCTTGATCGGGCCGTCGTGCGCGCTCTATCAGTCCGTGTCCAGCGGCAGCACCATCTGCAGCTTGTCGAACAACCGGCCGTCGGCCAGGCGCAGCGCACGCGGCAGGCAGCCGCAGGTGCGGAAGCCGGCGCGCTCGTACAAGGCGACGGCCGGCCCGTTGCCCTTCGTGACCGTCAGCGTGAGCTGCAGCAGCCCGCCGGTCTCGCGCGCCCGGGCCACGGTGGCCGCCAGCAGCTGGCCGCCCAGGCCGCGGCCCTGGTGGCCGGGTGCCACCATCATGGCCACCAGGTGCCCCAGGTGCCGTTCCTTGGCGCGGCTGGAGATCTCGCAGGTGAGGGCGCCCAGCAGTTCGCCGGCCTGCAGCACGCCCAGGGTGAAGCTGCCGTCACCGGCCTGCAGCCGCTCGGCGTAGCTGTCCACGGTGCGGTGATGCTCCGTCTGCGCATCGGAGGTGAAGGCTTCGGGATGGCGGCTAAGCATCAGGTCGCGCAGACGCTTGTAGGCGGCCGCATGCGCGGGCTGCAGCAGCTCAACGGGCAGCGGGGGTGTGGAGGTCATGGTCGCGAAAGCCGCGCCAGGTCCTGCGCGGTGTTGGCATTGGCGAAGGCCCGAGCATCGGCGAACGGCACCTTCACGCAGCGCAGCCGCGCCGCCCAGGCCTCCACCTGCCGGCCGCCATCGGCCAGGAAGCCGGCCAGGTCGTCGGCCAGGCTGCGGCGCAGCAGGCCAAACACCGGCTGCGGCTGCCGGCGCCCGGTGTCGGGATCCAGCGTGACCGGCATCACCACGTCCGCGGCCTCGGCGTGCGCGGCCAGGCGCTGCACCAGGTCCGGCGGAAAGTGCGGGCCGTCGCAGGGCACGCAGGCCAGCCAGGGCGTGTCGGCATGCCGCAGCCCGGCCAGCATGCCGGCCAGTGGCCCGGCGAACTGGTCGTCGGCATCCGGCCACACCGGCACGCCCCAGGCGGCATAGACGTCGAGGTGGCGGTTGGCATTGAGCATCAGCGCGCCCACCTGCGGCCGCAGCCGCTCGAGCGCCCGCCGCGCCAGCGGCTGCCCTTCGAACGGCTGCAGCCCCTTGTCCACGCCTCCCATCCGCCGCCCCAGCCCGCCGGCCAGCACCAGCCCCGTGATGTCAGACATGTTCATGGCGAGCCTTCACGGGGCCGATTCCCCGGGCCGCGCGCCGGGCTGCCCCAGGCCGGCCCGGGGCCCCATCATCCACCGATGTAGTGCATCTCGACCTTGCGAAGCCCCGGCTCCGCTGCGTCAGCCGGCAGCTGCGCCCGCAGCTCCGAGTACCGGTCGTCCCGCGCGCCCCAGGCCCCGCCGATGGCTGCGGACAGCGCCTCGTCGGTGGCCCCGCCGCGCAGCAAGGCCCGCAGGTCGTGGCCGCGGCTGGCGAACAGGCACAGGAACAGCTTGCCCTCGGTGGACAGCCGCGCCCGGTTGCAATCGCCGCAGAAGGCCTGCGTCACGCTGCTGATGAGGCCGATCTCGCCGCCGCCGTCGCGGTAGCGCCAGCGCTCGGCGGTCTCGCCCGGCTGGCTGGGTGCCAGCGGCTCCAGCGGATGCTCGGCATCGATGCGCGCCAGCACCTCGGCTGACGGCAGCACATGGTCCATGCGCCAGCCGTTGGTGCTGCCCACGTCCATGTACTCGATGAAGCGCAGCACCACGCCCGTGCCGCGGAAATGGCGCGCCATCGGCAGGATCTCGTGGTCGTTGGTGCCGCGGCGCACCACCATGTTGACCTTGATCGGCCCCAGGCCCACGCGCTGCGCGGCCTCGATGCCGGCCAGCACGTCGGCCACCGCGAAGTCCACGTCGTTCATGCGGCGGAACACCGCGTCGTCGATCGCGTCCAGGCTCACCGTCACCCGCTGCAGGCCAGCGTCCTTCAGCGCCTGCGCCTTGCGCGCCAGCAACGAGGCATTGGTGGTGAGCGTCAGGTCCATCGGCTCGCCGTCGGCGGTGCGCAGCGCGGCCAGCATGCCCACCAGCGTTTCCACGTTCTTGCGCAGCAGCGGCTCGCCGCCGGTCAGGCGCAGCTTGCGCACGCCGTGCTCGGCGAACAGGCGGGCCAACCGGGTGGTTTCCTCGAAGCTCAGCAGCGCCTGCTGCGGCAGGAACTGGTAGTTGCGGCCGAACACTTCCTTGGGCATGCAGTAGCCGCAGCGGAAGTTGCAGCGGTCGGTCACCGAGATGCGCAGGTCGCGCAGCGGCCGGCCCAGCCGGTCGGACAGCAGGCCGTTCGGCGCGGCGGTGAACGGTGCGGGCGGCGCCGGCAAGGCGCTGCGCAGGTCGGCGATCGGAAACACCTTGTCAGCCATGGCGGTGATTGTGCCGGGCGTGACGGCCGTCACGCTGCGGGCAATCCGCGCTGCAGGTCAGGGCTTGTACGCAGGCCGGCACGGCCCGCGTCGTCAGTTGGCCGGCGAGCCCTGCACCGCGGAGCGCAGGTTCTGCAGGCCGAGCTGCATGCGCTGCTCCAGCTCCGCCACCTCGGGCGCGCGGCGGGCGCCGGTGAAGCGCTTGGCCCAGTAGCTGGCACCCATGTCCTCGATGCGCACTTCGCCACCCGGGCGCGGTGCATGGATGAACTTGCCTTCGCCCACGTAGATGCCCACGTGCGAGAAGGTGCGGCGCATGGTGTTGAAGAACACCAGGTCGCCGGGCTTGAGCTCGGTGCGCGCCACCTTGAACAAATCGGGGGCCTTGGCCTGCTCGTCGGCGCGGCGCGGCAGCACCCGGCCCACGCTCATCTCGAACACCTGGCGGGTGAAGCCGCTGCAGTCGAAGCCTTCCTGCTCGCTGGTGCCGCCGCGGCGGTAGGGCACGCCCAGGAAGTTCATCGCGGACATCACCAGGTCCGAGGTCTTCTCGCGCATCGTGTTCATCACGTTGGCGCTGGAGGCCGGCAGCAGGCCGCGTTCGATCAGCAGCGCGGTCACCGGGTCCGACATCGGTGCCGCCGCGGGCACCAACGGCACGGGGGCCGTCGCCTCGGGTGCGGCGTGCGCGGCAGCCGCCACGCAAAGGGTTGCGATAGCGCAAACTTTGGCGAGGCGATACGGCACGGATGGGGGGGTAGGCTGCGTCACGGGGCGCGACTTTAACACCGGCTTTCCACCGTTTCGCTAGGGAAAAAACAGGTTTTTCAACGACTTATCGCACGCGTTGAAAGCTGCAGCGAAGGTGCCGGCTGCCGATCGCGCGGACCGGACCACCCCTTCAGAGGGGGGTCGGCGAGTCAGTCAAACGTCAGCCCCCGTGGCTGAAATGCCACCACAAGTTCAACAGGAGACATGCATGAGCCCAGCCGGCCGTTATGCGGACTACCACCGTCGTTCCATCGAGCAGCGCGACAGCTTCTGGGCCGAGCAGGCCGGCCTGATCGACTGGCAGCAGCCGTTCTCGCAGGTGTGCGAGCACGACAAGCCGCCCTTCGCCAACTGGTTCGGGGGCGGCACCACCAACCTGTGCCACAACGCGGTGGACCGCCACGTGGCCGGCCGCGGCGGGCAGAACGCACTGGTGTGGATCTCCACCGAGGTGGGGCAGGAGCGCATCCTCAGCTATGCCGAGCTGCATCAGGAAGTGCAGCGCATGGCCGCCATCCTGCAGGAGCAGGGCGTGGTGGCCGGCGACCGGGTGCTGATCTACATGCCGATGATCCCGGAGGCAGTGTTCGCGATGCTGGCCTGCGCCCGCATCGGCGCCATCCACTCGGTGGTGTTCGGCGGCTTCGCCAGCGTGAGCCTGGCCAGCCGCATCGACGACGCGCAGCCCAAGCTGATCGTCAGCGCCGACGGCGGCTCCCGCTCGGGCAAGCCCATCGCGTACAAGCCGCTGCTCGACGAAGCCATCCGCCTGGCCACCAGCCGGCCCCAGCGGGTGGTGATGGTGGACCGCGGGCTGGTGCCCTTCGAGCCGGTGGCCGGCCGCGACATCGACTATGCCGAGGCCCGCGCCCGGCACCTGGACGCCGAGGTGCCGTGCACCTGGGTGGAGTCGACCCACCCCAGCTACACCCTGTACACCAGCGGCACCACCGGCAAGCCCAAGGGCGTGCAGCGCGACACCGGCGGCTACGCCGTGGCGCTGGCCACCAGCATGCGCGACATCTTCCAGGGCAAGCCGGGCGAGACCTTGTTCTGCACCAGCGACATCGGCTGGGTGGTGGGCCACAGCTACATCGTCTACGGCCCGCTGATCAGCGGCATGGCCACCATCCTCTACGAAGGCCTGCCGACGCGGCCCGACGCATCCATCTGGTGGAGCCTGGTGGAGCGCTTCAAGGTCACCACGATGTTCAGCTCGCCCACCGCGGTGCGGGTGCTGAAGAAGTTCGACACCACGGCGATGAGCAAGCACGACCTCGGCTCGCTGCGCGCGCTGTTCCTGGCCGGCGAGCCGCTGGACGAGCCCACGGCCCAGTGGATCAGCCAGGCGCTGGGCTGCCCGATCATCGACAACTATTGGCAGACCGAGACCGGCTGGCCGATCCTGGCGCTGGCCAACGGCGTGGAGAAGCAGCACTCGAAGTTCGGCAGCCCCGGCCTGCCGGTGCCGGGCTACGACGTGAAGCTGGTGGACGAGGAGACGGGCCAGGACATCACCGAGCCGAACCGCAAGGGCGTGGTGGCCATCGAGGCGCCGCTGCCGCCGGGCTGCCTGCAGACGGTATGGCGCGACGACGAGCGCTTCGTCAACACCTACTGGAAAAGCGTGCCCAACCGCCTCGTCTACAGCACCTTCGACTGGGGCGTGCGCGACGAGGACGGCTACTTCTTCATCCTCGGCCGCACCGACGACGTGATCAACGTCGCCGGCCACCGGCTGGGCACCCGCGAGATCGAGGAGAGCATCTCCAGCCATCCGGCCATCGCCGAGGTGGCGGTGGTGGGCGTGGCCGATGCGCTCAAGGGCCAGGTGGCGGTGGCCTTCGCGGTGCTGAAGGACGCCAGCCTGGCCGCCACGCCCGAGCAGGCGCTCAAGCTGGAAGGCGAGGTGATGAAGCGGGTGGACGAGCAGCTGGGCGCGGTGGCGCGGCCGGCGCGGGTGCGCTTCCTGGCGGCGCTGCCCAAGACCCGCTCGGGCAAGCTGCTGCGGCGCGCCATCCAGGCGGTGTGCGAGGGCCGCGACACCGGCGACCTGACGACGATGGACGACCCGGCCGCGCTGCAGCAGCTGCGCGAGGCGGTGCAGGCTTAACCGAGGCCTTGAACTCGCGCCGTACCATGGGCCCTCGGAAAACTTTCGAGGCTGCGCATGTACCAGCACACCTGGGCGGCCACCGCCGCCGCGCTGTTGTTCACCGTGTCGGGCACCACCCTGCCCGGCATCGCTTCCGCGGCTGACCAGCCCGCCAGGCCCCGCATCGAGAAGGCGGCCGACCTTCCGCGCTTCAGCTACGAGGCCAAGGGCCCGCTGGAGCCGGTGGTGCGCGAGGCCGACCGCTTCGCGCCGCTGGCCGCGGCCATCCGCCGCGACACCGAATCGGTGCTGGCCCGCTACGACATCCCGGACAAGGCCACCCAGCGCGACCTGCTGGGCCTGCTGGCGGCGCTGGACTACCTGGACGGCCGCTACGACCAGGTGCTGGCCCGCAGCGAGCAGATCCGCGCGCTGCAGGACAAGCCGGCCGACAAGCTCCTGTCGGGCCTGCGGCTGCGGGCGATGGCGCAGGCCGCCAAGGCGCATGGCCCGCAGGGCGAGGCCTTCCAGCGCGCGGTGGCCACCCAGATCCGCCGCGAGCTGGACGGCATGCCCTACGCGGTGATCGAGAACGACATCAAGAGCGCCAAGATGGGCATGGAGCTGATCGGCGAGGCGCTGGTGCTGGGCCGGGTGCGCGAGGTGATGCAGCCCATCGTCGACCGCAGCGGCACGCTCAGCTCCGACTTTGCGCCCGCGCTGGTGAATGCCCGACTGTCGCTCACCGCCGTGCTGCCGCTGAAGAACACGCTGGTGGACACCTACAGCAGCTACCTGGCCGCCCACCAGGTGCAGAAGCCCGACATCTGGGCCGCGCGCGACGTCACGCTGACGCCGGCGCAAGTAAAGCAGCCGGTGGCCATCGCCGTATGGGACAGCGGCACCGACACCGCGCTGTTCGGCAAGCAGGTGCTGGCGGATGCGCAGGGCAAGCCGGCGCTGATCGCCTTCGACAAGTACGCCCGCCCGGCCAGCGGCGAGCTGATGCCGATCCCGAAGGAGCTGCAGGCCCAGCTGCCGCAGATGAAGGCGCGCACCAAGGGCTTCTCCGACCTGCAGTCCAACATCGACAGCAAGGAGGCCAGCGAGGTCAAGCGCTACCTTTCCACGCTGGCGCCCGACCAGTACAAGTCGGCGGTGGAGCAGATCGGCCTGGCCGGCAACTACGAGCACGGCACCCATGTGGCCGGCATCGCGATGGCCGGCAACCCGGGCGCGCGGCTGCTGGTGGCCCGCATCGAGTTCGGCTGGACGCTCAAGCCCGACCCCTGCCCGAGCCGAGAGCTGTCGGAGCGCGACGCCCAGGCCGCGCAGGCCTACGTGGACTATTTCAAGCAGCACCAGGTGCGCGTGGTCAACATGAGCTGGGGCGGCAATGTCAACGCCATCGAGAACGACCTGGAGCAGTGCGGCCTGGGCAAGACGCCCGAGGAGCGCAAGGCCACCGCGCGCGAGCTGTTCGAGATCGGCAAGGCCGGCCTGACCAAGGCCTTCGCCAGCGCGCCCGACATCCTCTTCGTCACCGCCGCCGGCAACAGCAACAGCGACGCCAGCTTCGTGGAGGACATCCCGGCCGGCATCGTGCTGCCCAACCTGCTGACGGTGGGTGCGGTGGACCGCGCCGGCGACGAGGCACCCTTCACCAGCTACGGCCCCACGGTGAAGGTGCATGCCAACGGCTACCAGGTGGAGAGCTTCCTGCCGGGCGGCGACCGGGTGGCGCTGTCGGGCACCTCGATGGCCTCGCCGCAGGTGGCCAACCTGGCGGCCAAGATGCTGGCGGTGAATCCGTCGCTCACGCCGGGCAGGCTCATCGAGCTGATCGTCGGCACCGCCGAGCGCACGCCGGACGGCCGGCGGGTGCTGGTGCATCCGAAGAACGCGGTGGCCGCCGCGGCGGCTGCCACCGCCACCGCCAGCGGCCCGGCGCGCTGATGGACAGGCTCTCCGCCCTGCGCCGCGTGGCGCTGGCCAGCGCCGTCACCGCCGGCCTGCTGGCCGCGGTGCCGGCCCCGGCCGCCGACGTGCCGGACTTCCCCGTGCTGTCCTCGCCCGCCGCGGTGCGCCAGGCCTGCGACCAGGGCCTGGCCGAGGCGCGGGCGCAGCTGGCCGCGCTGGAGCGCCGGCCGGCCGATGCCGGCTGGCTGGCTGCTTCCGACGCCTTGTCGGCCACCATCGAGGACCGCTACTACCCCATCGGCTTCCTGTCCAACGTGCATCCGCAGGCGGCGGTGCGCGCCGCCACCCAGGCCTGCGAGCTGCGGTGGCAGGGCTTCCTGTCCACGCTGGGCCTGAACGAGCGGCTGTACCAGGCGCTGAAGTCGCTGCCGCCGGGCGATGCCATCGACCAGCGTGCCGCGTCGCTGGCGATGGAGGCCTTCGAGGATTCGGGCGTGGCGCTGCCGCCGGCGCAGCGGCCGCAGGCCAAGCGCCTGGCCGACCGCATCGGCGAGCTGGGCCTGGCCTTCGACAAGGCGGTGCGCGACGGCCGCACCCGCGTGGCCTTCACCGAGGCCGAGCTGAAGGGCGTGCCGGAGGCCACCTGGCGCGGCGCCCGGCGCGATGCGCAGCGCCGCATCCTGCTGGGGCTGGACATGCCCAGCTACCTGGCGGTGATGAACAACGCCGAGTCCGCCGCCGCGCGCGAGCGCATGTACCGCGCCAAGATGACGGAGGGCGGCCCGGCCAACCTGGAGCGGCTGTCGCAGATCGTGCGGCTGCGCACCGAGTACGCCGCGCTGTTCGGTCATGCCAGCTACGACGACTTCGTGCTGCGCCGGCGCATGACCGGCGGCACCGAGCGCACGCAGGCCTTCCTGGACGAGGTCAAGGCCGCCGTCACCGCCAGCGAGCTGCGCGACGTGGAGGAGCTGCGCCAGGCCAAGGCCGAGCACACCGGCCAGCCGCTGGCCGACACCCGCATCCAGCGCTGGGACGTGTTCTTCTACGGCGAGCGGGTGCGCCGCCAGCGCTACGGCATCGACCAGGAGGCCTTCCGCCCCTACTTCCCGCCGCAGGAGAGCGTGCAGTTCGTGATGAAGCTGGCCGAGCGCATGTTCGGCGTGCGGCATGAGCGTATCCAGGGCGCGCGGCTGTGGCACCCCGAGGCCCAGGCCTGGGCGGTGGTGGATGCCGACAGCGGCCAGCGGCTGTCCACGCTGCTCATCGACCTGTATCCGCGCGACGGCAAGTACAACCATGCGGCGGTGTGGCCGCTGCGCGGCGTGTCCACCGCCAGCGGCCGGCTGCCGATGTCGGCGCTGGTGGTCAACCTCGACCGCAAGGGGCTGTCGCTGGAGGAGGTGGAGACGCTGCTGCACGAGTTCGGCCATGCGCTGCACAACAACCTGTCGAGGACGCGCTACACCGCGCAGGCCGGCACCTCGGTGCTGCAGGACTTCGTCGAGGCACCGTCGCAGATGCTGGAGGACTGGGTCTACGACCCCGAGGTGCTGGGGCTGATGCAGCAGGTGTGCGCCGACTGCAAGCCGGTGCCGCGGGAGATGCTGGCCCAGGCGCGCCGGGCGCGCGACCACGGCAAGGGCCTCACCTATTCGCGCCAGCACCTGTATGCCTCCTACGACCTGGCGCTGTACGGCCCGCGCCCGGCCGGCCAGCCGGTCGATCCGCTGGCACTGTGGGTGGCGATGGAAGGCGCCACGCCGGTGGGTCATGTGCAGGGCACGATGCTGCCGGCCGGCTTTGGCCACATCGCCGGCGGTTATGCCGCGGGCTACTACGGCTACCTCTACAGCCTGGTGGTGGCGATGGACCTGCGCACCGCCTTCGAGGGCCGGCGGCTGGATGCAGCGGTGGGCAAGCGCTACCGCGACAGCGTGCTGGCGCAAGGCGGGCAGAAGCCGCCGCTGGAACTGGTGCGCGACTTCCTCGGCCGCGACACCAACTCCAAGGCCTTCTTCGACTACCTGGCGGAATGAAAAAAAAGCGGCCCCGGTGGGCCGCTTCTCATGGCGGGTGTGGAAGGTGCGCCGCCGTCAGAGCACCTCGGAAGCGAAGTCCGCCAGCCGAGAACGTTCGCCGCGCGCCAGCGTCACATGGCCCGAATGCGGCCAGCCCTTGAAGCGGTCGACCGCGTAGGTCAGGCCCGACGAGCCTTCGGTCAGGTAGGGCGTGTCGATCTGCGCCAGGTTGCCCAGGCAGACGATCTTGGTGCCTGGGCCGGCGCGGGTGATCAGCGTCTTCATCTGCTTGGGCGTCAGGTTCTGCGCCTCGTCGATGATGACGAACTTGTTCAGGAAGGTGCGCCCGCGCATGAAGTTCAGGCTCTTGATCTTGATCTTGCTGCGCACCAGGTCGTTGGTGGCCGCGCGGCCCCATTCACCGGCGCTGCTGTCGCTGCGGGCCAGCACTTCCAGGTTGTCGTCCAGCGCGCCCATCCACGGGCTCATCTTCTCTTCCTCGGTGCCCGGCAGGAAGCCGATGTCCTCGCCCACCGGCACCGTCACGCGGGTGACGATGATCTCGGTGTAGCGGCGCTCGTCCATCACCTGCGCCAGGCCGGCGGCCAGCGTCATCAGCGTCTTGCCGGTGCCGGCGGTGCCGGTCAGCGTGATGAAGTCGCACTCCGGGTCCATCAGCAGGTTCAGCGAGAAGTTCTGCTCCCGGTTGCGCGCGGTCACGCCCCACACGGCGTTCTTCTGGTGGGTGTATTCCTTCAGCGTCTTGAGCACCGCCGTCTTGCCGGTGATCTCGACCACGCGCGCATACAGCGGCACCGCGCCCGGCGACTCCAGGTACACGAACTGGTTGATCAGCAGTGCCGGCACCATCGGACCGGCGATCCGGTAGAAGGTGTGGCCGCTCTGCTGCCAGCTCTCCATCGTCTTGCCGTGGCGCTCCCAGAAGTCGGAAGGCAGCTGCAGCACGCCGTTGTAGAGCAGGTCGCCGTCTTCCAGCGTCTTGTCGTTGAAGTAGTCCTCGGCCGGCAGGCCCAGCGCACGCGCCTTCACGCGCATGTTGATGTCCTTGGACACCAGCACCACGTCGCGCTCGGGCATCTGCTCGCGCAGGCCCTGCACCACGCCCAGGATCTGGTTGTCGGCCTTGCCCTGCGGCAGGCCGGCCGGCAGCTTCACGTCCAGCAGCGTGGTCTGGAAGAACAGCTTGCCACCGGCTTCCTTGTGGCCGCTCTTGGCCAGCGGGATGCCGGCCTTGGGATCGGCCAGGTTGTCGGCGGCGGCCAGCGCATCCAGCTCGCGGCTGACCTGGCGCACGTTGCGCGAGACCTCGCTCATGCCCTTCTTGTGGCCGTCGAGTTCCTCGAGCGTGATCATCGGCAGGTAGATGTCGTGCTCGTCGAAGCGGAAGAGGGACGTCGGGTCGTGCATCAGCACGTTGGTGTCCAGCACGAACAGCTTGGCCGGGCCGGTGTGCTTGGGGCGGCGCGGCTTGGCCTGCGGCGTCGGGCGGTCCGCGGCGCGGGCGGTCACCGGGGCGCTGCGGGCCGCCGGGGCGGGCACCGGCAGGGCCGGGCCTTGCGCCGGGCTGCGCGCG
>NZ_JZUE01000042.1 GCF_000969605.1 Aquincola tertiaricarbonis | reverse complement strand
GCCTGCGGCCCAACTGGCTCAAGCAGGCGCTGGCCAACGGCAGCGCCCTGGAGTCCTTCCGCGTCGAAGGCTGATCCGGCTGCTCACGTGCGTGTCGGCCAGTGCGACACGCGCGGCACGAGGGCCGCAGCTGTTCGATGTTGCCGACCTCCTCTGCCCGGACAGCACAGCCCGATAGGCTGCCGTGGCTGCGGGGTATCGCGGCCCTCCGCCCCAACTTGGCCTGTCACTCCTCTATCCCTGTGCCCAACCCGTTTGAGATCCCTGAAGTTCAAAGCGCGCCGAGCGCGGCGCGTCTGGCAGCCGAAGCTTTTTTCTCGCAACGTCCAGCGGGGCAGCCTGACCCCGCTCCTGTAGTCACCGTCGTCAAGGGCAGGGTAGAACAGCCTTCGCTGCCTGAGCGGGCGGCGGTACCTGCAAAGGAAGCCGCTCGACCACCTCGCGTGTTTCGACTGCCGTCGCCGGTGTCAACCGTAACGAGCTTGCAGACGGCGCTTGAAGCGACGGCCCTAGGTGCGCAAGAGCCGGCCAGTCCGGAGACCGGTGCCGCCGACGTGCACGCCGCCGTTGGCCCGAAGCGTCGGCGTTCGAGGCGACTACTGCATGGTGAAGTCACCATCACGCGTCCGAACAACGCACGCCCTGTCTCGACGCGAGCACCCGACGTGTTGACTGAACGAGTCCCGAGCACGACGCCGGCGATGGAGGGCCGGAAGCAGGTGCGGTCTACGGTGCAAAAGTTCGCAGAAGGCGGTGATGCCTGGCCACGCTATCCCGAGATGCTCCATCGGCTGCGTGAGCTGCAAGCCGAGGCCGAGGCAGCCAGGCAACGGGAGCGCCAGGTGGCCCTTGTCTGGATCCGTAAAGCAATCGCCGACTACGACCTGTCGCCGTCTGAACTGGGACTGCGCTAAGGCGACGAGGCGCCACCTTGGAGCGGACCGTGTGGCTGCAGGACGAGGCCGCCACGCTCGCGCCGGCACCGTCAGCCAACACCGCTGACGGCGAAAAGCTTGGCCGTCAGGGGATCACGTAGCGGGTCGTAGCCCCCAGGAACGCTGAGTTCATGGTCCCGCTGCTGTGGAGGCAAAGGCTTCCTTGAGTGAGTGCGTGACCTGCTTGGCGGCACCGGGATAGCCCCTCAGCGGTATCACGGGGACCGCGTCGACTCGGGTCCACTCGCCGACTTGACTGGTCCCGCTGACGTCCGCGCGTAAGCTTCCGATGATCAGCTTCCGGAACCCGCCGCCATGCTCTCAGGTGCTGCGCTGGTACCGCACAAGGCGCGCCAGCAGGATGCAGGTCTGGCGTACCGTCCCGACTGCGTTCAGGGAGTCCTGCCGTACTTCGCCGGTAATCATTCTTAGACGACGAGGGTGGCAGCCGTGGGTTGACCGTTTTCCGTGGAGAACTTGATTCCGCCGACTGCGCGGCATGCATATGCTGGCCTTACTTCTGAACAGTGCGGGGACATGACAGCGCTCACCGCTTGCGTCCATCCAGCGGTGAGTGGACGCTCACTATTTCAGGCTCGGATCTTTGCGATGTGGCGATAATCATCGGGAGCAAACCGCAATGGGAGAGCGACCTTGGCGGACGTTGCCTACGCGATACACCTGGAACCAGCCTTCACGGGCGGCTACTTCGTTACCTGCCGGGACCTGCCTGAACTTTTGGTCGCCGGGGACGGCACAGAGGACACGGTGCGACGTGCTTCAGAAGCGCTGGACTTGCTGTTGACCATTCTGATTGACGAGGATGTTGCACCTCCGCTGCCAACCCCTCTTCGCACGGCAGAGGTCTGGATACAGCCGTCCGAACCGGTTCGGCGTCAGCTGCGGTACTACTTTTCCTCGCCGCGCTGAGAAGTCGGTGCTACCTGCCTGCCCGTCACATTGTTGACCACCACCGCATGACCTCTTCCCACCGCACCCCGGCAGGAGTGCCCTCCAGCGAAACACGCTACCGATTGCTTGTGGACGCCGTCACGGACTATGCGATCTACATGCTGGACCCGGATGGCTTCGTGACCAGCTGGAACTCCGGCGCACACCGGCTTAAGGGCTACAGCGAGCAGGAAGTGCTGGGGCGGCACTTCTCCAGGTTCTATCTCGAGGAAGACGTGAGGTCAGGTCGCCCGCAACGCGCGCTGGCGGTCGCCGAGAAAGAAGGGCGGTTTTCGGCCGAAGGTTGGCGGGTGCGCAAAGACGGCAGCCGGTTCTGGGCGCTGGTGGTGGTGCACGCCATCCGCGACGCGCATGGCTTGCTGCTCGGGTTCGCCAAGGTGACCCGCGACCTGACCGAACGCAAGGAGGCCGAGGAAAATCTGCGGCGCAGCGAACAGCAGTTGCGCCTGCTTGTCCAGAGCGTCACGGACTATGCGATCTACATGATCGATCCCGACGGCGTCATCACCAACTGGAACGCTGGCGCCCAGCGCATCAAAGGCTACCTGGCAGACGAAGTGGTCGGCACCTCGTTCTCCCGCTTTTACCCCCCTGAAGATCAAGCCAATGCGCTGCCCGCTCGGGCGCTGGCAACGGCATTGAGCGATGGACGGTTCGAGGCAGAGGGGTGGCGCGTGCGCAAGGATGGCAGTCGTTTTTGGGCCAGTGTGGTCATTGACCCCATCCACGATGCCGACGGCCGACACATCGGCTTTGCCAAGGTGACGCGCGACGCTACCGAAAAGCGAGCTGCGCAGCAGGCACTGGAGCGGGCGCGAGAAGACCTGTTCCAGGCGCAGAAGCTTGAAGCGGTTGGCCAGCTCACGGGGGGTGTCGCCCACGACTTCAACAACCTGCTGATGGTCGTGCTCAGCAGCTTGACCCTGGCACGCCGGCGCTTGCCGGCGGAGCAGCATGGGGTGTTGCGACTGCTGCACAACGCCGCAAAGGCCGCCCGACGCGGTGTGTCGCTTACGCAGCGCATGCTGGCCTTCGCGCGCCGACAGCCCTTGAGCCCAACGGCTGTCGATCTCAGCAAGCTCGTTGGCGATATGGCAGAGCTGTTGCAGCAGTCCGTCGGCCCCACCATTGAGTTGTCTGTCCAAGTGCCGCGGGACCTGCCAAAGGCGGTGGTGGACTCCCATCAGCTGGAACTGGCCGTTTTGAATCTGGCCGTCAACGCCCGTGATGCCATGCCAGATGGCGGCCGTTTGACCATCGCGGGCCGTCTAGCAATGTTCGGCCCGTCAGGCGAAGAAAAGCGGGAGGCGCTGTGCCTCGAAGTCACGGACACTGGCGTCGGGATGGATGAAGCCACGCTTGGACGTGCGACAGAGCCGTTTTTCACCACCAAGGGGACTGGCAAAGGCACTGGTTTGGGATTGCCGATGGTGCACGGCCTGGCGGCCCAGTCAGGCGGGCAGCTGATCTTGAGCAGCCACCCGGGCAGGGGAACGACGGCGGCGGTGTGGCTGCCGATAGCCGCCGCGGACGATCACGCTGAACCGGTTGAGCCCGACCAGCAGCCGCACGGCGGCAGCACGGTGTCGCCGAGGGCGATCCTGCTGGTGGACGACGATGCGCTCGTCCTTGACAGTGCGGCGTCGCTTCTGGAGGACGACGGGCACACGGTGTTGCGCGCCGGGTCCGGCGAGGAGGCGTTGCGCCTGCTGGCTGCAGGCAGTCACATTGATCTGGTGATCACCGACTACGCGATGCCGCGCATGAGCGGCACGGAGTTTGTCGCTCAGCTTGCCAAACTTGGCCACCACTTGCCCGTGGTGCTTGCTTCCGGCTTTGCGGAAGCTGGCGACGTGGGGCCAGATCTTGTGCAGTTGAACAAGCCCTACAACCAGGACGAACTTCGGGTAGCGGTCGAGCAGGCACTACGAATGAAGCAGATCCTGTCGTGATAAACGAGGAAGCGGAACCCTCCACGGTACGACCGGCTGCAAGGTTTGCGAGATGCACATCTAGGGCTGGCGCGAATTGCATGTCCGCTACGCTTGCGTTCATTCGAGTCGACACTGCGGCCTCAGGTAGCGCCGGGCCGTCGGCGGTGAAGCCCTCAACTTTCATCTGGATGTGCAGAACCTGGCCAACCACCGGGCGCAGGAACAAGTCGCTTGCAGGCGTGACGCTCACGCGCCCGGTTTGCACATCCATCCCGTCGCGAAGCTCAGGCGGTGCCGCGCACGATCGTCCATACGCTGCAACGCACAACAACGGTCCCTCACACCAACGAATGAACCCCTATCGCGACGCGCTGGCGTGGATCAGCCAGAACCCAGACGCTGCGAGTGCGATCGGCCTGGCCAAGCTCATCCTGTCGCTTGCAAACCGGAGCCCGTTCTCGTTGGGCGAGTGCTTGGCGACCCTCAGCGGCCCGCAGGTGCGGTTGGCCATGCGGGTGGCGAACCACTATGCGGAGCGTGGCGACGATAACGAGTTGCAGGCTGTGAGCACCGAAGTCTGCAGCCTGCATCCGCGCCTGGTGGTGCTGGGGGAAATCATGACAGAAGCAGGCCGCCGCGAGGACTGGCTTCACAGGCCCGCTGGCGAGGTCCACCTGCAGTTTGGTAAGAAACCTGGGGACAAACAGTAGGCTGACCGTTCAACGACCTGCCCCGCAGGTGCGTCGCCCCTAGCTGCCGGCGGGCTGGCCTACCTGCACAGCGCCAGCATGACAACCAGCCCGCTCTGGAACGATAACCTGCGGTGATCCTGTTGCCCCGCTGCTACGCAGTTCCAGCGGGGAGAGACTCGACAAGCACCGACGCGAGCTAACTTTGGGGCCAACGGGTGGGCGACTCGAAGACATCTGTGCCCTTAGTCGGTGGGCTCACCTCAGTGCAATCACGGGACGCCGGGAGGGACGGAGGTTGGACAGTCCCTGCGCAGCCTTGGCGAGGCGCCTGGCAAGCCGGAACGCTGGCGGCCGCCAGGCGAGACGCGATAGGAGTCCGGAATGACCGCTGGCGGCAAAACGGTGGGGGCCGGAGTCATCTCTCCGTGGGTCGGTTGTGGACTTCGCTTGTCACGCCGGCCGGCCGGTGCCGTGATCGGGAGCCGCTGCCTCACTAGCGTTCTGCATTGACTTGGAACGGTCCCGGTGCTTGCACGGTGTCGTCACGAGTGGAGGCTCCATTCCACCGGGCGCCGCGTCGCTTGCAAGAGGTGGGTGAGATTTTCATGGCGCCTGACTGCTCGTCATGAGGTGGATGGCTTCGATCCCGGCTAGAGGGTCGTCGCTCTGTGTGGCAGTTCGGGAGCGCATCAAGCTTCATACTGGACTTCGCCGCACCGCCGGGACCCCCTGCCTTTGGCGATACCACTCATACACGGCTGCTTCACCAGGTCCCCGGCCTAGCGTGTGGATATGCCCTTGATGTCATCTGGTACAGCACATCGCTCCCTTCCCGGTTAGCTCGGCCCGTGCCATAGTGATGGTGGTCATCGTGGGTTCCCTTGGACAAGGGTTATTGGCTCGCACCTGATCCTTAGCCGGGGCCACGATGGCCACCCCTGACTGCGGCGTTGAAGTCCGCGAGTGCCTGGTTGATCGCTTCGTCGAAGCGCGCGATGCCCTGCACCAACGCCGGGCCGGTGGGGCCGCCGTCGCCCCAGAGGTGTAACACCGAGGTCCACGCCCAGTACTCGTCCACCAGTAGCTCGAGCGAGAAACCCTCCGCCGCGTGCAGCAGCGCGTGCGTCTCGGCCGCTGTGTGCTCGGCACCGTCGGTGCGGACGGCCAAGCCCTGGGACCTGATGACGGCCTGCTCACGGGCGGCAATCGACCCGGTGACCGGACGCCCAAGCAGTGCCGTCTCAAGCGCCGCGCTTCCAGCACGCCCGAATTTCTGGCAGCACTGGACCTGCAATAAGGGCAGGCGGCCTGGGCGTAGAAGCGGACGTCAAACTCCAAAGGCGCCTAAAGGCGCTCGCCACTGGTCGTGCGTGAGTTCGCAGGCCCGCATCATGGCTTGACGGGGAAAGATCGCAGCCTTCCTGCTGTGTCTCCGTGGCAATCAATATGGGCTTTGGTTTGTCCAACGGCGCGAGCTTTTTCCAGTCGCGTAACCCACCATTGCCCCCACCGGTGCTCGGGTGGGCCACCGCCGCGCTCTGGTCGTTGAGACTGGTTGGCGCGCGTGGAGTCGGCAGACCAATCGCTGGTCGTGCGCAAGCTTCAACTTCAAAGCGTCAAGCCGCTGCGACGCGGTTTCTGCCCAGCCTCTTGGCGAGGTACAGCGCAACGTCGGCTTGCCTAAGCGCTGCCTCATGGGCTTGGTTCGCTCTTGGGACGGTTGTGTGCAAGCCCACACTGACCGTCACCGGCACCCTCAATCCTGCGCGTATGAAGTCTAGCCGTGCGACCTCGGCGCGCATGCGCTCGGCCAGCGCGTTGGCGCCGGCTTCGTCGGTGCAATGCGCCAGCACCACAAATTCTTCACCGCCATAGCGGGCAACGATGTCAGCAGCGCGCCCAGCGGCCTGCCTCAACGTGTCGGCGACCAATTGCAGGCATTGGTCCCCTGCAGGGTGACCGTGCTCGTCGTTGACATTTTTGAAATGGTCCACGTCGACCATGAACACGGCCACCATCGAGCCGTTGCGCTGTGCCCGGCCGAACTCCTCGGCAACCTGTTCGTCGAAGCGGCGCCTATTCGGTAGCCCCGTCAGGGCGTCGGTCGTGCTGAGCTCGGCGAGCTGACGGTTGGCGTCCTCCAACTTTCGCATCGTGTTCAAGAGGGCGACGGTCCTTTCGTCCACCCGACGCTCCAGCTCGGCGGTCATCCGGCGTTGTGCTGCCAATGCTGCGTCCTGCGCCTCGATCCTCTTCTGCCTTTCCAAGTGAACGGCTTCCGCCAGCCGAAGCCGTTCTGCGGTCGCCGCCGTTTGGGCCAACCGCGCGCGCCGGATGCGGTGGGCCAGTGCCACCGATAGCAGCACGATTTCTAGAAGAAAGCCAACGTGCTGCGCGCTTTCGGTCCAGGCGTTGCTGTCGATCCATCCTGCCAAGCAGAAGAGGCGGACGAACGTACCGATCAACAATAGTGACCATGCTAAGAAAAACTGACGCGCTGACGTGTCGCCCTGTGCGCTGAGCCGGATCGCGGTGTACATAGCCACGACGTTCGTGACAAGAGCGGCCGCGGCCATGGACATCCCAAACAGCGGCGAGACGACGAACGGTGCGAGCGCCGCCAAAACCGTCCAAAGTGCCATCAGTACTCGGCTTGCCCAGTTTATATGCGCGGGTGCCCGCGCCAGATCGAGGAATTCGCGGGCAAAGACGCAGGCCGCCAAGAAGCTGAGGCATGCGAAACACTCATACGCGCGCAGGGTCAGTAATGGGAAGGCGCCCCACAGGTACAACGGACCGTAGCCGGTCGCAGCCAGCTCGTACAGCAGCACCGTGACCAGGTAAGCGGTGTAGGTTCTGTACCTCGCCTCGTGCGTAAAAAGGGCGAGCGATGCGTTGTAGAGCACCATGACGGCGATTGCGCCGAGCAACAGTCCGATCAACACCGCTTGGTCGTGCCGATAGCGCTCGAGTGCGGACTTTTCCCAGATCGAGATCGGTAGCGTCAGTGCCGCGTCGCTGTCGATGCGAATCAAGAGCTCGCTTTGCGCATGGGGCTTGGCGCTGAATGGCAGCAACGGCACCGGTGCCTTGAGTGGCCGCAAGTGTGAAGGCACCGTGCTGCCTGACTCGTCCCCTGCGATCCACTCGGTAGTGCCGGCCACGCGGGTGTAGATGCGTGCGCTTTGAATCAAGGGCGAGCCGATCCTCACCGTCCAATCTGCATGGTGGGGCGACGGGTTCGCCACCGTCAGGCGCACCCAGACCGGCACTGCCTTGCGGCCGAGGTACAGGTGCCTGCCAGCATTGGTTTGCCAGCGGCCGGGAGAGGCTGTGTCGGACGCAGCCGCCGGCGTGAGTGCTTCGCCTTGCTCTTCGATCAGGTACTGGATATGGTTCCGCACGTCGATCGTCTGGCTGCCAGTCTCCAGCGGGACGCTGAGCGCACGGCCGTGCGCGGCAGGAGCGACAACGCCCGCCGCTGCCAGAAGCAGCACGCAGCGGAGCAAAATCAGCCAACAGCGACGCAACAGCGGACTCACGATCTGTCGTTTTCGGCCATCTGCTGTCCGCCTTTAGCGCTCACCGTGTCCAACCCTGGGGTGCAAAGCGGCAGTCGAAGCCCGGCCCCGACGTCGACAACTGTCGTTTCCCGGTGAAAAAACGGGTCTAGGAGCAGCCCTCGTTCCCGTCGTAGGGTAGCCTCGTCAGCTACCCGCATTTAAACTGAGTGGCGCTCACCTGGGTTGCTCAGGCATTTGATGGCTTCCGCTGGCCCAGCTCATCCCAAAGTCTTATGGGGTGTATCCCAGCTTCTTCATGGCGGCGGTGAGCGTCTGTCGCGCCGTCCAGTAGTCGCTCCACGGGTCGAGCTTCTGGAACGACAGGTACTCCCGTGCCGTGAGGATCGTCCACTGCGACCCGCTTTTGAGCGACATCAGTTGCTCCCACGACACCGGCATGGACACGCCCAGGCCCGGCCGTGAGCGAGCCGAGAACGCCGCCGCTGTGGTCTGCCCATGCCCGTTGCGCAGGTAGTCGATGAAGATCTTGCCCACCCGGTTGCTGCCGCCACTCTTGGCTACAAATCGCTGCGGGATCACCCGCGCCATGTGCTGTACAACCGCCTGCGAGAAGCCTCTGACGACCGTGTAGTCCCGCTTGGGCGCCAGCGGCACCACCACGTGCAGCCCCTTGCCGCCGGAGGTCTTGAGCCAGCTGTTCAGGCCCAGCTCCTGCAGCATCGACCGCATCAGCAGCGCCGCCTCCTGGATGTGGGCCCAGGTGGTGCCCTCCCCGGGGTCCAGGTCAAAAATGACCCGGTCCGGCGAGTTGATGCGCGTCGCCGTGGAGTTCCAGGTGTGGAACTCGACCGTGTTCATTTGCGCCGCCGCGACCAGGGACTCGGCGCGGTTGACCGCCAGCAGCGCCGAGTGCCCCGGCCACAGGGCCGGATCCAGCTCCGTCATGCCCGGCATCTTGGTCTCCGGGTGCTTCTGGAAAAACAGCTCGCCGGTAATGCCGGTAGGTGCCCGCACCAGCGAGATCGGCCGGTCTTTCAGGTGCGGCAGCATCCACTCGGCGATGCTCTCGTAGTAGCGCACCAGTTCCACCTTGGTCAGGCCTGTGGTTGGGTCGATGACCCGTTCGGGATGGGTGACCTTGACGCTGGTTGGCTTGCTGGCCGGCCCGTTGGCCACGCCAGGCGTCTTGGGACGCTCGCGCTTGATCTCCCGGCCGGGTTTGTCCGATCGCACACCGCGGAAGGTGGGATGGCGCACATGGCCGTCCGGCGTCCATTCGGCGAACGCCACCTCCACCACCATCTCCGGCTTGACCCAGCGCTCGGTGCCCGCCGAGCGCTTGGACCAGCGCCCGGGCTTGACCGTGCTCGGGTCCACCGCTGGTTGGCTCACCTCGAGCTGGACCATCTGCGCGTGCAGCTCCCGCCCGGTGCTGGTGCTCCAGCCCGTGCCGACCGATCCGCCATAGCGCAGGCTGCCTGCCTCGTGGTAGCCCAACAGCAGGCCACCGACCTCGTTGCGGGCGCCGCTGCGGTCGGTGAAGCCGATGACCACAAACTCCTGGCGCTGCTGGCACTTCAGCTTGAGCCAGGTCTCCGACCGGGCCGAGGTGTAGGGCGCGTCCGCCCGCTTGAGCAGGATGCCTTCGAGGCCGATCTGGCATGCCGCTTCCAGCAGTTGGGCAGGCGCGGCGTCAAAGGCGTCGCTGAAGCGGACGCGGTCGTTGCCGCGCTTGTCCATGATCTGCTTCAACGCGGCACGGCGACTGAGCAACGGCACCTGGCGCAGGTCCTGGCCGCCAAGAAACGGTGCATCAAACAGAAAGTACACGATGTCCTGGCTGCGGGCGTTGTCGATCGCGTTCTGCAACCGGTTGAAGTCGGGCACCCCGTGGTCGTTCAAGACCACGATCTCGCCGTCCAGCCACGCATCGTCGATGCCCAAGGTCTCGACTTCAGTCGCCAGCTGCTGCAGCTTGGCGGTCCAGTCATTGCCATTGCGCGTGAAGAGCCGCACCGTGCCGCTGTCGATGCGGGCCAGCATCCGGTAGCCGTCGAACTTGTTCTCCGCCACCCAGTTGGTGCCCGGCGGCGCGGCGGCGGTCAGGGTCGCAAGCTGCGGCGCCAGCGTGGCGGGCAGGGGAGCGTCAACCGCTTGAGACAGGTCCGCTAGCGTTGGGGTGGCAAGCTTCGCGGCTGCCGGCGCACGGGGTTCGCGTTCCTCGACCAGCCCGAGCGGCCGCTCGACGACGCTGTCGGGCAGGGCGGTGATGACGTCGTACTCCGCCAGCGGGCGCGCCCAGGCGTCGCCTCGCTTTTTAAACAGCATCCACTGGTCCTGCTTCTTCTCGCCGGGCTTGGAGATGCGCACCAACTCCCAAAGTCCGGCCAGCTTCTGACCGTGCAGCATGAACAGCACCTTGCCCTGGACCAGACCGGCTCGCGGGTCACCCACCGGCTCCCACGTGCCGCGGTCCCACACGATGACGGTCCCGCCGCCGTATTCGCCCTTGGGGATGGTCCCCTCAAAGGTGTTGTAGCTCAGCGGATGGTCCTCCACGTGGATCGCCATCTGCTTGACCGCCGGGTCGTAGGAGGGCCCCTTGGGCACGGCCCAGCTGACCATGACGCCGTCCAGTTCGAGGCGGAAGTCGTAGTGCAGCCGGGACGCCCAGTGTTTTTGGATGACAAACTGCAGCGCCTCGTTCTCGGCGGTCTGTGCCAACGTCCCGGCCGGCTCGGCCGTTTTCTTGAAGTCGCGTTTGCGGTTGTACTGGGCCAGGGGTTCGACCGGTGTTGCCGCGGGCATGGACTCCGAGGCCTTCGGCGTCCGCTTGGCCGCTGTCTTGGACGCCTTGCGCCCAACCGCTTCCTTGGCCGGCCGGAGCTCGGCCCACACGGGCGCGTGGTCGCTGGCGTTGTCCTGGCCGCGTTCTTCGCGGTCGACACCGGCGTCAACCACGGTCAGGCCGGCGCCCACCAGGATGTGATCGATGCGCAGGCCGGCGTCGCGTTCCCACCGGTTGCGCCGGTAGTCCCAGAAGGTGAAGGGCGTCTTCTTTGGATGCACGCGCTGGAGTGCATCGGTCCAGCCTTGTGACAAAACCGCGGCAAACGCCTCGCGTGCCTGCGGCTGCAGCAAGGCGTTGTCTCGCCAGGTGTCCGGCTTGTAGATGTCGGCGTCGGTGGGCACGACGTTCCAGTCGCCGAGCAGGACCACGGGTTGGCCGGATGCCCAGAGTGCCGCGGCGCGCTGCCGCAGGCGCTCAAACCACTGCAGCTTGTAGTCGAACTTCGGGCCGGGCCATGGGTTGCCGTTGGGCAGGTAGAGGCAGCCGAACAGCACGCCGTTGATGGCGGCCTCCACGTAACGCGCATGTTTGTCCTTCGGGTCGCCCGGCAGCACGGTGGTCACCGGCAAGGGCTCATGGCCCCGGCCCAAGAGGGCCACGCCGTTCCAGGTCCGCTGGCCGACCACCAGCGACTCGTAGCCCACCGCCTTCAGCGCTGCCGCCGGGAACTCAGCGGTAGGGGTCTTGAGCTCCTGGAGGGCGACGACGTCCGGCTGCGTGCGGTCCAGCCAGTCCAGCAACCGGTCCAGTCGCTTTGTGACGTGATTGATGTTCCATGTCGCCACCCGCATGGCGGTCTCGGGCCGGGCAGGCGAGGTCAGCGCGAACGCTGCAGGTACGCTTCAACGTCCTTGGCCATCGATCCGACGGCTTGCACCGCGGCGTGCAGCTGCTCGGGCGTGACGCCGAATTTTTCCGACCAGTCACGGACCTCGTAGTCCTCGCTCAGGCTGATGCGGGCGCGGTCTTGTCCAGCGGTTTGCGTCTTGTCGTCGGCCATGTGGGCTCCTGCGGGAAAGGTGTTGCTGATCAGCAAGCGGTGTGCCTCTGCAGCAGACCGTCCCCCAAGTGCAGTGGCTGCCGTGATGATCAGCCTTGCCAGGCCCCATAACCTGCCTCGCGCAGCGCAATGCCGAGCTCCACCTCCATCTCACAGGCCGCGGCATAGAGCCTGAGGTTGTAGACCTCGTACAGGTGGGGCAAGAGGCGTTGGCCGTACCGGAAGACGTAGCGGTTGGCTTGGATGCCCGCCTTGTGGCGGTCGAAGCGCAGGTCCGGGTCGAGGCCGGTCATGCCCACGGACACCAGCGGCTTGCCGAATTCGTAGTCGGGGTTGCAGCGTCGGAACCGGGCCTCGTTCCAGACCTGGTCGGCTAGCTCGACGACATAGAAGTGGCGGTGGTGCGGGCGGCGTCTACCGGTCACGGCGGTCCGAGCCCTTGGGGAACGGGGGTTGACGTCCTCATTCGGATGCCCACGAAGCTGCGGCGGAACTGGCAGTCCAACCCGATTGGCGCTGTCTGGAGCCCGAGGACGCCGCGTTGTTTATCCGGTGGCGTCGGCCGGTGACCTGGCTAAGGATTACCGCGGTGACGCTTCTGGTCCCCGTGTAAGCCTTTGTGGTGCATGCCGCATCGTGATGCGGCTACGGTCTCAGCGTCTGGCGACAGGCTAACGGTGAGGCCCTTTGCGGCCGCTTGGGAGCCCCTTCGACGGTCTGAGGAGAAGACAAAAGCTAACACCGGACTCCGCGCCGACGCTTAAGTCCCGGCGGGTTGGACCTTCGTACGCTGTGGCTGGATGTGGCCATCAGCCAGCCTGTCCTTGGCCGCTGCAGGGCATTGCAGCAGCGGTGCAGGGCTTCGCGGAGGCGGCTGCACGCGCCCGGAAGGCGGGTTTCGATGAGAGCAGGTCCTCGGGGCCAGCGGCTACCAATGCCGTATAGCATCCGCGCATGGCAAACGACGCCGGCAATCTCCGATTCGGGGCCTTCGTGCTCGACCGCGCTTCCGGGCGCCTACTGCGCGGCGGTCATCCCGTCGAGCTGAAGCCAAAGGCGTTTGCACTGCTGCTTGCGTTGATCGAGCAGCCAGGCAGGTTGCTCAGCAAGGAGGAACTGCTGGACACGGTGTGGGGCACAAGGTATATCACCGAGGGCGTCATCAAGACCCAGATTGCTGACCTGAGGCTAGCGCTGGGTGACGACCCTAAACACCCCACCTGGATCCATACGGTGCATGGTCGTGGGTACCGATTCGCAGTTGCGGGGACGGCCTCACCCGTCGTCTCCCTGCCGGACGAGACAGACGCTCCAGACAGAATTGTTGGACGCCAACGCGAACTGAGCTTGCTCGGGACTTATTTCGAGCGCGCGAAGTCGGGGCAACGACAGTTGGTGGCCATCGCTGGCGATCCCGGCGTCGGCAAGAGCACCTTGCTCGAGCGTTTTGTTGCCTCCATCGACGGTGCGCGTGTTGTTTCTGGGCAATGCGTTGACGGATGGGGTGGCAACGAGCCGTATTTGCCAGTGCTGAACGCACTGGATGAGCTCTGTGGCTCGGAACCAGACCTCGTGCAACTGCTTCAAGACACAGCGCCGCTTTGGCTGATCCACATGCCATGGCACTTGCCTGACCGTGAGCGGCCTGGACTGCAAGCGCAGGTTGCAGGAGCTTCTCCTGAACGCATGTTGCGCGAGTTTGCCGCGCTGTGCGAACGGTTGGCAAGAGAGCGTCCGCTGGTTTGGTTGCTCGAGGACGTGCACTGGGCAGACACCGCCTCTGTGCATCTGCTTGCCGCGATGGCGAGGCGTCGGGCTCCGGCTGCCATCCTATTCGTATTGACCTTCAGACCTCTCGATCTGACGCCGAACGAGCACTCGTTTCAGGATCTTCGGCAGGAGCTCGGTCTGCGGGGTCTCCTGCAAGAAATCCCATTGGACGGCTTGTCGGAAGCAGATTTGGGCCACCTCGTGCGTGGACGACACCGCTCCGAGCAAATCCCCGATGAGCTTGTCGCGCGATTGCACAGCTACACGGAAGGCTTGCCACTGTTTGCATTAAGCATCGTGGACGAGCTTCTCGAGCCTGGACCGGCGCGGCAGTGCATCGCGCCTGAGGAGCCTGGACTTGCACCCAATTCAGAGATTCGCCTGTCCGTGCCGAGCAAGCTCAGCGACATGTTCGACCGTCAGCTGCAAAGGCTGCCAGCAGATGTTGGTGTGCTGCTTGAAGTCGCGGCGCTGGCGGGCGAGGAGTTTGATCACCTGTCGGTGGCCGACGCATTGGGGACGGCTCCGGACGTTGTCCAAGACCAGCTCGAGCGTTTGGCCAGACGCCGAGTCTGGTTGCATGCAATCGGCGTTTCCGCGTTGCCAGATGGACGCGTCGCCATGCGCTGCAAGTTTCGTCATGCTGTGATCCGCCATGTGCTAGCCGCTCGGGCTGGTAGCGTTACAAGAATTGACCGGCATCGTCGGCTCGCTGCGGCACTTCAGAAGAATTGGGGCGTGGGGCCCGACATGTCAGCGTTGCTTGCATTGCACCATGAAGAGGGCAGGCAGCCAATGGAAGCGGCCTGTCATCTAGCGACGGCTGCGAGAACAGCACTGCTTCGCCAAGCGGCTCGGGAGGCGTTGATGCTTGCCGAAAAAGGGCTTGGACTGCTCGCTCCCATGGGACCCCTTGCCGAGGCCTACCGTCTAGGACTGATTTCGGTTCGCATGACGGCGACCATCCTGCAGCACGGCATGGCCTCTACAACGGCCCGCTCACTGGTTGCAGACCTGCTCGCACGCTTGGACACACTGCCGGTCAGTGCTGCCACCCTGTCCCTATGGCAGGTCGCGCTGCTTACCCACTTCACCGGAAGACTCGACGGAACCACCGAACTGGTCGAAAAGTTTGCCCGGCTCGCTGATCAGCTCCCACGCCACGAAGGCGCGCTGGGGCGTGCAGTCGCACACAACGCACTGGGTATCAACGCGCTGCACTTTGGCCGGTTGACAGACAGCGCCGACCACTTCGGGCGAACGATTGAGTCGCTGACAGGTTTTGAGGCGGATGTGGTGCTGTTGCGAGACCCGCGCGCAGAGGCCTGGGCATATCTCTGCCTTGTTGCTGCCACGCTGGGGCGCCAGCAGCAGGAGGCGGCAGCGAATCGAGAAGTTGATGCCTTGATCGCCCGCGGTCCTGATCTCATCACCTTCGGAATGGGACGCTGGTTTCAGGTCTACGCTCACTACTTCCGGTCAGACGCCGAGCGTGCGTTCGTTGTTGCTTCCGAAAGCGTCACCCTGCTCGAGTCACGACGGGCTTCACCGTTTTTGCAGCCGCATCGTATCGGCCTTGGCTGGGCGATGGCCGCTCTCGGCCGCAAGCAAGAGGGGGCTGCTCTTGCCGCGGACGGCTTAAAACAGTACAGGGAGCAAGGCAGCAAGCAGGGGCTGGCTGGCCTGCACGCCGTTGTTGCCGAGACACATCGCCTTGCGGGACTGCAAGACGAGATGACGAAGTACGTAAGCGAGGGCCTGGCTGCCGCGAATCAGGGCGGCGACGGCTTTGCCACGTCCGAGCTCCACCGGCTGCACGGGCACGGTGAAGTCGAGCCGGCGGCTGCCGACAAGGCATTCCGGCAAGCGCTCGCCGCAGCGCAGGCCCAAGGTGCGAGTCTTATGGAGGCGCGGGCGGCATTGTCCCTGAGAGATCGCTTGACGATGGATGGGCGGAAGAAGGAAGCCGAGCAGCTGCTCCAGAGCATGAGGGCGCGTCTTTCGCACCTCAGCGATGTGCCGGTCGTTGCCGCGCTGATGTCCGGCTAGCCGCATCGCCGACGTTCAACAGGCCACCTCCACATCGGCCCTGTCCATGCCGGCGGGAGCGGCTTGGTAGCAGCGGCGGGCCCATCGGCGAGCGGCCGAAAACCGTCCTTCTCGCTCTGCACTGTGCCGGTCGTATCGTCTGCAAACAGTCCCAAGCGCGCATGTCGCATCGCCAACGCTGGCGCACCGCCTAATCGAAGGCATTCCGCGACCACCCGGTGGACCTTCGCTTGTCCCTCAGGTGTTGGCGCTGGCGCTGTTAGAAGGCTCTGTGCACTCACCAGCGCATCGGCATAGGACCCGGCGGCCACCAGGCGCGTGACACCGTCGATGCGGCGATCAAGGAGAGTGCACCCGCATCGCGTCGCGAACTCGCTGGCCGTGAGAGGCGAGCGGTCGATGACGGTCGTGGTTATACCCGCCGTCCGGTGGACGCTGCCTGACTGTTGCCCTGCACCAGGTCGTTCAGGATCGTCGCGACAGGTGCACTCAATGGAGCGGCGAATGGTCACGGTTTGGTCCTCCGCATGAACTGCTCAAGCGAAGTTTGACGGCGCTACACCACGACGTTGTCAGCGGCTGGTCAGCGGATTGTCAGCGCGTCCTCCGGACGCTCGAGCAATGGCCTCCAGTCGCTAGCATGAGCTGGCGATGCGACAAGCCACCGGCCGCGCATCCCCGTCCTTATCCATTCACGCATTGCCGGCGTACACCCCGGCGGGAGTCACCATGTTCATTTTACGAAACTGTGCGGCCGCCGCACTGTGTGCCTTGGCCCTGTCGCCCGTGCATGCGGCGAGCACCACAGTTGATTTCACCGGCGTTCCGACCGGGTTTTACGCCAACGGCGTCAGCTTCGGCGGCATCGCCTTCTCCAACACGGGCGCCAGCAGTACGGTCTACGTCAACGACTATGGGGCCAGCTCAATAGGCCAAGCGTTAGAGTCGTATGACCCCGGGACACCTGGCCGGGGAGGCGTTCTCATGGCGTTTGCTGCGCCGCAACGTTCTATGAGCGTCCTGTTTGGCAACGATGATCCTGCCTACACCAACCCGGGCGCCATCGCCGTGCTGCAACTGGGACTCGGCGAGGCGGTTGTTGCGACAGTGACACTGCAGATGAACCGCGACGACGTGGCCAATCAGACGATCAAGTACTCGGGCGCTGCTTTTGACAGCGCGCTGTTCTATATGGCCGACGAGTACGGGCAATCATTGCCCCGCTTTTCGGAGGTCATCGACAACGTGACCTACTCGGACGTCACCACGCCGGTGCCGGAACCGGCCAGTTACGCCTTGATGGCAATCGGTTTGCTGAGTATCGGCGTCACCGCGCAGCGGCGCCGCCGGGATTGATCCTACATTTCATCAACACAATGCGCGCTGACGGCGCGTAAGGAACATATCAAATGGCCATTCTCAAGAAAATGTACACCGCCCATGCAAGCTCGACGGGTGGGCGGGACGGACATTCGAAGTCGGACGACGGCAAGTTGGAGGTGACGCTGGCGGCGCCACGCGAGATGGGTGGAACCGGCGAGGGCACCAATCCGGAGCAACTGTTTGCGGCCGGCTACTCTGCCTGTTTCCTCGGTGCGATGAGGTTCGTTGCCGGACAGCAGGGCAAAAACGTCCCGTCGGACGCTTCGGTAATGGCCGACGTCAGCATCGGCCCCCTTGCCGGGGATGTCGTGGGCTTCGGTATTGAGGCCGTGCTGAATGTGTCATTGCCGGGCTGGGAGTTCGCCGCGGCGAGCCAACTGGTCGACGCCGCGCATCAAATTTGTCCCTACTCAAATGCCACGCGGACCAATGTCGACGTCACACTGAACGTGTCCGTCTGACTTCGCATCAAGCAGCTGGAACAAATGTCCCCCATTCCTCATTGGGTGAGCTGGGTGTCTGCCGGTCTGTTCGCCGCTCTCGTCGCCGGGTGCGGCGCGCTGGCCGTCGGTCCAAGTGGGCCAGCTCAATCGGTGAGCCACGGCCCCTTCGAGATCGTCGCCTCGAGCCGGCGGGTACCTGCTGGTGGGTTTCCGAATACCAGCGGAAACCCGTTCAAGACAGTCGAGGTTACCTCGTTCAGCGTGCGTTGGCGCAACCAGGAGGTGGTGGTGCCAGGCGTTGGGCCGCGCTTCTGGCGCGTGCTGCGCCTGGATGGCGCCCGCCAACCGGCTCTGCTCGCGGTGACTACCGACTTCCACCTGGTTTACGAACTGGAGGGGCGGTTGCAGATCGTCCCGCTTGGACCCGCCAGCACGAACATGGCCTCGCTCCAATGGCTTGATGCCGACAATGGGCAGCCCGGCGCCGTGGCTACCTTCGGCATCGAGCGCGTCGCCTCAGTGGATGCCGCCACCCTGTTGAGCGGTGGCCGCCTGCTGCGCACGAGCAATGACGCGGTTGTTGACGTTGCGCAGCTCAAAATTCACCGTGTTCGCCCATGGGTGCCGTCAGGCTCCGGCTTGCCGCTGGCGGGCTTGAACGGCGGCAGCAGCCAGCGTGCAGTGGCGCTGTCGCCGAGTGGCAAGCAGTACGTCGTGCCGGCACATGGGTCCGACCCAGTGACGGGCTTTCGCTACGATGGTCTGGTTGTCGTGCAGTTGGAAAGCGGCGATGCCTATGGATTGAAAATCGATTGGGAGCGCATGCGCTATCGTGACGTGCACGACATTGATTTCGCCTGGATCAGCAACTACTTTGAACGGCGTTCAGACTCGGCGGGGCGTGAGCTGTTGCAGCCCAAGAAGAATGCAAAGCATGTTCCTTGGAAGGGTCGACTGACAAACTTCGGCCGTCATTCCGAGTACCGCATTGAACCGGTCACTGAACGGATGCAAGACGAGTTGCGGCGCTTTTTGATCGAACGATTCAGCGGAAAAATTGCGATCAGGACGGGCGGTAGCCCCGTTGTGAATGTCAACGTGCTCAGCGTAGCGGGATGCGACCAGACCGTTGTCATATCGATGCACGATGAGCACGTCGGACTGTTTGTGTCTGAGGAAGCAGCTCAGCCGGCAGCCCGTTGCCAGGACCTGCTGGCAACCATAGCCAGCGCGTTTGACGACGAGCTGGCCACGGGACGTCTGGACAAACACTTCATGGCTGTTGCGGGCACCCGCTGAACTTGTCGACGCCAAAGGATACACCTATGGCGAGCGTATCAGGTAGGTCTCCTTGCTGGGCTGTCGTTCGCCCCACCCGAGCCACGTTTCATGCAGCGTCAACCTTGTGCCCTGGTCGCCCAGCTTGTACATCCAGACCCTGGGTGGGGTGGTCGGCGACGTCCCGTCCGGGGCGTTCTCGACGATCAAAAAACTGTTACTTCCGGACCAGGCAGCGCGTGCGGCAAAGGTTGCTGAGCCTGCAGCTTGACACAGGACCTCGTCATAACGCAGTACCACGTTCTTTTCCTGAAAGGACCACCCTGCGCATCTGCTGCCTTCCAGGATCAGGCGTTTGCCACTCAATCTTGCTTGTGCTGACCCGTTTCCCTGAGCAAATGCAGATAGCGCAGCTCCCAGCAGTGCAAGTATCAACGTCGGCCGTGGCGGTTTGATTCTCATGGATGCATCTTACAAGGGGAGGACCAGTGCCCGAATTATGCGATGACACCGACTTGAAGTACGTGCCGGACAGGCGGACAAACAAGCGCCTTGCGTGGCTGGCAGTACAACTGGGTGTGTCTTTGATGGGGTGGGTATTGTGGGCGTTGCTGGTGGACAAGTAGGATTTGTCCAGCTGGGAATGCAGCCATTGTCAGCGGGGGCACCGCCCTAATTCTCAGGACGATGCCCCCTTGTTCTTGGCGGTGGAGTTTCTCCTCTGCTGCAGACGGGCAGGTGCTCGAGCTGGGTGGCAGTGCGTCGACGTTAGCTAACGCAGGCCTGATGCTGGTCGTTGGCGGGCGCAACGACACCGAATCCTGCCGTCCTACTGACCCAGTCGAGCCTCGATGTTCAGGTCCTCGCACCGTCTTTCCGCGTGGCAGTCCGCGTGCATGGTGTGGTCGGCGCCGCACAGAGCTGCTCGTCAGCGATCAATCGAACAGGGCTTGCCCTTCCCCCGCAGGAAGCAGTCGTCGGCGCGTTCAACACGGCACGCCACAAGGATCCTTATTGCGTTTGCAATTCGTGGGGCACGATGATCACGTCGATCCCGTGCTTCGCTGAGGGCATGTTCAGGTCACCCCGCAGCAGTGGCGGAGAACCCGCAAGGCACGCAGTCTGTCGAGCGTTTCCTGCTTCCGGGACCTGTCGGTTGATATCTGCATATGAGTTGTGGATCCACCCGCATTGAGGCTCGCCCGCTAGGCCTGACCTCCCGTCACCGGGGCGCGCACCGTTAGCAACTCGCTCCAGCGTGTGGCGTAGCGCCGACGGCGCCGCTCTTGCTTGATGGACCAGCTTCGGACCTCGGCGCCGTTGCTGGCGGCCGCCCAACAATGTGTTCATCAAGCGATGGCCCGCGCTGTACAAGGGCTGACGGGACTGGTGCCGTTGCAGTCCAGCCCTGCGCCGGTGCTGACGGTTACCAAGCGGAGGCCAGGGCGTAAGCACCCGTATAAGCACAGCACAGCGAGGGCTCCTAGCGCTGGAGTGGCCACCAGTCCGGCATGTGTCCGATACAGGCGTCGACGCGGCGACGCCTCCCGTGCTAGAACCCTCCAGCTACCTGCTGATGCTCGCCGGGATGGCTGCCATGGGCTTCGTTGCACGCCGCTCGACTGTCAAGTAGACCGACCCATAGCGGCCGGCCTAGACGTCCGCTCTGCCCACGCGCCGTCGGGTGCAGGCCAGGGGGTACGTTTACCGCAACCCAGCTTATGCCCCGGCTCGCTCGCACGCTAGGACTGAGCCGCGGTATCAGGAAGTGGAACAACTTCAGCGCCACCGGCCCGCAGCGCCCGCACCACCTTCTGCGGTGTGCCCGGGTTCACCAGCACCCGGCCGGCGGCCCCCAGCGGCGCGATCACAAAAGGGGAGGCCGCCATCAGCTTTTCGGGCGAGGCCAACACGATCGTCTCGGCCGCGCGCAGGTGCAGCGCCCGCTTGACGGCCGCTTCCTCCGCATCGGCCGTGGTGAGGCCCGACTGTGGGTGCACGCCGGTCACGCCCATGAAGTAGAGGTCTGCACGCAACTGGGCCGCAGCGTCGATCAGGGCCGCGCCCACGTTGACCATCGAATGCCGGAACAGCCGGCCGCCCAGCATCAGTATCTCGATATCCGGGTGCTCGGCCAGTGCGATTGCGACGGTGGGGCTGTGCGTCACGAAGGTCGCCCGCAATCCACGGGGCAGCTGACGGGCCAGCTGCAGCGCGGTGGTGCCGCCGTCGAGGATGACGACCTGTCTCGGGCGGACCAGCGCCGCGCCGGCCAGACCCAGGGCACGCTTCTCGGTGACCGACACCTGCTCGCGCACGCTGAGGTCGGCGGCCGCAGGCGCACTTGGAAGCGCGCCACCGTGGACCCGCAGCAGCTTGCCGGCCTGCGCCAATTCACGAAGATCACGGCGGATCGTGTCCTCCGATGTGCCCAGTTCCTCGGCCAGTGCCTTTGCCACCACCTGGCCTTCCTGCGCCAGCCGATGGAGGATGAGCTGCTTGCGTTGTGCGGTGAGCATCGACAGGGGCCGGGGTTGCGTGGGCTTCAGTATTGCACGAAACTGCACGTTTTAACGTGATACCGCACGGGCATGAATGAAGACACGATGGGTGGACGCGTACGCATCCTGGAAGAGCGGGTGCTGTCGGATGACTGGTATCTGCTGAAGAAGACACGGTTCGCCTACCGCCGTCGGGACGGCAGCTGGCAAGAGCAGCAGCGCGAGACCTATGACCGGGGCAACGGCGCGGCGCTGCTGCTCTTCGACCCGCGGCGGCGCACGGTGGTCCTGACGAGACAGTTCAGGTTTCCGGCCTACGTGAACGGCTGTGCCGACGGCATGCTCATCGAGGCCTGCGCCGGTTTGCTGGACGGCGAGGATGCGCTGACCGCCATCCGGCGAGAGGCGCAGGAAGAGACGGGCTATGCCGTGCGCGCGCCGCGCAAGATCTTCGAGGCCTTCATGAGCCCGGGGTCTGTGACCGAGCGGCTGCATTTCTTCATGGCCGACTACGCGCCGCAGGACCGGGTGGGTGCAGGTGGCGGTGATGCGCGGGAGGGCGAGGACATCGAGGTGCTGGAGCTCGAGTTGGCCGAAGCGTTGCAGATGGTGGCCGACGGCCGCATTGCCGACGGCAAGACCATCATGCTGCTGCAATACGCTGCGTTGGCGGGCTTGTCGTAGCGCAAAGCAAGGGTGACTCCCGGCGAGCCATGCACAGCCAAGCGGTGCGTTGCCCCTACGCTGCGTGCGGGCCTACTCGGGGATGCGAGACGAAGGGTCAGGCGCCGGTGTCTGCCAGTTCTGAGTTTCTTGTTGCCATGTCTATGAGTTCGAACAACGTCTTGCGCATGCTGTTGCCTTTGGCCGTGTTGACTGCCACCGGCATGCTTGCCATGGATTTGTATTTGCCCGCCGTGCCGGCGCTGCAGCGCGGCTTGGGCCTGTCCGTGGCCCAAGGCCAAACCACCGTGGCAGTGTTCCTCGCCGGACTGGCGGCCTCTCAGCTGGTTTGGGGCGAACTGCTGCAGCGCCTGGGCCCGCGCCTGTGTATCGGTCTCGGCATCCTGGGCCTGGTGATCGGCAGCTTTGGCTGTGCCGCGGCGCAGCAGCTCGAGCTGCTGCTCCTGATGCGCGCCTTGCAAGGGGTGAGTGCCGGTGCGGCCACGGTGATCGTGCCTACGGTGCTGCGCACGAGCTTGGCGGACGCTGATGCCGTGCGGGGCATCGCAGCGGTCGGCGCCATTGAGTCGACGGTGCCGGCCGCGGCACCCGTGGTCGGCGCGTTCTTACTGCAGTGGATGGACTGGCGGTGGACATTCGCGGTGGTGGGGATTTTGGCTCTGCTGTCACTGCCGTTCGCTCTGCGTGTCACCCCAGTGCAGCTGCCCGAGGGGTCGAAGGGAGGTGGTGGTTACCTGAAGCTGTTGCGCAATGCACGCTTCATGCGGATCTCGTTCGCGCACGCGCTGTCGTTCGGGGCATTGATGACATTTGTTGCCAGTGCGCCACAGCTGCTGCACCGGCACGCCTGGGGCAGCGCCGCGTTCCCTGCGTTACAAGCCGCGGGTGTTGCATCGTTCGCGCTCGTGGCGACGCAAGCGGGGCAACTCAACTCCAGGATCGGGGCCCCGCGGATGGTGCAGGCCGGCGCGTGCGGACAGGCGATTCTGTGTGTCCTGTTGACCTCGGCGGCACTTGGCCTGGACGCGCTACCGATGCCGCTGCTGATGGGGGCATGGATGGCGTTCTGCGCGCTGCTGGGCCTGCGCGGCGCGGCTGCCTTCAGCGAGGCGCTGAAGGTGCCAACGCGGCAAGTCGGGCGTGCCTCCGCGCTGATGGTCCTGATGCTGTTGCTGGTCAGCGCAGGTGCGACCCAGGCGGTTGCGCCCTTCCTGTCCAGCTTTGGGATGGCCGCAGTGGCGGTCGCCATGGCGCTGCAGACCGTCGTCAGTGCAGCGCTTGTCATGCGCTGGCCGGAGCGCCGTGAGCAGGCTTCCTCGGCCGCTGACAACTTGGAGGTGGTACCGGTGGATCCGGCGGCGCAGATGCAGGCGCTGATCGCAGTCTGGCGCGCCTCCGTGTTGGCCACCCATCACTTCCTTCGGCCGGGGGATGTCGATGCGATCGAAGCCGAGCTAAGGCAGGCGTTGCCCCAGTGCCAACCGATGATGGCGATCGCGACGCGTGCTGGCCAGATCACAGCCTTCATGCATGTGGCGGATGCGCACCTTGAGATGCTGTTCGTGCACCCGGCCTTCCAAGGTCAGGGCCATGGCAGTGCCTTGCTGCGCCACGCAGAGTGTCACAACGACCTGCGGTCGTTGGAGGTGAACGAGCAGAACGGCGCCGCCGTGAGGTTCTATGAACGGCATGGCTTTCGCCCGGTGGCGCGCACTGAGGTAGACGGCCAAGGGCGGCCGTACCCGATCTTGCGCATGGCGCGCTCTTGTGACTGACATGGCATCCATGAGAACAAGACTGAAGATCTGCTGCATTGGCAACGAGGAAGAAGCTGCGCTGGCCGTTCGTCATGGCGCGGACGCGCTGGGGCTGGTGGGCGCCATGCCAAGCGGCCCCGGCGTGATCGACGACGACCTCATTGGCCGGATCGCCCGCGACCTGCCGGCTGGCGTGTGGGCGTTCCTGCTGACCCAGGAACGACGGGCCCAGGCCATCGCCGACCACGTGCTGCGATGCGGCGTGTCGACCGTGCAGGTCGTCAACCATGTGGACCCGTCTGAACTTGCCCTCTTGCGGAGCAAGCTGCCCTATGTGCGCCTGGTTCAGGTCATCCACGTCGAAGGGCAGGAGGCGTTGGACCTGCTGGCCGGGTACGAACCGCATGTGCACGCCTTTCTGCTCGACTCGGGCAGCCCGACGGCGACGGTCCCGTTGCTCGGGGGCACAGGGCGGGTTCACGACTGGGAGGTGAGCGCGGCGTTTGTCAGGCGTTCGAACCGGCCGGTGTTCCTGGCGGGCGGACTGGATGCAGACAACGTGGCGGAGGCCATCCGCCGGGTGCAGCCATTTGGACTCGACGTCTGCTCTGGCGTCCGGACGGCAGGCCGGCTCGATCCAGTGAAACTGCAAGCATATGTGGCGCAAGCTGCACGCAAGGCGCCATGACCGACCAAGAGTTTTCCACCGAGCGCTGCATCGTGCGTCGATGGCGCGAGGCCGACCTGCCTGCGCTGCTTGCGGTGTACGGTGATGCGGACGCCATGCAGTGGGTAGGTGCCGGCCAGCCCATCACCCTGGATCAATGCGTCCAGTGGCTTGCCGTGACACAGCACAACTACACCAGGTATGGGTACGGCATGTTCGCCGTGGAGCTCAAGGGCTCACTTGAGGTCGTCGGCTTCTGCGGCCTGGTGCGCCCCGGGGGACAAGCTCAGCCCGAACTGAAGTATGCGTATCACCGCGTGCATTGGGGCCAAGGACTCGCCACGGAAGTGGCGGCGGGACTGCTACAGCACGCTGCGCGGCGATTGGGTTTGCAACATGTCATGGCCACCGCCGCGCCAGAAAATCACCGCTCGCACCAGGTACTGTTGAAGGCGGGGATGGTGCGCGGCGCGCTTGTGAACAACTTAGACGAAACCTCAACGCTAGTGTTCGAATGGCGTGCAGTGGGCTAAGGGGGTGCCGTTGCGCCTGAGACGGTCGGCTCGATTCAGCAGATCTCGACCACGCAGTCGAATCGACGAGAACGAATTGTGGGAGAAACGATGTTGAAGATACCGCAGTACGCACAGTCATTTTGGGACGAATCCAGTCGCGCAGTTGGCGGCCTCGATCCGGCGCGCTTTTACGAGGCGTTTTCGTTTGGAGACAGCGCCGCACTTGCGGACACACTGGCGGGTTTGGTGCTATCAGGCGTAAAGCGCGGGACTGCCAGCTCCTTATGGTCTTACGCTGTGCAAGGAAAGCCTTTGCCAGTCGCGGGCGACCTCAGCGTCATGACAGCCGGGGACAAGACGCCACTTTGCCTTATTCGCACCGTGGAAGTGCAGATTGTTCCTTTTGACGAGGTCACAGCGGCGTTTGCCTTCGCAGAGGGAGAGGGCGACCGGACGCTCGATTCCTGGCGGGCCGAACACGAACGCTACTTCAAGCGCGAAGCTGTCACCATGCCTTGGTCGTTTGCGATCGATATGCCGATCGTTTGCGAGTTATTTGAAGTGGTACACGTCGGTCATGCCGCCCTTGCGTTCGTCGGCGCCGCCGCCTTGAAACGTTAAGACCGTATGGCGGTTGCAATGTCGCCAGTGGGAAAGCAGGACGCTGCGCAGCGTCGTCGTTGCCTGGACGCGGCTCGCCTTGAGGGCGCCCATGATCGGCTCCGGCCCAGCGGTTCTGACGTCGAGAAATGGTCGCTCTTTGTGCGCCCACTGTCATCAACGGCTCCCCTGAGCAGCATGCACATCAAGCGATCTTCCCCACTTTGCACGTCCTGATGCGCCATGGTGAGTACACTTGAGACGAACGAAACGTCTCGCTGGCGTTGGTCCCGCGGTGGGTGCCGACTTGCATGGCGCCGTTCATTTGCTTGACAGCTCAATCACGTTGTCGGTCGAGCCGGACTTCAAGCGAGCCATGTGGAGTTGCACAAGGCGGTCGCCGGGGCTGTCCTCATGCAGCCGCTGGAAACTCCCCACTGCCGCACTGTTCCCCGCGGTCATCGCGGCATAAGCTTGGGCATACGCTTCTTGCTGCACGGCTTGACCGTCCGTAGCGGCCATCGGCTCGTACACCATGATCGGCTCTTGCCGGCCGGCCACGCGCAGGCGTCCTACCGGGCGCACGGGCAGATCGGGGCAGCCGTCCAACGTGGCCTGCGACAGGCACACGCGGGTGCCGAGGTACTTGTTAGCGCCTTCCAGGCGCGAGGCCGTGTTCACCGGGTCACCCAACGCCCGGTAGTCGAAGATGGTGTTACCGCCGAAGTTGCCCACGATCACCTCGCCGGTATGCACGCCGATGCGGGTCTCACAGAACTCGACGCCTTCGGCGCGCCGGGCAGCCAGGTAGTCCTGCGCAAAGCGGTGCATGGCCAACGCGCAGTTCACCGCTCGTTGTTCGTGGTCGGCCTGCTGCACCGGAGCCGAAAAGACAATGGCCACCGCATCGCCGACGATGCGGTCTAGCGTTCCCTCGTGGGCGAAGGCGATCGCGATCATGCCGTCCAAGTACTGGTTGAGCACGGTCACAGCCTGCGCCGGGTCCATGCGTTCCATCACCGAGGTGAAGCCCGCCAGGTCGGTAAACACAAAGCTGCAGCGCTGCCGGCGACCGCCCAGCTCCAACGCCTGTGGCTGGTCGATCAGGTAGTCCACTAAGTTGGGCGACACGTAACGCGCAAACGCATGGCGCACCCAGCGCTGCTGTCGGTCGCTCATCACATGTCGCACCACGGTGGTGGGCAGGAACACGGCCAGCATGCCGAGCGTCGGCAACATCGTGTCAAGCAGCAGGCCGTGCCGCGTAAAAGCCAGCCAGGCACCGCCCAGCAGCGTGGTGGCCAGCGCCGCGAAGGCGGCCGCCGACACCAGCGCGCCGCAGCGCATGGCGGCGATGGCCACCAACAGGCCCCCCAATGCCACAGCCATCAGCTCCACCGCGGGGGCCCAACCGGGTCGCTGCAGCCAGTGGCCCGTGGTGATTTGCTCCAGCGCCTGGGCATGCACCTCCACACCGGGAATGATGCCCCCCAGAGGGCTGAAGCGCAGGTCCAGCAGACCCTGTGCCGATGTGCCCACCAGCACCATCTGCCCCTGCAGACGCTTCGCCGGCACTTCGCCGGCCAGCACCTTCCAGGCCGGCACGTAACGTTCGGCCCGGGGCAGCGTGTAGTGCACCCACATGCCGGCCTCGGCCGTGGTGGGGATCCGCAGCTTGCCGACGATCAGCCCAATGACGCCGCCGTTGTCGGCGGCCGCCTGCACGGTGTAGCGCGGGGCATTCACCGCCAGCCGCAGCGTCTCGGCGGCCAGCGAAGGCACCAGCCGCCCCTGCAAGTCGAACAGCAGGGGAAGGCGGCGCAGCACGCCGTCCTCGTCCGGAATGAAGCTGAGCGCGCCGTGGCCCTGCGCGGCGCGGGTCAGCACCGGAATGCTCTGCACGCAGCCTGCAAATGCCCGCAGCTGCGCATCGGGGGCGCCGCCCAGGGTGACAAAGCCGGCCGGCGACTGGCAGGTCGCGGCGTCGTCGTCGACCGCATCCTTGTGGCCTGCGGCCGAGGTGCCTGCCGCGGCGTCCGCGCCATCAAGCGCAAAGCCCAGGGCCACCGGGCCGGCGCGCAGGACTTCCGCCAGCAGCTCGTCGTGATCGGGCAGGGCAGCCAGTGCTGCGGCGGCTTCGCGCGGCAGGCGGATTGACTTCAGCAGTTGGCGCGGCGACGTGCGATCGGCTTCGGCGAACACCACGTCCAGGCCGACCGAGGCGGCGCCGGCCCGTTGGAGGCGGCTAACCAGCTCGGCGACACGGGTGCGCGGCCAGGGCCACTGGCCCAGGCGGCGCAGGCTTTCTTCATCGATGTCGACGATCAACACCGGCGCCTCCTCGTACACGCGGGGCGACCAGCGCTGTGCCTGGTCGAACACCGCATGCCGCACGCCGCGCACCATGCCGGGATCGTGCCAGGCCACCCCCAACACCAGCGCCAGCATGCCGGCCGGCAGCAACCACAGGCCCTGCCGGCGCAGCGCCTTAAGCCATCGCATGGTGGTCCAGGCCGGGCCTACTCGTCGGCAATGGTCTCGGCCAATGTCAAACGTTTCTCAGCATTTTCTTGTTGACACTGGCGTGGTGGTTTTGCAGCGTGGCCAACTGCGCCCTCGAATCGGTCCGGCATGCATACCTTTCGGGGCAGGCAGACCCAGGCGATCGCACCCTGGGCCGATGGCATTTGAGGGGCCGCCTCTCCGGTCCAGGCGAAAGGCAGGGCGGCATCCAGCACGAACCCTTCTGCTGCATCGTAGACCAAGACAAGGGGCCCAGAAGCGACGGGACAGTGACCGCGTGCGATCAGCGACGCTCCTTTGACACCGCCTGACGGCACCAGCGCCAAGTTGTGAAGCGCCGATGCCAGCCGTTCGCCGGCAACCAGTGCTCCAATACCGGTGATGCGGACGGTCGGCAGTCTGGTGCGCTTATGGCACCGCCGTGGCCAGCGAGCCGGCCGCCTTGCCCTTGCCGGCGCGGG
>NZ_JZUE01000041.1 GCF_000969605.1 Aquincola tertiaricarbonis | reverse complement strand
GTACGTCATGGTGCTGCACGACCACCAAGCGAATCCTCACGTGCACCTTAGCGTGCGGGCAGAGTCAAACCATGGACACCGGCTGAATCCTCGCAAGGCCGATCTGCGGCGTTGGCGAGAGACGTTTGCGGAAAGGTTGCGCGGCTGGGGCGTCGAGGCGGAGGCCACACCTGCTGCAACGCGCGGCGTGCAAGGCCGCGATGAGGCGTTATGGCGGCGACAGGCCCGGGACCAGCAACGGCTGCGGCGGGAGGTACATCGACGCCCGATCGCCATTGCTCCGTCCGACGTCTCAGCTCGTCAAGCTTGGGCGCGTATCGGGCAAGTGCTTGTCCGGTCAAGAAATGCGCCGGATCGCAACCTCGCACGTGATCTTGCCAACTTTATGCAGGAAAGACCTCGCTTCGCCGTTCCTCAACTCTGGCCGCTGCGTCCCCTTGAGAAAGGCCTGCGGGATCGCAAATTAGAGCACCGCCGTTGATACGTCGTTATTCTCAGGCTGGGAAGCAAGCGATGCATCTCGAACTGTTCAAGCCTATCCTCAAGTAATGATAGTACGGGTTATCATCACATAAGCCGGGCGCACCAAGGGAAGAGGGCGCTCTGCCGCCCGCGCTGCACATCAGTTCACGGCCGGGAACCCACGCCGGCACGCTCGGTTTGGCCAAGCTGTCGTTGATGCCGCGTTGACGCTCGGTTGATGGTCAGTTGATGGTCAACTGAGCATCAGGCCGACACATCGCCTGGGTGGCGATGGCACGTCGTCGCGGAGCGAAGGTGCCGTGAATCGGCATAGCGCTTGCCGAGCTAGAGCATGCGGATCTTCATCCAGTTCGACACCGGCGCGCGGATTTTGAAGGACTGCAGCTCTGCCGACGAAGCCCGAGGCTACGTCGCCGGCGCCGCCCAAGCCGCGGAGTGCTGCCACCTGCAGGTGTGGGTTGCATCTGGCAAGGACGCCGATCCAACCATGGACAAAGGCGCCTGGTGGCGGCCGGTTGAATGGCTTGAGAGACACCCTGCGACTCCTGCCGTAGGTGGCTAGGCCTGCAGGCGTCGCGACCGGTCGTCGGCCTCGTCGATGGTCGACGTCGCCTAGCTGTTCGGCCCGGAGTCCGGCCCGGACACCCAGTTGAGCCGCGCGCTGGCACACGTGAGCACTGCGGATGTCCCAACGACCGATCTCTCGGCGCGCCTCGCAGGCATCCGAGATCTGTTCTCGGTAGCGCTCACCCGTCTCTAGGGGTGACGACACATCCGCATCCCGGGAAGGCGCTACCCAGTGGTACGGCCGGTAAAGTCAATCCCCAGACCAATAAAGCTGACAGACAACGCTGTATGCGGAAACCTTGGACCGAAAATGAGGCGGCGCTGGTCAGTACGCCTGACCTTACGATCGCCGAACGTCTTGGCAGAACGCAGAGAGCGGCCAGGGACCGACGCCCGGTTTGCCCGGCACGCACGGATAACGAGCCCAGGGCTTACCTGTCGCGGGAGGAGGGTCTCGAGCCCATCAGTGACGACGAGGTCGTGCGCCTGACACGTCAGCTGGAGGTCGAAGGCAATGTCGTTCACGCACTCTACTTGGAGCACAAGCGCGGCCTGCGCGCCGAGGAGGCGGCTCGTATTGCCGGAGTGCACCAAGAGACCGTCGCCGCGTGGGTGAGGGCTGGAGCTGTTGACGATCGTCTCGAACTGACCCGGTGGGTCAGTTTTCAGTGATCGTCAACAGGTGATGCAAACAAATGGAAGCCGGACTTGCAGCACACCCGTCAGGGACGGCTTCTAACCACGAGCCTGTCGTGCCGCGGCACGATTGATCAAAGGACGGCGACAGCGTGGATCTCCACAAGCAGTTCGGGCAATCCGAGCGCGGCGACCTGCAGCACAGTCTCCGCGGGCCGATGCCCGGCGAGCTCCTCGGCCAGCACCCTCAGGTAGTTGGTGTGATGCGCGATGTCCTTGAGGAACACGGTGAGGCTGGCGATGTTGTCCAGCGTCCCTCCAGCGCCGCCTACAGCGGCGCGAAGGTTTACAAAGACTTGCCGGAGCTGGGCATCGACATCACTTGCGCCCACGAGTGAGCCGTTGGGGTCCAGCGCCACTTGGCCAGCAATAAAGACCAAGGCCCGGGGCGCATCGACCCGGACCACTTGGCTGAAAAGATAAGGCGACGAATCCCACAGGTTCGCCGGCTGGATCGATTGCAACTGCATGACAAAAATCCTTCTTGCGACTGGCCTGCACTGCGCAACCCATGCACCGTGCGTTGGTCAATCAGGAAGCAGCCCCTCGTAGCCAGAGCATCGCTTCCGCGCGGGGAGCTGCACGTGAGTTGACTCTGTTTGGTATTGGGGAGAGTCTCGCTGTAGTGACGAGCTTCCTCAACGGTGCTCCAAGTTGAGCGCAGCACCCGGACCGTCGGTCAGCTCAGGCAGTGGGCGAACAATGCCGTCTTCGAAACCTCTCACGCGCGGAGGACCTCTGGCTTCGCCAGTCGCTTCAGGTCCTCTGCGGCGACATCGGTGCGACGCGTCGAGATCACGAAGGTTTCCGTGACGATACCTGTGCTTCCAGGCGCTGCGTCTGCGCTTCGTTGCTGTCAGCGATATGCGCCATGAGGCCGGTCTGGCCAGCAGCCACATGCGGACGGAGCTCGTTGGTGCGGGTGTAGTCTCCGCCATTCTGCGGTCGAAACGGGATCGGTCCGTCCTCAAACAAATTTTGCAGACGGGTGCGCCATGCCTCTTTGGCCGCGGCAGCGCTGGCCGCGGTCAAGGCACCCGTGCCGTAAACGGCAAATGTCGGCAGCACATCGAACCCGGGGAAATACAGCGAACCATGCGTGATCGGAAAGAGCAGCTGCTCGAGCGGCCCGTTGATTCCACGCTCCGAGTAGTCGTGCGGAGGCCCCCCGACCGCCACGGACAGCATCGCCCGCTTTCCCTTGAATGCTCCTTCTCCATAGCGGTAGGTATTGCCCGCGTCCTTGTAGCCATGAGCCAGGCCCGCTGCCCAGACGCGATCGATCCATCCCTTCATGATGGCCGGCATGCTGTACCACCAGAGCGGGAACTGGAAGATCAAGGCGTCTGCAGCCAGTACTTTGTCTTGCTCTGCCGCCACATCTGCGGTCTGGCGACGATGGCGGTACGCGTGGGCAGACTCTGCGCCGAACGACAGCCGCTCCGAGTTCGCCCGCTCCGGAAAGTCGTGTTCGTCGAACGTTGCTTTCCAGCGCATGGCGTACAGGTCCGACTGCAGCACTTCGTGCCCTTGTGCGGTCAGGCACTTCACTGACACGTCCACCAGTTGCCGTGTCAACGACGACTGCTCTGGCTGCGCATAGATGACAAGGACTCTCTTTGACATGGACGATGGCTCCGCTGTGATCTGGCTGAAGTTTCGTGGAGCCTGAGCCAGACGTGAAATCACAGCGGCGGTCCGCTACCATCGATGAGATGAATACCAGGCGCATGGATCTCAATCTGCTTGTGACGTTAGAGGCTCTGCTGATCGAGCAGAACGTGACAAGGGCGGCCGCCCGCTTGCATCTGAGCCAGCCAGCTGTGAGTGCGCAGTTGAGCCGTCTGCGCGACGTGTTCGACGACCCTCTTCTAATCCCTGCGCAGCGTGGGATGACACCAACCGTCAAAGCGCTGGAGCTGCTCGGCCCGCTCCGACAAGCTCTCGATCAAGTCCGGGCCACAGTCGCCACACACTTGAATTTTGAGCCCGCGACGGCGAGCTTGACAGTCTCGGTCGCATGCACTGATTACGTCCAGGCGGCGTTGATAAAGCACCTTGTCGTTGCCATGCGAAGCGAAGCGCCGGGAGTGCGCATTGCACTGCGCACCTTGGATATGTCACAGCTGGAACCTCAGATGGCCCGCGGCGACGTTGACGTGGCTCTCGCGAACCTGCAGGGTGCGCCGCAAGGCCTGCGCTCGCGGCACCTATTTGACGAAAGTTACGTCCTGATCGGGCGCCGTGGGCATCCGACCCTGCGCGAGGGCCTGGGGGTGGAAGCGTTCGCGCGGCTGGAACACATCGTGGTGTCCCTGCGCGGCGGCGGTTTCGCTACTTCCGTGGACAAGGCAATGGAGGCCCTGGGACATCGGCGCAATGTCGTGTTGTCAGCGTCGTCATTCCTTCTGGTCCCGGAGTTGGTCGAACAATCGGATTGTGTTGCCCTGGTCCCCCGTCGGCTAGTCGACAATCGCGGTGGGCAGTTGGTGCGGGTCGAGCCTCCACTCTCAGTTGAAGGCTTTACCATCGGGATGATGTGGCACGAGCGATCGCACGGGCATGCTGGCTTCAAATGGGTTCGTGAGTTCATCACCCGAGCCGTTGATTGCCAGCCAACTGGGCGTGAGGGATCTGGTCACATCGCGCAATCCCCATAGCCCGAGGAAACGCAAGTTCGCATGGTGCTTTGGGCTGTCGAACGGACGCTCAAAACCATGCGCCGCCGCGTGCGGCTGATCAAGTCGAGCCGGCATCGCCAAGCCCATCCGACTGTTGCCATTTTGACAGGAGCGAGTCCGACATGGAAACCGGACGCATCCGCCACGGGTGCTTTACCCGCTGCAGGGCGGGCGCCAAGCCTGGCAGTTCGTTGACAGCAGCGAATTAGCTGGCCAGCATGCGGCCATCGTCATGACGCGCCGGAGCGCCATCAAGCTTACCATAAGACCCAGCTAAAGCTCCTTTGCCAGGCGCTTTATAAGATCCGCAATGGCCTTCTCATTGCGTCGGTAGTACGACCACTTGCCGGACCTTTTAACAGTGATCAACCCTACGCTTGCCAAGTCGGTCAGGTACTTAGACGTAGTCGAAAACGCCAGTCGTTGCCCCGCCTGAATAGACGACACACAAACGCCATCCACATGAGGGTCGCCCTCATCCTGTGGAGGAAAGCTGGAGGGGGTCTTGAGCTTGCGAAGGATTTTCATCCGCTGCTCGTTGGCTAGCACCTCCAACACACGAATAAGCGGAACTTCGACAGGCATCAGTCAGCGGACACAGTGCAAATGGGTGCGAGCGCACTACCACAAAACGGGAGTGCAAGAGGGAGAACTTTAGCATGCGTCTGCAGGTCGCAGACTGAGAGACGCTGCTTGCCCCAATGGGTCAACGGACTTGCGGGGAAGCGGTTGGTACCCTGTCTCCGGCGACCGCTGGCACGAATGGCTTTGCACTGGCCTGCAAAGCGTTGTGCGGGCGCAGTGGTTGCAGACTTGAGCCAGGGGAACGCACGTGCTTTTACGCCGCACCGCGGCAGAAGGCGATTCGGGCTGCTCGGGCCTGCCCATGATCAAGCGCTCGGTGCAGAAGCGGTTTTGCCACTTCGCGCTCCGTTCGTTCCGGCGCGGTGATTAGCGGACTGGGATGCCTGTGAATGACTTCGCGGCCAAGTTGCCATGAGCGGCTCCGGCATGTCATTGTGGTTCGTTCAAGCCGACGCTGGTTTGAACGGGAGTGGAGACACGGCTACGCCGGATGAGAGACGGATCGTCCACCTCCAAAGGCCGCTTGAGGCGAAGCCTTACCAAGATGACCTTGATGGCGGAGTGGGCTTGGTACAGCGCATCGACGTATCGAGAAACGTCGATGTGACAATCTTGCCTCTTGAGGATGTCCTTCGGATGACCCAAGTTCACGTAACTCAAACCTTCAGAGAAGTATATGAAAGCCATTGTCCTGACCGCCTTTGGCGGCGTTGAGAATCTTAAACTGCAAGACGTTCCGGTTCCCAGGGTCGATGCCGGCGAGCTACTGGTGCGCCTTCGCGCAACCTCGATTAATCCGCTCGACTATCAGATTCGGCGCGGTGACTACCCGGACTACGTGCCGCTGCCTGCGATTACCGGACACGATGTATCTGGCGTCGTCGAGCGTGTGGGCGCTGGAGTCTCAGCCTTCAAGCCGGGCGACGAAGTCTTCTACACGCCCAAGATCTTTGGACCGAAGGGGGGCAGTTACGCTGAATACAACGTGGTTCCGCAAGAGCTTGTGACTCATAAGCCGACCAACCTCTCCCACGCAGAAGCGGCTTCAATCACGCTGACGGGCGGCACTGCTTGGGAGGCGCTGGTCACGCGTACCCGGCTGCAGCCCGCTGAGACCGTTCTTATCCACGGCGGCGCCGGCGGCGTCGGCACGGTTGCGATCCAGATCGCAAAGACAATGGGGGCGCGCGTCATTACCACGTGCCGTGGCTATCAGGCCGAGTTCCTGTTGTCTCTCGGAGCCGACGCCACCATCGACTACGAAAAGAGCGATTATGTGGAAGAGATCGCGCGACTGACGGGTGGCACTGGCGTCAATGTCGTACTCGACACGATCGGTGGCAAGACGCTGGAGCGCTCCCCGCACGTCCTGGGCGACGGTGGCCGCGTGGTGACGCTGGTCGACATCGCGACGCCCCAGAATCTCGTGGCTGCATGGGGCGTGAACGCCGAGTACCACTTCGTGTTCACGCGCCAAAACCGCGGCAAGCTGCTTGCGCTTAAAGCGCTCCTCGAGCGTGGAGTGATCCGCCCCATCATTGGTGCGACCTTCCCCCTTGAGCAGATCGCTGAAGCGCATACCGCCTTGGAGCAGGGCAAGGTGAACGGCGTGCCCCTGCGAGGCAAAGTTGTCATTGAAGTGAATTGAGGCAAAGGTATTCATGTGCAACCCCACTGCGGAACCTGTGGCGGTGGGTCGCGACGCCAGACACCTGCTCTTCCGGAGCATCCAGGCTGGCGTCGTACCTTCCGCAGAGGAAGCCTCTCGCTGGGGTTCTTCTACCCATGGAGGCGTATAACTGGGATCGAGTGAGCTTCTCGGGGGTGTTGCTTGACGTGGACCGGCAGGGTCCACGCCGAACAGCGACGTCCGTTGGAATAGTGCGCGCAATTGAACCGAGCGCCTGGCTTAGTTCGTCTTTGGCCTCGTGTCACCGCTGAACATTGGGGTGGTGCCGCTGGCGGTGCGCCGATTACCCGCCGCCACCAGAAGCTGGCGCAGCCGCTCGATGTTGGCCTCGCCCTTAGCCAGCGCCTCGTTCGACGTGTGCACTGAGTAGCTCCCGAGGTGCAGTTCATGCGGATGAGGCGCCGCGGCGCCGAGGACAAACACGGCGCCGGCCTGGTTGTCAGCTTCCAGCAAGATCGCCCGTTCGGAATGATCGAACAGCACCAGGTCTCCGGCTTGCGCTTTGGCGTGACCTCCCAGGGCGCCGGTGGCAACCGCCAGCCAAGCGGTGGTCTGCCCGGCGGCGGGCGTGAAGGTCCAGCGCTCGCCCCCGGCCAAGCGAATCAGCAGGTACGTGACGCCCTCCGGTGACCGGGCGGGGCTACGCGCACCGCCGTAGCTACCGAGAATCACGTGTGCGGGTCCCACCGCGGGGACGTGCCCGGCCTCAACGTATTGGCTGTCCACGGGAGCGTGCTCCAGGTCGGCGGGAAGGGCAATCCAAAGCTGGAAGCCTTGCGCGCGGGGGGTCGTGCCGCCGGAAAGCTCCTTCCCGTGCCATACGCCGCTGCCGGCCCGCATCCATTCAAAGCCGCCAAACCCGATATGCCCGGTGCCGTCAGTCGCGTCGTCAAAGCGCAGGTCGCCGTCCGTGATAACCGTGATGGTGGCCAGGCCTGAGTGGGGGTGCATCCTGAAACCGGCTCGCGGGTCGTGCAGGTCAAGATCAAAGAGGTCGAGGAACACGAAGGGCTTGAGCACGCGGCCGAGGTCCGACGGGCTCATCAGCCGCGTGATGGGACCGTGCGTCGAGCCGCGTGTGCTGAAAACCTGACGTCGAACCTGGGCACCGTTCGACACCGGCAGGTCGTGGGTGGCATCCATCAAAACTCCTGTTCAATGAGAACGCGCCGCGCCGTAGGGAAGCAGTACGCACCGCCTACGGCGGACGATGCGGCGGGACGCTTAGCTCAGCGGGCCGTAGCCTTGTTTGCAGAATTGAGCAGTTGCTGCTCCCAGGCGAAGGCGATGCCGCTGGCGCCGCCGTGCTCGAGCACCACACTCGACAGCGCGATGGCTGTGTCCTCGCGCGCCCAGTCGCGTTGCCATTCCGAGACCACTGCCAGCCAGGTGATCGGCACGGCGCCTGCCTGCACGAGGCGGCGAACCGCCATGTCGTGGGCTTCGACGGATACGCCGCCGGAAGCGTCCGTTACCACGAACACGTCGTAGCCCTCACCCAGCGCCTGGATAGCCGGCATCGCGAGGCACACCTCGGTCCAGAGAGCGGCGAGCACCAACTGCTTGCGGCCACTCTTGCTGACGATGTCGGTGACCTTCGGGTCCTGCCAGGTATTGATGAATGTACGGTCGATGGGCTTTTGGTCAGGGAACACGTCCTGCAGCCCCTTAATCAGGTAGCCGCCGCGCTCCTCTATGACGGTGGTGAGCAGCGTCGGCACACGGAACACCTTGGCGCCCTTGGCCAGGCCCACCACGTTGTTCGCGATCACGGTAGGCTCGTGACTGTGCAGGTTGGCGAACTGGTACGGCTGGTGATCGATAAGGACGAGATAGCTGTCTTCGGGCCGGAGCAGGGCGGGAAGGCCGGTCTTGGGCATGAGATTTCTCCTGATTGAAGGGGTGAAAGGGCACGTTCAGGCCATCGGGTCACCGACGTTCACCACGGCTCGGAAAGCATCCGCCGTGGCCTGTACGTTGGAAGTCATCGTGCCCACGGCGCCTACGCCGGTCACTGTTCGATCCTGCGATGGGCTGTTCAATCCGATCACGGTCCCGGGCGGACTTTGCTGGTCAAACTTTCCCGGACTTCTCTATGGGGGCGTCTCGCGGACGGAGAACATCACTGCGAAGCGAAGATCGGCATTCAGCTGCCGGTTTCACTCTGCGTATGGTGCAGGTGATCCGCGAACAAAGCTCAGGCGCAGGCAAAACATCGGCGCAGCAGGACGCTCGGCAATGCCGCCCTGCGCCGATGACTGACGCAGGCGCTCAAGGGCACCGCAGGGCGTCTCCGCCTTTCTGACCCGCCCTTGACCGGGCAGCACATCTCGCTGAAAGCCTCGAACAGGCTCTGCGTAGGGTTTTCAACATGCCGAGGATGCATTGGGCATCTGCGTTGATCTTCGATGAGCGATCAGTTCGCCGGACAGTTGTGCAAGATGCCCGATCCTGCCGAACTTCCTATGCCGCGTGCTATGCGTTGTCGGTTCTAGCTGCGACGCCTTTGCCAGCGCGCGAAGCTGCCTCCCAAGGTCTGCTAGGTCAGCACGCGGTTGGAGGTGAGCTCGCGGACAGCGGCATGTCGATGGCAGCCGCCGTTTGATGCAGTGAAGTGCCCGGGGGCACTGCATGTTCGGCGCCACCGGATGCGGTGTCTGCTCGATAACGGCCGCTGGCACGTCTGCTGCACAAGCCTGTCCACTCCGCTGTGATCGGCCGCCCACTTCCCACCACGGGGAATCTGCTGGTCGAGCGCGTCCAGTGAGGTCAAAACGGCCGGGAAGTGGGCGACTCGAAGCTCCCCCGCGGCGGCATGTCCCTGCAAGGCAATCGTCGCGCGATCTGAAACGTCGCGCCGGTGGCCGGACCGGCGCGCATCCCTCAGCGCCGGGCTGCCTAGTGGCCCACGGGGCCATCGGGCAGGGGGATAAATTCCTGGTCGTCCGCCACCGGGAGCCGCATGCGACCGGCCTTCCAATCCTCCGCCGCACGGACCAGGCGTTCCTGGGTGGACGACACAAAGTTCCAGTGCAGGTAGCGCTGCCCAACCGGCTCGCCGCCCAGCATCATCACGGTGGACGCTGCGGCGGCCCGGATGCGCGACGCTTGCTGACGCAGCACAATCATCTTGCCGGCTTCGAAGTGTCGTCCGTCCACCTCAACACGGCCCGACGCAACATACACCGCCCGCTCGCTGTAAGGCGCCGGCACCTCGGCGGTCGAACCCGCCGTCATTTCGAGGTGCAGGTAGAACAGTGGGGAGAGCGTCTCTGCGGCCGCGGTAAGTCCGTGGGCGCTTCCCGCAATAAGGTGGCCCGCCACTCCCGCGTCGTCCCACTGAGGCAGGCTGCTGCCCGAATGGTGCGAGAACGAAGGCGCAGTCTCCTCAAGCTCGGTAGGCAGCGCGACCCACGCCTGGATGCCGTGCAGGTGGTCGCCGTGCACCCGGGCGTGTTCGAACCGCTCGCTGTGAGTGATGCCACGACCCGCCGTCATCCAGTTGACCTCCTGAGGGCGGATGGGCTGGGTACAGCCCAGGCTGTCGCGGTGCATGATCTGGCCCGAAAAAAGATAGGTCACGGTGGCCAGACCGATGTGCGGATGCGCGCGCACGTCAGCGCGGCGATCAAGGCCGGGCGCAAGGTCGAGCGGCCCGATGTGATCGAAGAAGATGAACGGACCCACCATGCGCCGCTTGGCGAACGGGAGTACGCGCCCTACTTCGAAGCTGCTGCCGAGGCTCACTCGGCGTTGTTCAATCACCAATTCAATCATGTGCTTCTTTCGTGCGGTTTGAAGTGTGTGCCTGCCTGCGCACGCGGGATGCGGGCTGCACGTCGCCGTGAGTGCACCGCAGTGCGCCCGGGCGAGTGCTGACGCAGGCCCGTTGACACGCTCCGAGGAAGCGCCTGCCTCCCGCCGCGTCCCGCCGTGCGCTCGAGCGCAAGCAGGTGGTGGAGCATCAGCTGCGCCCTGCCATCGGTACAGCAGGCGGCGGGGACGTCTCGCGTGTCGTCCACCGCGACTTCGAAGCAGTGCGGGTTGTGTTCATGCGCATCGAACCTGGGCCGACGGCGGATGGAAGACGTTTGGTCGTTCGCGGCGTCACGGGTGTGCTTCGTCACATAACCTATCGGTTGGCTTCAGCATGGCGTGCGGATCGTCGCATGGGTGGCGCAGGCAAGTCGCAACGTGGAGCGCGGCAGGCGGTTCCATGGGCGTGGGGTGGTTACGTGGCGGGGACCGGTGCCTGCGCGGACAACAGGTGCCACGTGCCCACAAGAGTGAAAGCTGCGGCACGGGACAGCACAACAACCAACAGATAAGACATGTCAGACCTTATGTTGGGGGCCCGGTGTTGCGGGTATGGTGAGAGTTCGCCGCCTCACGGCGTCCTGACGACGCCGTCGACCGACGTAGGCTTGTCCGCTGATGGCGGGCCGCCGCTGCCTCGTCCTTGAGAACAGTCCGGGCGACGACCGCCGGGAAACCCGGATAAGGTCCACATTTTCTGTGCCCGCCACGTGCGTGTCATCTCATGCAGATCCGCCGGTTGAACGCTGCTGTCCGGTGGTCCACCTTGCGGTGCTTGACGCACGACCGTACTGCCGTGACGACTCCGCGGCTACGAAGTGGGCGACCCCACGCCGGCCGCGGCGGCGCCATGGCGTGGCGATGGATGAGGTGGCCTTTTCTCGTCGAGATGGCCTCAACTCGGACTAGCACCTCGTGGGTGCGGACTACGGCATCGGGTGCCTCCCCGCATCCGAGCAAGTGCGGGAGCCCTGCCGCGTTGGGAAGCGCTGCCTTCATCATTCGACCGCATGGATGGCGATGACGATGTCCCATGGCGTACCGCCAACCTGGGCCCCGGTTCACTTCTGCACGAATGCCAGGAGGTCGTTGTTCAGCTGGTCCTTATGAGTGTCCGTAATGCCATGCGGCCCGCCGGCGTACTCGATCAGCTGCGCCCCCGGCACCAGCTTGACGACTGCACGCCCCGTGGTGTCAATGGGCACGATTTGGTCGTCGGTGCCGTGCACCACGAGGGTCGGCACGTTGAACTTTCTGAGGTCGTCGCGGAAGTCCGAGTAAAAGAACGCGTGGATCGACTCGAAGGTGGCCTTGCTACCGGCCTGTACGCCTTGCGCCCAGAAGCTGTCGACCAGCCCAGCCGACGGCTGCGCGCCCGGGCGATTGAACCCGAAAAACGGGCCGCTTGCGATGTCTTTGTAGAGCTGGGTGCGGTTGGTAAGCGATGACTGACGCAGGCCGTCGTATACCGCGGTCGGCACGCCGTGTGGGTGCGACGGCGTCTGGCCCATGATGGGCGTGATCGCGCTGACCAGGGCAACCTTTGCCACGCGCGCGGTACCGTGCCGACCGATATAGCGCGCGACCTCTCCACCGCCCGTGGAGAACCCCACCAGCGTGGCGCCTTTGATGTCAAACGCCCGCATTACAGCATCCAGGTCGTCTGCGTACTGGTCCATGTGGTTCCCCTCCCAAGGCTGGCTGGAGCGGCCGTGGCCACGGCGATCATGGGCAATCACGCGGTACCCCCTGTCGGCAAGAAACTGCATCTGCGATTCCCAGCTGTCGGCGTTCAAGGGCCAGCCATGGCTGAACACCACCACCTGACCGGTGCGAGGTCCCCAGTCCTTGACGTGGAGCCGAGTACCGTCGGCAGTGGTGATGTAGGGGCTCGTGTTCATGGCATTCGGCTTGAGGGTGGGTTGGCGGGGGGCGGCTATGCTGGCCGGGTGGACGGCAAGGCTGCAGGCGGCGGCGAGCGTCATGGCGCAGCGGAGTAAGCAGTTCATAGGGTCCATGGTGTCGAATCTCGGGTGCAGGTACCGGGAGGGTGGAGCGAACTAAGGGCTCTGGCCGCGCCAACCCGACGGATGCAAGACTCTTATGCGGCGGACTGCGCGCGTCACTGACTGATCCTTGCGTGGACAGTCTGAATTCACCAGGGCAGCGCTCGATTCCGAAAGTGACCGCGGTTTCGGTCTGTCCGGAGCAGTTTCAGGCAGTGCCGCCGGGGGCAGGGCCGGTAAGACTGTTCTCGGTCTTGGCTGATGCTCGGCCGGCCACGCGTCATCCACGGACACTCACCATGCAGCAGTCAAGCCAACACCCACGTCTATGTCAACCGCGCTCACGGTGGCAAGCGATGGTGGGTGTGCTCGCTGCGTTCGCCACGGCGCTGGCCGGCTGCGCCACACCGCATCGACTGCCTGTAAATGTGCCCCTTGCGGACGTGCCGTCGCCCCATATGGGCCGACCCCAGGACCTTCTACAGGCGTACACCACCGCCATTGCGTTTTCCGGTGGGGGCCTCAAAGCCTCGGCCTTCGCAGCAGGCGTACTCGAGGGCCTGGCGGCTAGCCCGGCGGGCCAGGGGGATCTGCTGGATACGGTGGCATTCATCAGCTCGGTGTCGGGCGGATCGCTCACAGCGGCCTACTACGTGCTGCATGGCCGGAACGGACTCGCCGACATCCGGAGTCGCGTGCTGGACCGCGATTTCGAGTCGCGCTTAAACCTCAGTCTGGCGTCCCCCGCGAACTGGGCACGCCTGCTGCGTGGCGGCCTCAACGACCGCAGCAACTTTGCTCAAGTGCTGGACGACGAGGTCTTTGGGCACGCCACCTTTGCTGACTTGTACGCCCGGGGGCGCCCGGACCTTTGGATCAACGCGACCGACCTGTATCACCGCACGAGCTTTCCTTTCCTGCCGGGTGTTTTCAGCGCCCTGTGCTCGGACCTGCGGCAGTTTCCTGTTGCCGATGCGGTGGCGGCGTCGATGGCTGTGCCGGTGGTGTTCAAGCCGACGGTGTTGCGGACGTTCCCGCGACACTGCCCCACCCCCGAGGCCGCCTTCATCCAGCGCACCCTAGAAAACCCATCGGCGCCGCGCCTGCTGCGGGCGATAGCCGAGGCCATGCGCAGCTACCGCGATCCTGACGGCCCTGGCTTCGCGAAGCTCGTTGATGGCGGGCTGACCGACAACTTTGGACTTTCGAGCCTTCTTATGGCGCGGGCTGTCGCGAGCGACGCCCACAGCCCAATGACGGCACGCGACGCCATCCGGGTGCGCAAGCTGCTGTTCCTTGTGGTGGACGCGGGCCGCGGCCCGAGTGGTTCCTGGAATCGGCAGTTCGATGGCCCCGGCGGTGTCGACTCGGCCCTTGCCGCTACTGACGCGGCGATCGACGCTGCGGCGCGCCTGGCGGCCGACTCGTTCCAGGCGGTGATGCTCAAGTGGCGCGACGCGGTCGTGGCACACCGGTGCGGCCTCACCGAGACGGACATCAGCGTGCTGGGCGGCGTGGCCGCCGACTGGCGCTGTGATGACGTGGAGTTCGTGGTCGAACTGCTGAGCTTCCAAAACGCTGACCCCGCGCTCAGCACCAAAACGCGTGCCATCGAGACGCGACTGACGCTGCCTCGTGAGCAGATCGACGCCGCCATGGAGGCGGGACGCCAGGCTGTCCGCAACTCCGCGGTGGTCCGCAGCTTTGCTGCGCATCCCCGGCTCCCCACCCCTCCACCCACAAGAGAACGTTGAAGATGGCCGCAGAAAATGCAGGCGTCAATTTGCTCCCGGTCGTGCTATTGCTCGGCGTGAGCGTGGTGGCCGTGCCACTGTTTATTCGGCTGGGGCTGGGCGCCGTGCTGGGGTACCTCGCTGCGGGCATCCTGGTAGGGCCGTTCGGTCTCGGCTGGTTCAAGGAGGCCGGAGCCATCCTGCACATCGCCGAACTCGGCGTCGTGATGTTCCTGTTCGTCGTCGGACTCGAAATGCGCCCGTCGCACTTGTGGGGTCTGCGCCGCGCCATCTTTGGGTTGGGCAGCCTACAGGTGGTGGTGTGCAGCGCGCTGCTCACCCTGGTGGGCGTTGCCTTCGGGTTGCCGTGGATAACCGCATTCGTCTGCGCGATGGGCTTCGTGCTCACCTCCACGGCGGTAGTGATGCAGATGCTGAACGACCGCGGCGACGTGGCTGCGCCGCGCGGCCGGCGCATGGTGGCTATCCTGCTGTTCGAGGACTTGCTTATCGTGCCGCTGCTGGCGTGGGTGGCCCTGCTCGCGCCGCAGGCGTCGGGTGCTGTCGAAAGCTCCTCGTCACGTCTGCTAGCGGTGGCCACCGCCGCGGGGTCTATTGGCGCGCTGGTGGTCGCAGGCGTGTGGCTGCTCAACCCGCTCTTCCAAGTGCTGGCCCGGGCAAAGGCCCGCGAAGCGATGACCGCCGCCGCGCTGCTTGTCGTACTCGGCGCCGCGCTGCTGATGCAAATGGGCGGCCTCTCGATGGCGCTGGGCGCCTTCCTGGCCGGCGTGCTGTTGGCAGAGTCGACTTTCCGCCACCAGCTCGAAGCCGACATCGAACCGTTCCGTGGGCTACTGCTGGGCTTGTTCTTCCTCGGCGTAGGAATGTCACTTGATTTGGCGCTGGTACAGACCAATGCTGGCCTTATCGCCGCGGGCGTCGTCTCGCTGATGGCGACCAAGGCGGCGTGCGTGTACGCCGTGGCGCGGCTCGCCCGCAGCTCGCCGGCAGATGCCCTGGACCGTGCCGTCACCATGGCGCAGGGCGGCGAGTTCGCCTTTGTGTTGTTCACAGCGGCCCTGGGCGCGCAGGTGATCAGCCCCGACGTGAATGCCAACATGACGGCGATCGTCGTGTTGTCAATGGCACTGACGCCCGTGCTAGTGGTAGTGCACCGGTACTTCGCCGCGCGGCGCGCCCCGCAGGCGTCGGATGCCGAGGCGGCCAACGGCCGATCCGCCAGCGTGCTCGTCATCGGCTTTGGACGAATAGGGCAGATCGCCAGCCAGGGCGTGCTGGCGCGCGGAGCGTCGCTGACGGTGATCGACAGCGACACGAACGTCATCCGGGAGGCTCAAACCTACGGGTTCAAAGTGTTCTACGGCGATGGGAGCCGCCCCGGCGTGCTCCACGCCGCAGGTGCGCAAGCCGCCAGCGTGGTTTTGGTCTGCATCAACGACCGCGCGGCCACCACGCGCATCGCCGAAATGGCAAGAGACGTCTTTCCCCGCGCGCGCTTGCTGGTGCGTGCCTACGACCGCGAGCATGCCGTAGAGCTGGCGCGTACCGGGGTTGATGACGTGATCCGTGAGACCTTCGAGTCGGCGATGCACATGGGCCGGGAGGCGGTGCGGGCCACCGGCGCGTCAGAGAACGAGACGCAGGAGACCATGGACCTCGTCCGCCGGCGCGACGCCGAACGCCTGGCCTTGGAGCAAGTGGGTGGCAAGTTCGCGGGTCGGGCGCTGCTCCTCCGCACCGTCGGTCCCTCGAAGGACAGGGAGCCAGCTTGACCGATCAAGTCAGACGGTCGGTGCGCCAAGCCGCCGGCGTGGCGTTGGTCAGCTTGCGGAAGGTGCGGCCAAAGTGCACGGCGTCGGCGAGACCCGTTGCCGATACGATGGCCTCCAGCCAGCCATTGGTGTCCAGCAGCAGCGCCTTTGAGCGTTCAATGCGCGCCTGCAACTGCAACTGATGAGGCGCCGCGCCCGTCGACGCCTTGAACGCCTGGCTGTAATGCGATTGCGACAATCCGGCCAGTCTTGCGAGTGTGTCCAGGTCCACGCAGTGAAGAGCTACCACTTGAGGAAGCGAAGGCATGGCGGAGCTGTAGGAAGACAGACCCGCCTGCAACGTCAACGCGCACGCCATTCGAGGTGCGGCTGGCGGTGTCCACGCAGAGGTTGTCAGGCAGTTCGGACGGGTCCCACATGTCGGTGATTCCAGGGACGTGACTCCCTCGGCTCCGGGACCCGATCGCGCGAGCGAGTCTACGCGGAAGTGCCGCCGCAGGTGCCTTCAGGTGTCGGTCGTCGGCGATCCCGGTGACACGCACCGGGCGTCACAGCGTGGCAATCCGTGTCCCCGCCTCAGCGGGCATCGCCCTGTGGAGTCAAAGCGAGCCGGACGTGCGCAGGCAACCTGCCCCGCGCGCTGGGGCTGAGGAATCCCCTGAGATGAGCGGATTGTGCTGCCGCGAGCAGGATTCGTCAGGGACAGCACCTTCCCGAATTGTCAACATGCGCTTCATTCGAAACACAACCGCGGCGCGGTGATCCTTCAACAGATTGAACGAGGAATGGCAGTGAAGCTAATACAACTGATCGGAATTATGGTGGCGGCCGGCATAGCCAACACCCAGGCACAACCCAGGCAGGCGGTGTCCGGTGCGGACATGATTGTGCATAACGCCCAGATCTTTACCGGCAACCCCTCCTATCCCGCGGCGTCCGCTTTGGCCGTCAAGAGCGGTCGCATCTACTCGGTCGGCACGGACGCCGAGGTGCTTGCTCTGAAGAGCGCCGACACCCAAGTCATCGACTCTCGGGGCCGGCGGCTCATTCCGGGAATCATCGATGCCCACACTCATGTGCTGAACGAGGGCGGCTACAACTACACAGTGCGTTGGGAAGGTGTGCCTACACTGCGTCAGGCGCTGGCAATGCTGAGTGAGCAGGCCAAACGCACTCCGGACGGCCATTGGGTGAAAGTGATTGGTGGATGGTCTCCATACCAGTTCGAGGAAAACCGATTTCCCACCATGGATGAGCTTCGCCGGGCGGTCCCAGACCGGCCGCTCATCGTGCAATACGCGTACAACCGTGCTTTCTTAAACGAGCAGGCAATGAAGCTGCTCAAGGTGGGGACTGGCCAGTTTCCGGACATCCCGGGGACGCAACTTGAGAAGGACTCGGAAGGCCGGCTCACCGGGGTTGTACACGGCTTCACGTTCCTGTTCATCGCCATGGAAACCATGGTGCCGCAGTTGACTGCTGAAGAGGAGGTGAGCTCGCTCGTCCAGACTGTCCACAGCTTGAATCGTGTCGGTGTCACATCGATCGTCGACAACGGTACAGGCTTTCGCGGATATCCCAAGGCCCTGCCAACGGTCAACGCCTTAGTGCATGGAAACAGGCTCAACATCCGCATGCCCTTCGTGGACATTCAGTTCGACACAGCCGCTGGCTTCAACATGGTGGATGCACAAATTGCCGCGATCACGATGACAGCGCCTATCAGTCTCGGGCACAACTTACACCCGCAACTGGCGTACGGTCATGAGTACCGGGGCGCTGGCGAGCTGCTATCAGCGGACGTGCACGACCACGAAAACTTCGATCGACCGACCGTGATTGTGGACCCACTGAAGATGCGGGAGCTGGTGGAGCGCGATGTCGCAAAGCTCGTGCAGCGGCGGATCCCGTTCCGCGAGCACATCAGCTACGACGAGAACATCACGCCATTCCTCGACGCGCTTGAGAAGCTGAATGAGAAAACACCGCTGGCCGGCCTTCGGTGGAGCATCGAACACGCTGAGACCATCAGCCCCAAGAACATTGCCCGGGTGAAGGCATTGGGCGGCGGCATCGCCCTGGATACCAAGATGGCGCTCCACGGCGACGGGTTCATCAAGACCCACGGCCTAGAGAAGGCCTTGATGACTCCGCGCCTTCGTCAACTCGTCGACAGCGGCATTCCTCTGGCAATGACGACCGACGCTTTTCGCGCGGCCTCCTTCAATCCGTGGGTTGGCATCAGTTGGATGGTGTCCGGCAAATCGGTCTCTGGTACGGAAGTCCTGGCCAAGGACAACCGCCTTTCTCGCGCTGAAGCGCTTGGGCTTTTCACGCGCAAGGCCGCGTGGTTCTTGAATGCCGAGTCAGAGCTGGGCATGATCGCTCCTGGACACCTGGCCGACTTTGTGCTTCTGGACCGTGACTACTTCGTCGTGCCAGAGGCGCAGATTAAGAACGTGTCGTCGGTCCTGACAGTCATGAATGGACGCGTGGTCTATGGGGAAGAAGACTACAGACTTCTTTCGCCAGTGTTGCCGGATGTTCTGCCTGATTGGTCGCCGATCAAGCACTACGGCGGATTCTACCGAGCTAGATGAGGTTGTTTGACGGTCAACGCACGTCGCCCGTGCGGCCCTCACGTACATTGTTCCAGCAGCGGAGCATGTCGTTTGGTGCTTGGCGGCGACATCCGTGTCGTTGCACGGCTGTTGCCCTAGAAGTCCCCGGTCGGTGGAGTACAAGCGATGTCCACCTGATATGCCGACACGACTAAAGGCCGGCTGACTTAGGCCCTGCCGGCATTATTGAGTTGGCCTAGAACGAACGGCGGGTAACGTGCCATGATGATGAAAGCAGCCGTGTACGACGCGCCGGGCGCGCCGGAGGTTCTGCGTTACGAGGACGTTCCGGTTCCAGCGCTCGGAATCGATCAAGTCCTGATCGCCGTCGAAGCCATCTCGGTCAATCAACGCGACCTGAACGATCGCGGGTTGATCTGGCCGCCGCACCCTATGTGGATCCCGGGGACGGCGGCCGCCGGTACCGTCATAGCCGCTGGCTCTTACGTTCACAACCGCAAAGTCGGCGATCGAGTCGCAGCGTTTGACAACCATGGCTCGCACGCCGCACTCTGGGCTGTTCCAGTCGTAGCCACTTGGCTGATTCCGCCTCTGGTCAACGCAGCTGATGCAGCGGCGCTGCCCGCTGCCTACGGTACGGCGTACCACGGCCTGTTCGTCCGCGGGCAACTGCGGCGCGGAGAAACGTTGCTCGTGCAGGCCGCCTGGACGGAGGTCGGGCTTGCGGCTGTACAACTTGCGGGGCGGGCGGGCGCTAACGTACTGGCGGTCGGACGGGGAAGTGCACGCTGTGACCGAATTCGAGCGCTCGGCGCTTATCACGTTGTCGACCTGGAGGTGCACGACGTGGTACGAGACCTCCTTCGCCTTACTGGACAGCGGGGCGTCGACCTCGTCTTTGATCCAAGCGGTTCGTCACTCGCAATCTCCCTTGGTGTCCTTTCTGAGGACGGCCGGCTGGTCATTCTCTCGAACTCGGTCGGCGCCCCACTTTCCGTCGCCCTGTCATCCCTAGGTTCGAATCGCGCACTGCTTGTTGTGCAAACGAACTCCGTCCTGGAGCGTTCCACCGTTTACCTTGCCGTGGATCAACTATTCGCCCTCTTGGCGGCCAAGGACATCCGGATGATCCTCGATTGCACGTTTCCTCTCCGGGAAGCTGCCGCTGCTCATCGATATGCCGAGGCATCTGACCCCTTTGGCAGTGTGATCTTAACGCCATGAATTGCGGAAGTTCATGACAAGGCGGGTGTACTGAAACCACTCTGTCCTTTCAGTGGTCGGACGTACAATACTTTGACTGCAATGTTTGACGTCAGATGGAGGGTCCAATGTTCACTGCTTCGCTGGAAAACTTTGTTTCGCCGTCGGGTCAACGTGATGCATACATTGGACCCAGGTGGGATGGCGCAGGCACCGGTCAATCAGACGGACTCATCTCAGCCGGCGGTGTTGGTAGCGGTCTTGGGGCGGCGTCAAGTGCGGTCGAGCTTCCTGAGAACGTCGCGATGGTCAAGACGTCCAGTCGTTGTTGGAACGGCATGATCGTCGACCTGAACGAGCGCGCCTGCACCGGCAGAGTCTTGTGTCAGTTGGAGCGTCATGAAGATCTGACTCGGCTTGGAGCCCAGCTTGAAGAGGTTGGTCGTGATCCCGCCGAGACTAGATCGGCTGCCAACACGCCGAATCCGCTCGGCTACCAACCCCGACATCTTTATTTCGCGCCGGCAGAAATGAAGCTATGGGGGCATTCGGCCGATATTCGCTACGTGAAGTGCGCAACCATCAGCTTTCCCTTCAAGGTGATTCAGGAGCGTCTCGGCATTGTGCAGCCAGCGGGTCTGGCTGAGACGCCCCAACTCCGTTTCAATGACGATCGATTGTGGACATTGATCAAGTTGCTGACGGAGGCCATCGACGATGTGGACCCTACCGCTCAGCTTTATGGCGACTCACTGACAGCAGCAATCGCAGCGAAACTGTTGGTGCGCGCAACGGAGCCGAAGGGATCTTACCGCGGGCTATCGCCGCTGCAACTTAAGGATGCGATTGGCTATCTGGAGGACCGTATGCCGAAGAAAGTGGAGCTGTCGGCGCTCGCAGAGCTAGCGGGATTGTCGCAATCCCACTATTGCCGTGCCTTCAAGGTGTCCACTGGTCTGGCGCCATATCAGTGGCAATTGCAGGCCCGCATTGAGCGAGCTAAGGACCTCCTGTTGACTACCAACCGCCCCCTCGACGATGTCGCCGAAGCAACTGGCTTCGCTGACGCAGTCCATTTTGGCCGGACGTTCCGCCGGATGATTGGAGTCCCGCCAGCCGCCTGGCGGGTGGATCGGCACACCTGAACGTTTGCTTTAGAACGGTGCACTTCCTGTCAGTCGCGGTCAGCACGCTGATGGACCAGTTTTGGGCCTGGTTGCGGCGCAACACGTTCCTCCACGCGACCGCCACGGTCGTTGACAGCACCGAAGTGATCGTGGCGCGAAGACGTGATGCCTACAGTTCGTCTGGCGCTGTCTCGTTGCTTGCACCAGGGCATGACGGTCTTCGTCATCGGGCCAACCAGCGCGGGCAAGAGTTGGCTGGGGTGTGCGCCGGCGCAGCGGCCCAGCGAGTGCGCGCTCTCGGCGCTGTCCCTTCGCGTGCCGGGGCTTGCTTAAGACCTGTGCCCTTCACGGCAAAGGCGGCTTCGCCGCCTGCCTGGCCACCTGGCACGCACCGGCGTTCCGGTGCGCGGGGACTGGGCGCTAGCGCCACTGGAGCTGGCCATACGGGCGGTCTGCTGGAGATCATCCCCGATTAAGCTGCCATGGCTGGCCGGGCCTCAATAGTCACCACGCGGATGTCGTTCTATCACTGGCATCCGTGGCTGGGCGACCCGACCATGGCCGACGCCACTCTCGACCGACTGCTGGCCAACCACCACCGCATCAGCGCGAAGGGTGACTCACTGCGACGCCTGGCCGCCGGCAAGACCGCAGGGAGAGGAGCCGCAAATCTTCCCCCGAAGTGAGCCGCAAGACAACGCTGACGACCTGCAGCCCCACCGCAAAGGCCCCGATCGGCCACGACCTCGGAATCTGCGGTCGCAGTCACCAAAAGGCGCACATCCCGCCGTATCGGCGGGACTTGCTGGCTCCTTCCGACGACTCCAGGTCGACGCCTTTGGTCGGCCACCTTGTGGACATTCGACGCGGGACATGGTCCATGTAACAAATCACTCGAGATGTTGACAACACCGGCAGTACTCAGCGTACGGCGCGACGCTGTCTGCGGTCGACGCAAAGTTGGCACTGCGCGGCAGGCCCGACACTCCATCAGCGCGGTCTAGGGCGAACAGATGGGCCAGCCATCGCGCTGAACGCATGCGAGTCCGCTGTCGCTCCTTGCCACAAGTACAGCAGTTACGCTGAGTGCCAGCGGGCGACCAGCCGCCTGCCGGAATGCATCCGTATGTTGTCTGGGCGGTTCCAGCTATTCGTTTTCTCGATAGCAGGGATCACAACGATCCGCTTTACACAGCTTACGAGCCGCGCGACCATGACGCACATGAAGTGAACGGTGAGGGTTTACAAGCTTGGGTCGGTTCGAAGCGCAGCCCGGCAAGCCACTTGGCTTTGGTGAAAGTTCGGTTAGGCACTCTCGCCGGCATTACGTGTCTCACGTCGTAGCTCGCAGGCCTAGGAGGTAGACGCGCACTGCGCTAGCGGCTGTTGATCTAGGGTCGTGCGGCTGTACGGCCGGTGGCTATGCTGTGCTGAGCGGCTGGCCGCTGCGTGCCTTGGTGACCATGGCACTGGCAACTAGCGTGCGGCGGTCATCTTGCCTGGCTTCACGTTATAAAGTTAGCGCGGCCGAATCGGCTCGGGCGGCTGCTGCCACTTCTCCCCAGGCCGGCAGACAAGCTGCCAGTGGCCTGGTCGCAGCGCCTGAGGAAGTCACCAACCTTGCCAAGCAGTGTGCCCGATCAACGCGCGGCGCCGCACAGGCACTACATCATTATTCGTCTGATGTCCGACCATCCCGAACTTCCGGAAAACCTACTGAATTTCACACGGAAATCTAGGATCTGGAATAGCGTGCGCGTTGACTTGGTGGAATACGATTGCGCTGGGCGGGTGGTGCACGAGATTGGCAACAAGGAGGATACGCGGCTCGGGGTCATTTTGGACGAGATCGGTCGTGGTCGCTGTGAACCTCGGCTCGCCGCGGATAAGCCGTGCCCCGTTGCCTATAAGCCGCGGCACATGCACTTCGCGCCCGCAGGTCTGCCGGTGTGGGGATACACCGACGATTCCCGCTTTGTTCGAGCAGTCAATCTGAACTTTGATGCCGGCGCACTTCATGAGCGCCTACAGATTGCCCACGAGGGTCGTACAGCGAGCGAGCCTCGCATGCGCTTCACGGACGACCGGATCTGGGCGTTGGTCAAGCTGCTGGCGGACGTAGTAGATGACCCAGACCCGTCTGCACAGTTGTATGGGGATTCGCTGGTGGCAGCTATTGCCGCACGGCTCTTCACACCCCGACCGACCGTGCAGAAGGGGCGCACACGGCTGTCGCCGTTGCAGCTGCGGGATGCAATTGAGTATATGAATGCCCGACTGCCAACAAGGGTCGACCTCGAGACGCTGGCCGCATTGGCGGGGCTATCGCAATCTCACTACAGCAGGGCTTTTAAAGCCTCTACGGGCCTGGCACCGTATCAGTGGCAGTTGCAGGCACGCGTCGAGACAGCCAAGAACCTCCTGTTCCATACACGTGGATCCTTGGAGGATGTAGCGTCCGCTACGGGGTTCGCGGATGCGGTGCACTTTGGCCGCACGTTCCGCCGGATGACGGGGGCGACGCCAGCGGTCTGGCGCGCCGACCGTTTGAGGTGATGAACGGCGACATTATACCGGCGACGAGTTGGTTCGCATTTGACTGTCGCGACCTGACCAGCGCGTTGACGATGGCAGTCGTCCGATATTCGGCGGCAAGCAGTCGAGCGGTTACATCAGCCGGTAAGTTGGACGATGCTACACACTTGCGCTTGGCAGTCTCGCCGCCCGCCTGGTCACCAACGACCCGCGCCGATAGGGACGTCCGCCGTATAGCGGCCGTTGATGGCAATGCGTCCAGCGAGGTGAAATGGTATGCACGCCACTCATATCTGTGTGCTTGGTGACGACCGGAAGTGCCCGCGCGCATGCACGCTCAGCGCAAGCACATGTCAGCCACTGCCACAGAGCGCACTTGACAACAGGATTCGTTGGTGCGCATCCTTCCAATCACGGAGGCCTAGCTAGCTGAAGCTCAAGGAAGCCGCATCCCCATAGTCCCACCTGTCCCACATGTTCGGCAGCCTCCGCATCAGTGGAGTGCATTGCTTGACGGGGCCGGTTCGTAGGTTCGTAAGCGTTGCTAATAGCTTCTGCGTTCAGACTAGGTGGCACGGGCGTGATACGCGCTTCTGTACTCGTCGCGTGCCTTTGACCGTACGCTTGGATTGGAACGCCACAGTTGACGGTTCAACGCTCTGCGCGCCAGCTCAGCACATGGAAGACCGCGATATAGGAAAACGGCCGAAACCTTGGTCAGCGCTGCCTGCGCTGTGGCAAGTAGATTGCGCGCGCTATGAAGGGCGCAGGGCGCGCACCAGCCACGTTGCGCAAAGAAAGCTTGGATTCCACGGCCCAGACCGTGTCGCCGACAACCGTGACTCCCGCCGGGTCGATGAGGCCCGCCTGCAGCACCTCGACGTGCACTACATCGCCCTGGACGGTTAGCAGGCTGATGTTGCCGGCACCTTCCGCCAAAACGAATTGGGTGGCGCTCAAACGTCGCATGCCGTCAGGTCGCGTGAGGGGGCGGGTGGTCCTCAAAGTCGTCGGTCTACCGGCCGACCCGTCCGGCTGCAAGTTAATGCGCAGCAGCTTGCCTGTGGTGTAGCTGTTGACGTAGAGGTGCTGACCTTGGAAGTCGAGCCCATCGGCGCCTGCGAGGTCCTTTGATGTGGACCACTCCTGCAACTGTTCGCCGCCAAAAGGTAGGCGCAGAATGCGCCCTCCGGTGGTGTCAGCGACGTACGCCGCCCTGTCTGGGCCAATTGCGATGTCGTTGCATAACCCTGCTCCCCCGGGTAGCGGGTGCTTGCTGCGGAACCTGCCACTTTCTAGGTCGTATCTGTACAGTGCGGGCACGGCGGGAGGGTTGCCGGAGTTGGGCATGTCCATGTGGGACGAGCAGACCCACAACGTGCCGGACGCTTCGTCAGCCAGCACGCCGAAAGTGTCGAGCAAACCGTTGTCTCCCGGGGCGATCCACTGGCTCATGATGGACGCGCCTGCCGCGGCTCTGAAAATTCCACCCGAACCGACTGATCCGGTGATTAGTACGCCGTCTCCGGTCGAGGTGATGTTCTCGGGGAAAGTCCGCGAACCTTCGATGATGATCTCGGCGCGCGGCGGGCTGGCGCCGGCGGACCCATACATCGTCAATGCAGCGGCTATCAAGGTAGCGCGTAGCCCGCCTGCCTTTTTGGCGTGCGTGTTCGGCCGCGGACTGTTGTTGGAGTGCTTCATGGTGGCGGCGTCGTCCCTTGCGTTAAGGCAGCGCGTACACGACGACGCTGCTGCGTGTCACGGGAACCGGCCACACGCCTCCGCCATTTCCGACGGCCGCTGCTAGGAACTGCTGGCCTCCAGCGCGGTACGTGATGATTCCGCCGCCCAGCGGCTGTCCGAGGTCGTCTTCCCACAGGCGCCGCCCGTTCTCGGCGTCATGCGCATAGAGCTTGCCCGTCAGATCAGCGGCAAATACCAGCCCGCCTGCTGTGGGGGTGACAGCGGCGACGATTGGCTTGGGTACTTCCAGTTTCCATCGCACCGCGCCGGTGTCTGCATCGAAAGCGGTCAGCCAACCGCGGGCCGTCGACCACGGTAGCATCACTTTGTTCATCGGCTCGCGGATGCCGAGCCACAGGTCGCCGGTCTTGGGAACCGGTGCATCCATTGGAGCAAGCGTAATCTGCGAGCACCAGTCGACTGTGCCGACAAACAGGGTGTTGAGCGAAGGATGGAAGGCGGCGCCGTTCCACTCGGATCCGCCAAACATGCCGGGGCAGAACTGCGTCGGCTTCTCGCGCGAGACCGGGACGTCGACGTTGCGATGCGTGGTGGTCGGCTGTCCGAACAGCAGCGGAATGCCTTTGGCAACATCGCTTCTGTCGAGCACCGACAGTACTCCGTCCTTGTTCGCCGACGCCACGATGCGCTTGCCAGCAGCGGTTGTGACGAGCGCAGGGGGTCCGCTCAGGCCCCAATCGTGATAGTCCTCCTTCACAAGCTGGTTGTAGGCGACAAGACGGCCGGTTCGGCCGTCGAGCGCAAGGACAGAATTGACATACAGGTTGTCGCCTTGTCGAAGCTCCCTATCAAAATCGGGCGCGGGGTTGCCGGACGGCGCGTAGAGCACGCCTGTGATCTCGTCGTAGGTCATCGAAGTCCACAGTCCCCCCCCCGAGAGCGGATGGCCGGGCGGCATCTTCCAGGTGGCGCGCACTTCCGGTGTATCCGGCACGACCTCAAAACGCCAGAGCATCCCGCCGGTCTTGGCGTCGAACGCGTACGCATGACCGGTGACGTTCGCACGATCGCCGCCGGCATTGCCGATGAACACTTTGCCGTCCGCAGCGATCGGCGCCATCGGTATGCTCACTCCCGGCCCGGCGTCGGGAATGGTCACGTCCCACAACGTGCTTCCGTCACTTGCGGAAAGCGCCACTACATGGCCTTCCATCGTGCCGCGGAAGAGGACGCCGTCGAGATACGCAAAACCGCGATTGGACGAAATGACGCCCTCTCCCGTGGGCACGGGATGCGTGGCTCGCCAGCGCTCCTTGCACGTCGCCGCATCAATCGCGTACGAGGCCCCGGGTGACGTGAAATAGAGTGTGCCGTCAATCGCGAGGGGGCCGGTCTGGAAGGACGTCGGCTCCGGCAGTGCAAACTCACATCGGCGCACGAGCCGCACGACGTTGCTGCGATCGATGTCATTCAGCGGCGAGAACCGATCGCCCGCTACGGTTCGGTTGTATGAAGGCCAGTTTCCATCAGCGACACCGCCCGCCTGCCGTGTGAGTGGCGCGCATGCCGCGGATAGTATCGTCGCGATTGCCAACATGGCAGCCCCGCGCACGGAGCGCCCAGTTGCGGCGCCAAGATTAGCGGCCAAACTAGAGCTGCGCCCTGCATGGCACGATGCATTGGGTTGGATTAGGGTTGCTGATCGCGTTGCACCGTTTCTTGTGACGTCCTGCACTTGATTCCTTCCGTTTGAGATGGGGCATCGTATCGTCGCCCCCCCTTCCCAAGTAGTCGCACGGAATGACTCAACGTGTCACGAAAAGCGGAACGCCACTACACAGGCCGCATGGCGCCAGCTGCGACACAAACGACGACTCAATTCCGGGCTGGGCCCGAAACACACGTGCGGTCGCCGAAGTGATCGACCAGGTGCTCGATCAGTACTCGCACTTTGCGCAGAGGGTCCTGCCCGGGCGGGCGCACCACATACATTCCAAACAATGGCGGAGGGTAGCGGGTCATTACCGGCACAAGTGCGCCTGAGGTAAGGTGTTCGGCAATCAGGCCATCCGGAATCATCGCGATTCCCAGGCCTTCGAGCGCGGCAGCGGTGATTGCAACCCCGTTGTCGGCCTTGAAGCGGCCGCGTGGGTTCAGTGTGATGACCTGGTCGCCATCTACGAAATGCCAAGCCTCGGTGCCTTGCAGGATTGCCTCATGTTCGAGCACTTGCTCGGGGCTTTCTGGGGCGCCGTATAGCCTGATGTAGGCTGGGCTTGCGACCAGCGTTGCATGAAGCGGGCCGATGCGCGTGGACAGTAGGGACGACGCGGTCGCATTGCCAAAGCGGATCGCGCAGTCAAAGCCCTCGTCGATCAGGTTGACGAGCCGGTCGCTGTAGCAGGTTTGCACATGCAAGGCCGGATGTTCCCGGGCCAGCGCGGCAATGACCGGTGCCAGGTGCGTTGGACCGAAGGACAGCGGCGCAGCAATCCTAAGACGGCCACGCAGTTGGCCGTTAGGCAAAATGACTTCTCGCGCAGTGTCGAGGTCGGAGATGACCTTCGCCGCGTAATCTCGAAACGTCGCACCTGCCTCCGTCAACGTGGCGCCTCGAGTGGTGCGCGCCAGCAATTGGACGCCGAGGTCCGACTCAAGGCGAATCAGGTGACGACTGACGATGGCCTTGGCCATGCCAAGCCTACGTGCGGCGGCCGTTAGGCTGCCCGCGTCGGCGACTTCTACAAAAGTCCGCAGGTCTTCCAGGTTCATACAGCAGTGTCTCCCAATCCGCGACATGGCGTAGCCGTTTTCGCACCTAGCGTAGCCAATGAAGGAATGTTAGTGTAGAGAAGTGGCTGTTTTGATGCATGGCGACTCGTATGTCTCGCTCCTCACTAGATGCCATCGCTTCTTGATTTATGCCCAGTCTGGCACGCTCCAAGCATGGGGGAGGACAATCTGGAGATCCTTAGCTAGCCTAGCGGAGATACAGCGGATTCCACTCGACTTCGCCCATGTGGGGCGCTGGGTCAGGCCAGGTGACGGGCTTCTAGGGTCTGTCAGGCGAGTGAGGTTCTATGTGGGCGAGGGCTCGATCGTCATTTGCAGTTGAGGCGTCACGCAAACTCGGCCAACTGACGGCAAGAAGTGTTTTGGAGGTACTGATGCACGAGGGAAGCTTGAACGTCTTGTTCCGAGAATACGTTGCTGCGCTCAACGCACATGCGTTCGAGCGCATGTCGGAGTTCATGCACGACGAGATGACGGTCAATGGCCGGCCGATGAGTCGCGATCAGATGATCGTGGAGCTGCGATCACACATTGCCGCGGTGCCTGACCTGACATGGCGCACCCGTGACGTAGCCATCGAGGGCGGTCGGGTTGCGGCCCATTTTTTGAATAAGGGCACTCCCGTCCATCCGTGGCTTGGCTTGGCGCCGAACGGCACGACGGTTGAGTATGTCGAGCATGTGTTCCACCGGGTACGTGACGGGCGCTTCTATGAGCAGAACTTCCTGCTCGACATCGCGTCGATACGAGAGCAGCTCATGTTCTAAGGCCGTGTGAAGCATTTTCGGAACTCTTCCCACGGTGGCCGGCTCACATCGCCTCCTATGGATTTCACCCGGGCCGGCGGGAGCACTACGGGACGCCGCAGGTGCAGACCGACGACGACAGCATTGGCGATGCGCATGCCTCCCGCGACATCCACGCAGTGATTTACGAAGCCGGCTCTGCCGGGTGTTGTAGAGCCGGGCGTCGAGCCGCCCCCCCGACTATTCGTCTGCATGGGACGTTGCCGGCATCGGTGGGCACGAGGTTTCAGCCGCCGATCAGGACCACGGGGCTGCGGCGGCGCCAGCGCCGCAATGCGGTACGGCACGCTGCCCACGATGCTGCGCACGCTGCCGTCGGGCCCGTAGCTGGCCGGCGCCAGCACGATGGTGCTGCTGTGAGCCAGCAGCGCCGGCAGCCCGCCGAAGGGGCTGGCCAGGCGGATGAGCACCGTGTACGTGGTGCAGGGTCGGGAAGAGCTCGACCT
>NZ_JZUE01000040.1 GCF_000969605.1 Aquincola tertiaricarbonis | reverse complement strand
GGCGCATCGCATCGCGTTGTGCAGACCTTCCCTAGAGACTCAAGCGGCGTCGTCTCATTTGGCCAGCACTCTTTACTTGCGTAAATTGCGAACATTGCGTTGCGCATCGGCTGCGGCATTTGTGCTCCGCGTGGCTCGCATGCAAGCGCAGAACTGCGAGGGGAAGCAAAGCGGCCACTGCGGTGAGCGCCGAAACGCTGAGAGTCGTCAAGACCTTAAACAGGAGCTGTAGCGTCGTCTCCGACGCCGGCGCGGCCGAGAGCACGAACCCGCCAATGAGAATCACTGCAAAGGGTGCAAGCGAACGCGGCAACGTGCTGATCAGCGGGTGGTGAGCTTCCAGCGCTGCATCAATACGAATCAACACTCGGCGGACGAGCACCACTGTTACCGCAGTGGACGCAAGCGCCATTAGCAGGCTTGCAGTGAATGTCAGTCGCATGGCACCTTTAACCGCGCTCGAATCATGCGCCCACAACAGAAAGGCAATGCCGAATCCAACCAGTGCGAGTACGGCTGTTGCCAGCAGATATGGAGCAGGGGGCCGTGGCTCGCCCATGTCTTGCATCATTACTTGTCCACTCCTGAGGATGAGGTTCACCTCCTATAGAGGTTGCGGCGCATCATTGCAAGCACTGTGCCTGGCGGCAGCGCCTGTCTTCGACCGCCAAAAAGTCGCTGCGCCGGGGCCACCTCAAGAGACTAACCCAGTACAGCGCAGGAAGTTGCCGCGGCCTAGGCAGTAGTTCACGCCCGCCGGCCCTCCGGCTCATGGTTCCGCTGATCTGGCGCTTGGGCAATCCATACACGGGTGCATCCGGGATTGCCATCTGAGTCTGCGCATGGTGGAGCAGGAGCCAGGCCTCCAGGCTTACCTCCGCCCTGTGGTGCCAGCATCGAAACCTGGTGGTGCTGACCTTGCATTGAGTCGGCTCGTCACGGACGATTAGAGGCAACCTGCCTCCGTCGCATTAGTTTTGGAACGGTGCACCAGTTGCCCGCTGATGGGCTGCCATTAGACTGCAACACCCCAACGCTCAGCCGGGGTGATGCCCAGGCCTGTGAAGGCGTTTCTGCCCGTGTCGAATTGCCGCGAAGTTGAGAGTCAGCTACCGGTCTTGAAAACTGCCACGCTCTCGACAAGACGGTCGGCCTGGCTGCGCAGGCTTTCTGCGTCCGCGGCACTTTCCTCGACCAGCGTCCTGAGACACTACACCCAGATCGAGTGCGGCGCGGTCGCCCCCTGACGGTGATGGGACAAGACCTGGCAGGTCAATGCGGCTTGTCGGTTGTGCGGGTAATCCACGATTGGAGGGCCCGCCCCAGAGGTCCGACCCCGGCGGCTGCAATGCCCTCGTGACAGCTGCGAGCAACAAGGTCCATTCATCCTCATGCCCCTTGGTGCGGGGCCAGTCGCCGGGCCGAATCGGGCACCGCGGTTCATTATTTGCTTAATCAATGGCCTTGAACAAGCTGAGCAGGTCTGGGTTCAGGGCGTCGGGGCATTCGCACGTGAAGGCACGTTTCTCCGCGCCAGGTCGCGGGCGTCTCTTTGAGGCACGTGTGGCCGTCACGGCCGTGCTCCTTCGTCACCTACAGAACTCGTCCGCAGCGGCCAAGTTGTCGTCGAGGCCATCGCCCTGCTTGAGCGAGTCGATGGTCCGTTAAGCCGCACGCCTTCCAGGCGGGCATGTCCAGTACCGGGTGTACCCCCCTGGCTTCGGTCGTCAGGCAGGCTCCCGTGCCAAGTTCGCTGGAGTGCCCGTCAGCCTTGCTAGACGCCCGTGACAAGCAATCCGCAGTACGATGCCCGGTTGAACATCTCCTTCTGCACGGGATTGAAGTAAAGCGGCGCTCGAAGGGGAGGAGAGCGGCCACTACCGGCCTCGGCATGCATGCCGGCACCTCGAACGCACTCCCTCGAACGCACTCCGCTGTCTATCGCGGCGGCCCTGTATGAAGGTAACCTGCACATGACCGTCCTGACCACAGTTCGACTGCGTCTGGAGCCCGTCTCAGACCGGCATGTCGACGGCCTCGATGCGATGAACCAGATCCCCGAGGTGATGCGCTACATCGGCGGTCAGCCGGCCACACGAGAGCAGACAATGTCCATGATCGCCCGCGCACGGCGCTGCTGGGAGGCATGGGGAACGGGTTGGTGGGCTTTTATCGAGCCCACAGCTGACCGGTTGGTCGGCGCCGGTTGCATCCAGTACGCAAGAAGGGAGGCCGAGCCCCCGGCCGACTTGGCGAGTTTGCAGTGCAATCCACTCGAGATCGGCTGGCGGCTGCACCCTGACTATTGGCACCAGGGGCTGGCCACCGAGGCTGCTCGGGCCATGGCCGCTTTTGCGTTCGCCCAACTTGCAGCTCCAGAACTCATCGCCATTCGCCACCCGGACAACCTCGCTTCGGCACGGGTCATGGGTCGGTTGGGGATGCAGTACCGCGGCCCCGAGACTTGGTATGGCACCATTACAGCTGCCCATGTGCTGACCCGGGGCGATTGGCAACGCTACGGGCCGCTTGACGCCATTACCGCCGATGGTGCATCGGTCAATTGAGCGTCTGACCTGTTCTGCCGTGAGCCGGGCCCCTTCGCCGGCTGGCGCGCCGCTGGTTAGTCGAACCGCGGCTCGACATGTCGATGGCGGCGGCGCCATGTGGTTTCACCCCCCCCCCCGTGCCCTTCCGAGCGCTAGGACCGGTTCCCTGGCAGCAGCACGAGGTAAGCCCGGCTCACGCCAATGCGCCGGCCGGCCCAGACGAGCCGTACGGAACAAGCGTCAAGCCGTCGCAATTGAGGGCATTGCGACGCATGAGTGTGACCTGAAGGCCCCGTTGGTGGATGGTTGCACGCGCGTTGCCGGCCGTGCGCTCTTTCTCGAAGAGGCCCTGGCGCGACGGCAGGCGGGGGGTGATCAGTGGCGCTTGGACTTAGCGCCGCGTCCTTCACCTTTTTGAGTGCGCGCAGGCGCAGCTTTGTCGTCGCCGGTTTCGCAGCGAACGTCTGCTCCTGTTTGGTGAATGGGTTGATGCTCACGCGCTTCTTTCTAGCCGGCACGGTAACGGCCGTCACCTTGAGAAGGTCCGGCAACGTGAATTCCCCCAGTCCCTTCTCGTGCAGCGAAGCTTGCATCGTCGCCTCAAGTCCTGCCAGCACGGCTTTGACCTGTTTGGCATCGAAGCCAATCGTCTGAGCCAAATGCGCGAGCAGCGAGGTCTTGTTGAAGGCGGAGGTGATGGGCTTCAGTCCCGCGCTGCTCGACTTCTTGGCAGCAACGGTCTTCTCGGCGCTGACGGTCTTGGTGGTTGAGGGCTTTCTTGGCCGTAACCATGAGGTGGCTGATTCCGGTGACTTTGAGGTGACGGTGCGTCACGGGGATTCTGAGCAAACGCCCCGCCTGTACGCGCTGGCGGGTAGGTTTGCACTCATAATCAGCCGGAGATGTTCCAGCACGAACCGTGGTTTCCAATTTGTTAACGATACAGACCCAATCAAACAATACGGCGTTACGGCATACTTCAACTTTTCCGATTCAGTGAGACCGCCAATGGCAAAGAAGTCACTCGCCGACCTGCAGGCGCAAATTGAGAAGCTGCAAGCCGAAGCCAACCAACTTCGCGAAGAAGAAAAAGCGGGTGTGGTCGCCCGCATCCGTGAAGCGATCGCGGCGTACGAGCTGACCGAGCGCGATCTGTTTGGCACTACGTCGCGTGCGGCCGCGCCGAAGCGCGGTCGGCAACCCAAAGCCCGTTCGGTGGCTTATGCCGATGACTCGGGCAATGTGTGGGGCGGTCGGGGGCCGCGTCCGCGCTGGTTGCGCGAGGCGCTGCAACAGGGCAAGTCCTTGCACGACTTCGCCACGGGTGGCGGTGGTGCGGGCGCTGCGGGCCACAACGCGTCCGCCCCGGCCGCATCGGATGCCAGCGGTGAAGCCGGCGCCACGGCCGCGCGCCGCGGTCGCCCACCGGCCAGCAAGAAGGTCCGTGCGGCCAACGGCAAGGGCGCTGCGGGCAAGCCGCCGGTGAAGTACCGAGACGAGTCCGGCAACACCTGGAGTGGCCGCGGTTTGCAGCCGAGATGGCTTAAGCAGGCGCTGGCCAATGGCAGCGCGCTGGAGTCGTTCCGCGTCGAAGGCTGATCGGGTCCTCAGGCGCGTTTCGGGAAGTGGAAGACGCGCCGCACCGAGACAGCGGCTGTTCGATGTGGCCGACGTCTTCAGCCCGGATTGCGCAGCTCGACGGGCTACCGCTCAGGCCTACCATTGGCCCTCCGCCCCCTACTTGGCCTGTCACTCAACTTTCCTGTGCCCAACTCGTTCGAGATCCCCGAAGTCCAACGTGCGCCAAGCGCGGCGCGTCTGGCAGCCGAAGCTTTCTTCTCGCAACGTCCGGCGGAACAGCCTGATACTGCACCGGTGGTCACCGTCGTCAAGCGCAGGGGAGAGCAGCTTTCCCTGTCTGACCTGCCGGGGAGGCCGGCAGAGGAAGCCGCTCGACCACCTCGCGTGTTTCGACTGTCATCGCCTGCGTCACCCGAGGCGGGCTTACAGACAGCACTTCAGTCGACGGCCGCAGGCGCGCAAGAGCCCGCCAGCCCGGAGACCGGTGCCGCCGAAGTGCACACCGCTTCCCGTCTCCAGCATCGGCGTTCCAGGCGGCAACTGCATGGTGAAGTCACCATCACGCGTCCGAACGAGACAGCCCCTGTCCCGAGACAAGGGCCACAGGTGTTGCCCGAACGGGTCCTGGGCACGGAGCCGGCCCGCTCGGAGCCGGCGGGCCTGGAGCACGTGCGTTCCACGGTGCAAGAGACCACAGAAGGCGGCGACGCCTGGCCACGCTATCCCGCAATGCTCCAGCGGCTGCTTGCGCTGCAAGCCGAGGCCGAGGCAGCCAGGCAGCACGAGCGCTTGAGGGCGCTCGTCTGGATCCGCAAAGCGATCGCCGACTACGGTCTGTCGCCGTCCGACCTGGGCTTGCGCTGAGGCAACCGGGAGCGACGCGGGGGGTGCGTGTGGCCGTCGAGCCCGGCGGCGACACCCGAGCTGGCACCATCAGCCAGCGCCGGTGACGTGCGCCCGCCGCTGCGTCAGCCGCGTGTGTCACCATGCCGCGAAGCAGCGGCTGTCCGCCGCCGGACACCGCGCTGTTCATGCTCAGGCTGGACAGCATGACAAGGCGCCTGCCGTTGGGTCAGCAACGGCCGTCGAGCGCTTCCTCAGCCATGACCAGACAAAACAGCCCTTGCGTGTGCAGTTGCAGCAGCAGGCGGCTCACCGTCTCACTCGGTCGCGGGCCCCGCGCCCTGCGACTTGGTGGTGTGGAAGGGCGAGCAAGGTGCCGTGGGGCGTACAGCGCGTGGGTACTAGAAGGCCATGGACTGGGCGAGTGACGACATCTGGAGAGGGTTCGACAAGCGTTGGCGCCAACTGACGGCCCGCGGCTTGCTGGAGGGAGGCACGTCCCTGGCCGGTGTGCAAATTGCTGCCCGGGCGGGTGATGCCGCCCTCTGGCCATGTGGGAACGTGCTGTGATGCAGCCCTGGGTCCTCGATCGAGGGTCGTGCTCATCCTTCTTTACTTGACCGAGCCCAATGACATGCTGCCCAAGTTCTTAGATGTGCCCGGTGCGTCCAGTACCGAACGTCTGCGCCTGGTGGACTGGGCGGAAACCGGCCTGGGCCCGCCGGAGACCTGGCCATCGACCCTCCAGCAGACGCTGGCCACCTGGCTGCCTTCGCCGGCGGCCATGTTCGTGGCGTGGGGGCCGCAGCTGCGCTTTTTCTTCAATGACGCCTATGCGCCGTTCTTGGGCGCCAGGGTGGAGCAAGCGATGGCACAGCCGTTTCACCAGCTGTGGTCGGACATCTGGCCGGACATCAACCCCATCGTCAAGCGCGCCCTGGACGGGCAGGGCAGCCTTTTTGAAGACTTGCCGTTGACCATGATGCGCAACGGCTATGAAGAGCAGACCTGGTGGAGCTTCACCTACATGCCGCTGCGCGACGAAGCCTGCCAGGTGCTGGGCATGTTCTGCACCGGGGTCGAGACCACTGGCAAGGTACTCGCTCAACGCCGCGCCGACCACGAGCAGCACCGTCAGCGCGCCTTGCTCAAGCAGATGCCGGGGTTCGTGGCAATGGTGAGCGGGCCGGAGCATGTGTACGAGTACGTCAACGACGCATACCGCAGCATCGCCGGCCCGCGCGAGTTCTTGGGCCGTACGGTGCGCGAGGTGTTCCCCGAGCTGGTGGGTCAGGGCTTCTACGAGTTGATGGACGGTGTCTACCGCACGGGTGTGCCGTTCACAGCGCCGAACATCGCCATCTCGCTGGTCAACCAGCCGGACGTTCACTATTTTGATCTGCTGTTCCATCCGGTGCGAGACGACGACGAGCAGGTCACCGGTGTGTTCATCGGCGGCTACGACACCACCGCCCGCATCCAGGCTGAGCAGGCGTCGCGCCACCTGAACGAAACGTTGGAGCAACGCGTGGCAGAGCGCAGCGCTGAGCTGCTGAAAGCGCAGGACGCGCTGCGGCATGCCCAAAAGCTGGAGGCCATGGGGCAGCTCACCGGCGGTGTGGCCCACGATTTCAACAACCTGCTGACGGTCATCGGCTCCTCGGTGGCGCTGTTGCGCAAGCCCGACCTGCCGGACGACCGCCGCGTGCGCTTTCTCGACACCATTGCCGAAACGGTGCGCCGGGCCGCCAAGCTCACCGGCCAGCTGCTGGCCTTCGCGCGACGGCAGCCGTTGAACCCCGAAACATTCGACGTTGCCGAACGCACAGCCACCGTCATTGATATGGTGCGGCCGCTGCTCGGTCCTGGCATCCACATCACCGGCCCGATGGCCGCCAAGCCGCTGTATGCCCATGCCGATGTCAACCAGTTTGAGACGGCACTCATCAACCTGTGCATCAACGCCCGCGACGCGATGAACGGCACCGGTGAACTGGTGCTGCAGGTGCGGGCCGTCCAGCAGCTGCCGGCGGCGCAGGGCCAGCCGCCGCGCGCGGGCCAATTCTTGGCAGTGCTGGTGCGCGACACCGGCTGCGGCATCCCACCCGAGCGGCTGGAGCAGGTCTTCGAGCCCTTTTACACCACCAAGCCCACCGGCAAGGGCACGGGACTGGGCCTGAGCCAGGTCATCGGCTTCGCGCAGCAGTCAGGCGGCAATGTGACCGTTGAGAGCACGCCGGGCAACGGGTCCACGTTCACGCTGCTGCTGCCGAGCACGCCCGCCTCTGTGCACCGTGGCCTGGCCGTTGTCACCGCGCCGCCGCAGCCGCCGTCCACCGCTCGCTTGTCCGCTTGCGTCTTGGTCGTCGAAGACAACGAGGACGTGGGCCGTTTTACAACGGAGGTGCTGCACGACCTCGGCCACCGTACGGCTTGGGCCAGGCACGCAGCGCAAGCCATCGCCATGCTTGAACAGAGCCCTGGGCGGTTTGATCTCGTTTTTTCTGACGTGATCATGCCGGGCATGAATGGGCTGGAGCTGGCCAGGTTCATTGGCCAGACGTACCCCGGATTGCCGGTGGTGCTGACCAGCGGCTACAGCGAGGTGCTGGCGGACGAAGGCAGCGGCGAATTTCAACTTCTGCAGAAACCGTACGCGGTCGACGATTTAGCCGGCGTCGTGGGACAAGCAGTGTCAGCGAGGTCGCCCTTTGCAACGGACACGTCATGTGAGGGCGGCCGACCGATTGGCGTGACCAATCAGATGAATCCACGTTGATGCTGCGCGGGAGCAAGCACAGCGATCGGGTGCAGAAGGGAGGTAGCTCCATTCGCTCGCGCCGGGCGTTCTTCGAGAGAGGCCTGCGAAAATTGCGATAATGCGCTTGTTCAGCTAGCGAATGTTATGGCGCAAGGCCTGGTTGCTCGCTGCCAGAGCGCTGTCGCTGGTCTCACAGCCGTCGTCAACCACTCCCGCCGCGTACAGCAGCATCATCACAAGACATCGAACACGAGGAGCCTGTTGGGCGGCTGGCAGTGACACGCCGTCGAATGCCCAACGGTCAGCACCGTCAGGCCACTGGATCGCTGTACGGGACGGTCAAGGTCTAAAGGTGCTCATGTCAAGGGACGGTGCCGACTGTCCGTCCAGCGTTGAGTACATGCACGTCGAGACGACTTTCGCGACTTCGCGCCGCCAAGCTTTGCGATTGGTGAATGGGACGAGGTCGGTGGCCAGGTGCTGGGCACGGGCCGTTGTCCAAGCACAGTCACAGCACCCGTTCCACAACACGTACGCTGCCATCATCTGTTGCAACACCCGGCTCGCAGTATTGCGTGCCTGCGCTGCGGTGTAGGACGCCCCAGGCCACGGCGCGCGCGTCATGGCGAGTTGTTTCGTTGCGCTTCCAGCGTCTGCGGATTGCAAGGGTCGAAGGCGATTGCGCTCAGGATCTGCCAGAGCCAGCGACTTCATCGCACCGGAGGCCGGTTCCTGTGCGTTGGCAAACGCATGTCAGTCCACCAGCATACCCACCAGGCGGATGTCCTCAATTCACGGCAACAAACGCTGGGTTGACCGCCGCGACGTGCAGTGCACGATGACAACACGCCAAAAATGACACGTACCTCATCCGACACCAAGCACCTCCGCCGCACTGGGCAGTTGGTGGCACCGCCCTTCCAGCACGCGCATCACGCCTGCGGCCAAAGCCACAAGGCAATCCTGCTGCGCAGGCGTGATGCCCACCCGCGCCCTCGTGTCCAGCACGCAGATCATGCCCACCGCCACGCCGCAGCTCGACATGAGCGGCGCGCCGGCGTAAAAACGGATGCCGGGCTCGCCGATCACGAGAGGGTTGGCGCAGACTCGCGGATCCTCCTCTGCATTCGGCACCACGAAAACCCCTTCATGTTCAATCGCCTTGACGCAGATGCTTTTGTCCAAGCCAGTCTCGCGCGTCCCAAAGCCGAATTCGGCTTTGAACCACTGGCGCCTGGCGTCCACGAAGCTGACGAGCGCCATTGGCACATCGCACTCTTTTGCAGCAATGCGCACCACCTGGTCGAACACATCCTCGCGCGCGGTATCAAGAATCGCATATCGTGCCAGGATGTCCTGACGTTCTGTCTCACCTACTTGTCGCTGCATGGTCTCCGGCTACCTGGGCTTAATCACGGCGAGACCTCTCTTAGTCTCATTTCTTGGTCACGACAACCCCCTTGGAACACTGGCTGCCAAGTGCAACATCGGTTGTTGGCGTCTGCAGCGGTCGCGTAAGCCGATGGCACCCTCTTCCCCGTGCTCATCCGCGCAGCGGCCGATGTGCTCATTGGGCGCTCCGTGAGACCAGCGGCGCTCGGGCGACCCGCACCCGTTGGCGATAGAGCCGTCAAGTACTGGTCAAGGGCAGGGCGGTGAGACCATCGCTTGTGACCGCCAACGCGGTCACTGGAAGGCAACCGCAGAGGAACGTACACCGAGGCCGGTAGTACATACGATCCTGCCTGCGGTAGCGGCCGGTGTACCTTCACTGTAAATCTGGCTGCCCCGTGCCAAGAAGGTTTGCAGGAACTACCAGTCGTTCGTGCGCCAGCGGCCGTGAGGGGGCAGGTAGAGGGCGGTTGCCGTTCTTGTAAGTACTGAGTACCAACGCCAAGTCCTCGGCGGCGGCTTTTAGCGCGTCGCCTTCGCTCAGTCCGAAGGACAGCAGTTCAGGCAGGTCGCGGCTGGAAATAAAGAAGCCGAAGCCCGTTAATTTCGATGGGGTAAGGACAACAGGGTAAGCGAGCAGCTGGCTGCGCATATTGTGAGTCGTGGAGCGTCGCGAGCCCCGGCGTCCAGCAAACTGCGGGCCTGGAAATGGAAGCGGCCAGCCCTCCCGCAAAGCAGCGTGACCGTCGAGCTAAGCGCCTGAGCGCCTTTCATCTATCAAACCTGCGACACCGCGTCAGTATCTTTCTTCGCAGGCGGCCCGCTTTGCGCTCGAGAGCCTGCGGATGGGAGTGCGCAGTGGAGGGCCACCTGGACGGCAACTGGCGGTTTGGCGGGGGCAAAGCTCCGTTCAGGGGACGCGGGCAGCGGCCGCTTCCACGTCAAGGCGAAGGCCACAAGGTCAGAAGGCCATGAGCTACGACCGCATAAAGCAGGCGGAGTCCAGGCTCAAGGCGCAATCGGTGCGCCCTGACGCGCGCCGAAGCCACCTATGACGTGGCGGCCGGCGGCTCCCACCAGGCCCGAGAGTGCGTGTAGCAACGCCAGCGGGAGGCCAAGCTTCAGCGCGGGCGCAGTAACGAAGACGACCGCCGCCAGCGAAGCCCTGCGGGAAGCGAGCGCAAACAGGACATGTCCGAGGAGACAGTCCAGGAACTTCAACGACCGGAAGAACCGCATCACGATGCGCACCGGTGGCGGGATTGACCGGCGTGCAACGCCCAGCGCACGGTGGAGGCCGCGTACATCATCGTGACGGCCGGACCGGACCACAGCGCCCCGAATGCACACTGGCTGCTGCCATTAAGCAAATCGGTAGGCGCCCAGCCGGGGCGCGATGCCAAAGTGGCACTGGCCAACGCCGCCAACGCATTGAGGAGGCGATCTTTGGGAGCGCGCCGATTGAGGTGGTAGCGGTCGGTCGCGGGGTTCCAGTAGCACGCCGAGGTCGCTTTGCAGCGGTGCCCACACATCGCGGCGACGGCCGTCGCCCTACAGACCACAGAGGTTATGCGGCCTACCATAACCGCAAGAAGACGCCGAGCCGACACACGGCCAGAGTGAAGGCTCGCGTGCAGGGCGCTGAACCGGTAGAACCGCAGGCGCATGGCGTGGCTCTGCGCAGCCGAGCAGCCGAGCAGCCGAGCAGCAGCGTCAGACTGACTGGCGCTGCCCTCTTGGTAACAGGCTGCAGGAGGCGGTCGAACACGCTCGATCTCCTGCATGACGGGGGCTCGGGCGTACCGTGCGCAAGCGCCGCAGCCCAGGCGGCTGAGTGGCTTCTACGGGGTGCACTCCGGGGCGCGGTGATGCGGACCGCTGGTGCAGAAGGGAGGCGGCTGGCTCCAACCTGGACAGCCGCTGTACTTGAGCTGCCCAGTCGGCGGCCTCTGAGCGGACCGGGTCCCTCGGCTCGGGTCAATGCCACCAGCATTCGCCCCCCCAGTGGAAAGTGAGCATGCGGCATGAGGCGGCCGCCCCGGGGTATCGCTTTGTGTCGTGTCTTTGTGCGACCGGCAAGCTCACCCGCTGCCCGGCGTTGTTGATGGCGTCCTTGGTACCATCTGCACGAGCGTTGACGATGCGGGTCGTGCACACAAAGCCGGTAAGCTGTCGCACCTGCCGGGCGGGCACATACGATGGCCACGGCACACGTTTTGCCATCAAGGCGAGCACGCCAGAAGGGGCACCACAATGAGCGTGATGGAACGCAGCAATGTCCGAATGGGGGATTCCGACCGTCAGCCGCTTGTCTTTGCGCACGGGTTCGGGTGCGACCAGCAGATGTGGCGATTTGTGGCGCCTGCGTTCGAAGCGAGCCACCGCGTGGTACTTTTCGATCACATTGGATGCGGGCACGCCGACTTGAATGCCTACGATGAACGTCGGCACAGCCACTTGCGGGGCTATGCCAGCGACATGGTTGACATCATCGAAGCGGCTGACCTGCGGGATGCGGTCCTGGTCGGGCATTCCGTGAGTGCAATGATTTCCATGCTGGCCGCACTGCAGCTTCCCCATCGTGTCAAGGCGCTTGTGATGGTCACTCCATCGCCCCGTTACTTGAACGATCTGCCTGGTTACGTCGGCGGGTTCGAACGGCAGGACGTTGAGGCGTTGATCGACATGATCGACAACAACATGCTTGGCTGGGCCAACTTCCTTGCCCCTGCGGTGTTGGGGTCTGACGGCGACCCTGCGTTGACGGAAGAGCTGAAGTCAAGTTTCTGCGCGCTGGATCCTTACGTGGCACGTCGCTTCGCAGAGGTCACTTTCCTGGCTGACAACCGCGATGACTTGGCAAAGCTGCTGTTGCCGACCCTCATCATTCAAGTGTCTGACGACGCGATTGCGCCACGCAGCGTCGGTGATTACGTACACCAGCGGCTTGTTGGCAGTGAGCTTGCCGTGATTGACGGAAGTGGGCACTGTCCTCATATGACGCACCCGGCCGAAACAATCAACCTCATCTGGCGGTTCTTGAATCGGCTTTGTTGAGTGGTCACATCAGGGCGACAATGGTCGACGCAATCGACAGGAGATTCGACGAAGTACCCTGTCCATGGCTGCGCATTGATCCTCACGCACGCATCAGTGCCGCGAACGTGGCACTGTTTGCCTTGCTGGGATGCGAGCGTGAAGTCGTCGTCGGCACCAGCTTCGACGTGTGGCTGACACCCGCCTCGCGGGTCCTTTACCAGAGCATGGTGCAGCCCCTGCTGAATCTGCACGGCCACGTCACCGAGCTTGCGATGACGGTGCTGACGCGGGCCAGGGCCAGGGCAGACGTTCTGCTGTATGCGCAACGCCAGGAAGACGGTGGCGTGTCCATGCAACTGGTCCTCATTCGCCAGCGACGGCGCATCGAGAACGAGTTGTTGCGGATCAAGCGGGCAGCGGACCAGGCGCCAGGCATGATCTTTCAGTTGGAGCGCGTGGGCGAGGACGGGTGGCGTTTTCCATATGTGAGCGACACTGTGCGTCACCTTTTTGGAGTGACGTCGGACGAGGCGGGGCGCTCGGCTGATGCGGTGTTTCACTGCTGGTCGGCGGATGATCGAGCGATGCTGAAGAAGGAGCTTGAGCTTGCAGCAGCGGGAAGCACAGCGTTCCGGGTACTGGTCCGCCTGTCGCCAACGCGGGCCGGACAGCCCCAGCGCTGGCACGAAGTGCAAGGACATGCTCGCGGACGAGGCGATGGCGGTCAGCTTTGGCACGGTCATGTCGCGGACGTCACAGAGCGAGTGGCCATGCAGGATGCAACCGTGCAAAGGCGCTCGCTTGAACGACTCGCCCAAGCTCGCAGTGAATTCATCGCGAGGGTGAGTCACGAGCTCAGAACGCCGTTGAACGGCATCATGGGCTTTGCACAGCTGCTGGCGGTCGACGACGCGGCGCCATTGGTCGGGGTGCAGCGAAATCGCTTGTCCGTCATCCTCGACTCAGGCCGCCATCTGCTTAACGTCGTCAATCAGCTACTCGACATCTCTCACATCGAAAGCGGCGCGCTGCAATTGACGCTGCAGCCGGTTACGCTGGCCGCCGAATTTAGACAGGTGCTGCAGCTGATGTCCTCTGCCGCAAGAGAGAAGGACGTTCGTCTCAAGTGTGGTCCAGCCCCTTTTGGCGGTGTAGCTCTCGCAGAGCCGCACCGGCTGCGGCAGGTCATGCTCAATCTTGTCTCGAATGCGGTGAAGTACAACCGCCTAGGCGGCCAGGTGACCGTGTCGACATGGTCGGGCGCCGGCGAGGTGGGTTTTGAGGTGGCGGACACGGGGCACGGACTTGCACCCGAGCAAGTGGCGCAGCTGTTTCAGCCATTCAATCGACTGGGCGCTGAGAGGACCAACATAGAAGGCGCCGGCCTGGGACTGGTCGTCAGTTCACACCTGGTCGAGCTGATGGGGGGACGCATCACGGTACGCAGTGAAGTGGGCGCAGGTTCGGTGTTCCGCGTCACACTGCGTGCTGCGGACAAGCAAGACGTGAGCAAAGGCCTTTCGATGCAGGCGTCCCGCGAAGCCGAGAGAGTGCCGCCCGAGGCGTGCGCTCAAGCGACGGGGGGTCACGTGCTCTACGTGGAGGATAACCCGATCAACGTGCTGCTCATGCAGGCGATCTTCGAGCGCCGACCAACAGTGACGCTGCACATTGCGGACAACGGGCAGCAGGCCCTCGCATTGGCTGAGGCGATTGTGCCTTCACTGCTGCTGATAGACATGCACCTGCCCGATACGAACGGGGTTGAGCTGCTGAGAGTGCTTCGGCGAATCCCTTCCCTGCACACGGTGCCTGCTGTCGTCGTCTCCGCCTCGGCGGGACCGGATGCAAAACGCACAGCGAGCGAGGCAGGCTTTGATGGCTACTGGACTAAACCACTTGACCTCGCACGGACCCTGGCCGAGGTCGATGCATGGCTGCTTCCCGAACGCCGCTTGCAATGAACCTCGGCGGGCGCCGTCGATGGAGACAGTCGACTGCCCGCCACCACAAGCCCCGTCTTTGAGCGGCACTGGTCGCCGAGCTGGTTAGGGCGCGTGATGGTGTGCTGTTGCCGGCGGCATGCTTCAGCAGCCGGAATGACCGTGGGCGTTGCCGCGGTAACGACGCACTCGACGGTGTTGCTCGACCGATCGGCGCAAAACGTTCACTGAGCATGCTCTCCATCGCGCAGTGACACGCGATTTTCCCAAAGGGGCTCCTTGGGCTTCCCCCTTGTTCGCCTGCGTCCGTTCGGGACCTGACGATGCTCGTTCCGGTCGTACGCTTCAGTGCAATATTGCAGCGGGGAACCGCCACCAATGTCAACCACCGGCTGCCCGCTGCCTGGCCGCACCAGGTCACCGTCTGCGAGCTTGCACCGTCCATCCGGAAGCCGTGGAACGCGGCGACGCGGCGACTCGGCGGGTAGTTCACTCATTGCCACGGCGTTTTAGCTTGGTCGCCCGGAGCGCGGCAGGTGCTTGGGGTTGTGCAGCGGTTATTAACGCTTGCATCTGGCGCAGCGCAGTGCGGTGCGTGTACGTTGTTCCGGTTGTGTGTAGTGCCGGTGGCTGCCTGCCTGTCCTATGAGGGGCCGCCCGTCCTACATCATCGGGACCGGTTCCGTGAGACTGTGAAGAACACGGTGCGCATCCTCTTTGCAGTCGACTCAACAGAGCACTCGAGTCGCCTTGCTGCACCTCTCTTTGCTACCAGGAGATACCATGACCACCACATTCGCAAGTTCCGCAGCGCTGCCAGAGGGTTTGCATCCCATCGATGCCCACAAGCGTGTGGTGTGGGGGGCGGTGCTGGCCGGCATGGTGATCGCAGTGGTGCTGCAGTTGCTGTTGAGCCTGCTGGGCGCCGGCATCGGACTGAGTACTCTCGATCCCTTGCGGGCCAACGGTTCCCCGCAGGCATCGAGCTTCGGAGTCGGGGCGGCCCTATGGTGGGCGCTGTCGAGCCTGATCGCCTTGTTTGCGGGTGGATGGGTGGCCGGTCATTTGTCAGGTTCATCTAACCGAATGGACGCCATGCTGCACGGCCTGTTGGCGTGGGGCGTTGCCACGCTGCTTGCGGTTTACCTGTTGAGCTCGTTGATTGGCTCCGTGGTCCGGGGCGGTGCCAGCGTTGTGGGAACGGCCGCCACCGTCACCGCTAGTGGGGCAGCGGCTGCCGCAGGCCCGCTGACCGACGCGGCGAAGCAGCAAGTGGAGGCCAGCGGTTTATCGATGAGCGACGTGAAGTCACAAGTCCAGCGGCTGCTCTCGCAAACCGGAAATCCGGCGCTTGCACCGCGTTCGATTCAGGGCCAGGCGGCTTCCGCCGCAGGTGACCTCACACGCGCTGAGGCCAGTGGGGCGGCGGAGTCCGAGACTGCCGAGTTGCAGACGGTCCTCCAACGAATCATGGCGTCGGGCGGGAACGCTGTGGACCAGGCCGATCGTGAGGCTGCCGTGAACGTGGTCATGAGCCGAGCCGGGCTGGACCGCCGGGAAGCAGAGCAACGTGTGGATGGATGGATCACGTCGTACCAGCAGCTGCGCGTCAAGTGGGAACAGCAGAAGGGCGAGGCGGAGGCGAAGACACGGGAAGTCGCCGACGCCACTGCGAAGGCCTCGTCGCAGGCTTCCCTCGGTGCGGCGCTTGCTTTGCTCCTTGGTGCGATCGGTGCGGCGCTAGGCGGCAAGCAGGGGGCCAGTCGTCATCACGCCGAACCGATGGTCTTGACGCGTCGAGCGCAATGAACAGTTAGCGCTACTCGCGAAGGCTTGCCTCAGGGTAAGGTCACTGCAGCGACCTTCCCGCGGCTGGTTGCTAGCGCGTAGCGCTGTGCCAAGCGTGTTGGACGGCGCCCTCGAACCGGTCCACGCACTGTCGGGTGGTGCGTTTCCCAGTCGCTGCGAATCTCTGGTTCCATGGTCCCCGATTCGCGGCCGCTGTAGCGGCGGTCGTCCCTCAGCGCAGCACTGTACGCATAGGCTGGGGCGTATCGCTCGAAGGTAGTCCCGGTGGCGGCATACGTTGCCTTGAAGTGGTCGTGAAAGAGCCAGTCGGCCCGAGTCCCGCTGCCTAGCCCTGCGTCGGACAAGCGCTCGGCTTCCACTTCGGTACTGCGCAGCGTCTCGTGGATTTGCTCCGTCCGCTGTTGGACCGTCTTGGCTACGGTGACCTCGTGACGACGCGCGCCGTCGAGATGACGGCACGTTCCGCTGTCTCCTTGGCCACGATGGTCCGATCGGCCATCGCCTCAAGGTCGCCTGCTGTAACCGGGGGGTGCACAGGCCGGCCCTGCACTTCTGCGTGCTCGCTGCGCAGCTCCACGCTTTTTGAGAAGGGCGGTTCGACGATGCGTGAGAATACTCGTATACCCCCGGTGCAAACTTCGCGTTTACCCATCTCCAGTTCTTCTTAGATCACCGGAAGAACTGTATTGCTGGTCGCCAGGGCGTTATGGGAAGGTGCGTCAACCGCCGACGTTCCTTCGGACCAGCCCGTGTTACCCCAGTGAGACGCTTTTCCTGCCAGATCTATAGCACCGGCACTATCCAGCGCTGCCACCGGGGCATCGGCTTGCGCATCAAAGGGCATGTTCAGCACTTGCCTTGGTGCGTAAAGGACCATGCCGCATTTCTGACCACTTGCGGCCTTGCGAGCGCCGCTGATATTAGCAACAGCACGAGATCCATTTCGTCAAAGGGCGGTCGGATTGGGAAGCACATGCCCAAGCTGTGAAATGACTGCGGAACAGTCTGCGGTTACCGTCGCTCAGGATAGCGGCACTGCACGTGGCCGCTGGTGTTTGAGGAACGTAGCGATGGCGAACGTCCCCAGGCCGAGAAGCATCCAAGTGGCAGGTTCCGGCACGGGTGAAATCGCAATCGCATCCAAGTCGAATCCCTTCACGGAGCCACCTTCGTCCAACCCCCCGATGCCGATTCGAGTGAACGCACCGCCGTTGTTTGCAAGGAATCCAGCATAGGGACGAAGGTCAAATGAGACCGCGTCCCCTTTGACGGCAGGATCGGTACGAAGCTGCTCGAAGGTGCCGTTGGCGTACCACAGCCAGATGACTGCTTCTTCATGATCGCGTAACGTCTCATAAACGGTGACCACGGTGTTCGCGTCAAATGTGCGATCAAAGGCGACCTCGACATACGCGCCGCGAAACGCGCCGCCCAGCGCTTGCTCGCCAACGCCTGGAAGTGCAACGAAGCGCAAGTCCGGAGCGCCAAGCACCGCTTCCTCGATCTCAAACTCGGTGATGGGGACCACTGCAAAGTTGTCTGCGGAAGAGCTTCCATACCAACGCCCTGGCAACGACCCGAACGCCTCGCCCCTGAAGTAGTTGGTGATCTCGGAGGCAAAGGTCTGGGCGGGGGCCGCAGGGAGGACTACCGGATTCAGCGTGAGCAAGACCGCTGCAATCCTCAGCGCGTTGATCATGAGCAGCACCTTTCTCGACCGCTTCGCTGCGGGCAAGGTCTACTGTGACTCGCACAAGGCTGACAGGCTCTCCCATGAACTAGGGAAGTCCTCAATACACCGCTTTGTGGGCATTGCGTGAATGGTCCGCCAGCGATAGCGCTTTCGCCCGGCTGCACGGGTGTCTTGCTCTGGCCTAGCCAGCTTGCCGAAGCGCCTGGGCGCACGACGGGGCGCGCGCTCGGGGCGGACGGCGGCGTAGCCCGTGGATGTGTCATCGATGCGCTAGCTCATCTTGTGCTGTGCCGCCAGGCGGTCCCGGCGCCTCAGGGCGCGCAGGTCGTTTGGCCGCAACTGTCGGCTCAGCCGCTCACGCTTCAGTTCGCGATCCGTGGGTGGTGCGTGATCGCGCCGGTGTCGCTGCCGCAAGATGCTCCGCGATGCGAACACGCAACTCGGTGAAGTCAATCGGTTTGGTCCAATAGGCCGAGGCGCCGGCGTCGCGAGCGGCCTGGATCTCGTGGACCGTGCCACTGGCGGAAAGTACCACCACCGGTATCGACGAGGTCTGGACGGTAGCCTTGAGGCGGCGAAGCACCTCCATGCCCGCCATGTCGGGCAAGTGCATGTCCAGGAGCACCAGGTCTGGCTGCTGCGTCGCTGCTGCCTGCAGGCCGGTGGCGCCATCCTCGGCCACACGCAGTTGGGCCGATGTGTGCTGGGCGCACCAATGTTCGAGCAGCAGCGCATTGACGGCGTTGTCTTCGATGTACAGCACTTGTCCGGATACGTCGGTGGGGATCGCTTCAGCGGTGTCGGGCAGGGATGTGGCTGTCGTGGTGGCGGGTGCGGGCTCGGTGCCTTCCAGCAACACCGTGACCGTGGTGCCGGCACCTTCGGTGCTGTGCACATGCAACGTACCGCCCAGCAATTGCACGACACGCTTGGTGATGAAGAGTCCGATGCCGGTGCCGTCAATGCCGCTGTTCTCCCGACCAACCCGGTTGAAAGCTTCGAACAGGTGCGCCACCTGCGCTTCCGACATGCCTTGCCCCGATTCCCGCACCTCGATAACGACGTCCGTGTCCACTTGGTGCGCGGCCAGCCACACCTCGCCGCCCCGCCGGTTGTACTTGATGGCGTTTGAGATCAGGTTGTTCAACACCTGACGCAGCCGGAAGGCGTCAGAGCGGATGGTCACATGCAAGTCGAGCGCAAGCCGCAAGGCCACCCCGTGCTCGGCGGCCGACGGCTTGTGCAGCTCCAAGGTGGCGCGCAGCAGGTCGGAGAGGTGCAGTCGGTGGGGCGTCACGGACAACCGTCCGGTCTCGATCCTGGACAGGTCCATCAGGTCGTCAATCAGCAGTTGGAGATGGCGGCCGGCGCTGATGATATGGCCTAGGTGGCCGTGGAGTTGACGGTCGGTGCGTGCGCCCTGGCAGCCTTGTCCCAGTTGTGCAAAGCCCAGCACCGCGTTCAATGGCGTTCTCAGCTCGTGGCTGACATGGGAGAGAAAAGCGCTCTTGGCTTGATTGGCCGCCTGGGCGCCTGCCAAGTCGGCGCGCGCACGTCGGTCGTGCTCCTGGTGCAAACCAAACGCGAGGGTGCGGCCCAGCTCGGCAAGACTGCGCAGGAGGTCCCTGTCAGCGGCGTCGTCCGGGTGAAGCACCAGCAGCAGGGCGGTCGACGTACCGGCCACCGCTAGAACCGGGACGAACACGGTGTGCAGGCCCTCGGCCAGCGCTGTCACCATCGGTTGATCGGCTGTGGAGGTCCCGCTGTCAATTGACGTCCAGACCGCGACCTGGTCTGCCTGCGCGATCCACCGGTCTGCATTCGCTGAGCGTGCCGCGACCACCGGTGGTGAGTCACCGGTTCGGTGCATGGTCCACGCCGCGTGTGCCAGTCCGGTACTGACACACGCCGCACACACGGCGTGCTGGAGCGCGGCTGGCGCGGCCTCATGGGCAATGGCGTGTCCGGTGGTTGACAGCGTCTCGTGCAGCCGTCGCAGGCGCACGGCCTTCTGTTCAGAAAGCTGGACCCAGGCGGTGTGCTCGACCTGGCGGTCGATCAGGCGGTTGAACTCCTCGGCAACCCGCCCGAACTCCCCGGGCAAGTTCGCATCCGCCCGCACGTCCATGACGCCATGGCGCAGCGCGTGGGCGGTGCTGCTGATGTTGCCCAGGGCGAGTGTCAGCCGCCGGGCGGCCCCCATTGCAGCGATGAGACCCAACAGAATCCCCATGACGCCGATTGCCACGCTGCGCCGAAGCACCGCGTTCGACTCGACATACACCTGCGCCGCGGGCATGCCGGCGGCCGCCTCCAGCCCATATTTCGCGATGGGGGTCAAGGCGAATGCCCGTTCATGACCATCCACACCAACGCCTACCCTCACTGGCACGGTCGAAAGTTCAACGGCCTGGGTCAGACTATCGACGATGGGTTGCCCCATCCAGCGTGCAGGGTCGGGCAGCCGGGTGACAAACGTTTTGTTGTCCTTGCGGATCGCCACCGACGTGTGAGGTGTGCTGACCAGTGCCTGCAGTTGTGCGTTCAACACCTGCAGATCGATGGACAGCGCAATCAGACCCACCTTGTCGCCGTTGTCGTTGAACACGGGCCGGGTCATGTACTGCACCATCTTGCCGCTGAGTGGCCCTTTCAGGGCGTCGCTCAGCCAAAGCCCACTCGCTGCCATGCCGGACTGGAACCAGGCGTGCTCCGCGAAGCTGGTGCGCCGCTGGCGCGCCGCGGACGTGCACACCGGGTAGCCACGGCGGTCAAACAATCCCAAGTTCGTGTAAGCCGAGTCGCGGTGTGCAATGCCTGCAACCAAGCTGTGACAGGCTTCGGCATCCAGCTCGCGCAGGCGCTGGCGTGTGGCCATGAAATTGATCAGGTGCTCTGCCTGCTCCAGGATGTCCACCGTCCGCTCCGCTGCCTCATCGGCGCGTGCTTTGAGCGCGGCCAACGCGTGGCGTTCGGCATCCAGCCGTGCTTCGTGGATGGACAGGCCCAGCAGCAGGAGCAGCGGGCTCGCCACCGCCAGCACGATCAAAAGCAGACGCGACAGCAGGTAACCGTTTTTCCGACGCATGGTGATGTGGTTGCCGGCCGCTGCGTGCGGGGGGCCTGGATCGTGTTCGGCTGTCAGGTCTGCGCCTCTATAGGGGATGTACCCTGCCGTGTGTGACGTGCGGCACGTTCCTGTCCGGCAAATTGCATGGCCACGCCGGGCTGGACGACCGCGGCAAGAAGGCGGCCGCCGCCGGCGGCGGCCCACGTCAGCGTTGCACTCGCAGCTGACGAAGGACATGGAGGATGGGATTTTCCGCGTTCAGGGCGGAGCGCAACTGCCGATGTGATGGGCATGCGACGCCCATTTCCCTGCTGATGCCTGGCCCGCTCACCCGCGCCCTGCGGCAGACAGTGGCCACGCTCAAGTTCAAGATCGTCGCCCTGAGTGTGTTGACGGCGATCACCGGCGCCATGGGCGCTGTGCAGATCGCCTTGGATGCGACCATTTCTGACTTCTCCAAGGTCATCTCGCAGGGCCAGACCGCGGACGCCGAACGCACGGCGGCCTTGCTGGGCGAGAAGCTGTCGATGCTGCAGGCGGCATTGGGTGCGGTACAGCGGGCCGCACCGGACGCCATCTGGAGCGATGCCAAGGCGCTGGAGCGGTACCTGGTTGACAAGCCGTCCATCCATGTGCTGTTTGACGTCGTGCTCGCCATTGCGCCAAGTGGTGATCAGCTGGTTCGCCTGGAGCGGGGTGTGCCCCGGGGGCGGATGGTCAATGTGGCGAAGGAAGACACCTTCCTGCGCGCCATGTCGGGCGATCAGCCCGTGATCTCCAGGCCGCTGGTGAGCCCCGTGCTCCAGGTCCCCGTGGTGGCGATTGCGCAGCCGGCCGTGGCCCGGGATGGGCAGGGACGTCCCTTGGGGATGTTGGTCGGCACCTCGCGACTGCAGGCCGCCGAAATGTTCTCCCTCACCACACGATCGGCGGCCCGCGGCACGCAGGAGTACGTCATCGACCGCCGAGGCGTGGTGCTCTCACATCCCGATTCCCGTCAGATCCTGCAGCCGGCCCGCTTGACGCCGGGCTTGAGCGACATCGTGGACGAGTGGCTCGACATCGGCGCGCCAATCGACACCACCGGCATTGCACGCCGTGTCCCGGGCTTTTTTGTGTCGATGGCCGGCATCCCCGGATCCGACTGGGTGCTGTTGCGCACGGCCGAAGAACAGGTCGCCCTGCAGCCGGTGGAACTGACCCGTCAACGAGGTGTGCGCATTGCCTTGGTCGCCGGCTTGTTGGCCGGTGTGCTCGCCGGCATCTTGTCGTGGTTCGCCGCGCTGCCGATCACACGCCTGCGGGAGGAGGTGGAACGCTTGAAGGATTTGCCGGACGTCACGCCCGATTGGCCACGGGAGGGCGGTGAAATTGGACGTCTGGTCGGTGCGTTTTCCGACTTGATTGCCGATCGCCAACGCCAGGATGGCGAGCGCAGTGCGATGTTGAGTCAACTCAGTGTGGTGATGGACCATGCGCGGGTGGGCATTGCTTTGACCCGCAACGAGGTGTGCGTTCTGGCCAATTCCGAACTTGCGTCCATGCTGGGGCTCGATCGTGAGTCGCTCGTCGGGCAGAACCTCCAACACTTATCGCCGGCGCCAGGGCGATATGACCAGCTTCGGACGGAGATGCAACAAGCGCTGAGCCGCGTCGGAAGCGTTGAGAGCGAACTGCAGTTGGCCCATGCGCTGACGGGCGCGTTCTGGTGCCGGGTCAGGGGGCGGGCCGTCGATGCAACCAACCCATCGGCCGGTGTCATCTGGACATTCCAGGATGTGACGCAAGAGCGGTGCGAGCGCGAACAGCTGTCCTGGGCCGCGACGCACGATCCGCTCACGGGATTGAATAATCGAACCAATTTCGAACGGGCGCTCGATGACGCTTGTGCAACCGCCAAAACGCAAGGGTTTGCTGTCCTGTACGTCGACCTTGACCGGTTCAAAGCGGTCAATGACGGTGGGGGGCATGCCGCCGGGGATGCGATGCTCAAGGCGGTGGCCACCGTCCTGCTTAGCGTCGTGCGTGACTCTGACGTACTGGCGCGGCTTGGAGGCGATGAATTTGCAGCGCTGCTACCCAGGTGCTCTGCCGCACAAGCGCGCAGGGTGGCCGAGAAGATGCGGGATGCCGTGGACCGCTGTGTGCTGGGATGGGAAACAAACACCTTTTCGGTCGGTGCGAGCATCGGTGTTGTGAGCGTCCAGCAAATCTGCGAGGCCGAGCACGTGATGCAGGCGGCCGACGCCGCGTGCTACCGAGCCAAGCGAGCAGGCAGGAATCAAGTGGTGGTGAACGATCTGGCCCAGTCTGGCGCAGCGGTGTAACGAGGGTGGCTTGCGGGCAAACCGGGTGTTGCCTTCGGTGCTGGGTCCGCAGGCCAGCAGCACGGACGAGCGCTGATCTCTCGGAAGAACGGCCGCCAGCAGGCAGCCCCCCGGGTGCTCTACGACGGCGCTTTCGTCGTCGAGCCTGCGTGGACGGGGGCCGGCCGAGCCGGCCCCCGGTGGCTCTTGTCGAGAAGCCAGTTTCCCCGGCGCAGCTGCCTGTCACGGCGCCAGCCCGGACGTGCATCCGGCGCGGCGGCAGGATGCGGCGTTGCCGGTGCGCCGGCCAGCGTGTCATCGCTGGCCGTGGCGGCTGCCCCAGGGTTGGGGACGGCACGCCGTCAACGGTCGCCAGAGCGGGCCCCGGGGCGGGTGGGCCGCTTCGTCGCGTGCAACTCTGTTTTGCTGCGGGCCTAGCTTGCCAGAGGCGGCAGGCAACCGGGTCACGTCCCGCAAGGTGGAACCGGACACACCGCCGTCCCTGCAGAGGCCATCCTCGACCATTGCCAAGCACGTTCCGGCCCCTCTGGCCGTCGTGCGAGATTTCGGCGCCCGACTTGCGAGTAACCGACGACCGCCTCCTGTGGCGTGCCGTCATAGCCGGTCGCCTGCATGCCCGCTGCCCTGACGTCGTGGCGTCGGAGCGGTGATTGTCCGCCCGCGTGGTGCTGGTCGTGCATTTTCGTACGGGTTGGCGACTGGAGATCCAGCGCTTGATCGCGGTCTCCGGTGGAAACCATCGACGTCGCGGTCTTCGGCCTGGCGCCGGATCGGGGCGGCAGGAGGAGGGATGGCGCTAGGATCAACCTCGAGCCGCTTGCTGCCGGACGGTGTTCACCAGCAGTAGTTCCGCCTGGTCGATGTCATACGGTTTGCTGAGCACCACCACGTTCTGTGGAATGGCCTCCGGGGTGTAGCCGGTGGCGATAGCGCGCGCCAGCTCCGGTCGGTGGACGGCCGCCCATTTGACAAGATCAAGCCCCGACATGGAGCCGGGCACCACAACGTCACTGAACAGTACGTCAAAGTCGCCGGTGACGGTTTGCAAGGCCTGGCGGGCCGCGTCGGCCGTTTCGAACAGGGTCACGTGATGCCCCTTGTGTTGCAACGCGGGCACGACCACCGATGAGACGAGTGCGTCGTCCTCCACCATCGCAATGCGCAAGCCGGTCGGCACCAAGGAGAGAGGGGGCGGGGAGCTCTTGCCGGTCGGTGCTGCACCGGAGGGCGTCGCTGTTGTGGTCCCTGGCGCGGCGTCCGCAGCGCGCGGCGCGACCGGGAGGTACAGCTCGACGGTGGTGCCGACCCCCGGGCTGCTCTGCAGGCGCACATCTCCACCGGCTTGTTGTGCGAAGGACCGCACTTGGGCCAGTCCCAGGCCGCTGCCTGCGCCCACGGCCTTGGTGGTGAAGTACGGCTCGAACGCCCGCAGACCGGTCGCGGCGTCCATCCCTGCACCGTCGTCCGACACGGTGATGCAGACAAACCGGCCGGGAGGAAGCGTCGCGGTTTCGGAATCGGATGCCGCTCGGGCTGTGAGCACAATGTGCCCGCCCTGCTGCACTGCATCGCGCGCGTTGAAAACCAAGTTGAGGATGGCCAGCTCCAACTGGGTCGGATCGGCGTGTACGGCGGGCACATCGGCCGGCACGTGGGTCCTGAAGCGGACCTGCGCGCCGACAGCCCGGGTGATCAGTTGCAAACTCTGGTTGACCAGCGCCAGCACACTCACCGCCTGCGGCGATGGCGCCTGTTGCCGACCGAAGCTGAGCATCTGACGGACCAGTTCTGCGGCCTTGGTCACGGCACGCTGGGAAGCGCTCACGGTTCTTTCGTGGCGGTGGTTGGCCGGGTCCCGCTGCAGGACCTGCAGGCCCACGATGATGGTCTGCAGCAGGTTGTTGAAGTCGTGGGCGATGCCGCCGGTCAGTCGTCCGATCGCTTCCATCTTCTGGCTTTCCATCAGCTCGCGGTGCGCTGCTTCGGTCTGTCGGACCGCCTCGGCCACCTGCCGCTGCAGGGTGGCGTGGGCCTGCTGTGCCCGTTCACCTGCATCCAGCAGTGCTGACCCCACGGCATCGAACTCCAGAACTCCGGACACCACCCGTTTTGGCAACTGCTGGCGGCCGAGCTGCTGTGCCGCACGGCGCAACGCGGTCATCGGCCGGGCGACTCGTCGGGCGATGAGCAACGCGAACACGAGCCCGATCCCCAGCAGGGCCGCCGACGCCAGGATCGCCTGTTGAGTCAAGGTCTGAGCGGTCGCTGCCAACGTCGCGCGTGGCATCGCGATCACGACATTCCACCCGTAGCGATTCGGCGCTGAGACATAGGTCAGCGACGGCACACCGTCCAGGGTGGTCGTTTCCACCACGGTGGGCCGGCCAGCGGCTGCCAGGCGGCGCACTTGCTCGCCCGCCCGTTGGCCAATCCACTTCTGGGGATCACGGCTGCGCGCAACGATCACCTGCTGTCGGTCAATCACCGCGGCATTGCCGCTCGGCGGAAACGTGGCTGCGTTCAGGAGCTCCTGGATGGCAGCCGGCTTGAAGTTGGCAGCGACGTTGTACCGCGCAGGGCTGAAGTAGAGATCAGGTGCCAGGGCCACGACGGTCGGCAGACCCGTTTCACCCTCGGTGGGCGTGAAGAAGACCTCCGGCTGCTGCCGCAGAGGCGGCGACTGGGCAGAGCGGGCACGACGGTAGCCTGCGGTGTAGGGCACCAACGTGTTGAGGACCAGGTCGGGGCCATCGGCCACTGCAATCCACCCGCCCGTCTGACGCGCGATCAGCGTGGCTTCGCGATGGAACGCCGCCAGATCGCCAGTTTGCAGCGCTGGCGAGCCGCCCAGTGTGGTAGCCACCACCAGGCGCCGGTCGAGCTCTCGCTCGACGCTGCTGGCGAGCGCCTGACCCAGGCGCTCCAGGTCGTGCTGCTTGCCCAGCACCTGTTGGCGGTAGGTGTAGTGCGTCAGCAGCGCAAAGCCCAGAACGGCGGGCAACCACACTGCGAGGACCAGCAGAAGGAGCAGCTTGCGGATTGTCATCGTGCCACGTGGCGGAAACGGGCTGCCACGGTAACAAGATCGCCGGGTTCACGCCGCCCCGCAACCTCGGAGCCAGCGCGGCTGGCCTGTCCATCGGGCGGCAAGGGCCTGACCAGGCCAGGGGTCACCGCGACCAACATAGTGTGTGCACGCGCGGGTGCTGGCGTGTCGTGCAGGGCTACCGCCGTCTGGGGCCGCAGCCGCCTGCCATCCGGCAGGGCGCTTCAGCGGCAGACGGACGGTGAAGTCAGATCCCAGCCCGGGACCTTCGCTCCGCACCTCGACGGTGCCCCCCATCGCATCGGCCCACTGCTTGACAACCGCCAGACCGATGCCGCTACCACCGCGTGCAAGGTGTCTCGAGCGCGGTCCCTGCGTGAACAACTCGAAGATCTTCGGCAGCATCTCCGACGTGATCCCCACGCCGTTGTCCTCCACGCGGATGGCCGCGTGTTCCCCTTCGACCGTCGCCTTTAGCCAAACTGTGCCACCCGCCGGGGTGTACTTGATGGCATTGTGGAGCAGGTTGTGAAAATCTGGCGCAAGCGTTCGGGGTCGGCCTGGAGTTCAATGCGGCCTGGCGGCAACAGCGCCTCCAGGATCACGCCGGCGTTCATGGCGTCACGCCGTAGCGGATCCGCCACCGTGGTCAGGCACTCACTGAGGTCGCAGTCTTGGGAGTCCAGACTCCACCGTGGCTGTTCTGCACGATTGACGCTGTCATTTGGGTCGGCCGCCAGTCGTTCCAGGCTGTGGATCTGGCGCTTCATGATCTCGACCACCTGCTCGCAGGCGCCCCCAGTACGGCTCAGCAGTTCCACAGCGGACGTCAGTGCATGCAGCACGTTGGCGTGCTCATGCAGGAAGGTGCGGTCGGACTGCATGCGCCGGGGATCCAGTTGCTGCTGGTGCACGATGCGGTTCTGCATGGCCACCAGCTGCGTCTTCAGGTCGGTGCGGTCGCGCAGCAACTTGACAAATCCCAACAGCACGCCGTCATCGTCTCGCACGGGGGTGACGATGCCGCTGGTCCAGATGCGCACGCCTCCCGCCGGAGGTGCCACCGGTCGTCCTCGGAAAAGCCCACCTTCTGAGCAATCGTCAGTTCATGCAAATCAAGCCCCTGGTCACGGTCTTCTTCAACAAAGATGACGCTGAACGGCCGTCCGGTGAGGTCTTCGCGTGGGTAGCCCAACAACGTTTCGCACGCACGAGATGCCAGGCGATGACGCCGTGAACTTCAAGCGCCAGGAATGCGTGGATCTGCTCCGGGCCGGGCCAACGGACCATCATCCCGCGGATCAAGCGCGGATGCTGTGCCTCCATGACAACCTCGGCTCACATTGCAACGCAGCGGAATTTTGACACTGTCCAATGCCGCGGCCGCCAGCGCGCTCAGCGTTCAGCTTTCAGCGGTGCCGTACCTGCGCGTGTTCGGCCTCCTGCGGACCCAGTCGGTCGTTTCCCGGTCCGTGCCACATGGCGGGTGGAGGCTGCCGCTTCAGCACCGGAACAGCCGGCTGTCGGCGCAGCACACCGTGTGAGTGGTGTCGCCTGCGAGGGACACGGCTGAAAGCGGCTCCCTTGTCGCTGGCATTCCGCTGCGCTCGAGCGGTTGTCTGACGTGCTCGGCCGCGCCCGGCGCCAGCGGAAGCCAATCGGCGAAGAGGAGCCAGGCCCCTGTGCGGGACGCACACCGAAGGACACTGTGTGGGCGCGCGAGGTGGCGTGCCGTCCCGCGGTTACAAGATCCGAATCGGGCCGCCGTGGGTTACCGTTGGGTGCCGCAGTGGACGCACCAGGCCTTGACGGCAAGTCCGGCGCTTGTCAACAAGACGGTGACCACGGTGGTGAGCGAGTCCGCCCAGGGGCCAGCGCTTGCTGACCGCCCGGCGGCCGCCCTCGCATTGGAGAATCTGTGGATCGGGCCGGGCACAGCAACGTGTGGTGCGGCCGTGCCGCCAGGCACGCCTTCAACTGCGCAAGAGCCGCCGGCGTGGCGTCCATACGCAGTTCGTTCGATCACTCGCCATTGCGATTGCCCTGCCTGGTGGGTGCTGAAGGCTGCCGACCGGTCGAAGCGGCACACGGGCAGGCGTCCGGCCTGCCGGACAATCGGTTCAGCGCGGACCTTGGATCACCGAGGTCAGCGAGCCCCGATACCACCAGGAGAGCTGTGTGTTAGTCAATTGTGTAGCGTACCGGCGAGGCGTGAAAGTGGCCGACATTGCCGTCGAAGCCATCAGCGACCATTTGGACGACCACGACACTTTTGTCTGGGTGGCGTTGAAGGACGCCACGGTCGAGGAGCTGCGAACCATGCAACATGAGTTCAACCTGCATGATGTGGCGGTTGACCATGTCGTTCGTGGGAATCAGCGACCGAAAATCGAGCTCTACGGCAGCTGTCTGTACCTGTCGATGCAACTGGTGGAGCAGGCTGGTTCGAGCGAGCAGCCCCTGCGCATGGGCGAGGTGTCGGTCTTTGCCGGTCCCAACTTTGTGCTGTCGGTGCGCAATCACAGCCAGCTTGACTTCCTGGGCGTGCGCCGGCGTACCGAGGCTGAGCCCGAACTGCTGCGACTGGGGGCGGGATTTGTGCTGTATGCGCTGATGGACTCGGTGGTCGATCGTTATTTTCCTGTGGTGGACTTTTTGGAAAGCGAATTGGAGCGGATCGAAAACGACATCTTCAGCAATGGCAGCGCACGATCGAATGTCGAACGGCTGTACCACCTCAAACGACGGGTGATGGAACTGCGGCGGGCCGTTGCGCCGCTGCGAGAGGCCCTGGGAGAGTTGCAAGGGCCGCGCGTGCCCGCCGTGGCGGCACCGGTCAAGGAGTACCTGCGGGACGTTCTCGACCACCTGTCGCGCATCAACGCCTCGATCGACTCGATGCGCGAGACGGTCAACACGGCCATCCAGGTCACGCTGTCCATGACGGGCATCGAAGAGAACACGGTGGCCAAGCGGCTTGCGTCGTGGGCCGCCATCTTTGCGGTGTGGACGGCGCTGGCAGGCGTCTGGGGCATGAACTTCGAGTTCATGCCGGAACTAAGATTGCGCTATGGCTATGCGATGGCGCTGGCGGTGATGGCCGCGGCCTGCGGGACGGTGTACTGGCGATTCCGCCGTGCGGGTTGGCTGTAATGACGGGGGTGTGCGGTCGCGCGGCCGGTGCGGCTCCCTTGCGCAACCCCGCCTCATCCGCCGGTCGCCGTTGAAAGAGCGGAGTGGTGTGGGGATGCGGCATCGGGACCCGGGCACGCGGCGGGACAGGAACCTGACGTTTGCAACAGTGCCATGCGGCGTCCCCCGCGGCGCCCTGCCTTGGTGGGCATCGCTCAATGGTATGGGCTACTGGCGCCCTCGGCCTAGACGCATCGTCGAGCCGGCAGCCCCTCGGCCGCATCAAACGACAGGTCACCACCCCGGTGCAGCTTCATGACCAGGTCGAGCACTTCGAGCGCCGGAACCAAAGGATGCACACGGTGCAGCCTGAGCGCAAGAGCGAGGATTTGCTGGGCGTTGTCGTCGGCCATGCGGCACAGCGTAGCACTGAGACACATCGGACGTCGGCAACCGCACCCGTCCTTTGCCCCTGGATGTCACCCACAGGCCGGCCCTTGCAGGCGGCTGCGGCGGTGCCGGCATCTCTTGAGCCCCCAGCGCTGGCGCCGTTGCGAGGCAAGCGCGTGCTGTTGGTCGACGATGATGCCGGCAGCCTGACGACGTTCGCCTTGTTGGTGGGCACGGAAGGCGCCCTCGTAAACACGGCCGCCGACGCCCAGACCGCGCTGGGCCTGTTGGCGCACCAGTCCTACGACGTGCTGGTGTCCGACCTGGGCATGCCGGACATGGACGGCTTTGCCCTGATCGCGGCGGTACGCCAGCGTTGGCCGGGCCAGCGCCTTCGAGCGGTGGCGGTGTCCGGGTATGGGCGACAGGCGGATCGTCTGCGCGCGCTGGAGGCGGGCTTCGATGCCTTTGTGGCCAAACCGGACGCCTTGGAGGACCTGGCGGCGGCGATCGGCAGGTCCTGATTCTTCGGCCGCAGCGAAACGCGCTCCGGGCCGTGTGGCGACGGGCGCCTCACCGCGCGTATTCAATGCTGCAGCGCCCCCTTCCGGGGAAGCCAAGTCCGACCTGTTCGGCCATCCGGGCTTCCAAAGCAGGGCGGCAAGTCAGCCCAATAGCGCGGTGCACCGTCTGTCCGCGCCGCCAGGGTCCTCATGGAGCAGGCGCCAGCACAGCAGGGCGCACGTCAACGCAAGTGCCGTTCACGGTCAATGCGCGCCGTTGCCCTCGGCTTGAATCAAGGCCTGGATGGTGAGGCGGTTCACGGCCGCTACCACCGCCTGATCGACGCGGCTCTCGGCGTCGCCATGCCGCCACAGATCGTCTGCCGCCATGTCGCCGTGCAGGCAATGCCAACCGCCTGAGACGCAGCCCCACGCGGTCCAGCCAATTGAATCAGGCTTCAAGTCAAACCACGCGGCGAACGTGACGATCAGTCCGGTGGCCTCGTGAAGGCACTGGCCCACCAATCCAGGCATAGAAACTCCTGTTGCAACGGCTCGTTCAGGGCAAGCCATGCGCCGCTTTCGGGGGCAGGGCCTCTGAGCGGGCATGTTCGGCGAGAACCCGCGCAATCGGCGCCGCGCGCTGCTGCTGACAGCGCATGACGTGCGGAGTCCGCCGCATGGCATGAGGCGCTGCGCTCCGGCACCGCGCAGGCCGCTGACGCGTTTCGCCGCGCGCTTTGCTTTGTGTATGAGACCGCGCCAGCGGCGGTTTGGTCGGGCCAACGGGGCCCGTTTCCGCCCCGCTTGAAATGCGCCCGTGTGGACGTCACGGCGCCGTGCTGATCGATTGTGACGTCATGTCGCTGGCTCACACGAGAGCAGGCGGCCGAATGAGGATCGCTGCGGCTGTCGCGCTGGGCTTCGGTCCCGATCCGTCCGCTGATGCCGCCACACGCGCTGCGCAGCCAGGGCCGAAAGTCAATCCGGCAACTGATAACTAGGCGGCGGACTGGTGGCCTTGCTGGGCAGGGAGGTCCAATCTCGCCCGGTGGGCGTTGCCGGCGCCGAGGTCGAGATGGCTTCCCGGCAGTGGTGCGGCAGCTGGGCACCGTCCTGCTCCACTGCTTGCACCATGATCCGTGGCGCCCAGGGCTGCACTTGTCCGAACATTGTTGCAAAGGCCACATCAGCCGCGTCCCGGCCCGTGCCCAGGCGCAAAAACCCCATGGGGATGCCGGTTCCGGACGGATCGAACAGGTACCAGCGATCGCCCAAGTAGACCTCCACGTAGGCATGAAAGTCTGGCGGTCCCAGTGCGGGATCTGCACCGTAGTCGGTGCCGGTGGCAATGCGCGCGGGAATGTTCAACGCCCGACACAGCGCAATCATCAGATGGGTGAAATCACGGCAAACGCCCACCTGCTCGATCAAGGTGTCAACGGCGGACGTGTTGACATTGCTGGTGTTCGACTTAAATTCCACATGTTGCTGCACCCAGTGCTGCACTGCGAGCACGCGGCTATAACCTGGCCACAGCTGCCCAAACTGGTTGAAGGCCAATTTAAGCAATCGGTCGGACTGGCAATAACGGCTGGGATACACATACGGCAAGACGTCCACCGGCAGCTCGCGCGGCGGCACTTCCCTCAAGGTGTCCGGCTCCGCCAGATGGTGCTCCAGTCGCACGCTGGCTGCGTAGCTGACTTGCAGCGGGCCCGCTGCCGCGTGGACCCGGAGGAAGCGCGTGCCGGAACGCGCATCCACAGCAATGTCGGGTGACGCGGGTTGGTTGAGCACCAGCTGTTCCGATTCAATGGTCTGACACGCAGTCTCTGCCACGTGGATGTTGAACACGAAGTCCGCCCCGTCAGCGCCTGTGATGTCGTATAACAAGTCGACTTTGTACTGCAGTCGGATCATGTGCCTCCTCCGAACGAGATCTCGACACCAGGCGCCGCGAAAGCCGTTGTGAGACCAACGACCGGCTGACAGGTTGAGGTGCTTGGCGGTCCAGAAACCGGGCAGTCGGTGTGCCACGCGGCATGCACCGCCTGATGCCGCTGCTCTTCGGCGGGGACACCTATCACCTTCGGCTGGCCCGGGTCGGCGGTTGCGTTGTCTCCTCACGGGGTGCATCAGCGAGCGGCGCACCCGTGCTTCTGCAACGTCACTTCCCGGTGGCAGGTGCCGAGCGTTGGCCGACCGCCCCATCCGCGCGGACGGCCGCCGGACCCCCCGCATCTGATTGCCCTTGAGACGCCGCAGGTGAGGGCCAATCGCTGTACCAGCAAACCTGCCAGAGGTTCCGCGGCACCATCGTAGTGCAGCCTACCCTCGCACCGGGAACTACGCGGCCCATTTCGGTGTTTGCGGACGCTCGGCCCACAACCTGGAACTGACGCTCATCTCATACCGCGCACCGGCCCGCGCGGTGGGCCTGGCGCCATGGAGTGCTGGGCACGAGCCGTCGCGAGCGGTGGCAGGCCGGGGGGAGAGGACAGGGACCGTACGCTGGCCACGTACCGTGCAGGGCGTCCACTGCGACGAGTGCGGCATGCGTTTTGATGGTGCCGCGGTCGTGGCTTGCGCGCAGAGTCGGCGTCGACCACGGCGCGTGTACCGTGGGCTCGGCGACTCGGCACTCTGCCGCACAGACCGCGCCAGGATTCACGAGCAGGCAAAAGCGCGGTGCAGTGACGTATGGAGGTGTGCTCGCCACCCCCGCACCCCATCACAGCGCGTCTTTGGTCCCCGAGGGAATCACCACACCTGCGCCGAGGTCGGTGCCAGTCATCGGGTCCGATTGTGGATCGGACATCGTGCGTGCCGCCATCTGTTCCACGACTTCGTCCTCGGCAGTGGTCAACTGCACACTGAACTGGCCATCGCCGCCGTCCACCGCCGACTGGTCCGCGCGGTCGCTGACGTAGGTGAAGTTTTCATCGCTGTTCCACGGTCCGCGCAGGTCGCCCACGCCTTGCGACATGTTGTAGTAGATGCCGTCGAACGGCTTGACCGGCGGCTGCTTGCCCGCCGGGAAGTTGGGCTGGATCGAGTACAACGCCTTTTCGAAGCTCTTCTGGTGCGCCACTTCGCGCGTCATCAGGAAGCCCAGCGCCTCCTTCACGCCTGGGTCGTCGGTCAGCGCGATCAGGCGCTCATAGACGATCTTGGCGCGCGACTCGGCCGCGATGTTGGACCGCAGGTCGGCCG
>NZ_JZUE01000039.1 GCF_000969605.1 Aquincola tertiaricarbonis | reverse complement strand
AACACCGGATACAACCTATTGAAGCTTCACACCTAGCGGCGCTGGCAGGTGCAGCGATTGCTCGCTCTTCAGAGGGATGCGGCGCGACGACCAGGGCGGGCAGCATCGTGTGCCTGTCCTTCGAAGGAGCCGACCATGTCCCAGACGCACCACCTGCCAGCGCCGCACCTGCTGGGCGAGACGCTGGCCGCCTACGGCTTCGATGCCCGCGACTTCGAACTGGAGCACGACCCCGAGCCCGATCTGAGCGCCGCGCTGGGCCTGCAGGACAGCCTGATGCTCGTGCGCCGGCGCTCCACCGGCGCGGTGCGCTTCTACCTCGGCGCCTCCTGGTACACCGCCGTGGTGAGCGACCTCACCGCCGGCGAATTCGGCCGCGCCTGAAGCCGGCCGGGTTCAGCCGGTCCGCCGCGCCTCCCGCGCGGCCGTCACTTCCACCGGCCGCAGTTCGGCGGCCGCCTTGTCCAGCACGCCGTTGACGTACTTGTGGCCATCGGTGCCGCCGAAGCTCTTGGCCAGTTCCACGGCTTCGTTGATCGCCACCTTGTAGGGCACGTCGATGCAGTGCTTCAGCTCGTAGGAGCCGATCAGCAGCACCGCATGTTCCACCGGCGACAGCTGCGAGGTCTGCCGGTCCACATGCTTGGACAGCACCGCGTCCAGGTCGGCCGCCTCGTGGATGCAGCCATGCAGCAACGCATCGAAATGCGCCGCATCGGCCTTGCCGAAGTCTTCCTGCTCGCGCATGTGCGCATCGATCACGCCGGCATCGGTGCCCGACACCAGCCATTCGTACAGGCCTTGCAGCGCCACTTGCCGCGCGTTGCGGCGCGCCACGTTGGCGGCCGACGGGCGTTTCGGGCCGTTCGGCCTCTTGGGAGCGGGGCTCACTTCAGTTCCTTCAGCAACAAGGCCATTTCCACGGCCACGCGGGCCGCGTCGCGGCCCTTCTCTTCGATGCGCGCCTGCGCCTGCAACGGGTTCTCGACGGTCAGGATGGCATTGGCCACCGGCAGGCGGTGGTCCAGCGACACCCGCGTCACGCCGGCACCGCTTTCGTTGGCAACCAGCTCGAAGTGGTAGGTCTCGCCGCGGATGATGCAGCCCAGCGCCACCAGCGCATCGAACTCCCCCGAGGCCGCCATGGCCTGGAGCGCCACCGGCACTTCCAGCGCGCCGGGTACTTCGGCGCTGCGGATGCGATCCGCGCGCACGCCCAGCGTCGCCAGTTCCGCCACGCAGGCCGCATGCAGGCCGGCCGTCACCTCGTCATTGAAGCGCGCGCGAACGATGCCCACGCGCAAATGCTCGCCGTTCAGGCCGGCGACGGCGCCTTTGTCAGAGCCTTGCATGTCAGTCCTTGGAAGAGGGCGTGGAGGCGGCAGGTGCTTCGGTGAATCCGGTGACCTCGAGGCCGAAGCCGACCATGCTGGGCATGCGGCGCGGCCGGCCCAGCAGCCGCATGCGGCGCACGCCCATGTCACGCAGGATCTGCGAGCCGATGCCGTAGGTGCGCAGGTCCATCGCGTTGGCGGGGCGCGGCGCGCCCAGGCCGTCCGCCGCCACGGCGCGGGTGAGCAGGGCCTCGGCCTCGTCGGCGCAGTTCAGCAGCACGGCCACGCCGCGTCCGGCCGTCTGCAGGGCGCGCAGGGCACTGGGCAGCGGCCAGGAATGACGGGTGTTGGCGGTGTCCAGCAGGTCGAGCACCGACAGGGGCTCATGCACCCGCACCATCACTTCATCGTCTGGCTGCCAGCGTCCCACGCTCAGCGCCAGGTGGGCACCGCCGGTGCGGTCGCGGAACACCGTGCATTCGAAGTTGCCGTAGGCCGTGTTCAGCGCCCGTGCGCCCACGCGCTGGATGATGGACTCGGTATGGCTGCGGTGCTGGATCAGGTCCGCGATCGTGCCGATCTTCAGGCCGTGCTCCTGGGCGAAGATCTCCAGGTCCGGCAGGCGCGCCATCGTGCCGTCGTCCTTCATGATCTCGCAGATCACCGCCGCGGGCATCAACCCGGCCATGCCTGCCAGGTCGCAGCCGGCTTCCGTATGGCCGGCGCGCATCAGCACGCCGCCATCCTGCGCCTGCAGCGGAAAGATGTGCCCGGGCTGCACCAGGTCCGCCGGCACCGCGTTGCGTGCCACCGCGGCCTGCACCGTGCGCGCGCGGTCGGCGGCCGAGATGCCGGTGGTCACCCCTTCGGCGGCTTCGATGGAGACGGTGAAGGCGGTGCCGTGCTTGGTCCCGTTGCGCGTGGCCATGGGCGGCAACTGCAGGCGCTCGCAGCGCTCGCGGGTCAGCGTCAGGCAGATCAGGCCGCGCCCGTAGCGCGCCATGAAGTTGATCGCTTCCGGCGTGGCATGCTCGGCGGCCAGCACGAGATCGCCTTCGTTTTCGCGGTCTTCCTCGTCGACGAGGATGACCATGCGGCCGGCGGCCAGCTCGGCGACCAGCTCGGGAACAGGAGAAATGGGCATCCGGGCATTGTAGGTGGGGCGCCTGCGCGCCCTGGCCACTGCCGCCGAAGGCCGGTGGGGTTCAGGCGGTCGCGGCCTGGCCCAGCATGCGCTCGACGTAGCGCGCGATCAGGTCGACTTCCAGGTTCACGCCGCTGCCCGCGGCCAGCTCGCCGAGCGCGGTGTTCTCGATGGTGTGCGGGATCAGGTTGATGCTGAGTTCGCAGCCGTCCGGCCGGTCGGCCACGCGATTGACCGTCAGGCTCACGCCATTGACGGTGATCGACCCTTTGTAGGCCAGGAACTTGGCCAGCGCCTGCGGGGCCAGGATGCGCAACTCCCAGGATTCCCCCACCGGCGCGAAATGGGTCACCGTGCCCACGCCGTCGACGTGCCCCGACACCAAATGGCCGCCCAGGCGGTCTTGGACACGCAAGGCCTTCTCCAGGTTGACGCGGCCCGGCTGGGACAGCCCGGCGGTCTTGTCCAGGCTTTCGGCGGAAATGTCGATGGTGAAGGTGGCAGCAGCCGCATCGGACTGAGTCACCGTCATGCACGCGCCATTGATCGCGATGCTGTCGCCCGGCTGCACGTCGTCCAGGTAGCCGGCGGGCGCGGCGATGGACAGCTGCTTGCCATGGCCGGCCTGCTCGCCAAGCGACTGGACCTGGGTGATGCGGCCGACGCCGCTGATGATGCCTGTGAACATGGGACGGTTTCTCTGGTTGGAAGGGCCGCGTGTGCGGTGGTCAGAAGTGGTCGCGGCCGCGCGGCCGCAGCCGCAGCCGCAGGTCGGCGCCTACGCGGGTGCAGTCGATGAATTCGAAGTCCAGGCCGTCGGCCAGGCGTTCCAGCGGCCCCAGGGCGGCCATGTCGCGCCCGGCCCCCAGCATCCTGGGCGCCAGGTAGACCAGCAACTCGTCCACCCAACCCTCGCGCAGGAAGGAGCCATTGAGCCGATGGCCGGCTTCGACATGCAGCTCGTTGATGCCGCGGCGCGCCAGATCCGCCAGCAATGCCGACAGGTCCGTCTTGCCGGCCGGTGTGGCAGGCAGCGTGGCCACCTCCACATGCGGCAGCTCAGGCCATGCGGACGGCGATGCCACCGCGGTGTACACCAGCGCAGCGCCTGGCGGCTGCAGCACGCGGGCGCTCGCGGCGATGTCAAGCCGTGAATCGATCACCACGCGCAAGGGCTGACGGGCCGTAGGCACCAGCCGCACGTCCAATCGCGGGTCGTCGTCCTTCACGGTGCCCATGCCGGTGAGCACCGCTCCCGCGCGCCGGCGCCATGCATGCCCGTCGGCCCGCGCTTCCGGGCCCGTGATCCACTGGCTCGCGCCGTTGTTCAAGGCAGTGCGGCCGTCGAGCGACGCCGCCACCTTCAGCCGCACCCAGGGCCGCTGCCGCCGCACGCGGGACAGGAATCCGATGTTGATCTCGCGGGCCTGCGCAGCCAGCAGGCCGACCTCCACCTGCACCCCCGCCCGGCGCAGCCGCTCCAGCCCGGCACCACTCACCTGGGGAAACGGGTCTTCCAGGGCGACTACCACCCTCGCGATGCCCGCATCGATCAGGGCGTCGCAGCAAGGCGGTGTGCGGCCGTGATGGGCGCAGGGCTCGAGGCTCACATAGGCAGTTGCGCCGCGGGGATCGTGGCCGGCTTCGCGGGCGGCACGCAGCGCCATCACTTCCGCATGGGCCGATCCAGCCGCCTGGGTGAAGCCCGTCACCTGCCAGCCTTCGCCCCTGAGCACGCAACCGACACGGGGGTTGGGGTCCGACAGCCCGACCGCCTGCTCCGCCACGGCCAATGCGAGGCGCATGGCTTGCAGGTCGTCTTCGGGCGTGGCGGGCGGGACAGCAGTAAGCATGCCCTGATTGTCGACCAGCGGCGCCACTCGCGCGGACTGCTCAGCTGGGACGTGGATCGTGCTGGGCCGTGCTGTTCGCCCCTGGACCGACCGGGCAGCTCTGGCTGCGCAAAATGACCAGGAAGTTCTGATTGAGCAGGTTCTCGGTCACGTTGACGTAGTCCAGCGGATGCTCGCGGTTGCTGATCGACTGCGAGCCGTCGAGGTCCGCGCTGTACCGGCACAGCTGGAATGCTGCCGCCTCGCCACGCCAGTAGGTGCCAGGCGCCATCGACAGGTAACCCGACCATGGGCCGCCCACGACCGACGGAAACACAGCGCAGTAGTACTCGATGCGCAACGGACTTCGCACCGCTGCAGAGTCGTCGAAGCATTCGGCCGTCGGCGTGTTGGTGCTGGCGAAGGTGAAGCTTGGCTGCACCGGAAAGGCTTCGCTCGACGGGACGTCAGCATTCGGTGGGGATGCCAGCGAGAACCACACATAGCCCGCCACCAGCCGCCCGGCGATCGGCGCGATGGGGCAGGCCGCCAGGTCCGCGGCCGTCAGGCTCTCGGTGGTGCGGTCCGTGGGCACCACGCACCGGGACGTGATGACACCGCTGCGGTTGTCGAAGATCCAAGCCACGGTGGTGGAGCCGGGGGGCTTGAACACGCTGCGGCCGTCCTGGAGATCGCGCACCCAGGGCGGCAGCCGGCTGTTCGTTCGGCTGCGAACGGCCGACGGCTGACCGTCTGGCGTGAGGCTCAGATAGCCTGACAACGCCGGATCGATGCCGGCAACGATCGTGTCCAGCCGCACGGGATGGGTGGTGCCTTGCCGGTCCGCCCAGGTGACCTGCGCCGTGATGGCGCGGAACGGAAACGGCGTGTTCAGCGGTACCGTGCGATCGAAGAAGTAGCTGGCATTGGTGCCCGCGAAGGGGAGCGGCGTTGACTCGGCGGTCGGCACGATGTCCTGGTAACTGCGCAGCCCTGCGGACGATTCCATCGTGACGAACGAGCGCGCGACGTCCAGGTCGTTCTGCGCAAGCCGCACGGCTTCCGAGCGCTGCTTCGCCACGTCGTTGCTCAACCGCAATGACATCTGCGTACCGACCGCGGCCAGCATGCCCAGTGCCATGACGAAAAACGCCACCAGCGCTTCCACCAGGGTGACGCCCGCCTGGCGGTCGCGGGAGGGGGCGTGTGAGCGCCTTTTTGTCGCCATCATCGAAGCCGCCTTTCAGCGATCCTGCCAACTACCGGGCACCCGGGCATAGGCGCCGGCGCTCAATTGCAGCCGGGTGAGCACATCGCGGTCGTAGACGATGCTCGCCGAGCCGGTCACGCCCGCGCAGCAATCGTCTTGCACGAGTACGCCGCCGCGGATCGAAGAGGCGGTGGCGGCGTTCACCCACGCCAGGCCCAGGGCATAGACCAGCCCGTTGATCTCGGTGAGGCCTTCAAGCGTCAGGCGTCCCTGCACCGCAAGGAACACTGGCTTGTCCGGCGTGCCGAGCGTGGTGCCGGCCGGCAGCGTCAGATCGCCGACCACGTAGAACATCCGGCTGCCGGCCGCTGCCGCGGCCAGCAGCGCGCCGTCACAAGGCTGGCCTTGGCAATCGAAGTTGCTGACGCCAGGCATCTTGCGGTAGGTGGTCTGTGACACCCCGGTGAAGCGACTGAAGAAGCGGAGCGCCCCGCCCATCGTGGTGTCATTCGCGCGCACCGCGTCCTCCGGCGGGGCACCGCCGAGACCGACGACCGTGGGCGTTCCCACGATGCCGCCTCCCGCATGCAGGGCGAGGGCACTGCTGCCCGCATCCCGGTTGACGAGCAGCACGGTTGCCGGAGGAGCGATGGCTTCGCCGAGAACAGTGATCGCCGCGATCGGTGGCTGCCGCACCACGGGCACCAGCGCGACCTGCATGGACTGGAGGGACGTCGCATCCGAGTTGCTGGTGCCGCCTGCATAACACCGCTGGTCGTTGCCGCTGGAGCATGCACGCGAGGAAATGCGCAACGGCTCCGCTGGCGTGGACGAGAGCCAGGGTCGCATGGCGACGATGAAGGCGGATGTGCTGGTCGGCTCCGGCGTCAGCGACGCCACGTCAGCGGTCGGGCAAGTGCAGCGCCAGCCTTCCTGCGCGCGGGTACAGCCGGCGAAACGGCCAACGCCGGTGGTCGCGGGCCGGACGCGGTCGTTGTCCACCTCCACGGCGAGGTAGCGCTCGCGGAAAGTGTCGAAGGTCGGGTCCTGCGTCGGGAGGCAGTTGGCGTCGATCCGCTGGTTGCTGTTCAACATCGCCAGCGCCCACTCTAGACCGCCCTGCGCCGCCTCGTAGGCCTGTGCGGAACGGTACTGGTTGGCTGAAGTCCGCTGCTCGAAGATCAGGGTGCGTGCCGAATACGCGGCCACCAGCAGCACGAGGAAGAACAGCACCATCACGATCACCAGCGTGGCTGCACCGCGCTGCCTGCCTCTGCCTTCCGGTGATTTCAGGTGATTCACGGACATGCTCCCACCACGCGATCGTTCGGCATCCGCAGCGTGCTTCTCAAGGTCCGCTGGATCGTCGCGTCCCGCGGCGAGCTGGCGACGAGCGCAATGTCCAAGGTGCGCACCTTGAGCTCCGGGCAAGATCCATAGCTGCAACCGTTGGTGCAGTAGTCCGCCAAGCTCACTTGCTGCTCGCGCAGATCCAGCGCGAAGTCCTGGACCACGACCGTCTGCACATCGGTGATGGGTTGCCAGACTTCGCCCACCAGCATCTGCAATGCGCTGTCCCGGAGCCGAAAGCCCGATGGCGTCGCATTGCCGGCCACGATGTAGCTGTACTGGATGGCATTGCCTGCAGAGGTGCTCACCGGCACGGTGGGGTTGGGCAGAACGTTCAGGTTGTTGGGCCGCCACACGCCAAGGCCGGCCTGGTCCCAGCCACTGGCGCGCCGGAGGTCCCGGTTCATCAGGTCGACCGCCGAGCGCAGTTCCTGTTGCACCTGCAGTTCGAGCATCAGCCGACGGTTGTCTCCGAGTTGACCGCTGGCCATCATCGCGGCGGCGGCCACGATGAAGAGTCCGACGGTGATGCCCACCATCAACTCCACCAGCGACAGACCGCGCTGCCGCTGTTGCATGGGCAGATGCTTCACAGCGGGCATGCGGGCACTCCGGGCATGGTTGCGTTCGGGCTGCAAGTGACGATGCTTCCCCGGGTCGAGAGCGACGTCATCAGTTGCGTGCCGCGCTGTCCCGTCAACGTCACCACCAATTCGGCGGTATGGAAGGCGCGTTCCTGGTTGATGATGATCGCGCTCGGTTGCGTCGTCAGGCTGACGCCTTGACCTTGCGGCAATGCAACGATCTTGAGCAATTCGACTTGCACGCCGTTTTCGCCGGCTACGCATTGCTCCGTGCCCTGGAGGCAATCGCATGTGCCTCCCGCATTGATGGCGTAGATGGCATAACAAGATGCCGACGGATTGCTCCTGAAATCGACGCGCACCGCTTCACCGCGTTGGATGGCTTCCGAGCGGGCGAACTTCAGGTCGGTCACCAACTGGGCGTTGACACCCCTGAGCCTTTCTCGTGCGACAGCCTCGCTGAAGGAAGGTACCGCCAGCGTCAGCAGCACGCCCACGATGACCAGCGTGACGATCAGCTCCACCAACGTGAGTCCCCGCTGCAGGCAACGACCCGATGAGTGGACGGCGGCGGCGTGCATGGTCTTCAGCGCACCCAGCATCGGGATCCGGTCTGGTCCGCATCCAGGTAGACGACGTTGCCACCGGCCGTCATGCGCAGCGACATGACACGGCACGCGCTGTCGGACGATTGGGGCGATGTGCTGCGTGCCGTGGCAGTGAGGGTGTAGCCGGTGGCGCCGGAGGCGCTGATCGAGCCGACGTAATGGTCGGTCTGGCGCGGCGCGCCGGCCAGTTGCTCGAGCGTTGAGGCATAGCTCGCGTTGTTGGCCCGGAACCGTTCCTGCGATTGCTGGATACCGGTCAACAGCATCACCGCATCGGCGCGGCGGGCTTTGCGCACCGATTCGGTGAACGTCGGCAGCCCGATCGCGGCAAGGATCGCCACGATGGCCATGACGACCAGCAGCTCCACCAGCGTGAAGCCCCGAGGAAGGGAAAGCGACTGTGGCATGACCGCACCATTATGTTGAGATTCGTGAACAGTTTCACGGTTCTCGGTGCCGCCTGTCGGCCGGCGGGCACCGCTTGTCCGTCAGCAAGGGGCGTGGCCCGCGTTGGTGCCCACGGGGTCGCAGACACGCGTGCGGCCGACGATGTTCACGATCGCCTGCAACGAGGCACGGCCGTTCGAGGTGATGTCGATCGCCGCAGCCGGCGTGACGGTGTTGCGTCGGCCATCGAACGTCATCTTGGCGATGTTCGCCGTGAGCTTGATGCCGGAAGACCGGGGCAGCAGTGCCGTGCGCAAGGTTTCTGAGGAGTGGCGGCAGGCTGCCTGGCCGGTGGTGTCACACGGGCAGGGCAGCGGCGTGGCGATGACGTAGCAGCTGCCTGCCGGTGTCTGCGCGAAGGTCAGATGAACTGGAGCGCCCCGTGCAATGGCCTCTGAGTACGCATAGCGCACGTCCGCCTTGAATTGCGCGGTCACGCCTTCCACGTGGTGTCGCTCGATGCTGGCCAGGAAAGCGGGCATCGCAAGACCCATCAGAACGGCCATCAGGGCGGCGACCAATACGGCCTCCACTGCGGTCGCGCCGCGAGCGAATCGGGATGTGCGGAATTGGGGCTGCGTCGTCATGTGCATCACCTTGTTGAGGTGATGCAAATCTAGGACGGCGCTCGGAGCAGGACATCCCTCCTAGGTGGGCCCGGCCCGCAGTCTCGGGATCAAATATCGCGAATCAATTGGCGGAATTCGTCGACATCTTCAAAGCTTCGATAGACCGAAGCAAATCGGACGTAGGCCACCTTGTCGATCTTCTTCAATTCGCGCATCACCAATTCGCCCAGGCGCGTGGAAGGCAGTTCCTTGGCGCCGCTGGTCCGCAGCACTTCCTCGATGCGCTCGATCGCTGCGTCCAACTGCTCCATGCTCACCGGGCGCTTGCGCAGGGCCAGCAGCATGGAGCCTCGCAATTTGGCGCTCTCAAAGTCGACGCGGGCGCCGCCCTTTTTCACCACCGACGGCATGGCGATTTCGGGCCGTTCGTAAGTGGTGAATCGCTTCTCGCAGCCCAGGCAGCGCCGCCGCCGGCGAATCACATCGCCTTCGTCGGAGTCGCGGGTCTCGGCGACCTGCGTCTCGGGGTGACTGCAGAACGGGCAGCGCATGCAGCGGCGGCCGGCGCGATCAGCGGTAGACCGGGAACTCGCGCGTCAGGACCGCCACCTTGTCCCGCACCTGCTGGAGCACCGCTTCGTCGTTGGGACGGTCCAGCACATCCGCGATGAGATGACCGGTCTGGCGGGCCTGCTCCTCCCGGAAGCCGCGGGTGGTGAAGGCCGGGCTGCCGAGGCGGATGCCGCTGGTGACCATCGGCTTTTGCGGATCGTTGGGGATGCCGTTCTTGTTGCAGGTCATGTGGGCGCGGCCGAGGATGGCTTCCGCCTCCCTGCCGGTCAGGCCCTTGGGGCGCAGGTCGACCAGCATCACATGGCTCTCGGTGCGGCCGCTGACGATGCGCAGCCCGCGCTCGATCAGCGTTTCCGCCAGCGCCGCGGCGTTCTTGACCACCTGCTGCTGGTAGGCCTTGAACTCCGGCGTCAGCGCTTCCTTGAAGGCGACGGCCTTGCCGGCGATGACGTGCATCAGCGGGCCGCCCTGGATGCCGGGGAAGATGGCGCTGTTGATCTGCTTGGCCACGGCATCCTTCATCAGGATGATGCCGCCGCGGGGCCCGCGCAGGCTCTTGTGCGTGGTGGACGTGACCACGTCGGCATGAGGCACCGGATTCGGATAGACGCCGGCGGCGATCAGGCCGGCGTAGTGCGCCATGTCCACCATGAAGTAGGCGCCAACCGCCTTGGCCACCTTGGCGAAGCGTTCGAAGTCGATGCGCAAGGCGTAGGCAGAGGCGCCGGCGATGATCAGCTTGGGCTTGTGCTCGTGAGCCAGGCGCTCCATCGCGTCATAGTCGATGGCTTCGTTCGCATCGAGGCCATAGCTCACCACCTTGAACCACTTGCCGCTCATGTTCAGCGGCATGCCGTGGGTGAGGTGGCCACCTTCGGCCAGGCTCATGCCCATGATGGTGTCGCCGGGCTGCAACAGCCCGAAGAACACGGCCTGGTTGGCCTGCGAGCCCGAGTTGGGCTGGACGTTCGCGTGTTCGGCGCCGAAGAGCTGCTTGACCCGGTCGATGGCCAGCTGCTCCACCACGTCGACGTTCTCGCAGCCGCCGTAGTAGCGCTTGCCAGGGTAGCCCTCGGCGTACTTGTTGGTGAGCTGCGAGCCCTGAGCGGCCATCACGGCCGGGCTGGTGTAGTTTTCCGACGCGATGAGCTCGATGTGCTCTTCCTGGCGGCGGTTTTCCGCCTGGATGGCGGTCCAGAGATCGGGATCGATCTGGGCGATGGTGGAGTGGTTCCGGTCGAACATGGCAGTCCTTCTTCAGAGTTGAAGACCCCGGTCGCCGCCCGCCGTCGATCGTGACGGCGCAGCTTTACAGGGCTGCCCAGGCGAACGGCGGACACGGCGTTTGCAGCCGCCCGCGCTCCACGGTGGTCATCCACCTCGGGCCTGTGGCAAGGCCCTATCGCCAGTCGCGCGGACCGAGAGTGTATCCCCTCGCACGCGGCCGGCCGGCGGCCGGGGGCTAGTCGAGCAGCGCCACCTGCTCGGGCTGGTCGGCCTTGGGCTCGACCGGCGCAGCGGGACTGGCAGGCTCGCGCGTGGCGGTCACGGCAGGAGTGATGGGCGCATTCACCGGAACGCCCTTGCCGCTGGCAACGCGCTGCAGGTTGGACTGCTCGGCCAGCACCTTGCCGGCGTAGCCGCCGTCGTCGGCGAAGTTGGCGGCGCCCACGTAGTAGCGCAGGCCGGCTTCCAGGCCGCCGGCGCGTGCGATGCACTCCTTGAGCACCTGCACGCCCACGCGCAGGTTGGTGACCGGATCGAACGCGGCATGGATGCCGCCGAAAGCCTGGTACTTGTCGTCATGCACCCGGGTCATCACCTGCATCAGGCCCTGGGCGCCGACAGCGCTTTGCGCAAAGGGGTTGAAGCTGGATTCAATGGCGACGATGGCCAGGATCAGCGTGGGGTCGAGCCCGGCGCGCTGGCCGACATGCCAGGCTTCCTGCACCAGGCGGCTGACCGGTTCCGGCGCCACGCGATAGCGGCGCGACAGCCAGTTGGCGATGGCCGCCTGCTGGCGCGTCAGGCCCTTGGGGTCGGCGGCGGTGGCGCGCGCGACCGCGTCCGGCTCGCTCAGGGACACCAGCATGTTGCCGTCGGACTCGGCGCGCGCCTCGTGGCGCGACTGCAGCCAGTCGAAGGCGGCCTGTTCCACCTGGTGGCGCAGATCGGCGCGGCCGCCGGCGAAGACCAGCGCCGCGACCACGGCCAGACCCACCAGCGCCAGCGTGTTGTGGCTGACTTCCAGCAGGCCATGGCCCACATCGCGGATGAACACGCCGAGAGAGGTCCTGATGGCGCGGACAGTGCGAAGCAATTTCATCGTGTCCCTTCGTCGGTTGCCGGCGGCCAGGTCCGCTGGGAGCGGTCCGGGCTGCCAGGGGCAACCGTGATAACTTGCCGCGCTTTCGAGTCCGGACTCGTGACGGCTCCCACCCCGCGGGGTGGTCATTGACCAGTCCTGCCAACTTCCGGGCAGGGACTACGGGTAAACCCTGATTAAGACCAGGAAGCCGAATTCTGCGGTCGTTCAAATAACCGGTCAACCATAATGAAATCAGTCAACATGCCCTGTGGTTATGAAGTACCGTGATCTCCGTGACTTTTTACGCCAGCTGGAGGCCGTGGGCGAGCTGACGCGCGTCGCCGATGCGGTGTCGCCCCGGCTGGAAATGACGGCCCTGGCCGACCGGGTGCTTCGTGCGGGTGGACCGGCGCTGCTGTTCACCGCCCCGGGTGGCCATGGCATTCCCGTGCTGGCCAACCTCTTCGGCACCCCGCGCCGCGTGGCCATGGGCATGGGCGCGGACAGCCTGTCGGAGCTGCGCGACGTGGGTCGCGTGCTGGCCAGCCTGAAGGAGCCCGAGCCGCCGCATGGCCTCAAGGACGCCGGCCGCCTGCTGCAGATGGCCAAGGCCCTCTGGGACATGAAACCCACCCGGGTGAGGGGGGCGGCGTGCCAGGAATGCACCATCGACGGCGACGAGGTGGATCTTGGACAGCTCCCGGTGCAGCTGTGCTGGCCGGGCGATGCCGGTCCGCTGATCACCTGGGGCTTGGTGGTCACGCGCGGGCCCCAGTCGGTGCCGCAACCGCGGCGGCGGCAGAACCTGGGCATCTACCGCCAGCAGGTGATCGGCCGGCGCGAGGTGATCATGCGCTGGCTGGCGCACCGCGGCGGTGCGCTGGACTTCCGCGACTTCGGTCGCGCCAATCCCGGGCAGCCCTTCCCGATGGTGGTGGCGCTGGGCGCCGACCCGGCCACGGTGCTGGGCGCGGTGACGCCAGTGCCGGACAGCCTGTCCGAGTACCAGTTCGCCGGCCTTCTGCGGGGCAGCCGCACGGAGCTGGCCGACACCGGCGTGGGCGAAGGCGAGCACCGGCTGCAGGCGCCGGCCTCGGCCGAGTTCGTGCTGGAAGGCCACGTGCCGGTGGCCGCACCCGGCTTCACCGGCACCAGCGACGCCGGCATTCCGCTGGCCGAGCGCGGGGGTTACCTTCATGCGCTCGAGGGTCCGTTCGGCGACCACACCGGGTACTACAACGAGCAGGACTGGTTTCCCGTGTTCCGCATCGACCGCATCACCCACCGGCGCGACCCGATCTACCACTCCACCTACACCGGCAAGCCGCCGGACGAACCCGCCATCCTGGGCGTGGCGCTGAACGAGGTGTTCGTGCCCATCCTGCAGAAGCAGTTTCCGGAGATCGTCGACTTCTACCTGCCGCCCGAGGGCTGCAGCTACCGCATGGCGATCATCTCCATCCGCAAGAGCTACCCGGGCCATGCCAAGCGGGTGATGTTCGGGCTGTGGAGCTTCCTGCGGCAGTTCATGTACACCAAGTTCATCGTGGTGACCGACGACGACGTGGACATCCGCGACTGGAAGGAAGTGGTGTGGGCCATCACCACCCGCATGGACCCGGTGCGCGACACCACGCTGGTGGACGGCACGCCGATCGACTACCTGGACTTCGCCTCGCCGGTGAGCGGCCTGGGCGGCAAGATGGGCCTGGACGCCACCAACAAGTGGCCCGGCGAGACCAGCCGCGAGTGGGGCGTGCCGATCACCATGCAACGCGAGGTGGAGGCACGCATCGCCGGCGTGTTCGATGCGGTGATGGCCGGCCGAAAGAATTCCAATTGACCGCCGCCGCCCGATGCGTTTCGGGCGCTTGCGGCGGGCCGCCGGCTCATCTAATTTAGGGAGGCCTGCAACGCAGGCAGCAACCAACCGAGCAGTCTCTGCACGGGCGGAGCCCCGGACCTCCTACCTCCGGAGCCCCACTGGTGGCGTCAGCCACCCCAACCCCTCCTGCCCCTGGGCAAGAGGGGTTTCGCATTTCCGGGCTCAGGCGCCGGCCCACCAGCCCAGCTTCTCGTGCCAGAAGTACCAGTGCAGCAACTGGCCTTCGGGTGACGGAAACCAGCGGGTGAAGCGGTCGTCCGACAGCGAGCTGATGCCGGCCGGCGCTGGCACCACCTCCAGCGCGATGCCCTGGGCAGCGGCCGCCTCGCGGAATGCGCGCAGCGCACGTGGCATGTGCAGGTCGTGCGTGACCAGCACCACCTTGTCCACGCCGTCGCGCTGCAGCAGCGGCACGGTGAAGCGACCGTTCTCGCGGGTATCGCGCGACCGGTCCTCGGCCCAGCGCAGCGCAAGACCGAACTCCTGCTGGGCGATGCGCCGGGCCACCTCGGCCTCGCTCGGGCCGGGCACCGCCGCATGGCCGATGCCGCCGGTGTAGCCCAGCGGCGCGCCGGTCTGCCGCGACAGCCAGATGGCGTAGCGCAGGCGTTCCATCGTCAGCGGGCGCAGGCTGGGCAGGCCGTATTCCGGCGCCAGCCGCTCGCGGCCCGCGCCCAGGGCCACGATGGCCACCTTGCGGCCGCTGGCGGCTTCGGTGCGCAGCTGCTCGATCTGCGAGGCACTGAAGGCCGGATATTCCGGCATGCCCACGCGGTGCAGCCATTCGCCCACGCCCACCGTCAGGCTGGCCCAGGTGAGCACCAGGCCCAGCAGCAGCGCGCCGCCGCCGCCTCGCCGCGAACGTCGCCAGCTGAGCGCGCCGACGAGCGCGAGCAACAAGAACGGCACCGGCGGGATCAGCAGCATGCTGAGCACCGGCTTCCAGTGCTCGATGCCCGCGGCCATGAGGAGTTGGTTCATGCGCAAGAGGCTGCGGTTGGCAGCACACGGCAAAGCGTGGAATTGTGACGTGTCACCGCGACGCCACCGCGGCGGCTTGTGCAGCCGCGCCCATGGCGGCAGCATCCGCCGCCCTTGAGGAGATTTCCCGTGCATGCACAAGAAGAACACGCAGGCCCCGAGAAGACGCCAGCCGCCAGGCGCTGGCTGCGGCGCGCCGGCTGGGCGCTGGCCACGCTGCTCGGCCTGTGGCTGTTGACCTGGCTGGCGCTGCCGCCGCTGCTGCAGGCGCAGGCCCAGCAGCGGCTTTCGTCGCTGCTGGGCCGGCCGGTGCAGGTCGGCGCGGTGTCGCTGGCGCCGTGGGTGCTGTCGGTGACGGTGCAGGACCTGCGCATCGGTCCGGCTGGCGGGGCGGCCGGCCCTGACACGCTGCACATCGGCCGCCTGCATGCGGACGTGTCGGCCAGCTCGCTGTGGCGGCGCGCGCCGGTGGTGGAAGCGCTGCAGATCGACCGCCCCGTGGTGCAGCTCACCCGCCTGCCCGGCGGCGCGCTGGACATCGACGACATCGTCGCCCGCCTGCAGCCGCAGCCCGGCGAGGCCCCGACGCCACCCGCCCGCTTCGCGCTCTACAACCTGGAGCTGACCGGCGGCCGCGTCACCGTCGACGACCGCCAGGCCGGGTTGCGGCATGAGCTGGTGGACCTGCGCCTGGACCTGCCGTTCCTGTCCAACCTGCCGGCCGACGTGGCGGTGCGGGTGCAGCCGCGCCTGGCCTTCAGGATGGACGGCAGCAGCTTCGACACCGGCGCGGCGCTGGTGCCGTTTGCGGAGGTGCGCAGCGGCCAGCTGGCGCTGCGCATCGACGACCTGGATGTGGCGCGCTGGGCCGCCTACCTGCCCGCTGCCAGCAGCCCGCTGCGGCCGACCGCCGGCCGGCTGTCGACCGAGATCACCGCCGACTTCTCGCTGCGCGAAGGCCACCAGCCGCACCTGGCGCTGCGCGGGCAGGCCCGCCTGAGCGACGTCGTCCTGGCGGCCGGGAATGAAACCGGCGGCAAGCCCCTGGCAGCCTGGCAGCGGCTGGAGGTGGAGCTGCAGGACGTACTGCCCTTGGAGCGACGGGTGGCACTGGGCGAGGTCCTGCTGCAGGGGTTGCAGCTGACGGCGACCCGGGATGCCGGTGGCCGGCTGGAGCTGGCCCGGATGGTCGCGCCACCCCCAGAAGTGGCCAAGCCGCCGGCCACGCCACCCTGGCAGCTGCGGCTGCAGCGCCTGCGCCTGCAGGACGCCGCGGTGCAGTGGCGCGACGACACCACCCGCCCCGCAGCGGCGCTGGCCTTGTCCGCGCTGCAGCTCGAAGCTGGCCCGCTCGACACCACGGCACTGGCGGGCGTGCCCTGGCGGCTGGCCAGCCGGCTGGCCGCCAGCGGTGGCAGCCGGGCGGCCACGCTGGAGGCCGAAGGCACCGCCGGCGCGCAGGCCGCGCAGGCGTCGATCGGGCTGCAGGCGCTGGACCTCACGCTGCTCGGGCCCTACCTCGAGCCGCACCTGGCGGTGCCGATGGCCGGCGCCGTCGCCCTGACCGGCCGGCTGCACTGGAGCGCCGGCGCCCAGCCCCGGCTGGCCGCCGAACTCCAGCAGCTGCGCGTAGCCGACCTGCGCCTGGGCGAGGGACCGGCCGCCGCGGGCTGGCGCAACCTGACGGTGGCCGACGGCCAGTTGGACCTGCTGGCCCGCACGCTGGCCATCGGTCGCCTGGAGCTGGAGGAGCCGCGGCTGGCCTTGCAACGGGCTGCCGATGGCACGCTGGACGCCAGCCAGTGGCTGCGCCGTGCGCCGGCCGCAGCGCAGCAAGACTCTTCTCCTGCGGCGGCGCCCTGGCAGTTGCAGCTCGGCCAGCTGCAGCTGCGCGGTGGCCGGCTGCGCTGGGCCGACCAGGCGCCCGCCACCCCGGTGGCGCTGCAGCTGGCCGACCTGCGCCTGGACGCCTCCGGCCTGCGCTGGCCGGCGCAAGCGGCGGCGCCCGCGCGCATCAGCCTGCAGGCCCGGCTCTCCGACGCCCGCACCGGCGAGGCCGGCAAGCCGACGTCCGCACCCGGCCGCATCGACTGGACCGGCACCCTTGCGCCCCAGCCGCTGATGGCGCGGGGTGCGCTGCGGGTGCGGCGGCTGCCCTTGCATGCGCTGGCGCCGTATGCGTCCACCGGGCTGCAGCTGGTGCTGGCGCATGCCGACGCCGACTGGCAGGGCCAGGTGGCGCTGCAGCAGCAGGCGCATGGCCTGTCCATCGAGGCCGATGGCGACGCGCGGCTGGGCGATGTGCAGGTGCAGGCGCCGCCGCGGGATGGCGTGCCGGGCGATGCACTGCTGGCGTGGCAGGACCTGCAGCTCCAGCGCCTGCAGGTGCGGCTGGCGCCCGGTGCGGCGCCGCAGGTGTCGGTGCAGGAAGCTGCGCTGTCGGACTTCTATTCGCGCCTGGTGATCACCGAGGAAGGGCGCTTCAATCTGCGTGACGTCGCCGCGGCGCCGGGCGGCGTGGCCGAGCCGGCCGGCGCAGCCGGCGCCGTCACGCCGGGGCCGGTCATCGCGGTGGGGTCCACCCGCCTGCTGCGCGGCAGCATCGACTTCACCGACCGCTTCATCCGCCCCAACTACAGCGCCGAGCTGAGCGGACTGAATGGCAGCCTCGGCACGTTCAGCACCGCTTCGCCGCAGATGGCGGCCTTGTCACTGCAGGGCCGGGTGGCCGGCACGGCGCTGCTGGACATCAGCGGCAGCCTGAATCCGGCGGCCCGGCCGCTGGCCATGGACATCCGCGCCAAGGCCACCGACCTGGAACTGTCGCCTTTGTCGCCCTATTCCGGTCGCTACGCCGGCTACGCCATCGAACGCGGCAAGCTGAGCATGGACGTGGCCTACCGCATCGCGCCGGACGGACGCCTGGACGCCAGCAACCGGGTGGTGCTCAACCAGCTCACCTTTGGCGAACGCGTGGACAGCCCCGATGCCACCCAGCTGCCGGTGGCGCTGGCCATCGCCTTGCTGAAGGACCGCCATGGCGTCATCGACCTGGACCTGCCGGTCAGCGGATCGGTCAACGATCCGCAGTTCAGCGTCTTCGGCCTGGTGCTCAAGGTGCTGGGCAACCTGCTGGTGAAGGCGGTGACGGCGCCGTTCTCGCTGTTTGCCGGCGGTGGCGAGGCGGATGCCAGCCGCATCGGATTCGTGCCGGGCACCGACCGCATGGCGGCGGGTGCCGAAGCCGCGCTGGACACCGTGGCCCGCGCGCTGGCCGACCGGCCGGGGCTGCAGCTCACCGTCAGCGGCAGCGGCGACCTGGCGCTGGAGCAGGACGCGCTGCGTGCCGCCGGCCTGGACGCCCGGCTGCTGTCTGAGCACCGCCGCCGCGCCGGCCCGGCTGCGCCGCCGCCCACGCCCGAGGAGCAGGCAGCGCTGCTGCGCCGCCTGTATGCCGACACGCCCTTGCCGGACAAGCCGCGCAACCTCGTCGGCCTGGCCAAGTCGCTGCCGCCGCAGGAGATGGCCGAGCGCCTGCAGGCGGTGCTGCCGGCGGGCGAGGAGCAGTTGCGCGAGCTGGCCCAGCGCCGCGGCACCGCGGTGCGGGATGCCTTGCTGGCCCGCGGCGTGCCGAGCGAGCGGCTCTTCCTGGCGGCGCCGCGGCTGGGCGGTGGCGGTGGCGCGCGGCCCGGCGCGCCGGAGGCGGAACTGGTGCTGTCGGCGCGCTGACATGCTCCGGTCCGCCGGCTCGCGTAAGCTCGCGGGCCGCCCAACGACCAATGTCCGATGCCGGACGTTGGCGCCGGCCAGGAGTACAGAACCATGACGATCGAAACCATCACCCTCGGCGGCGGCTGCTTCTGGTGCACCGAGGCGGTGTACGAGCAGGTGGACGGCGTGGTGTCGGTGGAGTCCGGCTACAGCAACGGCCATGTCCACCGGCCCACGTACGAGCAGGTGTGCCAGGGCGACACCGGCCATGCCGAGGTGGTGCGGGTGCGCTTCGACAACGAGCGCATCTCGCTGCGCGAGATCCTGGAGATCTTCTTCGTCGTCCACGATCCCACCACGCTCAACCGCCAGGGCAACGACGTGGGCACGCAGTACCGCTCGGGCATCTACTTCCACAGCCCCGAGCAGGAAACGGTGGCGCGCGAGGTGATCGCCGAGGTGAATGCCGCCAGCGGCGGCCGCGTGGTGACGGAGCTGGTGGCCGAGGCCGACTATTCCCGCGCCGAGGATTACCACCAGCACTACTTCGCCAACCACCCTGGCGCAGGCTACTGCGCCTTCGTCGTGGCACCCAAGGTGGAGAAGTTCCGCAAGACCTTCCGCCACCGCGTGAAGGCCTGAGCACCGGCTGGCGCTGACGCCGGATGGTGACCAGGCACGTCGTCTCGCGGCCTTCGGCGCCGCGCCTGCCAGGGATGGCAGGGTGGCGGCGTGCCTGGCTTCACCTGCTGCTGCCGCTGGTGCTGCTGCTGGCGCAGTCGGCCGGCCTGCGGCACGGCGTGCTGCACCCGCATGCCGGCGGGCCGGCGCCACAGGCTCGGGCCCTGCAGGGCGCGGCGTCGGGCGAAGCAGGTCATGGCGCCGCAGCCTCGGGCGCGGCCCACCACGAGGATGGCTCGGCCCTGTGCCGCCTCATCGACCATCTGGGCCATGCCGACCTGCTGCCGACCGCCGCCGCGGTGGCGGTGCAGGTTGCCCGCCCACCGCTGTCGCCGGCCGCGTCGCCTGTCGGTGCCACGCCGTGCACCACCACGGCCTATGAGGCCCGCGGTCCGCCCACCACCGCGCTGAGCTGATCGCGCCCGGACGGCAGCCGCTGGCTGCGCGCCCGCTTTCCTCGTAGCAGCGCCGGCCGCGGCCCATCAGCGGCCGGCCGGCGCCAAGGTGGTTCCCGATGCACAAGTCCTTCACACCGGCGCGGCATGCGCTCGCGCGCGCCGCGCTGTCCTTCTTCGCCCTGCCGCTGGCTGCCGCCGCGCAAGGCACACCGCCCGTGTCCACCGTCGTGGTCACCGGCAATCCCCTGGGTCGCGACACGCTGGCCCAGCCCACCAGCGTTCTGGCCGGCGAAGGCCTGGTGCTGCGCCGCGGCGGCACGCTGGGCGAGACGCTGGACGGCCTGCCCGGCGTGGCCTCCACCGGCTTCGGTCCGCAGAGCAGCCGGCCGGTGATCCGTGGCCTGGATGGCGACCGGGTGCGCCTGCTGGACAACGGCGGCGCCTCGGTGGACGCGTCCAACCTCAGTTTCGACCATGCGGTGGCGCTGGACCCGCTGGTGGCCGAGCGCATCGAGATCCTGCGCGGCCCGGCCGCGCTGCTGTATGGCGGCAATGCCACCGGCGGCGTGGTCAACATCATCGACAACCGCATTCCGCGCGTGGCGGCCGAGGGCCTGTCCGGCCGTGCCGAGCTGCGCCTGGGCGGCGCCGCCCGTGAGAAAGCCGGCGCGGCGCTGCTGGAGGGCGGCGCCGGCGGGCTGTCCTGGCATGCGGACGTCGCGGGCCGCAACAGCGACGACCTGCGCACGCCGCGGTTTTCGGTGCCGCTGGAAGAAGGCGACAGCCAGCGCACCCGTCGGGTGGCCAACTCGGCCGGCCAGAGCCGCAGCGGCGCGCTGGGCGCTTCCTGGGCGGATGCCGACGGCTTCGTCGGCGCCTCGGTGGACCGCCACGAGAACGACTACGGCGTGACGGTGGAGCCCGACGTGGGCATCCGCATGGAACGCGACCGCGTGGCCTTGGCGGGCGAGCGCCGCCGCCTGGCCGGCCCCTTCACCCAGCTGGAGTTCCAGGCCAGCCACACCCGCTACAAGCACGAGGAAGTGGAGGGCAGTGGGGAGGTCGGCACCACCTTCCGCAGCACCGGCGACGAGCTGCGGCTGCAGGCCCGCCATGCGCCGCTGGGCCCGCTCACCGGCGTGTTGGGCCTGCAGGCAGAGCGGCTGGAGTTCTCCGCGCTGGGCGAGGAGGCCTTCGTGCCCGACACGCGCACCCGGTCGGTGGCGCTGTTCGCGATGGAGGAAGTGCAGGCCGGCCCCGCCACGCTGACCGCCGGCCTGCGCTACGAGCGGGTGCGCGTGTCCTCCGATGGCGATCGGCCCGACGCCGAGGAACCGCGCTTCGGCGAGGCGGGCGGGCGCCGCTTCAGCCCGCGCAGCGCGCTGCTGGGCGCCAGCCTGCCGGCCGGCGGTGGCTGGACGCTGCTGGCCACCGCCGGCGCCACCGAACGTGCCCCCGCCTATTACGAGCTGTATGCCAACGGCGTGCACGTGGCCACCGGCGCCTATGAGCAGGGCGATCCCACGCTGGGCCTGGAGCGCAGCCGCCACCTGGAGCTGGGCGCCGAATGGAAGCAGGCCGAGCACCGGCTGAAGGCCAGCGTGTTCCACACCCGGTTCTCGCGCTACATCGGCCTGGAGGCCACCGGCCGCGACGTGGCGGTGGAGGGCGAAGATGGCGAGGCCTCCAGCGTGCCCGAGTACGCCTTCCGCGCGGTGCGGGCGCGGCTGCGCGGCATCGAGCTGGAAGGCCGCACTAGGCTGCTGCAGCGCGCGTGGACGCTGGACCTGGACGGCAGCCTGGACCTGGTGCGGGGCGACAACCTGAGCACCGACGAGCCGCTGGCACGCATCGCGCCGGTCCGCGCCCGGCTGGGCCTGGAAGCGGCCTCCGGCCCGTGGCGGCTTGGCGCCCGCCTGGTGCATGCCGCGCGCCAGGACCGCGTGCCGGCAGTGGACGTGGCCACGCCCTCCTACACCGTGCTGAACCTGTGGACCAGCTGGCGCATGCCGCTGCCGGGCGCCGAGGCGCTGTGGTTCCTGCGGCTGGACAACGTGACCAACGAGCTGGCCTACAACGCCAGCGCGCTGCGCACCGCACGGGAACTGTCGCCGCAGGGCGCCCGCGCCCTCACCGCCGGCGTGCGGGTCGTGTTCTAGCGGCGCTGGGGCGGCTGGCGATCAGGGCGCCAGCCGTTCGCGCACCCAGGTGCCGCCGGCGTCCAGCCGGTACTGCAGCCGGTCGTGCAGGCGGCTCTTGCGGCCCTGCCAGAACTCCCAGCGCTCGGGCTGCAGCCGGTAGCCGCCCCAGTGCGGCGGGCGCGGCGGGTTCAGCGCAAAACGCGCGCCGAACTTGGCGGCATTGGCCACCAGGGTGGCGCGCGAGCCGATCACCTGGCTCTGCGGCGAGGCCCAGGCCCCGATGCGGGAATCGAGCGGGCGCGACTGGAAGTAGGCGTCGCTCTCGGCATCGCTGGTCTTCTGCACCCGGCCTTCGATGCGCACCACCCGCTCCAGCTCCACCCAGTGGAACTGCAGCGCCGCAAAGGGGCGGGCGGCGAGCTCGCGGCCCTTGCGGCTGTCGTAGTTGGTGTACCAGACCAGCCCCTGCGCGTCGCAGCCCTTGAGCAGCACCACGCGGGTGGAAGGCCGGCCTTCCTCGCTGACGGTGGCCAGCGTCATCGCCGACGGCTCCGGGATCTGTGCGGCCAGGGCCTGTTGCAGCCAGGCCTCGAATTGCAGCCGCGGGTCCGCAAGCGAGGCGCTTTCGTCCAGCTCGGCTCGTTCGTAACTCTTGCGCAGGTCGGCCAGTGAGATGTCCATCGCGCCAGCATAGCGCCCGTGCCCGGGCGCCACCGGCATTTGCGCTTACGTGGTTGGCCCTACGTAGCAGCCCCACTACCTGAGGGGCGGCATGGGTCCCATCCTTGCTATACCGCGCTGCAGCAATTCCGCGCCGCGGAGGAGGAAGGGAGCGTTGCACCATGTGGTCGCAACCGACAGTGATCGTCCTGGCCGCGGGCCGGGGAAGCCGTTTCCAGGGGCCCACCCACAAGCTGGCGCAGCCGCTGGAGGGTGGTGCGCCCGTGCTCGTGTCCACATTGCGCCGGGCGGTGGCGTCGCAGCTGCCGGTGCTGGTGGTCACCACCGCCGCGCTGGAGCCGCTGGCGCGCTCGGTGGTCGCCAGCCGCGACGTGGTGGTGCTGCCCGCGGCCGACAGCATGCCGGGCCTGGGCATGGGCAGCTCCATCGCCGCGGGCGTGGAGGCGCGCGCCCATGCGCCGGGCTGGTTGATGCTGCCCGGCGACATGCCGCTGGTGCGGCCCACCACCCTCGTGGCCGTGGCGCGGGCCTTGCAGCAGCATCCGGTGGCCTATGCCCAGCATGCCGGCCGGCGCGGTCATCCGGTGGGCTTTTCGGCCGAGCTGTTCACCGACCTCGTGCTGCTGCAGGGCGACGAAGGCGCGCGCCGCCTGGTGGCGCGTTATCCCGCGCAGGCGGTGGACGTGGACGACCCCGGCGCGCTCATCGACCTGGACACGGTGGAAGACTTCGCCGCCGCCCGGCGCCACCAGCAGCTGCAGGCGGTGGCGGACCGCTGAGAACCTGTGAACGAACCACTCACGCCCGCTCGACGCGCCCTGACGACCCTGTCGCGCCGCTCGGTCGCGACCGGTTCATTCACAGGTTCTGACGCCGCCCGGCTCAGATCAGGCGATGCTGCCGGGCCAGGCCCACCAGCCGGCGCAGTTCATGGTCGGTCATGCCGCGCTCCTCCAGGCAGCGGGCGGTTTCGCACAGGTACTCCAGCGTGCTGCCGAACTGGCCGCGCGCCATGCGCAGGATCTGGATCAGCTCGTCGTCGCTCAGGTGGCCGGTGTAGCTGGGGCTGCGGCGGCTGAGGGTGAAGGCCAGCGCCATGACCCGGCCCTGCGGCGTCTGGCAGGGCAGCCAGCGCGGGTCGTACACGCCGGTGATCATCTCCCGCGCCCACAGCCGCTCCAGCTCCACGTCGGCGCGTTCGCGCGCCACCCGGTACACCATGCCGCGGCAGGAGCCGCCCGGCATCAGCGCGAACACCAGCCCGGGCTGCTCCGGCGTGCCGCGGTTGATGCGCGAACGCATGCGCAGCGCACGGTGCCAGCCGCGCACCAGCGCGGGCCGGTGCTCGTCGGCGTGGAATTCGGGGCGCCAGATCAGCGAGGCATAGCCGAACACCCAGAGGTCTTCGGCCGCTTGCCACTGCCTGCGGATCTGCTGCAGCATGGCCCGCGGATCGCGGCTTGCCGGGGTGGGTAGCAGGTCGTCCATGACAGGGCGTGATGATGACAGAGCGACCCTGCCCGCCAGCGAAGTTGATTTGACGATGTAACCTTGTTTCGTAAGAATCAGGGACCGAGTTACAGAGGCGCCGCCATGAAACCAGCCATCGCCAGCATCACGGACCGCATCCGTGAGCGCAGCCATCCCACCCGCACGGCGTACCTCTCGCGGGTCGACAAGTTGATCGGCCGCCCCCGTGGCAGTGATCGCATGGGCTGTGCCAACGTGGCCCATGCCTTCGCCGCGCTGCCGGCCAACGACAAGTTCCGGGTGGTGGCCGAGCGCGCGCCGAACATCGGCGTGGTCACCGCCTACAACGACATGCTGTCGGCCCACCAGCCGTACGAGGGCTTCCCCGCCATCCTGCGCGACGAGGCCCACCGCCAGGGCGCCACGCTGCAGGTGGCCGGTGGCGTGCCCGCCATGTGCGACGGCGTGACCCAGGGCCTGCCGGGCATGGAGATGAGCCTGTTCTCGCGCGACACCATCGCGATGAGCACCGCCATCGCCCTCAGCCACGACGTGTTCGACGGCGCATTGCTGCTGGGCGTGTGCGACAAGATCGTGCCCGGGCTGCTGATCGGCGCACTGCACTTCGGCCACCTGCCGTGCGTGTTCGTGCCGGCGGGGCCGATGAGCACCGGCCTGTCGAACAACGACAAGTCCAAGGTGCGCGAGAAGTTTGCCCAGGGCCTGGTGGGCCGCGACGAGCTGCTGGCCGCCGAATCGGCCGCGTACCACGGCCCGGGCACCTGCACCTTCTACGGCACCGCCAACAGCAACCAGATGCTGCTGGAATCGATGGGCCTGCATGTGCCGGGCTCGGCCTTCGTGCATCCGCATGCCACGCTGCGCGAGCAACTCACGCGCGAGGCGCTGCGCCGCGTGCTGGCCATCGGCCCGGGCGAGAACTTCCAGCCCATCGGCAAGCTGGTGGACGAGCGCACCATCGTCAACGCGATGGTGGCGCTGCTGGCCACCGGCGGCTCCACCAACCACCTGATCCATTGGGTGGCCGTGGCCCGCGCCGCCGGCATCCTGATCGACTGGACCGACTTCTCCGACCTCTCCGCCAACGTGCCGCTGCTGTCGCGCGTGTATCCCAACGGCTCGGCCGACGTGAACCACTTCCAGGCCGCCGGCGGCCCCAGCTTCGTGCTGCGCGAGCTGCTGGAATCGGGCTGCCTGCACCCCGACGTGGCCACCATCGCCAGCGGCGGCATGGCCGCCTATGGCGAGGTGCCGGCGCTGGAAGGCGGGAAGCTGGTATGGCAGCGCCTGCCGGCCGGCAGCACCGACGAATCCGTGGTGCGCACCGCCGCCGCGCCCTTCAGCGAGACCGGGGGCCTCAAGCTGCTGACCGGCAAGCTGGGCCGTGCCGTCATCAAGGTGTCGGCCGTGCCGGAAGACCGCCATGTGATCGAGGCGCCGGCCCGCGTGTTCGACAGCCAGGACGCGCTGCATGCCGCCTTCAAGGCCGGTGAACTGGAGCGCGACTTCGTGGCCGTGGTGCGCTTCCAGGGCCCGCGTGCCAACGGCATGCCCGAACTGCACAAGCTCACGCCGCCGCTCGGCGTGCTGCAGGGCAAGGGCTTCAAGGTGGCGCTGGTGACCGACGGCCGCATGAGCGGTGCCTCGGGCAAGGTGCCGGCGGCCATCCACGTCAGCCCCGAGGCGCTGGCCGGCGGCCCGCTGGCCCGCGTGGTGGACGGCGACATCATCCGCCTGGACGCCGTGACCGGCGTGCTGGACGTGCTGGTGGACGATGCCACCTGGGCTGCCCGCCCGGTGGCCACCATCCGACCCGAAGCAGCCGAGGACAACGCCCACGGCCTGGGCCGCGAGCTGTTCGCCGGCATGCGCAAGAACGCCATCAGCGCCGAGGAAGGCGCCTGCACCTGGCTGTGACTCCAAGGACCTCCATGAACAACACCCTCGACCTCGTTTCCTATGGCCCGGTGATCCCGGTCATCGTGCTGCAGCGTGTGCAGGATGCGGTGCCGCTGGCGCAGGCGTTGGTCGCCGGCGGCGTGCGCGTGCTGGAAGTGACGATGCGCACCCCGGTGGCGCTGCAGTGCATCGAGGCCATCGCCAAGGCGGTGCCGGAGGCCATCGTCGGCGCCGGCACCATCCGTTCGGCAGCCGATGCCCAGGCGGCCAGGAATGCCGGCTCGGTCTTTGGCGTGAGCCCCGGCTACACCAGCGAAGTGGGCCGTGCCTGCGTGGCCGCGGGCCTGCCGCTGCTGCCCGGCGTGGCCACCGCCAGCGAGGTGATGGCGGCCCAGGCCGACGGCCTGCAGTTCCTGAAGTTCTTCCCGGCGGTGCAGGCCGGCGGCATCCCGATGCTGAAGGCACTGGGCGGCCCGTTCCCGGACGTGGTGTTCTGCCCCACCGGCGGCCTGACGGTGAAGACGGCGCCCGAGTTCCTGGCGCTGCCCAACGTGAAGGTGTGCGGCGGCTCCTGGCTGACGCCGGCCGACGCGGTGGAAGCGGGCGACTGGGCCCGCATCACGCAGCTGGCGCGCGAGGCTTCGGCCCTGCGCGGCTGAAGCGGCCGGGCGGCCTAGATGCCGCCCTGGATCAGCTCGACCTTGTAGCCGTCCGGGTCGGTCACGAAGGCGATGATGGTGCTGCCGCCCTTGACGGGGCCGGCCTCGCGCGTGACCGCGCCGCCGAAGGCCGCGGCCTTCTCGCGCACCGCCTCGCACATCGCGTAGGCGTCTTCCACGCCCAGGGCGATGTGGCCATAGGCGGTGCCCATCTCGTACTTGTCGGTGCCGTAGTTGTAGGTCAGCTCCAGCTCGGCATGCTCGGGGTTGGCGCCGTAGCCCAGGTAGGCCAGGTCGTACTGCTGCTCGGGCCGCTGCACCGTGCGCAGCAGCTTCATGCCCAGGGCCTGGGTGTAGAAGTCGATCGAGCGCTGCATGTCGCCGACGCGCAGCATGGTGTGGAGAAGTCTCATGGCTTGGCCGAAGGCTGGGCCTCGAAGATGAGGCAGGTGGTGGTGGCGTGTGCGTAGAGTGTGCCATCGGGCCCCACCAGCTTGCCCTCCGCGGTGGCAATGCGCCCACCGCGGTGAATGACTTCGCCCACCGCGCGAACCAGCGGCACCTTGTGCGTCACGGCCTTCACGTAGTTGATCTTCAGCTCCAGCGTGGTGTAAGTCTTGCCGGGCTCCATCAGCGTGTGCACCGCGCAGCCCACGGCTGAATCCAGCAGCGTGGCGATCCAGCCGCCATGCACCGTGCCCAGCGGGTTGTAGTGCTCGAACAGCGGCCGACCCTGGAACACCGCGCGGCCTTCGGCCAGCTCCACGATCAGGAAGTTGAGGGTGCGCGAGATCGGCGCGCGGGGGATCTCGCCCGCCACCATCGCCTGCAGGATCTGCAGGCCGGTGCGGCCGGCCACCTGCTCGGGGCTGGCCAGGCCGATCTCATGGCCGTGGACGTTGATCTCCTGCTCACGCGCCTGCCAGGCGGCCAGGGTGTCTGCTGCATTCATCGTGGGGTCTCCCGAAAAAACTTGTACCTGCAACGATTGTAGATACACTGATTGGCATGGGCCAAGACATTTCCGCGCGCCGCCCGCAGGGCTGTACCAACATGAAGGTTCGCCAGCTGGCACGCCTGGTGGGCCGGCACTACGAGGCGCATGCCGTCAGCGGTCTGAAGAACACGCAGTACTCGCTGCTGTCGCATGTGCTGAAGCTCGGGCCGCTGCGCCCGGTGGACCTGGCGCAGGCCATGCGGCTGGACGCCTCCACGCTCACCCGCAACCTGCAACCGCTGGTGCAGCAGGGCTGGGTGGAGGTGCTGCCAGGCGACGACGCCCGCAGCCGGCTGGTGGCCATCACCGAGGCCGGCCGCGCGGTGCGCGAGCAGGGCCAGCGCGCCTGGAAGAAGGCGCAGCTCGAGATCAATGCCCTGCTGGGCGAGCAGCGCGTGCTGGCCTTGCATGCGCTGATCGACGACTGCATCGCGGTGCTGGAAGCCACCGACCTGCCCGAGGAGGCCTGACGTCATGAAGACTTCGTTGCCTGCCAAAGCCGTGCCCGTGGGCCTGGTGCTGCTGGCCGCGGCCGGCACCTTCGCGCTCACCATGGGCGCGCGCCAGTCGATGGGCCTGTTCCTCGGCACGCTCAACAGCAGCACCGGGCTGGGCCTGGCCAGCATCAGCCTGGCGTTTGCCTTCGGGCAGCTGTGGTGGGGCCTCACGCAGCCGGTCGCGGGGCTGGTGGCCGACCGCATCGGCACCGGCCGCGTGCTGGTGCTGGGCGTGCTGCTGGTGGCCATCGGCACCGCGCTCGTGCCGCACATGCACACCACCGCTGGCCTGATCTTCGCCATTGGCGTGCTGGCCGCTGGCGGCGCCGGCATGGCCGGGCCCTCGGTGCTGATGGCCGCCACCACGCGGCTGGTGCCACCTGAGCGCCGCGGCATGGCCACCGGCATCGTCAACGCGGGCGGCTCCTTCGGCCAGTTCGTGTTCGCGCCGATCGCGCAGGGCGTGACGGCGGCGGCCGGCTGGATGGCCTCGCTGTACACGCTGGGCGTCATCACGCTGCTGGCGCTGCCGGCGGCCTGGGTGCTGCGGGGGCACTCGGCGTTGCCGGCGGCCGCCGCTGGTGCAGCCCCCGCGGTGCGGGAAAAGGCAGGCGTCGTGATCCGCCGCGCGCTGGCCGACCCCAGCTACCGCCTGCTGTGCGCGGGCTTCTTCGTCTGCGGCTTCCACGTGGCCTTCATCGCCACCCACCTGCCGGGCGTGGTGGCCTCCTGCGGCCTGCCGCCTTCGGTGGGCGCCTGGTCGCTGGCGGTCATCGGCCTGTTCAACATCGTGGGCAGCCTGGCGATGGGCTGGGCCATCGGCTTCCAGCACGGTCGCTGGCGCATGAAGTCGCTGCTGTCGCTGGTGTACGCCGCGCGGGCGGTGGCCGTGCTGGTGTTCATGCTGCTGCCCAAGACGCCGGCGGTCATGCTGGGCTTCGCGGCCATCATCGGCTTCACCTACCTGTCCACCGTGCCGCCCACCGCGGGGCTGGTGGCGCGCTTCTTCGGGCCGGCCAACATGGCCACGCTGTTCGGCATCGTGATGCTGGCGCACCAGCTGGGCGGCTTCCTGGGGGCGTGGCTGGGGGGCAAGGCTTTCGAGCTGACCGGCAGCTACGACTGGATGTGGTATGCCGACATCGTGCTGGCCGTCGGTGCCGCACTGATCCACCTGCCCATCCGTGAACAGCGCGTGGCGCCGCCTACAATGGCCACAGTCATTGGGGAGTAGCTTCCCTCCGAACTGCCCGGCCTGTCCGGGCAGTGTTGCGAGAGGGGCCTGTGTCAACAAACTTGCCGTGCAGCCACCTGGGCTGCAGCCGGCATGGCACAGGCGATCACCGGCAGTGTGCGGATCTTGCGAGACCTTTGACCGTGGCGACTCCGACAGGCCGGGGATGCGCCGCGGTCATCGTGTCCGTGTCCGGCCGGAGCCACCCTTTTGGAAGCCTTTCTCGTCTCGACCGGCATCGTCGCCCTCGCTGAAATGGGTGACAAGACCCAGCTGCTGTCGCTGGTGCTCGCCGCCCGGTTCCGCCGCCCCTGGCCCATCATCGCGGGCATCTTCGTGGCCACCGTGTTCAACCATGCAGCCGCCGGCGCGCTGGGTGCCTGGATCACCAACCTGGCCGGCCCCGACGTGATGCGCTGGGTGCTGGGCATCTCCTTCCTGGCCATGGCGGCCTGGACGCTGGTGCCGGACAAGCTGGACGAGGAAGACACCCGCGCACCGCGCCTGGGCGTGTTCGGCGCCACCGTGGTGGCCTTCTTCCTGGCCGAGATGGGCGACAAGACGCAGATCGCCACCGTGGCGCTGGCCGCGCGTTATGACGCCATCGTGGCCGTGGTGCTGGGCACCACGCTGGGCATGATGGCCGCCAATGCACCGGTGGTGCTGCTGGGCGACAAGGTGACCAAGAAGGTGCCGATCCGCACCATCCACCTCATCGCCGCGGCCATCTTCGCGGTGCTGGGCGTGGCCGCGCTGGTGGGCGGCTGACGCCCCGGCCCGCTTGTCTAGACAGGCATGGTGTAGTTGAGCGTCATGCGGCCGCCATCCACCACCACGATCTCGCCGGTCACGTAGCTGGACGCCTCGCTCAGCAGCCAGGCGGCCACGTCGGCCACCTCGGCCGGCTCGCCCAGGCGCTTCATCGGCGTGCGGCTCATGATGCGGGCCTTGGCGTCGTCGCTGGTGAGCACGGCCTTCTGCGCCAGTTCGGTGGCGATGGTGCCCGGCGCCACCGCATTGACGCGGATGCCGTGGCCCACCAGGCCCAGCGCCATCGCCCGCGTCAGCTGGTCGATGGCGCCCTTGCTGGCGTTGTAGCTGGCGATGCTGGGAATGGCCAGCCGGCCGTTGACCGAGCTCATGTTGACGATGGCGCCGCCGCCGTGGGCCGCCATCACGCGGGCCACTGCCTGGCCCACCAGGAAGGAGCCCTTGAGGTTGACGGCGATCACCGCGTCCCAGTCGGCCTCGGTGATGTCGAGGAAGTCCGCAGCGCGGAAGATGCCGGCGTTGTTGACCAGCGCATCCACCGGGCCCAGCGCGTCGACGGTGGCGGCCAGCGCCACGTCCACCTGCGCCTTGCTGGACACGTCGCAATGCAGGTAGAGCGCACGGGCGCCCTCGGCCTGCAGCGCGGCAGCCAGGGCCGCGCCGCGGGCATCGTCCACGTCCCACAGCGCCACCGAGGCGCCTTCGCGCAGCAGCCGGCGGGCACAGGCCTCGCCGATGCCTTGCGAGGCGCCGGTGACCACCGCCACGCGGCCGCGCAGGCCGAAGTTGATCTCGCTGGTGTGTGCGCTCATGGGTGTGCCTTCATGCGTGCCTGCCTTCGGCAGGTCTGTCCAGCCAGACGCCCATGCCCTGGGCATTGAGTTCCACATCCAGCGACAGCAGGTCCAGCTCCGCCGCGTCGCCGCGGCGGCCGTTGGCCCGCAGCCGCTGCACATACAGCTGCCGCAGGCCGTGCTTCAGGGCCTCATGGCGGTCGGGCGCGCCGCGCACCGATTCGCCCAGCGCCACCATCGCATCCAGCTGCAGCAGGAACTCCTCGGCCAGCGCCGGCACGTCCGCCACGCGGCCGTAGTGGGTGAGGTACATGCAGCGCGGCTGCTGCGCCAGCAGCCGCTGGATCGACTGCCGCAGCGGCCCGGGCTCGAACTGCACCGGCGTGGAGGTGGGCAGGATCCAGGCCGGCCGGCCCGCCACGTCGAATTCGCGGAAGCTCAGGCCGAAGGTGTCGCCGGTGAACCAGCCGCGGCTGCGTTCGTCCCAGATGCAGTGATGGTGGCGTGCATGGCCGGGCGTGTCGATGAACAGCAGCGGTCGCCCGGCCAGCTGCAGCACCATGCCGTCGCTGCTCTGCAGCACCCGCTCCGGCGGCACGTTGACCAGCTGGCCGTAGGAGCGTTCCATCTCCTGCGCGCCATACACCGCCAACGCGCCGGCCCACAACGCCCGCGGATCGATCAGGTGGCGGGCGCCGCGCGGATGCACCACCAGCTGCGCCGTGGGCAGCGACTGCAGCAGCAGCCCGGCGCCGCCGGCATGGTCCAGGTGCACATGGGTGGCGATCACATGGTCCACCGCGTCGGGGGCCAGGCCCAGTGCATCGAGCGCGCCCAGCAGCCGCGGCACCGCATGGTTGGTGCCGGTGTCGATGAAGCAGGCGCGGCCGCCTTCGACCATCAGGTAGGCGGCGTCGAACCGGGGTCGGTGGAAGCCGGTGTCGATGGCATAGATGCCATCGCCCAGCGGCTCCAGGAAGTCGGGCAGGGCGTCGCTCATGCGGCCGATTCTGGCAGCGGCCGTCCAGGCTGCGCAGCGGGGGCTACCCGCGGCGCGCGCCTGGCATCAGCCCTGGCGGGCCAGCGCGGCCCAGGCCCGTGCGATGTCGGCCGTGCCGTCGTTGCCGCCCACGCCACGCAGGGTCTGCAGGCCCTTGGCCTTGGTGGAAGCCGTTTGCAGCTGGGCCCAGCCCAGGCGCAGCTTGGCGTCGTCGGGGCGCTTCAGGCCGCCCTTGGCAATGCCCTTCTCGATCAGGCTGGCGCCCTTGTCGGCCTGGCCCATGGCGGCATACACCGTGCCCACCTTCACCAGCTCGTTGCCGTCCTTGGCGGCGGCGGCCTCGGTCTCTGCCTTGGCCAGGCCGGCCTTGGTTTCTTCCTGCTGCTTGAGCACCAGGTCGCGCAGACGCTTGTGGCGCTCGGCCTCGGCACCGGTGCCCAGCGTGCCGCTGGCAAAGCCCTTGTCGACGATGGCCTTGGCCTCGTCCGGCAGGCCGGCCTGCAGCGAGAGCTGCGCCATCTCCATGTACTGCTCGGTGGTGGTGATGAGGCCGTTGGCCAGCTTCAGCCGCATCACGTCCAGCGCCAGCCGCGACGAGAAGCCGGGCTTGCGCTGCACGTTGTTGAGGTAGGCGCTCCAGTAGTCCTTCTTGGGGTAGTGGAGGATCAGCTTCTCGAGCGTGGCGGCATGGCCGCCGGCATTGTTGGTGCGCTGGTAGGCGTCGGCCAGGCGCAGCAGGTCGTCCTCGGCCGGCTTGCGGCCGGCCTGCTCGGCGGCGGCCACCGCCGCGCCGGCATCGCGGGCCACGGCGGCATAGTCGCCGCTTTGTGCCTGCACGTAGGCGATGAGCTGGTTGAGCTGCGCGCTGTTGCTGCCGGCCGCTTTGGCCTTCTGCGCCCATTCGCTGGTCTTGGGCCAGTTCTTGGCCTGGGAGTAGGCGAAGGCCAGCGATTCGGCCACCTGCGCCTGCTCGGCACCACCCAGCTTGCCCGAGGCATACACCGACTCGAAGGCGTTGATGGCGGCCTGCGTGTCGCCCGCGCGCTGGGCGGCGGCGCCGCGCATGCGGTCGATGGTGAGCTGCTCGGCGGCGGTCTTGTTGCCCACCGCGTCGGCCTCGCGCACCTTGGCCAGCGCCTCCCGGGCCTTGCCGGCCTTGAGCAGCTCGCCGGCCTGCTGCAGTGGGCGGCCGATCTCGGGGCGCATCTGCTGGGCGGCCGCATGGGCCACCAGGCCGGCCGCCAGCACGGCGGCGGTGATCGCTTTGAAGCTGTGTCGCATCGGGAGTCCTGTGTAAAGCAGAAGGCGGTTCCCGGCGTTGGACATCCGGGCGGCGCCCCGGTTCAGATCAATTCAGAAACTGCTCGTTGCCCACGATGCCGATCTTGGTGACACCCAGGCGCTGCGCGCTGGCCATCACGCCGGCCACATGCTTGTAGGTCACCAGCTTGTTGGGGCGAAGGTGCACCTCGGGCTGGTCGGGCAGGGCAGCCACCTGGGCCAGGCGGTTCTCCAGGTCGGCGCGGCCGTTGACGATCTCGCCGTTCCAGCCGATGGTGCCGTCGAAGTCCACGTCGATGCGCACCACCTCGGGCGGCGTGGTGGGCGGCGGTGCATTGCTGGGCACCGGCATGTTCATCTTGACCGCATGGGTCTGGATGGGGATGGTGATGATGAACATGATCAACAGCACCAGCATCACGTCGATCAGCGGCGTGGTGTTGATGTCGACCATCACCTCGTCGTCGCCGCCGCCGCTACCTACATTCATTGCCATGTGAGTCTCCTAGCCGCCCGCGGCGATGCCGGCCGGCGGCTCGGTGATGAAGCCGACCTTGTGGATGCCCGCGCGCTGGCAGGCCACCACCACGCGGCCGACGGCCTCGTAGCGCACCTCGGCATCGCCGCGGATATGCACTTCGGGCTGCGGTTCCTTCACGGCCGATTCCTTCAGCCGGGCCACCAGGGCCTCGGTGTCGGCCAGGCGCTCCACGCCCCAGTACACGTCGCCGTCGCGGTCCACCGCCAGCACGATGTTCTCGGGCTTGGTCTGCGTGGGGACGTTGCGTTCCTTGGGCAGGTCGAGCTTGATCGACTGCGTGACCACCGGGATGGTGATCAGGAAGATGATCAGCAGCACCAGCATCACGTCGACCAGCGGCGTGGTGTTGATGCTGGAGTTCAGCGCTTCCTCGCCGTCGTCGCCCGATGAGATGTTCATCGCCATCAAAGGCTCCTATTCAAAGACAAGGCCCCCCGCGGCCGGCGCCGGGCCGCTCCCAAGGCGGCCGCGGACCCCCGGGGGGTGGAGCCGCGCCGCAGGCGCGACGGAGGGGGCAGACATTCACCGCTTGCCCGCGATCAGCACGTTGTGCAGGTCGCTGCTGAAGCTGCGCACCTTCTCCATCGCGCTCTTGTTGCGGCGGATCAGCCAGTTGTAGCCCATCACCGCGGGCACGGCCACGGCCAGGCCGATGGCGGTCATGATCAGCGCCTCGCCCACCGGGCCGGCCACCTTGTCGATGGACGCCTGGCCGCTGATGCCGATGGCCGTCAGCGCGTGGTAGATGCCCCAGACCGTGCCGAACAGGCCGACGAACGGTGCGGTGGAACCCACGGTGGCCAGGAAGGCCAGGCCGTCCTGCAGGCGGCTCTGCACGTTGTCCACGGCGCGCTGGATGCTCATCGTCACCCAGGTGTGCAGGTCGATCTGCTCGACCAGCGTGCCCTCGTGGTGCTCGCTGGCGGTCAGGCCCTGCTCGGCGATGTAGCGGAAGGCGCTGCCCTTCTCGAGCGCATCGGCGCCGGCGCGCACGCTGCCCGCCGTCCAGAAGGTCTTGCCGGCGGCATTGGCCGCGTTCAGCAGCTTCTGCTGCTCGAACAGCTTGGTGAAGATGATGTACCAGCTGCCCATGCTCATGATGATCATGATGACCAGCGTGGCCTTGGCCACGATGTCGCCCTGGGCCCACAGCGCGCTCAGGCCGTAGGGGTTCTCGACCACCTCGGTGCCCACCGAAGGTGCCGCGGCGGCGGGCGCTGCGCCGGCGTCGGGCGTGGCGCTGGTGGCCGCGGGCTCGGAGGCGGGCTGCGCGAAGCTGAGGGAAGGCGCGAGCGCGGCAGTGGTGGCGACGGCCAGCACGACCGCACGCAGGAACTTGGTCAGGGACATGATTGTTTTCTCCGACGGGGACAGGAGGCGTGCGGGGCGCAGACCGGCACGCGGGGGGAACAGGAGAAGGCGAGGGCGGCCGGGCCGCCTACTCGACCTTCCAGACGTATTCGACGGTGGCGATGGCACCGCCTACCGGCTTGCCTTCGGGATCGGTGCCGGGGCGGAACGGGCACTTGCCCAGCGCCTCGACGGCCGCGTTGTCCAGCGCGCGGTGTTCGCGCGTGGGCCCGGAGGACTTGTCGATCTCCGCCTTGGCCACCTTGCCGGTGGCGTCGATGGTGAAGCGGATGCGGGTGGTGCCGGTGGCCTCGGCGCGCAGCGCGGCGCGGGGGTACTCCGGCTTCTCGCAACTGGACACGTCGATGCGGGCGGGCGTGCCCACCGGCCGCGGCGCGGCGGGCGGTGCAGGCGGGGCCGGGGGCGCAGCCGGTGCGGGCGCCGGCGCAATGGCCACCGGCGCGGGCGGCGGGGCCACCTGCGTCGTGGTGATCGTGGGCGCGGGCGTGGGCGGCGGCGCCACGCTGATCTCGGGCGGCGGCACGTAGCTGGGCGGCGGGGGCGCCAGCTTGGGCGGGGGCGGCAGGTTCTCGGGCGGCGGCGGAGGCGGCTTCACCTCCTCGATGATCTTGGTCTCGATGGGAGCCTTGATCACTTCCACCACCTTGCGCGCCAGTCCGCTGACCAGCGCCCAACCCAGTAGCAGGTGCATCAGCACCACGATGCCAAAGCCGACCACGTGCTTCGTGGGCCGACGTTGCTGTTCAGCAAAATCCACTCAATATCCTCCAGGGTCCGCCGCGGTCGGCGAACTGCCTAATGTGCTGCTACCTTGTGGGTGGCCTGGACGCGCCGTTCGCGAAGCGGCGGACTATAGACGCAAAACCCCTTGCAACCGGCTGGGGGTTGACCCTCAAGGCCCCGACTGCCAAGCCTAATACCTAGCAAATTAGGGGCCCGATCCATGCCCGGCGATGTCCCGCCGGTGACAAAAACAAGATGCAAAAGATGACACCTGCCGCGCGGGTACTTGTCTAGACATCTACGCGGCCGGCTGCAAGGCGCCGGCCAGCGTGGGCAGCAGTTCCGCCACGGTGGGATGGATGTGCATGGTGCGCTGCAGGCGCAGCGCGGTGCCGCCGGCGGCCATGGCGTCGATCACCGCATGGATGGCCTCGTCCCCGCCCACGCCCAGCACGGCCGCGCCCAGGATGGCATCGGTGTCCGCATCCACCACCAGCTTCATGAAACCTTGCGTTTCGCCTTTTTCCACCGCGCGGCCCACGCGGCTCATCGGGCGGGTGGCCACGCGCACCGCATGGCCGGCCTGGCGTGCCTGCGCCTCGCCCAGGCCCACGCGGCCCAGCGGCGGATCGGTATAGAGCGCATAGCAGTCGATGCGGTCGCTCACCCGGCGGCCCGCACCGGACAGCAGGTTGTCGGCCACGATCTCGTAGTCGTTGTAGGCGGTGTGGGTGAAGGCGCCGCGGCCGTTGCAGTCGCCCAGCGCCCAGATGCCGGGCACGCTGGTGCGCAGCTCGTCGTCCACGCGGATGTAGCCACGCTCGTCGGTGGCCACGCCGGCCGCCTCCAGCCCCAGGTCGTCGGTGTTGGGCCGGCGGCCAGTGGCCAGCAGCACATGGGAGGCCAGCACCTCGTGCGCGCCGCCTGCGTCGTCCAGGCCCACCACGATGCCGCCGGTGCTGGCTGGGTCGCCCTCGGCGGGCCGCAGGCGCAGGCGCTGGGCGCCGGTGCGCAGCACGATGCCTTCGGCGCGCAGGATGTCGGCGATGGCCTGGGACACGTCCTCGTCCTCCCGGCCCAGCAGCCGGGGCGATTTCTCCAGCACCGTCACCTGCGCGCCGAAGCGGCGGAACATCTGCGCGAACTCCAGCGCGATGTAGCTGCCGCCGATCACCACCAGGTGCCGCGGCAGTTCGTCCAGTTCCAGGATGCTGCTGTTGGTCAGGCAGCGCACGCTGTCGATGCCGGGCAGGTCCGGCACCACCGCGCGGCCGCCGACGTTGATGAAGATGCGCGGCGCTTCCAGCGTCTGGCCGTCCACCGCCACCGCGGTGGGCGAGACGAAGCGGGCATGGCCCTGCAGCACGGTGCAGCCGGGCTGATCGCGCAGCGAGTGCTCCACGCCGCGGCTGGCGTCGCGGGCCACCTTGTCCTTGCGGGCCTTCACCGCCTTCATGTCCACCTGCACCGTGCCGTCGATGCGCACGCCGAAGTCCGCTGCGCGGCGGGCCAGGTGCGCCGCATGCGCACTGGCCACCATCGCCTTGGTGGGCATGCAGCCGGTGTTGACACAGGTGCCGCCAAAGCGGTGCCGCTCGATGATGGCCACCTGCTGGCCGGCCGCCGCCAGCCGGGTGGCGAGGGCGGGCCCGGCCTGGCCGGTGCCGATCACGATGGCGTCGAAGCGCTTGGACATCCGGCCTCCTGGTGCGCCGCCGTGGCACTGTTGATCGTGGTCAAGCCGCTGGCGGGCCTGCGGGCCTAGCTGTGAAGCTTCAATAGGTTGTATC
>NZ_JZUE01000038.1 GCF_000969605.1 Aquincola tertiaricarbonis | reverse complement strand
CAGGTGGCCACCTCGTTCGCGGCGGTGGCCGGCTTCACGCTGGCGCTGGGCGCAGTGTTCAGCTGGATGGGCTATCCGCTGGTGATGGCCTTCGTGCTGCTGGAGATCACCGCCCTGGCCGCTGCGCTGCTGGCCTATGCACGCTGCGCCGGCGACCGCGACATCCTGTCCATCGACGGCGGCGATCTGGTGGTGGAACAGTGGCATGCCACCCGCGTGCAGCGCACCGTGCTGCCGCTGGCCTGGGTGCGGGTGTCACCGGCCGAGGCGCCGGCGGTGGGGCTGCAGCTGGCTGCAGTCGGCGCCGCGGTGACCGTGGGCCGCCATGGGACGCCGCGGCAGCGGGAGCGCCTGCTGCAGGAGTTGCGGCAGGTGGTGCGGGGGCAGGGGGCGGTCGGTTCGAGTGATGCTGGCGTCTTGGCTAACGGGCGCTTGGTGCAAACCGCACACACCAGCCAAGTCAACTACGGTGCATGGCCGAACCAAGCACCGTTGTCTAGACAAGCCAGGTGCCGCGCCTCACCAGACACAGCACACCCTTCCACTCCCACCAACACCTCGTTATAGTGCGCCCCGTTGGTGCTCGCACCGGCCCTCCGGCTGGTGCAGTGAAACTGGGAATCAGGAAGAGACGTTCCAACGGAACCGATCCAACCTGAGCTGCCCCCGCAACGGTAAGTGGATGGCGCGTGGCAACACGCGCCGGCTCGTGCAACACACCCACTGGGCTTGAGACGCCTGGGAAGGGTGCCCGAGGACATCCACCAGCCCGGAGACCGGCCAACAGGGTGGGTGCATCGCGCGCTGCAAGGCGCGCGGCGCAACCTGTGTCGGCAACCTGCGGGGAGGCAGGAGGCCGGTGGTGTCCGTCGTCCGTCGTCCCCTGCCATGCTTCCGTTCCAGGAGCGCCCTGCGCGCTGTCCTGCGATGCTCATTGCCGCGCCCGCCTCGGGCCAGGGCAAGACGAGCGTCACCGCCGCCCTGGCGCGCCTGCACACCCGTGCGGGCCGCCGCGTGCGGGTGTTCAAGACCGGGCCCGACTTCCTCGACCCGATGGTGCTGGCACATGCCTGCGGCCACGCGGTGCAGCAGCTCGACCTGTGGATGGGCGGCCAGGCCCATTGCCAGGCCGTGCTGCACGAGGCGGCACGAACCGCCGACCTGATCCTCGTCGAAGGCGTGATGGGCCTTCACGACGGCGACCCGTCCAGCGCCGACCTGGCGCTGCGCTTCGGCCTGCCGATGCTGGCCGTGATCGACGGCAGCGCGATGGCGCAGACCTTCGGCGCGCTGGCGCTGGGCCTGGCGCAGTACCGGCCGGGCCTGCAGTTCGCCGGCGTAGTCGCCAACCGCGTGGCTGGCGAGGGCCATGCCCGGCTGCTGCGCGACAGCCTGCCGCCGCACCTGGCCTGGTGGGGCGCGCTGCCGCGCGACGAGGCGATGGCGCTGCCCGAGCGCCACCTGGGCCTGGTGCCCGCAGCGGAGCTGGCCGATCTGGAAGCCCGCATCGAGCGCGCCGCCGATGCGCTGGCCGCCGGCAGCGACGTGGCCGCGCTGCTGCCGCCGGCCGTCGACTTCGCGCCGCCCTCCGGCCACTCGCCTGGACGAGCGGACGCAGCGCTGCAGGGGCTGCGCATCGCCATCGCCCGCGACGCCGCCTTCTGCTTCCTGTATCCCGCCAACCTCGACCTGCTGCGCGCGGCCGGGGCCGAGCTGCACTTCTTCTCGCCGCTGGCCGACACCGCGCTGCCGCCCTGCGATGCCGTCTGGCTACCCGGCGGTTACCCGGAGCTGCACCTGGACGCGCTGGCCACCAACACGCCGATGCACCGCGCGCTGCGCGACCACCATGCCGCCGGCCGCCCGCTGCTGGCCGAATGCGGCGGCCTGCTGTACCTGCTCGACGGCCTGGCCGACGTGCACGGCCGCCGCCAGCCGATGGCCGGCCTGCTGCCCGGCGAGGCGGCGATGCAGCCGCGGCTGGCGGCCATCGGCCTGCACGAAGCCGCCTTGCCCGAAGGCACGCTGCGCGGGCACAGCTTCCATTACTCGCGCCTGGCCACGCCGATGGCGCCGCTGCTGCACACGCGCCCGGCACGCACCGGCCGCAGTGGAGAGGCGGTGTACCGCCAGGGCCGGCTCACGGCCAGCTACTTCCACGCCTATTTCCCTTCCAACCCCGTGGCGGCCTGCGCGCTGCTGCGCCCTTGACCCACCGCAGGAGCAACCATGCACATCGAACCCGGCCTGCTGGCCACCCCCAAGCTGATGGCCGCCAACCTGGCCGCGGTGGCGCTGATGGCCGCCCATGCACCCGCCTGGCTCAAGCAGCCGAAGCTGTGGCTGCGCACCGTGCTGGCCGCGCTGTTCTTCACCGTGTTCATGCAGTCCTTCCACCGGCCGGTGGGGCCTTCGGAGCTGCACTTCATCGGCGCGATGCCCATCTACCTGACGCTGGGTTTCCTGCCCACGCTGTTCGGCTTCGCGGCCGGGCTGCTGCTGCAGGGCCTGGTGTTCGAGCCGCAGGACCTGTTGCACCTGTCGGTCAACTTCCTGTCGCTGTCGGTGCCGCTGGCGGTGCTGCACCACACGCTGGGCCAGCGCCGGTCCGGCGGCGCGCTGTCGGTGGGCCGCATCCTGAAGCTGGACGCGGTGTACTACACCGGCGTCACGGTGATGGTGGGCTTCTGGCTGGCCATCGGCAACGACGCGACGGCACTGGCCGACTGGGGCCTGTTCGCCGCTTCCTACCTGGCCATCGTCGCGCTGGAGCCGCTGTTCACCGTGCTGGTGGTCAAGGGCGTGCGGACCTTGCAGCCGCAGCGCTGGGCGCGTCTGTGCTTCGATGAGCGGCTCACCGCATGACGATGGGCACGGTCTGGTTCGTCGGCGCCGGCCCGGGTGATCCGGAGCTGATCACCGTCAAGGGCCGCGGCCTGATCGAGCGGGCCGGGGCCATCCTCTACGCCGGCTCGCTGGTGGACGAGGCCGCCACGCGCTGGGCCCCACCGGGCTGCGTGATCGCCGACAGCAAGGGCATGACGCTGGACGAGATGTCGGCCTGGCTGTTGGCGCAGGCCGCCCGCTGCGAGACGGTGCTGCGACTGCAGACCGGCGACCCCGCGCTGTACGGCACGCTGATCGAGCTGGTGCAGCCCCTGGATGTCGCCGGCGTGCCCATCGGCGTGGTGCCGGGCGTGTCGTCGGCCATGGCCTCGGCCGCCGCGGCGGTGGAGAGCTTCACGCTGCCCGAGGTGACGCAGACCACCATCTTCACCCGCGTGGCCGGCCGCACGCCCATGCCCGAAGGCGAAGACCTGGCGGCGCTGGCCGCCCACCGCTGCACGCTGTGCATCTTCCTGTCGATCACGCTGCTGCACCGGGTGGAAGCCGGCCTGCGCGCCGCCGGCTGGGCCGAGGACGCGCCGGTGCTGGTGGTGCACAAGGCCAGCTGGCCGGGCGAGGAACGCATCGTGCGCGGCACGCTGGCCACCTTCAAGCAGCTGTGCCGCCAGGCCGGCATCGTCAGCCAGGCCATGGTGATCGCCAGCCCCACGCTGGGCGCGCGCCAGTGGCCCCAGCTCACCAAGTCGCGGCTGTACGACGCCGCCTTCACCCACCGCTTCCGGCAGGCCAGCGCATGAAACACCTCGCACCCGACGACACCACCACCGTGCTGCTCATCGGCCACGGCTCCCGCGAAGACAGCGGCAATGTGGAGATCCGCCAGTTCACCGATCAGTGGCGCCAGCGCTGCCCCGGCTGGCGCATCGAGCTGTGCTTCATCGAATTCGCCGCCCCCGGCCTGCACGACGGCCTGCTGGCTGCGGCCCGCGGTGCGCGGCGCGTGCTGGTGCTGCCGCTGATCCTCAATGCCGCCGGCCACGTGAAGATGGAGATCCCCGAGGCCATCGAGCATGCACGCGCGCACCTGCCGGGCGTCGAGTTCCTCTACGGCCCGCACCTGACCGCCTGCGACCCCATCCTCGCCATCCTGCAGCGGCGGCTGCGCCGCGCGATGCAGGCGCTGGACATGCCCGACCCCACCACCACCGGCGTGGTGCTGCTGGGCCGCGGCTCGTCCGACCGCGGCGCCAACGGCGACATGGCGAAGATGGCGCGCTGGCTGTTCGAGCAGGCCGACCATGAACTGGTGGACCTGGCCTTCACCGGCATCGCCTGGCCGCGGCTGGAGCGGGTGGTGCAGCGCCAGGCGCTGCTGGGCATGCGGCAGGTGGTGGTGCTGCCGTACTACCTCTACACCGGCACGCTGATGGAGCGCATCCACCGCCAGGTGGCGCACCTGCAGCAGCAGTATCCGCAGCTGCGCCTGCATTGCGGCACGCACTTCGGCTTCGAGCCCGAGATCTTCGGACTGCTGGAGCAGCGTGTGGCCGACCTGCTGGCCGGCCTGCCCGACAGCAAGCTGCCCTGCGACGGCTGCCGCTTCCGCGAGATCGCGCACGACGCGGGGCATGGGCATTCGCATGGCCATGCCCACGAGCACACGCACGTGCACATCCATGCCGTGGCTGCTTGACATCATGCGCAGCCAGGCCAACACCGTCACCGAGCAGCTCACCCGCGCCGGCCAGGCGATCGAGCACGACAGCTTCGCGATCATCGACGCCGAGGTCGGCCCGCATGCCTATACAAGCGAGCAGTGGCCGGTGGTGCGGCGGATGATCCATGCCAATGCCGACTTCGACTTCAACGGCCTGACCGCCTTCCACCCGCAGGCGGTTGCTGCCGGCATCGCCGCGATCCGCCGCGGCGGCACGCCGGTGGTGGCCGACGTGGAGATGATCTGCTCCGGCCTGTCGAAGCCGCGGCTGGCGCACTTCGGCATGCCGGCGCACCACTTCATCGGCGATGCCGACGTCATCGCCCAGGCCCAGGCCGAGAACACCACGCGCGCGGTGCAGGCCATGCGCAAGGCCTGGCGGCAGGGCCTGCTGCAGGGCGCGGTGGTGGCCATCGGCAATGCGCCGACCGCGCTGCTGGAAGTGGTGCGGCTCATCCGCGAGGAAGGCCTGCGGCCGGCGCTGGTGGTGGGCATGCCGGTCGGCTTCGTGTCGGCGGCCGAATCGAAGGCGGCGATGGCCGAGCTGGCCGAGGTGCCGTGGATCGTGATCCGCGGGCGCAAGGGCGGCTCCACGCTGGTGGTGGCGGCGCTGCATGCGCTGCTGTCGCTGGCCGAGGCGCAGCGCGCGTGACGATGGAAGCGGCCAAGCCGCGCGGCACCCGCACCGGTTTCACCACCGGCGCCTGCTCGGCCGCGGCCGCGCGGGCGGCGGCCATCGGCCTGGTGGAAGGCGCGGTGCCCGCCCACATCGACTGCCTGCTGCCCAACGGCGAGACCGTGCGCTTCGAGGTGCACGACGGCCGCTGCGATGCCCAGGCTGCGCATGCAATGGTGGTCAAGTTCGCCGGCGACGACCCCGACTGCACCGATGGGGCCCACCTCACCGCCGACCTGCGGCGCCTGCGCGGCCAGGCCGGCCAGGTGCTGCTGAAGGGCGGTACGGGCGTGGGCACCGTCACCATGGCGGGCCTGGGCCTGGAAGTGGGCGGCCCCGCGATCAACCCGGTGCCCCGCCGCAACATCGAGGACAACGTGCGTGCGGTGGCCGACGAGCTGCTGCTGCACGACGGTCTGGAGGTGTGCATCTCGGTGCCGCAGGGCGAGGCCATGGCCCGCAAGACGCTGAACGCGCGGCTGGGCATCCTGGGCGGCATCTCCATCCTGGGCACCACCGGCATCGTCAAGCCCTACAGCACCTCGGCCTACCGGGCCAGCGTGGTGCAGGGCGTGCAGGTGGCGGCCACGCTGGCGGCGCAGACCGGCCGCAGCATCGTGGTGCTGACCACCGGCGGCCGCACCGAACAGTTCGCGATGCGCGAGCACCCCGACCTCCCCGCCGCCTGCTTCGTGCAGATGGGCGACTTCCTGCGCTATGCACTGGACGAAGCCGTGGCCCAGGGCCTGCAGCAGGTGGTGATCGGCGGCATGGTGGGCAAGCTCACCAAGATCGCGCAGGGCGAAACCATCACCCATGCCAACCGCGCCGAGGTGGACACCGGCCTGCTGGCCCGGCTGGCCGCCAGCGTGGGCGCGCCTGCCGCGGATTGCGAAGAGATCGCCGCGGCCGAGACCGCGCGCTTCGCAGCCGAGCGCATGCAGGCGCTGGGCCTGCTGCCGGCCTTCCATGCCGCGCTGGCGCAGCAGGTGGTGCGCACGCTCACCGCGCCCGATCGTTATGGCAGCCGCTTCCGGCTGCAGGTGCTGGTGTGTGATTTCGACGGACACAAGATCGCCGAGGCTTCTTCTCCATGACCCTGCGCAAGGACCCATCCCCCGCCCGCATCGTCGGCGTGCTCGACGACGGCGCGGCCAGCCTCACCGCCACTGCGCTGGCCCACCTGCGGCATGCCGACCTGGTGATCGGCGGCCACCGCACGCTGGCGCTGTTCGACGACGACATCGCGCCCCGCGCGCGCCGGCTCGACATGACCGGGCGGCTGGCCGAGGTGCCCGAGTGGATACACGCCGCCCGGGCCGACCGGCTGCAGGTGGTGGTGCTGGCCACCGGCGACCCGCTGTGCCACGGCATCGCCGCCTACCTGGCCAGCCACTTGTGCGTCGAGGCGATCGAGGTGCTGCCCAACGTCAGCACGCTGCAGCTGGCCTGCGCCCGCGTCGGCCTGGCCTGGCAGGAGATGAAGATCGTCTCGGTGCATGCGGCCGATGCCGGCGAATGGACACCCGGCGCACCGCCCGCGCACGGCCTGCATGCGCTGGCGCAGGCGCTGCGTGCGCACGACCGGCTGGCCCTGCTCACCAGCCCGCACAACACGCCCGACCGCATCGCCCGGCTGCTGCTGGCCGAGGGCCTGGGCGAGCAGTTCCAGATGGCGGTGGCCGAGCGGCTGTGCAGCGCCGACGAGCAGGTGCATGCCACGCTCACCCCGGCCGAAGCCGCCGGCCGCCGCTTTGCCGATCCCAACGTGGTGCTGCTGTGGCGGCTTCAGCCGCGCCCACGGCCCGTGCTCTTCGGCCTGCCCGATGCGGACTACGAACAACGCCAGCCCGACAAGGGCCTGATCACCAAGCAGGAGGTGAGGGCGGTGTCGCTGGCCCGGCTGCAGCTGCGCGCCGACAGTCGCGTGTGGGACATCGGCGCCGGCAGTGGCTCGGTGGGGCTGGAGGCGGCGCGGCTGTGCGGCGCCGGCCATGTCTGGGCCATCGAGAAGAACGAGGCCGACCACGCCATCGCGCTGCGCAACCGCGCGGCCTTCGGCGTGGCCAACCACACGCTGGTGCTGGGCCGGGCACCCGACGGGCTGGCGGACTGGCCCGACCCCGATGCGGTGTTCATCGGTGGCTCGGGCGGCGAGCTGGCGGGTTTGATCACGCTGTGCCTGCAGCGGCTGCGGCCGGGCGGCCGGCTGGTGATGAACTTCGTGACGATCGAGAACCTGGCCACCGCCACCGCGGCGCTCACGGCTTGTGGTGCCGCATGGGACGTGCTGCAGCTGCAGGCCGCGCGCAGCAGGCCCATCCTGCAGATGCACCGGCTGGCCGCCGAGAACCCGGTGTGGATCGTCTGCGCGCAGCAAGGAAGCGGCGATGATTGAGCGCTTCGGCCGCCTGATCGGCATCAGCCTGGGCCCGGGCGACCCCGGCCTGATCACCCGCCGCGCCTGGGCCCTGCTGCAGCGGCGCGACGCGGTGTGGGTGTACCCGGCGCGCAGCACCCGCACGCCCAGCTATGCCTTCGACATCGTGCAGCGCGCCGGCCTGGCACCGCCCGGCGAGCACCAGTGCCTGCTGTTCCCGATGACGCACGACGGCGACAAGCTGGCCCGCGCCTGGCTGCGCGCCGCCGACGCGGTGCTGCCCTGGCTGCAGGCCGGCCGCGACGTGCTGTTCCTGGTGGAAGGCGATGCCGGCACCTACGCCACCTTCGGCCACCTGGCGCGCACGCTGCGTGCGCACGAGCGGCGCATCGGCATCGAGATCGTGCCGGGGGTGCAGGCCTTCAGCGCCGCCAGCGCCGGCCTGGGCCAGCCGCTGGCGGAGCAGGACGACACCGTGGCCGTGGTGCCCGCGGCCTACGGCGTGAGCGCGCTCGACCGGCTGCTGCCCGACTTCGACACGCTGGTGCTGCTGAAGGTCAAGCCGCTGATGGATGCGCTGATCGACTGGCTGCAGCAGCGCGGCCTGCTGGAAGGTGCGGCTTTCGTCGAGCGTAGCGGCGCGCCCGACGAACGCAGCTTCCGCGGCGCCGAGCTGCTGGCGCTGCGCGGCCAGAAGGTGAGCTACCTGTCGCTGCTGATCGTGAAGAACCCGCTGCGGGTGCGCGGCGAGCGCATCCGCGGATGCCTGAAGAAGGAAGCTGCATGACTTGTCTGGACAAGCCCACGCCCCGCGTGGTGCTGGTGGCGATCACCAAGCACGGCGCCGGCCTGGCCCGCCGGCTGGCCGAGGCGATGCCCGGCGCTGAAGTGTGCGTGTCGGCCAGGTTCGCCGAAGCCGTGGCCGGGCTGCCGCAGCCGGTGCACGCCTACGAAGGCGCGTTCAAGGACCAGATCGGCGGGCTGTTCCAGCGCTACGACCAGATCGTGTTCTTCGTCTCGCTGGGCGCGGTGGTGCGGCTGATCGCGCCGCACCTGAAGACCAAGGACGAGGACCCCGGCGTGCTGGTGGTGGACGACGCGGCAGCCTTCGTCATTCCGGTGCTGTCGGGCCACGTCGGCGGCGCCAATGCGATGGCCGAGCAGGTGGCCACGCTGCTGGGCGCCGTGCCGGTGCTCACCACCGCATCCGACGTGGGCCGCACCATTCCGGTGGACATCCTGGGCCGCGAGCTGGGCTGGACGGTGGAGGCGCCCAAGCTCAACATCACCCGCGTCTCGGCCCATGTGGTCAACGGCAATCCGATCGCGATGGTGCAGGAGGCGGGCAGCCCGCATTGGTGGATGCGTCCGACGCCGCTGCCGGCCAACATCCACTGCTACCAGCGGCTGGAAGACGTGGACCTGGCCCGCCATGCCGCGGTGCTGTGGGTCACGCACCGGCCGGTGCCGCCGGCGCTGTGGCGGCAGCTGCACGAGGCGCTGGTGGTGTACCGGCCGCCGGTGGAGGCCGCGCCGTGACGCCGATCGCCATCGGCTTCGGTTGCGACCGCGGCACGCCGATGCAGACGCTGGCGCAGGCGCTGGCCGAGGCGCTGCAGCAGGCCGGTGCCACCCTGGGCGACGTCACCGGCGCGGCCAGCATCAACCTCAAGGCCGACGAGGCCGGGCTGCTGGCCCTGGCGGCGCGCCACGGCTTTCCGCTGCGCTTCTACGCACCGGCCGAACTGGCCGCGGTGGCGGTGCCCCATCCGTCGGAAGTGGTGCGCCGCCACACCGGCACGCCCTCGGTCAGCGAAGCCGCCGCGCTGCTGGCCGCCGGCGGGCCGCCGGGCGCACGGTTGCTGGTCGAAAAACACAAGCTTCGCGGCGCCGACGGCCGCCACGCCACCGTCTCCATCGCCGCATGCGCGGCCACGCCATGACCGAACACATGTTGCAAGCAGCCCCCGGCAAGATCACGCTGGTGGGCATCGGCCCCGGCCATGTCGAGCACATGACCGCCCGCGCCCGCGCCGCCATCGCCGAAGCCGACGTGGTGGTGGGCTACGTCACCTACATCAAGCTGGTGGCCGACCTGATCGACGGCAAGGAGGTGGTGCGCAAGGGCATGACCGAAGAGCTGGACCGTGCGGTGAGCGCGCTGGAAGCCGCCCGTGCGGGCAAGAAGGTGGCGCTGATCTCCAGCGGCGACGCCGGCGTGTACGGCATGGCCGGTCCCACCTACGAGGTGCTGTTCCAGGCCGGCTGGACACCCGACGACCCGGTGGCGGTGGAGATCGTCCCCGGCGCCTCGGCGCTCAACGCCTGTGCCGCGCTGGTGGGCGCGCCGCTGACGCACGACTTCTGCGCCATCTCGCTGAGCGACCTGCTCACGCCGTGGCCGGTGATCGCGCGCCGGCTGGACGCGGCCGCGGCGGCCGACTTCGTGGTGGCGCTGTACAACCCCAAGAGCGGCCGCCGCACGCGGCAGATCGTGGAGGCGCAGCGCCTGTTCCTGCGCCACCGCCGGCCCGACACGCCGGCCGTGGTGGTCAAGAGCGCCTACCGCCGCCGCCAGACCATCCACCACACCACGCTGGACCGGCTGGTGGAGGCCGACATCGGCATGCTGAGCACCGTGCTCATCGGCAACAGCGCCACCTTCGTGCGCGACGGGCTGATGGTCACGCCGCGCGGCTACGCCAACAAGTACGACACGGAGCACGAGGCGCGCGAGGGCGAGCGGCCCGGCCGCTCGCTCAGCACCGGCCTGCTGGGCTGGCTGGACACGCTGCGCGCGCAGGCCGCCGCCGGCCACACCGTGGCCGACCTGGCTTGCCTATACAACCTGCCGGCCGACTACATCGCCGCCACCCTGGCCGAACCCGAGGACCGTGCCCATGACTGAACCGCAAGCCGTCAAGCCCAAGATCGGCGCCTACCGCCGTCACCTGCTGGTGTGCACCGGCCCGCGCTGCTCGGAGGGCGGCGCCTCGCAGGCGCTGTTCGACAGCCTGGGCGACAAGCTCAAGGCGGCGGGCCTGAATGAGGGCGAGCTGCGCATCAAGCGCAGCCGGGTGAGCTGCTTCGCGGCCTGCAAGGGCGGGCCCATCGTGTGCGTGCAGCCCGATGGCACCTGGTACTACGACGTGACGCCGGGCAACATGGACCGCATCATCGAGCAGCACCTGCTCGGCGGCGAGCCGGTGGCGCCGCTGGTGTTCCACCAGGCCGGGGAGGCAATCTGACATGGACATCGTCGCACCGCCCACCGCCGCAGCGCCCAAGCCCGAAGGCGAACGCCGAGGCCTGCTGATCGTGCACACCGGCCACGGCAAGGGCAAGAGCACCGCGGCCTTCGGCCTGGCGCTGCGCGCCCACGGCCGCGGCAAGCCGGTGAAGATCTACCAGTTCATGAAGGTGCCTTCGGCCCGCTTCGGCGAGCACCGGGTGTTCGAGCAGCTCGGCGTGCCGATCGAAGGCCTGGGCGACGGCTTCAGCTGGAAGAGCAAGGACCTGGCGCACAGCGCGCATCTCGCGCGTGAAGGCTGGGCCCGCGCCGAGGCCACCCTGCGCGAGGGCGCGCATTTCCTGGTGGTGCTGGACGAGATCACCTACCCGCTGCGCTACGGCTGGATGCCGCTGGCGCCGGTGCTGCAGGCGCTGCGCGAGCGGCCGCCGCATGTGCACGTGGTCTTGACCGGCCGCGACGCGCCGCAGGAGCTGATCGAGCTGGCCGACACGGTGACCGAGATGAAGCTCGTCAAGCACCACCACCAGGCCGGCGTGCCCGCGCAGCGCGGCATCGAGGACTGACGGGCATGCGCATGCACGGCGGCCCCGACGCCCGCGGCCCGGCGCCCCACGACTTCTCGACCAATGCCAATGCCGCGGGACCTTGCCCCACAGCGCTGGCCGCCGTGCAGGCCGCGGACGCGACGCGCTATCCCGACCCCGGCTATACCGTGCTGCGCGACCGGCTGGTCGACTTTCATGGCGTGGACCCCAGCCGCATCCTGCTGGCTGCCAGCGCCAGCGAATTCATCCAGCGCATCACCGCCGTGGGCGCCCGCCTGATGCCGGGCCCGGTGGCCGTGCCCACGCTGGCCTACGGCGACTATCGCGCCGCGGCGCAGGGCTGGGGTCGCCCGGTGGTCGACGAAGCCGACCCCACGGCCACGCTGCGCTGGCAGGCCGAGCCCGGCAGCCCGCTGGGCCAGGATGCGGCGCCGCCGCCGCGGCCCGGCGACCGCCCCACGGTGCTGGATGCGGTGTATGCACCGCTGCGGCTGCAGGGCCCCGGCCTGTGGCGCGACGAGCAACGCGAGCAGGTGTTCGTGCTGCACAGCCCGAACAAGGCGCTCGGCCTGTGCGGCGTGCGCGGGGCCTATGCAGTGGCGCCGGCGCCAGGCGCGGCGGCCGCGTGGGACGTGGCCGCGTGGTGCCAGGCGTTGCGGGATGCGGAGGCGTCGTGGCTGCTGTCAGGGCAGGGTGTGGCGATGCTGGGCAGTTGGGCGGAACCGGCGACGCAGGCCTGGTTGAGGGACTCGCTGGAGGTCTTGCAGGCCTGGCGCGCAGCCCTGGTGCAGGTGCTGGCGCAGCGAGGCTTCGAGCCGCTGCCGAGCACGACGCCATTCCTGGTCGTGCGCGCGCCGGCGGGCGCATCGCCGGAAGCGCTGCGGCCGACCGGAGTGGCGGTGCGCGACCTCACTTCCTTCGGCTTGCCAGGGCACTGGCGCTTGTCTGCACAGGCACCGGGGGCGGTGGGTGCGTTGGCGAGAGCGCTGGACGCCTGTTGAGCAGGCCAGCGTTTGGACGGCGCGTCGGCGGACGCCATGAGGCTGGCAAGGCGCCAGTGCGATGCCTTCTCGACAGCGATGGGACGGTGGTGGACATCACCACCGAGGCGCAGCGAGCGCCCCCGGGGTGCGGCGGGCACTCAACGATCTGTCCGTGGTACCGCTTGGGTCGCCGCCAGCGCCGACCGTGCAGGCGCCGCTGGGGTGATTCCCGCCGGCAGGCGCATGGACACGCCCGCGGCCATCAGCAGCAGCACGCCGGCGCCGCCGAAGGCCAGCGTGTGGCTGCCGAAGGTGTCGAAGCCCCAGCCGCCCAGCCAGCTGCTGACGGTGGCGCCCAGCTGGTGGCTGACGTAGGCCCAGCCGTACAGCACGCCTACCAGCCGCACGCCGTACACGTCCGCCAGGATGGCCGACGACAGCGCGATGCTGCCGGCCCACACCAGCCCCCCGATGGCCGCCGCCCCATACAGCTCCAGGTGCGTGCCCACCGCCAGCAGGGCGAAGAAGCCCAGGCCGCGCACGCCGTAGATGGTGGCCAGCATCCAGCGGCGCGGCAGCCGGTCCGCCACCTTGCCCAGCACCAGCGTGCCGCCGATGGCCACCAGGCCGATGGTGCCGATGCCCATGGCGCTGGTGCCGGCGTCGAAGCCGTGGTCCATCAGCATCGGCACGCCGTGGGTGCCCAGCAGGTTCATGCTGAAGCCGCAGGCGAACAGGCCTAGGCAGATCTGCCAGAAGGGCCAGGTGGCCACGGCCTGGCCGAAGCCGAGCGCGGCCGCTGGCACCGCAGGGGCGGCGCGTTGCGCGGCCACCTGCTCGGGCAGCAGGTCGGTGTGCGGCGGCGCGTCGTCGCGCACCACGAACAGCGCCGCCGGCACCGTCACCGCTGCGAACACCGCGGCCAGGCCGAGCAGGCTGTGCTGCCAGCCGAAGCGGCCAATGGCCTGCATCGACAGCGGCGTCATGACCGCCATGCCGGCCATGGAGCCGGTGGACAGGTAGAACAGCGCCATGCCGCGCTGCCGGGTGAACCAGCGGCTGAGCACCGGCGTCAGCGCCACCGGGCTGGTGAAGCCCAGGCCCACCGACAGCAGCACGCCGAACGAGAGTCCGAAGGTCAGCGGCGTGCGCGCCTGCACCGTCCACAGCGAAGCCGCCACCACGATGGCGGTGCCCAGCAGCAGCACCGCACGGGTGCCGATGCGTGCCACCAGCCAGCCGGCCACCGGCATGGCCAGCCCGTAGCACAGCATGCCCACGCCGACGATGCCCGCCAGCAGGCTGCGGCTGAAGCCGAGGTCCTGCGCCATCGGCAGGAAGAAGGGGCCGATGCCCAGCCGCAGGCCCACCGTCAGCAAGGTGATGGCGGTGGCCGCGGCCACGATGTTCCAGCCGGCATACCAGCCGGCGTGCAGGCCTGCCTGCCGATGCGCGTGCATGCCTTGAGCGGCCGGTTCAGCCGGCCGGCGGCAGCTGGTCCAGCTCCAGCACGCCTGCCTGGCGCAGCACGTCGGCGGCCTGGGCGGCCTGGCGGTCTTCCACCTCCACCGTGAGCACTGTCCAGCCCTGTCGCAGCGCCTGGCTGTAGCGGGCACCGCGGCCGGCCTCGTCCAGCGGATCCTCGTCCGCATCGTCCGTGAACAGGGGGCCGTCCGCATGCGGCGGCCAGGCGATGTTGGCGTCGTTGCGCACGGCGGGAGACAGCGAGATGTGGGTTTTGGCCACGCCCGCGGCGGTCAGGCCGTCGGCGGCCAGCTCCGCCTTTTCGGTGCGGGTGAAGATGCCGACCAGGGTGCGCGTCATGGCGATGACCTCGTTGTGCGGTGGTGCACTTGCGGCAATCGCCGTGCCCCTGGGGGGCCGGACTTTCCCTGCCCGGGCGGCAGGCACGATGCGCGACGTAGAGGGCTCGAACCTCTGACCTATTGCTTAGAAGGCAATTGCTCTATCCAGCTGAGCTAACGTCGCCCTGGCGAGCGCGGATTCTAGCCAGTGGCCCTTCCGGCTTCGGGTTCGGCCTTCGGTTCGGCCTCGGTGTCGTTCTTCCGGGCACCGCGGATGTTCATGAAGGCCAGGCACACCTGCAGCAGCAGCAGCGCCCAGGCCTGCGTGTGCAGGCCCCAGACCACCCACAGCGCATTGCTCACCAGGAACAGCCAGAAGCCTGCCTGGCGGCGGCCCTTGCTGAGCGAGGTCACCAGCCAGGAGGCGGCCACGGTGGCCACCATCGCCGGCCATTGCACGGCGTCCAGCAGCGTGCTCCAGTCTTCCATCACATCCGTCCTCGGCGCAGCTTCATTGGCTGCGGCAAGGCAAACGGCGATCCTGCGTGCGGGCAGCGATGCGGCGCGGTCAGTCGCGGCGCTGGTACTGGTCCTTGCCGAACAGCGTCTGCCGCGCCTTGTCGTCCATCAGCGGCTTGCGCAGGTCGGCCAGCACCTCCACGCCGCGCTGCACCGCGGGCCGCTGGCCGATCTCGTCGAACCAGCCCTTGAGGTGCGGATAGTCGTTCCAGTCGATGCCCTGGTTCTTCCAGGAGCGCAGCCACGGGAACACCGCGATGTCGGCGATGCTGTATTCCGGCCCGGCGAGATAGGTGCTCTTGGCAAGCCGCTTGTCCATCACGCCGTACAACCGGCGGGCCTCGTTGGTGTAGCGCTCCACCGCATACTCGATCTTCTGCGGCGCATAGATGCGGAAGTGGTGCGCCTGGCCCAGCATCGGGCCCACGCCGCCCATCTGGAACATCAGCCACTGCAGCACGTCGTAGCGGCCGCGGGTGTCGGCCGGCATCAGCTTGCCGGTCTTGCCGGCCAGGTACAGCAGGATGGCACCGGACTCGAACAGCGAATACGGCCGGCCATCGGGCCCGTCGGGGTCGGTGATCGCCGGGATCTTGTTGTTGGGGCTGATGGCCAGAAATTCGGGCTTGAACTGGTCGCCGGCACCGATGTCCACCGGGTGCGCGCGGTAGGGCAGGCCGCACTCCTCCAGCATGATGTGGACCTTGTGGCCGTTGGGCGTGGGCCACGAATACACTTCGATCATCCGCGCATCTCCTCGTCTGGCAGGGTGCCGCGACTCTAGTTCAACCCTGCTTCTTGCACATCTTCATGTTCCAAACCCTCAAGCGCTGGATATCCGGTGGTGCAGAACGTGCCGGCTGGTCCGCGGTGGCCACCTGGGCCGATTCGGCCGGCCATGCCTTCAAGCGCGCACGGGACGGCAGCGGCTTCGTCATCGAGTCCGGCGTGCCCGCCCAGGGTTGGCGGCTGGAGTGGGGTCCTTCGCAGCGCAGCTACATCGCAGGCAATGAGCTGCGCCTGCGCGGCGACCTCAAGGGCGGCAACGACCTGCAGATGATGCTGATCTCGCGGGCATTGATGGAAACGCTGGAAAAGCAGGTGTTCGAGCAGTTCACCGAAGGCCTGCAGACCCGCATGGACACCGAGACGCCGGAGGAGATGCGCTGGCTGGTGCTGTTCCCCAAGGCGCCGCACATCGATTCCAAGCTGCTGAAGGAAGCCTTCGGCGCGGTGGGCAATACCACCGCCGCCATCGAGCAGTGGCTGGCCGGCCCGCTGTCGGCCCGGCTGCTGGAAGCTCGCGGCAGCTGGCTTTCGGCGAGCGATCCCTTGCTGCTGGTGGCGCTGCGCGGCCGGCTGACGCTGCGCACCGCCATGGCCGAGCCCGATGCCACCCGGTTGCGCGCGGTGGTCACGCTCTTCGAGACCAGCCTGCGCGAAGGCCGCCGCGCGGTGGAGCTGTGGACCCAGTCGGCCCATGCCAGCACCCATCCCAGCCTGTTCAGCAGCACGCCGGCCGATTCGCGGCTGGAGGGCGACGGCCCGCGCTGACGGGCGTCGCCGGCTTCAGCCCGCGGCGCCGGCCCGGCGGGCGAAGCCCCAGCCGATCTCGGCCAGCGGCCGCGCCGCCGCGGCCTGTAGCCGGGCCTCGTCGCTGGCCGCGGTGCCGTCTTCCACCCGCTTGGCGATGCCTTGCAGGATGGCCGCGATGCGGAACAGGTTGTAGGCCAGGTAGAAGTTCCAGTCGGCGCGCACCTGTTCGATGTCGGCGCGGCCGCTGCGCTCGCAGTAGCGGCGCAGGTAGGCGTCTTCATCGGGAATGCCCAGCGCGGCCAGGTCCAGCCCCTGGATGCCGCGGCCCACGGCATGCGGGATGTGCCAGCTCATCATGTGGTAGCTGAAGTCGGCCAGCGGATGGCCCAGCGTGCTCAGCTCCCAGTCCAGCACCGCCAGGATGCGCGGCTCGGTGGGGTGGAAGATGACGTTGTCCAGCCGGAAGTCGCCATGCACCACCGACACCTGCGCCACGTCGCGCGCGCTGTGCGGGATGTGCGCGGGCAGCCAGTCGATCAGCCGGTCCATCGCCTCGATCGGCTGCGTGATGGAGGCCTGGTACTGCCGGCTCCAGCGGCCGATCTGCCGCTCGAAGTAGTTGCCCGGCTTGCCGTAGTCGGCCAGGCCCGCGGCCTGCACGTCCACTGCATGCAGCGCGGCCATCACCCGGTTCATCTCGTCGTAGTGGGCCGCGCGCTCGGCCGGCTGCAGGCCAGGCAGGGACTGGTCCCACAGCACCCGCCCTTCGATGAAGTCCATCAGGTAGAAGGCGCGGCCGATGACCGATTCGTCCTCGCACAGCAGGTGCATGCGCGGCACCGGCACCGGCGTGCCGGCCAGTGCATGCATCACGCGGTATTCACGCTCGATGGCATGGGCCGAGGGCAGCAGCCGCGCCACCGGCCCCGGCTTGCTGCGCATCACGTAGCGGGCGCCGGGCGTGCTCAGCAGGTAGGTGGGGTTGGACTGGCCGCCCTTGAACTGCGCCACCGTCAGCGGCCCTTCGAAGCCGGGCAGGTGCTGCGCCAGGTGCTGCTGCAGCGCCTGCAGGTCGAAGGCATGGCGGCCGCTGACATCCTTGGTGCCGGTGAACGCTTGCATGGGTCACTTCTCCGACAGGTTGAGCAGCTTCTCGCGCGAGAGCACCACCAGCCGCGTGGGCTCCACCCGCACCGCGCCTTCGCGCTCGAAGCCCTTGAGCTCCTGGTTCACGCGCTGGCGCGAGGCGCCCAGCAGCTGCGCCAGGTCTTCCTGCGCCAGCTGCAGGCTGATGCGGATCTCCTCGCCCTGCTCGATGCCGTAGCTCTTGGCCAGCAGGAGGATCTGCTTGGCCAGGCGGGCGGCCAGCGGGCGGGTGTTCAGGTCTTCGATCTGGTCGAACATCAGCCGCAGGCGGCGGCAGTTCAGGCGCAGCAGCGCCTCGTACAGCTCCACATGCTGCGACAGCAGTTCCTTGAAGTCGGGCTTGCGCACCTGCAGCACGGTGGTCGGGCCGTGCGCATTGCCGTCGTGCGTGCGCGGCAGGCCGTCGAACAGCGCGATGTCGCCGAACCAAGTGCCGGGCTCCACATACGTCAGCGTGATCTGCTTGCCCGACAGCGACACCGAGCTGACGCGCACCGCGCCCGCGGCCACGCCGCACCAGTCCTCGGCCGGCTGGCCGCGGGTGGACAGCAGCGCGCCGTCGGCATAGCGGCGCACGTTGGCACGGGCCAGGATGGCCTGCCGCAAGGGCAGCGACAGCCTGGAAAACCACGAGCCCTGTTCGATGTTCTGGCGCTCGGCAGGGGTAAGAATGAGGCTGGTCATGGCGTTGTCTCTGAGGCGACAGCAATCATCGCCGTGCGCTGGGTATTGTCCACATACTGAAGTTTCTAAATTTTGTGGAGGCAAGCAATGGCACCGATCGAGATCCCCAGCCTGAAAGGCAGCGTCAGCCCCGAGGAATGGCAGACGCGGGTGGACCTGGCGGCCGCCTACCGGCTGGTGGCGCTGTTCAAGTGGGACGACCTGGTCTTCACCCACATCAGCGCGCGCGTGCCGGGCACCGAGGACCAGTTCCTCATCAACCCCTATGGCCTGATGTTCGAGGAGATCACCGCCAGCAGCCTGGTGAAGGTGAACCTGGCCGGCGAGAAGCTGGAGGTCTCCCCGTTCCCGGTGAATCCGGCCGGCTTCACCATCCACAGCGCCATCCATGCGGCGCGGCACGACGCGGCCTGCGTGCTGCATGTGCATTCGCTCAACGGCATCGCGGTGTCGGCGCAGAAGGGCGGCGTGCTGCCGCTGTCGCAGCAGTCCATCTTCGTGATGGGCTCGCTGGGCTACCACGGCTACGAAGGCGTGGCCCTGCGCGACGACGAGAAGCCGCGCCTGGTGCAGAGCCTGGGCCGCAACACCTTCCTGATGCTGCGCAACCATGGCCTGCTGACGGTGGGCCGCGCGATCCCCGATGCCTTCCTGTCGATGTACCTGTTCGAGACCGTCTGCACGATCCAGGTCCGGGCGCAGGCCGGCGGCGGCGAGCTGATCCATGTGCCGCAGGAGATCATCGCCACCGCGCGGGAGCAGTCGCGCCAGGTGACGCAGGGCGTGGGCCCGGGCGCGCTGGCCTGGCCCGGCCTGCTGCGCCGGCTGGAGCGGCAGATGCCCGGCTTCGACCGCTAACCGCGGCTGCGGAACCACTCCTTGGCCGCGGCGATGCGGTCGGCCGGCACGCCGGCCAGCTTGCGGCCCCAGCGCAGGGCCTCGGCCAGGGCTTCGCCGGGCGGCACCACCTCGTTGGCCAGGCCCATGCCGTGCAGGCGACGGGCGCTCAGGGCCTCGGTCAGCCACAGCAGCTGCATGGCCAGCGGGCGCGGCAGCTGCAGCGTGAGCGCCGCTGCAGCCTGCGGCTGCGTCCAGGAGAAGCACGCGTCGTCGGCTGCGATCACCACGTCGCAGGCCAGGGCCAGCACGAAGCCGGCGTCCACCGCATGGCCCTCGACCGCGGCGATGACCGGCTTGGGGCTGGAACGCATCACGTCGATCAAGCCATCGAAGGCGGCCTCGAAGCCGCCGGGGCCGGCTTCGTCATGGCCCAGCGCATGCGGGTCGGCGCCGGCGCAGAAGTGGGCACCGTCGCCATGCAGCACGATGCAGTGGATGCCGGGCTCGTCGGCCGCGTTGTTGATGGCCTCGATGCCGGCGGCGCAGGCCTGGGCCGACAGGCTGTTGCGGTTGGCGGCACCGCGAACGGTGAGCACCAGCGTGGTGTCGCGGCGTTCGGTCAGCAGTTCGGAAGACATCGATTCATGCGGCATTGAAAGGCCGAAAAGCGCTGCGGATCATTGTGTCATGCGGCTTTGCGCCACCCCGGGGACAGGGGGGGCGCATGCTAGAGTGAACCGCATCCCTCCAAGCCGTTTTCCAACGCAATCCGACGCATGAGCGATGCTGGCGTTCGACGCCATTTCCAGCCTTCGGCCATGCACCCCTGGTGGCTGGCCGCCGCCGTGGCCGCCAGCCTGGCCACCGCACCCGCCGCGGGCCAGCCGACCCCGGCCCCGACCGAGCCTGCCGCACTGCTGCCCGCCGCATCGGGCGCAGCCTCCAGCCCCGATGCCACGCCGCCCGCGCTGACCGACGCCCTGGCTGCCCTGCGCCGTGCGGACGAGGCCCGTGCCCAGCAGGTGGCGCAGCTGCAGGAACAGCTCAAGCACCTGCGTGGCCAGGTGGAATGGCACGAGGCCGTGCTGCCGTGGATGGGCGCCGCCCTGGCGCTGCTGGCCGGCGGCCTGGGCTTGCTGGCCTCCTGGTCGGCGCGCCGGCAGCGCTCGGCGCGGCCGGCAACCGGGTCTCCGCATGCACCTGCGTCGCCAGCGGCCTTCGGCGCGTCCACGTCACGCCCCGGCAGCCTGCCGGCCGCCGGTGATGCGGCCACCGCGTCGTCGGCCAGCGGCAGGCCTGCCGGCCCGGCCAGCCAACCGGCCGGCGTGGCCGGTGCCGGCCCGCAATGCGCCGCGGGCAGGCAGGGCCCAGTCAACCCCGCCGCAGCCAACCTGCCCGATGCGCCCACCGCCGCGCAGGTGCCGGCGCTGCTGGAGCGGCCCGAGTTCGTCTCCAGCACGCGGCCGGTGCCGCAGCTCTTCTCCACGCCGGCCACGCCGGCACCGCTGCTCAGTGCCGATGCCTTGATCGACCTGGAGCAGCAGGCCGACTTCTTCGTGGCCCTGGGCCAGGAACAGGCGGCGGTGGAACGGCTGCTGGCCGAACTGCGCACGGTGGAAGGCCGCAGCCCGATGCCCTGGTTGAAGCTGCTGGAGATCCATCGCCGGCAGGGCGACCGGGCTTCCTACCAGCGGGCGCTGGACCGATTCCGCCAGCGCTTCGGCCCGCATGGCGCGGAGTGGACCGACCCTCACCCCGAAGGCCGGCCGCTGGAGGACCATGCCGAGGCCATGGCCCGGCTGCAGGCGCTGTGGCCGGTGCCGCAGGACGTGATGGCGCTGCTGGAACGCCTGGTGGGCGGCTGCGAGCCCAACAGCGTGCTGTCGCTGGCCGCCAGCCAGGATGCGCTGCTGCTGTACCAGCTGGCGCGCAGCTTCCTGCCCGAGACCGCGGCGCAGCCGCCCGCACCCGACGTCGATCTCCTGCTGCCGATGGACAGCGCGGCCGCGCTATCGGGGCGTGCGGCGCGCGGCGGGCGGGTGGACCTCGATCTGTCCAGCGGCGTGACCCCGCTGGCCTGACGCCGCGGGGCGTGCGCTACAGCCGCGCCAGCCGGTCCAGCGCGCGCTGCAGCGTCTCGTCCTTCTTGGCGAAGCAGAAGCGCACGATGCGCTGCTCGAAGCCGTCGGCATAAAAGGGCGACAGCGGGATCGCGGCCACGCCCACCTCGGTGGTCAGGCGCCGGCAGAAGTCGGTTTCGTTGACCGAGTCATCTATCGCCGAGTAGTCCACGCACTGGAAGTAGCTGCCTTCGCTGGGCAGCAGCTTGAAGCGCGTGTTGGCCTGCAGCCCGGCGCGGAACAGGTCGCGCTTGCGCTGGTAGAAGACCGGCAGGTCCAGGTAGGGCGCCGGGTCGGCCATGTAGCTGGCCAGCGCATGCTGCACCGGCGTGTTGACCGTGAACACGTTGAACTGGTGCACCTTGCGGAACTCGGCCGTCAGCGCCGCGGGCGCCGCCACGAAGCCCACCTTCCAGCCGGTGACGTGGTAGGTCTTGCCGAAGCTGGACACCAGGAAGGTGCGCGCCGCCAGCTCGGGGATGCTGGCCGCGCTCACGTGCGGGCGGCCGTCGTACACCATGTGCTCGTAGACCTCGTCGCTGATCAGCAGCACGTCGGTCGGGCGCAGCAGCGCGGCCAGCTGCTGCATCTCCTCGGCCGTCCACACCGTGGCACTGGGGTTGTGCGGCGAGTTGACGATGATGGCCCGCGTGCGCGGTGTCATCGCCGCGGCGATCAGGCCGAAGTCGGGGCGGAAGGTGCCGGGCGTCAGCGGCACGCGCACGATGGTGCCGCCGGCCAGCTCGATGTTGGGGCCGTAGCTGTCGTAGCAGGGCTCCAGCACGATGACCTCGTCGCCCGGGTGCACGCAGCACAGGATGGCGGTGAGGATGCCCTGCGTGGCGCCGGCGGTCACGGTGACCTCGGTGCCGGGGTCGTAGGCATGCCGGTACAAGTTGGCCAGCTTGGCCGCGATGGCTTCGCGCAGCGCGGGCACGCCGGGCATCGGCGGGTACTGGTTCAGGCCCTGCTGCATGGCCGCGGTCACCGCTTCCACGAGGCGGGGGTCGCAGTCGAAGTCCGGGAAACCCTGGCCGAGGTTGACGGCGCCATGTTCCTGGGCCAGCGCCGACATCACGCTGAAGATGGTGGTGCCCACGTTGGGCAGGCGGCTGGGCAGGGTGGGAGTGCGGGTCGTGCTCATGGAAGGTTCACAGCTGGTAGTCGTCGGCGTCCTGTTCGCTGCCCATCGCGCGGCTGATGAGGCTGCGGTTCAATCGGTCCGACAGCAGTTCGGCAAAGGAATAGACGAAGTTGCGCAGGTAGGCGCCGCGCTTGAAGGCCACGTGCGAGACGTTCTGGCCGAACAGGTGGCCCAGCGGCCGGGTCACCAGGTCGCCGCCGGGCGGATCGTCGCGCACCGCCATCTCGGCCACGATGCCCACGCCCAGGCCCAGGCGCACATAGGTCTTGAGCACGTCGGAGTCGATGGCCTCCAGCACGAAGTTGGGCGCCAGGCGGCGCTGGGCGAATGCCGCGTCGATGCGCCGGCGGCCGGTGAAGGCGGCCTGGTAGCACACCAGCGGCTCGGCGGCCAGCTGCTCCAGCGTGGGCCGCTCCACCGCCGCCAGCGGATGCGCCGGCGGTACCACCAGCACATGCTGCCATTCGTAGCAGGGCAGGGTCACCAGGCCGTCGATCTCGTGGATGCTCTCGGTGGCCATGCCGATGTCGGCGCTTTCGTCCAGCAGCATGCGGGCCACGTCGTTGGGCGTGCCCTGGTGCATGCTCACGTTCACCTTCGGGAAGCGCTTGCGCAGCGCGGCCACCGGCTCGGGCAGCATGTAGCGCGCCTGGGTGTGGGTGGCGGCGATGGACAGCGTGCCGGCGTCCTGCAGGCTGAACTCCTCGCCGATGCGCTTGAGGTTGCCCACCTCGCGCATGATGATGTCGATCGACTTCAGCACCTGCTGCCCGGGCTCGGTGATGCGCTTCAGCCGCTTGCCGTGGCGGGTGAACACGTCCACGCCCAGCTCTTCCTCCAGCTCGAGGATGGCCTTGCTGACGCCGGGCTGCGAGGTGTGCAGGGCCTTGGCGGTCTCGGTGAGGTTGAGGCCGCGGCGGGCGGCCTCCTGCACGAAGCGGAACTGGTGGAGATTCATCGCAACCCCGTCATCGCAATGCGGTCACGCCAGCCGCGCCGCGGCGGCGGCCATCGCGTCGATCACGTCGGGCATCTCGCCGACGGCCGCATGCAGCCTGAACTGCACGCCGGCATGCTCGGCCTGCAGCCGCTCCATCAGGGCCGGCAGGTCCTTGCGGACATGGCCGCCGGCACCCAGGAACAGCGGCAGCACGTCGATGCGCCGGCAGCCCGCGGCCACCAGCGCGGCGGCCGCCGCGGGCAGCTCGGGCTGCATGAACTCCAGGTAGGCCAGCTGCACCTGCAGGCCGGGCCGCTGGGCGCGCACTCGCGCAGCCACCGCCTCGAAGGGCTCGGCCCAGCGCGGATCACGCGCGCCGTGGGCGAACAGCAGCAGGCCGCCGCCATGGGAAGAAGGGTCGCTCATCGGTACCTCACGAGCCAGGTGAAGGCCGCCAGCGACATCAGCAGGTACAGCAGGCTGGGCGTGGCGGCGACCACCCAGGGTGTCCAGTTGCGCAGCAGGCCGAGGTGGCTGGCCACGTTGTTCAGCAGCACGAAGCTGATGCCCAGCAGGATGCCGCCGAACACCTTCAGGCTGACGCCGCCCGAGCGTGCGTGCAGGTAGGCGAAGGGCAGGGCCAGGCCCATCATCACCAGGCAGGCGAAGGGATACAGCGCCTTCTTCCAGAACAGGATGGCATGGCGCTGCGCGGCCTGTTCCTGGTCTGTCAGGTGCATGCTGTAGCGCCACAGCTCGATGGTGGACATGGTGCTCACCGGCAGCACCGCCGCGGCCACCACGTCGCCGGTGAGGCTGGTGGGCCATTCGAGCTGCGCATGCTTCTCGTCCACCAGCCTGGCGCCAGCCACGTCGGTGGGCCAGTGGGTGACGGTGGCCTGCGCCAGCTGCCAGTGGCCGCCGTCGGTCACCCGGCCGCTCTCGGCGCCCACGCGGGTGAGCAGCCGGCCGTCGCGGTCGAACTCGAAGATGCGGATGCCCTGCAGCCGGCCGTCGGCGGTGGTGCGCTGCACGTTGACCGAGATGTTGCGCTCACCTTCCGGCGTGCTGCGGCGGTCCTTCAGCCAGGCGCCGGCGCGGCCCAGTTCGCGCCCGCCCTGGGTGCGCGACTGCACCGCCACCGCCTGCCGTTCCGAGGCCGGCGCCACGTAGTCGCCGATGACGAAGGTGACGATGGCGAAGGCCGCGCCCAGGCCGGCCAGCAGGGACAGTGCGCGGCCCGGGCCCAGGCCACCGGTGCGCAGGATGGTGAACTCCGACGACTGCGCCAGCCGCGACATGGCGTAGATGGCGCCGATCAGCACGGCGATGGGAAACAGCTCATAGAAGTGGCCCGGCATGTCCAGCAGGCCGGACAGCAGGGCCGAGCCGATCGTGAAGCCGGGCCGGCCCACCTTGTCCAGCGCATCCACGAAGTCGATGAAGAAGAACAGCGACAGGAAAGCCAGGGCCACGAACACCACGGCGCTGGAGATGTCGCGGTACAGCAGGCGGCGCACCGTCTTCATGCGGCAGCCCTCCGGGCGCTGCGCCAGCGCAGCGTGGTGCCATGGTCGCGCCACCACAGCAGCGCCAGGCCCACGCCGAACATGCTGCCGTGCAGCGCCAGCAGGGAGGCGCCCAGCGACAGCCGGCCCGAGGCGATCCAGGCCTGCGACAGGTTGATGAGGTTGTAGTAGACGATGAAGCCCAGCAGCGCGAACAACAGGTTCCAGTTGCTGGCGCGGCGCGGGTTGGTGGCCGCCAGGCCGATGCCCAGCAGCAGCAGGTTGCCCGCGCCCAGCAGCAGGCCGAAGCGCCAGGCCAGCTCCGCCTGGTTCTTCAAGGTGGGGTTGTTCATCAGGTCGACGGTACGGGTGGCGCGGGGCGGTTGCTCGCCGGCACGCTGCACAGAGCGTTCGTCGGCCAACACCCGGTAGGTCTCGAAGCGTGACAGCGTGCGGTTGCCGGTGGTCAGGTCGGTCTCGTTGCGCTGGCCGCTTTCCAGCACCAGCCAGCGGCCGTCGTCATGGGTTTCCAGCCGGCCGCTGCGCGCGGAAATCACCGACTCCTTCTCGCCGTCGTGCGTCAGCACGAACACGTTGCGGGCATTGGGCGACTGCTCGGTCTCGCGCTCGACGAAGAACACCCGGCTGCCGTCGCGCGAGGTCTGGAACACGCCGGGCGTCACGCGAGACAGGTCCGAGCGCTGCTGGTAGCGGTCGCGCAGGTCGGTGGAATTGCGGTTGCCCCAGGGCCAGACGAACAGCACCAGCGCGCCCACCACCACCAGCACCGGCCAGCAGGTGCGCAGCACCGGCTTGACGAAGCGCGACAGGCTGACGCCCGAGGCGCTCCAGATGGCCATCTCGCTGTCCCGGTAGATGCGCCCGAGCGTCACCACGATGGCCACGAAGAGGGACAGCGCCAGCATGGTGGGCAGGTGGCCCAGCGAGGTGTAGCCCAGCAGCAGCACCACGTCCTGCGGGCCGATCACGCCGCCGGCTGCCTGTCCGATGGTGCGGATCAGCATGATGGTCAGCACGATGGTGAGGATGACCACGAGGGTCGCACCGAAGGTCCTGGATAACTCTTTGCGCAGCGTCGTATCGAATAACATCGTGCGTTCTTCAAACCTGCGCGCATTATGGACTTCCGTTCTCTCTCCATCGGCCCGTCGGGGCTCGGTTCGCTGGCAGCCGATGCGCTGCTTGTCGTGGTGGTGGGTGAGGCCGTGCCGGCCACGCTCGACACCCCCGTGGCCGCGCTGTTGAACGATGCCATCGCGCAGGGCGACTTCGCCTTGAAGGCGGGCCGCAGCCTCTATCTCCACCGCCCGGCCGGCCTGAAGGTGCCGCGGCTGGCCTTCGCCGCCGCGCCGGCGTCCACCGTCAAGGCCTTCAAGGCCGCGGTGGCCGCGGGCGTGGCCACGCTGAAGGCGTTGGGCGCCAAGCACCTGGCCGTGGCCTGCGCCGGCGCGCCGCTCACGCCCGCGCATGCGGACGCCCTGGTGGGTGCGATCGGCGATGCGGTCTACCTCTATACCCAGTCCAAGCCCAGTGCGCCGCCGGCCTCCAAGCTGGCCAAGGTCACGCTGCTGTGCACCCGCGAGGAAGCCACCGGCCTGCAGAAGGGCCTGCTGCGCGCCGCCGCGGTGCATGAAGGCGTCACCCTGGCGCGCGAATGCGCCAACCTGCCGGGCAACATCGCCACGCCCACCTTCCTGGCGGAGCAGGCCAAGTCCATCGGCAAGCAGTTCGGCATGAAGGTGCAGGCCTTCGACCGCAAGGCCGTCGAGAAGATCGGCATGGGCTCCTTCCTGTCGGTGGCGCAGGGCTCGGACGAGCCGCTGCAGTTCATCGTCATGCAGTACCAGGGCGCCGGCAAGAACGACGCGCCGGTGGTGCTGGTGGGCAAGGGCATCACCTTCGACACCGGCGGCATCTCGCTCAAGCCCGGTGCCGAGATGGACGAGATGAAGTTCGACATGGGCGGCGCGGCCAGCGTGCTGGGCACCATGCGGGCCATCGGCCAGCTCAAGCCCAAGGTCAACGTCGTGGCGCTGATCCCCTCGTGCGAGAACATGCCCAGCGGGCGCGCGGTCAAGCCGGGCGACGTGGTCACCAGCCTGTCGGGCCAGACCATCGAGATCCTGAACACCGACGCCGAAGGCCGGCTGATCCTGTGCGATGCGCTCACCTACGCCGAGCGCTTCAAGCCCAAGGCGGTGGTCGACATCGCCACGCTCACCGGCGCCTGCGTGATCGCGCTCGGCCACATCCACAGCGGCCTGTTCACCGCCGACGACCAGCTCGCCGCCGACCTGATGGCCGCGGCCGACAGCGCGCTCGATTCCGCCTGGCGCATGCCGCTGGACGAGGAATACGGCGAGGGCCTGAAGAGCAACTTCGCCGACATGGCCAACATCGGCGGCCGCCCGGGCGGCGCCATCACCGCGGCGATGTTCCTCAAGCGCTTCACCGCCAAGTACCGCTGGGCGCACCTGGACATCGCCGGCACCGCCTGGAAGGGCGGCGCGGCCAAGGGCTCCACCGGCCGGCCGGTGCCGCTGCTGACGCACTTCGTGCTGCAGCAGGCCCGCTGAAGCGCCCGGCCCGCCACACGCGCCAGCCGTGCCTGCCACCGTCGAGTTCCACACCGGCATGGCCGACAAGATCGGCTTCGCCTGCCGGCTGCTGCGCAAGGCCTACGCCAGGGGCGCGCGGGTGGCGGTGACCGGTGCGCCCGAGCTGCTGCGCCAGCTCGACGATGAGTTGTGGCTGTTCGAGCCTCAGCAGTTCGTGCCCCATGTGCGGCTGAAGGCGGGGCAGCAGCCCGCACCGCGGCTGCTGCGCACGCCGCTGTGGTTGCTGGATGCCGGCGCCGAGCCCCCGCACCGGGAGGTGCTGGTGAACCTGGGTCCGGCGATGGCCGAAGGTCCCGACGATTTCCAGCGCGTGATCGAGCTGGTGGGCGGCACGCCCGAGGACCGGGACGCCGGCCGCCGCCGCTGGCGTGCCTGGGAGGCGGCCGGTGCGAAGATCGTGCACCACGCCCAACAGGCGCCAGGCGGCCCGGCACCCGGGCCTGCCTGAGCGTTGCCCCCGAGGAGCTGCCCGATGAGCACGATGTCCCGCTCGGCCCTGCCCACCTTGACCGAGATCGTCCGCGTCGACGCGGCCGCGGACATCGCGCAGCTGCCCGAGCCGCCGCTGCTCGATGCGGTGATCGCACCCGGCCTGCCCACCGACCACCAGCTCACCCAGCGGGTGCTGGCCGACGTGCAGCGGCAGATCGACCTGATGCTGGAGTACCGGCTGCGCGAATCGCTGGCGCCGGCCATGGCGCGACTGACCGAGGCCCTGGTGCACGAGGCCCGCACCGAGCTGGCCAGCACGCTGCGCGACGTGGTGGCGCGCGCGGTGGCGCAGGAACTGGCGCGCCAGCGCGGGCGCTGAGCCCCTGCGGCAAACCCTCGTCAGGGTTTGCGAGCGTCTGTCATCGGCCGGCGCCTTCTGCACGTTCAGGGCCCACGCCGATCGGGTTTCCACCACAGGTGGCACAGGGCCTGCTACAGGAAAGCGCTGGGCAGAACAGGCACTGTTTTGGAGTATCTTCTCGGCCGTTGAGAAACCCACCCATACCTCTCAACCCATCAATCGGAGAGTTTGAATGCAAGTCAAGTTGAACGTGATCGTTGCCGCTGCCGCCGTGCTGTTCGCGGGCGCCACGAGTGCCCAGGAACTGGTGGTGAAGATCGGCCACGTCGGCCCCACCAGCGGCCAGATCGCTCACCTCGGCAAGGACAATGAAAACGGCGCCCGCATGGCCATCGACGAGCTCAACGCCAAGGGCGTGATGATCGGCGGCAAGAAGGCCAAGTTCGAACTGCTGGCCGAAGACGACGGCGGCGACCCCAAGCAAGGCACCGCTGCCGCGCAGAAGCTGGTCGACAGCAAGGTCAACGGCGTGATCGGCCACCTGAACTCGGGCACCACCATCCCCGCGTCCAAGATCTACAGCGACGCCGGCATCCCGCAGATCTCGCCCTCGGCCACCAACCCGAAGTACACCCGCCAGGGCCTGAAGACCACCTTCCGCGTGGTGGCTGACGACGTGCACCTGGGCGGCACGCTCGGCAAGTACGCCGTGACCGAACTGAAGGGCAAGTCGATCGCCGTCATCGACGACCGCACCGCCTACGGCCAGGGCGTGGCCGACGAGTTCGAGAAGGGCGTCAAGGCCGCCGGCGGCAAGACCGTGGGCCGCGAATTCACCAACGACAAGGCGACGGACTTCACCGCCATCCTGACCAGCCTGAAGGGCAAGCAGCCCGACGTGGTGTTCTTCGGCGGCATGGACGCCGTGGCCGGCCCGATGCTGCGCCAGATGAAGCAGCTGGGCATCAATGCCAAGTTCATGGGTGGCGACGGCATCTGCTCGGGCGAGCTGCCCAAGCTGTCGGCCGGCACCATGGGCGACGGCCAGGTGGTGTGCGCCGAAGCCGGCGGCGTGGAAGGCGATTCCAAGGCCTCGCTGGACAAGTTCAAGGTCGACTTCAAGAAGAAGTTCAACGCCGACGTTCAGATCTACGCCCCCTACGTGTACGACGCCGTGATGGTGATGGCCGATTCCATGGTCAAGGCCAACTCCGCCGAGCCGGCCAAGTACCTGCCGGTGCTGGCCAAGGCCAGCTACAAGGGCGTGACCGGCAACATCGCCTTCGACGAGAAGGGCGACATCAAGAACGGCGCGCTGACCCTGTTCACCTACAAGGGTGGCAAGCGCGAGCAGATCGCCGTCGTGCGCTGATCGACGTCGCTCTGCAGCCCAAGACGCCCGCCTTCCGGCGGGCGTTTTTCTTGGCCGCGCGGAATGGGGCTACGGGCGGGAACCGCCCCGGCGCATGACGCTCCCACAGGTCATACCAGCAGGAGGGAAGCGGTGCCGCACAGTGTTTCGTTGATCACCACCATCGCGGCGGGCCTGGGCCTGGCGCTGGTCCTGGGCTTCGTGGCCGTGCGGCTGAAGCTGCCCGCGCTGGTGGGCTACCTGCTGGCGGGCGTGCTCATCGGGCCCAGCACGCCGGGCTTCGTGGCCGACCTGGACATCGCCGGCCAGCTGGCCGAGATCGGCGTGATGCTGCTGATGTTCGGCGTGGGGCTGCACTTCTCCCTGGACGACCTGCTGGCGGTGCGGCGCATCGCGCTGCCCGGCGCGGTGGTGCAGATGGCCGTGGCCACGCTGCTGGGCGGCGCGGCCGCCTGGGCCTGGGGCTGGAACCTGGGTGCGGCGCTGGTGTTCGGCCTCAGCCTGTCCGTGGCCAGCACCGTGGTGCTGCTGAAGGCCTTGGAAGCCGCCGGGGTGATGGACTCGATGAACGGCCGCATCGCCGTTGGCTGGCTGGTGGTGGAGGACCTGGCCATGGTGCTGGTGCTGGTGCTGCTGCCGCCGCTGGCCGGCTGGCTGGGCGGCCAGTCCGCGCCGGGGCCGGAGCTGTGGGCGACGCTGGGCTGGACGCTGCTGCAGGTGGCCGCCTTCATCGCGCTGATGCTGCTGGTGGGCCGGCGCGTGTTCCCGTGGCTGCTGTGGCAGGTCACGCGCACCGGCTCGCGCGAGCTCTTCACCCTGTGCGTGGTGGCGGTGGCGCTGGGCATCGCCTACGGCTCGGCGGCGCTCTTCGGCGTGTCGTTCGCGCTGGGTGCCTTCTTTGCAGGCATGGTGATGCGCGAATCGGAGTTCGCGCACCGCGCGGCCGAGGAATCGCTGCCGCTGCGCGATGCCTTCGCGGTGCTGTTCTTCGTGTCGGTGGGCATGCTGTTCGACCCGCATGTGCTGGTGGACCAGCCGCTGCGGGTGCTGCTGGTGGTGGCCATCGTGGTGGTGGGCAAGTCCATCGCGGCCATGCTCATCGTCATGCTGTTCCGCTATCCGCTGAACACGGCGCTCACCGTGTCGGCCGGGCTGGCGCAGATCGGCGAGTTCAGCTTCATCCTGGCCGCGCTGGGCATGAGCCTGGGCCTGCTGCCGGCGCAGGGGCAGAGCCTCATCCTGGCCGGCGCGCTGATCTCGATGGCGCTCAATCCGCTGGTGTTCGCGGCCATCGAGCCGGCGCGGCGCTGGATCCTGGCGCACTCGGCGACCGCGCGGCGCCTGGAAGCCGCCGACGATCCGCTGGCCGAACTGCCCACCACCACGGCCGAGCGCTTCCTGTCGGGCCAGGTGGTGCTGGTGGGTTATGGCCGGGTGGGCCGGCGCATCGCCGCGGCACTGGCTGAGGCCGGCGTGCCCTATGTGGTGGCCGAACAGAACCGCGAGCTGGTGGAAAGCCTGCGCGCGCAGGGCGTGCCGGCGGTGTCGGGCGACGCGGCCGATCCGGCGGTGCTGATCCAGGCGCATGTGGCCCGGGCCAGCATGCTGGTGATCGCCACGCCCGACACCCTGGACGTGCGGCAGATGGCCGAGACCGCCAGCCTGCTGAACCCGGGCATCGAGATCGTGGTGCGCACCCACAACGAGGCAGAGGGCGAACTGCTGCGCAGCGAACAGCGCATCGGCCGCGTCTTCATCGGCGAGCGCGAACTCGCCACGGCCATGGCCGGCTTCGTGCTCGGCCGCTTCGGCAAGGCATGAAAAAGGGCCGGTGCACCGGCACCGGCCCTTCAGCGGATCACACGGTGATCAGGCGGGCGTCGAATCGCGCAGCGCCTTGATCTGGTCGTGGTTGGCCTGCACGCCGGCCATCTGGCGTTCCACCACCTGGCGCACTTCGGCCGGCAGCTCCTGCTTCAGGGCCTTGCGGTAGGCAGCCAGGGCGGTGTCCTCGCCGCGCTCGCACTCTTCCAGCACGGCGTGGTCGCCGCTGCCCGGAGTCAGCGCATCCTTGATCGACACCCAGCCGCGGTGCAGGGCGCCGGCGGCGCTGCCGCTTTCCTCGGGCTTGCCACCGAAGCGCACCACCAGGGTCTGCAACTCGGCGGCGCCGCGGGCGCAGTCGGCCGCACGGCGTTGCAGGGTTTCCTTCAGGGCCGGGGCGTTCACCCGCTCGGCCGACTTGGCGAAGCCGTACTCGCCGTCCTTGGAGGTCTCGATGAGGTCGTTCAGTACACCGATCACGTCGCGGTCGTTCATGCCTATCTCCTTGTTCAAGTCCAATGACCCCTCCATGATGGTCACCGCACCGGGGGACCGCAGCCGGAAGAGGGCGGGCAGCGATGTACGAAGGCGCCTACGCGGCGTCAGGCGGCAGGCCGTGGCCGGTCAGTGGTGCAGGGGCAGCGCGGCGGCGCCGGCTGCCACCAGCTGCAGGTCGGCGCACAGCGGCGCGGCCGGCCAGTCGGCGCAGCAGGCCCGCGCGGCCACACGGTCGGCCTCGTCCCAGGCGTCGGCCGCAGCCATCTCGGCATCGGTGGGCTCGTCATGGCGGAAGCTGCAGCCGCTCCAGCGGTCGCGCTTGTGCACCGCGGCCAGGGCCTGGTCGGCACTCAGGCCGTGGGCGGCGAGGTAGGCCAGCGCGGCCCGGATGCCACGTTGCTGCTCCTCCTCGGTCGCGCCTTCGATGTTCACGCGCAGTTCCATTCCGCCGCTCCTTCCAGCGCCGCCCGCCAGGCGGCGGCCACGGCCATCGGCAAGCCGGGTGCCCGTGCGCCGACAATGCACCATGTCCTTCGCCTCCCTGGGCCTGTGCCCCGCCCTGCAAGAAGCCGCCGCATTGCGCGGCTACGACCACCCCACCGAGATCCAGCTGCGCGCGATTCCGGCCGTGCTGCGCGGCGAGGATGTGCTGGCCCAGGCCCGCACCGGCTCGGGCAAGACGGCGGCCTTCGTGCTGCCGCTGCTGCAGCAGCTGCTGGCCACCCACCGCGACGGCCCGCGCCGCCTGCGCGGCCTGGTGGTGGTGCCCACCCGCGAGCTGGCGATGCAGGTGGCCGAGACGCTGCACGACCTGTCGCACGGCCTGGCGGTGCGGGTGAAGACGGTGGCCGCCTATGGCGGCGTGTCGATCAATCCGCAGATGATGGCGCTGCGCGGCGAGGCCGACTTCGTGGTGGCCACGCCCGGCCGCCTGCTGGACCTGGTGCAGCACAACGCGCTGCGCCTGTCGGGCCTGCAGGTGCTGGTGCTGGACGAAGCCGACCGGCTGTTCGACCTCGGCTTTGCTGAAGAGCTGCAGCGGCTGCTGGCGCTGCTGCCGTCGCGGCGGCAGAACCTGTTCTTCTCGGCCACCTTCGCGCCGCCGGTGCAGGCGCTGGCCGAGGCGCTGCTGCGCCAGCCGGTGCGGCTGCAGGTGGCCGATGCACCCGAGGCGGTGCAGCCGGCCATCGTGCAGCGCGCCATCGTGGTGGATGCACCACGGCGCACCCAGCTGCTGCGCACGCTCATCGAGCAGGGCACGGCCGACGGCAGCAGCCGCCAGGTGCTGGTGTTCGCGGCCAGCCGCTACGCCACCGAGCTGGTGGCCGACAAGCTGCGCCGCGCCGGCATCGACGCCGGCGCGCTGCATGGCGAGCTGAGCCAGGGCGCGCGCACGCAGGCACTGGCGGCCTTCAAGTCCGGCGCGCTGCGGGTGCTGGTGGCCACCGACGTGGTGGCCCGCGGCATCCACGTGCCACGCCTGCCGCTGGTGGTCAACTTCGACCTGCCGCGTTCGGTGACGGACTACACCCACCGCATCGGCCGCACCGGCCGAGCCGGCCTGGCCGGCACGGCCATCAGCTTCGTGACGCCGGAGGCGGAGGCCCATTTCCGGCTGATCGAGAAGCGCCAGCAGATGCGGCTGCCGCGCGAGGTGGTGCCGGGCTTCGAGCCCGGCCCGGTCGCTGAGCCGCCCGCGGCGCCGGCGGCCGACCCCCACGGCGGCGTCAAGGGCCGGCGCAAGAGCAAGAAGGACAAGCTGCGCGAGGCCGCCGCCCGCGGCGGCTGAGCCCGGGCCGGCGGCCGCCGGGCCGCTACAGTGGCTGCATCCTCAGCCATAGCAGGGTCATGCAGTGAACGGTCCGATGGTGTTCCACCCGGCGCAGGACGCCGATCCCCAGGAAAGCGCCGAATGGCGCGACGCGCTGGCCGCGGTGCTGGCGCAGGCCGGGCCCGAGCGGGTGCGGCAGATCATGGACATGCTGTCGGCCACCGCGCGCCAGCCGGCCATCGGCTGGCAGCCGCAGCGCGGCACACCCTACGTCAACAGCATTCCGCCCGAGGCCCAGCCGCCGTTCCCCGGCGACCTGGCCATCGAGGAGCGCCTGGCCTCGCTGATGCGCTGGAATGCCCTGGCCATGGTGATGCGCGCGAACCAGGCCTATGGCGAGCTGGGCGGCCACATCGCCAGCTATGCCAGCGCGGCCGACCTGTTCGAGGTGGGCTTCAACCACTTCTTCCGTGCCGACGACCTGGTGTTCTACCAGGCGCATTCGGCTCCCGGCGTGTATGCCCGCGCCTTCCTCGAAGGCCGGCTGGGCGCCGACGACCTGGCCCATTACCGGCAGGAGATCACCGCCCGCCAGCGCGGGGTGCAGGGCCTGTGCAGCTATCCGCATCCGTGGTTGATGCCGGACTTCTGGCAGTTCCCGACCGGCTCGATGGGCATCGGCCCCATCTCGTCGATCTACCACGCGCGATTCATGCGCTACCTGCAGCACCGCGGCCTGCAGGCCACGGCCGGCCGCACCGTGTGGGGCGTGTTCGGCGACGGCGAGATGGACGAGCCCGAGAGCATGAGCGCGCTGACCCTGGCCGCGCGTGAGCAGCTGGACAACCTGGTGTGGGTGGTCAACTGCAACCTGCAGCGGCTGGACGGCCCGGTGCGCGGCAACGGCCGCATCGTCGACGAACTGGAGGCGCTGTTCGCCGGTGCCGGCTGGCGCGTCATCAAGCTGGTGTGGGGCTCGGACTGGGACGGCCTCTTCGCGCGCGACGCCGGCGGCGCCATCGCCGAAGCGTTCTCGCACACGGTGGACGGCCAGTTCCAGACCTTCGCCGCGAAGGACGGCCGCTACAACCGCGAGCACTTCTTCAACCAGAACGAAGCCTTGCGCGCGCTGGCCCAGGGCCTGACCGACGAGCAGATCGACCGCCTGAAGCGTGGCGGCCACGACCTGGTGAAGATCCATGCCGCCTACCACGCGGCGCTGCACACCAGCGGCCGGCCCACGGTGATCCTGGCGCAGACTAAGAAGGGCTACGGCATGGGCGAGGCCGGCCAGGGCCGCATGACCACACACCAGCAGAAGAAGCTGGACCGCGCCGACCTGGTGGCCTTCCGAAACCGCTTCGCCCTGCCGCTGACCGACGACGAGGCCGCCGGCCTGCAGTTCATCAAGCCCGCCGACGACAGCCCGGAAATGCGCTACCTGCATGCACGCCGCCAGGCCCTGGGCGGGCCGGTGCCGGCGCGCCGCAGCCCGCACCTGCCGCTGGCGCTGCCCGAGCCGGCGCGTTATGCCGACTTTGCGCTCAACGCCGCCGGCAAGGAGATGAGCACGACCATGGCCTTCGTGCGCATGCTGGCCAACCTGCTGAAGGACCCGGTGCTGGGCCCGCGCATCGTGCCCATCGTGGCCGACGAGGCCCGCACCTTCGGCATGGCCAACCTGTTCAAGACCATCGGCATCTATGCCAGCACCGGCCAGCACTACGAGCCGGAGGACATCGGCTCGGTGCTCAGCTACCGCGAGGCGCAGGATGGCCAGATCCTGGAGGAGGGCATCAGCGAGGCCGGCGCCATCAGCTCCTGGGTGTCGGCGGCCACCAGCCATTCGGTGCACGGGCTGCCGATGCTGCCGTTCTACATCTACTACTCGATGTTCGGCTTCCAGCGCATCGGCGACCTGATCTGGGCCGCCGCCGACCAGCGCGCCCGCGGCTTCCTGCTGGGGGCCACCGCCGGGCGCACCACGCTGGGCGGCGAAGGCCTGCAGCACCAGGACGGCCACAGCCTGCCGATGGCCGCGGCCGTCCCCAACTGCAAGGTGTACGACCCGGCCAGCGCCGCCGAATTCGCGGTGATCCTGGACGACGGCATGCGCCGCATGCTGCAGCAGGGCGAGGACTGCTTCTACTACGTCACGCTGATGAACGAGAACCAGCCGCAGCCCTCGCTGGCGCCGGAGCGGCATGCCGACGTCATCCGCGGCCTGTACCGCCGCCAGGCGGCGCCGGCCGATGCACCGGCGGTGCGGCTGCTGGGCTCCGGCACCTTGATGGCCGAGGTGGAAGCCGCCGCCCGGTTGCTGCAGGACGACTGGCAGGTGGCGGCCGAGCTGTGGTGCGTCACCAGCTACAGCGAGCTGGAACGCGAGGCCAAGGCGGCGCAGCGCCAGCACCGCCTGCACCCCGGCCAGCCCGCGCCCGCCAGCCATCTGTCGACCTGCCTGCCCGGCCACGTGCCCATCGTGGCCACCAGCGACTACATCCGCGCCTGGCCGCAGCTCATCGCGCCGTACCTGCAAGCGCCAATGACGGTGCTGGGCACCGATGGCTTCGGCCGCAGCGACACCCGGGCCGCACTGCGCCGGTTCTTCGAGGTGGACCGCCACCACATCGTGCTGGCTGCGCTCACGGCGCTGGCGGACCGGGGCGCGCTGGACCGCGGCCTGTGCATGCAGGCCATCGAGCGCTATGCGCTGCAGGACGACGGCATGCCGCCGTGGCAGGCTTGAGGTACCGCTGCGTTACAAACTCTCTGACCTTTGGTTTCAGCTCCGACACTTGTGTGGGAAAGCGCTTACAACGCCGCATGTAATCCATCGGAACAGGGGGATGAGCCGCACAAGGCGGTCACGGAGACTTCGCTGCGTCGCCCCCTGCCGTCCTGGGGGCGCTTTCAACAGGGAAGTCCAACAATGAAACTGAACCACCTCGTCGCCGCCGCCGTGCTCGCCGTCTCGGGCGCCCAAGCCTTTGCCGTCACCCAGGGCGAAAGCTTCAACACCGCTTCGTCGACCTACAAGTTCGGCGCCTCGGAAATCGACGCCAACGGCACCTTCACCTTCACGCTGGACGCCACCGAAGGCGCCATGCCCGGCATGTACAACATCCTGGGCTCGCTGAGCGCCACGAACTTCTCGTTCACCGGCGTGACGCTGAACGGCAGCGCGTGGGACCTGACGGCCGACAGCAAGGGCAAGGTCCGCTTCGCCGACATCGAGCTGTCGTCGACCATTCCCCTGACGCTGTCGGTGTCGGGTGTGAAGTACGGCACGGGCGCCGGCGTGTTCAGCGGCGAGCTGGTGATGGCCCCGGTGCCGGAACCCGAAACCTACGCGCTGATGCTGGCCGGCCTGGGCGCCGTGGGCTTCGTGGCCTGGCGCCGCCGCTCGAACTGAGCTGCAGCCGCACTGAACGGACAGAGGGCCCCGCGGGGCCCTTTTTTCATGGCCGCACCGCGCGGGCGATGGCATCCAGCATCGCATCGACCGCATACGGCTTGCGCAGCACCCGCGCGTCGGTCTCGATCGGCTGGGCCGAGTAGCCCGTGGCCAGCACCACCGGCAGGCCGGGCCGGTGCGTGCGGCACCAGTCCGCCAGGTCGATGCCGGTGAGCATGCCCGGCATCACCACGTCGGTGAACAGCAGGTCGAAGGCTTCGCCGGTGAGCAGCCGGGCGCGCGCCTCGTCGGCGCTGCCGCACAGCTTCACCTGGTGGCCGGCATGTTCCAGCGCCGGCACCACCACCGACGACACCAGCATGTCGTCCTCGGCCATCAGGATGCGCAGCATCGGCAGCGGCGCGGGCGGCGGGGCATCCGGCTGCTGCGGCGCCGGAGACAGCTCGGACGTGGGCAGGATCAGCGTGACGGTGCTGCCGCTCCCCGGGGTGCTCTGCAGCCGGATGTCGCCGCCGGAGCGGCGCGCGAAGGCATGCACCTGCGCCAGGCCGAGCCCGCTGCCGGCGCCCACCGGCTTGGTGGTGAAGTAGGGCTCGGCGGCCTGTTCCAGCGTGCGGGCGTCCATGCCGCTGCCGTTGTCCACCACCTCCAGGCAGGCATAGCGGCCGGGCGGCAGCTTCAGTGTCTCGTCCGCATGCGCCGGGCGGCCGATCACCTGCACCGTGCCGCCGTCGGGCATCGCATCGCGCGCATTGAACACCAGGTTGAGCAGTGCCAGCTCCAGCTGCGACGGATCGACGAACAGCGTGGGCATGTCCGGCGCCACCGCGGCCACCAGTTGCACCCGGTCGCCCAGCGCCTTGCTGGCCAGCTCGCGGCTCTTGAGCAGCTGGTCGGCCAGGCTCACCGGCTGCGGCTGCAGCGGCACCGAGCGGCCGAAGGTCTGCATCTGCCGCACCAGGTCGGCGGCCTTGCCGCTGGCGCGCAGCGCGGCCTGCACCACCCGCCGCTGCGGGCCTTCCGGCGCACTGCGGTTGACCAGCTGCAGCCCGGTCATGATGGTCTGCAGCAGGTTGTTGAAGTCGTGCGCCAGGCCGCCGGTCAGGCGGCCGATGGCCTCGTGCTTCTGGCCTTCCAGCAGCTTGGCCTGGGCCTGTTCGGCCTGGGCCACCGCCTGGGCCACGCGCTGCGCCATCTCCTGCGCCGACTGCTGCAGCCGCTGGCCGGCCACATGCAGTGCGCGGCCCACCTGGTTCACCTCCGACACGCCGGTGTGCAGCTCGGGCGGCACCTCCTCGGCACCCAGGCGGGCGGCGCTGTCGCGCAGTGCCAGCAGCGGCGCGCCGATGCGGTTGGCCGCCACCACCGCCAGCCCCAGGCCCAGCAGCAGCAGCACGCCCGAGGCGGCCACCGCCTGCAGGGTGACGCGGCGGGCCGCCTCGTTCAGCGTGCGCAGCGGCAGCCCGATGACCACAGACCAGCCGTAGCGGTTGGGCGCGGTGAGGTAGGTGAGCGAAGGCACGCCGTCCAGCGTGACCGTCTCGGCCAGGCTTTCGCGGCCGGCCTTGGCCCGTGCGAGCACGTCGCCGGTGGCGCTGCTGCCCAGCCAGCGCAGCGGGTCGCGGTTGCGGGCGATCACGCGCTGCTGCTGGTCCATCACCGTGGCCACGCCGCCTTCGGGCCAGCGCTGCTGGTCCACCACGGCCTGCACCACCGCGGGCTCGAAGGCCACGCCCACGTTCAGCCGCGGCGGTTGCGGCCCGCGCGGCGCCACGAACACCGCCACCACCGGCTGCTGAAGCCGCGGCCCGCTGGGGGTGAAGACCACCTGCGGCTCGCCCTCGCTCCATGGCGCGTCGGGCAGCCGCGGCACGGCGGAGGTGCCGAAGGGATGGCGCGTGTTGGCCAGCTGCCGCTCGCGCTCCACCACGAAGGCCCAGGCGCCGCTGGCGCTGGTGGCCACGCTGGCTTCCTGGTGGAAGCGGGCGAGGTCGTCCTGCAGCAGCGCGCTGGAAGCGCCGAGCGCGCCGGCCAGCACCACCCGCTTGTCCAGCTCGCGTTCCACCAGGCCGTTGAGGCTGCGGCCGAGCTGCTGAATGCGTTCGATCGCCGCATCCGCCTCGCGCAGGTAGGTGGCACGGGCCAGAAGGCCGAAGCCGGCCACGGCGGGCAGCCACACGGCCAGCACCAGCAGCAGGAGACGGGTACGAATGCTCACGCCAGGCTCACGGACGACACGACAAGCTTGCAAAGGTAACAGCGACGGCGCCCGCCCCGCCTGAGGTTGCGCAAAGCCGCCAAAAAAAGAGCGGGCCCGGGGGCCCGCTGGAAGCACATGGGACATGTGCCAGGAGGAGACGGTGAAACCAGGAGATGAGGCGCGCGGTGTCAGTGCAGCGCCGCCGGCACGGTGAGCGAGCCGCCGGCCTTGCCCTTGCCGGCACGCGCCGGCGGGTGGCACAGGCCGCAGGTGTAGTGGCGCGCGATCTCGTGCGGATGGGTGACGAACTGGCCGCCGCAGCTGTTGCAGCGGGTGGTGGTGAGCATGCCGTTGTCGATGAACTTCACCAGGCGCCAGGCGCGGGTGATGGACAGCAGCGGGTCGAGGTGCTCGGCCGCGGTCTGCTCGAGGTACAGCCTGTAGGCCTTGATGACGATGTCGATGTCGTCCAGGGCCGCCACCTTGTTCAGGTATTCATGGATGTTCATGAACAGGCTGGCATGGATGTTGGGCTGCCAGGTCATGAACCAGTCGGTGGAAAACGGCAGCTGGCCCTTGCTGGGGCTCTTGCCCGCCACTTCCTTGTACAGGCGCAGCAGCCGCTCATAGCTGAGGTCGGTCTCCGATTCCAGTACCTGCAGCCGGGCGCCCAGGTGGATCAGCTGGACGGCGCGATCGACCTGCTTCGCTTCGTCCAGGATGCTCTTGTTGCGTGCCATGGTGCGGGTACGGCGGTGGAGGTTCAGGCGGCTTCCTGGTGGCGGCCGGCCATCAGGATGG
>NZ_JZUE01000037.1 GCF_000969605.1 Aquincola tertiaricarbonis | reverse complement strand
GGTGGTGCCGCCGTTGCCCACCTGCAGCGTGTTGCCGGCGTTGATGGTGAGGCCGCCGAAGCTGTTGGCGCCGGTGAGCACCAGGCTGCCGCCGCCGGCCTGGGTGAGCGTGCCGGCACCGCCGAGCGATGCGGCGACGGTGGAGGCACCGCTGAGCGTCCAGATGCGCGGGTTCACCAGCGTGGCCGCGCCGTCCAGCACCAGGCTGGTGGCGCTGATGTCGGCGCCCAGCTGATGCGGCGTGCTGCTGACGCCCTGGGTGATGGAGACGGTGCCGGCTGCCGTCACCGCGGCGCCCAGCGCCACCCGGCCGGCACCACTGGCCGGCCCGCCGGCATCGTTGGCGGACAAGGTGAGGTTGGCGCCCGCACCGGTCACCGAGATCGCGGCGGCCACATTGATGTTGTTGCCCGCCTGCAGCGTGAGCGACGAGCCGTTGGTGGAGGTGATGGTGCTGTTGACGAACAGGTCGTTGGTCGCCTGCAGCGTGACCGAGCCGGCGCCGAGTTGCGTCTGCACCGCGCTGGCGCTGATGCGGCTGTTGGTGCCGGGGTCGGCAAAAGCCAGCGTGGGGCTGCCGAGGTCTTCGCTGACACCGTCGTCGTTCACATCGGGCGTGGCCAGATCGTCGATGGTGATGTTGGTCGGGTCGAGCAGCAGCCGGCCGCTGCGGCCCTTCGGGGCCAGCAGGTCCGCGCTGCCCTGGTAGTCCAGGAACCGCTTGCCGGACACCTCCACCTGCCCGCCATCTCCGCCTGCCTCGCCACCGCGCGCAGCGATGCGGCCCTGGTAGCGCGTGGCCTCGTCCGACCACACCACCACCGTGCCGCCGTCGCCGCTGCGCCGGGCGCTGGCGTCGATCTGCGCGCCGGCGGCCACGGCCGTCATGCGCGCATTGGGCTGCGGACCCTGGCCCTGCCAGTTCCCGCCCACCAGCACGGTGCCGCCGCCCGCGTCGCCGCGGGCATCGATGCGGGCGGTGCCCGAGAGCAGCAGCTTCTCGCCCAGCAGTTCGGCCTGCCCGCCCTGTTGGCCGGGCTGCTGGCCGCTCACGTCCACCGTGCCGGCCATGGTGGTGATGCCGGCGCTGCCGCCGTCGATCACCACGCGGCCTTCACGCTGGCCGATGCTGCGCGCACGCACGATGCCGTCCATGTTCAGCACCGTGTCGGCAAAGCCGCTGCGGGCCACGGCGCGCGCTTCCACGCTGCCGCCATCGGCCAGCACCTGGCCCAGCACCGACAATCGCGTGGCCAGGTCTTCGTGCCGCATGTGGAAGAAGATGAGGCCGTCGCCCTCCACGTCCACCTGCACCGCGCCGGCCGCGGCCAGGCCTACCCGGGCGCCGCTGATGTGGCCGCCCTGCACCAGCGTCGGCCCTACCAGGGCCACGGTGCCGCTGGCGCGGATGTCGCCTTCGGCCCGCAGCTCGCCCGGCTGGTCCAGCCCGCGCGTGAGCTGGTAGCGACCGTTGGCCAGCGCCTGCGGATCGAGGTTCAGCGTGGTGGCCACGAGGCCGCCCACGTCCACCTGCGAGCCGGCGCCGAACAGGATGCCGCGCGGGTTGGACAGGAACACCCGGCCATTGGCCTGCAGCTGCCCCAGGATCACGCTGGGCTCGGCTCCCACCACGCGGTTGAACAGGATGGACGAGGCGCCGGGCTGCTGCACCTGCACCCGCTCGCCGGCGCCGATGGAGAAGCCCTGCCAGTCGATGCCGGCCTTGCCGGTGGTCTGGCGGATGACCAGCTGCCCGCCCTGCGGCGTGCCCACCTGCACCTGGCCGGCAGTCACCTGCGCGCCGGTGGGCAGCGCCTGCGCCGGCAGCGCACCGGCCGCCAGCGCGGCGGCCAGGCACACCGGCTTCAGCGCCGTGGCCAGCGGCCGCGCGGCACGCCGCAGGACCGGCCGATGGTGTGGGTGGGAGCGTTCACGCATGGCATAACCCCTCGTGCGGCCGCCGGCGGCCGCCATCCAGTTCAGAACAGCTTGCTGAATTGCAGGTACAGGCGCGGGTCGCGCTCGCGGGCATCCGCGCGCGGCGTGCCCACCAGCGGCTTGGCCAGGCTGGCCCGCAGCGCATAACCACCAGGCCGCACCCACGACACCGCCAGCCCGGCCGCCGTGTAGGTGGCCGCGTTGTCGAAGCCCGCCGGCCGGGACGAAGCGTCATGCCGGAACTTCACCCGGCCCGCGTCGTAGAACACGCCGAACACCACCTCGCGCGACAGCGACCCGAGCCAGCTCTCCGGCGGCAGCAGCCGCAGCTCCAGCGTCATCAACTGGCCGCTGTCGCCGGTGCCTTCGCCGGGCGCGAAGCCACGCACGCCGTCGGGCCCGCCCAGTCGGAACTGCTCGGTGGTGTCCAGGTTGGAGAACGCCTGCTGCGCCCGCAGCGCGATGTACAGCAGCAGCCGCTGGTCCACGATGTTCTGCAGCCGGCTGAAGGCCAGCATCAGCTTGCGGTAGTGCTCGTCGTCGTCCAGCCCGGCGGGCGTGCCGCCGGGATAACGCACGCGGCCCAGCGCGATGTTGGCCTCGTAGGTGTTGACGCCGCCGCTCAGCAGGCTGTCGCGGAAGTCGCCGGTGGTGCCCAGGGTCAGGCTGTCCACGCGCTTCTTGTCCTCGCTGCGGGTGACGTCGCGGCGGTCTTCGTACCGCTTGTGCTCGAAGGAGCCCACCACGAAGGTGTTGAGGTTGCGCGAACGCACCAGCGGGTACAGCGCATAGGCGGTGAGGTTCAGCGCGTCGCCGTTGACGTCGAGCGGGAACTCCTCCTCGTCCAGCTGGTAGCGCACCGCCGAAATGGAAGCCCCCACCTTCAGCCCGTCGCTGCCGATGGGCAGGGTATAGCCGGCCAGCGCGAAGCTCAGCCCGCGGTCGAAGCTGGTGAGCGCATTGAGCGTCAGCGCATCGCCGCGGCTCAGCAGGCTGTTGCCCGAGACCAGGCCCCCGATGCGCTCGGTGCCCAGGAAGCGCGAGCCGTTGAGGTCCACGTCGAGCTTGCCGGTCCAGCGGGCCTCGGCGGTGGGCGTGACCACCAGCGTGGCGGTGCCGGGCACCGAGCCGGTCTTCACGTCGAAGCGGGCGGTGATGCCGCGCAGGTCGTTCAGGAGGAACACCACCCGCTCCACCTCGCGCACCCGCAGGATGTCGCCCGGCTTCAGGCGCGCCAGGTAGGCCTCCACCACCTCGCGCTTGACCGGCAGGCCATCGCGCCAGTTCAGCTCCACCCGGTCGAGCCGGCCTTCCAGCAATGCGATGCGGATGACCCCGCCTTCCGGCGTCTGCTCCGGCAGGTAGGCATAACCCAGGTAATAGCCCAGCTCCCGCTGCAGGAAGCGCGTGACCTCCGTGGCCGCATTGACCAGGTCTTCATAGGAGCGGCCGCGACCCACGTAGGCCGCGGTCAGCGCCGGAAGCGCGGCGCGCAATTCCGGCGGGGCATCCGGCGACACCGCATAGGCGGTCACGTCGATGGCGATGTCGTCCTGCGGCTTGGCCAGCTCGCGCGGCACCGGCTGCGGCGGCAGGCCCGGCGTGTCGGCCAGCGACGGCAATGCACGCGGCGCCAGCTCCGAAGGCGTGGGCACCACCGGCAGCGGCCGCTCGGGCGGCTGCTGGGCTTGTGCGCCGCCATGGAACAGGCCCGCCAGCAGCAGGCACGCAGGCCACGTCCGCCGCCCGGCGGCTGCCTGGAACGTGCTGGATTGCCGCTGAGCCCCATCTATTTTCATCGTCCCCCCCAAGGGCGGCATTGCCGACTGCGGGCGCATGGTAGCGAAGGAGTTCACGCTTCCTTATCCCCCAACGGGTTGACATCAATAAGAACGACTCGCGGCACTTTTCACGGTCACGGAACACTGCGACACTCGCGCCTCGCTGCGGGGGCTGCAAATAGTGCATACCTTTGTAGCAAGTGCACAACATAAAACCAACGGGGCGTGATCGATGCTGAGGATGTCGAAGTGAGCGACGGTTTCACGGGCACCAGTGCCATCGACGGCTGGCTTCAACCCCTGCCGGACGACGACGCGCCCTGCGGCCCCGACCTCGAATACGACAACGACTTCCTCGCGCTGAACCAGGCCGCCGCCGGCCGGCCCGAGACGCAGTTCGAGGCCGCCGTGCCGCCCGACTGGCGCGACGTGCGGGTGCGCTGTGAAGCGCTGATGGAACGCACGCGCGACCTGCGCATCGCCGTCATCTGGGTGCGTGCCTGCGTGCACCTCGAAGGCTTCGCCGCGCTGCCCGAAGGCCTGCGCCTGCTGCACGGCCTGCTCGACGCCTTCTGGGACACGCTGCATCCGCTGCCCGATCCTGACGACGGCGATCCCTATGCCCGCATGAATGCGCTCGCCCTGCTGCGCGAATCCAACGGCCTGGTGGGCGACGTGCGCCGCGCGGTGCTGTTCAGCCAGCGTGGCATCGGCGAAGTGCGGGTGCGGGCGGTGGAAGTGGCGCTGGGCCTGATGCCGGCCAAGGAAGGCGATGCCAACTACTCACGCGACCAGCTGCAGCAGATGCTGGCGGCGGCCGCGGGGCAGCAGCCTGCATTGCGCAGCAGTCCGTCGGAGGCGATGGCGCAGCTGAAGGCGCTGGCCAGCCTGGCCAACGACAAGGCCGGCATCGAATCCGCGCCCGACTTCAAGCCGCTGCAGTCGCTGCTGCACATGCTGGTGGGCGTGATGCCGGCCGAGGCCGCCGATGGCGCGGCCGACGCCACCGGCGCCGATGCGGCGCAGGACGACGGCGCTGCAGCGGTGGATGGCGGCGGCGCTGCAACGTCGGGCGCCGCGCCGCGCCGGGGGCTGTCGGGCACCGTGGCCACCCGCGACGACGCCATCCGCGCCATCGACATGGTGTGCGACTTCCTCGAGCGCACCGAGCCCACCAACCCCGCGCCGCTGCTGTTGCGCCGGGCGCGGCGGATGATCAACCGCAACTTCCTGCAGCTCATGAAAGAGCTGGCGCCCGATGCACTGGCCGAGGTGGCCCGTGTGATGGGCGTCGATCCCGACAGCGTGCAACTGGACGACGAGTCCGCGTAGGGCCACAGCGCCCGGCCTTTCAACCAAGGAGTGAGTCATGGGTAGCAGCCAGAAATTCATCGCCCGCAACCGGGCGCCACGGGTTCAGATCGAGTACGACGTGGAGGTCTACGGCGCCGAGAAGAAGGTGCAGCTGCCCTTCGTGATGGGCGTGCTGTCCGACCTGTCGGGCAAGCCGGCGGATCCGCTGGCGCCGGTGGCCGACCGCAAGTTCCTCGAGATCGACGTCGACAACTTCGACGCCCGCATGAAGTCGATGAAGCCGCGCGTCGCCTTCCAGGTGCCCAACACGCTCACCGGCGAAGGCAACATCAACGTCGACCTGTCCTTCGACAGCATGGACGACTTCTCGCCCGCGGCCGTGGCGCGCAAGGTCGATTCGCTGAACAAGCTGCTGACCGCGCGCGAGCAGCTGCAGAACCTGGTCACCTACATGGACGGCAAGGGCGGCGCCGAGGAGTTGATCGCCAAGCTGCTGGCCGACCCGGCGCTGCTGGGCTCGCTGGCCGCCTCGGCCAAGCCGGCCGACGAAGGCAGCGCCACCTGAGGCGCGCCGCACGCTGACACCGCATTCCGGAGCAACACCCATGGCAGAAGCCCAAACCAGCCCTTCCGCATTGGCCGCGGTCAGTCTCGAAGGCAACGACCTTGCCTCGCTGCTGCAGAAGGAGTTCAAGCCCAAGAGCGACGAGGCCAAGAGCGCCGTCGAGCAGGCCGTGCAGACGCTCGCCCAGCAGGCCTTGTCGCAGACGCAGCTGATCGGCAAGGACACGATCAAGACGATCGAGGACATGATCGCGGCGATCGACAAGAAGCTGTCGGAGCAGATCAACCTGATCCTGCACCACGCCGATTTCCAGAAGCTCGAAGGTGCCTGGCGAGGCCTGCATTACCTCGTCAACAACACCGAGACGGACGAGATGCTGAAGATCCGCGTGATGAACATCAGCAAGCAGGATCTCGGCAAGACCCTCAAGCGCTACAAGGGCACGGCCTGGGACCAGAGCCCGCTGTTCAAGAAGCTTTACGAGGAGGAGTTCGGCCAGTTCGGCGGCGAGCCCTTCGGATGCCTGGTGGGCGACTACCACTTCGACCAGAGCGCGCCCGACGTGGAGCTGCTCGGCGAGATGGCCAAGGTGGCCGCGGCCGCGCATGCACCCTTCATCACCGGCGCCTCGCCCAGCGTGATGCAGATGGACAGCTGGCAGGAGCTGGCCAACCCGCGCGACCTGACCAAGATCTTCACCACGCCCGAGTACGCCGCCTGGCGCTCGCTGCGCGAGTCCGACGATTCGCGCTACATCGGCCTGGCGATGCCGCGCTTCCTGTCGCGCCTGCCGTACGGTGCGCGCACCAATCCGGTGGAGGCCTTCAACTTCGAGGAAGACACCGGCGCGGCCGACCACAGCAAGTACACCTGGGCCAATGCAGCCTATGCGATGGCCACCAACATCAACCGCTCCTTCAAGGAATACGGCTGGTGTTCGCGCATCCGCGGCATCGAGTCCGGCGGCGCGGTCGAGGGCCTGCCGACGCACACCTTCCCCACCGACGATGGCGGCGTGGACATGAAGTGCCCCACCGAGATCTCGATCAGCGACCGCCGCGAGGCCGAGCTGGCCAAGAACGGCTTCATGCCGCTGGTGCACCGCAAGAACAGCGACTTCGCCGCCTTCATTGGCGCGCAGTCGCTGCAGAAGCCCGCCGAATACGACGACCCCGACGCCACCGCCAATGCCAACCTGGCCGCGCGGCTGCCGTACCTGTTCGCCACCTGCCGCTTCGCGCACTACCTGAAGTGCATCGTGCGCGACAAGATCGGCTCCTTCAAGGAGCGCGACGAGGTGCAGCGCTGGCTGCAGGACTGGATCCTCAACTACGTCGACGGCGATCCGGCGCATTCGTCGGAATCCACCAAGGCCCGCAAGCCGCTGGCCGCCGCCGAGGTGGTGGTGGAGGAAGTCGAAGGCAACCCGGGCTACTACACCTCGAAGTTCTTCCTGCGGCCGCACTACCAGCTCGAGGGGCTGACGGTCTCGCTGCGGCTGGTGTCGAAGCTGCCTTCGGCCAAGGGGGCCTGAGTCTCGTTTCTTGGGGATGGCGGCGCAGGGTGCGCCGCCTAGAGTGTTCACGCGACAACCAACCGCCCGCTTCCGTCCAGGGCATCAAGGAGATCCATCATGGCTGTAGACATGTTCATCCAGATCGGCGACATCAAGGGCGAGTCGACCGACGCGAAGCACAAGGAAAAGATCGACGTGCTGGCCTGGAGCTGGGGCATGAGCAACTCGGGCACCACGCACATGGGCGGCGGCGGCGGCAGCGGCAAGGCCGCCGTGCAGGACCTGTCGTTCACCAAGTACATCGACTCGTCGTCCAACGCGCTGCTGAAGTCCTGCTGCGAGGGCACCCACCACGACAAGGCCACGCTGATCGTGCGCAAGGCCGGCGGCACGCCGCTCGAGTACGTGGTGCTGGAGCTGGAGGAAGTGCTGGTCACCTCGGTGTCCACCGGCGGCAGCGGCGGCGAGGACCGCCTGACCGAGAACGTGTCGCTGAACTTCGCCAAGTTCAGCTTCAAGTACCAGCCGCAGGATCCCAAGGGCGCCAAGAAGGGCGGCACGATGGACTACGTCTACGACATCGCCGGCAACGCCGCAGCCTGAGCGGGCGCCTAGCCCGCACCGCACCACCGGGCACCGCCAGGGGCCCGGACCGACTGTCCGCTGTACCAGAGCGCACCCATGGCCAAAGGCGACATGCACCTGCGCATCGAGGGAAAGAGCACCGGCGCGATCCGGGGCGAATCCAACGTTGCGAGCCACATCGGCGAGATCGAGGTCAAGGAATGGTCTTGGGGCATGGCCGCCGCCTCGGGCCTGGGCGGTGCCGGCACCGCCTCGCGCGCCGCGCTGTCCGAGCTGCGCCTGACCAAGGGCGTGGACAGTGCCTCCACCGCGCTGATGGCGGTGATGCGCAACAACGAGCAGATCAAGAAGGCCGTGCTGTCCGTGCGCAAGAGCGGCGGCGCACCGGCCATCGACTACCTGCAGGTCACGATCGAACGCGGCCGCATCACGGCCTTCGACATCGGCACCGAGTCGCCCGACAGCCCGGTGCTGGTCGAGCGCATCGCCATCGCGTTCGAGAAGATCGACGTCACCTACAGCGCGCAGGATGAAAAGGGCGCCAAGAAGGCCGCTTCGTCCTTCTCGGCGGAGATCACAGGATGAACCCCACACCCGAACAAGCCCTGCGCGAAGGCGACCCCCAGCGCGCGCTCAAGCTGCTGCAGGACCAGGTGCGCGCGAAGCCGGCCGAGCCGAAGCTGCGCATCTTCCTGTTCCAGCTGCTGTGCGTGCTGGGCCAGTGGGAACGTGCACGCAACCAGCTGGACGTGGTGGGCGAGCTGGATGCCTCGGCCCTGCCGATGGTGCAGACCTACCGCGAGACGCTGCAGTGCGAGGCCCTGCGCGAAGCCGTGTTCCAGGGCCGCAAGGTACCGCTGCTGTTCGGCGAGCCCGAGGCCTGGGTGGCACTGCTGATCGAGGCGCTGATCCGCGATGGCCGCGGCGAGGCCGAGGATGCGCACAAGCTGCGCATCCAGGCGCTGGACGATGCGCCCGACTGCGCCGGCCAGGCAGACGGCCAGGCCTTCGCCTGGATCGCCGATGCCGACATGCGCCTGGGCCCGGTGATCGAGGCGGTGATCAATGGCCGCTACTACTGGGTGCCGATGACGCGCCTGGCCGAAGTGAAGATCGAAGCCCCGGCCGACCTGCGCGACCGGGTGTGGACACCAGCGCAGCTGCTGTTCGACAACGGCGGCGAGACGGTGGCCTTCATCCCCACCCGCTATGCCGGCACCGACCTGACCGACGGCCTGCTGGCCCTGGCCCGCCGCACCGACTGGCTGGAGCCGCGGCCGGGCCTGTTCGTCGGCGCCGGCCAGCGCATGTGGGCCACCGACAGCAGCGAGCTGGCCCTGATGGACACCCGCTCCATCACCTTCAGTGCCTGACCACCGCCCTCTGATGGACACGAGGGCGCGATGGCCCTGAACAAAGTCACCGACCGCCTGCAGCCCGCGCTGCTCGACCGCCTGCGCGACGACGATCCCGGCAGCCGCACCGACGCGCCCGAGCAGCGGGTGCTGTCGCGCCAGCAGCTGCGCCAGGCGGTGCTGCGCGACCTGAGCTGGCTGTTCAACAGCGCGCGGCTGTCCGACTCGCAGCCGCTGGACGCGTACCCGCAGGCCCGGCGCTCGGTGCTCGACTACGGGCTGCCGGCGTTGTCGGGCCTGTGCGCCTCGTCGGTGGATGCGGTGTCGCTGGAAGCGCAGGTGCGCCAGGCCATCGTCGACCATGAGCCGCGCATCCTGCCCGCCACGCTGCGGGTGGAAGCGGTGGTGGCCGACGAGCAGCTGGACCACCACAACCAGATCAGCTTCCGCATCAGCGGCCAGCTGTGGGCGCAGCCGGTACCGCTGGAACTGCTGCTGCACACCGACATCGACCTGGAGACCGGGCGTGTCGACATCAAGGAACTGGCCCGCTGATGGACCCGCGACTGCTGCGCTACTACAACCAGGAGCTGGCACACCTGCGCGAGATGGGCGCCGAGTTCGCGCAGCAGTTCCCCAAGATCGCCGGCCGCCTGCGCATGGACGGCGTGGAGGTGGCCGACCCCTACGTTGAGCAGCTGCTGGAGGGCTTCGCCTTCCTCACGGCGCGAGTGCAGCTGAAGCTGGATGCCGAGTTCCCGCGCTTCACGCAGCGGCTTCTGGAGATCGTCTACCCCAACTTCCTGGCGCCCACGCCGGCGATGCTCATCGCCCAGCTGCAGCCCGACCTGGCCGATGCCGGCCTGGCCACCGGCACCACGCTGCCGCGCGGCAGCATGCTGCGCAGCGGCACCGGACGCGCCGGCCAGACGGCCTGCCGCTTCCGCACCGGGCAGGACCTGACGATGTGGCCGCTGGAGATCACCGAGGCCGCCTACTTCACCCATGCGGCGCAACTGCCGCTGGCCAGCGTGCCCGAGTGGCGCAGCTACGGCGGCGGCGTGCGCATCAAGCTGCGCACGACGGCGGGGCTGGACTTCTCGCAGGTGCAGCTGGACGACCTGCGGCTGCACTGCGCCGGCATCGACGACATCGCCTACCGGCTGCATGAACTGGTGTGCGGCCATGTGCTGGGCGGCTTCGTGCTGCCGGCCGGCCCGCAGGCGCGGCGCGACCGCTGGCAGGTGCTGGATGCCGATGACGTGAAGCGGGTGGGCTTCGAGCCCGAGCAGGCGCTGCTGCCCCCCGCCCTGCCCGGCTTCGACGGCTACCGGCTGATGCAGGAGTACTTCGCCTTCCCGCAGCGCTTCCTGTTCTTCGACGTCTGCGGGCTGGGCGAGGCGCTGCGCACGCTGGGCGGGCGCGAGGCCGAGCTGGTGCTGCTGTTCTCGCGCGGCGACGGCAGCTTGCAGCAGTCGGTGGACGCCAGCGCCTTCGCGCTGAACTGCGTGCCGGCGGTCAACCTGTTCGAGCAGCGCTGCGACCGCATCCATGTCACGCCGCAGACCAGCGACTTCCATGTGGTGGTGGACCGCACCCGGCCGATGGACTACGAGATCCACGACGTGCTGCAGGTCACCGGGCACGGCGTGGGCAGCGGCAGCGAGCGGCAGTTCATGCCGCTGTATGCCGCCTTCCATGCCGAGGACCATGAGCACGACGCCTACTTCGCCCTGCAGCGCGAGCCGCGGTTGCTGTCGACCACGCAGAAGCGCGACGGGCCGCGTTCCTCCTACGTGGGCAGCGAGGTGTTCATCAGCGTGGTGGACGCCCAGGAGGCGCCCTACAGCGGCAGCCTGCAGCAGCTGGGCGTGAAGGCGCTGTGCAGCAACCGCGACCTGCCGCTGCTGCTGCCCGCGGGCGCGGAGCTGACGCTGGAGACCACCGCGCCGGTCAAGGGCGTGCGGGTGATCAAGGGGCCGTCGCGGCCGCTGTCGGCGCTGCGCGAGGGCAACGTGGCCTGGCGCTTCGTCAACCAGCTGTCGCTCAACCACCTGTCGCTGCTGGACACCGATGCCGAGCAGGGCGCCGCCGCGCTGCGCGAGATGCTGCGGCTGTACGTGCACGAGGCCGATGCCGCGCAGCACAAGCAGGTGGAGGGCCTGCGCTCGGTGCGCACCGAGCCGGTGGTGCGCCGGCTGCCGATGCCCGGGCCCATCGCCTTCGGCCGCGGCGTGCGCATCGAGCTGGAGGTGGACGACCTGGCCTTCCAGGGCAGCAGCGCCTTCCTGCTGGGCTGCGTGCTCGAGCGCTTCCTGGCGCGGCATGTGTCGATGAACGGCTTCACCGAGACGCATGTGCGCTCGGCCAGCCGCGGGGCCATCCTGGTGGGCCGCCCCACCACGGGCACGAGGCCGGTGCTGTGAGCGCGACGAGTGCGGAGCAACTGCTGCAGGCGCTGGCCGCCGAGCCCTGGCGCTACGACTTCTTCCATGCGCTGCGGCTGGTGGAGGCGGCCCATCCGCGGGCGCCCCGGCTGGGCACCGCGCGTCGTCCGCAGGACGAGCCGGTGCGGCTGGGCCAGTCGCCCGACCTGAGCTTCGCGCCGGCCACGCTGCATGCGGTGCGGCCGCGCACCGGCAGCCGGCCGCCGCGCATCGACGTGCGTTTCCTCGGCCTGTTCGGCCCCAACGGACCGCTGCCGCTGCACCTGACCGAATACGCCCGCGAGCGCGAGCTGCACCACGGCGACGAGACCTTCGCCCGCTTCGCCGACCTGTTCCACCACCGGGTGCTGCTGCTGTTCTACCGCGCCTGGGCGCAGGCGCAGCCGGCGGTGGGCATGGACCGGCCGGACGAGGACCGCTTCGCCGCCTTCGTCGGCTCGCTCATCGGCATCGGCAGCCCGGCGATGCGCCGGCGCGATGCGGTGCACGACCATGTGAAGCTGCACTTCGCCGGCGTGTTCACCCGCCAGTCGCGCAGCGCCGAAGGCCTGGCCGCGCTGCTGGGCGGCATGCTGCGCCGGCCGGTGCAGGTCGAGCAGTTCGCCGGCGCCTGGATGCCGCTGCAGCCGGCCGAACGCAGCCGCCTGGGCACGCGCCGCAGCGGCGCCCGCCGCAACACCAGCGCAAAGCTCGGCGCCGGCGCCGTGCTGGGCGCCATGGTGTGGGACCGGCAGCACCACTTCCTGGTGCACATCGGGCCGCTGGACCATGCCGCCTTTGCCGCCCTGCTACCGGGCGGCCGGGTGCTGCCGGCGGTGGTGGCGCTGGTGCGGCAGTACGTGGGCGATGAATTCGGCTGGGGCCTGCGCCTGGGGCTGCAGGCCGAGCAGATCCAGCCCGCCCGCCTGGGCCGCCATGGCCGCCTGGGCTGGGACAGCTGGCTGCGCCAGCCCGGCCGCACCGGCATTGCGCCACTGCGGCTGCAGCCGATCGAGGCGCTGCGCTCCCTGCGCCGCCGACAGCACACCGAGAGCCACCGATCCACCACCGACTCGATAGAGGTCTGACCATGGCAGAAATCAGCCGCGTTGCCGTCTTCGGCAAGCTCAACGCCCTCGCCTACAAGGCGGTGGAAGGCGCCACGGTGTTCTGCAAGCTGCGGGGCAACCCGACGGTGGAGCTGGAGCACTGGATCGCGCAGATCCTGCAGAGCCCCGACTCCGACTGGCACCGCATCGTCAAGCACTACGGCCTGGACGCCTCGGTGCTGGCCAAGGACATCACCACCGCGCTGGACCGCCTGCCGCGCGGCGCCACCTCCATCAGCAACATCGCCGACACCATCGACACCGCGGTGGAACGCGGCTGGGTGTACGGCTCGCTGATGTTCGGCGACACGGCCGTGCGCAGCGGCACGCTGCTGCTGGGCATGCTGAAGACCGGGCTGCTGCGCAATGCGCTGTTCGCGATGTCGCGGCAGTTCGAGAAGATCAAGGCCGACGACCTGGCCGACAACTTCGCGCGCATCACCGAAGGCTCGCCCGAGGACGGCCAAGGCGCCACCGACGGCTCCGGCGTGGGCAGCGGCGCGCCGGGCGAAGGCTCGGGCGCCATCGCCCCGGCTGCCATGGGCAAGCAGGAGGCGCTGAAGAAGTTCACCGCCGACCTGACGGAGCAGGCCCGCAGCGGCAAGATGGACCCGATCGTCGGCCGCGACGACGAGATCCGCCAGGTGGTCGACATCCTGATGCGCCGGCGGCAGAACAACCCGATCCTGGTCGGTGAGGCGGGTGTCGGCAAGACGGCGGTGGTGGAAGGCTTCGCCCAGCGCATCGCGCGCGGCGACGTGCCGCCGGCGCTGAAGGACGTCAAGCTGCTGACGCTGGACGTGGGCCTGCTGCAGGCCGGCGCCAGCATGAAGGGCGAGTTCGAGCAGCGGCTGCGCTCGGTGATCGAGGAAGTGCAGGCCAGCCCGCAGCCCATCATCCTGTTCGTCGACGAGACCCACACACTGGTGGGCGCGGGCGGCCAGGCCGGCACCGGCGACGCGGCCAACCTGCTCAAGCCCGCGCTGGCCCGCGGCACGCTGCGCACCGTGGGCGCCACCACCTGGGCCGAGTACAAGAAGTACATCGAGAAGGACCCGGCGCTGACCCGCCGCTTCCAGAACGTGCAGGTGGACGAGCCCGACGAGAAGAAGGCCATCCTGATGATGCGCGGCGTGGCCAGCACCATGGAGAAGCACCACAAGGTGCAGATCCTGGACGAGGCGCTGGAGGCCGCCGTCAAGCTCAGCCACCGCTACATCCCGGCGCGCCAGCTGCCCGACAAGAGCGTGAGCCTGCTGGACACCGCCTGTGCCCGCGTGGCCGTGAGCCTGCATGCCACGCCGGCCGAGGTGGACGACAGCCGCAAGCGCATTGAGTCGCTGGAGACCGAGCTGCAGATCATCGGCCGCGAGAAGGCGATCGGCATTGACGTGCGCGAGCGCGAGGACGACGCCAGCAGCGCGCTGGCCGAGGAACAGGCGCGCCTGGCGCAGCTGGAAGAACGCTGGGCCGGCGAGAAGAAGCTGGTCGACGAGCTGCTGAGCCTGCGCGCCACGCTGCGCGGCGGCCCCGGCGGCACGCAGCCGGTGGAAGGCACCGGCAGCACGCTGGAAGCCCAGGCCGCGGCCGATGCGAAGGCCGCCGCGGACGTCGACCGCGAAGCCACGCTGGCCCGGCTGCAGGAGGTGCAGCAGCAGCTCACCACGCTGCAGGGCGAAAGCCCGCTGATCCTGCCCACGGTCGATTACCAGGCGGTGGCCGCGGTGGTGGGCGACTGGACCGGCATCCCGGTGGGCCGCATGCAGCGCAACGAGATCGAGACGGTGCTCAGGCTGCCGCAGCTGCTGGCCCAGCGCGTGATCGGCCAGGACCATGCGATGGAGATGATCGCCAAGCGCATCCAGACCAGCCGTGCCGGGCTGGACAACCCGAGCAAGCCGATCGGCGTGTTCATGCTGGCCGGCACCTCGGGCGTGGGCAAGACCGAGACCGCGCTGGCGCTGGCCGAGGCGCTGTACGGCGGCGAGCAGAACCTCATCGTCATCAACATGAGCGAGTACCAGGAGGCGCACACCGTCTCGTCGCTCAAGGGCGCGCCCCCGGGCTACGTGGGTTACGGCGAAGGCGGCGTGCTGACCGAGGCGGTGCGCCGCAAGCCCTACAGCGTGGTGCTGCTGGACGAGGTGGAGAAGGCCCATCCCGACGTGCACGAGCTCTTCTTCCAGGTGTTCGACAAGGGCTTCATGGAAGACGGCGAAGGCCGCAGCATCGACTTCAAGAACACGCTGATCCTGCTGACCACCAATGCCGGTACCGACCTCATCGCCAGCATGTGCAAGGACCCGGAGCTGATGCCCGAGCCCGAGGGCATGGCCAAGGCGCTGCGCGAGCCGCTGCTCAAGATCTTCCCGCCCGCGCTGCTGGGCCGGCTGGTCGCCATCCCGTACTACCCGCTGTCCGACGAGATGCTGGCCAGCATCGTGCGGCTGCAGCTGGGCCGCATCAAGAAGCGCGTGGAAGCGCGCTACAAGATTCCGTTCGAGGTGGGCGACGACGTGGTCAAGCTGGTGGTCAGCCGCTGCACCGAGAGCGAATCCGGCGGCCGCATGATCGACGCCATCCTCACCAACACCATGCTGCCGGACATCAGCCGCGAGTTCCTCACGCGGATGATGGAAGGCAAGCCGATCGAGCAGGTCAAGGTGGGCGTGGCGGACGGCAACTTCAGCTACAGCTTCGGCTGACCGCTGGCCCGCATACCAGTCCTGCACAGCCACCCCCACGGGAGTTCCACTGACATGATCGACCTCACGCTTTGGTCAGCCACCCTGCGCGACGACCTGCTGCTGAAGAACATCACCATGCCGGGAAGCCACGACGCCACCATCTACGACGGCGACGACTTCAGCAAGAGCGGCTTCACCAAGTACGTGGTGTCCAAGTCCCGCTCGATCACCCAGAGCGGCACGATCGGCGAGCAGTGCCGCGCCGGCTCGCGCTTCTTCGACGTGCGGCTGAAGACCGACGGCGGCGTGGTGCGCGGCTACCACCAGACGGCCGGCCAGGGGGGCGTGGGCGCCACCTCGCGCAAGATCCTGGACGACGTGGACGGCTTCCTGGGCGCACGGGGGAGCGAATTCGTCATCCTGCGCATCTCCCACACCGACCGCTCCACCGGCATCGTGGACGAGGTGCTCAACCATCCCATCGCCAAGCGGCTGTACAAGGGCAACGGCAACCTGGCCAATGCCCGCATCGGCGACCTGCGCGGCAAGGCCATCTGCATCTTCGACGTCAAGAAGTTCGGCTTCAAGAAGAAGACGATCGGCAGCAACAAGGACAGCCAGATCGACCAGGCCAAGGGCATCCACGGCTTCTACAAGTATTCGAACGGGCAGAACGTCACCGACGGCCTGCCGATCTGCGGTTGCTTCGAAGGCAAGGTGTCGATCAACGACGTGATCGCCGACGGCCTGAAGGGAGCCAACGAACATGCCTGCCACCCGGACGACCACCTGTTCTTCCTGTACTGGCAGCAGACCGGCGGCTACGTGGAAAGCAACACCAAGGCCCCGGGCGGCGTGGACCCGAAGTCGCCGCTCAAGCTCACCGGCGGCACGCATGCCAACACACCGAAGATGATCAAGCTGCTGCAGCAGCATTCGGTCAAGCACTTCGCCTACAAGCCCGAGAAGGCGGACGAGGCGCAGTGGAAGGTGGTGGCCGCCAGCCGCGGCGACCGCATGTGCCTGCCCAACGTCATCAGCTACGACTTCGTCAACCCGACGACCAGCGAGCAGATCGTGCTGATCAACGATCCGGGCGTGCGCCACTACCTGCAGCGCCGCGCCTGAGCGCCTTGCGGAAGCTGCCGGCATGCAACGCCCCCCAGCCCCTGCGCCCCAGGCCGAAGTGACCTTCGACGAGGCGCTGCGCATGGCCATCGGCCTGCACCGCGACGGCCGCTGGGAAGGGGCCGAGAAGCTCTACCGCCGGCTGCTGGCCTTCCAGCCTGGCGATGCCAACACCATGCACTTCCTGGGCATGCTGCTGCACCAGCGCGGCCAGCGGGCCGAGGCGCTGCCGCTGCTGCAGGAGTCGGTACGGCTGGACCCGACGGTGGCGGCCTGGCAGAACAACCTGGGCAATGCGCTGCTGGACGCCGGCCGCGGCCAGGAGGCGGCCGATGCCTATGAGCGCAGCTTCGACCTCGACCCCGGCAACCTCGACGTGCTGAACAACCTGGGCTGCATGCTGATGCGGCTCAGGCGCTTCGACGAGGCCGAGGCCTCGCTGCGCACCGTGCTCGAGCGCAACGCCGACTACGCCGACGCGCACTTCAACCTGGCTTCGCTGCTGTCGCGCGTGGGCCGGCTGCCCGAGGCCTATGTGCACTTCGCGCGCACGCTGGAACTCAAGCCGCAGGACACGCGCTCGCGGCGGCTGCTGGGCATCGTCTATGCGCAGGCCGGCCGGCTGGCCGAGGCGGCCGGCGTGTTCCGCGAATGGCTGGCGGTGGAGCCCGACAGCGTGCAGGCCCGCCACCACCTGGCGGCCGTCACCGGCGACGGCGTGCCCGAGCGGGCGCCCAACGACTACGTGGTCGACGTGTTCGACAGCTTCGCCGGCAGCTTCGACGAGCGGTTGACCGCGCTGGAGTACCGCGCGCCGCAGTTGGTGGGCGATGCGCTGGCCGAGGCGCTGGGCGCCCCGCCGGCCAAGCCCACGCTGGACGTGCTGGATGCCGGCTGCGGCACCGGCCTGTGCGCACAGCATCTGCGGCCCTATGCCCGCCGGCTGGTGGGCGTGGACCTGTCGCCCGGCATGCTGGCGCAGGCCCGCCTGCGCGGCGGTTATGACAGTCTGCAGGCCGCCGAGCTCACCACCTGGCTGGCCGCCCATCCGTCGGCCTTCCACGTCATCGTCTCGGCCGACACGCTGTGTTATTTCGGCCGGCTGGACGAGGTGCTGGGTGCGGCCGCGCGCAGCCTGCGGCCCGGTGGCCTGCTGGTGTTCACGGTGGAGGCGCGCAGCGCCGGCGCCGACCACCTGCTGGAGCCGCACGGCCGCTACAGCCACACGCAGGACTATGTGCAGCGCAGCCTGGCGGCTGCCGGCCTGGCGCATGTGCAGCTCGCCTCGGTGGCGCTGCGCAAGGAAGCCGGCCAGCAGGTGGCGGGCTGGCTGGTGACCTCCCGGAGACAAGATGCCTGAAGCCAGCGCCACGCCGCTGATGACGCTCACCACGCCGCTGGGCGAGGACGTGCTGCGGGTGCGCAGCCTGTCCGCCCACGAGGAACTGGGCCGTCCATTCGAGTTCCACGTCGCCGCGCTGGCGGACGATCCCTCGGTGGACCTGGACAGCCTGCTGGGCCAGCCGGCACACGTCACGCTGCGGCTGGCGGACGATGGCGCGCGGCACTTCCACGGCGTGGTGGCGTCGACGGGCATCGACGGCGTGGCTGGCAGGCTGCTGGCGGCGCGGCTGGTGCTGCGGCCGTGGCTGTGGCTGCTGACGCGGCGGGCGGACACGCGCATCTTCCAGGGCAAGACGGCGCAGCAGATCCTGGCCGACGTGTTCAGCGCCTATGTGCACAGCGTGCGCTTCGACCTCGGCACCACGCTGCCCACCTACGAGTACTGCGTGCAGTACCGCGAGTCGGACTTCAACTTCGTCAGCCGGCTGATGGAGCAGGAAGGCCTGTACTACTTCTTCGAGCACACCGAGGCCAACCACACGCTGGTGATCGTGGATGCGATGTCCGCGCACACGCCCTACCCCGGCCACGAGACCGTGCCCTTCCGTGAATCGCTGGACGGCATGCTGGAGCTGGAAGCCATCACCGAATGGCGCAGCAGCCTGGAGGTGCACACCGGCAAGGTGGTGCTGGACGACTACAACTTCACCACGCCCGACACCTCGCTGCAGGCCCAGGCCACCGGCAACGGCACCGGGGCCGACGGCGCGCTGGAACACTACGACCCGCCGGGCGACTACCAGACCAGCGCCGACGGCGACCGCTATGCCGCGCTGCGGCTGGACGAGCTGGCCGCCGCCGCGGTACGCAAGTCGGGCTCGGGCAATGTGCGCGGCCTGGCCACCGGCAGCCGCTTCACGCTGCAAGACCATCCTCGCGATGCCGAGAACGCCGAGCATGTGCTGGTGTCCACCCGCATCGACGCCGGCTTCACCGACCAGGAATCCGGCCAGGCCTCGTCCTGGTTCCGCTGCAGCTTCACCGCCGTGCCCGGCAGCACGGTATACCGGCCGCCGCGCATCACGCCCAAGCCCACGGTGCCGGGGCCGCAGACGGCGGTGGTGGTGGGCACCTCGGGCGAGGAGATCGACACCGACGAGCATGGCCGCGTGAAGCTGCATTTCCACTGGGACCGGCTGGACCAGCGGAACGAGAACAGCTCCTGCTGGGTGCGCGTGTCGCATCCGATGGCGGGCAAGGGCTTCGGGATGATCGCGCTGCCGCGCATCGGGCAGGAGGTAGTGGTCGACTTCATCGAGGGCGACCCCGACCGGCCGCTGGTCACCGGCCGCGTCTACAACGCGACGCAGACGGTGCCCTATGCGCTGCCGGCCAACAAGACCGTGTCCACCGTGCGCAGCATGTCGACCACCGGCGGCGCGGTGTCCAACTTCAACGAGCTGCGCTTCGAGGACAAGAAGGACAACGAATACGTGTGGTTCCAGGCCGAGAAGGACTTCTACCAGTACGTGAAGAACGACAAGGCCGTCTGGGTGGGCAACGACGAGTTCCGCATCGTCACCAACGACCAGAAGGAAGAGATCAAGAACGACGTGCAGCGCAAGATCGGCAACCACCGCAAGGAAAGCGTGGGCGGCGACCAGAGCCTGGACATCACCGGCAAGAGCGCCAACCAGGTGGGCGGCGCCTACGGCCTGAAGGTCACAGGCGACCTGGTGCTGGAGTCGGGGGCGGCGGTGTCGGCCAAGTCGGGCGCGGACATGGTGCAGAAGGTGGGCGCCAACCTGGGCGTAGAGGCCGCGGCCAATGTGCACATCAAGGGCGGTGCCAACGTGGTGATCGAGGCGGGCGCCATGCTCACGCTGAAGTGCGGCGGCGGCTCGGTGGTCATCGGCCCGGCCAACGTGGCCATCACCGGCGCCATGGTGCTCATCAACTCCGGCGGCGGTCCCGGCGCCGGCAACGGCGCGAGCCCCAAGACGCCCGAGGCCATCCAGGCACCCGAGGCGCCCGAGGCCCCCACCGATCCGCTGGCCTGATGCACCCGGCCCGCCGCGGCGCCTGAGATGGCCCAGTACCGCCTTGCCGGCCCCACCTGCGGCGCGCAGCAGACGCTGTTCACGCAGGACGGCACCCTGCAGCGCGCACCCGCTGCGCTGCCCGGCGCGCTGGTGGCGGTGCAGGCCGGCGCCGCCAGCGGGCTCGATCCGCTGGTGCTGTGGCGCCGCGCCGCCTGCGTGCAGGAGGCCGCCGCGCTCGGCGCCCGCGAGGCACCGGCCGCCATCCTGCGCGAGACCGGCTACCAGCTGCAGTCCTTGATCGAAGGCCTGCTGCCCGGCCTGCTGATGATGATGGCGGTGGTCGGCGCCTCGGCCGCGCTGGGTGGCGCCATCGGCGCCGCGGTGGGCGCGCTGGCCGGTGGCGTGGGCGCGGTGCCCGGTGCGGCGGCCGGTGCCACGCTGGGCACCGACGTGGGCATCGCGGTGCTGGCGTGGCTGGGCCTGGGCTTCCTGGCGGCGGCCATCGGCCGCGGGCTGGGCGAGGTCAGCGGCATGGTGATGCAGGCGGTGCGCCTGGCCTGGGACGCGCACGGCACGCCGCGCCGCGATGCCGACGTGCAGGCCGCCGGCCGGCTGATGGCCGATGCAGTGGCGCGGCTGATGATGCTGATCCTGATGGCCATCGTGGCGCGGCTGACGATGGGCCAGGCCACCGGCGCCAGCGCACGCGCGGCCGGCTCGGCCGACGAACTCATCGCCGCGCTGCGCAGCAGCCGCCTGGGCGCCGGCTTCGCCGACTGGGTGGCGGCCAATGCGCAGTCGCTGCTGCGCAACCCGCGGCTGCGCCCGCAAAGCGGCGGCAGCGGCGGCGCGGCGGGTGGCAGCGCGACCAGCACACCTTCCCAGTTGCGCCCGGCGGCACCGCCCCCGCCCGCGCCGGCGCCCACGCCGGCCCCCGCCGCGGCCGGCCGGCCGCAAAGCGCGCGCACGCGCTACATGGGTCGCACGCCGGGCAAGGACTCGGCCACCGGCCGGCAGGTGCAGGCCCGCATGCGGACCGACGGCACGCTGCGCGACAACCTGATCACCGGCAAGCCGGAGATCCTGGCCAGCGACGGCAGCTGGCAACCGCTGGCCAAGGCCGACATGACGCATGTGGCCGGCAAGGACGCGGTCACGCAATGGAACCAGCACCTGCGCCAGTTCGGCGCCAAGTCGCCGGAGGTGCGCGAGTTCATGCTGAACCCCGATAACTACACTCTGGACTACTACCGGCTCAATCGCTCGGCGGGTGCCGTGCTGGGCCAGACCGAGCGCTACCTGCCGCCGTTGAAGTGAAGCCCGCCGATGACCTCATCCCCCGCACCCATCCCCTTGTCCGACGCCGCCTTGCAGGCCCTGCAAACCCATGCCAGCCAAGGCCGTGCGGCCTGGGCCGCCGGCGACCTGCCACAGGCCGAGGCAGAGTTCCTGGCCGCCTGGGCGTTGATCCCGGAGCCCAAGCCCGCACATGGCCATGCGCAGTCGATGGCGTCGGGACTGGTGGCGTTCTTCATGCAAACCCGGCAGTTCGACAAGGCCGCCCTCTGGCTCGAACGCATGCGCGAGGCCTACGGCCCCGGGCCCGATGCTTCGGAAGCTGATTTCATCGGCGCCGCACTGGCCTACGAGACCGGTGACCTCGACACGGCCTTCCAGCGCTTCCAGGCGCTGTACAAGCGCTTCAAGCGCCGGCCCTTCCAGGACGAGGACCCGAAGTACCTGAAGTTCTACCTGCAGCGCGCCGGCGGCGCATCCAAGCCATGAACTCGCTGCCCGATGCCCTGCATCAGCGGATCGAAGTTCTGTCGGAACAAGGCAACCAGCACTTCGACGCTGGCCGGCAGGCGGCCGCCATCTCGGCCTGGCAGGCTGCGCTCGAACTGCTGCCGCCCCCGGCGGTGCAATGGGAGGCCTGGACCTGGCTGCAGACCGCCATTGGCGACGCCTATTTCCAGCTGGGCAACTTCGCGGCCGCGCGTGCCGCGCTGCTCGACGCACTCAACGGCCCCGGCGCGCAGGAGAACCCCTTCGTGCACTACCGGCTGGGCCAGGCCAGCAGCCGCCTGGGCCAGGAGGCCGAAGCACGCGAGCACCTGCTGCGCGCCTACATGCTGGATGGCGAAGACATCTTCCACGCCGAGCCCGGCGGCGAAGGCTGGCTCGGCCTGCTGCGCCAGGCCGGCCTGGTGGATTGACGCCACGCAGCCACCCGTGACCACACAGTCGCTCATCGGTGTGCTCGGGGGCCACACGCTGCTGTTGCTGGGCATGCCTTCGCAGGTCGAAGCCTTCTTCCAGGCCGTGGCCACGCCCGGGTTGCTGTGGCCCGCGCAAGTGCCGCCCGAGCTCGTGACCGACCGCCTCTACCGCCGCTATCTCCTGGTGGACCAGTTGCCGGGCGCATGTGCCGCCTTCGGCGCGCTGAGCCCCCAGCTGGAGCAGCTGCCTGCCGGTGCGGCTCTTGTGCCGCTGCTGCAGCAACTGGACGAGGCCGCGCACGCCGCAGCCGCGTTCCATGCCGAGTTCGGCATCGACCAGCCGCTGCGCCTCGTGCGTGCCGACATGCCGGCCTTCATGCTCGACAAGAAGCGGCCGCTGGCCGACTACGACGCGCTGCAGGGCGCGCCGTTCTGGAGGCGTTGACCTCGCCATGCCCGGTACACCACGCGCCATGCCTGCATCCGACGCCTTCGAGCGCATCGCGGCCCACTGGCCCGCCGTGGCCGAGCGGCTGGGCGAGCGGCGCGAGGCCTTCCTGACCACGGCTGCGCAGCATGCGGCGCGGCATGGCCTGGCCGATGCGTTGTCGCAGCAGCGTTACCTCAACCTGAGCTTCGCCTTCGGCCCGGGCTTCGAGACCCGGCCGCAGCATGAATGGGCGCTGGCACTGCTGGCCGACGAGCGCCTGCTGCCGCAGGTCAAGCTGCACCAGCTGCTGCACCGCGCACAGGCCGAACTGCAGCGCAGCGGCGGCGACGCGGCGGCGCTGGTGCGTGCCGACGGCGCGCTGCTCGACGCAGCCGATGCACACGCGCGCAGCCAGGACGCCGATGCCGTACCGCTGCCGCGCACCGCCTGCGACATCGAGGCGATCGACCTGCGTGTGCTCGATACCGAGTGGCGCCACGAATACTGCCTGCTCGACGGCCAGTGGCAGCGCGTGCCCGGCCCGCCCGCGCCTCCGGCCCTGCGCATCGACGCCACGCAGCCGGCGCCATCGGTGCTGGCAGTGCTCACGCATGCCGCACAGCAGGGCCCGCTGGCCCGGCTGCAGGTGCGCCAGGCGCTGCATGCCGGCTGCGGGGAGCGGCATCCGGCCGTGCGCTGGCTGGGTGCCGAAGGCCTGGCACACCGGCAGGGCCATGAGGCCCGCGCCGCGAGCTGGCCGGTGATGGCGATGCCGCCGCAGCCGCCCGCCACCGGCCTGGGCCTGGCGCTGGCCGAAGAGGTGTCTCCCGCCGTGTGCCTGCTGCAGCTGCCCACCTGCGGGCTGCGCGACACGGGCGTGCCGTTGGGTCCGCAGCAGGCGCAGGTGTGGGCCTATCCCGCCGACCAGTGGCTGTTCGCGCTGCAGCGCGAGGCCGCGCCGGAGGCCGCCTGGCCCACACCGGCCGGCCATGCCGCACCGCCCGCCGCTACCGGCCCGGCCACCCGCTGCCACATCGAGCACGACGGCTTCGCCCTCGATTCGCGGGCATGGACCGCCGGCTTCGACCAGGCGCTTGCCGCGGCCTGGCGTCAGGGCCTGGACAGCCTCTTCACCCATTGGCAGCGCAGCGCCGAAGCGGCCACGATGCGCGCCACGCCCGGCCTGCTCACCGGCCGCGCCGCGCTCACCTGGGGCTGGCGCGAAGGCCCCGGCGGGCTGGCGGGCGAAGCGCTGCTGCGCGTGGCGGGCGAGCTGGATTTGGCCTGCAGCCTGGCCCTGTCGCTGGAGGGCGAGATCGACCTGGGCGGCAGCCGCGCGCGCGTGGCGCTGCAGGCCGAAGGCCAGGCCCCGCTGCAGCGCACGCTGCTGCGCGACACGTTGCGCCCCGGCCTGCTGGACACGGTGCTGCCGCTGTCGATGGAACTGCGCCTGCCCTGGCAATTGAGCCTCGACCCCATCGCCCATGACGACGGCCTGGTGTGGCGCGAGGCCGGCCCCTGCAGCGGCGCCCTGGTGCTGCAGGCCGGCCTGCGGCCGCGGCAATCCGGCGGCAGCGGCTGGCAATGGTTCGTGCGCGCCTCGCTGGAGCCGGTGCTGGCACCGGTGACGCTGCACGACCCCCTGCTGGGCCACACGCGGCGCCAACTGGCGCTGCTGCCCGCATTGCTGCTGCTGGACTGGAGCCTGGGCTGATGGAACGCCTGCTGCTGCTGCGGCTGCGCTCGGTGGGCTGTGCCGCCGAAGCGCGCATCAACGACATCCCGGTGGTCCGCACGCCAGCCAGCGGCGGCCAGGTGAATGTGCCGGTGCATGAATACCTGCTGTCGGGCACCAATCAGCTGACGCTGCTGCTCGACCCGCGCGCGCCCGGCCTGCCGGCCGCGCCGCGGCTGGCCGCGCAGGGTCTGGCGGCCCAGGCGCGGCTGCTGCTGCCGCGCATCGGCCAGCCCGGCAGCGAACTGAGCGCCCGCACGCTGGCCGAGCTGGAACTGGGCGTGCTCGAGGGCGAGATCTACACCGCCCCGCTGGCCGCCCAGCGCAGCACCGAGCTGCCGATCAGCTTTCCGCGCTGGCGCTGGCTCGACCTGCCGCCGGTGGCCGATGCCGCCGCGGTGCAGCCGCTGGTGGCGGCCTTCGTGCAGGGCCTGGCGGTGTCGCTGGCCAAGGGCGATCCCGAGCCCTTCGTGCAGGCCGCGCGCCTGCGCTTCGAGGAGCTGGCGGTGGCCTACCAGAAGCCGGTGGCCAAGCTGGCCGCGCGCTGGCGTGCCCGCATCCAGATGCTGTATGCCACCAAGGCGCTGCGCATGGTGCTGCCGGCACCAACCGAGCTGCAGCTGCGACCCTGCGCCGGCGGCCGGCTGCTGGAGTGCGTGGACGCTGCCGGCCAGCCCATCCTGCGCACCGAAGCCGCGCCCGACGGCAGCAGCCACGCCTGGCCGCTGCGGGTGGGCGTGGTGGAAGGCCATTGCCACGTCATGCGCTGACGCACCGCAACACGGACCGCTATGCTTGCAACGTCTGTTTACCCGCCCTGCCGTCGTCAGCCATGATCGTCCTCACCGTCCAGAGCTTCAACGGCCAACCCACGGCCGCGCTCTCCGCGACCTTTGACGAACTGGGCGGCACCGTCGGCCGGGCCGACAACAACCAATTGGTGCTGCCCGACCCCGACCGTTCCATCTCTCGCGTGCATGCACAGGTGGTGTTCCGGCATGGCGCCTTCGCGCTCGTGGACCGCGGCAGCAACCCGGTGCTGGTCAATGGCACGCCGCTGGGCAACGGCCGCGAGGCGCCGCTGAAGCAGGGCGACACGCTGCAGATCGGCGGCTACCTGATCGGCGTCAGCCTGGGCCAGCACACCACGGCCAAGGACCTGTTCGCCGACCTCTTCGGCGACGCCGGCGCCAAGGCACCGGCCGCACCGCCGCGCCCGCCGCCGCCGCTGTTCACCCAGTCCTTCGGACCCACGCCAGTGGCCGCGCCGCCGGCGCCCGCGGCCGGCGCAGCCAGCGTGATCCCCGACGACTGGGATCCGTTCGCGCCCTCACCGGCGCCGGCCTCCGTTGCCACGCCTTTCGGCGCGCAGCCACCGGTGGCGGGCGGCTCCAGCCCCTACATCCCCGACCTGCCACTGCAGGCCCCCTCGGCCGGCAACTCGCTGGATGCGCTGTTCAATCTCGGCGGCAGCGGTGCCGACCCCTTCGCCGGCTCGCCGCTGGCCGCGCCGCTGGCCGGCCCCAACACCGCGGCCGATGCCGACCCCTTGCGCGCGCTGGGCCTGCAGGCCACGCCGGTCGCGCCCAGCGCTTCCGACCATGTGTCCGACCTGAACACGCCGTGGATGGCGCCACCCCTGCGCGAAGCCGTGCCGCCCGCGCCGGCCATGGCGCCGCCGGTGGTGCCGGCACCTGCGCCGCTGCCCCCGCCGGCGCTGCCGCCGGGTGCGGTGCTGTCCTGGGACCAGCCTTCGCGCGAGACCAAGGTCGTCACCCTGCCCGGCGTGCGCCGCGTGCCGCCGCCGGAGCCACCGGCCCCGAGCCCTGCACCCGCACCGACGCTCGAGGCCGGCTGGATGGCCGAGGCCGATCCGCGGACGATGATCCGCCCGCCATCGGCGCCGCGGGCTGCGGCCGTGGGCACGACGCCGGCGCCCGCGCCCGACGAGCTGCTGGCCGCGCTGGCCGAGGGCCTGGGCCTGCCGGCGGCCGAGCTGCGCGGGCTGGATGCCGACCAGCTGCGCCGCGTGGGCGCGCTGCTGCGCGAGTCCACCCGCGGCGCGGTGGAGCTGCTGGTGGCCCGCGCCGCCATCAAGCGCGAGATGCGCGCCGACGTCACGCTGATGGCCGCGCGCGAGAACAACCCGCTGAAGTTCTCGCCCAACGTGGAGGTGGCGCTCAAGCACCTGCTGGGCGCGCCCACGCCCGGCTTCATGGGCCCCACCGAGGCCATGCGCGATGCCTTCGACGACCTGCGTGCGCACCAGCTGGGCGTGATGGCCGGCATGCGCGCCGCGCTCGAGGGCGTGCTGCAGCGCTTCGACCCCGCGGTGCTGGAAGCCAAGATCAGCAAGCGCTCGGGCCTGGCCGGCCTGCTGCCCTCGGGCCGCAAGGCGCAGCTGTGGGAGCAGTTCCAGCAGCTCTATTCGCAGTTGTCGGCCGAGGCCGCCGACGACTTCCAGGAGCTGTTCGGCAAGGCCTTCCGCAAGGCCTATGAAGCGCACATCGATCAGCTGCAACAGGACGAGTGACCCTCGTTCCACTTGAGGAGAGCCCGCGATGCTGGCGTTGGAAGTCGCCCTGCTTTCCGAGATGGGGGGCCGCAAGGCCAACGAGGATGCCTGTGGCCACTGGCATTCGGTGGACGAGCTGTGCTGCGTGCTGGCCGATGGCGCCGGCGGCCATGGCGGCGGCGGCGTGGCCGCGCGGCTGGTGGTCGAGCGCATGCTGCAGGGCTTTGCCGCCCGGCCCACCACCGGCGCGCGCCAGCTCACCGACCTGGTGTTCGACACCAACCGCGCGGTGATCGAGGCGCGCACGCCGCACACCGAGCGGGCCAACATGTTCAGCACCGTGGTCGGCCTGGTGATCGACTTCGTACGCCACCGGGTGCACTGGGCCCATGCCGGCGACTCACGGCTGTACTGGTTCCGTGGCGGCCGGCTGCATGCCCGCACGCGCGACCACAGCCTGGTGCAGTCGCTGGTGGATGCCGGCCTGCTGCCCGCCGACCAGGCCCGCCATCATCCGCAGCGCAGCGAGCTGCGCTCGGCGTTGGGCACTGCCTCCGACGTGCTGGAGGTCAGCGACAGCGGCGAGCCGCACGAGGTGCTGCCCGGCGACGTGTTCCTGCTGTGCACCGACGGCCTGTGGGAGCACGTGCCCGATGCCACGCTGGAGGCCACGCTGCTGACCGCCGGCACCCCCACCGCCTGGCTGGCCGCGCTGGAGCGCGTGGTGACCGAAGCCACGCGGCAGAAGGCCAGCCATGACAACTTCACCGCGCTGACGGTGTGGACCGCCGCCGCCGCGGCCGACTGAGCAAAGGACACCGCATGCCGAACCAGACCTGCATGGGCGGACTGCTGAAGTGCAGCTTCGGCATGGCGCCGAGCAGCCTCATGCCCACGCCGAAGACGGTGATGACCAGCAACATGGTGGCGGCCAACATCCTGGACCATGTGCCGATGACCAACGTGATGCCGTTCGGCATGTGCCAGTCGCCGTCCAATCCGACGGTGGCCGCGGCCACGGCAGCCGCGCTGGGCGTGCTCACGCCCATGCCCTGCGTGCCCGCCACGCCGGCGCCCTGGGTGCCGGGCGCACCCACGGTGATGCTGTGCAATGCGCCGGCGCTGGACGACACCAGCAAGCTGATGTGCATCTGGGGCGGCGTGATCGAGTTCGTGCAGGCCGGGCAGGCGACCCACCAGATTCCCTGATCCCTCAGGGCTTGGCGCCGATGCGGCCGATCTCCACGCGGCGGTTCTCGGCGGCGAAGGGGTCGCTGCTGATCTTGGGCGTGGTGGCGCCCAGGCCGACCGCCTCGAGCATCGCGGGGTCGGCGCCCTTGTCCACCAGGTAGGTCTTGACGGCTTCGGCCCGGCGCTCGGACAGCGCCTTGTTCGCCTCGGCCGTGCCGGAGGCATCGGCATGGCCCTCGATGCGCACGGTGCGGCCGGTGCCCTTCTTGCCGCGCAGCACGTCGGCGAACACGTCGAGCTGCCGGCGCAGCATCTCGGGCAGCTCGGCCGAGCCCACCTTGAACGAAGCCGCGGGCAGCGAATAGCGCACCGCCGGCTTGAAGCCCATGCACTTGAAGCCCGCGGCCTCCAGCTCCTTGCAGGCGTCTTCCGGGAACAGGCCTTCCTTCACCGCCTCCGCATCGGGCACCTGGTTGCCGATGTCCAGCGCATCGGCGGCATTGGCCTGCAGCAAGGTCACCAGGCACACGACGACGGCCGCGCTACGGCCGGCGTGCAACACAGTGGGCGAGCGTTTCATGTCGATTCCCCAACGAGCATTCATGCGGCAGACCGCGCCGCACCGAAGGCAAATGATAGTCGGCCAGCGTTGCGCAGCATCCCACGCAGGAGGGAATCAGGACGCCTTTTCCTATCGCGCAAAGCGTGACGCTGCAAGCATCGGCGTGTATCGTTGCCACCTCGTTTTGCGGGGCTGACACGCATGTGGGGTGCGCCGGTTCCGCCGGCTCCGGCTGCCACCGGCCGCCGCTGGCCCAGCACACAACCAAAACATCCATGACCTGGCACAACAAGGTGATGTGGACGGAGGGCATGTTCCTCCAGCCCCAGCATTTCCAGCAGCAGGACCGACACACCGCCCGACTCGTCGATGCCCGTGTCAATGCCGTGGTACCGCACTACTGGGGCTTCACCACCCTGGCCCTGGACGACGCCGCCTTGCTGCAGGGCAAGCTGGCCCTGACCAGCGCCAGCGGCGTGCTGCCCGACGGCACGCCCTTCCACATTCCTTCGCACGACGCCGCGCCGCCCGCGCTCGACGTGCCGGCCGACGCCCGCGACGAGCCGGTGCTGCTGGTGGCCGCGATGGCCCGCCCCGGCGTGGCCGAGAGCGACGTGGAGGACGCCACGCCCACCATGCCGCCGCGCTACCTGGCCAGCGACGTGGAAGTGGCCGACAGCCATGCAGTGAGCCTGCGCCAGGCGCCGCTGCAGATCGGACGCCTGAACCTGCGGCTGATGCTGGCGCGCGATGCGAACGAAGGCTTCACCCAGCTGGGCGCCGCCCGCATCGTCGAGCGCCGGGCCGATGGCCGCGTGGTGCTGGATGCGCAATACGTGCCGCCGATGCTGCACGTGGCCGCGCATCCGGTGCTGGAGAGCTACCAGCGCGAGGTGCTGGGCATGGTGCGCCAGCGCAGCGAAGCCCTGGCCGCACGGCTGGCGCAACCGGGCCGCGCCGGCGTGGGCGAGATCGCCGACTTCGTCTTCCTGCAGGCGCTCAACCGCACCGAGCCGCTGCTGGCCCACCTGCCGCAGCTGCCGGTGCTGCCGCCCGAGCGGCTGTACACGGTGCTGCTGCAGCTGGCCGGCGAGCTGTCCACCTTCCGCGACCGCAAGCGCCCGATCGACTACCCGCCCTACCGCCATGACGACCTGGCGCCGTGCTTCCGCGCGGTGATGGGTGACCTGCGGCAATCGCTGTCGATGGTGCTGGAGCAGACCGCCATCCCGATCGAGCTGCAGGAGCGCCAGCACGGCGTGCGCGTGGCCATCATCGCGGACGTCGACTTGCAGCGGCGAGCGCAATTCGTGCTGGCCGTCAATGCGCAGATGCCGAGCGAAGCCCTGCGGGCGCGCTTCCCGTCGCAGGTGAAGATCGGCCCGGCCGAACGCATCCGCGACCTGGTGAACCTGGCGCTGCCGGGCGTGGCCGTCAAGCCGATGCCGGTGGCGCCGCGGCAGATCCCGTACCACGGCGGCTTCAGCTACTTCGAGCTGGAGACCCGCGGCAGCGAGCTGTGGCAGCAGCTGGAACGCTCCGCGGGCCTGGCCATGCATGTGTCGGGCGACTTCCCCGGCATCGAGTTCGAGTTCTGGGCGATCCGGCCATGACGGCCCGGCGCACCGACCAGCGGGACATTGAGCGATGAGCGACCAGGATCCGTTCTCGGCCTTCGAGTCCGACCGCACCGTCATCAAGCCCAGTGCCGGCCGCGGCATGCGGCCCGGTGCCGCCGCACCCGGCCAGCCCGCGGCCATGCCCGGCGCCGCGCCCGCGCTTGAAGCCGCGCCGCTGCCCGAGCTGCCCGGCGTGGCCGGCTTCAACCCGCTGCTGCAGGCGGCCTCGCCGCTGCTGGGCACGGCGGCGCGGCTGCGCACCATGCCGCACCATCCCAATCCGGCCGCATTGCGCGCGGCGCTGGCCGAAGGCGTCAAGCAGTTCGAGGCCACGACGCGTGCGCAGGGCCTGCCCAACGAGCAGGTGATCGCCGGCCGCTACGTGCTGTGCACCTTCATCGACGAATGCGCCAGCAGCACGCCCTGGGGCGGCTCGGGCGCCTGGGGCTCGCAGAGCCTGCTGGTGCTGTTCCACAACGAGGTGTCGGGCGGCGAGAAGGTGTTCCAGCTGATGGGCAAGCTGGCCGAGAACGTGCCCGCCAACCGCAACCTGCTGGAGCTGATGTACATGGCGCTCGCGCTTGGCTTCGAGGGCCGCTACCGCGTGATCGACAACGGCCGCGCGCAGCTGGAAACCGTGCGCGAGCGGCTGGCGCAGATGCTGAAGCAGGCCACGCCCGCGGTGGACAAGGAGCTGTCGCCCGCCTGGGTCGGCGTGCGCGCCGCGGGCCAGCGGCTGCGCGACGGCATCCCGGTGTGGGTGGTGGCGGCCGTCACGGCGCTGGTGCTCATGCTGGTGTTCATCGCGCTGCGCATGGCCATCAATGCCCGCACCGATCCCACCTTCCAGGCGCTGCAGTCGCTGGACGTGAAGGCGCCGCCGCCCGCGCCGCCGCCGGTGCCGGCGCCCCAGCCACGCCTGGCCGGGCTGCTGGCACCCGACATCCAGGCCGGCCTGGTGGAGGTGCGCGACTATGCCGACCGCTCGGTCATCGTGATCCGCGGCGACGGCTTCTTCGAGCCCGCCAGCGCCGACGTGGCCGACCGCGTCAAGCCGCTGCTGGGCCGCATCGCCGCTGCGCTCAAGCCGCTGCCCGGCCCGGTGCTGGTCACCGGCCACAGCGACAACCAGCCCATCCGCTCGGTGCGTTATCCGTCGAACTGGCACCTCTCGCAGGAGCGGGCCGACAGCGTGAAGGCGCTGCTGGCCGCCACGCTGCCGGCCGAACGGCTGCGCGCCGAGGGCCGTGCCGACAGCGAGCCGGTGGACGGCAACGACACGCCCGCCGGCCGCGCCAAGAACCGCCGGGTCGAGATCACGCTGGCTTCGCCGCCGCAAAGCTGAAGCCTGCCGGAGCCACAGTCCATGAAACGTGTGTTGAACGTGTTGCTGGGCCCTGCCGTGCTCGGCAGTTTGGCGGTGCTGGCGCTGAGCGCCATCGTCTGGTGGCTGGGACCGCTGCTGGCCTTCGGTGCCGATGCGGCAGGCCAGGTGTCGCGGCCGCTGGGCAGCGCGATGGCGCGCGCGGTCGTCATCGTGCTGATGTGGCTGCTGTGGCTGGGCCGCCTGGGCTGGCTGGCCTGGCGCCGCAAGCAGGCCAATGCCGCGCTGCTGCAGGGCATCGCGCCGGGCCCCAGCGCCAGCGACCAGGAAGCGCAGGTGCTGGACCAGCGCTTCCGCGAGGCGGTGGCCAAGCTGAAGGCCGGCGGCCGGGGTCGCCGCTGGCTCAGCGGATCGGACGCGCTGTACGAGCTGCCCTGGTACGTCTTCGTCGGCGCGCCGGGCTCGGGCAAGACCACGGCGCTGCTGCATGCCGGGCTGGACTTCATCGGCGCCGACAGCCAGCAGGGCGCGGCCGTCAAGGGCGTGGGCGGTACCCGCCACTGTGACTGGTGGTTCACCGCCGATGCGGTGCTGATCGACACCGCCGGCCGCTACGCCACGCAGGAATCCGACCGCCAGGTCGATGCCTCGGCCTGGGACAACTTCCTCGGCCTGCTGCGCAAGTCGCGGCCGCGCCGGCCGATCAACGGCGTGCTGCTGACCGTCAACGTGCAGGACCTGCTGCAGCAGGGCGCGACCGAACGGCAGGAGCATGCGGCCGCGCTGCGCGCCCGGCTGCAGGAGCTGCAGACCAAGCTGGGCGTGCGCCCGCCGGTCTACGTGATGGTGACCAAGGCCGACCTGATCGCCGGCTTCATGGAGAGCTTCGACGCGCTGGGCAAGGAAGAGCGCGACCAGGTCTGGGGCTTCACCTTCCCGCACGGCGCCCAGCCGGCCGAGAACCCGCTGGCCGACTTCGATGCGCAGTTCCGCGCGCTGGAAGAGCGCCTGTCGGCCGGGCTGATCGACCGGCTGCAGGCCGAGCGCGACGTGGCCAAGCGGGCCGCGATGTTCGCCTTCCCGCAGGAATTCGCGAGCCTGAAGCCGGTGCTGGCCGGCTTCCTGCAGCAGGTGTTCGGCCCCGCGCCGGCGCTGCAGGACCGGGTGGACCTGCGCGGCGTGTACTTCACCAGCGGCACGCAGGAAGGCACGCCGATCGACCGCGTGATGGGGCTGCTGTCGCGCTCCTTCGGGCTGGAGCGCCGGGGTGCGGCCACGCTGGCCGGTGCCCGTGGCAAGAGCTTCTTCCTCAAGCGGCTGCTGCAGGACGTGGTGTTCCCGGAGGCGCACCTGGTCTCAGCCAATCCGCAGGCCGAGCGGCGGCGCTTCGCGCTGCGCATGGCCGGCTTCGCCACCGTGGCCGTGGCCGGCACTGCGCTGGCCGTGGGCTGGGCGGTGAGCTACGTGCGCAACCAGGCCTACGACGCCGAAGTGGCCGCCAGGCTGCCGGCGCTGCAGCAGGCGGTGGACGCACTGCCGCCGGCCACCAGCGCCGACCCTGCGCCGATCGCACCGGCGCTCACGGCGGTGCGTAATGCCGCGCAGAGTGAACGTTTCTCGCTCGACGATCCGCCGCTGCTGGACACCCTGGGCCTGTACCAGGGCGACAAGCTGGATGCCGGCGCCCGCCTGGGCTACCGCCGACTGCTGGAACATGCGCTGCTGCCGCGCGTGGCCCAGCGGCTGGAAGAGCGCCTGCGCGCGGCCAACAAGGACAACCTGGAGCAGGCCTACGAGGCGCTCAAGGCCTACCTGATGCTCTACACGCCCGACCAGTTCGACGCACCCACGCTCAAGGCCTGGATCGGCATCGACTGGGATGCGCAGTTCCGCAACCTGCCGCCCGAGCAGCGGGCCGCGCTGGATGCCCACCTGGATGCGCTGCTGGCCCAGGGCGCGCCGCAGAGCGCGCGGCCGATCGACACCGCGCTGGTGACCAGCGTGCGCGACATGCTGGCCTCCTTCCCCATCGAGTACCGCATCTACAGCCGGCTGAAGCGGCGCTTCCGCGGCGACCTGCCGGAGTTCTCGGTGGCCGCCAAGGCCGGCCCGCAGGCCGACAAGGTGTTCGAGCGGGCCAGCGGCGAGCCGCTGTCGCGCGGCGTGCCGGGCTTCTATACGCGCCAGGGCTATGTGCAGGCCTTCCAGGGCAGCGTGGGCCTGTCGGCCGCGCAGCTCCAGGCCGAGGAGCAATGGGTGTTCGGCCGCAAGGCCAGCGCCGGCCAGGCCGCCAATGCCCTGCTGGGCAATGAGCTCACCGACCGCGTGCGGCGCCTGTACCTGCAGGACTACATCAAGGCCTGGGACGCGTACCTGGCCGACGTGCGGCTGGTCAAGCTCACGAGCCTGGAGCGCAGCATGGAAGTCGCGCGGCTGCTGTCGGGCGTCGATTCGCCGCTGAAGCTCTACCTCGCCGCCGTGGCGCAGGAGACCACGCTGGTGCCGCCTGCCGCGGCGCCGGGTGCGCTGGACAAGGCCGCGCAGGCCGCCAACCAGGCCAAGGCCGACCTCGCCAAGCTGGCCGGCGGCGGGCCCGCCGTGGCGCCGTCGGCCGGGCCGGTCGAGAAGATGGTGGACGACCATTTCGCCAGCATCCGCCGCCAGGTGCAGGGCCAGCCGGCGCCCATCGACGACACGGTAAAGGCCTTCGGCGAGGTGTTCGCACAGCTGCAGGCCATCGACGCGGCGCAGAAGAGCAAGTCGCCGCCGCCGCCGGCCGGTGGCGGCGCCGCCAAGCTGGTGGCCGCGCAGCAGCCGGAGCCGGTGCGCTCGATGCTGGAACAGCTGGCCGACGTGAGCGCCAAGCAAGGTCGCGTGGCCGAGCGCGACGTGATGACCGGCGACCTGAAGCCGATCTTCGACTTCTGCACCCGCGCGGTGGCCAACCGCTATCCGTTCGCGCCCAGCTCGCGGGCCGACGTGCTGCCGGAAGACTTCGGCCAGCTCTTCGCGCCCGGCGGCCTGCTCGACGAGTTCTACAACCGCCGGCTGGCCGCGCTGGTCGACACCAGCGGCGCCACCTGGACCTACAAGCCGCTGGCCGATGGCACCCGCCCCGCTGCGCCCGCGGCACTGGCCGATTTCCAGCGTGCGTCACGCATCAAGGAAGCCTTCTTCCGCGGCGGCGGGCGCACGCCGGGCTTCAAGCTGGATCTGCGCGCGGCTGAGCTGGGCACGCTGCAGGAGGTGACGCTGGACATCGATGGCCAGGTGGTGAAGTTCACCCCCGGCGCGGCCAGCGCCGCCACCGTGAGCTGGCCCAGCCAGCGGGTCGCCTCCACCGTCAGGCTCAGCAGCACGCCGGGCGCGGCGCCGCTGGTGTTCGAAGGGCCGTGGGCGCTGTTCCGGCTGTTCGACCGCTTCGAGGTGCAGCCCTCGGCCCAGCCCGAGAAATTCAGCGTGCTGATGACGCTGGAAGGCCAGCGCGTGCGCTTCGACGTCACCGCCAACAGCGTGCTGAACCCCTTCCGGCTGCGCGAGATCCAGCAGTTCCGCTGCCCGGGCGCCTTGTGAGCGCGGTGCAGGCACCCGCCGCCGGTTGGCACGGCAAGCTGCCGACGCTGGGCGACTTCGCCAGCCGCCGGCTGCCGCCGGCCTTCGTGCAGCGCTGGGACGAATGGCTGTCGGCCGGCCTGGCCGGCCTGCAGCAGCAGCCGGGTTGGCTGGACGGCTACCTCGCCAGCCCGAGCTGGCGCTTCCTGCTGATGCCCGGCGTGATGGACGAGCAGCCCTGGGCCGGCGTGCTGATGCCCTCGGTGGACCGCGTCGGCCGCTACTACCCGCTGACGATCGCGCAGCCCCTGCCCGCCCTGCCTTCGGAGACCGACGCGATGGAAGCGCTGTGGGCCTGGCTGCTGCGCATCGACGAGGCCGCGGCCGATGCGCTGCACGAGGACTGGACCATCGACGCGCTGGAAGCCGAGTTGCAGCGCATCGGCACACCGCCGTGGACAGGCGGCCCGCCGCCGCTGCTCGCAGCGCCCGCCGCCGGCGGGGTGCAGCGCCTGGCGCTCGGTGGCCATCGCCATGGGGCGGCGCGCGTGGCCGCCGACTGGCTGTCCGCGGGCCTGATGCAGGCCCGCGGCGCCGCCTACTGGTATGCCGAAGCGGACCTGGCCACGCCGCAGCTGCTGCGCTCCGAAGGCCTGGCCACCGCCGGCCTGCCCGGTCTGCTGTTCGGCGGCCTGCCGCAGCCGCTGGCGGACAATGGCCCGGCCAACGCAGACGCATCACGATGAGTTCCACTGACGACGACGATGATCGCACCCTCATCCGGCCACCGGTGCCGCCTGCCGCCGGGTCCACGCCCGCCGACGCGCCGACACCCGCAGCCGCTGCGGCCGACGATGAGCGCACCGTCTTCGCACCGTCGCCTTTGCTGGGCACCGACCAGCCGCCCCCGCGCCCGCCTGCGGCCTCGCCCGACGACAACGGCAACGCCTTGCCGGTGGGCACCCGCCTCGGCGAATTCGAGCTGACGCGGGTGCTGGGCGAAGGCGGCTTCGGCATCGTCTACCTGGCACAGGACCACTCGCTGCACCGCCGCGTCGCGCTGAAGGAGTACATGCCTTCGGCGCTGGCGGCGCGCAAGGGCGGCACGCAGGTGTCGGTCAAGAGCGAGCGTCACCGCGAGACCTTCGAGGCCGGCCTGAAGAGCTTCGTCAACGAGGCCCGGCTGCTGGCGCAGTTCGATCACCCGTCGCTGGTGAAGGTCTACCGCTTCTGGGAAGCCAACGGCACCGCGTACATGGTGATGCCCTTCTACGAGGGCATGACGCTGAAGGACAAGCTGCGCGAGATGGGCGCCGCGCCCGACGAAGCCTGGCTGCGCGGCCTGCTGGCGCCGCTGACCGAGGCGCTGGCCGTTATCCACGCCGAGCATTGCTACCACCGCGACATCGCGCCCGACAACATCATCCTGCTGGCCGGCAGCGGCAAGCCGCTGCTGCTGGACTTCGGCGCCGCCCGCCGCGTGATCGGCGACATGACGCAGGCGCTGACCGTCATCCTCAAGCCCGGCTATGCGCCGCTGGAGCAATACGCCGAGGTGCCCAGCATGAAGCAGGGACCGTGGACCGACGTCTATGCGCTGGCCGCGGTGGTGTATTTCGCCATCCAGGGCCGCACGCCACCGGTGTCGGTCGGCCGCATGATGGGCGACAGCTACCAGCCGCTGACGGAGGCCGCACGCGGCCTCTACAGCGGAACCTTCCTGGCCGCGGTCGACCGGGCGTTGAAGGTGCGGCCCGAAGACCGCACGCCGAGCATCGAAGCCTTCCGCGCCGACATGGGCCTGGGCCCCGGCGGCGCGCCGGACGTGCAGACGGTCTTGCAGGGCGAGGCACCACCGCCGCCGGCCGCGACCGGCACGCCCGCTTCGGCCGCAGGGCGCGCCGCCGCCGCCGGTGGGGCGACGACGGCCGGCGGCCGCTCGGGCCGGTGGATCGGCATCGGCGCCGGCGTGCTGGTGCTTGGCGGTGTGGGCGCGTTCTTCGCGCTGACACCCGGCAAGCCGCCGCCCGCGCCGCCGGTGGTGGCGACGGCACCTGCGCCGGCACCCACGCCGTCTCCGGCGCCGGCGCCCCTGCCCGCCCCGTCGCCTGCGCCCGCACCAATCCCCGCGCCGAACCTGCCCTTTACCGTCGACGGTGAACTCGACCGCATCGTGCAGGCGCAGACGCCGGGTTTCAGCGTGGAAGCGTCCTCTGCGCGACCGCAGCTGCGCATCGGCCGCGACCGGCTGCGCTACACCGTCACCTCGTCGCGCGACGGCTACGTCTACACGCTGGTCAAGGGCCCCGACGGCTCGCTGGTGCTGCTGCATCCCAACACGATGGCCCGGGCCAATCGCATCAGCGCGGGCAAGCCGCTCACGCTGCCGCCGGCGGACGCGGCCATCGAGACCTCGGAGCCCGCCGGGCGCGAGGACTTCGTCGTCATCGTGTCCGCCGTGCCACGCAGCTTCGACCACCTGCGCGGCAAGCGCGACACCTTCCTGTTCCTGCCCACCGGCGCCGACGCGGCCGCCCTGGCCGCCGCCCACACCGGCCCCGGCTCCACCTTCGCCGGCCGCCCCGGCCCGTGCGAAGGCGACGCCTGCACCGCCTACGGCGCAGTGCGCTTCAGCGTCGACGTGGTCAGGTAAGCCCGCGCACCGGCGCGGAGATGCCGGGCACGAAGGCCTCGAACACCCGCAGCGGCGCCTCGCCGCGCGAGAACACCGAGCTGCGCCCGGCCACCACCGGCCCGGGCCAGTGGCCGCCCGCCACCTGCTGCCAGGCGTCGCTGGCCCGGTGATGCCACGGGCTCCCGCGCCCGTGCCACTCCGCCACCAGCGGCGTGCGGCGCACCGACCGATCGACGAACAGCAGCGCCGCCAACGGTCGCTGGCCCAGGCCCACCAGGGCCTTCCACGGCCCGTGCAGCGCGCTGTGCGGCGCCACGCTGCGCGCCCACACCACCGGCGCATCACCCACGTGCAGCACCACCTCGCGCACCAGGCAGCGGGTGCCGGGCGGCACGCCCAGATCGGACGCCTCACCGGGCAGCAACGGCGCCACCGCCTGCAGCAACCGCTGCACGCGCACTTCACCACCCCACGCAAAAAGCCGCTGGGTCAGCGAGCCCGGGGCCCGCTGCCAGCGGCGTACCGACTGCCTTGCCGCCGGCGTCACTTCGAGGTCGGCATCACGAACTCCGCGCCCTTGGGCGTGCTGGCCGGCCAGCGCTGCATGATCGACTTCTGCTTGGTATAGAAGCGCACGCCTTCCTCGCCATAGGCATGCATGTCGCCGAACAGGCTGCGCTTCCAGCCGCCGAAACCGTGCCAGGCCATCGGCACCGGGATCGGCACGTTGATGCCGACCATGCCCACCTGGATGCGCCGTGCGAACTCCCGCGCCACGTTGCCGTCGCGGGTGTAGCAGGCCACGCCGTTGCCGAACTCGTGGTCGTTGACCAGCTGCACCGCCTCGGCGAAGTCCTTCGCGCGCACGCAGGCCAGCACCGGGCCGAAGATCTCTTCCTTGTAGATGCGCATCGTCGGCGTCACGTGGTCGAACAGCGTGCCGCCGGTGAAGAAGCCTTCCTCATGCCCCGCCACCTGGTGGCCACGGCCGTCGACCACCAGCTGCGCGCCCTCTTCCACGCCCAGCGCGATGTAGCCCTCGATGCGCTCCAGCGCCTGGCGGGTGACGATCGGGCCCATCTCGGCGTCGAGCTCCATGCCGTTCTTGATCTTCAGCGCACGGGCGCGCTCGGCCAGCAGCGGCACGATCTGGTCGGCCACCTCACCCACCAGCACCGCCACGCTGATGGCCATGCAGCGCTCGCCGGCCGAGCCGTACGCCGCGCCGATCAGCGCATCCACCGTCTGCTCGATGTCGGCGTCGGGCATCACCACCATGTGGTTCTTGGCACCGCCCAGCGCCTGCACCCGCTTGCCGTGGTGGGCGCCGGTCTCGTAGATGTACTGCGCGATCGGCGTGGAGCCGACGAAGCTGAGCGCCTTCACGTCCGGGTGGGTCAGCAGCGCATCCACGACCGTCTTGTCACCCTGCACCACGTTGAACACGCCGTCGGGCAGGCCCGCCTGCTTCAGCAGCTCGGCCATGAACAGGCTGGGCGATGGATCGCGCTCGCTGGGCTTCAGGATGAAGGTGTTGCCGCAGGTCAGCGCCACCGGAAACATCCAGGCCGGCACCATGCACGGGAAGTTGAACGGCGTGATGCCGGCCACCACGCCCAGCGGCTGGCGCAACGTCCAGTTGTCGATGCCGGTGGACACCTGGTCGGTGAAGTCGCCCTTCAGCAGCTGCGGAATGCCGCAGGCGAATTCCACGATCTCGATGCCGCGCGTGACCTCGCCTTGCGCATCGGTGAACACCTTGCCGTGCTCGGCGGTGATCATCGCCGCCAAGGTGTCGCGGTGCTGGTTCATCAGCGCCAGGAAATTGTTCATCACGCGGGCGCGGCGGATCGGCGGCGTGTCCGCCCAGGCCGGAAAGGCGGCGCTGGCCGCGGCCACCGCGGCGTTCACGTCGTCCACGCTGCCCAGCAGCACCTGCCGCGCCACCTGACCCGTGGCGGGGTTGTAGACGGCCTGGCTGCGGCCGCCATTGCCGGCGCTCGGCTGGCCGCCGATCCAATGGCCGACGTCGGTGGTACGGGTGAAGGCTTCGGGTGCGCCCATGGTGTCTCCAGCTGCTGATGCGGTGATGCGAGGCCGCGAGTCTAGAAGCCGCGCAGCGCGATGCACAGCCATGGCGCGTAGACGCATTGTTCAGTGCGGTGAACAATCAGCCGATGACTACGACGTCTCCCGACCAACTCTGGGCTCATGTGCACTGCCTCGGCGCCCTGGCGGAGGCGGGCAGCTACACCGCGGCTGCCGCCAGGCTGCAGGTGAGCAAGGCCGCGGTCAGCCAGCGCATCACCGAACTGGAACGGGCGGCCGGCGTTCCGCTGGTGCAGCGCACCACCCGCAGCGTGCGGCTCACGCCGGCCGGCCAGCAGCTGGTGGACCAGACGCGGGGCGCCTACGAGCAGATCCAGCGCAGCTTTGCCAGCGTGCGCGACCTGGCCGCCACGCCCAGCGGCGTGCTGCGCCTGACCGCACCGGTGGCGCTGGGCCGCCAGTACATCGCACCGGCGCTGGCGGGTTTCCACCGCGCGTTTTCGTCCGTCCGCGTGGACCTGGAGCTGTCCGACCGGTTGGTGCCGCTGTCACGCGAAGGCTTCGACCTGGCGGTGCGCCACACCCATGCGCCGCCCGACGACCATGTCGCCTGGAAGCTCTGCGACTCCCGCACCCTGCTGGTGGCCAGCGCCGACTACCTCGACCGGCGCGGCCTGCCCGAGCATCCATCGGCGTTGGCCGGACATGACGCTTTGGCCTACCTGCGCCCCGGGCCGTCCATCTGGCAGTTCGAACGGCAGGCGCAGGCGGCTGCGGAGCCCGAGCGCATCGAGGTGACCGTCCATGGCCCGTTCCGCGCCAACAACTCCGAAGTGCTGCGTGACGCGGTGATCGATGGCCTGGGCATCGCGCTGTTGCCGGACTTCAGCGCAGCCGCCGCGCTGGGCTCCGGCCGGCTGCGCGTGGTGCTCCCGGACTGGCGCCCGGTCGGCTTCTTCGGCGACGCCATCCATGCCATCCGCCCTTGGAGCCCGCACACGCCGCGCGCAGTGCACGAGGTGGTGGAATGCCTGCGTCGGGCCCTGGCGCCAGGATTCGCCTCGCCCTGATCCGACGCACGCAAGGCAGACACAAAACAAAACGGGGAAGCCACTGGCTTCCCCGTTTGCATTGCATTCTGGAGCGGGAAACGAGACTCGAACTCGCGA
>NZ_JZUE01000036.1 GCF_000969605.1 Aquincola tertiaricarbonis | reverse complement strand
AAATCAAGAAAGAACCTCTTGACGGTTCACAGCTAGGCGCCCATCCCTAGACGGCGGCCGTGCCCTTGCAATCGGAGCACAAGCCGTAGAGCGTCAATTCATGCGCATCCACGCTGAAACCGGCAGGCGCCAGCCGGCCCAGGTCGCCCGGGCAGCCATGCACGTCGAACACCCGCTGGCAGGCCCGGCACTGGAAGTGGTGGTGGTGCGCCAGCCGGGTGGATTCGTAGCGGGGGCTGGCGCCTGGCAGTTCCACCGGCTGCACACTGCCCTCTTCCACCAGCAGCTTGAGGTTGCGGTAGACGGTGGCGATGCCCAGGCCCGCCACCTCGCCGCGAGCGCCGTCCAGCACTTCCTGGGGCGACAGCGGCCGGGTGGCGGCTTCGATCACCGAGCGGATGGCGGAGCGTTGGCGGGTGGAGCGTTCCATGGGCCGGGGATTCTCTCACGCCGATAAAGAGAATTCGTTATCATTAGGCATGCTTTCTGCCGTCGCCACCTCTGCTGCCGCTGCCTGCGCGGCACGTTCTTCCGCACCGTGCGACGCACCCGGACGGGCGGTGACCGAGGCACGGCCGGCCGACACCCGTCGCAACCTGCTCGGTTGGGCGGCATGGCCGCGCCTGGTGGCGGCCGCCGCGGTGCTGGCGCCGATGTGGTGGATGGTGGCCTGGGCCTTGAGCGATGTCGCGCGCTGAACCGACGGCGGGCGCCTCGGACCTTGCCCTGCAGCTGCAAGGCGTGGCGGTGCGCTACGGCGGCCAGGAAGCGGTGGCGCCGGTCAGCGCTGGGTTCGCGCGGGCGGCGCTGCATGCGATCGTCGGCCCCAACGGCGCGGGCAAGAGCAGCCTGATGGCCGCCATGGCCGGGCTGCAGCCGTGCAGCGGCGGCGTGGTGCTGGCGCCGGACCTGCATGGGCAGGTCGGCTACCTGCCACAGCGTTCCCAGGTGGACCGGAGCTTCCCGATCCGCGTGGCTGAATTCGCCGCCATGGGCCTGTGGCCGCGCCTGGGCGCCTGGCGCGGGCTGGACCGCCGGCATGCCGATGCGGTGGAGCAGGCGCTGCAGCGGGTGGGATTGCACGCACTGGGCCGGCGACTGATCGCCGAGCTGTCCACCGGGCAGTTCCAGCGCCTGCTGTTTGCGCGGCTGTGCCTGCAGGAGGCGCGGCTGCTGCTGCTGGACGAGCCCTTTGCCGCGCTGGACGAGGACACCACCTGCGACCTGCTGGCGCTGCTGCGTGAATGGCGCAGCCAGGGCCGCACCGTGATCGCGGTGCTGCATGAGCAGGCGGTGGTGCGCTCGCACTTCGACACCGCCCTGCTGCTGGCGTGCAGCCTGGTACTGCAGGGCAGCCCGGACGATGCCCTGTCCCCGGCAGCCTGGCGGGCCGCAGAGCGGCAGCTGGCCGGCCGCGCCACCGGGTTGCCGCTGGCCGCATGAACACCTTGCTGATCGACCTGCCTGCCCTGCTGTGGCAGCCGTTCGCCGAATTCGGCTTCATGCGGCGTGCGCTGGTGGCCTGCCTGGCGCTGGCGCTCACCTGCGGGCCGCTGGGCACGCTGCTGGTGCTGCGCCGCATGAGCCTGGTGGGCGATGCCATGGCCCATGCGCTGCTGCCCGGTGCGGCGGCCGGCTACCTGCTGGCCGGCCTGTCGCTCGGAGCGATGAGCGTGGGCGCCTTCGCGGCGGCGCTGCTGGTGGCCCTGCTGGCCGGCGCCGTGGCGCGCTACACGCCGCAGCGGGAGGACGCCAGCTTCGCGGCCTTCTACCTGATCGCGCTGGCGGCCGGCGTGCTGATGATCTCCGCCCAGGGCGGCGGCAACGTCGACCTGATGCACGTGCTGTTCGGCAGCGTGCTGGCCGTGGACGATGCCTCGTTGACGCTGGTGGCCGGCGTGGCCAGCGTGTCGGCGCTGCTGCTGGCGCTGCTGTGGCGGCCGATCGTGTTCGATGCCTGCGACGCACTGTTCCTGCGCACCGTCTCGCGCCGCGCGGCCGGCGTTCACTACCTGTTCCTGGCACTGGTGGTCGCCAACCTGGTGGCGGGCTTCCAGGCGCTGGGCACGCTGATGGCGGTGGGCCTGCTGATGCTGCCGGCCACCGCAGCGCGCTTCTGGGTGCGCGGCCTGGGTGCGCTGGCGCTGCTGGCCTCGCTGATCGCGGCCTTCAGCGCATGGGCGGGGCTGCTGGTGTCGTACCACGCCGGGCTGCCTTCCGGGCCGGCCATCGTGCTGGTGGCCGGTGGGTGCTATGCGCTGTCGCTGCTGGCGGGCCGGCACGGCAGCCTGCGCGCCGCCTGGCGCCCGGCCGGCGGGCCGGCGGCGGCCGCCTCCACGCTGGCCGGCGCGGCGGCGCTGTCGCTGGCCGCCCTGCTGGCCGCCGCCCCCACGGACAGCCGCGCCGAAAACCCGCCCCTGCCCCGCGTGGTGGCCAGCTTCTCCATCCTGGCCGACATGGCCCGCGAGGTGGGCGGCGATGCGGTGGAGGTGAGCAGCCTGGTCGGCCCCGGCGGCGACGCCCATGTGTACGAACCCACGCCCGCCGCGGTGCGGCAGCTGGCCGGCGCCCAGCTGGTGGTGGTGAATGGCCTGCGCTTCGAAGGCTGGCTGGACCGGCTGGTGATCGCGTCCGGCTACCGGGGCCCGGTGCTGGTGGCCAGCCAGGGCATCCAGCCGCGGCAGATGTTCGGCTGGCCTGACCCGCATGCCTGGCACGACCCGGCCCACGCGCGGCAGTACATCGAGAACCTGCGCGTGGCGCTGGGCCGGCTGGTGCCGGCGCAGGCCGCCGCCATCGACCGCCGGGCCGCCGCGTACACGTTGCGGCTGCAGGCGCTGGACCAGCGGCTGCGCGCCCGCCTGGCGGAGGTGCCCGCGCCGCAGCGCCGGGCCATCACCTCGCACGACGCCTTCGGCTACCTGGCCGCCGCCTACGGCCTGCGCCTGACGGGCGCCCAGGGCTGGACCACCGCCGCCGAGCCGTCGGCCGCCGACCTGGCCAAGCTGATGCGCCAGATGAAGGCCGAGCAGACGCGCACGCTGTTCCTGGAGAACACTGGCAGCCCGCGCCTGGCGCAGCGCATCGCACAGGACACCGGCGCGGTGCTGGGCGGCACCCTGTACGCCGATGCCCTCTCGCCGCCCGGCGGCCCCGCGGACACCTACCTGCGGCTGCTGGAACACAACCTGTCCACCCTGATCGCCGCCTGGCTGACGCCGCCGGCCCTTCGACCATGACAACTGCCCGTCGCCGTTCCCTGCCCCTGGCCGCGCTGCTGGCCGCCGCCGTGCTGCCCGGCCTCGCGCTGGCCCAGGCGCACCACCATGCCGCCCATGAACACGGCCGCGCCAGCGTGGACATCGCCATCGAGCGCACCCAGCTCACGCTGAGCCTGGACACGCCGCTGGACAACCTGCTGGGCTTCGAGCGCGCGCCGCGCAACGCCACCGAACGCCAGGCTGCCGATGCCGCGGTGGCCCGGCTGCGCGCGGCCGACGGCTGGGTGCGCATCGACCCGAAGGCCGGCTGCACGCTGGCGGAGGTGATGCTGGAATCCGCGGCGCTGGGCCTGGGCGGCGGCACCCACCGGGAAGGCGAACATGCGGAGATGGAAGGCAGCGTCACCTACCGCTGCACCGACGCCACCCAGGCCACCTACATCGAGCTGGGCCTGGCCGACGCCTTCAAGCGCGTGCGCACCGTGGATGTGCAGGTGGCCGGCCCCAACGGCCAGCTCAAGCGCACGCTGGGCGGCAAGACGCGGCGCATCAGCCTGTCGCGATGACCACGGCTGACGCGCTGCTGCAGTGCCGGGGCCTGCGCTTCCGCTGGCCCGGGGCAACGCAGGACACCCTGGCCATCGACGAGTTCCAGCTGCAGGCCGGGCGCACGCTCTTCCTGCACGGCCCCAGCGGCTGCGGCAAGAGCACGCTGCTGTCCATCCTGGCCGGCGTGCTGCAGCCGCAGGCAGGCCAGGTCACGCTGCTGGGCCAGCCGTGGTCGGCGCTGTCGGCCGGTCGGCGGGACCAGCGGCGCGCCGACCACGTGGGCTACGTGTTCCAGCAGTTCAACCTGCTGCCCTACCTGAGCGTGCTGGACAACGTGCTGCTGCCCTGCCGCTTCTCGTCGGCGCGCCGCCGAGCCGCCGGTGATGCACCCGCCGCCGCGCGGGCGCTGCTGCAGCGCATGGCCCTGCCCGAGCCGCTGTGGCATCGCGAGCCCACCGCGCTGTCGGTGGGCCAGCAGCAGCGGGTGGCCGCGGCACGGGCGCTGATCGGCCGGCCGGCGCTGGTGATCGCCGACGAGCCCACCTCCGCGCTGGACGAGGACCTGCGCGAGCGTTTCGTGGACGTGCTGCTGCAGGCCTGCGCCGATGCCGGCAGTGCCATCGTCTTCGTCAGCCACGACCAGCGGCTGGCCGCGCGCTTCGACGAACGCGCCTCGCTGCCCGCGCTCAACCGCGCCGCCCCGCCGATGGAGGCCCGCGCATGAAGCCGCTGCTCACGCTGGCCGCGCGCAGCGCCTGGAACCGCCGCTTCACGCTGATGCTCACCGTGGCCTCCATCGCCCTGGCCACGCTGTTGCTGATGGGCATCGAGCGGCTGCGCACCGACCTGCGCGCCAACTTCACCGCTGCGGTATCGGGCACCGACCTCATCGTGGGTGCGCGCACCGGCTCCACGCAGCTGCTGCTGTATTCGGTGTTCCGCATCGGCGCGGCCACCAACAACATGGGCTGGGCCAGCGTGCAGGCACTGGCCGGGCACCGGGCGGTGGCCTGGGTGGTGCCGCTGTCGCTGGGCGATTCGCACCGCGGCTTTCCGGTGCTGGGCACCAGCGCCGAGTACTTCGAGCGTTTCCGCTACGGCGACCGGCAGGCGCTGCGCCTGGCCGAGGGCCGGGCCTTCGCCGCCGTGTTCGAGGCCGTGCTGGGCGCCGACGTGGCCGAGCAGCTGGGCTACAGCCTGGGCCAGCGCCTCACGCTGGCGCACGGCAGCGGCGACCTGGTGGCCGAGCATGCCGACAAGCCCTTCGTCGTCACCGGCATCCTGGCGCGCACCGGCACCCCGGTGGACCGCACGGTGCACATCAGCCTGCAATCGATGGAGGCGCTGCACATCGACTGGATGGGCGGCATGCAGATCCCCGGGCTGGGCATGACGCCCGAACGACTGCGCACGATGGAGCTGCAGCCCAAGGCGGTGACCGCCGCGCTGGTGGGCCTGAAGAGCCGCGCCGCGGTGTTCTCGGTGCAGCGCTGGGTGGCCGACCAGCGCAGCGAGCCGCTGATGGCCATCCTGCCCGGCGTGGCGCTGGACGAGCTGTGGGAGGTGGTGGGCGTCGGCGAGAAGGCCTTGCTCGCCATGTCGGTGATGGTCGGCATCGTCAGCCTGGGCGGGCTGGTGTCGGTGGTGCTGGCCGGCCTGAACGAGCGCCGGCGCGAGCTGGCGGTGCTGCGTGCAGTGGGCGCCGGCCCCCGCCAGGTGATGGCGCTGCTGGCGCTGGAAGGCGCGATGGTCACGCTGGCCGGCGCGCTGCTCGGCCTGCTGCTGGCGCTGGGCCTCACCGCCGCGCTGGGGCCCTGGCTGCAGGCCCGTCATGGGCTGGTGATAGGCTGGGGCTTGCCGTCTGCCGAACAATGGGCGCTGTTCGGCGCCGTGGTGGCCACCGGCTGGCTGGCCAGCCTGCTGCCCGCGCTGCGTGCCTACCGGTTGTCGCTGGCCGATGGCCTGTCACCAAGGATCTGAGATGCTGACCCGCCGTACCCTGCTGTCCGCCGCCGCCCTGCTCGGCGCCACCGTCGTCCAAGCCGCGCCGCCGGCTGCCGGCGGCTACAAGACCATCACCTGGGACGCGCTGGTGCCCAAGGACTGGAACCCGAACGACCTGTTCAAGGACGCACCGCCGGCCAGCCTGCAGGACGACGATCCCCGCGCCAAGGACATGCTGGCCAAGCTGCGCGAGGCCTGGGACAACGCACCCGCCAACGCCAGCATGGACAACACCCAGGTGCGCCTGCCCGGCTACCTGGTGCCGCTGGAAGAAGCCAACGGCCAGGTGAGCGAGTTCCTGCTGGTGCCGTACTTCGGCGCCTGCATCCACACGCCGCCGCCGCCGGCCAACCAGATCGTGCATGTGCTGCCGCGCACCCCGGCCGGCAAGTTCAAGGCGATGGACACGGTGTGGGTGCGCGGCACCCTGCGCGTGACGCGCAATGCCTCGGCCATGGGCACCAGCGGCTACCGCATCGACGCGGTGGCGGTGGACAAGTACATGCCGTCGGACGCCGACAAGGCACGCTGAGCCCGCGGCCCTGCATCGCACCGCATCAGTGGATGCAGGTGCGGTTCTTTCCCTGGTGCTTGGCCTCGTACAGCGCCTCGTCGGCCCGCTCCAGCGCGGCTTCCAGGCGCTCGCCCGGCCGGTAGCCGGTGACGCCGGCGGAGAAGGTGACGAACACGTCCTGACCGTCGTGCATGAACAGGCTGGCCGTGAGCTGGCGCTGCAGCCGCGTGAGCACCTGCTGCGCCTCGGCCACCGGGGTGTCGGGTAGCAGCACCACGAATTCCTCGCCGCCGAAGCGGGCCAGGTGGTCCACCGGCCGCAGCGCCTCCTGCACCCGGCGCGCCAGTGATTTCAGCGCTTCGTCGCCGGCCGCATGGCCCAGGCTGTCGTTGAGCTTCTTGAAGTTGTCGATGTCGATCAGGCCCACCGCCAGCGGCCGGCCGTCGCGCTCCAGCCGGGCGCGCTCGCTGTCGAACGCCTGCATCAGGCCGCGGCGGTTGGCCACCTGCGTCAGCGCGTCGGTGGCCACCTCGTCGGACAGGCGGCGCAGCTCGCCTTCCAGGTCGCGCACGCGGCTTTCCAGCTCGCTGGCGCGCGCATGTTCCTCGCCCAGCGAACGCTGCGCCTGGCCCACGCGCTGCTGCACCGCGCGGCTTTCCTTGACCATCGCATCCACCACGCCGGCGAGGTCGTCCAGCGAGCTGGCCTCGGTGATGCTCTCGGCATAGCGGCCCAGGTTGTCGCTGAAGCGGCCGGTCTCGTCGCCCAGCTCGCCCACCTGCTGCAGCAGGCTCTGGATCAGCGACTTCAGCGCCAGCCGGGCGCGGTCGCGTTCCGACCGCAGCGCATGCTGCTGCTGCCGGGTGCGGGCCAGCAGCTCGCCAGCGGCCCGCACGCCACGCACGCTGAAGGCCGCGCCCTCGGCCGCATGGTCGCCGCCGGCCTCGGCATCGTCGGCCTGCAGCCGCGCCCGCAGGGCCTCCGCCTGGCCCTGCGCCCAGCTGCCTTCCTCGGCCAGCTCGGTGAGGCCGGCGGTCAGCTCCAGGCACAGCGCGCCCAGCTGCTCCAGCAGGTAGTGGCGATGGGCGAAGAGGCGGCGCGCGCGGTCGCACACCTGGTGCACCGACTGCGCCAGCGCCGGCGTGGCGCCCTCGGCCGCGATGCGGTCGGCCAGCCGGCCCAGTTCGCCCGCCAGCTCGGCGGCGCTGGGCGTGCTGGTGGGCAGTGCAGCCACCACGGTGTCCTGCAGGCAGGTGGTGATCTCGGGCCAGGTCGCGGGCGTGGCCGGTTGAGGCAGGTCGGCCGGGGCTTCGGCTGCCTGCGCGGGCGCGGCAGGATCCGCGGCATCGGCGGGCTGGGACGGATCGGCGCGCTCGGCAGGCTCGGCAGGCTCGGAACGTTCGGCTGCGGCGTCCACGGCCCCGTCGGGCAGGCCTTCCGCGCCCGCCGGCGGCATCGTGCCGTCGGGTGCCAGCGCCTCGGGTGTCGCAGCGCCTTCCACCTCCTCCACCGGCGCATCGCTGTCCCAGCCGGTGACCAGCTGCCGCAGCCGCTGCTGCAGTCGCGGCAGGTCGCTGCGGCTGCCGTCCAGCACCCGCTTCAGGCTGTCCTTCTTGCGCGCGGCGGTCCAGTGGCGGCCGCTGCGCTCCAGCCCGCGCACGATGCGTTCGATCAGCCCCGCCCAGGCCTGCGCCGACGAGCCGCCCAGCGCGGCGCTGCGGTCCAGCGCACGGGCCAGGTCGTCCCACTGGCCCGCCATCAGGCTGCGCACCAGCTCGGTCCGGTTGTCGGCATCGTCGCTGGCGCGGGCGGCCAGCTTGTCCAGCAGCGGCCGCGCGCGCTCGGGCAGCGCGGCGGCCGGCTGGCCCAGCTCCTCGGCCCAGGCGCGGGCGTAGTTCTCGGGGGTGGGTTCCTGCTGCGTCAGCGCCAGGCGCCGCAGCGCGCCCTTGGCAATCTGCGCCGGCGTGAGGGCGGCGGTCATCGTGTGGAAAGGATCGGAGGCAGGAGGCGTGGGGTCAGAGTCGGCTGCCGCCGATCACGCGGGGCAGGTCGCCGGCTTCATGGCTGGCCGGGGCGATCCACGGCGCCTTGCGCGGCAGCACCGTCTGCTGCAGCCACTTCTCGATGCTGTCGGGCTCGATGGGCTTGCTGAACAGGAAGCCCTGCATCACGCCGCAGCCCAGCCGGTGCAGCACTTCCATCTGGCGCAGGTTCTCCACGCCCTCGGCGATCACCCGCAGGCCCAGCGAGCGCGCCAGCGCGATGATGGCCGTGACCACCGCCGAGCTCTGCGGCGTGATGCCCAGGTCGCGCACGAAGCTGCGGTCGATCTTCAGCTCGGAGATCGGCAGCGTGGTCAGGTAGGCCAGCGACGAATAGCCGGTGCCGAAGTCGTCGATGGAGATCTCGACGCCGATCTCGTTGAGCCGGTGCAGCGACGGGATGACGTTCTGCAGGTCCTTCATCAGGCTGTTTTCGGTGATCTCCAGCTGGATGGCCCGGTGCGGCACGCCATAGGTGCCGACCGACTGGTGGATGTGCTCCACCAGGTCGGAACGCTCGAACAGCCGGCTGGGCAGGTTCACCGCGATGGAATCGGCGAAGCCGAAGCTCACGGACCAGGCCTTGGCCTGGCGCGCCGCCTCGCGGATGGCCCATTCGGACAAGGGCACGATGAGCCCGCTTTCCTCGGCCAGCGGAATGAACTCGATCGGCGGCACCAGCGTGTTGCCGCGGCGCCAGCGCATCAGCGCCTCGGCACCTACCATGCGCGCGGCACGCACGTCCACCTTGGGCTGGTAGTGCAGCACCAGCTCGTCGCGCTCGATGGCCTTGTGCAATGCGCTTTCCAGCTCCAGCTTCTCGCGGCCGCGGCCGGCCAGCTGCGGGCTGTACACGGAAGCCGCATTGCGGCCCTGGTTCTTGACCGCATACATGGCCACGTCGGAATTGCGCAGCAGGTCGGCCACCGCCGCGCCGTCGCGCGGAAACAGCGCAATGCCCACCGACGCGGTGACGAAGCATTCCTGCCCGGCCACGAAGATCGGCTCGCGCATGGCTTCCAGCACGCGGCCGGCCACGCGCTCGGCATCCCGCTCGTCGGCCACCTCGGGCAGCAGGGCGACGAATTCGTCGCCACCGAGCCGGCCCACCGCTTCCAGCGTGCGGTGCGAGCGCGAGCCCACGGCTTCCAGCGCGCCTTCCATCACCTGGTCGGAGTGGCGCACGCAGGCCCGAAGCCGGCGCGCCACTTCCATCAGCAGCTCGTCGCCGGCCGCATGGCCCAGGGTGTCGTTGATGATCTTGAAGCGGTCGAGGTCGATCAGCAGCAGCGCGGCCTGGTGGTTCAGCCGGCGTGCATGTTCCAGCGCGCGCTCGGTTCGCCAGATCAGCTGGCGGCGGTTGGGCAGGCCGGTCAGCGCATCGAAGTTGGCCAGGTGGCGGATCTTGTCCTCGGCGATGCGCCGGTCGGTCACGTCCTGCACGATGCCGGTGTAGCCCGCGCTCTGGCCGTGCTCGTTGAACTCGGGCTCCGCCTCCACGTGGATGATGCGTTGGCGCCCGTCCAGCAGGTTGACCGGCACGTCGGTGGCCAGCACCGAGCTGTGCGCCAGCACCTCGTGCAGCATGCGCAGCAGGCCGCGGCGCTCGGCCGCCGGCACCATGCGCAGCAGCGGCCGCAGGCCCAGCCGCTCGCTCGGGCTGCGGCCGAACACGCGCAGGCCCTCGGGCGAGATCACCAGCCCGCCGTTGGCCGCGGTGTGGGCGCGGCGCCAGTCGAAGCTGCCCATGCGGGCCAGGTCCTGGGCGCGGGCCAGGCGGGTCTTGCTGCGTTCCAGCTCCACCCGGGTGCGCGAGGCACGCAGCAGGTAGAACAGCCGGCCGGCCAGCAGGCTCCACTGCGTGCTCTTGACGAAGAAGTCGGTGGCGCCGGCCTGGTAGGCGCGGGTGATGGAGGCGTCGTCGTCCAGGCCGGTCAGCATCAGCACCGGCATGTTCTCGAAGCCGGGCAGCGTGCGCAGCTCGGTGCAGGTGCGGAAGCCGTCCATGCCCGGCATCAGCGCATCCAGCACGATGATGTCCGGCACCCAGTGGGACAGCATGCCCAGCGCCTGCTCGCCGCTGCCGGCCTCGGTGATGGCGAAGCCGCGCTCGCGCAGCGCCACCGCCGTGAGCATCAGGTTGACCTCGTCATCGTCGACCAGCAGCACCTTGGGCTCGGTGCCGCCGGGCTGGTCGGCAAAGGCATGCAAGGGATTCATGTCACGCATCGCCCAGCAAGCTTCGTCGCCCGGGGCATGGTGATCCGACGACGAGGAAAGGGAGGCGCAGTGTCATCTAGGCGCTGGCAATCAACTTCAAACCGGTGCGCAACCGCTTGCATTCTGCAACCATAGCATCGAGGCGGGCCGGCAGGCCGGTGGTGTCCGACTCGCGTACCCGCCGCTCGATATCGGCACAGGTGGCCGACAACTGAAGCGCCCCCACGCTGGCGGCCGACGACTTCAGCGTGTGGGCCACATGGCGCACCACCTGCAGGTCGGCGGCGCCCTGGGCCTCGTCCAGCTGCGCCAGCAGCTTGGCCATGGAGCTGTCGAAGGTGCGCAGCACCCGCGGCACCAGGCCCATGCGGCCGCCGGGATCCAGCTCGCGCAGCCGGTCCAGCGAAGCGGCGTCCAGCATGGCCAGCAATTCGGCGGGCAGGTCCGCAGGTGGCGTACCGCCTGCGCCGGTGCCGCCAATGTCGGCGGCTGGAGCCAGGGCAACCCGTTTGAACAGAGACATGGGCACGATGCTTCATTCGACCGTTGCAGGCCGGTTCCTGGAAGGTACGCAACAGGCCGGGTGCCACCTCATGGTGTGTTTCCCTGCCGGCTGCGTCAAGCACAACCGCGCTTGTCCGGGGCGGAATCTTGCCACGGTGCGGTGCATACAATCCCTCACATGGTTGGTGGCACTCCTCACGGCGCCGTAACGTCTGCAGCGCCACATGGGCGCGGAGGCCTGCCGCCCGCGCCCCGCGCGATGGCCCTGGCCGCCACCACGCTGTGCCCCGGCTGGGCTGCCGCCCAGGCCGCCGAAGCCGCCCAGGCCGCCGCGCCGCTGTGGCTGCTGTGGGCCGCCAGCCCGGTGGGCCTGGCCGCCGCCGCGGCAGCCGGCTGGCTGCTGGCCCGCCGCCAGGGCGAGCGCGCGCTGCGCGACGCCCGCACCGAGCTCCAGCTGATGCGCCAGACGCTGGACGTGTGGCAATGGGAGACCGACACCGAGCACCGCCTGGTGCAATGGCGGCCGCCCTGCGACGCGCCTGCCGCCGACTGGCAGCCGCCCGCCGCCGAATGCCTGTGGCAGCGCTTCGACAGCCCGCAGCAGCCCGGCCTGGTGCAGGCCAAGCTGGCGCAGCACGGCCCGCTGGACGATGCGGTGGCACGGCCCGACGGCAGCCGCTGGTGGTTGCGCGGCCAGCCGCGCTTCGGCACCGACGGACTCTTCGCCGGCCACACCGGCACCGCGCGCCTGCTGGACGACATGCTGGCCACGCAGGAGGACCAGGCCGCGCTGCAGGCGCTGCTGCCGGCGCTGCCCGGCCCGGTATGGATCTGCCGGCCGGCGGCCGACGGCCTGCAGGTGCAGCGCTGCAACGAGGCGGCGCTGCGCTTCGGCGGCCCGCCCGGCAGCACCTGGGAGGGCCTGCTGGCCGCCCTGCCGCGCGACCTGGCCACCACGGTGCAGGCGCTGCAGCCGGGCCAGGCCGCGGTGCACGAGGACTGGCAGGTGCAGCTGCTGCCCGCGGGCCCGCAGGACGAAGGCCGGCTGCTGATGCTGCTGCCGCTGGGCCTGGGCGCCAGCGAGCCGGCGGACACCGACCCCGCGGCCTTCAGCTACACCGTCTCGCACGACCTGCGGGCGCCGGTGCGGGTGGTGGAAGGCTTCACCCGCATCGTCAAGGAGGACTACGGCCGGCTGCTGGACCGCGTGGGCAACGACCACCTGGACCGCGTGCTGGGCGCGGCCGCCCGCATGAACGCGATGATCGACGCGCTGCTGGGCCTGGCCCAGCTGAGCAGCCAGCCGCTGGCGCGCCAGCCGGTGAACCTCACCCAGCTGGCCACCTACGTGGTGGACGACCTGCGCCGCCAGCAGCCGCAGCGCCGGGCCGAGGTGCGCATCCAGCCCGGCCTGCAGGCACATGGCGACCCCACGCTGCTGCGCCTGGTGCTGGAGAACCTGCTGGGCAATGCCTGGAAGTACAGCGGCCAGCGGGAGCACACCGTCATCGAGTTCGCCACCGACGTGCAGAGCGGCCGCGAGGCCTTCGTCGTGCGCGACAACGGCGCCGGCTTCGACATGCGCTTCGCCGACCGGCTGTTCAGCGTGTTCCAGCGCCTGCACAGCGCCAACGACTTCCCGGGCACCGGCGTGGGCCTGGCCTCGGTGCGCCGCATCGTGCGCCGCCATGGCGGCGACGTGTGGGCCGAGTCCGAACCCGGCCAGGGCGCCTGCTTCTACTTCACGCTGGCCGGCTGAGCGCCGGCGGCTTCACAACCCGCTGCCGGCGCCCGCCAGCAGCTCCACCGCTTCCACCAGCCGCTCGGCATGTGCCTGCGGCGAGCGGCGCTCGGCCTGGGCCTGGCGCTGCAGCCGCTCCAGCGCCTGCACGCGGGTGAGCGAATAGCGGTGCATCAGCACGCCGGTGGCCAGGGCCACCACGTCGGCACCGGCTTCAGCCGGGCGCACCGCACCGGCCGCCATCGTGGGCAGCGGCAGGCCGGCGGCGCCGCGCAGGCGGGCGAAGGCGGTGTCCACCGTGGGCAGGATCTGCCCGATGTCCAGCGGCTTGACCAGGTAGGCCACCGCGCCCAGCTCGGCCACCTGGTGCGCTGTCTGCTCGTCGGAGAAGGCGGACAGGAACATGAACGGCACCTGGCAGTAGTCGCGCAGGTAGGCGGCCACGTCGAAGCCGCTCTTGCCTTCCATGCGGATGTCCAGCAGCGCCAGGTCGGGCCGGTGCTCGCGCGCCAGCAGGATGGCGTCGTCGCCGTTGTCGGCGTCGATGACCTCGTACCCGGCCTGGGACAGGCCATGCGACACGGTGGCCAGCACCAGCCGGTCGTCATCGACCACCAGGATCTTGCCTTTGGACATGTCAGTACTCGCCCCGGGTGCCATCGCGGTTCATTGTCACCCAAGCCACTGCACGCCCGGCGGCACCAGCACCACCGTGGCCACCACCGTCAGGCCGTCGGCATCCGCGCCGGGCTGCAGCCGCAGCGTGGCATGGCGGCGCGGCAGCAGCGCACGCACCAGGCCCAGGCCCGACACGCCACCGGGCACCCGCGACAGCTCGAAGCCCGCCGGCAGCCGGCCACGGTTGACCACCTCGATGCACACCTGCCCCGGCCCGGCCACCAGCGTGCAGCGCACCTCGCCCTGCGCGCCATGTTTGACGGCATTGGTCAGCAGCTCGTTGACGGTGAGCGCCAGCGGAATGCTCTCGGCTTCCGGCAGCGCCCAGGCCTCGGGCGCGCTGCCCTGGGTGCCGAAGACGATGGACCGGCCGAACATGCGCTGCACCGAGCCGGTGATGGACTCCAGCACGCTCCTGACCCGCAGCGGCCCGCCGGCGCCCACCTGCAGGCCGTACACATGGGCGATGGCCTGCACCTGGCCGATGGCCTCGGAGATCACCGGCGCCACCTCGGGCCGGCGCAGCGCGGCCTGCTGCATCAGTCCCGCCACGCCCTGCAGGTTGTTCTTGATGCGGTGGTGCACTTCCTTGACCAGCATGTCGCGCTGGGCGATGGCGGCTTCCAGCCGGGCCTCCTCGGCCGCGCGCTGCTCGGTCACGTCGGAAGCCACCAGCAGCAGCTGCTCGGGCTCGGCATCGGGCGTGGCGGCGATGGTCACGTAGCGGGCGTCCCAGATGCGCATGGCGCCGTCGGTGCCGCTGCGCAGCCGGTATTCGCGCCGCGTCACCTCATTGCGCAGCAGCGCCTCGGCCATGTCGGCGCGCACCTGGCTGGCGGTGTCGGGCGTGAACAGCGCGTCGATCGGCTCGCCCACCGCGGCGTCCAGCGGCCGGCCGATGAAGCTGGCCGCCATCTGGTTGAGCTGCAGCACCCGCAGCGTGCCGGCATCGTGCAGCGCGATGGCCAGCGGCGCCGTCTCGATGATGCGCTGCAGCCGCGCCTGGGTGCGGGCGATGCGCTGCTCGGCCTCGCGCCGGCGCTCGATGTCCAGCAGCGCGAAGGTGAGCTGCCGCCCGCCGGCGCCATCCGCCCCGGTGGCCACCACGTTGCCCACCACCAGGAATTCGCGGCCGTCACGTGCGCACAGCAGGCATTCGAAGCTCTCGGCCTGGCCGTCCTGCAGCGCATGCAGGTAGTGGGTGCGGCGGAAGGGATGGGCCTCGTCCTCGGTGGCCACCACGGCGATGGGCTGGCCCTGGAAATCCGCCAGCTCGCCGCCGAACATGCGGCGGGCCGACCGGTTCATCCATTCGATGCCCGACGCCCCCACGGTGACGATGCCCACCAGCACCGAATCCAGGATGGCGCGGGTGCGGTCGGCCTGCCGCACCAGCAGCTTGCGCACGCGGTGTCGTTCATCCACGTTGACGAAGCTGCACACCAGGCCGGCCGCAGGATCGAGCGCATCCACCTGCCGCAGGCTGGCCTGCACCCACAGCAGCGTGCCGTCCTTGCGGCGCAGCCGGCGCTCCAGCACATGGCGGCCCTGGGCCTGCAGCAGCGGCTCGTCCTGCAGGCGGTACTGCTGCCAGGCGCTCAGGTCCTCGAACAGTGCGGCATGCTCGAGCGCGGCCAGCTCGTGCGGGGCGTAGCCGCTGAGCATGGAGAAGGCCTCGTTGGCGCGCTCGATGCGGTCGCCGCGCAGCCAGATGATGCCCACCTCGGACAGGCTGAACATCAGCTCGCGCTCGTTGAGCAGCGTCTGCAGTTCGGCCTGCTGCTGCTTCAGGCGCGAGACGTCGTTGAGCACCGCCACCAGCTCGCCGGGATCGGCGGCATCGGCCTCGGCGCCGCGCGCTGCGTCGGCGCGCCGCACCGACAGGGCATACCAGGTGGGCACGCGGCTGAGCGGGTGCAGCAGCTGCATCTCGGTCTCGAAGGCCTGGCCTTCGGCCAAGGCCTCCTCCAGCCCCTGCAGCAGCGGCGGCTGCCGCTCCGGCCCGCCGAACAGCTCGGCCAGCGTGAGGCCCGCGGCCCGGCCGCCGGCCAGGCCCAGCATGCGCTCGAAGCGCTGGTTGCAGCGCACCAGCACGCGCCCGCGCAGGTAGGCGATGCCGGCGCTGGTGCCGTCGAGGATGGTGGTCAGCTCGCGCAGCAGCTGCTCGTTGCGGCGCTGGGCCTGTTCCTGCTCGGTCACGTCCAGCGTCACCACCGAGGTGGTGGTGCGGCCGGAGCCCAGCTGGCCGGGCTGCACCCGCGTGAGCAGCCAGCGCAGGCCCAGCTCAGGATGGCGCACCGCATAACGCACCTCGGCCGACTCGCCGCGCTTCAGGGCATGCTGCAGGCGTTCGTAGTCGGGCAGCGAGGCCGGCTCCACCAGCTCGCGCGAGATGCCCTGCAGCGCCGCCTGGCCGCGTGCGCGGCTGGCCTCGGCCCCGGCCTGCACCGGTCGGCCGCGCGCGCTGCCGCGGGCGGCGGCGCTGGGCAGCCAGCCGCGCGAAGGCTCGAAGGTGGCCACGCCGACGCCGGCGGTGTTCATCAGCGCGCCGATCTCGAGCTGCGCCAGGTCGCGCTCGTCTTCCGCGCTGCGGTCCTCGATCACCGCCAGGTAGCGCCGGTGGCCGGGCGAAGGTTCGATGGCCCGCACCCGGGAGCGCAACTGCCGGCGCCGCCCCTGGCCGTCCACCAGGCTGGCCCAGCGCTCGATGGCGCTGGCCTGCGGCTGCAACGCGGCATCGGGCCGGCCGTCCACCCAGCCGAGCAGGGCGCACAGTGCCGCATCGGCATCGGGCAGCGCCACCGGCACCCGGCCCACCAGGGCCTCGAAGGCCGGATTGCTGCGCACCAGGAGGCCATGGCCATCGAACATGAGCATGCCCACCGGGCTGAGCGCGAACCACTGCTCCAGCTCGCGCAGCGAGCGGTCCACCTGCTCCCGCGCATGGTGCTCGGCGGTGGCGTCCTGCAGCACGCTGAGGTGCAGCTTGCGGCCCTGCGCATCGGCCACGGTGCTGTCGGCGGCGCGGTACCAGCGCTCATGGCCGGCGCCATCGACGATGCGCCGCTCCGCCAGGTGGGGCAGGCGGTCCTCGGGTGGCATCAGTTCCGCCGGGTCGCGGCCGATCAGCTCGGCGCGGGCGCGGCCGGCGAAGGCCACGTAGGCATCGTTGACGGCCACCAGGCGGCCATCCACATCCTGCAGCGTGACGGGGAACGGGGAGTGCCAGAGGCTGCCCAGCAGCGGGCCGCTCGGGCCCTGGGCCAGGCTGTCCGGCAGCCCGCCCTCCGCGGGGCGCTGGCCGGCGTGGTCGGGCACTGCGGAGGCCATGCGGCGCGCCGGCTGTCGGCGGGCGTCAGTCCAGCTGCTGGGCGGCGGCCAGCGCCACCAGCGTGGCGCGGTTGGCCACCTCCACGCTGACCATCAGCCGCTCGGCCGCATCGCGCAGGTCGAACAGCGATTCCTGCTCCACCGCCAGCGCCACTTCCAGGTAGGGCTGGTAGGGGCCGGTGCCGTGGGCCAGGGCCTGCGACACGCCCTCCGGCACGGGGATGGTGCGCATCAGCGCATCGAAGGGCTGCTTCATCATGCGGTCGAGCAGCGAGAACACGCCGCAGATGAAGATCTCGCTGCGCATCTCGTCGTCGCCCTGGCGGCGGGCCAGCTCTTCCATCAGCAGGCCGCGGCGCACGGCGGCGAACATCACCGGCCGCATGTCGTGGTCCTTGCTGGCCGACACCAGCAGCAGCGCCAGCCAACGCTTGAGCCGCTGGTAGCCCAGCATCATGATGGCGTGGCGGAAGGAGCCGATCTCCACCCGCAGGCCGAAGGCCGGCGAGTTGATGTAGCGCATCAGCTTGAAGGCCAGCGCCGGGTCGAGCTTGAGCGAGGCCTCCAGCCGCTCCACCGGTTCCTGCTGGTCCACGCGGCGGATCAGCTCCACGATGGTGGCCAGGTCGGGCTGGGTGCCGGCCTTGGCATCGGCGGTCTCGGGCGCATCGTCGAACGGCCAGCCCAGCGTGCCGGCGGCGCCGGCCTTCAGCGCCGCGTTGACCATGGCCTGGGTGCGCACGCCAGCCACCAGCGGCCGCTGCGCCATGCGCAGGCCGGGCTCATGCTGTTCCTCGCCTTCCACGATGGCCTGCTGGAAGCAGGCCAGCACCGCCGGTGCCAGCTCGCGCACCGGCCGGCCCTTGATGAGCATGGCGGTGCCGGCGCGCTGCGCGGCCTGCAGCAGCTCCGCATGGGCATCGTCGGCGGCCATGAAGGCGGGCACTTCCACCACCACGTTGGCGGCCGGGCGGGCGGCCAGCACGGCGGCCAGCAGCGGTTCGCTGGCGATGTTGAGCAGCACGCGACCGCCGCCGGCCGGCCAGACCTCAGCCACGGCCTGCAGCAGGTCGGCGGCGTCCACCCGCGCATCGGGGCGCTGCGGAAACACGGTCAGGCGCGTGGCGGCCACGGCGCGTTGCGCGTCGATCAGTGGCGAGTAACCCAGGGCCACCTGGCCCAGGACAGCGTGGTCCATCATCTGCTTGGCGCGACTTGGTTAGGAGATGTACTGGAACAGCGACAGCCGCTGCACCGACGAGTACGTCTGGAGCGAGGCACTGTAGCCGGTCTCCTTGTTCTTGAAGTCCGAGATCGCCTGCGCCAGGTCGAGGTCTTCCGCATTGGAGCGTGCGGTCTCGCCATACAGCCGCAGCGCGCTCACCCGGCCTTCCACCGCATCGGCGCGGTTCAGCGATTCACCCACCGCGGCGCGCAGGTCCTGCAGCGCGCCGCCCACGGCGTCCAGGTCGCGCAGCGCGGTCTGCGCGCTCTGCGTGATCTGCGCGCCGGTGCGGTGCGGCGTGGTGAGCTCGGCGATGGTGCGGTCAAGCACGCCGAACACGTCCTGCGTGCGGGTGGAGGGCACGATGTCGAATCGGTCGCCCACCGCAGGCGCGCCGCCGATGTTGAAGGACATGCCTTCCACCTCGATGGCCTTGCCCTCCTTGTACGGCGCGCTGGCCAGCAGCGTGCCGCCGGCGTTGCGCACCTCGTAGCTGGTGACGCCGCCGGCCTGTGTGAACTGCACGTTGTAGCTGCCGCCGGTGAGCTGCGAGGGATCGCTGACGCGGCCGGCATCGATCCAGGCGGTGGTGCTGCTGGTGGCGCGGGTCTCGAACACGCCGTTGCCGGTGGGCGCATGCAGCCAGGCGTCGGCGCCGTCGATGGTCAGCGGCAGGGCCTCGTCGCTGGCCACGTCCACCTGGCCGGCCGCGCCGCGGAACTGCACGCCGGTGGCCGTGTCGACGAACGGCGGCTGGCTGGCGCCCTGCCCCGAGAACAGGAAGCCGCCCGCGCCGTCGCTGCGGTTGGCCACGGTGAACAGCTGCTGCCGCAGCTCGGTGAGCTTCTTGGCCTGGGCGGCGCGCTCGGCATCGCTGTAGCTGCCGTTGCCGGCGGCCACCATGGCCTCGCGGGCCTGCTGCAGCAGCTCGGTGGCATCGCCCAGCGCGTTTTCGGTGAGCGTCATCGCATTGCGGCTGGCCTCCAGCGCACGCTGGTTGGCATCGGAGCGGGCCACCACGGCCAGCGCACGTTCGGCGCGCGCGGCATTGGTGGGATCGTCGCTGGCCTTCTCCACGCGTTTGCCCGAGGTCATGCGGCCGTTGGCCTCGTTCAGCTCGGTCTGGCGCTTCTGCAGGTTGGCCATGCTGGCCGAATACGAATAGGCGGTGGTGACTCTCATGGGCTATCTCCTTCAGGCACCCGCAGCACGCAGCAGCGTGTCGAACACCTGTTGCGCCACCTGCAGCACCTTGGCGGCGGCCTGGTAGCTTTGCTGGAACTGCATCAGCTGGGCGGCTTCCTCGTCGAGGTTGACGCCGGTCTTCGACGCCAGCTGCTGGGCCATGGTGTCGGCCACGCCGGCCGAGATCTGCGCGGCCGACTTGGCGCCCTGCACTGCCACGCCCACGCCCGACATCACGCCGGCATAGGCATCGGTGGCGGTGACGCCGCCACCCACGTTGCCATAGGCATCGGTACGCCGGCCCACCATCTTCTCGTCGCGCAGCGCGGCCAGGGCCAGCGCATTGCCGTTGTTGGTGGCCGGGAACTCGGTGGGCGCCACCACGATGCTGTCGCCGCTGGCCGGCACGCCCTTGAGCTGCAGCTCGAAGCCGTTGAGCGCGATGGGCTGGCCGGCCTGCCAGGTGCCGGTGCCGGTGGTGGTGGTGTTGGTGGCGGGATCGAACAACGACCACGAGTAGTCGCGCCCGCTGCCGTTGGCCGCGCCGAAGGTGAAGGTGGCGGTGCGCGCGGGGTCGATGCCGGCGCTGACCACCGTCAGCGAGTCCACCTTGGCGGTGCCGGTGTTGTTGACGTTGGCCGTGGCGGCCACCGGCGAGGCGGCGGCCAGGCCCTTGGGGTCGCTCAGCACCGTCTTCATGCCGTTGACGGTGCGGGTGACCGGCTGCAGCAGGAAGCGGTCGTTGCCGCCCGGCGTGCCGGTGACGTTGACGGTCATGCCGTCCACCGTGGCGCCGTTGGCGATGCTGCGCACCAGGCCGTCGGAGCGGCGGGTGAGCAGGTATTGCCCGGCATTGGCGGGGTCGGCGGCCAGGTCGTATTCGCTGGCCTCCAGCTGCGTGGCATCGGCCACGGTGAGCGACACGCCGGCCAGGAAGTTGCCGGAAGCATCCTTCGCATTGGTGCTGGCATTGCCCGCGGTGGGCGGGCCCACCGAGAACAGCGGTGCGCCGCTGCCCGGCGGATTGCGCAGGTCCAGGCCCAGGCTCTGCTGCTGGTTCACCCGCGCCGAGATGGCCGCGGCCATCTGGCCCAGGCCGGTGCGTGCGTCCACCAGGTCCTGGTTCTGGAACTTGAGCAGGCCGGCGATCTCGCCACCGGTGAACGTGTCCTGCGACAGCAGCCGCAGGCCGCCGCCGGCTTCCATGATGCCCACCGCCGAGCGCGACGAATCCATCGGATCGGGCGCCACCGCCAGCGGCGTGGCCTGGTTGCCCAGCACCAGGCGCTGGCCGCCGGCCATGAACACGCCGAGCGTGCCGTCCTCTGCCGGCAGCGTGGTCACCTGCACGAACTGGCTGAGCTGCGAGATGAGCTGGTCGCGCTGGTCCAGCAGGTCGTTGGCCGAATGGCCCACGCCGTTGACCTTGGCGATCTCCTGGTTGATGCCGGCGATGTTGGCCGCGATCTGGTTGACCGAGTCAACCGAGGTCTTCAGGTCGGCATTGACACCGGCCTGCAGCGTGTCCAGCTGCACGCCGGCATTGGCGAAGCGCGCCGCCAGCTCGCTGGCACGCGACAGCACCACCTGCCGGGCCGACAGGTCCTGCGGATTGCTGGCCATGTCCACCATGCCGTTGAGGAACTGGCTGGCCGCATAGCCCACGCCGTCCTCCCCGGTGGGGAACACGTTCTCCAGCGCCTGCAGCGCGCCAAGGCGCGCGGCATCCATCGAGGCGGTGGCCTTGGTGGTGGCGGATTCGGCCGTCAGGAACTTGTCGGCCGAGCGCGTGACCGTCACCACGTTCACGCCCTTGCCGAAGAAACCGGCGCCGCTGAACTGGCCCTTGCTCGTCTCCAGCAGCACGTCCTGCCGGGAATAACCGGCGACGTTGGCGTTGGAGATGTTGTTGCTGATGGTTTGAAGCTTGGCGTAATTCGCGGTCATCGCCCGCGTGCCGATCGACATCAGCGCACTGCCCATGGCGCGGCCTCCTTCAGGTGTTCACCCGCTGCAGGCGCAGCGTGGTGTTGATCACCCGGCCGAGCTTCTCGGCGTACTGCGGGTCGGTGGCGTAGCCGGCCTTCTGCAGGCCGTTGGCGAAGCCGTGTGCCGAGCTGCCGGCGGCCACCACGTTCTGGTAGCGCGGGCTGTCCTTCATCAGGCGGGCATAGTCGTTGAAGGCTTCCTCATAGCTGGAATAGGCACGGAAGCTGGCCTTCACCTTGGTCATCTTGCCGTTGATGAACTCGGTGGTGGTGATCTCGGTGGTGGGGCCCTTCCAGCTGCCGCCGGCCTTGATGCCGAACAGGTTGAAGGAGTTGGAGCCGTCGGCCATCTTGATCTCCTTCTTGCCCCAGCCGGTTTCCAGCGCGGCCTGCGAGATCATGAAGGCCGAGGGGATGCCGGTGGTGGCCTCGGCCTTCCTGGCATCGGCGCTCACGCGGTCGACGAATTCCTGCGCGCTGGCCGGCGGGCGCAGCGGTGTGCGCTGCACCGTGGGCGACCCGGCGGCCACCACCGGCGCGGTGCCATAGGCGGCCACGGCCGCGGCCCGCGTGGGGCCCAGGCCGGCGTTGACGGTGCTGTCGCTGGACTGCACGCCCATCTGGCGCTCGATCTGCCGCGCGATCACGTCGGCCAGGCCGCCCTTCAGGCCGCTGAGCTGCTTGGCGTACTGCGAGTCGAGCATCTCGGTGCCCATCTGCGTGCCGCTGTTGTCCAGCATGCCGGTGGCCATGGTGGAGCTGCGCATGTTCTTCAGCAGCTCCTGCATGAACAGCGACTCGAACTGCTTGGCCACCTCGCGCGTGGCCGCCTTGGGGTCGCTGGCGGCCTGGCTGCGCAGCGTGGCCAGCGATGCAGGATCGGTGCTGAGACCGGAGGTGGTCGGGATCATCGGGCGCGGCTTTCGTCAGATCACTTCGAGTTCGGCATTCAGCGCGCCGGCCGACTTCATCGCCTGCAGGATGGCCAGCAGGTCTTGCGGCGTGGCGCCCAGCGCATTCAGCGCCTTCACCACGTCGGCCAGCTTGGTGCCGGCGGGCATCTGCACCAGCGCGCCGCCCTGCTGGGTGATGGCGATGTCGCTCTTCTGCGCGGCCACGGTCTCGCCGCCGGCAAAGGCATTGGGCTGGCTCACCACCGGGGTGGTGTTGATCGTGACCGAGAGGCTGCCGTGCGCCACCGCGCAGGCCGACAGCGTCACCGCCTCGTTCATCACGATGGAGCCGGTGCGGGCATTGAGCACCACCTTGGCGGCCGGCTTGGCCAGGTCGAGCGAGAGGTTCTCGATGTCGGCCAGGAAGCCCACGCGGGCATTGGCGTCCTGCGGCGTGCGCACGCGCACCACGCGGCCGTCGAGTGCCTGGGCGATGCCCTCGCCCTTGGCCTTGTTGATGGCCTTGGCCACCTCGCGCGCGGTGGCGAAGTCGGCGCTGTTGAGGTCGAGCTGGATGAAGTCGCCGGTCTGCGACAGCGGCGTGGCCACGGCACGTTCCACCGTCGCGCCTTCGGGCACGCGGCCGGCCGACAGGTGGTTGATCTGCACCTTGGAGCCGCCGGCCGAGGCACCGGCGCCACCCACGATCAGGTTGCCCTGCGCCAGCGCGTAGATCTGGCCGTCCGCACCCTTGAGCGGCGTGGCGATCAGCGTGCCGCCGCGCAGGCTCTTGGCATTGCCCATCGACGACACGTTGACGTCGATGGCCTGGCCCGGCTGCGCGAACGGCGGCAGGCTGGCCGTGACCATCACCGCGGCCACGTTCTTCAGCTGCATGGCGGTGCCGGGCGGCACCGTCACGCCCATCTGCTGCAGCATGGCGTTCAGGCTTTGCGTGGTGAAGGGCGTCTGAGTTGTCTGGTCGCCGGTGCCGTCCAGGCCCACCACCAGGCCGTAGCCCACCAGCTGGTTGGCCCGCACGCCCTGCACCGCGGCCACTTCCTTGATGCGCGCGGCATGGGCCGAGGCTGGCCACCACAGCGCGGCGCTGGCGGCCACCACGGCCACGGCGATGATCACTCGTACTGCACGGTGGTTGGGGTCCATCGGGCGGCTCCGGTGGCTGCGGGGGAAGCTCAGGTTCATGGCAGGCATCAGATGGGCAGCACGCTGAGGAAGACACGGCCCAGCCAGCCCATCACCTGGGCATCGGCCTGCTGGCCCTTGCCACGGTGCTCCACGCGCACGTTGGCGATCTGGGTGCTCTGCACGGTGTTGCCCGCGCGGATGGCGCGCGGGTCCACCTGGCCCGAGAAGCGCAGCACGTCCACGTTGGCATTGACGCCGATCTGCTTCTCGCCGGTGATCAGCAGGTGGCCGTTGGGCAGCACGCCGCTGACGATGGCGGTGATGGTGCCGGAGAAGTCGTTGCTGGCGTCGGTGGAGCCCTTGCCGGCGAAGGTGTTGGAGCCGCTGCCCGCCGCGCTGGCACGCGCCAGCGCCTTGTTCGACAGCAGCGGAATGGCGGTGACGCCGGCTTCCACCGAGCCGCTCTTGTCCAGGCTGCTGTTGGAGCTCTGGCTGGCGCTCACCTTCTCCACGATCTGCACCGTGAGCACGTCGCCGGCCAGGCGGGCGCGGTGGTCCTCGAACAGCGGCCGGTAACCGGCCTGCTGGAAGATCGCGCCGTTGGTGGCCATGGGCTGCGGCGGCGATGCGGGCAGCACCGGCGGCGGCGCGTTGATGTCCACGGGCGGCACGCGGTAGTCGTTGATCGCGGCGCAGCCGGTGAACAGCACGGCCGCGGCCGGCAGCAGCAGCAGGCGCAGGGCGAGGGCGCGAAGGCGGTTCGACATCACAGCTGCCCCAACTTGGCCAGCATCTGATCGGAGGTGCTGATGGCCTTGGAATTGAGCTCGTAGGCGCGCTGGGTGGCGATCATGGCCACCAGCTCTTCCACCACGTTCACGTTGCTGGTCTCCACGAAGCCCTGCTGCACCGTGCCCAGGCCATCGGTGCCCGGCGCGCCGGCATTGGGCGCACCCGACGCGGCGGTCTCGGCATAGAGGTTGCCGCCCAGCGGCTCCAGCCCCGGCGGGTTGATGAAGTTTGCCAGCTGCAGCTGGCCCAGGTTCTGCGGCGCCACCTGGCCCGGCACGGTGGCACTGACGGTGCCGTCCTGCGAGATGGTGAGCGCGGTGGCGTTGGCCGGCACGGTGATGCCGGGCTGCAGCACGAAGCCGTTGTTGGTGACCACGGTGCCGTTGGCGTCGACCTTGAAGGCGCCGTCGCGGGTGTAGCCGGTGGTGCCGTCGGGCAGCTGGATCTGGAAGAAGCCGTTGCCCTTGACCGCCAGGTCGAGGTTGTTCTGCGTCTGCTGCAGGTTGCCCTGGCCGAAGTTGCGCGAGGTGGCCACGGTGCGCACCCCCAGGCCCACCTGCAGGCCGGTGGGCAGCTGGGCCCCTTCCCCATTGGCCGCGCCCACCTGGCGCAGGTTCTGGTACATCAGGTCCTCGAACACGGCGTGCTGGCGCTTGTAGCCGTTGGTCGAGGCGTTGGCCAGGTTGTGCGACACGTTGTCCAGCTGCATCTGCTGGGCTTCCATGCCGGTCTTGGCGATCCAGAGGGATCGAATCATGCAGGGCTCCCGGGAGTCTCGGTGGCCATCTTCCGCCGGACTTGAGGGCGGCGGCGGCGGGAAAAGAGGGGGAGAAGGGGGTTGTTTCGGGCGGGTGTGGCCCCGGCCACCCCGCGCCGCGCCGCGGTTCAGTCCGCGGTGTGCTGCATGGCCTGTGTGGCCCGCGCCTCGTCCTCGATCCAGCCAGCGACCTTCCGCACGTCCGCACGGGGCCGGTCGTCGACCCGTATCAGCCAGTAGCCATGCGCCGCGTCGCCTCCCGCCTCCGCAGGCGCCAACGCCTCAAGCAGGCCGTCGTCCAGCAAGCCCTGCATCAACTCCAGCCGCCCCAGCGCAACGCCCTGCCCGTCGAGCGCAGCTTGCACGACCTGGTCGTACTGGTTGAACGATTGGGTGCTCCGCCGGAGCACCCGCTCGCCGCCATGAGTGGAGAGCCAATGCGACCATCGCAGCCAGGGATAGGTGGCATCGTCGAAGTCCAGCAGCGTGCAGCGCGCCATCCATTCCGCCGGCGGCAGCCGACCCAAGCCAAGCGACGGAGACGCCACGGGCGCGATGCGGTGGCCGAACAGGCGGGTGCTGCCTGGCACCGCCGCCGCCGGGGCGCTGTAGCGAATGGCCAGGTCGATGCCCTGGTGGCGCAGATCAAGCACCCGGTTGTCCGCAGAGATGCGCAGATCCACACCGGGATGCCGCTGCTGGAAGGCCTTGAGCCGCGGCAGCAACCACAGGCCGGTCACCCCCACGCTGGCCGTCACGCGGACCGGACGGTGCGCCTGCCCAGGCTGCAGGTCGCCCACCACGTCCTGCAACTGCTGCAAGGCTGCGTCGGCCTCACGAAACAACTGCTCGCCGGCCGGCGTCAGGCCGATCGACCGATAGCCGCGGATCAGCAACGGCACGCCCAGCCGTTCTTCCAGTGCAATGACCTGCCGACTGACGGCAGACTGCGTCAAGTGCAGATCCTGCGCTGCCGCCGTGATGCTCATGCGGCGGCCGACTGCCACGAAGCCGCGAAGAAGGTCGAGGTACGACAGCTGGGCCAGCGGGATCGACATGCCGGGGTGGCGGATCAACGGGCACTTCTTGTAGCACAGCGGACCATTCCTGGTGCCGGGCGCTGCCGTTCCACACGCAGCACACAGCCCGGCATGCCGTTGATGAAAAGGCGTGCACGGTGCGCTGCCAGATGCCGGTCACCTTGCGCGAGAACGACGTCGCGTGTGTCACGCGCCGTGGTGATCCAGGCGATGCCGGCGACGCACGTGACGGTGACGTCGGCCGGGCACACCAGCCGCACCGGCCTACCCGGCTCGACAACCACAAGCGATGAAGGCATTGCCGGGTGAGACCACCTGGCAGAGCCGAAGGCCCAGCGCCCCAAGGTGGCGAAGCATGCGCGAAGCGGAACATGGAGCTGCAACATGCAAGCCATTCCACGCGACCCTTGAGGTGCGATCAAGCAACGATTGGGAATGCGGGCATGCGTGCGGGGAATGCGAGCACCGCACTGGCCGGACGGCATTGGCGGGGCCAGGGATACGGTCTGCGGTGCACGGACCCTGAGCGCAGATGTCGGTCGGCTGACACAAGCATGCGGCAAGCCGTCGACCATAGCCGCCGCGTGTGGACCGCCTACAGGCGCGCTCGACCGCGATACGCGGTGACCTGTCTAGACAACCCGCCGCCACCCGAGCAACATCGCCCCTGCCCCCACCGCCGGACCCGCCCCATGCCCATCGAGCTGAACAAGGAAGCGCGCCAGCAAGCCATCGCTTCCATCGAGCGCTACTTCCGCGAGAACATGGACGAGCCCATCGGCAACATCGCCGCCGGCGGGCTGCTGGGCTACTTCCTGGAGGAGATCGGCCCCGCGATCTACAACCAGGCAGTGGCCGACGTGCAGGAGCGCATGCAGCTGCGCGTGGCCGAGCTGGACATCGAGGTGCACGAGCAGGCGTTCGGGTACTGGCGGAAGTACGACCAGGCGGCGCGCAAGCGGCGGTGAGCGCAGGCGCGCACGATGCGTACCATCTCTACCCTCCCACCCACCAGGACCCCCCATGGGCCAAGCCCGCCTCCGCGGCACCCCCGAGCAACGCAAGGCCGCCGCCATCGACCGGCAGATGGCCCTGCGGCCCAAGTTCATCACCTGCAACAACTGCCAGGCGCGGCTGACCGAGATGTCGCCGATGGACATTGCCGGGCTCGATGGCATCGAGGCCGCCTTCACCGCCCACTGCCCCGCCTGCGGCCACGACACCTATGCCCTCAAGGGTGAGGCCGAGGCCGTGGCCCGGCTGCACATGGCCATCGAGGACAACGTGGGCGCCGCCAGCAAGGCCGGCGTGGTGCCGCCGGCCAACCGGCCCGACCCGGCCTGACCCGCCATGACGACCGCCACCCCGCTGTCGCTGCGCCGCATCCACCACGCAGCCATCATCTGCGCCGACTACGCACGCTCCAGGCACTTCTATACCCAGGTGCTGGGCCTGGCCGTGGTGGCCGAGCACTACCGCGCCGCCCGCCAGTCGTACAAGCTGGACCTGGCGCTGCCCGATGGCTCGCAGGTGGAGCTGTTCTCCTTCCCCGGCGCGCCACCGCGGCCTTCGTACCCGGAGGCGCAAGGCCTGCGCCACCTGGCCTTCGAGGTGGACGACGTGGCCGCCTGCAAGGCCGCGCTGGAAGCCCAGGGCGTGGCGGTGGAGCCGGTGCGGGTGGACGAATACACCCAGCGCCGCTTCGTCTTCTTCGCCGACCCCGACGGCCTGCCGCTGGAGCTGTACGAGGCAGCGCCGCAGGCCTGAACAAGCAAGCAGCAGCCGCCATGCCCGTGCACATCGTCCGCCTCGGCAGCGCGCGCCAACCCGGCGAGGGCACGCGCATCGGCACGGTGCGCCGGCCGCCGCGCGGCGTGCCCAAGGCGCAGTTCGCGGCGCAGGACTGGTACGACGTGTGGTTCCCGACGCTGGCCCCCAGCGCGGAAGCGGTGAAGGCCGCCCTGGCCGCCACCACCGAGGCCGAGTGGGCCGCCTTCGCCCGCCGCTATCGCGCCGAGATGGCCCGGCCCGAAGCCCGCCACGCCCTCGGCCTGCTGGCCACGATGTCGCACGGCGCCAGCTTTTCGGTAGGCTGTTATTGCGAGAACGAAGCCCGCTGCCATCGCTCGCTGCTGCGGCTGCTGCTGCAGGAGGCGGGCGCCGACGTGGCGCCGCCGGGCACGCCCTGAGCAAGGAGTACCGCATGGCCACCGTCCGCCCCATCACCCCCGACCACCCGGTGCTCACCACCCAGCGCCTGCCCTACTTCATCGGCATCTCCGGCCAGACGGTGGGGGCCACCGGGCTGTCGATGCACCTGGTGGTGATCCCGCCCGGCGCGCGGGCGCAGCCGCATGTGCACGTGGGCTACGAGACGGGCATCTTCGTGCTGGAGGGCAGCGTGCTCACCCGCTGGGGGCCGGCGCTGGAGCACGAGGTGGTGAGCCGGGCCGGCGACTTCCTGTTCATTCCGCCCGGCGTGCCGCATGAGGCGGTGAACCTGAGCGAGACGGAACCCGCGCGGGCCGTGGTGGCCCGCAACGACGCGGCCGAGCAGGACAAGGTGGCGCCCTACGTGCCGCCGCCGTCCGACGTCACACCGACATGTTCATGATCTCGGAGTAGGCCTGCACCAGGCGGCCGCGCACCGTCAGCGCGGCCTGGAAGCCGATCTGCGCCTTCTGCATGGCCACCATGGTCTGCTCCAGGCTCACCGTGGGGTTGTCCAGCTGCACTTCCTGCTGCAGGCGCCGGGCCTCGCCCTGCTGGGCGCTCACCGCCTTCAGTGCACGGGTCATCTCGGCCTGGAAGCCACCGCCCTCGGCCACCTTGGGCGCGCGCAGGGGCTGGCCGTCCGTCTGCAGCCCGGCACGGGCGGCGGCTTGCGCGAAGTCGAAGGGCTTGAGCTTGAGTTCCATGGTGTGGGTCTCGGGCGGCAGGGCGGGCACAGGTGGGGGAACCTTGCCATGGCAGCCAATGTAGGTTGTCACGCTGCCTCACGGTGGTGCGATTTGGCGCCGGTTTGCTGCACTGTTCCCCCTATAGCCGGGCGGGGTGGCGCCGAACAATGGCGCCACGCTCGAACCGCCCTTGCATGGACACCGCCCTCGCCCCCCTCCCCAACCAGGCCCTGGCCCCCACCACCCCCGACGGCGCCGCCGTGGCCGTGGCGGCCGCGCCCGCCACGCCGCTGGCCCGGCTGGTGGCCATGCCGATGAAGTCCAAGGTGATGCTGGGCGCCGCAGCGGCCGGCCTGGTGGCGGTGCTGGTGGCCCTGCTGCTGTGGAACAAGCCCGACGACTACAAGGTGCTGTTCGCCAACCTGAGCGAGAAGGACGGCGGCGCCGTGGTGGCCCAGCTGTCCACCATGAACGTGCCCTACCGCTTCACCGAGGGCGGCAACGCCATCCTGGTGCCGGCCGACAAGGTGCACGACATCCGCCTGAAGCTGGCCACCGCCGGCCTGCCCAAAGGCTCGGTCGTCGGCTTCGAGCTGATGGACAACGCCCGCTTCGGCCAGACGCAGTTCCAGGAACGCCTGACCTTCCAGCGCGGCCTGGAAGGCGAGCTCACCCGCTCCATCCTGGCCCTGGGCTCGGTGGAAAACGCCCGCGTGCACCTGGCGCTGCCCAACCAGAACGGCTTCTTCCGCGAGCAGCAGAAGCCCTCGGCCTCCATCCTGCTGACGCTGCACCCCGGCCGCACGCTGGACCGTTCGCAGATCGCCGGCATCGTGCACCTGGTGTCGTCGTCGGTGCCCGAGCTCAATCCCAAGGCGGTGAGCGTGCTGGACCAGACCGGCGCGCTGCTGTCCGACGCCCCCGACGGCAGCGGCCAGAGCCTGGACGAGCAGCAGCTCAAGCGCATCCAGCAGATCGAGGCGATCTACCTCAAGCGCGTGACCGACATCCTGGAGCCGGTGGTGGGCCGCGACAACCTGCGCGCCAACGTCACCGCCGAACTGGACTTCTCGCAGAGCGAATCCACCTCCGAGCAGTTCCGCCCCAACCAGGGCCCCGACGCCGCCGCCGCGGTGCGCAGCCAGCAGAGCTTGGAATCCACCGCCGGCACGCCGGCCCTGCCCAGCGGCGTGCCGGGCGCGGCCACCAACCAGCCGCCGGTGGCGGCCAATGCGCCGATCAACGGGGCCTCGCAGGCCATGCAGGGCGCGCAGACCGGCGCCGGCGGCAACAACCAGCTGCGCCGCGAGAACGTCACCAACTACGAGGTGGACAAGACGGTGCGCGTGACCCGCGGCGCCAGCGGCACCGTCAAGCGGCTGACGGCCGCCGTGGTGGTCAACCATCGCAGCAGCACCGACGCCAAGGGCAAGACCCAGACGGTGCCGCTGACGCAGGAAGAACTCGACAAGCTCACCCAGCTGGTGCAGGAGAGCATCGGCTTCAACAAGGAGCGCGGCGACTCGGTCAAGCTCATCAACGCGCCCTTCCGCGTGGAGCCGCCCAAGGAAGAGGAAGACATCCCGCTGTGGAAGCAGCAGGAGGTGCGCGAGCTGCTGAAGACCGGCGCGGTGCCGCTGTCGCTGGCCCTGGTGGCGCTGATCATCGTGTTCGGCCTGGTGCGCCCGGCGCTCAAGGCGGCCCGCCCGCCCGAGCCGCAGCCCGAGGAAGCCGGCCAGCAGCTGGAAGCGGTGGCCGACGATCCGCTGGCGCTGCCGGGCAGCGACGCGGTGGTGGCCCTGGAGGCGCCCAAGTCGCTGGAGAAGCTGGAACTGGCCCGCCAGCTGGCGCGCGACAACCCGCTGGTGGTGGCCAACATCGTGCGCGGCTGGATGACCGGCGAGCCGGCCTGAAGAAGACGACAACCTTAGGACAAAGCAGTCATGGCCAAGGAAGAAGACGAGGGCGCGGAAGACGCGGCCATCCTCCTGATGTCGCTGGGCGAGGAGGAGGCGGCCGAGGTGTTCAAGCACCTGGCCCCGAAGGAAGTGCAGAAGCTGGGCGAGACCATCGCCAAGATGAAGACAGTGCCGCGCGAGCGCCTGGAGGCGGTGCTGAGCAAGTTCACCGCGACCGCCGGCGACCACCAGATGCTGGTGCCCGACAACGACGAGTACGTGAAGGCGGTGCTGCGCAAGGCGCTGGGCGAGGACCGCGCCAACCTGCTGATCGACCGCATCCTGCAGGGCGGCGACACCAGCGGCATCGAGAGCCTGAAGTGGATGGACGCGCTGAGCGTGGCCGAGCTGCTGCGCAACGAGCATCCGCAGATCGTGGCCGCCATCCTGGTGCACCTGGACTTCGACCAGGCCAGCTCGGTGCTCAAGTGCTTCACCGAGCGCCAGCGCAACGAGGTGCTGATCCGCATCGCCACGCTGGACGGCATCCAGCCTTCGGCCATGAAGGACCTAAACGAGGTGCTGAGCAAGGTGCTGGCCGGCGGTGAGCGCACCCGCAAGGCCAACCTGGGCGGCATCAAGGCCGCGGCCGAGATCATCAACATGCTGGGCTCGGCGGTGGAGACCTCGGCGCTGGACTACATCCGCGAATCCGACGGCGACCTGGCGCAGAAGATCATGGACAACATGTTCACCTTCGACGACCTGGACAAGGTGGACGACAAGGGCATCCAGACGCTGCTGAAGGAAGTGCAGAGCGAATCGCTGGTGATCGCGCTCAAGGGCGCCTCGGCCGAGCTGCGCGAGAAGATCTTCCGCAACATGTCCAGCCGCGCCGCCGAGACGCTGCGCGAAGACCTGGAAGGCCGCGGCCCGGTGCGGCTGTCGGAAGTGGAAGCCGAGCAGAAGGAACTGCTGAAGATCGTGCGCCGCCTGGCGGACGAAGGCCAGATCGTGCTGGGAGGCGCGGGCGATGACGATTTCGTCTAAGGACGACCTGCCGCGTCCGCCGGCCGGCGGCAACCGCTCGGCCTCGGCCTACGCACGCTTCATCCCGCGCGAGGAGCTGCAGGGCTTCGCGGCCTGGCGGCCCGACAGCTTCGGCGACGATTTCAACGAGATCCCCGCCAGCCTGCGCCGCGCGCCCGAGCCGGCACCGCCGCCGCCCGAGCCGGAGCCGATGCCCGAGGCCGAGCCGGCCGCGCCCGCCGGCCCCACGCTGGAGGAGGTGCAGGCCGCGGTGGCCGAGGCCCGCCAGGGCGGCTACCAGGACGGCTACCGCGACGGCCTGGTGGCGCTGGAAGGCTTCAAGCAGAGCTTCGCCCAGCAGATGGCCGCGCAGATCGGCCAGCTGGTTTCCGCCTTCAATGCGCAGATCGACACGCTGGAAGCCGAGCTGGCCGTCACCGTGGCCGCCACCGCCACCCAGCTGGCCCGCCAGGTGGTGCGTGCCGAGGTGGCCGCACGGCCCGAGCTGGTGGCCCGCGTGGCCGAGGAGGCGGTGAATGCGGTGCTGCTGTCGGCCCGCCACATCCGCGTGTTCGTGCACCCCGACGACCTGCCGCTGGTGGCTGCCGGTGCGGCCGAGGCGCTGGAAGCCCGCGGCGCGCGGCTGATGCCGTCGGCCCAGATGCAGCGCGGCGGTTGCCTGATCGAATCCGACGTCGGCCGCATCGATGCGCGCATCGACACCCGCTGGACCCAGGCCGCGGCGGTGCTGGGCCAGGACATGCCCTACGAGGACAAGGCGTGAACATGCCCGCCATGAGCCGGGCCGAGAAGTGGTCGCGCTTCCAGGCCGACCTGCAGGCCTTTGCCGCGGCACCGTTGCCGCTGGATTCCGAAGGCGCGCTGGTGCGTGTCACCGGCCTGGTGCTGGAAGCCGCGGGCGTGCGCGCGCCGGTGGGCTCGGTGTGCGAGGTGCGCATGGAAGGCCAGCCGCCGGTGCTGGCCGAGGTGGTGGGCTTCAACGGCGACCGCGCCTTCCTCATGCCCACCGGCGAGCTGCACGGCCTGGCCAGCGGCGCCCGCGTGGTGCCGCGTGCCGCGCCGCGCGTGCCGCCCAAGCTGGGCGTGGAAAACCGCCCCTGGCGCCGCAGCGAGGACCGCGGCCTGCATTTGCCGATGGGCGACGGCCTGCTGGGCCGCGTGGTCGATTCGCACGGCCACCCCATGGACCGCAAGGGCCCGCTGGGCGAGGTGCACACCGAGCCGATGGTGCGCCGCCCGATCAATGCAATGGACCGCGACCCGGTGCGCCAGCCGCTGGACACCGGCGTGCGCGCCATCAACGCGATGCTGACCGTGGGCCGCGGCCAGCGCATCGGCCTGTTTGCCGGCACCGGCGTGGGCAAGTCGGTGCTGCTGGGCATGATGGCCCGCTACACCCAGGCCGACGTGATCGTGGTGGGGCTGATCGGCGAGCGCGGCCGCGAAGTCAAGGAATTCATCGAGGACATCCTGGGCGAGGAAGGCATCCGCCGCTCGGTGGTGGTGGCCGCGCCGGCCGATGCGCCGCCGCTGGTGCGCATGCAGGGCGCCACCTATGCCACCGCCATTGCCGAGCACTTCCGCGACCGCGGCCAGCATGTGCTGCTGCTGATGGACAGCCTGACCCGCTATGCGATGGCGCAGCGCGAGATCGCCCTGGCCATCGGCGAGCCGCCGGCCACCAAGGGTTACCCGCCCAGCTGCTTCGCCAAGCTGCCGCAGCTGGTGGAACGCTCGGGCAACGGCCTGAACGGCGTGGGCTCGATCACCGCCTTCTACACCGTGCTGAGCGAGGGCGACGACCAGCAGGACCCGATTGCCGATGCGGCACGCGGCATCCTGGACGGCCACATCGTGCTGTCGCGCGAGCTGGCCGAGGCCGGCCACTACCCGGCCATCGACGTGGAAAAGTCCATCTCCCGCGTGATGACGGCCGTGGCCTCCAAGGACCACATCGACGCCGCCCGCCGCGGCCGCCAGCTGCTGGCCAAGTACAACAAGGCACGCGACCTGATCCAGCTGGGCGCCTATGCCCCCGGCCACGACCAGGAGCTGGACCTGGCGGTGCGCTGCCATCCGGCCATGGTCTCGCTGCTGCAGCAGGGCATGCACGAGCAGGCCAGCCTGGAGGCCAGCCGCCGCCAGCTGGCGCAGTTGGGAGGCTGAGCTAGATGAGCGACAACATCCAGGCCCTGGCCGTGCTGCTGGAGCGCGAGACCACCGAGCGCGACAACCTCATCAGCGCGCTGCAGCAGGCCCAGGCCCGTGCCCAGGCCGCGCGCCAGCAGGCCGAGCAGCTGCATGCCTACCGCGACGACTACCACCGCCGCTGGGCCAGCCAGTTCCGCACCGCCGGCACCATGGACATCGTGCGCTGCTACCAGGACTTCGCGCAGCGGCTGGAAGAAGCCATCGCCCAGCAGGCGCGCGTGGCCACGCATGCCGAGACCCAGGTGCAGCGTGCCCGAGAGGCCCTCACCGCGCAGGAGATCCGCGTGGCCTCGGTGCGCAAGCTGATCGAGCGCCGCCAGGCCGAAGCCCTGCGCGCCGCCGAGCGCCGCGACCAGAAACAGACCGACGAAGCCGCTGCCCGCGCCGCCTGGCGCCCGGCCGAGGCCGTCTGACATTCCTCCACCCCTGCACCGCCCCACCGCCATGCTGAACACCGCCGCGCTGCCCACCGCCCTGCCCACCGTGCAGCCCGCACCGCGCGCGCCCCAGGCCGGCAACGGCCAGGCCGGTGCGCCCACCGCGGCCGACGAGGCGCCCGACGGCTTCGCGCGGCAGCTGCAGCAGGCGCAGTCGGCCAAGGCGATGGCGGCCCAGCGCGCAGCCAGCGCCCGTGAAGCCCAGGACCGGCTGGCCCGCGAGGCCGCCACGCCGCGTGCGGCCGAGGCACGGCCGGCCGCCACGCCGGCAGGACCCGCCAACACCGAAGCCGCCGCACCCGAGGGCGAGTCGCAGGACGGCGCCGCCCAGGCCGATGCCGCCACCGACGATCCCGCAGGCTGGCTGGCCAGCCTGCTGCCCGGCGGTGCCGAGCGCCTGGCCCGGGGCCGCGGCACCGACGGCCAGGCCGAGAACGGCGGCCCCGGCGGCCGCCGCGGCGCCGCACCCGGCGTGGCGGCTGCCGCCGCCGCCCGCCCAGGCCTGACCGACGCCCGGGCCGAAGGCAAGGACACCGTGGCCGATGCCGGCGCCGCCGCCGGCACGGCCGATGCAGGCCATGGCGCCGCCGGCGCGGCCGAGGCTGCAGGACGCTTCGCCAGCGCGCTGGCCGAGGCCGCCGGCAAGGCCGAAGCCGCTGCCGCCCCCGCGGCACAGCGCAGCGAGGCCACCGCCCCGGCCGCCGATGCCGCCCGTGCACTGGCGGCCGCCGAGGGCACCACGCCCACCGCAACCAGCGCGCCGGCCGAAGCCGCCGGCCCGGCCTCGCCGTTCACCGCCCACCTGGCCGCGGCGCTCGATTCACCGGCCTTCGCACCCGCGCTGGGCGCACAGCTCAGCCTGCTGGTGCGCGACGGCATCCAGGAAGCGCGGCTGGAGCTCAACCCGGCCGAGATGGGCCCGATCTCGGTACAGATCGAGCTGAACGGCACGCAGGCCCATGTGAACTTCGGCGCCGACCTGGCTGCCACCCGTGCCGCGCTGGAAACCAGCCTGCCCGACCTGGCCGCCGCGCTGAGCGCCGGCGGCTTCACGCTGGCCGGCGGCGGCGTGTTCGCCCAGGCCGGTGACGGCCAGGGCGGCCACCCGCGCCAGGGCGGCGGCGGCCGCGGCGCCGATGGCACGCCGGGCACCGACGACGCGGCCCTGCTGCCGCCCGCCCAGCCGCTGCGCGCGGCCCGCGGCGTGGTCGACCTGGTGGCCTGAGCGGCGCCAGGCACGGCTTCGGCGGGCTCGGCGCGGGGCTCGCCCCGGTCCGGTCTGCACGCCAAACCGGGCGCTTTTCACGGCATCGGCCCTACCCCCCGGCTCGAATAATTGCACTCAAGTTGTGCGAAGGGCGTCGTCCTTCGCAGCCCGAGTTTGCAAGGAGCCTGCATGTCAGCCGCTGCCGCCACCGACGCCGCACCCGCGCCCAAGAAGGGCAACAAGAAGCTGATCATCATCATCGCGTCCGTGCTGCTGCTGGTGCTGGGCGGCGGCGCCGCCGCGTTCTTCCTGCTGAAGAAGCCGCATGCCGAGGCCGAGGAAGGCGAGGAGGCCGCCGCCCCCGCGCCCAAGGCCGAGAAGAAGGTGCAGCACAGCCTGGACCCGAAGAACGCCCCCACCTTCGTGCCGCTGGACCCGTTCACCGTGAACCTGGCCGACCGCGACGCCGAGCGTTATGCACAGATTGGCATCACGCTGGAAGTGGACGACCCCAAGCTGCCCGATGCGCTGAAGGCCTACATGCCGGCCATCCGCAACAACATCCTGTTGCTGCTGGCGCAGAAGACTGCGGCCCAGCTGCTGGACCGCGAGGGCAAGGAAAAGCTCGCGGAGCAGATCCGCCGCGAAGCCTCGCGCGCGCTGGGCTACGAGATCGACGAAGAGGACGACGAGGCGGCTGACGAGGACAAGCCGAAGAAGAAAAAGAAGAAGCGGGCGCAGCAGGTGCTGCCCATCTCGGCCGTGCATTTCTCCAACTTCATCATCCAGTGATGTCAGCCCCCAGTCGCCTTCGGCGCCAGCCCCCCGCGGGGGCCGAAACCCGCCTTGGGGCGGCCCGGCGGCGGGTTTCGCGTTCTTTCCGCCACCGCGGGCTTGTGGTGGCTTCGGCACCCCGTTTCTCCACGCTGTCGGCGCGGCAGCGAGGGTGGGCACCGGTCAACCGCGTGGCGCTGCACACCGCCTACCTCCTCTGATCGCTTGGCATGAACCAGCAGATCCTTTCGCAAGACGAAGTCGATGCACTGCTGCAAGGCATCACCGGCGAGAGCCAGAAGCTCGAGCAGGAAGATGTGCCGCAGGGCGGCGTGCGCGACTATGACTTGTCTAGTCAAGAGCGCATCGTGCGTGGGCGCATGCCCACGATGGAGATCATCAACGAGCGATTCGCACGCAACGTGCGGGTGGGCCTGTTCAACCTGATCCGCCGCAGCCCCGAAGTGTCCATCGGCGGCATCAAGGTGCAGAAGTACAGCGCCTTCCTGCGCGAGATCGTGGTGCCGACGAACTTCAACATCGTCAGCGTGCGGCCGCTGCGCGGCTCGGGCCTGATCGTGTGCGACCCGAACCTGGTGTTCGCCGTGATCGACGCCCTGTTCGGCGGCGGCGGCAAGTACCACACCCGCATCGAAGGCCGCGACTTCTCGCCGACCGAGCAGCGCGTGATCCTGCGCATGGTCGAGGTGATCATCGAGGAATACCGCAAGGCCTGGGTCGGCATCTATCCGCTGGAGCTGGACTACCAGCGCTCGGAGATGCAGCCGCAGTTCGCCAACATCGCCACGCCCAGCGAGATCGTGGTGGCCACCAGCTTCACGCTGGAGATCGGCGACACCACCGGCTCGGTGCACTTCTGCATCCCCTACTCCACGCTGGAGCCCATCCGCGACGTGCTCTACAGCACCATCCAGGGCGACTCCAACGAACCCGACAAGCGCTGGATCAACCTGCTGAAGCAGCAGATCCAGAGCGCCGAGGTGGAACTGGTGGCCGAGCTGGCCCATGCCGGCGCCACCGTCGAGCAGCTGCTGAGCTTCAAGCCCGGCGACTTCATCGAGCTCGACATCAAGCAACAGATCCAGGCCAAGGTGGACGGCGTGCCCGTGCTCGATTGCCACTACGGCATCTCGAACGGCAAGTACGCCATCAAGGTCGACCGACTCATTTCCAGCTCCAACCTGAGCTGGCTGGGAGATCAGAATGCCCAATGACACGCCCAACACCTCAGAAGAAGACGCGATGGCCGCCGAGTGGGCTGCCGCCCTGGCCGAATCCACCAGCGCGCCCAGCCCCGCCGCCACCGAGGTGACGGGCGCGGCCGAGCAGGTGGCCGCGCCGCAGTTCACCAACTTCTCGTCGGCCACGCCGCAGCTCACCGGTGTCGGCAACGACATCAACATGATCCTGGACATCCCGGTGCAGCTCACCGTGGAGCTGGGCCGCACGCGCATTCCCATCAAGCACATCCTGCAGCTGGCCCAGGGCTCGGTGGTGGAGCTGGACGCGCTGGCCGGCGAGCCGATGGACGTGCTGGTCAACGGCTACCTGATCGCCCAGGGCGAGGTGGTGGTGGTGAACGACAAGTTCGGCATCCGCCTGACCGACATCGTCACGCCCAGCGAGCGCATGCGCCGGCTGAGCCGCGCCAACTGACCCCCTGCAAGACACCGAATGAACACGTCCCTCTCCGCGCTGCTGTGGTTCATCGCCGTGCTGGCGCTGATCCCGGTGGCCTTGTGGCTGCTCAAGCGCAGCCCGATGGGCCAGGCGGCCCTCGGCCCCGCGCCGATGCGCACGATCGCTTCGATTTCCATCGCACAGAACCAGCGCATCGTCACCGTGGAAGTGGGCCAGGGCGAGGAACGCCGCTGGCTGGTGCTGGGCGCCACGCCGCAGAGCATCACCACGCTGTACACCATGGCGCCGCAGGCCGATGCGCCCGCCTCGCCGGCCGCCGGCCAGGTGGCCGCGCCCTTCGCGCAGCTGATGGCACGGCTGTCGCCCCATGGCCTGTCCAAGGGCGCACCGAAGGATGGCCCAGGCCATGGCGATGTCTTCTGACCGCGTGATGCGCGGGCTGCGCATCCTGGGCTTGTCGGTGTTTTCGGCGCTGCCTGCACTGGCTTTAGCCCAGCAGGCGGGCACGCCGGTGGCCCCGGGCAGCCTGCCGCTGCTGGTGGGCCAGGGCGCGGGCGGCGCCAGCTATTCGGTGCCCATCCAGACGCTGCTGTTCTTCACCGCGCTTTCGTTCCTGCCGGCGGTGCTGCTGATGATGACGGGCTTCACCCGCATCGTCATCGTGCTGGGCCTGCTGCGCCAGGCGCTGGGCACGCAGGCCGCGCCGCCCAACCAGGTGGTCATCGGGCTGTCGCTGTTCCTCACCTTCTTCGTGATGGGCCCCACCTTCGACAAGGTGTACGAGCAGGCCTACCAGCCCTACTCGGCCGGGCAGATCCCGTTCGAGCAGGCGCTGCAGCGGGCCGAGGTGCCGATGCGCGAGTTCATGCTCAAGCAGACGCGCCAGTCCGACGTGCAGCTGTTCTCCAAGCTGGCCAAACTGCCCGAAGGCGTGAAGGGCGAGGACGTGCCGCTGAAGGTGCTGGTGCCGGCCTTCGTCACCAGCGAGCTGAAGAGCGCCTTCCAGATCGGCTTCCTGATCTTCGTGCCCTTCCTCATCATCGACATGGTGGTGGCCAGCGTGCTGATGTCGCTGGGCATGATGATGCTGAGCCCGGTGCTGGTGGCCCTGCCCTTCAAGCTGATGCTGTTCGTGCTGGCCGACGGCTGGAACCTGCTGCTGGGTTCGCTGGCGGCTTCCTTCGCCACCTGACCCGACCACCGAGACCGACCATGAATTCCCAACAAGTCTTCACCGTGGGCCAGCAGGCCTTGCACATGCTGCTGATCGTTTCGGCGCCGATGCTGCTGGCCGTGCTGGTGGTGGGCCTGCTGGTCAGCGTGTTCCAGGCGGCCACGCAGATCAACGAGGCCACGCTCACCTTCGTGCCCAAGATCGTGGCCGCGGTGGCGGTGCTGGCCGTGGCCGGCCCGTGGATGATGACAACGCTGGTTGAATTTCTCCAGCGCACGCTGCTGTCGATTCCTACCGCGGTGGGCTGATGGTCCAGTTCACCGAGGCGCAGCTGCTGGCGTGGGTCACGCCGCTGCTGTGGCCTTTCCTGCGCGTGCTGGCGCTGTTCTCGGCACTGCCGGTGATCGGCCAGCGCACGGTGCCGGCGCGGGTGCGGGTGGCGCTGGCCTTCCTGATCGCGTTCTGTGCACAGGCCGCATTGCCCGAGATGCCGCAGGTGCCGCTGGATTCGGGCGTGGGCTTCATGCTGGTGGCGCAGCAGGTCGTCATCGGCCTGACGCTGGGCTTTGCGGTGCGCATCGTCTTTGCGGCGGTGGAATTCGCGGGCGAGCTGATCGGCCTGCAGATGGGCCTGAACCTGGCCGGCTTCTTCGACCCCGCCACCGGCGGCCAGGCCACGGCGGTGAGCCGCTTCTTCGGCATCATGGTGTCGTGGATGTTCATCGTCATCGGCGGCCACCTGCTCATCATCGACGCGGTGGTGCAAAGCTTCCGGGTGTTCCCCGCCGGGCCGGAGCCGTTTGCCTTCATCCGCGCGATGCGGCCCGAAGCGTGGGGCACCGAGGTCTTCTCCATCGGCCTGTGGATCGCCATGCCCATCGTCGGCATGATGCTGTTCGTCAACCTGGTGCTGGGCCTCATCTCGCGCGTGGCGGCCCAGCTCAACATCTTCGCGATCGGGTTCCCCATCACGCTGGGCGTGGGCCTGATCGGCATCGTGCTCACGCTGCCGATGATGGAGGCGCCGTTCACGATGGCGCTGGAGAGGATGCTGGAGCGGTTTCAGTAAGTCGATTCAGCCACAGAGATCGACGATCTCGCACAGCAGGCTGTCCAAGCCGTCGCGCAGCAGCGGCAGGCGGAACAGCGGATGCAGGCCTGGGAACACGGCTTCCGCCAATGGCCTCGCCAGCACCAATCCGCCGTCCTGAGCGGCGAACAGCACCAGGGCGTCGCCGCTGGCGGGCGAGGCCATCACGAAGCTTCGATAGCCGGGGTTGTTGCCCCAATGCCAGAGCAGGTCGCCAGCCGGCCCCTGCGCCAATCCCCAGCCCAGGCCCCAGCGAACACCGAGCCCGGGCGCCATGGGCACGGGCCGCTCGACGATCTGCTGCAGCATGCTGTCATCCTTCAGCAGCGCGGCCACGAAGGCGCCGTAGTCCCGGGCCGTGGTCTGCAGGCTGAATGCCGAGAGCGCCTGTTCAAACTGCAGCGGCGCCAAGGCGGTGCCATCCGCCAACGCGCCATCGACGCGCAGGCCGTTCAGCGCCGGCGTGGCCCAGTTCGGCAATCCGGAGGTGTGGTTCAACGCCATGCGCACGGTGATTCCGCTCAGGCGCCATGCAGGAACATGGTCCGTCCAACCGGTGGGCCGATGGGGTGCCGCCCGGTGCACCGCACCGTCAGGCAGATGCATGGAGATCGGGTCATCCAGCCTCAGCCGGCCCTGCCGGACCAGCGTCAGCACCGCATATGCAAAAACCGGCTTGCTCAAGGAAGCGGCCTGGAAGACCGCGTCGGCACTCAGCGCCCGCTCTGCACCACAGCCCTGCCCCGTGTCGACCGACACCAGTTCGCGGTGCCGGATCAGGGCGAACGTGGCAGCACAAATGCCGTGACGGCTGGCCAGTTGCTGAAGGCTCGGCCGCAGATCGCCTGCACGGTCCGCATGGGCTGAGACGCCGCCTAGCTGTGAAGCTTCAATAGGTTGTATC
>NZ_JZUE01000035.1 GCF_000969605.1 Aquincola tertiaricarbonis | reverse complement strand
CGTCGCCCCAGTCGATGCTGTAGCCGGTGCGGGTGTCGGTGCCGGGATCGGTGATGGCGCCCACGCTCAGCACATAGCTGGCGCCTTCGGCCACGCTGTTGGCACCGGTGACGGCGGCGACCGGCGCCACGTTGCTCACCAGCACCGAGCGCGTGCCGGCGTTGGTCCAGGTGCCGTCCTCGTCCACCACCGACACGTTGATGTTGCGGGTGACGGCGCCGTCGGCATACACATGGCTGACCTGCCGGCTGGGCGGCAGATCGGCGGCCAGCACGGTCTGCACCGGGCTGCCGTCGCCCCAGTTGATGTCGTAGCGCTGCACGGTGTCGGTGCCCGGGTCCACCACGTCCAGCGTCATGGTGTACGCCGAGCCTTCGGCCACCGACGTGGCGCCCTGCAGCTGCACCGTGGGCGCCACGTTGGCCACCTGCACCACGAAGCTGTCGCTGCCCTGCTGCGCGCCGGAGTCGTCCACCGTCACCTGCACGGTGTAGCTGCCGCCGTGGTCGGCATAGGCATGCGAGATGTTGAAGCTGAGCACGCCCGCGGCCAGATTGCCGCTGCTGGTCTGGCCGTCGCCCCAGTTGACGGTGTAGCTGCGGCCGGCCGGCGCCTGGTCGGTGGGGTCGGTGAAGCTGATGCTGCGGGTGAATACCGTGCCTTCGTTGACCGAGAGGTCGGCGCCCGCCTGCACGGTAATGACCTCGGCCGGTGCCACCACGTTCACGCTGCGGCTGCCGGCATTGGCGAACACGCCGTCCTCGTCCTGCAGCGCCACGCGGATGGTGGGCGTGCCGGGGTTGGCGTAGGTGTGCTGCAGCTCGCGGTTGGCCGGCAGGTCGGCCGCGGCCACCACCTGCAGCGGCGTGCCGTCGCCCCAGTCGATGCGGTACTGGGTGACGGTGTCGGCGCCCGGATCGACCACGGTGCCCAGGTCCAGCACATAAGGCTGGCCCTGCACCGCATTGGCATTGCCGAACAATGTCAGCGTGGGCGCCACGTTGGCCACCACCACCTGGAAGCTGTCGGTCGCCACGCTGTTGGGCAGGCCGCGCTGGTCGTCGGCGCGCACCTGCACGGTGTAGCTGCCGTTGTCGGCAAAGTAGTGGCTGATGCTGTGGTTGGGCGTGTTGCCCACCGTGAACACCTGCGGCGCCTGGCCGTCGCCCCAGTCGATGGTGAGCAGATGGCCCTCGGGGTCGGGGTCGCCCAGCGTGATGCTGTGGTTGAACCACACGCCCTCGTTGGCGGTGTCGTTGGCGCCGGCCTCCAGCCGCGGCCCATCGTTCACGTTGGCCAGGTTGATGGTGGTGAGCACCGGCGTGGAGGCATAGGCCACGCCATCCGAGCCGGTCCAGCGGAACTGGTCGGCACCGAACCAGTCGGCATTGCCCTGGTAGGTGAGCTGGCCGGCCTGCAGCTGTGCCAGCGTGATCTCCTGCCCGGCCACCACGGCGGTGCCGTTCAGGCGCAGCGTGCCCTCGCCCGGCAGCGTGGTGATGCGGATGGACTGCAGCGTCTGGCCGTCCACGTCGGCGAAGCCGGCCTCGAACACGGCATTGCCCAGCACCAGCGGCGTGTCCTCCTGGCCGTTGGCGATGACGTCGGACACCTGCGGCGCGGTGTTGCTGAAGCGCTGAAGGCGGATCTCGTAGGTGTCGTTGCCACCATCGCCCACGCCGTCACCATTGCCATCGCCGCTGGCGATGTAGCTGCTCCAGCTGACGACGAAGCCGCCGTCGGCCATGCTGGCGATGGCAGGCTGCTGCTGCGTGCTGTATTCGTAGCCGTTGATCTGCGTCTCGCCGTCCACCGCCTGGCCGGCGGCGTTGTACTGCTGCAGGTAGACGTCGCCGCCGTTGTCGCCGTACCAGGCCACCACCCAGCCGCCGTTCTCCAGCGCGGTGACGTCCACGTCGTACTGGTTGCTGCTGATGGTGGTGTTGACGCGGAACTCCGCGCCCACGGCCGTGCCGGTGGCATCGAAGCGCTGCGCATACACGCCCCAGCCGCTGAGGTCCTGCTGGTAGGACTGCCAGGTGACCAGGAAGCCGCCGTCCTTCAAGGCGGTGATGGCCGGCTGCTGCTGCTGGCTGTCGGTGTAGCCATTGACGGCGAATGCGCTGCCCTGGGCCACGCCAGCGGCACTGAAGCGCTGGCCGAACACGCCGTAGCTGCTGCCGTCCAGGTCGTTGTCGGTCCACACCACCACGAAGCTGCCGCCCTGCAGCACCGCCAATGCCGGCTCCGACTGGTAGCGGAAGATCTCGCCCCGGCCGGGATTGGCCTTCGTCTCGCCGCCCAGCGCCGTGCCGTTGGCGCCATAGCGCTGGAAGAAGACGTCGGAATACTCGGTGTCGTTGTCGCTGTAGGAGTCGTGGTGCCAGGCCACGATGAAACCGCCGTCGGCGGTGGCCGCCAGCGCCGGCTGCACCTGGTTGGACGTGGTCAGCGTGTTGACGCGGAACTCGCCGCCTGCGGCGCTCCCGTTCGCATTGAAGCGCTGGCCGTACACGCCCCAGCCGGAGCCGTCCTGACCCTGCGATTGCCACACCACCACGTGTCCGCCACCCGCCAGGCCCACCACCTGCGCGTTCTCCTGCTGGCCGGCGGTGGTGGTGGGGATGCGGAACTGCGCACCCGCCGGGTTGTCATTGGCGTCGTAGCGCTGGCCGTACACGCCGTGGCTGCTGCCGTCGGCACCGCCCTGGTCGGTCCACACCACCACATAGCCGCCATCGGCCAGGCGGGCGATGTCCGACTCCACCTGCTGGCCGGCGCGCGTGGTGTTGACCGTCTGCTCCAGGCCGAAGCGCACGGCGCCGTCGATCTGCGGCGTGACGTTGATGGTCACCGCGCGGGCGGCGCTGGCACCGCCGTCGCCATCGGTCACGCGGATGCTGACGGTGCGGCTGGCGATGGGATTGCTGACGGTGTTGGCATAGGTCAGGTTCTCGATCACCTGCTCCACCGCCTCCACGCTGGCATTGGCATTGAAGCGCACGCTCAGCTTGTCGCCATTGGCGCCGGCGCTGACGATCTGCCCGATGGCCACGCCGCTGAAGCTCACCACACTGCCCACCACGCCCACCTGGCCGGCACCCAGGCCTTCATGGCGGATGCCCAGCTGGTCCTGGTTGTCCAGGCTCTGCAGGCCGAGCTGGTCCTGCGCGCCGTAGTCGGTGAGGTAGTTCACCTCCAGCAGGCCACCGTCGAAGTTGGCCGAGTCGGTGTCGATCAGGCCCACGCCCGGGTCGATCAACTGCGGCACCGCATTCACCAGGTTCTCGGCGAAGGTGACGCTGGGCGTCACGTCCACCAGCTGCGGGTTGGCCTGGCGTGTGAGCAGCGCCGGGTTGCCGAACACCTGCTGGTAGATCTGGTACTGGCCGCTCTGGTAGTCGTAGTCGGTCCAGGCCACCACGAAGGCGCCGCCGCCCAGGCCCGCGATCGCCGGCTGGTGGGCATTGTTGTTGTCGGCGGTGTCCACCCGGGTCTCGTTGTCCAGCGGGCGGCCGGCGGCGTCGAACTGCTGCACCGAGATGCGGTTGCCGTCCTGGTAGGTCACGGCGAAACCGCCGTGCGACAAGGCGGTGACGGCGGGATTGGACTCGTTGTCCAGCGTGTGCGTGTTGATGCGGAATTCGCTGCCCACCGGCGCGCCGTTGCTGCCGTAGCGCTGGCCGAACACGCCGCCGCTGTTGCCATCCTGGCCTTCGGAGCGCCACACCACCACGAAGCCGCCGCCGGTGAGCGCCACCACGTCGGGCTCGCTCTGGGTGCTGGGCGTATAGCTGTTGACCTGAAATTCGCCACCCACCGAGCTGCCATCGGCCGCGTAACGCTGGCCGTAGATGCCGGTGCTGTTGCCGTCCTGCCCTTCGCTCTGCCACACGATGACAAAGCCACCGCCTGGCAGCGCCGCCACCTTGGGCTGGTGCTGCTGCTGGAAGGTTTCGCCACCGCTGGTGTCGTTGACCACGAATTCACTGCCCTGCTTCGCGCCGTTGGCATCGAAACGCTGGGCATAGACGTTGTAGTACGTGCCGTCCTGGAAGTCGGCATACCAGGTTGCCACGAAGCCTCCGCCCGCCAGCGCCGCCACGTCCACCTGGCTCTGGTTGCTGCTGCCGCCGGTGTTGACCAGGAACTCAGCCCCTGCGGGCACCCCGTTGGCATCGAAGCGCTGGCCGTAGACGCCGCTGCCGCTGCCGTCCTGATTCTGCGACGTCCACATCAGCACGAAGCCACCACTGGCCAGGCCGGCCGCGGTGGGCGCAACCTGGTCATAAGGGGTGTAAGTGTTTGCCTGGAACTCGCTGCCCACCGGCACGCCGTTGGCATCGAAGCGCTGGGCATGCACGCCAGTGCCCCAGCCGTCCTGGCCTTGCGAGGTCCAGACGATCACGTAGCCGCCATCGGCCAGCCGGGTGATGGCCGGCAGGTTCTGCGTGTCGGGGGCATAGGTGTTGACCAGCTCGTTGCCGAACAGCGCCTGCGCGCCGTCCGCCTCGGGCGTGACGTTGACCGTGACCACCTGCGGCTCGCTGGTGGCGCCGTCGCCATCGCTCAGGCTGATGCTGATGGCGCGGCTGCCCACCGGGTTGGAGGCGGTGTTGGCATAGGTCAGCGCCTCCACCACCGCTTCCACGGCGGCGGGCGTGGCCTGGGCATTGAAGCGCAGCACCAGGTCGGCGCCGGCACTGCCGTTGGTCAGCACGGTGGCCACCACCACGCCGCCCACGCTCACCGCGCTGCCGGTCACCCGCACCTGGCCCGGCCCGTCGCCGGTGCTGCGCAGGCCCAGCTGGTCCTGGGCGCGCACGTCCTCCGGCAACTGGGCCACCTCCAGGTTGCCGTAGCCGGAGATCACGCTCACCCACAGCTGGCCGCCATCGAAGTTGGCCGAGTCGGCATCGGCCAGGTCGATGCTGGCGTCGATCAGCTGCGCTGCGGCATTCACCAGGTTTTCCGGCAGCGTGATGCTGTCGACCAGGTCGGTGATCACCGGCCGCGACTGGCGCGTGGTGGTGGCCGGATTGGCCAGCAGCTGCTGCACCACCTCGTAGCTGACCTGGGCCTGCACATAGTCGCCCCAGGTGGCCACCAGGCTGCCGTTGGCCAGTGCCGTGACCTGCGGCAGGCTGACGTTGCCGCCGCTGTCCAGCGTGTCCAGCCGCAGCTCGCCGTCCAGCCGCGTGCCGTCGGCCGCGAACTGCTGCAGCCAGGCCTGGCCGTTGTCGATCCAGGCCACGGCAAAACCGCCGCCAGGCAGGGCCGTCACGCTGGGCGTGTGCTGGTTGCCGACGATGTCGGCATGGATGCGGAACTCCGGCCCCACCGGCGCGCCGGACGCATTCAGCCGCTGGCCGTAGACACCGCCGCTGTTGCCGTCCTGGCTGTCGGAGTGCCACACCACGATGTAGCCGCCGCCGGCGAGCGCCGCCACGTCGGGCTGGTATTGGCTGCCGTCGGTGTAGCTGTTGACGCGGAACTCGCTGCCCTGGGCACTGCCGTTGGCCGCGAAGCGCTGGCCATAGACCCCGGCGCCAGAGCCGTCCTGGCCGTCGCTGCGCCAGACGATGAGGAAGCTGCCATCGGCCGCGGCGGCCACGGCCGGCTCGGCCTGGTACGAACTGCTGGCGTCGGTGTTGACCGTCCACTCCGGGCCCACCGGCACGTTGGCGGCATCGAAGCGCTGGGCGACGATCTGGTAGTAGGTTCCTTCGTGGTAGTAGCTGTACCAGGTGGCCACGAAGCCGCCGCCGGGCAAGGCCGCCAGGCTCACCTGGCTCTGCTCGTTGTCGGTGGTGGTGTTGATACGGAACTCGCTGCCCGCCGGTGCGCCGTCGGCGCCGAAGCGCTGGCCGTACAGCCCGGTGCTGCTGCCGTCCTGGTTCTGCGATTCCCAGGCCACCACGAAGCCGCCGCCGGCCAGGCCCACCACCTTGGGGTGGTCCTGCACCTGCAGCGTCTGGGTGTTGACCTGGAACTCCGGCCCCACCCGCTCGCCGGCCGCGGTGTAGCGCTGGCCGAACACGCCGCCCTGCGACCCGTCCTGGCCTTGCGAAGTCCACACCGTGACATAGCCGCCGCCGGTGAGCGCGGCCGTGGCCGGTTCGCCCTGGGTGTCGGGCCGGAAGGTGTTGACCACCTCGTTGCCGAACAGCGGCTGCGGGCCGTCGGCCTGCGGCGTGACGTTGACCGTCACCAGCCGCGGATCGCTGGTGCCGCCGTCGCCATCGCTCACGCTGATGCTCACCACCCGGCTGGCCGACGGGGCCGACGAGGTGTTGGCATAGGTCAGGCTCTCGATCACCGCCTCCACCGCGGCGCTGGTGGCGCTGGCGTTGAAGCGCAGCACCAGGTCGGCGCCGGCCGCGCCGCCCAGCTCGATCACGCCGATGGCCACGCCGCCGTAGCTCACCGTGCTGCCGCTGACCGACACCTGGCCCGCGCCGGTGCCCACGGAGCGGATGCCCAGCACGTCCTGCTGCACCAGGCCGGCGGCCAGCGGTCCGTCGTTGTCGTGCGGATAGCCGTTGATCACGCTGACCCACAGCCGGCCGCCGTCGAAGTTGGCGGAATCGGCATCGCTCAGCCCCGCGCTGGCATCGATGAGCTGGCCACCGGCATTGACCAAGGCCTCGTCGAAGGTGACGCTGTCGGCCAGGTCCACCAGCACCGGGGCGGCCGAGCTGGCCACCGAGCCCGGCGTGCCGAACACGCGGTGGAACACGCCGTAGCTGTTGTCGGTCCGGCGCTCGGCGTCGTAGTTGCTCCAGGCGGCCACGAAATTGCCGCCGGCCAGGCCGACCACGTCCGGTTCGATCTGCGTGCTGGCGGTGCGCTGGTTGAGGACGAACACGCCGTCCACCCGCTGGCCGGTGGCGCTGAACTGCTGCGCCACCACCTCGTAGTTGGAGCCGCCCACCGCATAGGTGGAGTCCCAGGTGACGACGAAGCCGCCGGTGTCCAGCGCGGCCACGCGGGCGTAGTTGTTGTAGTCCGCCCGGGTGTCGGGCGTGCTTACCAGCAGTTCGGCACCCAGCTTGCTGCCGTCCGCCGCAAAGCGCTGCGCCAGCACGCTGTTGGTGCTGTCGTCATGCCACACCGCCACGAAGCCGCCGCCGGCCAGGCCCACCACGTCGGCGCCCTGCTGCGTGCCGGCCACGGTGGTGTTGGCGATGATCTCCGACCCCAGCTTGCTGCCATCGGCCGCGAAGCGCTGCAGCACGATGCCGTAGCCGCTGCCGTCGGCACCGCTGGTGTCGGTCCACGCCGCCACGAAGCCGCCGCCGGCCAGGCTGGCGAGCTGGGGCTGCACCTGGCTGCCGTTCACATTGCTGTTGAGCGTGAACTCGGCGCCCAGCGGCGTGCCATCGGCCGCGAAGCGCTGGCCCAGCACGTCGTAGGTGTAGCCGGCGGTGGCATTGGAATAGTCGCTTTCGTAGGCCACCACGAAGCTGCCGTCGGCCAGGCCCAGCACCGTGGGCATGTTCTGGGTGCTGGTGATGGTGGTGTTGACGCGGAACTCGCCTCCCGCCGGCTGGCCGGCGGCGTTGAAGCGCTGCGCATACACGCCGCTGCCGCTGCCGTCGTGGCCGCTGGTCCAGGCCACCACGTAACCGCCATCGGCCAGCCCGGAGACCGCCGGCTGGTTCTGCGTGTTGAGGGTGTAGCTGTTGACCTGCACCTCGGCGCCCTGGGCACTGCCGTTGGCGGCGAAGCGCTGCAGGTGGATGCTGCCGCCGCTGCCGTCCTGGCCGCCGTCGCTCACCGGTGGACAGGCCGGTGACCGCCGGCTGGTACTGGCCGCCGGTGGTGCTCTCGTTGACCAGGAACTCGCCGCCGACCTTCACGCCCGCGGCATCGAAGCGCTGGCCATACACCCCGGCGCTGCTGCCGTCCTGGCCGTCGGAGCGCCAGACCACGACGAAGCCGCCATTGCTCAGCAGCGCCACCGCGGGCTCGTACTGCGCGCCGGCAGTGCTGCCATTGACGAGGAAGGTGTCGCCCAGCGTGCCGTTGGCCGCCACGGTGCGGCCATAGACGCCGTAGCTGCTGCCGTCGTTGCCGCCCTGGTCGGTCCACACCACCACCAGGCTGCCGTCGGCGCGGGCGGCGATTTGCGCCTGCTCCTGCGTGCTGGGCTGTGCCGTGCCCGGCTGGCCCGGCACGGTGGAGATGCGGGTCTCCGCCAGCGTCACCGCACCGGTGTTGTCGAAGCGCTTGAGGTAGATGTCGTAGCCATTGCCACCCGCCTGGGCCGACGACCACACCGCCGCGAAGCCGCCGGTGTAGCCCGCCACCGCGCCGTCGTACTGCGCGCTGCTGGTGGTGGTGTTGACGATGAAGTTGCCGCCCTGGGCCACGCCGGCGCCGTTGTAGCGCTGGCCGATCACGCCCTGCCCGCTGCCGTCCACGCCGGAGTTGTCTTCCCACGTGAGCACGAAGCCGCCGTCGCTCAAGGCCGCCAGGTGCGGCTGGCGCTGCTCGCCTTCCGTGGCGCCGGCCGCACGCACCTCGGGGCCGATGGCGGTGCCGTTGGCCGCGAAGCGCTGCCAGTACACGCCGGTGCCGGCGCCGTCCTGGGCCTGCGACTCCCAGGCGATGACGTAGCTGCCATCGGCCAGCACCGCGATGGTGGGTGTGTCCTGCGTGCTGGCGCGGTAGCTGTTGACCGCCTCCTCCCCATGCGCCACCGGCCGGCCGTCCAGCTCGGCCGTCACCTGGATGGTGACGGTGCTGGCCTCGCTGCTGCCGCCGTCGCCGTCGCTGATGCGCAGGCCCACCGTGCGGCTGGGCTGCGGGCTCTGCGAGGTGCTGGCGTAGGTGAGGTTCTGCACCAGCGCTTCCACCGCATCCACGGTGGCGCTGGCATTGAAGCTGATGACGAGGTTGGCGCCGTTGGCGCCGCCGCTCAGCGTGCCGATGGCCACGCCGCCGTAACTGACGGTGCTGCCGGCCAGGCCGATCTGGCCAAAGCCGTTGCCCTGGTGCCGCACGCCCAGCTGGTCGGTGGCATCACCGCCCTGCACATAGAACAGGTCGAGCCGGCCGCCGGCCAGGTCGGCGGAATCGCTGTCCGCCAGGCTGATGGCTGCGTCGATCACCTGCGGCGCGGTGTTCACCAGGTTTTCGGCGAAGGTCACGGTGCCGGTGAAGTCGCCCAGCGTGGGGTCGGCCTGGCGAACCGGCGGATTGGCATCGCCGAAGATCTGCTGCGCGATGCGATAGGTGTTGTCGCCGGGGCCCGCGGCGGTGACGTAGTCGGCATAGACCACCACGTAGTTGCCGTTGCCCAGGTCGGCGATGTCGGGCTGGTACTCGGTGCTGTTGCTGCCGGACGCCAGCTTCTGCTGGCCGGTGAGGGCCACGCCCGCCGCGCTGTATTCCCGCAGGTACACGTCGGCCGTGCTGCCGCTGCCGCTGCTGTCGTAGTTGTCGTTGAACCAGGTGACGACGAAGCCGCCGGTGGACAGGCCGGTGACCGAGGGCTGGTACTGGCCGCCGTTGGTGGTCTCGTTGACCAGGAAGGCCGCGCCCACCTTCGCGCCGGCTGCGTCGAAGCGCTGGCCGTAGACGCCGGCACTGCTGCCGTCCTGCGCATCGGAGCGCCACACCACGACGAAGCCGCCGCCCGACAGCATCGCCACGCTGGGCTCGTACTGCGCGCCGCTGGTGAAGGTGTTGACCAGGAAGGGATTGCCCAGCGTGCCGTCGGCCGCCACGGTGCGGCCGTACACGCCGTAGCTGCTGCCATCGCTGCCGCCCTGGTCGGTCCAGACGATGACCAGGCTGCCGTCCGCCCGCGCAGCGATGTCGGCCTGCTCCTGCGTGCCGGCCTGGGCGCTGCCCGGGCTGCCCGGCACGGTGGAGATGCGGGTTTCCGCCAGCACCGTGGCGCCGGTGTTGTCGAAGCGGCGCAGGATGATGTCGTAGCCGTTGCCACCGGCCTGGGCCGACGACCATACCGCCGCGAAGCCGCCGGTGTAGCCCGCCACCGCGCCGTCGTACTGGGAGCTGCTGGTGGTGGCGTTCACCACGAAGTTGGCGCCCTGCGGCACGCCGTCCGCGTTGAAGCGCTGGCCCATCACGCCGGTGCTGCTGCCATCGGCCTCGGCGTCGTCCTGCCAGGTGACCACCCAGCCGCCATCGCTCAAGGCGGTGATGCGCGGGCTGTGCTGGCCCCCTTCGGAGAGCTGGTTGATGCGCCACTCGGGCCCTACGGCCACGCCGGCCGCGCTGAAGCGCTGGGCATAGATGCCCTGGCTGTCGGAGTCGTCCTGGCCGTACGACTGCCAGACCACCACGTAGCTGCCATCGGCCAGCACCGTGACCTTCGGCGCCTCCTGGCTGCCCGGTTGGAAAACGTTGACCGCGCTTTCGCCAAACACGACGCCCATTGCCCGCTCCTCGAATGTTGTGGCTGTAACGAAGCGGCGCACCAGCGCGCCGAGACGTAACAGTTGTTCTCCGAGTGTTGGCTGGCGTTGCATTGAGCAACAACCCCTAAATTGCTGAGACTGCGCGAATTTCCACAGCCTAGGGGGATCAGTGTCTGCTCACCCCCTTGACTTCATCATTTTTTCTTCATAGCTGCTGCGCGAATGGCGCTCAGGGTGCTGCGGGTGGTACTGACGTCAGTGTCCAGCTTCACATGCAGCAGCGTGGGGCGGCCACTGTCGAGGGCGGCAGCGAAGGCCGGCTCGAACTGCGCGGTTGCGTCGATGCGCTCGGCGCGCCAGCCGTAGGCCCGGGCCAGCGCGGCGAAGTCGGGGTTGAACAGGTCGCTGCCGCTCACGCGGCCAGGGTAGTCGCGCTCCTGGTGCATGCGGATGGTGCCGTAGGTGCCGTTGTCCACCACCACGCTGATGAGCCGCGTGGCGCCGTAGCCGGTGGCGGTGGCCAGCTCCTGGCCGGTCATCAGGAAGTCGCCGTCGCCGGCGATGTTGACCACGGTGCGCTGCGGCTGCAGCAGCGAGGCCGCCACCGCCGCCGGCACGCCGTAGCCCATCGCGCCCGAGGTGGGCGCGAGCTGCGTGCGGCCGTGGTGCTGCAGCCCGAAGTAGCGCACATAGCGGTGCAGCCAGCCGGCATAGTTGCCCGCGCCGTTGGTGTACACGGTGTCCTTGGGTGCCAGGCGCTGGATGGTCTTCATCACCTGGGCCATGTCCATCGGCACCACCTCGGGCGCGACGTGGTTGGCCTCGTAGTCGGCATGCGCGGCGGCGGCCCAGTCGGCCCAGCGCGGCGTGCCGGCGGGAGCGGCCAGCGTCTCCAGCGCCTTGCCGGCATGGCACATCGCGCTCTGCAGCATCAGGTCGGCGCTGTACACGCGGCCCAGTTCCTCGGCACCGGCATGCATGTGCACCAGCTTCTGTGCCGGCCGCGGCACCTGCAGCAGGGTGTAGCCGCTGGTGGTCATCTCGCCCAGGCGCACGCCCACGGCCAGCACCAGGTCGGCCTCGCGGATGCGCTGCGCCAGCTTCGGGTTGATGGCGATGCCCACGTCGCCCGCATACAGCGGATGGCGGTTGTCGAAGGTGTCCTGGAAGCGGAAGCCGCAGCCCACCGGCAGGCCCCAGTTCTCGGCGAAGCGCTGCAGCGCCTGCACGCTCTCGGCCGTCCAGCCGCTGCCGCCGGCGATGACGAAAGGCCTCTGCGCTGCAGCCAGCATTGCACGCAGGTCGCGCATCGCGCCGGGTGCGGGCCAGGCGGTGGCGGGTTCGATGCGCGGCAGCACCGGCGCCGCGGTGGGCGCGGCCAGCATGTCCTCGGGCAGCACCAGCACCACCGGTCCCGGCCGGCCCTGCATCGCGGTATGGAAGGCGCGGGCCACGTACTCGGGCAGGCGGTCGGCGTCGTGCACCTCGCCCACCCACTTGGCCATGCCCAGCGTGCCGGGGCCGAACACCTGCCGGTAGTCCAGCTCCTGGAAAGCCTCGCGGTCGCGCTGGTCGCTGGCCACCTGGCCGACGAACAGCACCATCGGCGTGGAGTCCTGGAAGGCGGTGTGCACGCCGATGCTGGCATTGGTGGCGCCGGGGCCGCGGGTGACGAAGCAGATGCCCGGGCGGCCGCTGAGCTTGCCCTGCGCCTCGGCCATGAAGGCGGCGCCGCCCTCCTGCCGGCAGGCCACGAAGCGGATGCGCTCGCGGTGTTCATGGAAGCCGTCGAGCACGGCCAGGTAGCTTTCACCGGGCACGCCGAAGGCGGTGTCGACGCCTTGTGCAACGAGGGCTTCGACCAAAGCGTGGCCGGCGGGGCGAGTGTTCATGGGACGGCAGGTGTTGAGGGTTGGACAGCGGGTGCGGCGGCGATTATGCGAGCCGCCCTTCCCCCACATGGGCGCCCCCGCCGCGGCCCCCCGCACCCCCTTCCGGGCCCCCATTGTTGAAGTGCGCCGGGGGTGTTGCCGCACGGGTCGGCCGCCTACCTTTGAAGCACGGCCGCTGCAACCCGCTGGCGGCCGGCCCGCACAGGAGGCACACCTTGAAGATCCTCATCCCACCCCATCACCGGCGCCTGCTGATCCGGCTGGCGGCCGCGGCCGCCGTCTCCACCGGCCTGTCCACGGCCCTGGCCTTCAAGGTCGACATGTACGCCATCGGCAACTGGAGCGGTGGCAACTGCGCGCCCGGCGACACCGACGCCGACCGCGGTTCCTGGCCCGGCATGGCCACGGCCTGGTACGACCGCATGGGCGCCATCGGCCACAGCAAGACCGGCAAGTTCGTCGACGGCAACACCACGCTGCAGCGCTTCTGCGACCCCAGCTTCGATGCCGGCTGCCTGGACTTCGCCTACGTAGACTGGCCCGACGCGGCCATCGTGGCCGCGCATGGCTTCGATGCCGGCAATGCCTGGGGCGCCCTGATGCGCAACAGCTGGAAGAACCAGTGCAGCCTGCGCATGGGCGGTGCCGGCGGCACCACCTTCGTGGGCGACAAGAGCCTGAAATTCCTGCACGCCTCGTCCTGCTACAGCCTGAACGACAACTACTTCAGCAACATGCGGGTGGCCATGAAGGAGCCCGGCACCGCCAAGGGCCTGCATGTGATGACGGGCTTCCACGGGATCATGTGGATCAGCTCCAGCTTCAACGGCGACTACCGCGACACCGCCAGCGACGGCCACGTGATGCCGGTGGCCACCGCCTGGGTCACCAACCACTACAAGTCCAACCAGTTCTCCTGCGCGGGCTACGACCCGTTCGGCTGGTTCGGCACCTGCCAGGACCAGTGCCCCACCGCGATGACCGTGGGCCCCAGCGGCGGCAATGCGCTCAACCGGCTGCTGCACGAGCGCTACAACAACAGCGCCGCCTTCGGCCCACCCACCGGCCGCAGCTGGTACGCCTGGATGGGCTATCGCGGCTGCGACCCGGTCGGCGAAAACCCCTTCAACCCCTGAAGCAGGACGCACACCATGAACTCCCTCAAGCTCAATCCCACCGCCGCTGCCTGCGCGGCCCTGGCCGCCCTGGCCTGCTGCCTGCCGGTGCAGGCGCAGAGCCGGCTCGACGTGCTGCAGAAGGACGTGGCCGCCGCGCTGTCGCGGGTGATGCCCAACGGCCCGGGCGAGGTGGTCGGCAAGCTGGCCAACGTGCGGCCCGATGGCGCCATCTCGCGCGGCTTCAATCCCGGCCGCGTGTCGCAGGCGGTGTTCGGCCGCGGCAGCCCCAGTGCGGCGCCCGAATGCCGCGGCGCCACCACGCCGATGAAGGAGCCGGACGAAGGCCTGTGCACGCTGGAACTCGGCGGGCGCGATGACCCGGCCGGCGCCTACGTGCAGCTGGCCTTCAGCAAGAACATCGGCCAGGGCGACATCCGCTACTTCCGCCGCGCCGCCTTCAAGCCGGGCGACGAGGGCACGCCGCAGCCGCTGAAGCTCACCGACGAGGACGCCTACAAGACCGCGCTGGCCTTCGCCGAGCTGCTGGGCATTCCCAAGTCGGAGATCCCGCAGGCGCCGCCGGGCGCCAAGGTGCCGCTGCCGGTGCGCACGCTGGTGGCCGGCGCGGCCGACGAGCCCGGCGCCAATGCCCGGCAGTTCGAGCTGCAGAAGGTGGTGGTGCTGCCGCGGGCCTTCCTGGTGCCCGGTGGCCTGCTGCGGGACGGCACCAGCGGCGTGGCGCTGGACCATGTGATCGCGCCCGGGCAGGCGGTGATCGCCATCAACGACGCCGGCGTGCAGTTCGCGCAGGTGCAGGGCTGGTCGGATGCGCAGATCGATCCCAAGACCGACGCCCGGCGTGCCAAGTCGGCCAGCACGCTGGTCAACGAGATCACCCAGGACCTGTGGAACGAGGGCGTGCGCGAAGTGCGCTCGATGTCGGTGCTGATCGCGCTGCGCAAGGGCTATCCGCATCCCGACGATCCCAACCCGCCGCTGTGCCCGGTGTGCGGCGTGCTGCAGCCGGCGGTGAAGGTCATCGTCTCCCAGGCGACGCGGGAGCGGCTGCAGACCTCCGAGAAGGCCTTCGCCGCGCCCGGCCTGGTGCGCGAATACGACCTGCTGGCACCCACCGAGGCCGAAGGCGCGCTGCGCTGAAGCCCCGCACCCTTTCAAGGAGCCCTCTCATGGCAAGAACCTCTCTGCTGCCCCTGACCGCCGCCTGCGCCCTGGCCTGCGCACTGGCCGTGCCCGCCGCCCAGGCCGCGGTGGCCGGCGGCACCGGCCCCGACTTCGAAGGCGGCTTCGAGAACATCGCCTACGGCCTGGCCGGCAACGTGTTCCAGCTCACGCCGCGGCTGTTCATCAACGGCCTGGGTTCGCCCGGCGGGCCGGCCAGCGTCACCACGCTCAACAGCGCGCTGGACTACGCGGTGTCGGTGGCCGGCGCGGGCAGCGGCCTGATGACGGTGGACTACCGCATCACCAACAGCAGCGCCACCGACAGCTTCTCGCAGCTGCGCTTCATGGTGTTCGCCAACCCCGACGGCGAGCAGCTGAACTTCCTGGACCGGGTCACCGAGACCTGGGGCGCGGCCGTGGCCGGCGACCCGGTGCGCCGCGAGGTGCATGCGGCCACGGCCGACCCCTTCGACAACATCCTGGGCCGCTTTGCGGTCAATGCCAACCTGACCGACGCGGCGCCCGATGCCGCCTGCCTGGCCCCGGCCGGTTGCGACGCGGTGATGGGCCTGCAATGGAACGCGCCGACGCTGGGCCCGAATGAAAGCCTGCTGGTGCGGCTGGCGCTGTCGGACGACGGACGTTCGGTCTCGGGCCGCTCGCTCAGCTTCGCCGGCGTGGGCGCCGCGGGCACCACGTTGACGGTCTCGGGCTTCAGCCAGGTGACGGCGGTGCCGGAGCCCTCCACCTGGGCGATGGCGCTGGCCGGGCTGGCGGTGGTGGCCCGCCTGGCGGGCCGCCGGGCGCGGCGGTTGCCGGCCTGAAGCGCGCTGGAAGGCACGGCGCAAGGAGTCAGGGCGTGGACGGACTGAAGCGGATGGCGATGGTGAGCGGCCTGGCCTGGGCCGCGCTGCATGGCAGCGTGCTGGGCGCCCCGGGCGGGCCGCGGCCCTCGGTGGCCGCTTCGGCCGCCTCGGCCGCCACGCCCGCGCCCAGCTACGAGGAACGGGTGCGCCGCTGCCAGGCGCACCCGGTGCGCGCCGTGCGCGAGGAATGCCTGCGCCAGGTGCGCAAGGATTTCGGCCGGACCTGAGGTCGGCCCGCCGCCGTCAGCGGCCTTCGGCGGGCGGCTGCCCAGCCTCCTGCGCTTCCTGCGCCTTCTGGGCCTTCTGCGCGATGTGCCGGTACACCGTGCTGCGGTGCACGCCCAGGGCCCGCGCGGCGGCCGCCACCCGGCCCTGCTGGGCCTGCAGCGCGCGGTCGATGGCCTCGGCCGTCAGGCTGCGCAGGTCCGCCGGTCCTTCCGCCGGCACGGCCGCCGCGCCTGCAGCCGGCGGCAGGGGCTGCGCCGGGCCCATGGCCGGCAGGCCCGTGGCAACGGCCGCCGCGGCCACCGGGCGGCCCGGCAGCGGCGGCAGCTGGGCCACGCCGATCACCGTGCCCGGATCGGCCAGCGCCACCAGCGTGCGCAGGGTGCTGGCCAGCTGGCGCAGGTTGCCGGGCCAGGGCCGCGCGGCCAGTTCGGCCACGGCCTCGGGCGACAGCTTCAGGCCCATCGCCTGCCCGCCGGCCTGCACGAACAGGCGCTCGACCAGCGCCGGGATGTCCCGCCGCTCGCGCAGCGCCGGCAGCGCCACGGTGTAGTCCTGCAGCCGGTAGAACAGGTCGGCGCGGAAGCTGCCCGCCTCCACCATCGCGGCCAGGTCGCGGTGGGTGGCGCACACCAGCGCGAAGTCCACCGGCACCGCCCGCCCGCCGCCCAGCGGCGTCACGCTGCGTTCCTGCAGCACCCGCAGCAGGCGCGACTGCAGCAGCAGCGGCATGTCGCCGATCTCGTCGAGGAACAGCACGCCGCCATCGGCTTCGCGCACGCGGCCGACCTGGCCCTTGCGCTGTGCGCCGGTGAAGGCACCCTCGGCATAGCCGAACAGTTCGGCCTCCACCAGCGTCTCCGGCAGCGCCGCACAGTTCAGCGCCACGAACGGCCCGCGCGCGCGGCTGCTGCGCTGGTGCAGCAGGCCGGCGAACACGTCCTTGCCCGATCCGGTCTCGCCCTGCAGCAGCACCGAGCTGCCGGCGTCCAGCACCCGCACCGCACGCGCCAGCAAGGGCTCGATGGTGTCGTCGGTGCTGAAGGCCGCCGGCGCCCGCGCGCTGCCGCCGGCCGGCCGCACCGGCGCGGCGGTGGCCGCCGGCGCGTGCTGCCAGGCCGCGGCGAAGCCGTTTCCGGCATGGGTGGTGAGCAGGCCGCCGCGGCCGTCCAGGCTGCGCCAGCCGCGGTCGAACAAAGCGTCCATCGAATGGTCCAGCACCGCGCCCCAGCGCAGTCCCAGCGCCCGCAGCGCGATGGGATTGGCACCGACGATGCGGTCGTCCTCCAGCAGCAGCACCGCCTCGCGGGCGGTGCCCAGCATCGGCGCCTTGGCATGGAAGCGCAGCAGCCGGCGGCCCTGCGCATCGGCATGGATGAGCCGGTGCTCGATCTGCTCGCCGGCCAGCTTCACCAGCGCCAGCGCATGCTGGTGCATCTCGCTGGCGCTGCCCGAGACATCGAGCACGCCCAGCACCTCGCCGCGCGGCGAGAGGATGGGCGCGGCCGCGCAATGCAGGATGTGGTGCTCGTCCAGGAAGTGCTCTGCGCCGCGCACCTCCAGTGCCTGCCGCTCCACCAGCGCGGTGCCGATGGCATTGGTGCCGCATTGGTCCTCCGACCAGCCCACGCCCGGCTGCAGGGCCACGCGCTGCGCACGGCGCAAGAACTCGCTGCTGCCGCCTTCTTCCAGGATCAGGCCCTGCGCGTCGGTGAGGATCAGCACGCTGCGGGTGTGCGCCATCTGCTCAGCCAGTGCCTCCAGCTCCGGCTGCGCATGGTCGATCAGCTTGCGCGAGGCTTCCAGCCGGCTGGCGAAGACCGAACGGGCCAGCGGCTCCGGCCCCGGCACCTGGCCGCGGCAGCGCTGCCAGCTGCGCTCGATCAGCTGCGACAGCGGCGAGGCGCCGGCTGCCGGCAAGGTGCCTTCCTCGATGAAGCGGCGCCGCGCCGCCTGCATGCTGGCAGCGTCGGCGGGAAGTTGTTGCATGCGCTTGTCTCCGCGTCTCGTCGGGTCGCGAATCGCGCCTGCCACGGCAGGTGCTTGTCGCAGCTTGCGACAACGCGCCCATGCCGCCCGTCGCAGCCGGCAAGACCACCGCCGGCCTGCGGATTGTGGGCCGCCCCATGCGGCTTCTTCGCCCTCGGCAGCGGGCTGCCCTTCGGTAAAAACCCGTGCTTCGGTGGCACAGGCTCTGCAGAAGGAGGACTGCAGCGGCGCATGTCGCAGCCGCTCGAAGCCCGCAACCGCCACCGTCACGGAGACACCCCATGGACATGCTCGAACCCGGCCGCTTCGGCACCCCCGTCGCCTTCAAGAAGCGCTACGGCAACTACATCAACGGCCAGTGGGTGGAGCCCGCGCAGGGCCAGTACTTCGACAACCTGACGCCCGTCACCGGCCAGGCCTTCTGCGAGATCCCGCGCTCCACCGCGGAGGACGTGGAACGCGCGCTGGATGCCGCCCATGCCGCCAAGGCCGCCTGGGGCAGGACCTCGCCGGCCGAGCGCGCGGTGATCCTCAACAAGATCGCCGACCGCATCGAGGCCAACCTGCCGATGCTGGCCGCCGCCGAGACCTGGGACAACGGCAAGCCCATCCGCGAGACCACCTTCGCCGACCTGCCGCTGGCGGTGGACCACTTCCGCTACTTCGCGGGCTGCGTGCGTTCGCAGGAAGGCAGCATCAGCGAGATCGATGCGCAGACCTATGCGTACCACTTCCATGAGCCGCTGGGCGTGGTGGGCCAGATCATCCCGTGGAACTTCCCGCTGCTGATGGCGGTGTGGAAGCTGGCGCCCGCGCTGGCCGCCGGCAACTGCGTGGTGCTCAAGCCCGCGGAGCAGACGCCGGTGTCCATCCTCGTGCTGATGGAAGTCATCGGCGACCTGCTCCCGCCGGGCGTGCTCAACGTGGTCAACGGCTTCGGGCTGGAATGCGGCAAGCCGCTGGCCAGCAGCCAGCGCATCGCCAAGATCGCCTTCACCGGCGAGACCACAACCGGCCGGCTGATCATGCAGTACGCCAGCCAGAACCTGATCCCGGTGACGCTGGAGCTGGGCGGCAAGTCGCCCAACGTGTTCTTCGCCGACGTGATGAGCAAGGACGACGCCTTCTTCAACAAGGCGCTGGAAGGCTTCGCGCTGTTTGCGCTCAACCAGGGCGAGGTGTGCACCTGCCCGTCGCGCGTGTTGATCCAGGAATCGATCTACGAGGCCTTCATCGAACGTGCGGTGGAGCGTGTGCGCGCCATCAAGCAGGGCAACCCGCTGGAGATGAGCACGATGATCGGCGCGCAGGCGTCCAGCGAGCAGCTGGAGAAGATCCTCAGCTACATGGACATCGGCCGCCAGGAAGGCGCGGCCTGCCTGATCGGCGGTGGCCGCAACCTGCTGGAAGGCGACCTGAAGGACGGCTACTACGTGCAGCCGACCGTATTCAAGGGCCACAACAAGATGCGCATCTTCCAGGAGGAGATCTTCGGCCCGGTGGTGTCGGTCACCACCTTCAAGGACGAGGAAGAGGCCCTGGCCATCGCCAACGACACGCTGTACGGCCTGGGCGCCGGCGTGTGGACACGCGACATGAACACCTCGTTCCGCATGGGCCGCGGCATCCAGGCCGGCCGCGTTTGGACCAACTGCTACCACGCCTACCCGGCGCATGCGGCCTTCGGCGGCTACAAGCAGTCCGGCATCGGCCGCGAGAACCACAAGATGATGCTCGACCACTACCAGCAGACCAAGAACCTGCTGGTGAGCTACAGCGACCAGGCGCTCGGCTTTTTCTGAGCCACTGAGCCACTGAGCCGCTGAGCCCGCGGCCCGGCTGCCCGGCCGGGCCCTTTCCACCCGAGGAGACACCCCATGACCACCTTCCCCACGCGCTGGGGCGGCCCGCTGCTGGCCGCCGCTTTCACCGCCACGCTGGCCCTGCCCTGCACCACCGTGCAGGCCAATGACGAGCTGGCCAGGTTGTCCAGCCAAGAAGGCCAGTGGCCGATGTACGGCCGCGACTATGCCAACACGCACTACAGCCCGCTCAAGCAGATCGGCCGCGGCAACGTCAAGAACCTGAAGCTCGCGTACACGCTGCAGCTGGGCGCGCTGCGCAGCAACGAATCCACGCCCATCGTGGTGGGCGACATGCTGTACGTCTCCAGCTCCTGGGGGCCGAAGACGGTGTTCGCGCTCGATGCCGCCACCGGCGCCATCCGCTGGCGCTACGAGCCCGACCTGCCCGGCGACACCATGCAGTACGGCTGCTGCGACGTGGTCAACCGCGGCGTGAGCTATGGCGACGGCCGCATCTACGTCGGCCGGCTGGACGGCCATCTGGTGGCGCTGGACGCCAAGACCGGTGAGGAGCTGTGGGACACCAAGGTGGTGGACTACAAGCAGGGCGCGGTCATCACCTCGCCGCCGCTGGTGGTGAAGAACATGGTGGTCACCGGCTTCGGCGGCGGCGAATACGGCGTGCGCGGCGCCCTCAGCGCCTACGACGCCAAGACCGGCAAGCAGCTGTGGAACACCTTCACCACCGCCGGCGAAGGCGAGCCGGGCAACGACTCGTGGAAGGGCGACAGCTGGAAGAACGGCGGCGGCGCGGCCTGGCTGATCGGCTCCTACGACGCGAAGACCAACACCATCTTCTACGGCACCAGCAACCCCAGCCCCTGGAACAACGCGCTGCGCGGCCCCGACAGCAGCGACTACGGCCAGTTCACCAACCTCTACACCAGTTCAACCGTCGCCTTCGATGCCGACACCGGCAGGATCAAGTGGTGGCTGCAGGGCACGCCCTACGACGCCTGGGACTTCGACGGCGTGAACGAGGCGGTGCTCACCGACCTGAAGATCGACGGCGCCAGCCGGCCGGTGATGATGAAGGCCGACCGCAACGGCTTCTTCTACGTGGCCGACCGCAACAGCGGCAAGCTGATCTCGGCCCAGCCCTTCGTGCCCACCAACTGGGCCACGGGCATCGACCTGGCCACCGCCCGGCCGATCGAGGTGTCGGCCAAGCGGCCGCGCACCGGCCATGCCGCCAGCGACATCTGCCCCAACCTGCTGGGCGGCAAGAACTGGCAGCCGATGTCCTTCGACCCCAACACGCAGCTGGTCTACATCCCGGCCAACAACGTGTGCATGGACATGGCCGCCACCGAGGTGCAATACAAGAAGGGCACGATGTACCTGGGCAAGGAGTTCCCGGCCAAGCCCGGGCCAGGCGACTACCTGGGCGAGCTGGTGGCCTGGGATCCGGTGAAGCAGCGCAAGGCCTGGGGCCTGAAGGAAAGCACGCCCTTCAACGGCGGCACCCTGTCCACCGGCGGCGGGCTGGTCTTCGCGGGCAACAACGGCGGCCTGTTCCGCGCGCTGGACGCGAAGACCGGCGAGGTGCTGTGGCGCATGAACCTGGGCTCGGGCATCGGCGCCGGCCCCATGACCTTCACCGCCGGCGGCAAGCAGTACGTGGCCGTCGTGGTGGGCCGCACCGCCTCCATCCCCGCCTTCCTCGGCGACCTGGGCAAGACCATGCTGTCCACGCCCGATGGCGGCGCGCTGTTCGTGTTCTCGCTGTGATGCGGAGGCCACCTGCCATGTTCACCTGTCTAGACAAGTGGCGGCGCAGCCTGCTGGGCGCCGGCCTGGCGGCCGCCTGCATCGGCGCCGCCGCAGCCACCGGCGCGGTGCCGGCCGAAGGCCCGCTGCGCGCCTGCGCCGACCCCGACAACCTGCCCTTCTCCAGCGCCGCCGAGGGACCGAAGGGCTTCTATGTGGAGCTGGCGGACAAGCTGTCCGAAGCCCTGGGCCGCGGCGCCGCGCAGGAGGTGTGGCACTCCACGCTGTACGCCAGGCGTGCCGTCCGCAGCACGCTGCTGGCCCGACGCTGCGACCTCTACATCGGCCTGCCCGCCGAAGGCGATTTCATGCGGCCGCAGGTGGTGATGTCGGCGCCCTTCGCGGTGCATCACTACGCACTCGTCCTGCCGCCTGGCCAGCGGATCTCGGGCGTGGCCGAGCTGCGCGGCCGGCGCGTGGCGGTGCAGCTGCTCACGCCGCCGCACCAGCTGCTGGCCACCACCGAGGGCATGCAGACGGTGACGGTGCGCTCGCCCGAGGAAGGCCTGCAGGCGCTGGCCGACGGTCAGGCCGACGTGGCCTGGCTGTGGGGCCCTTCGGCCGGCTACCACAACCGCACGCGGCATGCGGAGCGCTGGCAGGTGCTGGCCACCGACGGGCCGGGCATGGCCTGGCCGGTGGCCATCGGCTTCCGCCGCGACGACGCGGCGCTGCGGGCCCAGGTGCAGCAGCAGCTCGACGGCCTGCAGGGCTGGATCACCGGCCTGGCGGCGAAGTACGGCTTTCCGGCCGGGCCGGCGCTGCCACTGGCCGCGGCGGATGCGCCGGTGCTGCGGCTGGCGGCGGCCGGCGCGGTGGGCGGGCTGATGGGCCAGGCGACCGCAGCGGTGGTGGCCGATGCGGCGGGCAGCGATGCGATGCTGTCGCGCGGCAGGACGCTGTTCAACACCAACTGCTCCCACTGCCATGGGCCCAACGCGCAATCGCCCGAAGCGCGCATCGACCTGCGCAAGCTCGGCCGCCGCTATGGCGACGAGATGACCGAGGTGTTCCACGCCACGGTACGCGCCGGCCGGCCCGACAAGGGCATGCCCGCCTGGAAGGGCGTGCTGGCCGAGGACGACATCGCCTCGATCAAGGCCTTCGTCGACAGCGTGCAGCAGCGCAAGTAGCCGCCGCATCTTCGGCTACCCTTGGCCGCAGGTTGTACAAGGCAGGAGACAAGCATGACGGTGGACCGCGTGACCGCCACGCCGCAGGCGCTGGCGTTGATCGACAAGCTGAGGGCCGAGCACGGGCCCCTGATGTTCCACCAGTCGGGGGGCTGCTGCGACGGCAGCGCCCCGATGTGCTACCCCGACGGCGAGCTGATCGTCGGCGACGGCGACAGGCTGCTGGGCCATATCGGCGGCATGCCGTTCTTCATCAGCGCGCCGCAGTTCGAGTACTGGCAGCACACGCAGCTCATCATCGACGTGGTGCCCGGGCGCGGCGGCATGTTCTCGCTGGAAGGCCGGCACGGCGAGCGCTTCCTCACCCGATCGCGGCTGTTCACCGACGACGAGAACGCCTGGCTCCAGGCAAACGCGCCGGCGTTGACCGCCACGCAGGCCGCGGCCCTGCCCACCCGCGAGGTGGCCGCATGAAGCGCCTGTTCCTCAAGCCCGTCGCGGCGGCCTGCTCGCTGCTGCTGGCCGGCGCCGCCGCGCAGGCGCAGCCGGTGGAATCGGTGGTCATCACCGGCACCCGCAGCGCCGAGCGCGCCTTCGACGTGCCCGCCTCCATCGACCGTGTGGACGGCGAAGCCCTGCGCGACCAGCAGTGGCGCGTGAACCTGTCGGAAAGCGTGGCCCGCATCCCCGGCCTGCTGGTGCAGAACCGGCAGAACTACGCGCAGGACCTGCAGGTGTCGTCGCGCGGCTTCGGCGCCCGCGCCACCTTCGGCGTGCGCGGCGTGCGGCTGATCCAGGACGGCATCCCGCTGACCATGCCCGACGGCCAGGGCCAGACCGCGCTGATGGACCTGGAAGGCGCCGGCGCCATCGAGGTGCTGCGCGGCCCCTTTGCGGCGCTGTACGGCAATGCCTCGGGTGGCGTCATCCACGTCATCGGCGACGACGCGCCGAAGCGGCCGTTCGTCGAAGCCAGCGTGATGGGCGGCAGCGACGAGACCTGGCGCACCGGCGTGCGCTTCGGCGTCGCCAGCGGCAGCTTCGGCGCCACCGGCAATGTCTCGCGCTTCGAGACCAACGGCTCGCGCGACCATAGCGCGGCGCGGCGCGACCTGGCCAATGCGCGGCTGCGCTTCGGGCTGGACAACGGCGCCAGCATCGTCGTCATCGCCAATGCGCTCGACCAGCCCGACACGCAGGACCCGCTGGGGCTCACCCAGGCCCAGCTCGACGCCGACCCCCGCCAGGCCGGCACCAATGCGCTGGCGCAGGACACGCGCAAGAGCATCCGCCACAGCCAGGGCGGCGTGGTGTTCCGCCATCCGCAGCTGCTGGGCGGCGCGCTGGAGGCCAGCGTCTATGGCGGCCAGCGCCAGCTCACCCAGTACCTCGGGCTGCCGCTGGCAGCGCAGGGCATCACCTCGTCGGGCGGCGTGGTGGACCTGGACCGCAACTTCTCCGGCACCGGGCTGCAATGGCGGCTGGGCGACGACCAGCGCTCGCTGACGGTGGGCCTGGCCTACGATCGCATGCGCGAGCACCGGCAGGGCTTCGTCAACACCGCCGGCGTGGCCGGCGAGCAGCGCCGCGACGAGCAGGACAGCGTCAACAGCTTCGACCAGTTCGTCATCGGCAGCTGGCAGGTGGCGCCCACCTGGAAGCTCACGGGCGGCCTGCGGCACAGCGTGGTGCGCTTCAAGGCGGAAGACCGCTTCATCATCGGCACCAACCCCGACGACAGCGGCTCGGCCCGCTACAGCGCCACCAGCCCGGTGCTGGGCGTGCTGCACCAGCTCACGCCCGACGTGCACCTGTTCGCCTCGCTCGGCCGTGGCTTCGAGACGCCCACCTTCGCCGAGCTGGCCTACCGCAGCGGCGGCCAGCCGGGCCTGAACTTCGACCTGGCCGCGGCCAAGAGCCGCAACTTCGAGGCGGGCGTCAAGGCCCGGCTGGGCAGCAGCATGCGCGCCACCGCGGTGGCTTTCCGCGCCGACACGCGCAACGAGGTGGTCTCGGCCGGCTCCAGCGGCGGCCGCACCGTGTTCACCAACGCCGGCAAGACGCGGCGCACGGGACTGGAGCTGTCGATGGAGGCCACGCTGCCGGCCGGCTTCAACGCCATGCTGGCCTACACCTACACCAAGGCCGAATACCGCGACCTGGTCACGCCGGCCGGCGCGGACCTGTCGGGCAAGCGCATTCCGGGCGTGCCGCGCCAGGTGCTGTTCGGCGAGCTGGGCTGGCGCCACCAGCCCAGCGGCTTCAGCACCGCGGCCGAGGTGCGCGGCGCCAGCAAGCTGATGGCCAACGATGCCAACACCGCCTCGGCGGCCGGCTACGTCGCCGCCAGCCTGCGCGCCGGCTTCGAGCAGCGCATGGGCGCCTGGAAGCTCAGCCAGTTCGCCCGCGTCGACAACCTGTTCGACAAGGACTACGTCGGCTCGGTCATCGTCAACGAAGCCAACCAGCGCTACTTCGAGCCCGCCCCCGGCCGCACCTGGGCGCTGGGGGTGACGGGGAGCTACAGCTTCTAGTGTTGGATTGATTGACAACAGCCTTGCCTGTTGTCATCATCTCCAACATGAAGGCCATCGCCCTGATCCGCCGCCGCGTCGTGGTGGCAGAAGACGCGTTCGCGGAACTGGCCGTCTGGCGCCTGCCGGCGCCGGTGCCGCCATCCGGCCACCCTTCCAAGTACCGGCTGGCCTACGTGGTTCAAGGTCGGTGCGTGCTGCGCTACGACAACGAGCGCGGCAAGGGGGATCACCGTCATGTCGGTGAGGTCGAATCGGACTGCGTGTTCGAAACGCCTGAGCGGCTGATGCAGGATTTCAACGCGGACATCACGAGGTGGAACCATGAAAACGGTCGTTCTTGAAGTACGTTCTCTGGCCGACACGCTGGCCGATGCCGCGCGGGCGATGAACAGCGGCCGTGCCGATGCGGCCACGCGGATCGGCTTCGCCACGCCGGAGCTGCTGTGGCAGGTGCTCAGCGCCAAGCGCTGGGAGTTGCTGAAGGCCTTGTGCGGTGCCGGCCCAGTGTCCATCCGCGAAGCGGCGCGGCGGGTGGGCCGGGACGTGAAGGCGGTACACGGCGACGTCACTGCGCTGCTGCAGGCCGGCGTGCTCACCCGCCCCGCCGACGGCAGCGCCGGCATCGAGTTCCCGTTCGATGCGGTGAAGGTGGAGTTCCTGCTTCAGGCCGCCTGAACCACCCGCTGCGTGCGGCGCACCCGCCGCACGTTGAAAGCGCTGGCGATCAGCACGCCCTGCACCGCGGCCAGGCCGATCCACACGGTGGTGTAGCGGCCCTGGTCCATCAGCGCGCCGAACAGCAGCGGCGCCACCGCCTGGCCGATGTCCAGCCCCGCATACACCACGCCGTAGACCCGGCCGGTGGCGTTGTCGGGCGAGGAGCGCTTGACCAGCAGGTCGCGCGACGGCCCGGCAATGCCGGCGAAGAAGCCCATCGCGCCGAACAGCACCGGCACCGCGGTGGCCGGCAGGTCGCTCAGGCCCAGCACCAGCGCCACGGCGGCCGCCACGCCGAAGGCCGCGCCCACGATGCGCTCGCAGCGCGCGGGGTCGGACGCCAGGAAGCCGCCCACCACCATGCCGCCGGCACTGCACACCATGTAGATCGTCAGGCACATGGCCACCAGGCCCATCGGCACCTCGTGCAGCCGGCGCGCGGCCTCGGGTGCGAAGCTCTGCACCACGCTCAACGACGCGGCATAGAAGAAGAAGAACGCGAAGCACATCCACACCGCGGGGATCTTCAGGAAGTCGAAGGCGCCTTCGGCCTGCAGCGGCGCGGCACCCGGCCGCGCGGCGGGCGTGGCCGGCAGCGGCGGCAGTTCCAGCTGCCGGCGGTTGACCAGCAGCAGAGCCAGCACGCCAAAGGCCAGCGCGGCCGCCGCCATCAGCGCCACCCGCCAGCTGAACGCATGCGCCAGCGGCACCAGCATGGCCGGCGCCAGCGCCCAGCCCAGGCTACCGGTGATGCCGTGCACGCTGTAGGCATGGCCCAGCCGCGCCTTGCCGATCCTGCGGTTGAGCAGCGTGTAGTCCACCGGATGGAACACGCCGTTGCCCACGCCCGCCACCGCCGACCAGAAGGCCAGCATGGCGTAGCTGTGGCTGGTGGCATAGCCCAGCGCGGCGGCGCCCAGCAGCCCCAGCCCCATGAACAGGATGGGCCGCGGCCCGAAGCGGTCCACCGCGAAGCCCGACACCGCCTGCACCACGCAGCTCACCACGAAGAAGATGGTGAGCAGGAAGCCCAGCTGCGTATAGCTGACGGCGAACTCGTCCTTCAGCCACGGGAACAGCGGCGCCAGCAGCAGCTGGCTGTAGTGGCTGATGAGGTGGGCGATGCCCACCAGGCCGATGAAGGTGGCGTCCTGCCGCAGGGGAACGGGCGGTGCTGCGAGTGTGCTCATGCCGGCGATGGTAGGCGGCGGCACCTCGGCAGCTTTACGATAGGCGGCCAACTTCTGTCGAGATCATGCCAAGCCCGACACCGCAACGCATCGGCCCGCTGACGCCGCACCTGTTCACGCCCACCGCGGGGCGGCCGGTGCGCGCCAAGCGCCACCGCCTGACGCCGGAGCAGTTCGTGGTGCCGCATGCGCACCACTGGGCGCAGTTCGCCTTCTCGGCCACCGGCGTCACGCGGCTCACCACCGCCGACGGCAGCTACATCGTGCCGCCGTCACGCGCGGTCTGGGTGCCGCCCGGCATGGAGCACGCGGTCACGGTGCTGAGCGAAACCGACCTGATGACGCTGTACTTCCACCAGCCGCCCGGCCGCTGCGGCCCGCAGGTGCCGCGTGCCGAGGAAGCCGCCTGGCGCCAGTGCCGGGTGCTGGAGGTGACCGACCTGCTGCGCGCGCTGGTGATGGCGATGGACGCCCGCCCCGACGGCCTGGCCCGCCCGCTGGTGCTGGACCGCGAGGCCCAGGCCCGCGAGGCGCGGTTGAATGCACTGGCCCTGGACGAGCTGCGCCGCGCCCGGCCGGTGAAGCTGGGCGTGGACCTGCCCGCCGATGCCCGCCTGCGCATGCTGTGCGAGGCGGTGCTGGACGACCCCACCCGCCACGCCACGCTGGAAGGCTGGGCCCGCGATACCGGCGCCAGCGCCCGCACCGTGGCCCGCCTGTTCCAGCAGGAGCTGGGCACCAGCTTCGGCCAGTGGCGCCAACAGGTGCTGCTGGCCAAGGCGGTGGCGATGGCGGCGCACAAGCACCCGATGAAGCGCATCGCCGCCGACCTGGGCTATGCCAGCGCCAGCGCCTTCACCGCGATGGTCCGCCGCTCGGTGGGCATGCCGCCGGCGCGCTTCTTCGGCGCCGCGTTGCAGCCCGGGCCGTGACGAAAGCCCGGTTTTGCCTCCCCTATTCGGGGGACATCGTCGTGCTCCGCTGCCCACAATGACCGCCGCCACCGGCACCACTGCCGCCAACGGAGACGTCATGAGCCTGGACTTTTCTTCCATCCACAACCACCACGAGAGCAGCGTGTTCGAAGCCGTCGTCGAGATGTCGGCCCGCTTCCCCGAGGTGGCCGCCCGGCATGAGCTGCTGATCGACGTGGCCTGCATCGCGCTCAACCGGGTGCAGCCGCGCTACATCCGCCACAAGGTGGACTACCTGTTCTACCTGACCGAAGCCGAGCGTGCGGCCAATGCCCAGATGATCGCCTCGGCGGTGCAGCATGCCTTCGATTTCGTCAGCGCGCGGGAGCGCGCCAAGCCGGCGCCCAAGCTGGCCGCCTGAAGCGGCCCGAGGCGCTCAACCCAGCGCGCCTGGCAAGGCCCAGGCCGCCGCCAGCAGCGGCTTGGCCCACTCACCCACCTGCGGCAGCGGCGCCTGCTGCACGATGCGCCCGCGCTGCAGGTGCAGCAGCAGCACCGGCGCCGGCCGCCGGCCCTGGTGCGGATCGCCCTCGGCACTGTTGTCGTACAGCCGCAGGCTGGCCAGCTGCGGCAGCAGCTTCACCAGGTTGGCGCGGCTGCTGTCGAAGCGCTCGCGGATCCTGGCCTCGGGGATGTCGTGGCCGCCGGCCGCCACCCGGCTGCGCACCCGCTGCAGGTGCAGCTCGGGCGTGGCCAGGCCGGCAAACCACAGGTGCAGCTCGGCGCCCTGCTGCGCGCCCTGCAGCAGCAGTGCCGGCAGCGTGCGGCCGCCCAGCGTGGTTTCCATCGCATAGGTGCCGCCTTCGGCCAGCGCACGCTGCAGCCCGCGCAGGCCGAGCTGCCAGGCCTGCGCATTGGCGGCTTCCAGCCCCAGCGAGGCATCGGCCTGCCGCAAGTTGCGTGCAGCGATGTCGGGATTGAAGTAAGGGACGCCGGCAGCCTGCAGCGCGGCGCCGCCTATGCTGCTCTTGCCGGCGCCGTTGACGCCGGCCAGCACGTACAGGCGCGCGGCGCTCACCGGGCGGCGGGAGTGCCGCCGCCGTCGGCCTGCACGGCCGCCAGCGCGGCATCGGCCAGTTGATCGGGCGTCATCGCGAAGGCATCGGCCATGCGGTCGGCCACGCCGGGCGCCTGCATGCGCTGGTACATCTCGTCGAAGCGGCGGGTGAGCTGGTCCAGGTCGGGCTCGGCGGCCTGCTGCAGCGCCAGGTAGCGCTCCACCGACATCAGCACCATCGCCGGCTGCTCATGGCGGGTAACCACCACCGCGCCGTGGGCCATCACCGTGCTGGTGACCTTGTTCATGCCCGAGACCAGCTGCGTGGCGGAGACGCTGGGCAGCGCCTGCATGCGCTGGCGCGAGCGGGCCTGCGGGCTGGAACTGGCGATCGCGGCGGGCAAGGCGGACATGGCGGAGCTCCAGGAGGAATGTCCGCCATCTTACCCAAAATACCCGAAATGGGTATTTTGGGTGTCCACGTCAGTGAACCACGCGCTCGAAGGAGAAGTCGCCCTCGCGCAGGTTGACCGGGATCACGTCCTTCGGCCCGAAGCGGCCTTCCAGGATGAGCTTGGCGACCGGGTTCTCGATGCGCTGCTGGATCGCCCGCTTGAGCGGCCGCGCTCCGAAGGCCGGGTCGAAGCCCACCTTGGCCAGTTCCTTCAGCGCCTCGGGCGAGACGTCGAGCTTCATCTCCATCTTCTCGAGCCGTGCTTCCAGGCCCTTGAGCTGGATCTTCGCGATGTTCTCGATGTGCTGGCGGTCCAGCGCATGGAACACCACCGTCTCGTCGATGCGGTTCAGGAACTCGGGCCGGAAATGCTCCTTCACCTCGCCCCACACCGCCTCGCGGATCAGCTCGCTGTCCTGCCCCGCCATCTGCATGATGAGGTGCGAGCCCAGGTTGCTGGTCATCACGATCACCGTGTTCTTGAAGTCCACGGTGCGGCCCTGGCCATCCGTCAGCCGGCCGTCGTCCAGCACCTGCAGCAGCACGTTGAACACGTCGGGGTGGGCCTTTTCCACCTCGTCGAGCAGCACCACGCTGTAAGGCTTGCGCCGCACGGCCTCGGTCAGCGCGCCGCCTTCGTCGTAGCCCACGTAGCCCGGGGGCGCACCGATCAGCCGGCTGACCGAGTGCTTCTCCATGTACTCGCTCATGTCGACCCGGATCATGTGGTCGGTGGAGTCGAACAGGAAGCCGGCCAGCGCCTTGCACAGCTCGGTCTTGCCCACGCCGGTGGGGCCCAGGAACAGAAAGCTGCCCAGCGGCCGGTTGGGGTCGGAGAGGCCCGCGCGCGAGCGCCGGATGGCGTCGGCCACGGCCACGATGGCCTCGTCCTGGCCCACCACGCGCTCGTGCAGCCTGGCCTCCATCTGCAGCAGCTTGTCGCGCTCACCCTGCATCAGCTTGTTCACCGGGATGCCGGTGGCGCGCGAAACCACCTCGGCGATCTCTTCCGCGCCCACCATGGTGCGCAGCAGCTGCGGGCCGCCCTTGCCGTCCTTGGCGCCGGCGGCCTTGCCGGCTTCCTTGGCCTGGGCTTCCTTCAGCCGCGACTCCAGCCCCGGCAGCTTGCCGTACTGCAGCTCGGCCACCTTGTTGAAGTCGCCCTTGCGCTTGAATTCCTCGATCTGGAACTTGATGCGGTCGATCTCTTCCTTCACGTGGGCCGAGCCCTGCGCCGCGGCCTTTTCGCTCTTCCAGATCTCCTCCAGGTCGGCGTACTCGCGCTGCAGCTTGACCAGCTCTTCCTCGATCAGGCCCAGGCGGCGCTGCGAGCCTTCGTCGTGCTCCTTCTTCATCGCCTCGCGCTCGATCTTGAGCTGGATGACGCGGCGGTCCAGCCGGTCCATCACCTCGGGCTTGGAGTCGATCTCGATCTTGATCTTGGCCGCCGCCTCGTCGATCAGGTCGATCGCCTTGTCGGGCAGGAAGCGGTCGGTGATGTAGCGGTGGCTCAGCTCGGCCGCGGCCACGATGGCCGGGTCGGTGATCTCCACGCCGTGGTGCACCTCGTACTTCTCCTGCAGGCCGCGCAGGATGGCGATGGTGGCCTCCACCGTGGGCTCGCCCACCAGCACCTTCTGGAAGCGGCGCTCCAGCGCGGCGTCCTTCTCGACGTACTTGCGGTATTCGTCCAGCGTGGTGGCGCCGATGCAGTGCAGCTCGCCACGCGCCAGGGCGGGCTTGAGCATGTTGCCGGCGTCCATCGCGCCCTCGGCCTTGCCGGCGCCCACCATAGTGTGCAGCTCGTCGATGAACAGGATGATGCGGCCCTGGTCGGCCGACACTTCCTTCAGCACGCCCTTCAGGCGTTCCTCGAACTCGCCGCGGTACTTGGCACCGGCCAGCAGGCCGGCCATGTCCAGCACCAGCACGCGCTTGTCCTTCAGGCTCTCGGGCACCTCGCCATTGACGATGCGCTGCGCCAGGCCCTCGACGATGGCCGTCTTGCCGACGCCGGGCTCGCCGATCAGCACCGGGTTGTTCTTGCTGCGGCGCTGCAGCACCTGGATCGCGCGGCGGATCTCGTCGTCGCGGCCGATCACCGGATCGAGCTTGCCCTGGCGGGCGCGCTCGGTCAGGTCGAGCGTGTATTTCTTGAGCGCCTCGCGCTGGCCCTCGGCCTCGGCCGAGTCCACCTTGGCACCGCCGCGCACCGCATCGATGGCGGCTTCGAGCGACTTGCGGGTGACGCCGTGGCCACGCACGATGCCGCCCAGGTCGGTCTTGGCATCGGCCAGCGCCAGCAGGAACATCTCGCTGGCGATGAACTGGTCGCCGCGCTTGCCGGCTTCCTTCTCGGCCGCCTGCAGCAGCGCCACCAGGTCGCGGCCGGGCTGGACCACCTGGCCCTGGCCCTGCACCTGCGGCAGGCCGGCCACGGCGGTGTCCATGGCCGTTTTCAGCGCGGCGGTGTTGGCGCCGGCGCGGTCGAGCAGGGCCTTGGGCCCGTCGGGTTGCACCAGCATAGCGGCCAGCACGTGGGCCGGTTCGATGTAGGGGTTGTCGCGCGTGACGGCGAGCGTCTGCGCTTCGGCCAGGGCCTGTTGGAAGGCGGTGGTGAGCTTGTCGATTCGCATGGGGTTTGACCTCCGATTGCGAGAGACATGAGGCGCTCTGGCCCCGTTTTCAAGTTGCGCCAGGTCAAGGCCTGGCGCATCGACGGTGGCTACAGCCGGTCGCCCAGGTCGTGATAGTGCCCGGCGTGGAATACCAGCGGCGCCGTCTCGGCCGCATGGCAGTGGGCCAGCACCTGGCCGATGAACAGCACATGGTCGCCGGCCGTCTGCTGCGCCGTCAGCGCGCACTCGAACACCGCGGCGCAGCCGGCCAGCACCGGCGCGCCGTGCGCCCCGTCGCGCCAGTCGCCGCCCTGGAACTTGTCGGCCACCGACGACGCGAAGCGCCGCGACAGCTCGACCTGGTCTTCCGCCAGCACGTTGACCGCGAACACCGGCGCCGCCGAGAACGGCGCCAGGCTGCCGCTGGCCTGGCGCAGCGACCACAGCACCAGCGGCGGATCGAGCGACAGCGCGCTGAAGGAATTGGCCGTCAGCCCCACCGGCGCGCCGTCGGCGTCGCGGCAGGTGATGATGGTCACGCCGGTGGCATAGCGGCCTAGTGCCGCGCGAAGCGCCAGGCGCGCGGCGGCGGGATCGGCCTGGGCGGGCAGTTTCATCGCCGCGTCGATGGGTGCGTTCATGGGCGCAGCGCCGCCCGCGCGAGCAGGAAGCCGAGGCTGGCGCACAGCAGCGCGCCCAGCACGTGGGACAGGGTATGGGCCGCGGCCATCGGCAGCTCGCCGCGCTGCAGCAGGCCCAGCGATTCGCCGGAGAAGGCCGAGAAGGTGGTGAGCCCACCGAGGAAGCCGGTGACTGCAAGGTGGCGCAGCGTCTCGTCCGGGTGGCGTGCGAACAGCACCATCGCCGCGCCGACCAGGAAGCCGCCCACGCAATTCACCAGCAGCGTGCCCAGCGGAAAGCCGCGCCACAGGCCGTTGAACCACAGCCCGGCGGCAAAGCGGGCCAGCGCACCGGCGGCCGCGCCGATGCCGATCGCCGCCACGGTGGTCCAGGGCACCGCGCCGAGGGCGGCCGTCATGCGGGCTGCACCGCCGGCAGGGCGGGTGGAAGCCCGGCAACGCTGCCGGCGAGGTTGGTCGCCGGCAGGCCCCAGCGAGCGGCGGCGGCATCGTCGGCCACGCGGGCATCCACCCAGCGGGCGCCGTCGGCGCTGTGTTCCTTCTTCCAGAACGGGGCCTGGGTCTTCAGGTAGTCCATCAGGAACTCGCAGGCCTGGAAGGCCTCGCCGCGGTGCGCGGCGGCCACGGCCACCAGCACGATCTGCTCGTTCAGCGCCAGCGGGCCGATGCGATGCACCACCCGCGCGCCGCGGATGCCGAAGCGGCGCTGCGCCTCGTCGATCATGGCCTCGATCGCGCGCTCGGTCATGCCGGGATAGTGCTCCAGCTCCAGCAGGCTGACCGGCGCGGCGGCCTGTGCGGCACTGCCGTCGCGGTCGCGCACCGTGCCGACGAAGGCGGCCACCGCGCCGATGCCGGCATCGCCGGCACGCAGCTCGGCCACTTCGGCGGACAGGTCGAAATCGGCGGCCTGCACACGCACCCGCGGCCGGGCCTGGCCGGCGGCGGAGGTGTGCGCTATTTCCATCTGCATTTGCGGGATTGTGGCATCTAGAATTCAGCCCCATGCCCGGCAACACCTTGTCCCCAGCCCGCTTCGGCGACCTGGGCGCAAGCCTGGGCCTCAAAAAACTGCGGCGCTTCTGACCGGAGCTGCGGTTCCGTGTTCGGATGCGCGACGCAACGGACCTGGCCGCCCCGCTCCACCCCCCTGCTCCCCGCTGCCACCCACCCGCTGAGCCGCCACGCGCACACGGTTTGCCCCTTGCGGTCGCAACCAGGAGAACTGTTCGTGCTCGATCTTTCAGGTGTGTGGATCCCCCTCGTCACTCCCTTCGACGGCGGCCGTGTCGACCTGCCGGCGCTGCGCCGGCTGGTGGCCACGCTGGCGACCGGCGGCATCGCCGGCTACGTGGTGTGCGGCAGCACCGGCGAAGCGGCGCTGCTGAGCGAGGCGGAGCAGCGCCAGGTGCTGCAGGCGGTGATGGCCGAGCGGGCCGGCCTGCCGGTGCTGATGGGCGTGGCCGGCAGCGCGCCGGCCGCGGTGCGCGACGAACTGCTGCAGTGGGCCGAATGCGGCGTGCAGGGCTTCCTGGTGCCGCCGCCGCTGTACGTCAAGCCGCCGCAGGCCGGCGTGATCGACTTCTTCAGCATGCTGGCCGATGCCTCGCCGCTGCCGGTGGTGCTCTACGACATTCCTTCGCGCACCGGCACCCGCATCCAGCGCGAGACGGCGCTGGCGCTGGCGGCGCATGAGCGCATCACCGGCCTGAAGGACTGCGGTGGCTGCGCTGCCGACACGCAGGCGCTGATCGACGACGGCCGGCTGCAGGTGCTGGCGGGCGACGACGTGAACATCTTCGCCACGCTGTGCGCAGGCGGCGCGGGCAGCATCTCGGCCTCGGCCCATCTGCACCCGCGGCTCTTCGTGCGGCTGCGCGAGCAGCTGCTGGCCGGCGACCTGCCCGCCGCGCGCCGGCTGTGGCAGGCACTGCTGCCCTGGATCGACGCCGCCTTCGCCGAGCCCAACCCGGCACCGGCCAAGGCCGCGCTGGCGGCGCAAGGCCTGCTGAAGAACGAGCTGCGCGCGCCGATGCGGCCGGTGTCGGCGGCGCTGCAGCAGCGCATCGAAGGCTTGGTGGCCGATCTCGGCCGGCTGGCCGCGGCAGGCTGAAGCCCGCCTTCAGCCGCCGGTGACCGGAGGGAAGAACGCCACCTCGGCGCCCTCGGGCAGCGGCTGGGCTTCGTCCTGGCACATCAGCTGGTCGACCGCACAGCGCACCGCGCGGCCGGCGCCCAGCTTCTCGGCATGCAGCGGGCTGCGCGTCACCAGTGCGGCGCGCAGGTCGGCCACGCGGCTGCCGGCGGGCAGCTCGACGGCCTCGCCGCTGCCCAGTGCCTCGCGCAGCGAGGCGAAGTAACGCACCTGCACCTTCATCGCGCCGGCCCGCTCAGGTGCCCACCAGCGCCTGCATCGGCAGGAAGGCGACGGTGTCGCCCTTCGCGATGGCCTGGCCGGGCGGGTTGTCCACCAGGCCGTCGGCCCAGACGGTGGACGTGAGCACGCCCGAGCCCTGGTTGCTGAACAGCACCAGCGCGCCGCTGGCCTCATCGAAGCGCACGCGCAGGAACTCGCGCCGCTTGTCGGGCCGCAGCCAGTCGAAGCCGGCGCGGGCCTGCATGGCGCGCGGCAGCGTGGCCGGCAGGCCCTGCAGCGCCTGCAGCACCGGGCGCACCGCCACCATGAAGGTGATGAAGGCCGACACCGGGTTGCCCGGCAGGCCGACGAACAAGGCTTCGCCACCGCCGGCCCGGTTCACCGCGCCAAAGGCCAGCGGCTTGCCCGGCTTGATCGCCAGCTGCCACAGCGCCAGCCGGCCCTCGGCCTGCACGGCGGGCTTCACATGGTCTTCGTCGCCCACCGACACGCCACCGCAGGTGAGGATCAGGTCGTGCCCCTCGGCCGCCGTGCGCAGCGCCTGCCGCGTGGCGTCCAGCCGGTCGGCCACGATGCCCAGGTCGGTCACCTCGCAGCCGGCCGACTGCAGCAGCCCGCGCAACGTGAAGCGGTTGGAGTTGTAGATCGCGCCCGGCGGCATGCGCTCGGGCGGCACCTCGTCGGGCATCACCAGCTCGTCGCCGGTGGAAAACAGTGCCACCCGCGGCCGGCGCAGCACCTGCACCGTGGCGGCGCCCACCGAGGCGGCCAGGCCCAGCGCCTGCGGCGACAGGCGCTGGCCGCGCTCCAGCACCACGGCGCCGCTGCGCACATCCTCGCCACGGCGGCGGATCGAGAGGCCCGGCGTGGGCAGCAGGTTCACGCGCACGCTGCCGAGGTCACCCGCCCCGCCTGCCACCGCCTCACAGCGTTCCTGCATCACCACCGCATCGGCGCCGGCCGGGATCTGCGCGCCGGTGAAGATGCGCGCCGCGGTGCCGGGCTGCAGCGGCTGGCCCACGGTGCCGGCGGGGATGCGCTGGCTCACCGGCAGCACGGTGCCTTCGGCCTGCACGTCGGCCACGCGCACGGCGTAGCCGTCCATCGCAGTGTTGTCCTGCGGCGGCACGTCCAGGCCGGAGCGCACCTCGGCGGCCAGCACGCGGCCCAGCGCATCGAAGGTGGACAGCGTCTCGGTGTCGGTGATCGCCGCGGCGCGGGCGCCCTCGCCCAGCAGGCGCAGCGCCTCGTCCAGCGACATCAGCGGGGAACGCTCGGGGGATGGGGTCATGCAGCCTCGTCGGGAAAGTGGTGCTCCGGCCGGTAGTCGAAGCGGTCGCCCGATTGCAGCAGCCATTGCGCCACCGCGGCGGGATCGTCGATGGAAAGCTGCGGCAGCGACGTGGCCACCGGCGGCGGGCTGTCGGTGGCCAGCGCCACCACGAAGGGATCGTCGGTGTAGAGCGGCGCCATCTGCTCGGGCGCGGCGGCGCGGCGCACCTCGATCTTCGGCAGGTCGGCATGCTTGAAGCCTTCGACCAGCACCCAGTCGCAGGGCGACAGCTCGGCCAGCAGCTGGTGCACCGATGGTTCGGTCTCGGCGTCGTACTCGCGCAGCAGCGCCAGCCGCTTCTGCGAAGCCAGCAGCACCTCGAAGGCACCGGCCTCGCGGTGGCGCCAGCTGTCCTTGCCGGGCTGGTCGACGTCGAAGCGCTTGTGCGCATGCTTGAGCACCGACACCCGCCGGCCCGACGCCTTCAGCGCGGCCAGCACGCCGGTGATCAGCGTGGTCTTGCCGACGTTGGACGGGCCGGCGAAACCCACCACCTTCACGGGCACTGCCTGCTGGATCAAGTGCTGACGCGGGCCGAGATGTAGGCCTTGACGCCCTGCGGATCGGCCGGCATCACGGTGAAGCGCTTGGGCAGGTCCTCGATGCCCTGCAGCGCAGCCGGGCGGTCGGGCTCGCGGCCCAGCGCCTCGCGGATCGTCTCGGCGAACTTCACCGGCAGCGCGGTTTCCAGCACCAGCGTGGTGGTGCCGGCCAGCGACTGCTCACGCGCCACCTTCAGGCCGTCGGCGGTGTGGGTGTCGATCATCACGCCGTAGTGCTCCCAGGTGTCGCGGATGGTGCGCAGCCGGTCGGCATGGGTGCTCTTGCCCGACACGAAGCCGAAGGACGCGATGCGCTCGAATTCATCGGGCTTGAGGCTGAACACGCCGGCCTGCTCCACCTCCTCGCCGAACAGGTGGCGCACCTGCTCGCCGTCGCGGTTCATCAGGTCGAAGACGAAGCGCTCGAAGTTGCTCGCCTTGCTGATGTCCATCGACGGGCTGGAGGTCTCGTGCGTCTCGTGGCCCTTGCGCACGCGGTAGGTGCCGGTGCGGAAGAACTCGTCCAGCACGTCGTTCTCGTTGGTGGCCAGGATCAGCCGCTCGATCGGCAGGCCCATCATGCGGGCCACGTGGCCGGCGCAGATGTTGCCGAAGTTGCCCGAAGGCACCGCGAAGCTCACCCGTTCCTGGTTGTGCTGCGTGGCCTGGAAATAGCCGGCGAAGTAGTACACCACCTGCGCCAGCAGCCGCGCCCAGTTGATCGAGTTGACGGTGCCGATGCGGTGCGCGCGCTTGAACGGCAGGTCGTTGCTCACCGCCTTGACGATGTCCTGGCAGTCGTCGAACACGCCTTCGATGGCGATGTTGTGGATGTTCTCGTCCTGCAGGCTGAACATCTGCGCCTGCTGGAACGGGCTCATGCGGCCATGCGGGCTCAGCATGAACACCTGCACGCCCTGCTTGCCGCGCATCGCGTACTCGGCGGCGCTGCCGGTGTCGCCCGAGGTGGCGCCCAGGATGTTGAGCGTCTCGCCGCGGCGGGCCAGTTCGTACTCGAACAGGTGGCCCAGCAGCTGCATCGCCATGTCCTTGAAGGCCAGCGTGGGCCCGTTGGACAGCGCCTCCAGCGCCAGCCCCGGCTCCAGCGGCTTCAGCGGCACGATGGCCTCGGTGCCGAACACCGCATGGGTGTAGGTCTTGTGCGTCAGCGCCCGCAGGTCGTCGGCCGGGATGTCGTCGATGTACAGCGACAGGATCTCGAACGCCAGGTCCGCATACGACAGCGTGCGCCAGCGGTTCATCGTGGCGTCCTCGATGTGCGGATAGCGCTCGGGCAGGTACAGGCCGCCGTCGGGCGCCAGGCCTTCGAGCAGGATCTCGCTGAAGCTGCGGCGGTCGGTGTTGCCGCGGGTGCTGATGTATTTCACGGTCAGGCCAGTTCTTCCTTGCGCAGCGCGACGATGGGCGCCAGCACCGTGGGCAGCGCCTGCATCTGCGCAAGCGCCTTGCGCATGCGGCCTTCCACGGTGTCGTGCGTCAGGATGATGAGGTCGGTCTGCCGCTCGCCTTCGGCGGATTCGCGCTGCAGCACCGCGTCGATGGAGATGTCCAGCTCGGCCAGGATGGTGGTGATGCGGCTCAGCACCCCAGTCTCGTCGGCCACCACCAGGCGCAGGTAGAAGGCGGTGCGCACCTGCTCGATCGGCAGGATGGGCGCGTCGCTCATCGCATCGGGCTGGAAGGCCAGGTGCGGCACGCGGTGGTCGGGGTCGGCGGTGTGCAGCCGGGTGATGTCGACCAGGTCGGCCACCACGGCGCTGGCGGTGGGCTCGCTGCCGGCGCCCTTGCCGTAGTACAGCGTGGTGCCCACGGCATCGCCCTGCACCACCACCGCGTTCATCGCGCCTTCCACATTGGCGATGAGGCGCTTGGCCGGCACCAGCGTGGGGTGCACGCGCAGCTCGATGCCGTCGTCGCGGCAGCGGGTGATGCCCAGCAGCTTGATGCGGTAGCCCAGCTGCTCGGCATAGCGGATGTCGGCCGCCTGCAGCTTGGTGATGCCCTCGACATAGGCCTTGTCGAACTGCACCGGCACGCCGAAGGCGATGGCGCTCATCAGCGTGAGCTTGTGGGCGGCGTCCACGCCTTCGATGTCGAAGGTGGGGTCGGCTTCGGCATAACCCAGGCGCTGCGCTTCGGCCAGCACGGTGGCGAAGTCCAGGCCCTTGCTGCGCATCTCGCTGAGGATGAAGTTGGTGGTGCCGTTGATGATCCCGGCGATCCACTCGATGCGGTTGGCCGTCAGGCCCTCGCGCAGCGCCTTGATGATGGGGATGCCGCCGGCCACCGCCGCCTCGAAGCCGACCATCACGCCGCGTGCGCTGGCCGCCGCGAAGATCTCGCTGCCATGCACCGCCAGCAGCGCCTTGTTGGCGGTGACCACGTGCTTGCCGGCCTCGATCGCGGCCAGCACCAGCGCGCGCGCGCGGTCGGTGCCGCCGATCAGCTCGACCACGATGTCCACGTCGGGCCGGCGCACCGCGGCCTCGAAGCCGTGGTCGATCGGCACGCCGGACGCACCCAGCGCCTCGGTGGCCTTGGCGGTGTTGCGCGCGGTGATGGACACCACTTCCAGCCCGCGGCCGGCGCGGCGCTGGATCTCAGCCTGGTTGCGTTGCAGCACATGCACCACGCCGCTGGCCACCACGCCAGCGCCGAGCACGGCGATCCGAATCGGTTTCATTGGGAATGTCTCTTGCGGTAGTGCTCGAGGAAGCGCGCGATGCGGCCGATGGCCTCGGCCAGGTCGTCGGAATTGGGCAGGAACACGATGCGGAAGTGGTCGGGCGTGGGCCAGTTGAAGCCCGTGCCCTGCACGATCAGCACTTTCTCCTCGGCCAGCAACTCGTAGGCGAACTGCTGGTCGTTCTGGATCGGGTACATGCGCGGGTCCAGCCGCGGGAACATGTACAGCGCGGCCTTGGGCTTGACCACGCTCACGCCCGGGATCTGAGTCAGCAGCTCGTAGGCCAGGTCGCGCTGGCGGCACAGCCGGCCCGTGGGCGCCACCAGGTCGTTGATGCTCTGGTAGCCGCCCAGCGCGGTCTGGATGGCGAGCTGGCCCGGCGTGTTGGCGCACAGCCGCATCGAGGCCAGCATGTTCAGGCCCTCGATGTAGTCGCGTGCATGGCGCTTGTCGCCCGACACCACCATCCAGCCGGCGCGGTAGCCGCAGCTGCGGTAGTTCTTGGACAGCCCGTTGTAGGTGATGCACAGCACGTCGTCGGCCAGCGAGGCGATGCTGGTGTGCACCGCGCCGTCGTACAGCGTCTTGTCATAGATCTCGTCGGCCAGGATCAGCAGCTGGTGCTCGCGCGCCACCTGCACGATCTCGCGCAGCACGCTCTCGGGGTACAGCGCGCCGGTCGGGTTGTTCGGGTTGATGACGACGATGGCCTTGGTGTTGGCCGTGATCTTCGAGCGGATGTCGGCGATGTCCGGCAGCCAGTCGCTCTGCTCGTCGCACATGTAGTGCACCGGCGTGCCGCCGGACAGCGCCACCGAGGCGGTGTACAGCGGGTAGTCGGGCGAAGGCAGCAGCACCTCGTCGCCGTTGTTGAGCAGCGCGTTCAGGCTCATCGTGATGAGCTCGGAAACACCGTTGCCCAGGTAGACGTCGTCGACCGTGACGCCCTTGATCTGCTTTTGCTGCGTGTAGTGCACCACCGCCTTGCGCGGCGCAAACAGGCCCAGGCTGTCGGTGTAGCCCGCCGTGTGCGGCAGGTTGCGGATCATGTCCTGCACGATCTCGTCGGGCGGCTCCAGCCCGAACGCGGCCACGTTGCCGATGTTGAGCTTGATGATCTTCTGCCCCTCGTCCTCCATCTGCCGGGCCTTGGCCAGGACGGGTCCACGAATGTCGTAACACACGTCGGCGAGCTTGGTGGACTTTGAGAGAGGCTTCACAGGGGGATTCTCCGAAGAACCGATAATTAGAGCACGTATGAAATTCCAACCCGACCATCTCGAAGGCGTCAACAGCATCTCGCGCGTGGAGCCCGGGCGCCTGTGGGTCAACGGCACGCCCTGGACCGCCAGCGTGCTGGTGCCCTGGCGCGGCCAGGCGCTGGCATGGCCCGTGGGCGCGCTCGCGGAACTCACCGCGGCGCACTTCGAGCAGGTGCTGTCGCTGCAGCCCGAACTGGTGATCTTCGGCTCGGGCCCGCAGCTGCGCTTCGTCAGCCCGGCGCTGCAGCGCTCGCTGATCGAGCGGCGCATCGGCGTGGAGACGATGGATACCGCGGCCGCCTGCCGCACCTACAACGTGCTTGCCAGCGAAGGCCGATCGGTCGTCGCGGCCCTGTTGCTGCCAGCGCAGTGAATCCTCACCGGCAAGGCAAGTTCAAACCTCACGAAACCGAGCTCGTCGTACGACCCCCGTATAATCGAGGGTTGTTCCTGCACCGTCAGGTAACCCCATAGAAGAGATCCGCCTTCATGACGCCAGCCCTCAATAAAGCCCTCCCGGAGTTTGAAGCGCTTGCCACGGGCGGTGTGAAATTCACACCCCAGGCGTATGCCGGTCAGACGGTGATCCTGTACTTCTACCCGAAGGACAACACCCCCGGCTGCACCACCGAAGCAATGCAGTTTCGTGACCACCACAAGGAGCTGGTGGCCGCCGGCGCCGTGGTCTTCGGCGTGTCGCGCGACAACATGGCCTCGCACGAGAAGTTCAAGCAGGCGCTCGACCTGCCGTTCGAACTGATCGCCGACACCGAAGAGAAGCTCTGCCACATGTTCGGCGTGGTGAAGAACAAGATCATGTACGGCAAGAAGGTCAAGGGCATCGAGCGCAGCACCTTCCTGATCGACGCCAACGGCGTGCTGCGTGCCGAGTGGCGCGGCCTGAAGGTCGCCGGCCACGTCGAAGAAGTGATCAAGGCGGTGAACGCCTTGAAACTCGCCGCCTGAGCACGCCCCGCAACGGTCATGAACCCCGGCGCATAATGCGCCGCATGTTCGTGAGTTGTTGCGACCCCGCGTCCATCCCCCTCCAAAGCCGCGCAGGCCCCTGCGCGGCTTTGTCGTTTCTACGAGCCTGAAAAGCCCACCGCCCATGCCCCTGCCCAAGCCGCCGACCCGCAAAGCAGCCGTACTCGCTTCCGCCGACTTCGATTCGCAGGCCGCGCCCAAGACCGGCAAACGCGCCGCCAAGCAACCTGCAGCGGCCGAGGTGGCGCCCGCGGTGCTGGACCTGTTCAGCCATGACGAGACCGAGGTGCCCGCGGCCAAGGCCGCGCCGGCACCCGCCCCGGCCCGCCAGCCCGGCGGCCGCACCGCCGCCCGCGAGCCCGCAGGCCGCGCGCCGGCCAC
>NZ_JZUE01000034.1 GCF_000969605.1 Aquincola tertiaricarbonis | reverse complement strand
CCGCGGGGGCCTCGGCCCCGGCCGGTGCGTCGGCAGCCGGCGCACCGCCGCCTGGCGCCGCCGCCCGGCCCGACCCCGCCGCGCCGCGCCCCTTCGCCGACGTGATCCGCGAGGGCAAGGTCGACGACGGCTTCTTCCCCGTCTGGCGCAAGGACGAGAAGGTGTGGCTGGAGATCCCCTCCGACCGCTTCGGCAAGCCCTTCCTGCTGACGGCGGGCGTGAGCCAGTCGGTGGGCGAGCGTGGCCTGTACGGCGGCCAGATGGCCAACGGCTGGATGGTGGAGCTGCGCCGCATCGGCAACACCGTGCAGCTGGTGGCCAAGAACACCGATTTCGTCGCCTCCGGCGACCCGGCGCTGGCCCGCACCGTGCGCCAGAGCTTCTCCGACAGCCTGCTGGGCGCGGCGCCGGTGGCCAGCGCCGAGCATCCGCAGCGCAAGTCGGTGCTGGTGGACGCGGCCTTCCTGCTGTCGGACATCGTCGGCTACTCCACCCTGCTGGAAGCGGCCTACCGGCTGCCCTACGGGCTGGATCGCGGGAATTCATGGTTCGAGTCGGCCCGCGCCGATGGCAACAGCACCTCGCTGAATGCCAACCTGCACTTCGTCACGCCGCGCATCCCGGCGCCGCCGCTGGTGCGGCCGCCGACGCCCACGCCGATGCCGTCGCCGCCCACCACCACGCCCGACCCGCGCAGCCTGTTCGTCGGCATCGTCTACAGCCTGCAGCAGCTGCCGCAGCAGCCGATGGCACCGCGGGCCGCCGACCCGCGGTTGGGCCATTTCACCGATGCCTTCACCGACTACGGCCAGGAGCTGAAGCCCAACCTGCGCGTGCACCATGTGGCGCGCTGGCGGCTGGAGAAGAAGGAGCCGGACGCCGCGATGTCGGAGCCGGTGCAGCCCATCACCTACTGGCTGGACCGCAACATCCCGCAGCGCTATCGCGCCTCGGTGGAAGCCGGCGTGCTGGAGTGGAACAAGGCCTTCGAGCGCATCGGCTTCAAGAATGCGGTGGTGGTGAAGCAGCAACCGGACGACGCCACCTTCGACACGCTGGATGCCTCGCATGCCTCCATCCGCTGGTTCGTCGGCAGCGACGTGGGCTTTGCCCGCGGCCCCAGCGTGCGTGACCCGCGCACCGGCGAGATCCTGGATGCCGACATCGCGATGAGCGACGTGTTCGCCCGCGGCGCCCGGCGCTTCGCCACCGAGGACCTGGGCACCTCGCCGGCCAAGCTGCAGTCGTTTGCGCAGCCCTTCGGCCGCCACCAGCACAACGCCTTCTGCGACTACGCCGAGCAGAGTTCCGACGAGGCTGCCTTCGCCTTCGACCTGCTGGCGGCCCGCGCCGAGCTGCCGCCCGACAGCCCCGAGGTGGAGGCCATCGTGCAGGCCTACGTGAAGGACGTGATCATGCATGAGGTGGGCCACACGCTAGGTCTCAAGCACAACTTCAAGGCCTCCACCACCGTCAACCGCAACCAGCTGCAGGACAGGAGCTTCACCGAGGCCAATGGCATCGTCAGCTCGGTGATGGACTACACCCCGTTCAACATCGCGCTGGCCAACGAGCGCCAGGGCAACTACGTGACGCCCACGCTCGGCGCCTACGACTACTGGGCCATCGAATACGCCTACAAGCCCATCCCGCGCGAGCAGGAGGCGCAGGAGCTGGGCCGCATCGCCGCGCGCAGCACCGAGCCGCAGCTGGCCTATGCCGACGATGCCGATGCCGACTCCGGCCGCGGCGGCGGCATCGACCCCTACACCAACCGCTTCGACCTGGGCGACGACCCGCTGGCCTGGTACCGCAAGCGCTTCGCGCTCTCCCGCGAGCTGTGGGACCGGGTGCAGGCCCGCGGCGCGCGGCCGGGCGACGACCCGCAGCGCGAACGCCGGGTGCTGGCCAGCGGCTTCCGCCAGCTGCGCGACATCCCGCAGCTCACCGCCAAGTACGTGGGCGGCATGGTGGTGCAGCGCGACCTGCCCGGCACCACCGGACGGCCCACCTACAAACCGGTGGAGCCCGCCCGCCAGCGCGAGGCGCTGCGCTTCCTGGCCGACAGCGTGTTCAGCGTGGACAGCTTCCGCTTCCGCCCCGAGTTCCTGGCCAGCCTGAGCCCCGACTTCAACGAATGGGAGCGCGGCCAGCCGGTGAGCATCCCCACGCTGGTGCTGGGCCTGCAGACCCAGGCGCTGGACCGGCTGATGACCGCCGGCACCGCCCAGCGCGTGCTGGACCTGCCGGCCTACCTGACGGCCCGTGAACGCAACGGCGCGCTCACGCTCAACGAGGTGTACGGCACGCTGCAGTCGTCCATCTGGCGCGAACTGAAGCAGGGCGGCGAGATCGACGGCATGCGGCGCAACCTGCAGCGCGAGCACCTGAAGCGCGTGCAGGCGCTGCTGACGCGGCCCAGCGACCTGCCGGCCGATGCGATGAGCCTGGTGCGCATGCAGGCCACCGAGCTGCAGGCTCAGCTGAAGGCCAGTGCGGGCCGCAGCGGCGTGAGTGCCGAGACGCGGGCCCACCTGCAGGAAAGCCTGAGCACCTTGAACGAGGCACTGCGGGCCACGATGGTCCGCAGCTGAGGCCGGGCCTCATGCCCGGCGGCGCTGCATGGCGGGCTTCAGCCCTTGTGCAGCGCCTTCAGCAGCTTGTCATGCACACCGCCGAAGCCGCCGTTGCTCATGCACAGCACGTGGTCGCCGGGCTTGGCCGCACGCACCACGGCGGCCACCAGCGCATCGATGCTGTCGTGCACCGAGGCCTGCGCGCCCATCGGCGCCAGCGCTTCGCGCGCGTCCCAGCCCAGGCCGCCGCCATGGCAGAAGCTCAGGTCGGCCTCTTCCAGCGACCAGGGCAGCTGCGCCTTCATCGTGCCCAGCTTCATCGTGTTGGAGCGGGGCTCGAACACCGCCAGGATGCGCGCAAGGCCCACCTTGCGGCGCAGGCCGTTGACCGTGGTGCGGATGGCGGTGGGATGGTGCGCGAAGTCGTCGTAGACCTTCACGCCGCCGGCCTCGCCGCGCAGCTCCAGGCGGCGGCGCACGTTCTCGAAACTGCCCAGCGCCTTGCCGGCCACCTCGGGATCGACGCCCAGGTGCTCGGCCGCGGCGATGGCGGCCAGCGCATTGAGCTGGTTGTGCTCGCCCAGCAGCGGCCAGTCCACCCGCGCGATCTTCAGGCTGCCGCGCAGTACGTCGAAGGCATGCGGCTCGCCGCGGGCGCGCAGCGCGCCGGGCTCCTCGCGCGGCGGGCCGAAACGCACCGTCTCGCTCCAGCAGCCCATCTGCAGCACGCGCTGCAGCGCCGGCTCCCGCGCATTGACCACCAGGCGGCCGCTGGCCGGCACGGTGCGCACCAGGTGGTGGAACTGGCGTTCGATGTCCTCGATGCGGTCGAAGATGTCGGCGTGGTCGAACTCCAGGTTGTTCAGCACCGCGGTGCGCGGCCGGTAGTGCACGAACTTGCTTCGCTTGTCGAAGAAGGCGGTGTCGTATTCGTCGGCCTCGATGACGAAGGGCGCGCCCTCGCCCAGCCGCGCGGAGACGCCGAAGTTCTGCGGCACGCCGCCCACCAGGAAGCCGGGCTTCAGGCCCGCGGCTTCCAGGATCCAGGCCAGCATGGAGGTGGTGGTGGTCTTGCCATGCGTGCCGGCCACGGCCAGCACATGGCGGCCCTGCAGCACGTGCTCGGCCAGCCATTGCGGGCCGCTGGTGTAGGGCAGGCCGGCATCGAGGATGGCCTCCATCAGCGCATTGCCGCGGGTGACCACGTTGCCGATGACGAAGAGGTCGGGCTTGAGCTTCAGTTGCGCCGCATCGAAGCCTTCGATCAGCTCGATGCCCAGGCTGCGCAGCTGGTCGCTCATCGGCGGGTAGACGTTGGCGTCGCAGCCGGTGACCCGGTGGCCCGCCTCGCGCGCCAGGGCGGCCAGGCCGCCCATGAACGTGCCGCAGATGCCGAGGATGTGAATATGCATGGCGAAGATTCTAGGAGGCGGTCCATTGCCTGCCCGGGGAGGCCGCGGTGCAAGGATTGACCTGGATTGCGGAGCACGCCTGGCTGTATCCGGCGCTGGAGGTGGTGCACATCGCCGGCATCGCGCTGCTGGTGGGCCCGCTGGTGCTGCTGGAGCTGCGCGTGTGGGGCCTGGCCGCGGCTTTGCCCGTGGGGCCGCTGGCGCGGCTGGCGCTGACGGTAACGGTGCTGGGCTTCTGCCTGGTGCTGGGCAGCGGGCTGATGATGTTCGGCAGCCAGCCGGCCGAGCTGCTGGCCAACCGGCTGTTCATCGTCAAGCTGGGGCTGGTGATGCTGGCGGGGCTGAATGCGCTGCTGTTCCACTCCCGCGGCGGCCTGCAGCGGCTGGACGGCTTCGCCCGCGGGCAGACCGCGCTTTCGCTGGGGCTTTGGCTGGCGGTCATCATCTGCGGTCGGTGGCTGGCTTATTGACGCTTGCAAGCAAGGAGTACACATGCAACGCAGACAGGTTCTCGCAATCGCCGTGCCGGGCGCGCTGATGCTGGCGCGCAGCGCCTGGGCGCACCACGGCTGGAGCAGTTTCGACCAGCAGCGGCCGTTGTACCTGGAGGGCAAGGCCGTGCAGGTGGTCTGGCGCAATCCGCATGCGGAGCTGACGCTGGAACGCCCGCCGAACCTGCAGCTGCCGGCCGACCTGGCCCAGCGCCCGGTGCCGGCGCAGGCGTCGCCGGTGGACGGCCCGGCGCTGCTTCAGGCCGCCCGGCTGCCCACGCGCAACGACAGGCGATGGACCATCGAGCTCGCGCCGCTCACCCGGCTGCAGGCCTGGGGCATGCCGCCGATCGCCGAAGGCACCGACGTGGCGGTGCTGGGCTTCACCTTCACCGGCGAAAAGGGCGACCCGGTGCTGCGGGCGGAGTACGTGTGGGTGGGCGGCAAGGCCTACGGCCTGAGGTCGTCGCCGGCTTGAGGGCCGGGTGGCATTCGCCGTTGCTCCGGTTGCCTTCGGCCGCACAGGCCGCAGGTGCCGTCTTGTTCGGCCGCCACGCGGGGGGCGGTGCCCGGCGGGACTCATGCTGGGGTGGTCCGGCCCTGCGGGCCGGACTTCGCTGCGGTGCTCGCGCCGAGGTCGCGCGGCCCAACTCGCTCTCGTTCGCTTCGCTCACTGCCGCTCAAACAGTCGGCCGCGAGTCAGTTCACGAAGCGCGCTGCGCGCGCCGACCTCGGCGCTGCGCTCCTCGCCACCCCACAAATCGCCCCACCGGGCACCGCCCCCGCGCGGCTCTGCTCTGCCGGTGCGAAAAGGCTGCTGCCGCCGCCTCGCCGGCAAGCACGCTCTGCCGTGCCGTGCCGTGCAGCGGCCGACGGCGCAGCACGGTAGCGGCAGACCGTGGCGCCGTGCCAAGGCACCTCCGTGCGCAGCACCGACCGCGGAAGCTAAGCCCCCGGGCCGGCCCGCACGGCCCTGCGCAAACAGCGCACACCCGGCATGTCACCTCCGCGCATAAGCACGAGCCTCAACCCTCAGCCAGTGCCTCACCCGCCGCCGCCACCGTCGCCGCAATGTCGTCGGCCGTGTGGGCAGCGCTCACGAACCCGGCCTCGTACAACGCAGGCGCCAGGTACACGCCGCGATCGAGCATCGCGTGGAAGAAGCGGTTGAAGCGCTCCTTGTCGGTGGCCAGCACCGCGTTGTAGTGCTGCGGCAGCTCATTCGCGAAGAAGAAGCCGAACATGCCGCCCTGGTGGTCGAACACCATCGGCACGCCGGCCTTCTCGGCGGCACCTTGCAGGCCCTGCACCAGCTCGGCCGTGCGCGCGCTCAACGCGTCGAAGAAGCCGGGCTTGCGGATCTCGCGCAGCGTGGCCAGGCCGCAGGCCGTGGCCACCGGGTTGCCCGACAGCGTGCCGGCCTGGTAGACCGGGCCCAGCGGCGCCAGCAGGCTCATCACAGCGCGTGAGGCGCCGAAGGCCGCCAGCGGCATGCCGCCGCCGATCACCTTGCCGAACACGCTGATGTCGGGCTGGAAGCCCGGGATCAGTTGTCCATACAGGCTCTGGGCGCCGCCCAGCGCCACGCGGAAGCCGGTCATCACCTCGTCGAAGGCCAGCAGCGCGCCGTGCTGGGTGCACAGCTCACGCAGGCGCTTGACGAAGGGCACCTGCGCCCGCACGAAGTTCATGTTGCCGGCGATCGGCTCGATCATCACGCAGGCCAGCTGGTCGCCGTGCAGCGCGAAGGCTTCTTCCAGCTGCTCCAGGTTGTTGTACTCCAGCACCAGCGTGTGCTGCACCACCTCGGGCGGCACGCCGGCGCTGGTGGGGTGGCCGAAGGTGGCCATGCCCGAGCCGCCCTTGACCAGCAGCGCATCCGCATGGCCGTGGTAGCAACCCTCGAACTTGATGAGCATCGGCCGGCCGGTGGCGCCCCGCGCCAGGCGGATGGCGCTCATCGCGGCCTCGGTGCCGCTGCTCACCAGCCGCACCTGCTCCACGCTGGGCACCAGGGAGATGATCTCCTCGGCCAGCTCGATCTCGCGCTCGGTGGGCGCGCCGAAGCTGAAGCCCTCCAGCGCGGCCTTCTGCACCGCTTCCAGCACCGCGGGGTGGCCATGGCCCAGGATCATCGGGCCCCAGGAGCCGATGTAGTCGATGTAGCGCTTGCCCTCGGCATCGAAGATGTAGGGGCCCTGCGCGCGCTGGATGAAGCGCGGCGTGCCGCCCACGGCGCGGAAGGCGCGCACCGGCGAATTCACGCCGCCGGGGATCACGCGCTGCGCGCGTTCGAAGAGTTCAGCGTTCTTGTCGGTCATGGGTGCTGCAGGCGAAAGGATCAATGCACTTGTCTAGGCAGGTTGCTGCCGTCGGGCTCGCCCTGCGGGCCGGAGCCGGGGTCTTCGCCGGGCTCGCCTTCCTCTTCCTCGCCGGGTGGCAGGGCCCAGAAGAAGCGGTCGGGGATGACGTTGCCCATGCCGGGGCGGAAGCCCGCGTCCAGGCTGTTGTCCAGGAAGGCCAGGGCCTCGCCCACTGCGGCCTGCAGCTCGCTGCCGGCGGCCAGCAACGAGGCCAGCGCGGCCGACAGCGTGTCGCCGGCGCCCACGAAGCTGGCCTCGAAGCGCTCGAACTTCTCGCCGGTGAGCGCGCCTTGCGGCGAGGCCAGCACGTTGTCCACCCATTGCTCGGTGCCCTTGGCCTTGGCCGGCAGCATCACGCCGGTGACCAGCACGAAGCGCGTGCCGTGCTCGCCGGCGGCCACGGCCAGCTCCCGTGCCGAGGGTGGGCGCTCGTTGTCCCAGTCGGGCAGCAGGAAGTCGGTCAGCGTCTTGTGGTTGCCCACCAGCACCTCGGTCTGCGGCAGGATGAGCTCGCGGTAGGCGTCCACGTAGCTCTGGTGGTCGTCCTCCTCCAGCCAGCCGAGGTTGGGCATGTACGCCACCAGCGGCACGTCGGGGTAGTCGCTCAGCACCTCGGCCACGGCGCTCACGCCTTCGGCCGAGCCGAGGAAGCCGACCTTCCAGCCGGCGATGGTCACGTCCTCCAGGATGCCGCGGGCCTGCTCGGCCACCACGTCGCCCTCGATCTCGTGGCGGTCGAAGATCTCCGCCGTGTCGCGCATGACGATGGCCGTGACCACCGGCAGCGCATGGGCGCCCATCGCCGCGATGGTGGCGATGTCGCCGGCCAGGCCGCCGGCACCGCTGGCGTCGCTGGCGTTGAAGCTCATCACGCAGGCCGGTGCGACGCCTTCTTCGGCCACTTCGTCGGCCGGGGGCGGTTGGTTTTGGGGGTTCATGGGGTGGGATCCGGTACGTCCTCTCAAGGGCAGCAGCAGGGTGCCGATAACCTCCAGAGGAGTTTCAAGAATGTGTTGCATGTACCTGCACGGTCTCAGCTTTTGGCAAAACCGCGTGGCTACAATGCCCCTTTATTGTAGTGATTGACTGCATAACGTGAGCGAACCCGCAACCTGGATGTGCCTGATCTGCGGCTGGATTTATGACGAATCCGCCGGCGACCCCGAACACGGCATTGCGCCGGGTACCAAGTGGGCCGACGTGCCCATGAACTGGGTATGCCCCGAATGCGGCGCTCGCAAGGAAGACTTCGAGATGGTCCAGATCTGACGGACCGGCCCAGGAGGGCGGCCTTGCAGTCTGCCCGCCCCGCCGCAGCATCGGCGCCGGCGTGCGTGAAGGAGATTCGCCCGTGAGCGACCCGTTTCCCACCCTGTCCGAGACCGCTGCGCCGCCCACGGCGGCCAAGGTGCTCGTGATCGACGACAGCAACACCATCCGCCGCAGCGCAGAGATCTTCCTGCGCCAGGGCGGACACGAGGTGGTGCTGGCCGAGGACGGCTTCGATGCGCTGGCCAAGGTCAACGACCATGAGCCCGAGCTGATCTTCTGCGACATCCTGATGCCGCGGCTGGACGGCTACCAGACCTGCGCCATCATCAAGCGCAACCCCCGCTTCGCCCATGTGCCGGTGATCATGCTGTCGTCCAAGGACGGGCTGTTCGACAAGGCCCGCGGCCGCATGGTGGGCTCGGAGGACTACCTGACCAAGCCGTTCACCAAGGAACAGCTGCTGCGCGCCGTGGCGCAGCACCGGCGCCCCGCCTGACGCCCCGCCCGGCCAAGGAACAACGACATGACGATCCGCAAGATCCTGGTGGTGGACGACTCCAAGACCGAGCTGTACCACCTGTCGGACCTGCTGGGCCGCCGCGGCTATGCGGTGCGCACGGCCGAGAACGGCGACGAGGCGCTGCGCCGCCTGGGCGAGGACCTGCCCGACCTGATCCTGATGGACGTCGTGATGCCGGGCCAGAACGGCTTCCAGCTCACCCGCTCGATCACCCGCGACCCGCGCTTTTCCGGCGTGCCGGTCATCATGTGCACCAGCAAGAACCAGGAGACCGACAAGGTCTGGGGCCTGCGCCAGGGTGCACGCGACTACGTCGTCAAGCCGGTGGATGCGGACGAGCTGATCGCCAAGATCCGCGCCTTCGACTAGCCCGAGCGCGCACCGCACACGATGGCCAACCGCGAAGCCCTGCGCGAACTGCATGCCCGCCTGGCCGATCGCCTGCAGGCGGCCCGCACGCAGCAGCAGGTGGCGTCCTGGCTGGCGGTGGAGTGCCACGGCCATGGGCTGCTGTTCCCGCTGCAGCAGGCGGGCGAGATTTTCCCGCTGGCCACGCTGCTGCCGGTGCCGCATGCCAAGCCCTGGTTCGTCGGCGTGGCCAACCTGCGCGGCGGCCTGCATGGCGTGGTCGACCTGGCCGCCTTCCTGGGCCTGGGCCGCACCGAGACCGCCCGCGAGGGCACGCGCGACCCGGCCCGGCTGGTGGCGCTGAACGCGGCCGGCGGCCTGAACTGCGCGCTGCTGGTGGAGCGCCTGGCCGGCCTGCGCAACGAGAGCCAGCTCAAGCGCGAGAGCGCCGCTGCCGATGAAGCCCAGGGGCCCGTCCGCCCGGCCTTCGCCGGCGCACGCTTCCGGGACGCCGAAGGGCGCGCCTGGCAGGAGATCCTGCTGTCGGCCCTGGCCGACGATCCTCAGTTCCTTGCCATCGCGGGCCAGTAGCGCCCGAGCACACGAGTCAGCCCCGGGGTGAAGCAATGAGTTTTCTCGATCAGTACAAGACCAAGGGCGATGGACAGGCGGCAGACCCGGCAGGCCCGGTGACCCAGGTGGGCGAGGACTTCGGCCGGCCCACGCCGGAGGCGCCCGACATCGACCTGGACATGGACATCGGCGCGCCGTACCCGGCCACGCCGCTGCCCACGCGGCCCGCGCCGCTGGACGACGACGAGCCGTTCGCGGCCACCGCCACCAACTTTCCGCGCACCGGCGCCGGGCTGGCGCCGCCGGTCTCGGCCGGCCCGGTCGTCGCGCCGCGCGCGCCGGTGGCCAGCACCGCGTCGGCCCCGGCCGCGCGGCCCGCGCCGGCGCCTGCTCCCGTGGCCGGCCCGGCGTCGCTGATCGCCGAGAGCCGGCCGTCCGAGCTCGCGGACGACGACCTGGAAAGCCGCTTCAACGAACCGGTGCCCGCGCCCGCGGCCGGCGATGCCGGCAGCGGCCTGCCGCTGATCGGCCGCTGGCCGGTGTCGCGCCAGCGGAACATGCTGGCGCTGCTGATGCTGGGGGGCCTGCTGATGCTGATCGTGGGCGTGGTGCTGGCGCTGGGGTCGGCCAGCCGCGGCAGCCAGCAGCTCAACGCGGTGGGCCAGGCGCTGGCGCATTCGCAACGCCTGGCGCGGGTGCTGCCGCTGGCGGTGGCCGGCCAGGCCGATGCCTTCGCCGCCGCCGAAGCCAGCCGCGACCAGCTGGGCACCACCGTGCGCAGGCTGGCCCAGCCGCTGTCGGCCGAGCAGGCGGCCACGGTGCTGCCGCTGGCCGAGCGCATCGTTCAGAACACCGGCAGCGTGCTGTCGCAGCAGGAAGGCTTGCAGCAGGCCGGCCAGGCGCTGCGCCGCGTGGCGCGCCAGTCGGGCCAGCTGCTGGAAGCCGCGCAGGCGGTGGTCAGCGGCAAGGTGCAGGCCGGTGCCTCGGCTGCCGAGCTGGCAGTGGCCAGCCAGCTGCCGATGCTCACCCAGCGCCTGGGCCGCAGTGCCGGCGAATACGCCACGCCCGAAGGCCTGGGCCCCGAAGCGGTGGTGCTGCTGGGCAAGGATCTGCCGGCGCTGCGCGACACCGCCAACCTGCTGCTGGAAGGCAATGCCGAACTGGGTTTGCCCGGCACCCGCGATGCCGCGCTGCGCGAGCGCATCGCCACGCTGCTGGCCGCCTACGAGCCGCTGCGCGTGCAGGCCGAGGCGGTGCTGCCGCGGCTGCCGGCGTTGCTGGCCGCGCGCCAGGCCCAGGCCGCCGTGGTGGCCGACGTGGAGCCGCTGCGCCAGGCGCTGGAGGCGCTGCCCGGCGTCAGCGAAGGTGCCGCGGCCGCCGGCCTGGGCGCCGCGCTGCCGCTGATCGGCGGCGGGCTGCTGCTCGCGCTGCTCGGCGGTGGCGGCTTCGTGCGGCTGTATGTGCGCGACCAGGGCGAACAGGCCCGGCTGGCGCAGGCCCAGCGGGCCGAGGCCGAGCGCCAGGAGCAGCAGGCCAAGCGGGTCAACGATGCCAACCAGGCCGCCATCCTGCGCCTGATGAACGAGCTGCAGCTGGTGGCCGAGGGCGACCTGACGCAGCAGGCCACGGTGACGGAGGACATCACCGGCGCCATTGCCGACTCGGTGAACTACACGGTGGAGGAACTGCGCTCGCTGGTGGCCCAGGTGCAGGCCGCCGCCGGCCGCCTGACCGAGACCACGCAGAAGGTGGAGGACACCTCCACCGAGCTGCTGGCCGCATCCACCGAGCAGCTGCGCGAGATCCACGAGACCGGCGAGGCCGTGCTGCAGATGGCCGGCCGCATCAACGAGGTGTCGGCGCAGGCGCAGCAGACCGCCGAGGTCGCAGCCCAGTCGCTGGCGGCGGCCGAATCGGGCCGCGCCGCGGTGCAGGACACCATCGGCGGCATGAACACCATGCGCGACCAGATCCAGGAGACCTCCAAGCGCATCAAGCGGCTGGGCGAAAGCTCGCAGGAGATCGGCGAGATCACCGAGCTGATCTCCGACATCACCGAGCAGACCAACGTGCTGGCGCTGAACGCCGCGATCCAGGCCGCTTCGGCCGGCGAGGCGGGCCGCGGCTTCACTGTGGTGGCCGAGGAAGTGCAGCGGCTGGCCGAGCGCTCGGCCGACGCCACGCGGCAGATCGCCGCGCTGGTGCGCACCATCCAGACCGACACCCAGGATGCGGTGGCCGCGATGGAGCAATCCACCCAGGGCGTGGTGGAAAGCACCCGCCTGTCCGACGCCGCCGGCTCCGCGCTGGCCGACATCGAGCGGGTGACCCGCCGCCTGGCCGAGCTGATCGCCGAGATCTCCGCCCAGGCGCTGAGCGAGGCGCAGGGCGCCAACGTGGTGGCTGCCAACATCCAGCACATCTTCGCGGTGACCGAGCAGACCGGCGAAGGCACCCGTTCCACCTCGCAGATGGTGCGCGAGCTGTCGCGCACCGCCGAGGAGCTGAGCCAGTCCGTGGCCCGGTTCAAGATCAACTGACGCCGCGGGCGCCGAATCCATGTCCGCTGCCATGCCTGCGCACCTGTCGCGCGACCACACCGAAGACCTCACCGCGCTGTCCTGGGTGCATGAAGAACTGCGGCGTTCGCTGGAGCTGGCGCACAAGTCGCTGCGCCGCCACCTGAAGGAGGCCGACGCCGGCACCGACGCCGCTGGCGGCGACCCGGCCCTGCTGCGCCAGGCGCAACAGGCATTCCACCAGGGCACCGGCGCGCTGGAGCTGATCGGCCTGCCGTCGGCCGCCGTGCTGTTGCGCGCGGCGGAGCAGGCGCTGGCGCAGCAGGTGGGCCAGCGCAAGCTGAACGCCGCGGCGGTGGACACCATCGAGTTCGCTTCCTTCGCGCTGCTGGACTACCTGCAGCGGCTGCTGGCCGGCAAGCCGGTGTCGCCGCTGCTGCTGTTTCCGCAGTACCGCGCGGTGCAGGAACTGGCTGGCGCCGAGCGGGCGCACCCGGCCGACCTGTGGCCGGTGGAATGGCGCTGGCGCGAAATGCCGGCCGACGCCGCCGCCGAGCCGCGGCCGCTGGATGCCGATGCCCGCGCCGCGGTGGAAACCCAGACGCTGGCCATGATGCGCCAGCCCGACGGCCCGGCCGCCCGGCAGCTGAGCGACCTGTTCGCCGGCCTGGGCGCCGGCACCCGCCACCAGCATGCGGCCACGCTGTGGAAGCTGGCCGGCGCCTTCTTCGAGGCACAGGCCGCGCGGCTGCTGCGCACCGACATGCACACCAAGCGCATCGCCGCCCGGCTGATGGCGCAGCTGCGTGCCGGCGAGCGGGATGCCCACGCGCTGGCCGCCAGCCCGGCCACCCAGCGGCTGGCGCACGACCTGCTGTTCTTCTGCGCGCAGGCCCTGCCGGCCGCCGAAGGCACGGCCGCGCCGCGGCTGGCCGCGGTGCGCGAGGCCTGGGGCCTGCCGGTGCTGCCGGCGGTGGACTACGAGACCAGCCGGCTGGGCCGCTTCGATCCCGCCTGGGTGTCGCAGGCGCGCAAGCGCGTGGCGGTGGCGCGGGATGCCTGGTCGGCCGTGGCAGGCGGTGAACTGCACCGGCTCAACGGCATCGGCGAACTGTTCGCGCTGGTGGGGGAATCGCTGCGCCGCCTGTTTCCGGGCGGCGAGCGCCTGGCCGCTGCGCTGCACGACGCCGTGGCCGGCACCGCCGACAGCGGCCAGGCGCCGCCGGCCGGGCTGGCGATGGAGGTGGCGACCAGCGTGCTGTACGTGGACGCCTCGCTGGAGGACGCGGATTTCGACCGCCCCGACGAGATCCAGCGCGTGCAGCGGCTGGCCGAGCGCATCGACGCCGCCCGCGGCGGCGCAGCCGCGCAGCCGCTGGAAGGCTGGATGGAATCGCTGTACCGGCGGGTGTCCGACCGGCAGACCATGGGCAGCGTGGTGCAGGAACTGCGTGCCTCGCTGGCCGAGAGTGAAAAGCAGATCGACCTGTACTTCCGCACGCCGCAGGCGGTGGAGCCGCTGATGCCGGTGCCCGGCCAGCTGCAGGCGATGCGTGGCGTGCTGTCGGTGCTGGGCTTCGACCATGCCAGCCAGGCCGTGCTGCGCATGCGCGACGACGTCGATGCGCTGCTGCATGCCGGCGGCGATGCCGGTGCCGACGTGCAGCGCTTCGACCGCCTGGCCGCCAACCTCGGCATGCTGGGCTTCCTGATCGACATGCTGAGCGTGCAGCCGCAGGTGGCCAAGTCGCTGTTCAGCTTCGATGCCGACAGCGGCCTGCTGCGCTCCAACGTGGGCAGCGGCGCGGCGCACCGCATGGCGGCCCCGGCCGTGGCGGCCATGTCCGACGAGGTCGCAGCACCGACCCCGACCGAGCCCGAGGCCACGGTGGTGCCACCGCCGCCGGTGCTGGAGCCCGCCGTGCCCTGGGCGCCGGAGCCCGCCACCGCGCAGCCGCCGCAGCCCGTGCCCGCCGAGCCGGCCGCATTGCCCGATCTGACGCTGGACTGGCCGGCCGAGCCGGCCGATGCGCCGCTGCCGGCGCTGCAGGCCCCCGCGCCGACGTCGCCCGAGCCCGCCGCCACGCTCGACCTGGACCTGCCCGAGCTGCCGTCGCTTGCGCCGCAACCCGAGCCCGAGCCGGCGCCCGTGCCGGCCGCTGCGCTGCCCGTCACCGAAGGCTTCGGCGACGACGACGCCGAGATGCGCGAGGTCTTCCTGGAAGAGGCGCGCGAGGTGTTCGAGGCGGCCGCCGCCGCGCTGCAGGGCCTGACGCTGCACCGCGACGACCTCGGCCGCATGACGGTGCTGCGCCGGGCCTTCCACACGCTCAAGGGCAGTGGTCGCATGGTCGGCCTGAACGCGTTCGGCGAGGCCGCCTGGGCCGCCGAACAGCTCTACAACGCCCGCCTGGCCAGCCACCTGCCGGCCGACGACGACCTGCTGGCCGTCACCGCCGAGCTGCTGGACTACCTGGCCGACTGGGTGCAGGCGCTGGCCGAGGGCCGCGCCGGCGGCCATGCGCCGCAGCCGGTGCAGCAGGTGGCCGACGCGCTGCGGCTGCAGGGCCGGCGCGAGCCGCTGTTCCTGCCCTCGGTGGCCGCTGCCACCGACGACGGCCTGGCCGACAGCCAGCCCGGCGAGCTGCCCGAGCCGATCACCGGCCCGGTGCCCCTGGTGGATGCGGGCGGCCAGTCGGAATACGGCGCGCTGGAAGCCGTGCTCACCGAGCCGGTGGACCGCACCCCGCCGCTGGTGCTGCCGGAGCCTGCCACGCCGCCGCTGGCCGACACCGCACCGCTGCTGGCCGCGGTGCCCGACCTGCCGTCGGCGGATGCGCTGGACCTGGACTTCGGCTTCGACCTGCCGGACCCGACGCAGGCCGCACGCGCCCCAGAGCTGCAGCCGCTGATGACTTCGCCGATGGCGTTGTTGCCCGACCTGGACCTGCCCGGCGAGCCGGAGCCGCTCGCGCAGCCCGACGCTCCGGTGGCCGAGCCTGCAGTGGAACCACTGCCCGAGCCCGAGGTGTCCACCCTGGTGGATGCCTGGCCCGACTTCAGCATCACCCCGCTGTCCGAGCCGGCCGCCGAGCCGCCGCCGTCGCTGGCGCTGCCCGGCCTGCCGCCGGTGCCGGCCGACGACTGGCTGGCGCTGGACTTCGGCACGCCCGAGGCCGATGCGCTGCCCGAGCCGCAGCCGGCGGCCCCGCCGGCCGACGACTACAAGATGGTCGGCGACCTGGCGGTGCCGCAGGCGCTGTTCAACATCTTCCTGGCCGAGGCCGACGAGCAGTCGCGCCGCCTGGGCATCGAGCTGGCCGAATGGGCGCTGGAGCTGCACCGCCCGGTGGGCGAGACGGCGGTCTCGCTGGCGCATTCGCTGGCCGGCAATTCGGCCACGGTGGGCTTTGCCGAGCTGTCCCAGCTGGCGCGCCTGCTGGAACACACGCTGGCCCATGCGCAGGCGCTGGGGCAGGGCGATGGCGCCACCTCGCGGCTGTTCAACCAGGTCAGCGACGAGATCCGTCATCTGCTGCACCAGTTCGCCGCCGGCTTCCTGCGCAGCCCGTCGCCGGAGCTGATCCAGCGGCTGCAGGCCTGCGAGCGGCAGCTGGCCGAAGCCGCCGCCCCGCTGGCCGCGGAGCAGGTGCTGGACACCGGCAGCGGCACGCTGCCTGGCCGTCTGGACGACGGCAGCGACTGGCACCACCTGGCCGCCGACGCGGCCGCAGCGCCCGAGCCCGAGCCCGAGCCCGAGCCGGAGCCCGAGCCGGAGCCGGAGCCCGAGCCTCAGCCCAACCTCATCCCGATCGCCGACGCGCTGCCCGGTGTCGAGGTCAAGCCGCTGGCCCCCGAGCCGGTCTTCGAGGCACCGCGTGCCGGCGCGCTGGCGCTGGACGACGAGGACAGCATCGACGCCGTCGACGCGGTGGATGCCGAGCTGTTTCCCATCTTCGAGGAAGAGGCGCAGGAGCTGCTGCCGCAGTTGGCCGCCCGCCTGCGCGACTGGGCGCAGCGCCCCGACGACCCGGCTGGCGCATCGGCCTGCATGCGCACGCTGCACACGCTCAAGGGCGGTGCCCGCCTGGCCGGCGCCATGCGACTGGGCGAGATGGCGCACCGACTGGAAACCGCCATCGAGCACCTGCTGGCACGCGAGCTGGTGGCCGCGGCCGACGTGGAGGCGCTGCAGGCCCGTGTCGATGCGCTGAACAGCACCTTCGAAGGTCTGCAGCGCGGCGAGCCGGAACCGGCGGTGGACACCGGCTTCGGCTTCACCATCGATGCCTCGCCCGAGCAGGCGCTGCCTGAGCTGCCGCCGCTGCAGCCCGTGCCGCCGGAGCCGCTGCCGACGATGCAGGCGCCCCAGCCGCTGTTCACGTTGCCCGCGCCGCCGCAGGCACAGCCGCAGCCCGAGCCTTCGGCCATCGACTGGTCGCGCTTCGCCGCGCCCGCCCAGCCGGCCGACGTGCCGGCGGCGCCATTGGCCGCGCCGGCACAGCAGGCCCCGGTGCGCGTGCGCGCGCCGCTGCTGGACCGGCTGGTCAACCATGCCGGCGAGGTGTCGATCACCCGCTCGCGCATCGACACCGAGCTGGTGACGATGAAGCATTCGCTGGGCGACCTGACCGAGAACCTGGAGCGCCTGCGCCGCCAGCTGCGCGACCTGGAGCTGCAGGCCGAGACGCAGATCAGCTCGCGCATCGAGGCGGCCAAGGCCGCGCAGAGCTTCGATCCGCTGGAGATGGACCGCTTCACGCGCTTCCAGGAGCTCACGCGGATGATGGCCGAGTCGGTCAACGACGTGGCCACGGTACAGCGCAGCCTGCAGCGCAGCCTGCAGACCGCCGAGGACGAGCTGGCCGCGCAGGGCCGCCTCACGCGCGACCTGCAGGACGACCTGCTGCGCACCCGCATGGTGGAGTTCGAGGGCATCGCCGATCGCCTCTACCGCGTGGTGCGCCAGGCCAGCAAGGAGACCGGCAAGCAGGTGCGGCTGGACATCGTCGGCGGCGCCATCGAGGTGGACCGTGGCGTGCTGGACCGCATGACGGGTGCCTTCGAGCACCTGCTGCGCAACTGCGTGGTGCACGGCATCGAGCCGGCCGAGCTGCGGGCGCAGCGGGGCAAGGACCCGGTGGGCCGCATCACCGTCTCGCTCAGCCATGCGGGCAACGAGGTGGGCGTGGAGGTGCGCGACGACGGCGGCGGTCTCGACCTGCTGGGCCTGCGCCAGCGCGGCATGGAGCTGGGGCTGCTCGGCCCTGACGCGGCGGTGAGCGATGGCGAGCTGGCGCAGCTGGTGTTCGCGCCCGGCCTGACCACCGCCCGCGAAGTGACCGAGCTGGCCGGCCGCGGCGTGGGCATGGACGTGGTGCGCAGCGAGGTCGTGGCCATGGGCGGCCGCATCGAGACCGCGACGAGTTGGGGCCAGGGCACCAGCTTCCGCCTGGTGCTGCCGCTGACCACCGCGGTGACGCAGGTGGTGATGCTGCGTGCCGGCGACCTCACGGTGGCCGTGCCCTCGCCGCTGGTGGAGGCGGTGCGCCGCGTGCCCGCTGCCGAGGTGGCGCAGGCCTATGCCAGCGGGCAATGCCAGGTCGGCGACCAGGGGCTGCCCTTCTTCTGGCTGGGCGCCCTGCTGCACGGCAGCCCGCGCGGCGTGGACGCGTCACGCACGCAGGCGCTGGTGGTCATCCGCAGCGCGCAGCAGCGCGTGGTGCTGCATGTGGACGAGGTGGTCGGCAACCACGAGGTGGTGGTCAAGAACCTGGGCGCGCAGCTCTCGCGGCTGCCGGGCCTGGTGGGCGTCACGCTGCTGGCCTCCGGCGCGCCGACGCTGATCTACAACCCGGTGGCGCTGGCCAGCCTGTACGGCGACGGTGCCCAGGCCGCCGCACGCGAGGCGGGGCAGGGCGGCCAGCCGGCCGCCTCGGCTGCGGCACCCGTCGCACCGCTGGCGCCGCTGGTGCTGGTGGTGGACGATTCGCTGACGGTGCGCCGCGTGACGCAGCGGCTGCTGCAGCGCGAGGGCTACCGCGTGGCGCTGGCCAAGGACGGGCTGGAAGGCCTGGAGAAGCTGGCCGGCGAGCGCCCCGCGGTGCTGCTGACCGACATCGAGATGCCGCGCATGGACGGCTTCGACCTGGTGCGCAACCTGCGCGCCGACGAGCGCCTGCGCGACCTGCCGGTGGTGATGATCACCTCGCGCATCGCCCAGAAGCACCGCGACGTGGCGGCCGAGCTGGGCGTGGACCACTACCTGGGCAAGCCCTACTCGGAAGAGCAGCTGCTGGCCCTGGTGGCGCGCTACGCGGCCGAGGCTTCGCAGCCCGGGTGACTCGGCCCCGCCCGGCCGCCCCGCTTCATGCGGGGCGTTTCACCACCGAGAAGCGCTCCAGGGTCCTGGCCCGCGCCTCGTTGTGGTCCACCACCGGGCGCGGGTAGTCCTTGCCCAGCGTCACGCCCGCGGCGGCCAGCTCGATCGGCGTTGCCAGCCACGGCGCGTGGATCAGCTTGTCGGGCAGCCGCGCCAGTGGCGGCAGGTAGCGGCGGATGAACTTGCCGTCCGCATCGAACTTCTCGCTCTGCGACACCGGGTTGAAGATGCGGAAGTAGGGCTGCGCATCGCAGCCCGTGGAAGCGGCCCACTGCCAGCCGCCGTTGTTGGCGGCCAGGTCGTAGTCGTTCAGGTGCAGCGCGAAGTAGGCCTCGCCGCGGCGCCAGTCGATGCCCAGGTCCTTGCACAGGAAGCTGGCCGTCACCATGCGCAGCCGGTTGTGCATGTAGCCGGTCTGGTTCAGCTGGTGCATGGCCGCGTCCACCAGCGGGTAGCCGGTGCGGCCTTCGCACCAGGCGGCGAACAGCGCGTCGGCGGCCTTGCCGTGGTCCCACTTGATGGCGTCGTATTCGGGCTTGTAGGCATGGCCCACCACATGCGGATGGTGGTGCAGGATCTGGTGGTAGAAGTCGCGCCAGATCAGCTCCGACAACCAGGTGGCCGCGCCCCGCGAGCCCTGGCCCGCCAGCGCATGCGCCTCGCGCGCCAGCTGCCGCACCGACACCGTGCCGAAGCGCAGGTGCGGGCCCATGTAGCTCGGCCCCTTCACCGACGGATAGTTGCGGGCGTCGTCGTAGCGGTCCATCCGTTCGCGGAAGTCGGCCATCAGCTCCAGCGCGCCCACCGGCCCGCTGGGCAGCTTGAGTTCATGCAGGTTGGTGCGCTGGAAGCCGATGTCCTCCAGCGAAGGCACCTCGGAGCAATCGCCATCGGGCCGCGGCGCCAGCGCACCGGCATGGCGCGAGACGGGGTAGGCGCTGAGGTAGAAGTCGTCGACCTTCTTCAGCCAGGCGTTCTTGTAGGGTGTGAACACGCTGTACGGGCTGCCGGTGGCGGTCAGCACCTCCGAGCGCTCGAACACCACATGGTCCTTGCTGGTGTGGAAGCTGATGCCCAGGTTGGCCAGCGCGCCGCGCACCTTGGCATCGCGCGCCAGCGCATAGGGCTCGTCGTCGTGGTTGGTGTACACCGCCTGCACATGCAGCTGGTCGGCCAGCCGCGGCAGCTCCTGCACCGCCACGCCGTGGCGCACGATCAGGCCGGCGCCGTCCACGCCGTGTGCGGCGGCCATCGAGCGCAGCTGGGCGTCCAGGCCCACCAGGCTGTCGCGGATGAACTCCACCCGGCGGTCGGCGCGCGGCAGTTCGTCCAGGATCGTGCTGTCGAAGATGAACACGCAATGCACCTGGCGCGCGGCCTTCAGCGCATGGAAGAGGGCGGCGTTGTCCTCGGCCCGCAGGTCGCGCCGGAACCACATCAGCGCCGCATCCAGCGCCTTCATGCGGGCGTGGCCTCGGGCGCCGGGCTGCGGGCGTCGAGCAGCGTCTCCAGGCAGTGCTCGCGGATGCCGTAGAAGGCCTTGATCTCCGCGATCTGCGCCCGCAGCGCCTCCCGCTTCGCCGCCGGCAGGCCGGGGCGCTTGACCGCCAGGATCATCTTGTTCTTGCTGGTGTGCTCCAGCGAGATGAACTCGAACACCTGCGTGGCATAGCCATGCGCTTCCAGCAGCAGCGCGCGCAGGCTGTCGGTCACCATCTCGGCCTGCTGGCCCAGGTGGATGCCGTGCTGCAGCATCGGCTGCAGCAGCGCCGGGCTCTTCATCTGCGGGCGGATCTGCTTGTGACAGCAGGGCGCGCTGAGGATGATGGAAGCGCCGGCCGTGATGCCGCGGTGCAGCGCATGGTCGGTGGCGGTGTCGCAGGCATGCAGCGCGATCATCACGTCGGTGGGGCCGGTCTCGATGCTGCCCACGTCGCCGAGCCTGAAGTGCAGGCCCGTCAGGTCCAGCTTGCGGGCCGCGCCTTCACACAGCTGCACCATGTCCTCGCGCAGCTCGACGCCGGTGACCTCGGCGGGCCGGCCGCGGGTGTGGGTCAGGTAGTCGTGCACCGCGAAGGTGAGGTAGCCCTTGCCGGCGCCGAAGTCCAGCACCTTCACCGGCGCGCTGCCCTGTGCCAGCGCACTGCCGTCGAAGGCATGGTCCAGCACCTCGACGAACTTGTTGATCTGCTTCCACTTGCGCGACATCGCCGGCACCAGCTTGTGCTGCGCGTCGGTGACGCCCAGCTCGCGCAGGAAGGGCCGGCCCAGGTCGAGGAAGCGGTGTTTCTCGCGGTCATGCGCCACGGCGGCTTCGCGCGGCTGCGCGGTGGGCCGGCGCACCAGCGCGGGCTTGCCCTTGCGGCTGAACAGCAGCTGCACGTCTTCCGCGGTGGTCAGCAGGTGGGCGTGGCCGAAGGCCGGGCCGGCCAGCCCGCGTAGCAGCGCCATCGCCTCGTCCACCGGGTGGTTCTTGGTGATGTCCTTGGTGCGATGGGTGTAGACGAAGCTCAGGTGCGGCTGGCCGCGCAGCAGCACCGGCCGCGCGGTCAGCCGCTGCAGGTCGGCCTCGGGGCCGTGGTACTTGCCCAGCACCAGCTTGGCCAGCGTGCCCGCGGCCAGGCTCTCGGCCAGCAGCGCGAAGAAGCGGTCGGTGGGTACGGTATCGGCAGGCGCGGTCATGGGGTGGGCAGCAGGGGCGGGAAGGCCTTGGCGATTATCGGGCCCGCCATAGCACCGGTCGGGCCGCACTAGAATCCCCCGCATGGCCGACAGCGCCCGCATCAATCTCACGAATCAGTTCCTGATCGCCATGCCCGGCATGGCCGACGAGAACTTTGTCGGCGCCGTGGTGTACCTGTGCGAGCACACCGAACGCGGTGCGCTGGGCCTGGTGATCAACAAGCCGATCGACATCAAGCTGCGCAACCTGTTCGAGAAGGTGGAGCTGCCGCTGGAGCGCGAAGACCTGGCCGACGCGCCGGTGTACTTCGGCGGCCCGGTGCAGACCGAGCGCGGCTTCGTGCTGCACGAGAAGCTCTCCGGCAGCGGCGGCCACTACAACTCCACCATGGCCATCCCCGGCGGCGAGCTGGAGATGACCACCAGCAAGGACGTGCTGGAAGCGCTGTCCAACGGTGCCGGCCCGCGCAAGATCCTGGTCACGCTGGGCTACAGCGGCTGGGGCGCCGGCCAGCTCGAGGAAGAGATCGGCCGCAACGGCTGGCTGACCGTCAATGCCACGCCCGAAGTCATCTTCGACACGCCGATCGCGCAGCGCTACGACAAGGCCTTGTCGCTGCTGGGCATCGACCCGCGCATGCTGAGCGGGGAGGCGGGGCACGCGTGAGCGACCAGCCCGACGCCCCCCGCCCTGCGCCGCCCGCCACCCGTTCCTTTCTCGCTTTCGACTACGGCACGCGCCGCGTGGGCGTGGCCAGCGGCAACACGCTGCTGCGCAGTGCCACGCCGCTGAAGACCATCGCGGCCGAGGGCGACGCGCGCTTTGCCGCCATCGAGAAGCTGGTGCGCGAGTGGCAGCCCGATGCGCTGGTGGTGGGCGTGCCGCTGCACCCCGACGGCACGCCGCACGACAATACCCGCCGCGCGCAGCGCTTCGCCCGCCAGCTGCATGGCCGGCTGCGCTTGCCGGTGCACGAGGTGGACGAGCGCTACAGCACCACCGAGGCCCTGGCCGGCGGCGCCGCCGACGTGGATGCGGCCTCGGCCGCGATCATCCTTGACCAGTTTCTGAGAGCCCAACCATGAGTACTCTGTCCCTCGACGCCGAGGCGCTTTATGCCGAGCTGCGCAACGGCGTGCGCGGGCTGCTGCAGCCCGGCGCGGTGCTGGTGGGCGTGTGGTCCGGCGGCGCCTGGCTGGCCGAGCGGCTGCAGGCCGACCTGGGCCTGCCCGGCGAGCACGGCGTGATCTCCAGCGCCCTGCACCGCGACGACTTCGGCCAGCGCGGCATGGCCGCCGGCGTCGACGCCACCCGGCTGCCTTTCGAGATCGACGGCAAGCACATCGTGCTGGTGGACGACGTGCTCTACACCGGCCGCACCATCCGCGCGGTGGTCAACGAGCTGTTCGACTTCGGCCGCCCGGCCAGCGTGACGCTGGCGGTGCTGGTGGACCGCGGCGGGCGCGAGTTGCCTATACAAGCGGCCTGTGCCGCCGCGCGGCTCACGCTGCCGGCCACGCAGCGCCTGTCGCTGGCCCGTCACGACGACGGGCGGCTGCGCTTCGCGGTGGAAGCGACCGGGGCCGGGGAGTGACACGCATGAAGAATCCGCAACTCAACAAGCACGGCGAGCTGATCCACCTGCTGTCCATCGAGGGCCTGCCGCGCGACGTCGTCACGCAGATCCTGGACACCGCGGGCACCTTCCTCAGCGTGAACGACCGCGACGTGAAGAAGGTGCCGCTGCTGCGCGGCAAGAGCGTGTTCAACCTGTTCTTCGAGAACAGCACCCGCACCCGCACCACCTTCGAGATCGCGGCCAAGCGGCTGTCGGCCGACGTGCTCAACCTGGACATCGCGCGCAGCAGCACCGCCAAGGGCGAGAGCCTGCTGGACACCATCGCCAACCTGTCGGCCATGCATGCCGACATGTTCGTGGTGCGCCACAGCGAAAGCGGCGCGCCCTACCTGATCGCCCAGCACTGCGCGCCGCACGTGCACGTGGTCAATGCCGGCGACGGCCGCCATGCGCACCCCACGCAGGGCCTGCTGGACATGTACACCATCCGGCACTTCAAGAAGGACTTCCGCAACCTCACGGTGGCGGTGGTGGGCGACATCGTGCACTCGCGCGTGGCCCGCTCCGACATCCATGCACTCACCACCCTGGGCGTGCCCGAGATCCGCGCGGTGGGCCCCAAGACGCTGGTGCCGGCCGACCTGGCGCAGATGGGCGTGCGGGTGTGCCACGACATGGCCGACGGCATCCGTGATGCCGACGTGATCATCATGCTGCGGCTGCAGAACGAGCGCATGAGCGGCGCGATGCTGCCCAGCGCTGGCGAGTTCTTCAAGAGCTTCGGCCTCACGCCCGAGAAGCTGGCGCTGGCCAAGCCCGACGCCATCGTGATGCACCCGGGGCCGATCAACCGCGGCGTGGAGATCGACTCCACCGTGGCCGACGGCACGCAGAGCGTGATCCTTCCGCAAGTGACCTTCGGCATCGCGGTGCGCATGGCGGTCATGAGCATCATTGCTGGGAACGAGGCATGAAGATCCTGATCCAGAACGGCCGCGTGATCGACCCGGCCTCGGGCCGCGACGAAGTCACCGACATCGCCATCGCCTCCGACCGCATCGTGTCCATCGGCAAGGCCGGCGACTTCGCGGCCGACCGCCGCATCGATGCCACCGGCCGCATCGTCGCGCCCGGCCTGGTCGACCTGGCGGCCCGCCTGCGCGAGCCCGGCCACGAGCACGAAGGCATGCTGGAAAGCGAGCTGGCCGCGGCGGCCGCCGGCGGCGTCACCAGCCTGGTGTGCCCGCCCGACACCGACCCCGCGCTGGACGAGCCCGGCCTGGTCGAGATGCTGAAGTTCCGCGCCCGCAAGCTGAGCCGCTGCCGGCTGTTCCCGCTGGGCGCGCTGACCCGCGGCCTGGCCGGCGAGGTGCTGACCGAGATGGCCGAGCTGACCGAAGCCGGCTGCGTCGGCTTCTCGCAGGCCGAGGTGCCCATCGCCGACACGCTGGTGATGCAGCGCGCGTTGCTCTATGCCGCCACCTACGGCTACACCGTCTGGGTGCGGCCGCAGGATGCGTGGCTGGGCAAGGGCGTGGCGGCCAGCGGTGCCGTGGCCACGCGGCTGGGCCTGGCCGGCGTGCCGGCGATGGCCGAGACCATCGCGCTGCACACGCTGTTCGAGCTGGTGCGCTCCACCGGCGCGCGGGTGCACCTGTGCCGCATCTCCAGTGCCGCGGGCGTGGCCCTGGTGCGCGCGGCCAAGGCCGAGGGCCTGCCGGTCACCGCCGACGTCAGCATCAACTCGCTGCACCTGACCGACGTGGACATCGGCTACTTCAACTCGGCCATGCGCGTGACGCCGCCGCTGCGCCAGGGCCGCGACCGCGACGCGCTGCGCGCCGCGCTGGCCGACGGCACGCTGGATGCGCTGGTCAGCGACCACAACCCGGTGAGCGCGGACGAGAAGACGCTGCCCTTTGCCGAGGCCACGCCCGGCGCCACCGGGCTGGAGCTTCTCTTGCCGCTGGCGTTGAAGTGGGGCGAGGACAGCGGCGCCGGCCTGCTGCGTGCGCTGGCCACCATCACCAGCGAGCCGGTGAGGGCGCTGGGCGCCTCGCTGGGTTCGCTGTCGGCCAGTGCCGGCCGGCTGGTGGAAGGCGGCGTGGCCGACGTGTGCGTGTTCGACCTCGACGAGCGCTGGCAGGCCAAGCCCTCCGCCCTGAAGAGCCAGGGCAAGCACACGCCGTTCGCGCCCGAGCACACCGGCTTCGAGCTGCCGGGCCGCGTCAAGGCCACATTGGTGGCCGGCACGGTGGCCTACGAAGACAGCACGGCCGTCGCTTGAGCTTCCCGAGGGTGAGTGCGCCACGCGCGGCCTGGCGGCTGCTGCGGGCGCTGCTGCAACTGCTCAAGGGCGTGGCTATCGTTGCGCTGAAGTTCCCGTCGCTGGACGCGGCCGGGCGGCACCGCGAGATCCAACGCTGGTCAGCCGGCGTGCTGAAGGCGCTGGGCGTCGCGCTGGTGGTGGAAGGCCATCCGCGCGCGGGTGCCGGCCTGGTGGTGGCCAACCATGTGTCCTGGCTGGACATTGCCGCGCTGCATGCCTGCTGCCCGCAGGCCCGCTTCGTCTCCAAGGCCGACGTGCTGGGCTGGCCGGTGGTCGGCTGGCTGGTGCGCAGCGTGGGCACCTTGTTCATCGAGCGTGCCAGCAAGCGGGATGCACTGCGCGTGGTGCACCAGATGGCCGAGGCCTTGCAGGCCGGCCAGTGCGTGGCGGTCTTCCCCGAAGGCACCACCTCCGACGGGCAGGGCGTGCTGCCCTTCCATGCCAACCTGCTGCATGCGGCGATCACCACCGCCACGCCGATCCAGCCGGCGGTGCTGCGCTATGCCGACCCGCTGCATGCGGTGAGCCCGGCGGCGGAGTTCGTCGGCAACACCACGCTGCTGCAGAGCGTGTGGAACATCGTCAGCGCCCGCGGCCTCACGGTGCGGGTGCGCTGGCTGCCTTCGCAGGCCAGCGCCCATGCCGACCGGCGGGCGCTGGCGGCGGCGTTGCAGCAGCAGGTCGAGCAGGCGCTGCAGCGCGGCTGAAGATCAGCTCTTCTTGCCTTGTGCGGCCACGGCCGCGGCGGCCTTGGCGGCGGCTTCGGCGTCGCCCAGGTAGTAGCTCTTGATGGGCTTCAGGTCGGCGTCCAGCTCGTACACCAGCGGAATGCCGTTGGGGATGTTGAGGCCCACGATGTCGTCGTCGCTGATGTTGTCCAGGTACTTCACCAGCGCGCGGATGCTGTTGCCGTGCGCCGCGATGACGATGCGCTGGCCGCTCTGGATGGCCGGTGCCAGCGTCTCGTGCCACAGCGGCAGCACGCGGGCCACGGTGTCCTTGAGGCATTCGGTCAGCGGCACCTGGGCGGGGTCGAGCTGCGCGTAGCGCAGGTCGCCGCGCTCGCTGCGCGGATCGCCCGCTTCCAGTGCCGGCGGCGGCGTGTCGTAGCTGCGGCGCCAGACCAGCACCTGCTCGTCGCCGTACTGCTTGGCCGTCTCGGCCTTGTTCAGGCCCTGCAGGCCGCCGTAGTGGCGCTCGTTCAGGCGCCAGTCCTTGACCACCGGCAGCCAGGTGCGGTCCATGCGGTCCAGGCAGTGCCACAGCGTCCAGATGGCGCGCTTGAGCACCGAGGTGTAGGCCACATCGAACTCGTAGCCGGCCTCGCGCAGCAGGTCGCCCGACTGCTGGGCCTGGGCCACGCCGGTGGCGGTCAGCGGCACGTCGGTCCAGCCGGTGAAGCGGTTCTCGAGGTTCCAGGTGGATTCGCCGTGGCGGATCAGCACGAGCTTGTACATGGCGCGGTCGGGCCCGAGGGGCAGAGGGAGGAAAGGGGGCGAATTCTATAATTCGCGTCTTTCGCTCCCTGCTGGCCCACCCGTGCAATTCCTGATCGCCAATTGGTACCTCGTGCTCGTCGCCATCGTCTCCGGCGGGTTGTTGATGCTGCCCACGCTGAAGCAGGCTGCGGCCGGCGGCGGCCCCAACGCCGTGCCCACCGGTGAGGCGGTACGCCTCATCAACCGCGAGAAGGCCACGCTGATCGACGTCAGCGAAGCCGCGGCCTATGCCGCCGGCCATGCCATCGGCGCGCGCAACGTGCCGCTGTCCACGCTGGAATCCGCGCCCAAGGGCCTGCCGGCCAACAAGACACTGCCGCTGCTGGTCATCGGGGGTCCGGGCGTCAACGTCAACCGGGCCGCGGGCATGCTGCGCAAGGCCGGCTATGCCGACGTGCGCACCGTGGTGGGCGGCCTGAACGCCTGGCGCGATGCCAGCCTGCCGATCGAGAAATCGGCCTGAACACCGGCCAGAGCCTGCACGGCGCATGAGGCTTTGGCCAGCGGTGCTGCCCGCGGGGCGGCACTTCATGACAATCGCGTCATGAACACCGTCCGCATGTACACCACCCAGGTCTGCCCTTACTGCATCCGCGCCAAGCAGCTGCTTGCGCAGCGCGGCGTGAAGGAGATCGACGAGATCCGCATCGACCTGCAGCCGGCCGAACGGGACACGATGATCGAGCTCACCGGCCGTCGCACGGTGCCGCAGATCTTCATCGGCGACCAGCACGTGGGTGGCTGCGACGACCTCATCGCGCTGGACCGCGCCGGCGGCCTGCTGCCCCTGCTGGGCGCCTGAGCGGCCCCGCACGGGGCGTCATTCGCGCACGCCATAATCCGCGATCAAGCCCGCAGCCTGCGGGTTTTGTTTTCTTGGATGAACTCACCATGGCCGAGCAAGAACTGACCCCCGTGTTCCAGATCCAGCGCATGTACCTGAAGGACCTGTCGCTGGAGCAACCCAACTCGCCGCAGATCCTGCGCGAGCAGCAGGTCCAGCCGCAGGTCGACATCAACCTGGGCGTGTCGGCCGAGCCGATCGCCGAGGGCGTGTTCGAGGTCTGCGTGACGGCCACCGTCACCACCAAGATCGGCGAGAAGACGCTGTTCCTGATCGAGGCCAAGCAAGCCGGCATCTTCGAGATCCGCAACCTGCCGCAGGACCAGATGCAGGCCATCATCGGCATCGCCTGCCCCGGCATGGTGTACCCGTACCTGCGCGCCATCGTCTCCGACGTCTGCACCCGCGCCGGCTTCCCGCCGGTGGTGCTGTCGGAAGTCAATTTCCAGGCCATGTTCGAAGCCCAGCAGCAGCAGCAAGCCGGCGCGAACGGCTCGGGCATCATCACCAGCCTGAACTGAGCCCCGGGTGCGGCGTGAGGGCGCTGCCATGCGCTTGAACATCGCCGTGCTGGGCGCCGGTGCCTGGGGCACCGCGCTGGCCGCACAGGCGGCCGGGCGCCACCGCGTGATGCTGTGGGGCCGCGATGCCGCGCACCTGGCCCAGGTGGCCGCCAGCGGCCGCAACGAGCGCTACCTGCCCGGCATCGCGCTGCCGGCCTCGCTGGAGTACGAAGCCGACATCGACCGCTGCCTGCAGCCGGCGGGCACCAATGGCTTGGTGGTGGTCGCCACGCCCATGGCCAGCCTGCGCGAGATGCTGCAGCGCGTGCCGCCCGGCGCGCGCGTGGTGTGGCTGTGCAAGGGTTTCGAGGCCGGCACCGGGCTGCTCGGCCATGAGGTGGCGCAGGCCTTGCGGCCGGGCGCCGCCTCGGGCGTGTTGTCCGGCCCCAGCTTTGCGGAAGAGGTGGCGCGCGGCCAGCCCACGGCGCTGGTGGCCGCCAGCTTCGACGCCGCCTTGGGCGAGGCGATGGTGCAGGCTTTCCACAGCGATGCGCTGCGGGTGTACACCTCGGCCGACCCCGTGGGCGTGGAAGTGGGCGGCGCGGTGAAGAATGTGCTGGCCATTGCCACCGGCCTGTGCGACGGCCTGGCGGCTGCCGGCTCGCCTGGCGCCCCGGGGCTCAATGCACGGGCCGCGCTCATCACCCGCGGCCTGGCCGAGATGACCCGACTGGGCGTGGCCATGGGCGCGCGGGCCGATACCTTCATGGGCCTGTCCGGGCTGGGCGACCTGGTGCTCACCGCCACCGGCCACCTGTCGCGCAACCGCAAGGTGGGCCTGTTGCTGGCCGAAGGCCTGCCGCTGGCGCGCATCCTGGCCGAGCTGGGCCACGTGGCCGAAGGGGTATACAGCGCGGCAACGGTCTGCCGCCGGGCGGCTGATCTCGGCATCGAGATGCCGATCGCGCAGGCGGTGGTGGCGGTGCTGGAGGGTCGGCTCACGCCGCCCGAAGCGGTGGCCCGCCTGATGGCCCGCGAAGCCCGCCCCGAACAGGAAGGCTGAGCCGCGCCTCAGCCGCCGCCGGCGTAGCCGTTCTGCCGCCAGGCTTCGAACACCGCCACCGCCACCGCGTTGCTGAGGTTCAGGCTGCGCTGGCCGGGGCGCATCGGCAGGCGCACCCGCTGTGCAGGCGCGAAGCTCTCGCGCAGCGCGGGCGCCAGGCCGGCCGTCTCGCTGCCGAACACCAGCCAGTCGCCCGGCTGCCAGGCCACGTCACCGATGGGCCGGCTGCCATGGGTGGTGAAGGCGAAGCAGCGTGCCGGCTCGGGCTGCTGGTCGGCCACGAAGGCGGCCCAGGAGGCATGCCGGCGCACCTCGGCGTACTCGTGGTAGTCCAGGCCGGCGCGTTGCAGCAGCTTGTCCTCCATCGAGAAGCCCAGTGGCTCCACCAGGTGCAGCTGGCTGCCGGTGTTGGCAGCCAGGCGAATCACGTTGCCGGTGTTGGGCGGAATCTGCGGCTCGACGAGGACGATGCGGAACATGGCCGCATTCTCGGTCAGGCGTCCATGGGCGGCGGCGTGCGGGCGAAGGCCCAGACCTGCACAGCGTGGGCCCCCGCGGCCAGCAAGGTGCGCGCGGCTTCAGCGGCGGTGGCGCCGGTGGTCACCACGTCGTCCACCAGGGCCACCACGTGGCCGCGCAGCGGATGGCTGCGGGCCGCATCCACCGCGAAGCAGCCCAGCACCGCCCGCTGCCGATCGGCGCGGCTGAGCAGGGCCTGGTGGGCGGTCTCGGCCACCCGGTGCAGCAACCCGGGCGCATGCGGCAGCGCCAGTCGGCGCGCCACCCGGCGCGACAGCTCGGCCGCCTGGTTGTAGCCCCGCTCACGCAGCCGCTGGTGGCCCAGCGGCATCGGCAGCACCAGGGCCGGCTGCGCCGCGCCATCGGCCTGCACGGCCGCGGCCAGCAGGCCGGCCAGCGCATCGGCCACGTCCAGGCCCTGGTGGTACTTCAGCCGGCCGATCACCGCATGCCAGGGGAAGGCGTAGTCGGCCACCACGGTGCTGCGCACGAAGGGCGGGGGCGTGGCGCTGCAGTCGGCGCAGGTGGCCACGCCTTCGGGCACGCGGGCGGCACAGCGGCGGCAGCGCGGCCGCGGCGGGGCGAAGCGGTGGCAGCAGTCCGGGCAGATGCGGGCCTGGGCCCAGGCATGGCACACGCAGCACAGCGTCGGCCAGGGCAGGGCGGGGCGAGGGGTCATCGGCTCAATATACTGAGTCGGACCATGTCCCATGCCCTGCCGAACGAGGCCCCGAAGGCCGCCTCGACCGCCCGCAACGTCGATGCCGCCGCCGTGGCCCGGGTGCTGGGCCGCTGGGCCGCGGCCGCCGAGCCGCCCTGGCTGCATGCCGAGGTGGCCCGCCGCATGGCCGAGCGCCTGCCTGTGATCCGCAGCCAGCCCGAGGCGGTGCTGCAATGGTGGGCCCATGCCGGCGCCAGCGATGCGCTGCTGCGGCAGACCTACCCCAAGGCGCGCCAGCTGCAGGTGGAACCCACGCCCGCGCTGCTGGCGCGCAGCCGCCAGGCCGGCAGCGCACCCTGGTGGAGCGCCCGGCGCTGGGCCAGTGGCGGCGCGCAGGTGCTGGGCGAGGCCGAGGTCCCCGCGGCCGCCGGCGGCCTGCTCTGGGCCAACATGGTGCTGCATGCGGCCATCGATCCGCCGGCGCTGCTGTCGCAGTGGCGGCGGGCGCTGGCGGTGGACGGCTTCCTGATGTTTTCCACGCTGGGCCCCGACACGCTGCGCGAGCTGCATGCGCTGTATGCCGACCTCGGCGCCGGCAGCCCCGGCGCGCCGCTGGTGGACATGCACGACATCGGCGACATGCTGGTGCATGCCGGCTTCGCCGACCCGGTGATGGACCAGGAGCAGCTCACCCTCACCTGGGCCACGCCCGAGGCACTGCTGGCCGAGCTGCGCCAGCTCGGCGGCAATGCCGATCCGGCGCGGGCGCCGGGCCTGCGCACGCCGCGCTGGCACCACCGGCTGAAAGCGGCGCTGGCCGAGCGCGCCGGCGCCGACGGCCGCATCGCGATGCGCTTCGAGGTGGTCTACGGCCATGCGTTCAACCCCGCGCCGCGGCCCGCGGTGGCAGCGCAGACGGCCGTCTCCCTGGACGACATGCGTGCGATGGTGCGCGCTGGTGGAAGGCCACCGCGCAAGCCATCTCCCTGACGGTCTCACGAGACCAACACTTGCCGCTAGAATCCCGCGGCTTTTGGCGAGCGCGCGTCAATCCCTGAAGCACGCCACCCTGCCAGCCTTTTTGCACGCAACCTTGATGTCCGTCACACTTGCTCCAAGCTCCTGGCCGGCCCTGCAGTCGTCGGCCGCGGGCCGTGCACCGTGGCGCTGGGGCAGCGTGCTGGATGTGGACGGCCTGCCGGCGCTGCAGTGGGTGTTGCGGCGCAATTGCTCGCTCTCACCGCGGCAGCTGCTCACCGCCTACCTGTCGGTGTGCGTGGTGTCGCTGGCCGTGGCACTCGGCTTCACCTGGCTGGGCGCGAGCATCGTGCTCGGCTTCGCCGGCCTGGAACTGCTGGTCTTCGGCATTGCGCTGCTGGTGCATGCGCGCCATGCCTCCGACCGCGAGACGATCACCCTGCGGGGCGATGCGCTGAGCGTGGAAACCCGCTGCGGCAACAGCGTGGAACGGATGGATTTTCGGTCGGCGTGGGTGCGCGTCGAACCGGTGCACGGTGAAGGGTCGCTGCTCGAGCTGTCGGGCCAGGGCCGCCGTGTGCGTGTGGGCCGCCACGTGCGGCCGGAATTGCGCGGGTCGCTGGCCCAGGAGCTGCGGCGTGCGCTGCGCTCCGAGGGCCGGGCGCACGGCGGCGAAGACGATCTGGGAATGGAGCTCAAGTGACGATGAAGACGACGATGAAGCACCTCGGCCGATGGGGACAGCGGCTTGCAGGCGCCGGGGTGGCACTGGGCGCCACGCTTGCCACGCATGCGGCGCTGGCCCAGGTGAAAGACCTGCCGGGCGGCCCCGGCGTGAACCAGGTCAACCTGCATCCGCCGGTCACCCGCATCGCGGCGGAGCAGATGTGGCTCCACAACTTCGTGATGATCATCTGCGTGGTGATCTTCATCGCGGTGTTCGGCGTCATGTTCTATTCGGTGTTCAAGCACCGCAAGTCGCGCGGCGCCAAGTCTGCCAACTTCCACGAGAGCGTGGCCGTCGAGGTGGCGTGGACGGTGGCACCGTTCGTCATCGTCATCTTCATGGCGCTGCCCGCCACCAAGGTGGTGGTGGCGATGAAGGACACCACCAATGCCGACCTGACCATCAAGGCCACCGGCTACCAGTGGAAGTGGGGCTACGACTACCTGAAGGGCGAGGGCGAAGGCCTGGGCTTCCTGTCCACGCTGGACACCGCGCAGCGCGAAGCTTCCAACAGCGGCAACCCGCCGCCGATGGACGACTACCTGCTGAAGGTGGACAACCCGCTGGTGGTGCCGGTGGACAAGAAGGTCCGCATCATCACCACCGCCAACGACGTGATCCACGCCTTCATGGTGCCGGCCTTCGGCGTCAAGCAGGACGCCATCCCCGGCTTCGTGCGCGACACCTGGTTCCGCGCCGAGAAGGTGGGCGACTACTATGGCCAGTGCGCCGAGCTGTGCGGCAAGGAACACGCGTACATGCCCATCCACGTGAAGGTGCTCTCGCAGGAGGACTACACCAAGTGGGTGGACGGCAAGCGCAAGGAAGCCGCAGCGGCCGCGGACGATCCGAACAAGGAATGGAAGCTGGAAGAGCTGATCGCGCGCGGCGAGAAGGTCTACAACGCCAACTGCGCCGCCTGCCACAAGCCCGACGGCTCCGGCGCCGGCCCGATCAAGGCGCTGGTCGGCTCGCCCAAGGTGCTGGACGAGAACCACGACGTGCAGATCCAGGTGCTGCTGAAGGGCCAGAACAACGGCGCGATGCCGGCCTGGCCGCAGCTGTCGGACACCGAGCTGGCTGCCGTCGCCACGTACACGAAGAACGCCTGGACCAACAAGACCGGGCAGATCGTTCAGCCGAAGGAAGTACTGGCTGCTCGCGGCAAGTAATCGCCTAGGCGGAACGAACGGGGAAACATCATGAGCGCAGTTCTCGACCATCACGGCCATGCGGGCCACGACGACCACGCGCACGACCATCCGCACGGATGGCGCCGCTGGGTCTTTGCCACCAACCACAAGGACATCGGTACGCTATACCTGCTGTTCAGCTTCACCATGCTGATGATCGGCGGCGTGCTGGCGCTGATGATCCGGCTGGAGCTGTTCCAGCCCGGGCTGCAGTTCTTCAATCCCGAGCTGTTCAACCAGTTCACTACCATGCACGGCCTGATCATGGTGTTCGGGGCGATCATGCCGGCCTTCGTCGGCTTCGCGAACTGGATGATCCCGCTGCAGATCGGCGCGTCCGACATGGCCTTCGCGCGGATGAACAACTTCAGCTTCTGGCTGATGATCCCCGCGGCCATCATGCTGGTGGCGTCGTTCTTCATGCCCGGTGGCGCCCCCGCCGCCGGCTGGACGCTGTATGCCCCGCTGACGCTGCAGATGGGCCCGTCGATGGACGCCGGCATCTTCGCGATGCACCTGCTGGGCGCCTCGTCCATCATGGGCTCCATCAACATCATCGTCACGGTGCTGAACATGCGCGCGCCCGGCATGACGCTGATGAAGATGCCGCTGTTCTGCTGGACCTGGCTGATCACCGCCTACCTGCTGATCGCGGTGATGCCCGTGCTGGCCGGCGCCATCACGATGACGCTGACCGACCGCCACTTCGGCACGTCGTTCTTCAGCCCCGCCGGCGGTGGCGACCCGATCATGTACCAGCACATCTTCTGGTTCTTCGGGCACCCCGAGGTGTACATCATGATCCTGCCGGCCTTCGGCATCATCAGCGCCATCATCCCGGCCTTCGCCCGCAAGCGCCTGTTCGGCTACACCTCGATGGTGTACGCCACGGCGTCCATCGCCATCCTGTCGTTCATCGTGTGGGCGCACCACATGTTCACCACCGGCATGCCGGTGACGGGCCAGCTGTTCTTCATGTACGCGACCATGCTGATCGCGGTGCCCACGGGCGTGAAGATCTTCAACTGGGTGGCCACGATGTGGCGCGGCTCGATGACCTTCGAGACGCCGATGCTGTTCGCGGTGGGCTTCATCTTCGTGTTCACGATGGGCGGCTTCACCGGCCTGATCCTGTCGACCGCACCGGTGGACATCCAGCTGCAGGACACCTACTACGTGGTGGCGCACTTCCACTACGTGCTGGTGGCCGGCTCGCTGTACGCGCTGTTCGCCGGCGTGTACTACTGGGGCCCGAAGTGGACCGGCGTGATGTACAGCGAGACCCGCGGCAAGATCCACTTCTGGCTGTCGCTGATCTTCTTCAACATCACCTTCTTCCCGATGCACTTCCTGGGTCTGGCCGGCATGCCCCGCCGCTACGCCGACTACCCGATGCAGTTCGCCGACTTCAACATGATCGCGTCGCTGGGCGCGCTCGGTTTCGGCCTGATGCAGGTGTACTTCTTCCTGTTCGTCGTGGTGCCGATGATGCGCGGCAAGGGTGAACCGGCCCCGGCCAAGCCGTGGGACGGTGCCGAAGGCCTGGAGTGGGAAGTGCCGTCGCCGGCCCCGTTCCACACCTTCGAGAACCCGCCCAAGCTCGACGCCACCGCCACGCGCATCCTGGCGTGAACATGATGGCCGGTGGACCGCGTCAGCAGGAGCAACGCAAGGCCAACGTCAGGCTGGGCATCATCCTGGCGTCGGTGGCGATCATCTTCGCGCTGGGCTTCATGGCCCGCATGTGGCTGATCGGGGGCTGAGCCGTGGCTGACCAGAAGCGGAGACTGCTCGCCTCCACCGTGCACGGGGACAACCTGCGCATGGTGGGCAAGCTGGTGGTCATCGCCGGCCTGATGTTCGGCTTCGGCTACGGCCTGGTGCCCATGTACCGCCACATCTGCGCGGCGCTGGGCATCAACGTGCTGTCGCTGTCGGAGCGCCAGGCCACCTCGTACAACGCCGGCTCGTCCGGCCGCACGAGCAAGGCCAACACGCAGGTCGACACCACGCGCACCATCACCATCGAGTTCGACGCGAACTCGCGCGGGCCGTGGGAGTTCAAGCCGGCGAAACGTTCGGTGCAGGTGCATCCGGGCGAGCTCACCACGGTGATGTACGACTTCAAGAACGTGCAGAACCGGGTGATGGCCGCGCAGGCCATTCCCAGCTATGCGCCGAAGCAGGCCACCGCCTACTTCAACAAGCTCGAGTGCTTCTGCTTCAACGAGTACACGCTGCAGCCGGGCGAGGTGAAGGCCTGGCCGGTCACCTTCGTGATCGACCCGAAGCTGCCGAAGGACGTGACGACGATCACCCTGTCGTACACCTTCTTCGAGGTGCCCGGCAAGCAGGCCGCCGACGTGGTGCAGGCACCTGCCAAGGAGCCGCGCTCGTGAGCCTGAAGGAGGCGGCCGCCCGGAAGGGTTCGTTCCTGCATGCGCTGCGCGCGGTGGCGTGGTCGTTCTTCGGCGTGCGCAAGAACAGTGAATACGAGAAAGACGTGAAGCACCTGAACCCGGTGCACGTCATCGTCGCCGGCCTGCTGGCCGCGGCGGTGTTCGTGACGGCGCTGGTGCTGCTGGTGAAATGGGTGGTGGGCAGCGGCATCGCCGGCTGACCGTCACAAACGATAGAAGGTTCGAGGAGAAGCGAGCATGTCGGCAGCGACACACCAAGGGGCAACGCCTTATTACTTCGTGCCGGGCCCGTCGCGGCATCCGGTGATGGCGGCGATCGGCCTGTTCTTCGTGATCCTGGGCGCAGGCCAGTGGGTCAACGGCCACGGCTGGGGCGCCTATTCGGTGCTGTTCGGCCTGATCTGGTGGGCGGTCACGCTCTTCCAGTGGTTCGGCGATTCCATCCGCGAGAGCGAAGGCGGCATGTACGGCTCGCGCATCGACGTGTCGTACCGCTGGAGCATGGCCTGGTTCATCTTCTCGGAGGTGATGTTCTTCGGTGCCTTCTTCGGCGCCCTGTACTGGGCCCGGGTGCATTCGGTGCCCAGCCTGGGCAGCCTGGAGAACGCGCTGCTGTGGCCCGACTTCAAGGCCGTGTGGCCGAGCGGCGCGCCCGGCGCCACCGCCTCGCCCACCGGCACCGTGGAGCCGTTCAGCACCATGGGCCCGTGGCCCCTGCCCACCATCAACACCGCGCTGCTGCTCACCTCGGGCATCACGCTGACCATCGCCCACCATGCGCTGATCGCCGGCCACCGCGCCAAGACCATCGTGTGGATGTGGGCCACGGTGCTGCTGGGCGTGACCTTCCTGTGCGTGCAGGGCTACGAGTACTTCCACGCCTACCGCGACCTGAACCTGAAGCTCAACTCGGGCGTGTTCGGCTCCACCTTCTTCATGCTCACCGGCTTCCACGGCTTCCATGTGCTGGTGGGCATGCTGATGCTGCTGTTCATCACGCTGCGGCTGCAGAAGGGCCACTTCACGCCGGAGCGCCATTTCGGCTTCGAAGGTGCCGCCTGGTACTGGCACTTCGTGGACGTGGTGTGGCTGGGCCTGTACGTGGTGGTGTACTGGATGTAAGCCGAGGCCGGACCGATCCCGGGCCTTCCGGCCCCGCATCAAGAGCGCCGCAAGGCGCTCTTTTTCATCGCGGCACGCCGGTGGGCTGGATCCAGCCCATCCAGTAGGAAAACAGGATGAACAGGAACAGCGCCACCGACAGCCCCACCCGCAGCGCCAGCGCGCGGGCCATCTTGTTGCCGCGGCCCACCTGCCCCGGCTTGGGCTTGCGCAGCATGAACAGGCCGGCACTTCCGAGCGCCGCGAGGATGCCCAGAAGGACCACCGCAATGACGATTTTCATGGGTCAGGATTCTGGCACCGCGGCCCCGGCCGCCTTGGCAGCACGGCCATGCTGAGCGCCCGTGGCCGGCGGGTGGTGGTGGCCGTGGCGGCGCTGGTGGTGGGCGCGCTCACCTTCCGGCTGGGCCTGTGGCAGCTGGACCGCGCCGAGCAGAAGACCAGCCTGCAGCGCGCCATCGACGAACGCGCGCTGATGCCGATGCTGGACACCGCGGCGCTGGCCCGCACGCCCGAGCAGGCGCAGGCGCAGTTCCACCGCACGGTGCGGCTGACCGGGCGCTGGCTGCCGGCGGCCACCGTGTACCTGGACAACCGGCAGATGAACGGCCGGCCGGGCTTCTTCGTCATCACGCCGCTGCAGCTGGCCGATGGCAGCGCGGTGGTGGTGCAGCGCGGCTGGCAGCCGCGTGACGCGTTGGACCGCAGCCGCGTGGCCGACACGCCCACGCCGTCGGGCTCGGTGGAGCTGACGGGCCGGGTCGCCCCGCCGCCGGCCCGGTTGTATGAGTTCCAGGCGCCGACTGCGGAACGCATCCGGCAAAATCTGGATCTGGAAGCCTATGCGCGTGAAACGGGCCTGACGCTGCGCCCGTTGTCGGTCTGGCAGACCGGCACCGCGTCCGATGGCCTGGAGCGCGATTGGCTGCCTCCGGCCATCGACGTCGCAAGACACCACGGTTACGCCTTTCAATGGTTTGCACTGAGCGCGCTCGTCGCGGGTTTGTATGTCTGGTTCCAACTCGTCCGTCCCTGGCGGCAAGGCAGTCGGCGTGGCGGGTGATCCGCTGAGCTTCACCGTGCATTCGATGCCCGATCCGGGCGCCGCCGTGGCCGATGCGACGGTGCAGCGCCGCACGGCCATGGGCCGGTTGAAGATGCTGATGGTGCTGCTGGTGTGCGCCTCGCCGGTCATCGCCTCGTACTTCACCTACTTCGTCATCCGCCCCGAGGGCCGTACCAACTACAGCACGCTGATCACGCCGGTGCGTGAGCTGCCGGCGGCGCTGCCGCTGGCCGACCTGGATGGCAAGCCCGTGCCGGCCGCCTCCTTGCGCGGGCAGTGGCTGCTGGTCATCGCGGTGGACGCCGATTGCGACGCCGCCTGCGAGAAGCGCCTGTTCCTGCAGCGCCAGCTGCGCGAGATGATGGGACGCGAGCGCGAGCGGATCGACAAGGTGGTGCTGTTCACCGACCGGGCGCCGCTGAGGCCGGAGCTCACCGCCGCGCTCAACACCACGCCGGCCGCCACCGTGCTGCGCGTGCCGGCCGAGGCCCTGGCCGGCTGGTTGGCGCCGGAGCCCGGCCAGCCACTGGATGCCCACCTGTACATCGTCGATCCGATGGGCAACTGGATGATGCGCGCGCCGGTGGAGCCGGACCCGCTCAAGCTCAAGAAGGACCTGGACCGTCTGCTGCGTGGTTCGTCCAGCTGGGACCAGCCGGGCCGGTGATGGTGATGGACCTCGTCGACTGGTCTCCGGTGCTGCACCTGGCGGTGCTGGGCGTGCTGCTGGCTGCCGGGCCGCTGGTGTGGGTGTGGACGCGCCACCGCGGTGCCACGCCCGCGCAGCGCCTGCGCGCGCTGACGCTGCTCACGCTGTTCTTCACCTTCGACCTGATCGTGATCGGCGCCACCACGCGCCTGACCGACTCGGGCCTGGGCTGCCCCGACTGGCCCGGCTGCTATGGCAGCGCCACGCCGCTGGGCGCACGCGACGAGATCCATGCCGCCCAGACGGCCATGCCCACCGGTCCGGTGACCCACGGCAAGGCGTGGATGGAGATGGTGCACCGCTACTTCGCGATGGGCGTGGGCGTGCTCATCGTCGTCATCGCGGTGATGAGCTGGCTGGACCGGCGGCGCCGTGCCGAGCAGGCGCCATCGCCCTGGTGGGCCACGGTCACGCTGGTGGCGGTGTGCCTGCAGGGCGCCTTCGGCGCGCTCACGGTCACCATGAAGCTGTACCCGGCCATCGTCACCCTGCACCTGCTGTTCGGCCTGGGGCTGCTGGCGCTGCTGGCCTTGCAGGCCGAGGCCTTCCTGCCGCGGCCGCTGAAGCTGTCGCGCGGGCTGCAGTGGAGCGCGATGGCGGTGGCGGGGCTGTGCGTGCTGCAGATCGCGCTGGGCGGCTGGGTGAGCACCAATTACGCGGTGCTGGCCTGCCGGGACTTTCCCACCTGCCAGGGCAGCTGGTGGCCGCCGATGGACTTCGAGCATGCCTTCACCCTGCGCCGTGAACTGGGCCAGACGGGCGCCGGCAGCTATCTGCCGTTCGCCGCACTGACCGCCATCCACATGGCGCACCGGCTGATGGCGGCGGTGGTGCTCACCGCCATGGGGCTGCTGGCCTGGCGGCTGCACGCCAGCGGCCAGCCCGGTGCACGCCGGTTCGCGCTCGGTCTTCTGGCGCTGATGGCCTGGCAACTGGCCAGCGGCCTGTCCAACGTGGTGCTGGGCTGGCCCATCCTGGCCGCGGTGGCCCACACCGCCGGCGCGGCCGCGCTGGTGCTGCTGCTCAGCCGGCTGCTGGCGCGGGCGCTGCAACCGGCCCCTGCACGGGCCGCACCGTCCGCCCGCCGCGCCGCGGCCATGGCCTGAAGCGGCTTCCTACAATCCGGGTTCCCATGTCTGTCTCCTCGTCCACCGCCACGCCTGCCGTCGCAGCGCCTGCGCCGCCCGCTTCCAAGGTCCGGCAGTTCCATGCGCTGACCAAGCCGCGCGTGGTGCAGCTGATCGTGTTCTGCGCCGTCATCGGCATGCTGCTGGCCGTGCCCGGCCTGCCCGACCTGGGCGTGGTGCTGGCGGCCACGGTAGGCATCTGGCTGGTGGCGGCCGCCGCCGCCGCCTTCAACTGCGTGGTGGAACAGCGCATCGACGCCAAGATGGCGCGCACCGCCTGGCGGCCGACAGCCAAGGGCCAGCTCACCAACACCCAGACGCTGCTGTTTTCCGCCGTGCTCTGCGGCCTGGGTGGCGCGGTGCTGTACTTCCTGGTCAATCCGCTGACGATGTGGCTCACGCTGGCCACCTTCGTGGGCTATGCGGTGATCTACACCGTGGTGCTCAAGCCGATGACGCCCCAGAACATCGTCATCGGCGGCGCTTCCGGCGCCATGCCGCCGCTGTTGGGCTGGGCCGCGATGCGCGGGGAGGTGGGTGCCGAGGCCTGGATGCTGGTGCTCATCATCTTCCTGTGGACGCCGCCGCACTTCTGGGCGCTGGCGCTGTACCGGGTGGAGGACTATGCGCGCGCCGGCCTGCCGATGCTGCCGGTGACCCACGGCGCCGAATTCACCCGGCTGCAGGTGCTGCTGTACACGCTGGTGCTGTTCCCGGCCACGCTGCTGCCTTACCTGTACGGCATGAGCGGCCTGATCTACCTGGTGGCCGCGGCCGTGCTGGGCGGGCTGTTCATCGCCTACGCCTTCCGTCTGTGGCGCCACTACAGCGACGCACTGGCGCGCCGCACCTTCCGCTTCTCCATCCTGCACCTGTCGCTGCTGTTCGCCGCGCTGCTGCTGGACCACTACCTGGGCCCATGGCTTTCCATCTGACGTTCTCCCGCCGCGCCTGCCTGGCGGGCGCGGCCGCCGCGGCGCTGCTGCTGGCGGGCTGCGACAAGTTCTCCTCCACGCCCAAGGCCGCCTTCACCGGCGTGGACATCACCGGCGCGGACTATGCGCAGAAGCTGTCGCTGAAGGACCCGGACGGCAAGCAGCGCTCGCTGGACGAGTTCAAGGGCAAGGTGGTGGTGGTGTTCTTCGGCTTCACCCAGTGCCCCGACGTCTGCCCCACCACCATGGCCGAGCTGGCCGAGGTCAAGCGCTCCCTCGGGCCGGACGGCGACAAGGTGCAGGGCATCTTTGTCAGCGTGGATCCGGAGCGCGACACGCCGGAGCTGTTGAAGGCCTACGTCGCCAACTTCGACCCGGGCTTCGTCGCGCTGCGCGGCACGCCGGAGGAAACCAAGGCGGCGGCGCGCGAGTTCAAGGTGTTCTATACCAAGGTGCCGGGCAAGACCGAAGGTGCTTACTCGGTGGACCACACCGCAGGCTCGTACCTGTTCGATCCGCAGGGCAAGGTGAGGCTGTTCACCCGCTACGGCAGCGGGGCGCAGGCTCTGGCCTCGGACATCAAGGCGCTGCTGGCCGGGGCCTGAGGCCCCGGCGCAATGCCCCCATGAAAAACGGCCCCTGCAGGGGCCGTTCCGTCGTCTGGCGGGGCAGTGTCGGTCAGCCCGCCACCGGCTCCAGCGCCTTGCGCATCTTCTTCATGGCCGCCACCTCGATCTGGCGGATGCGTTCGGCGCTGACGCCGTACTCGGCCGCCAGCTCATGCAGCGTCATGCCGCCGGAGGTGTCGTCGTTGACCTTGAGCCAGCGCTCTTCCACGATGCGGCGGCTGCGCGCGTCCAGCACTTCCAGAGCGCGGCCGATGCCATCGCCCGACAGCTCGTCACGGCGGCGGTTCTCCAGCACGCGAGTCGGTTCCTGGCTTTCGTCGGCCAGGTAGGCGATCGGGGCGTAGCTTTCCTCGCCGTCGTCGCTGGTCTGCGGCTCCAGCGCCACGTCGCCACCGGACAGCCGGGTCTCCATTTCCAGCACTTCTTCCGGCTTGACGTTCAGCGCCTCGGCCACCGAAGCCACTTCGGCGCTGGTGAGCGTGCTGCGGTGGGTGTCGCCGTCGGCCGCGTCGCTCTTCAAGCCCTGCTTCATCGATCGCAGGTTGAAGAAGAGCTTGCGCTGGGCCTTGGTGGTGGCCACCTTGACCATGCGCCAGTTGCGCAGGATGTATTCGTGGATCTCGGCCTTGATCCAGTGCATGGCATAGCTCACCAGCCGCACGCCCTGGTCGGGATCGAAGCGCTTGACGGCCTTCATCAGGCCGACGTTGCCTTCCTGGATCAGGTCGGACTGCGGCAGGCCATAACCCATGTACTGGCGCGACAGCGACACCACCAGGCGCAGATGGCTCATCACCAGCCGGCCGGCGCTTTCGACGTCGCCTTCGTCACGCAACTTGCGGGCGTAGCGAGACTCTTCCTCCTGGGTCAGCAGGGGAATGCGGTTGACCGCGGAGATGTAGGCGTCGAGGTTGCCGATCGGCGGCACCAACGCCCACGGGTCACGCACGGCGATCGCAGAGGCAGTGGTTGAAGTCATGGTCATTCAGACAAGCTGTTCCGCAGAAGGTTCCGGAATATTAGCACTCGCCTCGGTCGAGTGCTGACGGCGCCGGCTATCGGCCGGATAGCCGGGAGCCACCTGAATGCAACACAAGCCTTCGGCGTAAGCATGCGCTCACATAACCATCGTCGACAGCGGCTGTTCAGTGGTTTCGCCGCCCTGTGCGCGGCTGATCAGATCCGCGGCCGCCCGTGCATGCAAGGTGGCAGGCGGTGTGCCTGCCGACGCGGCTTGCGCACCTTCCAGCCGGAAGGTGGCGACGATGGCCGCCAGCGTCCCGGCCTGGGCCTTGAGCGACTCCGCGGCCGCCGCCGATTCCTCCACCAGCGCGGCGTTCTGCTGCGTGACCTGGTCCAGCTCGGTGATGGCGCTGCTGATCTGCGCCAGGTCGTGGCTCTGGGTGCCGGCCACGGCGGTGATGGCGCCGATCATGTCGCGCACCTGCTGCACGCTGCCCACGATCTCCCCCATGGTGCCGCCAGCGGCATGCACCAGCCGGGAACCGGCATCCACCCGTTCGACGCTGGCGCCGATCAGCGTCTTGATTTCCTTGGCGGCCTCGGCGCTGCGCTGGGCCAGGCTGCGCACCTCGCCGGCCACCACCGCGAAGCCGCGGCCCTGTTCACCGGCGCGGGCGGCTTCCACCGCCGCGTTCAGCGCCAGGATGTTGGTCTGGAAGGCGATGCCGTCGATGGTGGCGATGATGTCGGCGATCTTCTGCGAGCTGGCGTGGATCTCGTTCATGGTGCTGACCACGTCGGCCACCACGCTGCCCCCGCGCTGGGCCACGCCGGAGGCGGAGCCGGCCAGCTGGTTGGCGCTGTGGGCCGATTCGGCCGACTGGCGCACCTTGCCGCTCAGCTCCTCCATCGCCGAGGCGGTGCTCTGCAGGTGCTTGGCGGCCTGCTCGGTGCGGTGGCTGAGGTCGAGGTTGCCGCTGGCCACCTCGGACGAGGCGGCCTCGATGCTGGCCGATGCGCCGCGCACCTGGCCCACCAGCGTGCTGAGCGAGGCCTGCATGCCCGCCAGGCCCTGCATCAGGCGCGCCGGTTCGTCGCTGCCGCGGGTGTCGATGCGGCTGGTGAGGTCGCCGCGGGCGATGCGTCCGGTGATTTCCACCGCATGGTCCAGCGGCCCGCAGACGGCACGCAGCGTGGCCGCCATCAGCGGCAGCACCACCAGCAGCGTGGCGGCCACCAGGCCCAGCCGCATCCAGGCCGCCATCGCGGTGCTGGCGGCGATCTCGGCGCGCAGGATGTTGGCATGGTCGTGCTCGGCCTTCAGCAGCGCGGCGCCGTTGGCCTGCAGCGCGTCCATGGTCTCGGTGGCGCGCTGGGCATAGGCCAGCCCGGCGGAGGCGTCCATGCGCGCTTCCTTCAGCTGCACGGCGATCGGCTCGATCACCGCGGCATAGTCGGCCAGCAGCTTGCCCTGGGCGCTCACCAACTCGGCCAGCGCGGGGTTGCCGGGGTTGTCCTCGGCCAGCCGGGCACCGGCCACCTTCAGGCGCTCGATCTGCTGCTTCCATTGCGTGTGCAGCGGCTCCACGTCGGTGGGGTTGGACACCGCGGTGGCGATCATCGCGGCCTCGAAGCGGCGCACCGCCGACAGCGATTCGCGCAGGTCGCCCACCTGGCTGGAGGCGGCCAGCGCCTGGTCGAAGAGGCGGGCCACGGGGCCGTTGGTGGTGCGGCTGTCCAGCAGGCTCCAGCCGCCCAGCACGAGCATCGACAAGCTGACCAGACCCATCACCCAGTAGAAGCGGCTTCGAACGGAAAGCGAACGCAGATCAGGCATGGCGAAGGCAGCGCGGCGGCTGGCGAAGTACAACGATGACCAGCGTTTCGGCGCCTGCGCGGTCAATCTGTAATCCGCACACCGCTGGTGCGGCATGCACTCATCCGAAGCGCGTTTCCATCGGCTCCAGCTGCTCGTCCAGCACGGCCAGGATCTCGCCCACGTTCACCGGCTTGGTGAGGTATTGCGCCGCGCCTGCGGCCATGGCTTCCTGGATGCGCGCCGAGGTGGCGTCGGCCGACACCACCACCACCGGGATGCGGGCCGTGTCGGGGTCGGCCTTGAGGTGGCGCAGCAGTTCCAGGCCGTCGATGTCGGGCAGGTGCATGTCCAGCAGCACCAGGCTGGGGCGTTCGACACGGATGGCCGCCAGGCCGTCCAGACCGGTGGTGAACACCTCCAGCCGGATCTGCGGCCGCTGCGCCAGGATGCCGCGCATCACCTCCGCATTGGTCTCGTTGTCCTCGACGTAGTGCACGGTGCGGCGGCGGTACACCGCCTCGCCGGGCAGCTCGCCCTCGGCCAGGCTGCGCGGCAGGCTGCCGTCGCGGGCCAGCGGCAGCTGCAGCACGAAGGTGGAGCCCTGGCCTTCCACGCTGCGCGCGCGCAGCGTGCCGCCCATCAGCTCGGCCAGGCGCTGGCTGATCACCAGGCCGATGCCGGTGCCTTCCTCGCCGCTGGTCTCGCGGCCCAGGCGGTTGAAGGGCTGGAACAGCTCGGACAGCTGCTGCTCGCTCATGCCCAGGCCGGTGTCATGCACTTCCAGCTGCACCGTCTGCGCATCCACCAGCTGCGTGGTGATGGTGACGCGGCCGCCGCGCTGGTTGTACTTGATGGCGTTGGACAGCAGGTT
>NZ_JZUE01000033.1 GCF_000969605.1 Aquincola tertiaricarbonis | reverse complement strand
CCCGCATAACGAACAGTTGTGCGGGGGTTTTGCCTTTGGGGGCAGCAAAAATCGGTGTGAGGCGCAAGTTCAGTTAAGGGTTTTGTTCGTCTCGGCACCGAGCGCTGGAATCCATATGCGGCACTGGATGCCCCCCGCAGATCGCTGCTGCCATTCGACGTGGCCCCCCAACTGCCGGACTCGCTTCCTGACGCCGTTCAAACCCAGACCATGTGTCCAGGCCGAAGGTGGGCCACCAACGCCGTTGTCCCTCACCGTGATGGTGAACTGGCCATGCTGGAGCGAGGCATCTACTTCGACACGCGACGCCTCGGCATGGCTGATGATGTTGTTGATGAGCTCGCGCAGGGCGCGTGTAAGTGCAGACCATTGAACGACGTTCAATACCAGGTCCCGGTCTGCGGAAAAGGACCATGCGAGCTGGCAGTTCGCGGCATTCAAGCGTTGAGCGATATCCGCCTTCCATTCCGCCGCGGCGTGGGACAGTCTGTGGTTGGATGCGGCGAGCCCTCGGGTCAGTGTTTTTAGGTCCTTCAGCGTGTGGCGCACATATTCTTCGGTCTCGGCATCCGGGGCGCGATACATCAGCGTCAGCAGGCGAGCACCAATGTCGTCGTGCAAATCCTGCGCCAGCCGCATGCGCTCTTCACTCCTGCCCTGTTCCACCGCTTGATCGAAGGCCACGGCGCGCTTGAGCTGCTCGCAGATGCGGTCAGCCAGCCGGGCGTCCTCGTCGCAAAACAGGCGGGTGCCTTTTCTGGCATACCGGAGCACGACCGTGGCGTCTGGCTGCTCATGGGCGCCCGGCACCGGCGGGACCGGCACGATGAGGGTGGAGCCGTCGCCCGCCACGCGCGCGAAGGGCAGTGACCTGGCCACCAGCATCGTTTCCATGGGCTCGAACAATTCGCGCAGTAACTGGCACAGCCGCTCGCCTACATGCTCGGGCTGCCGCTCTACCTCACGCGCCAAGCGGTAAAGCTGCTCGAACGCGCGCTCGGTGGTGAGTACGGTACTGTCCATGATGCGGTTCAGCAGCCACTGGCGGACGCCGGCATAGATGGCGACTGAGATGAACAGCGCCAGCGTCACCGAGGCGAATTGACCGAGGGAAAACAAGGCCACGAACAGCAGGTCGAGCGAAGTGGCAACGGTGCTGACGCCCGCCAGCATCGAAAATTCGCGCAGGACCTGCTGCGACCGCGATAGAAAGGGCAGCAGTGCCAGCAGCGATGCCAGGAACACCACCCACACCGTCGAGCCGATGGCGGTGGCAAGGTGTGCGTTGGCGGTGCTGCCGGAAGCGGTCGCCATCGCGACGGTGAGCAGGCCCAGCGTGGACACGGCGACGGTGGCCAATCGACGCAACAGCAGGGAGGCGGGATGAGGCTCCAGCTTGCGTGCCTGCTGGAGCTGCGCGATGGCCACCAGTCCTGCTGCGATGGCTGCGCCCTGAGTCCACCACCACGCGCCGGGCAACTGCCCAGTGCATACCCACCACATGAGCAGCAGCGCCACCATCCATCCCGTTGCGGCAATGACGGTGCGATGGCGCAAGGTGCGTGGGTGGATGCCGGTGGCCTGGATCAAGGCGGCGCCGGTGGCCAGGTCCAAGGAAGTCCGTGCGGTGAAGTCCCAGTCCAACAGCCACTGAGGAAGCAACAGGCCCGGCACCGACTCTGCGGCGATGAACGCAAGATTGGCGGCCTGGCAGGTCGCCATGACGGCATACAGCAGATTGCGCTCGTTCGGGCGCGCGGCAGCGACGACGGCAGCCGTCAGGAAAAGCGCCAGCGCCAGCCCCGCCATGAGCCAGAAACCAGCTCCCAAGCCGCCGATGCCGCGGGCATGGGGGCGCAGTGCGACCGGCGATTGCTCAGCCAGCACGAGGGTGATAGGCCCCAGCTTCACCGCTTCGTTGAGCTTCGAATGCAGCCGGGCATGTTGCGCCCGCTCGTCGTCTCCGACGATCCAGCGAGGCGAGCGCTGCAGCATGCCCGGCGCCACGGCCAGCGGTCGGCCGTGGGCGTCGAGCATGCCAACCACCACTGCGGCGTCGATGGCGCCAGAGCGGGCGGGCACGGCGTTGGCGATCAGGCGGCCATCGGCGTCCACGCGCCAACTGGCGCCGAGAGAAGGCGTCGCGGCCAGGGCGCGCACCAGCAGGAACACGGCCAGGCAGGCAAGCAGCGCCGCCGCTGCGACCACCCGCGTTCGCCAGCCAACCGCGACCGCGTGGCCCAGGGGCCGGCCCAGCGTGCGCTCCCATGCGGATGCATCGAAGCTGGAGTCAGGGCCCGTGTCGGCGCCTCGCGAGGGGAGGGCAGTGGGGGTCATGAAGCGCGCGGCGGTGGGCAGGCGGTGGCCTGCGCAAGGGGTGTGCGGTCAGACCAGGCCCTGCTTGCTGGCCAGCACAGCCGCTTCCGCCCGGCTGGAGACGTTGAGCTTCTTGTAGATGGACTTGATGTGGTCGTTCACGGTGAACCACTTGATGCCCATCAGGCTGGCGATCTCCTTGATCGTGAAGCCTTTGCTCAGGTACGTGAGCACCTCGTTCTCGCGCGGGGTGAGCCGTTCGTGATCCAGTGGCTTCTCGATGGGCACCGGTCGGCTGGTGGCGTAGCCGAAGGGCGTGGAAAAGCCCGAATCCACGGCCGCGCCCTCCTGTGGATTGCCACGGAAGTGCGTCAGGAGCCGGCGCGCAATGGCGGGGGACAACGGGGGCTGGCCCCGCACGATCTTCTGCAGTTCCTCCACCAGCACCTCGAACCGGTCTTCCTTGAGCAGGTAGCCATCCGCGCCACGCTGCAGGGCGGGAAACAGGTGGTCGTCGTCGGAGTAGAGCGTGGTGACGATCTTGGTGGCCGGGTAGTGCACCAGTTCGGCCAGCAGTTCCATGCCGTTGCCGTCAGGCAACTCGAGGTCGACGAGGATCAGCTTGAAGGGATCGACGCCGTGCAGGCCACGGGCGCCGCCCGTCAGGTTGATGTGCTTGCGCGCGCTTTCGAGGTCGCCCGCCTCGGTGATGACGATGGTGTCGCTGAAGCTTTCTCTCACGACACGGCACAGGAAACTGCGTGCGACCGGATTGTCTTCCAGGATCAGGACCTTGACGGCCATGGCTCTACCCCCTCATGCCACACCCGAAACAGGTGTTTCTGCGCCGCAGATTGTGCGGCGCATCGTAGCGCATCGAGCTTCCCCCGGGGGAGGGTGATTGACAGCGGCCGCGGGCTCAGCTGTTGACCAGCAGCACCTTGCCGCGCACCTGCCGGCTGCCCATGCGCGCATAGGCGGCGTGCAGCTCCGACATCGGCAGCCGGGTGTCGATCACCGGCTTGATCTTGCCCTGCGCGTACCAGTCGGCCAACTGGGCCATGGCCGCGGCGCTGGCCTTGGGTTCCCGGCGCACGAAGTCGCCCCAGAACACGCCGACCACCGAGGCACCCTTGAGCAACGGCAGGTTCCAGGGCACGGCCGGAATGGTGCCGGCGGTAAAGCCGATCACCAGGTAGCGGCCGCGCCAGGCGATCGAGCGGAAGGCCGCGGTGGCGAAGTCGCCGCCCACCGGGTCGTAGACGACGTCGGGGCCGTGGCCTTGCGTCAGTTCCTTCAAGGCCTCGCGCAGGTCGGCGGTGGCGTAGTTGATCGTGGCGTCGGCACCGATCTCGGCGCACAGCGCGCACTTCTCGTCGCTGGAAGCCGCCGCGATCACCCGCGCCCCCGCGGCCTTGGCAATCTGGATGGCGGAGGTGCCGACCCCGCCGGCGGCACCGAGCACCAGCACGGTCTCGCCGGGCTGCAATGCGGCACGGTCCATCAGCGCATGGTGCGAGGTGCCATAGGTGAACGCGAACGCGGCGGCATCTTCCAGTGCAAAGCCGGAAGGCAGCGGTATCACGCGGTCGGCCTTGACGCAGGCATGGGTGGCGAAGCCGCCGGTGGCGCCGATGGCCGCCACCGGGTCGCCCACGCGCAGGTGCGACACACCCTCGCCCACGGCGTCCACGCGGCCGGAGAACTCGGCGCCCGGTACGAAGGGCAGCGGCGGCTTGACCTGGTACTTGTTCTGCACGATGAGCAGGTCGGGGAAGTTCAGGCTGGCCGCATGGATGGCGATGCGCACCTCACCGGCCGCCGGCTGCGGCATGTCCAGTTGCTTCCATTGCAGGGCTTCCACGCCCACCGGGTTGTCGCACACCCACGCTTGCATCGCTTGTCTCCTGCTGCGGCACGGCGCCGCGTTTCGTGGCGGGATGATAGGCAGCGGTGCCACCCGGCGCGGTCGCGCAGGCGACGGTCCCATCCCTACAATGCCCCGATGCGCATCCTCATCGCCAACGACGACGGTTACCTCGCCCCTGGACTGGCTGCCCTGGTGCGGGCCATCGAAGGGCTGGGCCAGATCGACGTCATCGCCCCGGAGCAGAACGCCAGCGGCACGTCCAACGCATTGACGCTGGGGCGGCCGCTGCAGGTCTACCGCGCGGCCAACGGCTTCCAATACGTGAACGGCACGCCGTCGGACAGCGTGCATCTGGCGATGACCGGCCTGTTGCCCGAGCGCCCTGACCTGGTGCTGTCCGGCATCAACAACGGCGCCAACATGGGCGACGACACTCTGTATTCAGGCACCGTTGCCGCCGCGATGGAAGGCTTTCTTTTCGGCGTGCCGGCCATCGCGTTCTCGCAGGTTCAGCGGGGCTGGGAGCACCTGGATGCCGCAGCCCGCGTCGCGCGTGCCGTCGTGGAGCAGGTGCTGGCGCTGCCGCTGGAAGGCCGGCCCTGGCTCCTCAACGTGAACATCCCCAATCGCGCGGATGCGGACCAACTGCCGCGCAAGCTCACCCGGCTGGGCCGCCGCCATGCGAGCGAGCCCGCCATCCGGCAGACCAATCCGCGCGGCGAGACCATCTACTGGATCGGGCCGGCCGGCGACGCGCGTGAAGCCGGGGAGGGCACCGATTTCCACGCCACCGCATCGGGCTGCGTGTCGATCACGCCGCTGCAGGTCGACCTCACGGACCATGCGGCGCTGCCGGCATGGCGCGAGGCGCTTGGAACGGTGGCATGACCACCCGGGCGCGTTCGTTCCCGATCCCGCTGGCCAAGGCCTCTTCGCAGAAGAGTCCGCGACCGGCCGGCACCACCGGCCAGACCTTGCTGCGCCCGCAGCGGCCGATGCACGAGGCCGCGGTGGCAGCGCGCCAGCAGGCGGCCCCGAGCGGCCTGGGGCTCGACTCCCAAGGCGTGCGGGCGCGCATGGTGTCCCGCCTGCGCGCCGATGGCCTGCACTGCGAGCCGGTGCTCGCCGCGATGGCCCAGGTGCCCCGGCACTTCTTCGTCGACACCGCGCTGGCAGCCCAGGCCTACGAGGACACCAGCCTGCCGATCGGCCTCAACCAGACGATCTCGAAGCCGTCGGTGGTGGGGCTGATGATCTCGCTGCTGCTGGAGGGCCGCGCCGCACGGCAGCGTGAGTCTCTGGGCAAGGTGCTGGAGATCGGCACCGGTTGCGGCTACCAGGCGGCGCTGCTATCGGTGCTGGGCACGCAGGTGTATTCGATCGAGCGGCTGAAGCCGCTGCACGACAAGGCGCGCGAACTGCTGGCGCCCTTGCGGCGCAACAACCTGCGCCTGATCTATGGCGATGGCCGCATCGGTCACGGGCCGAATGCGCCTTACGACAGCATCATCGCGGCCGCCGGCGGCGAGGACCTGCCGGCCGCCTGGCTGGACCAGCTGGCGGTTGGCGGCCGTCTGGTGGCGCCGATGCAGGCCCCCAGCGGGCGCGGACAGGTCCTGGTCATCGTCGACCGGACCGAGACGCAGTGGGTGCGGCGGCAGCACGATGCCGTCAACTTCGTCCCCCTAAAATCCGGCGTTGAATAGCGGAGATTCCTTTCTGATGCGATTGCACTGGCAGCGCCCGGTCCCCGGGCGTACGACGAGTTCGTTCCGAGTGTTGGCGGCCTGCGTGCTGGCCGTCACGCTGGCAGGTTGCGCCTCCCCGCGCAACAAGGCACCGGTGGAGGACCGCGTGGGCGTGCCTTCGGCTGCGCGCGCACCCGTGGCCGCCGCGCCGGAGGCCGACAAGCCGCCACCGCCCGGCATTGAGAACGCCGGCAAGCCAGGCTACTACACCGTCAAGCCGGGCGACACGCTGATCCGCGTCGGCCTGGAATCGGGCCAGAACTGGCGCGACATCGCGCGCTGGAACAACATCGAGAACCCGAACCTGATCGAGGTCGGGCAGGTGGTTCGCGTGGTGCCGCCGGGCACCGATCCCGCGGTCGCTTCCACACGCGGCGTGCCACCGGCCAAGGTGGAGAGCCGTGCGCTGGACGCCAAGGCCGGCGCGTCCGCGGCGTCCGGCGTGGCCGCCGCCACGCCCGCCGCCGCCAGCACGCCGGCGCCCAGCGTGCCCGAACGCACCGCCACTGCCACCAGCGCCTCGGGCGACGACGACATCAACTGGGCCTGGCCTGCACGCGGCGCTGTCACCAGTGGTTTCGATGAGTCGCGAAACAAGGGCTTGGCAATCGCTGGCAAAGCAGGCGATCCTGTGCTCGCGGCGGCCGACGGCCGGGTGGTGTATGCCGGTTCGGGCTTGCGCGGCTACGGCAACCTGGTGATCGTCAAGCACAACAGCACCTACCTGACGGCCTACGCGCACAACCAGACCCTGCTGGTCAAGGAAGACCAGTCGGTCAAGCGGGGCCAGAAGATCGCTGAAATGGGCTCCAGCGACGCCGACCGTGTACAACTGCACTTCGAGATCCGGAAGCAGGGCCGTCCGGTCGATCCGGCCAGGCTGCTTCCGCCGCGTTAAGGCTTCAATGGAGCGGAGATCCACCCATGACCAGGCGAATCGAAACGCAGAACGGACATGGGGTGGACAGCGCAGCGGCGCGCTTGCCGCTGCTACCTGCCAGGCCCGCGCTGGAGGAGACGCCTGACATCGAACTACGCGCCGAGCCGGATGTAAGCGATGCCAAGGTGCCGGTCGAGATCCCGGCCGGCGAAAGCGACGTCGGCAACACGCTGCAGACCTACCTGCGCGAAATTCGCAAGGCGCCCCTGCTGACACCGCAGGAGGAGTACGACACCGCGGTCAAGGCACGCTCCGGCGACTTCCCTGCCCGGCAGGCGATGATCGAGCGCAACCTGCGGCTGGTCGTCAGCATCGCCAAGAACTACCTGGGCCGCGGCCTGCCGATGACCGACCTCATCGAGGAAGGCAACCTCGGGCTGATGCATGCCATCGGCAAGTTCGAGCCGGAGCGGGGCTTCCGTTTCTCCACCTATGCCTCGTGGTGGATCCGCCAGAGCATCGAGCGCGCGATCATGCACCAGGCCCGCCTGGTGCGGTTGCCGGTGCACATCGTGCGCGAGCTGAACCAGGTGCTCAAGGCACGCCGCACGCTGGAGGCCGAGCATTCGCATGGCCCGGAAGGCGAGCGGCCGGTGCGGGTGGAGGCGATCGCGTCGCTGGTGGGCCGGCCGGTGCACGAGGTGTCCGAACTGCTGAAGTTCGCCGAGCAGCCCGCCTCGCTCGATGCGCCGCTGGAGCGCGACGCCGGTGAGTCGATGCTGGACACGGTGGCCGATGAACAGGCCATCGACCCGATGGGCATCACCCTCAGCCATGAAGTGGAGGCCCTGCTCAACAACGGCCTGGCCGAGCTCAACGACCGCGAGCGCGAGGTGCTGTCTGGCCGCTACGGCCTGCGCGACCGCGAGCCGGAGACGCTGGAGGTGCTGGCCGAGCGCATGGGCCTGACGCGCGAGCGCATCCGCCAGATCCAGCAGGAGGCGCTGCTGAAGCTCAAGCGCCGGATGATGCGCCACGGCGTGGACCGCGACTCGGTGTTCTGAAGCCGTTGGCGGGCCGCACCGGATAATCCGGTGCATGACTCAAGTGAATGAATGGCTGACGGTCGAATCGCTCGATCTCGAAGCGCAAGGCGTCGCCCACAACGAAGAAGGCAAGGTCGTTTTCATCGAAGGTGCGCTGCCCGGTGAGCAGGTGCAGGTGCAGGTGGGACGGCGCAAGAACGCCTGGGAACAGGCCACGATGACGGCCCTGCGTCGCGAAAGCAGCCAGCGGGTGCAGCCGGGCTGCCCTCACTTCGGACTGCACGCCGGCGCCTGTGGCGGCTGCAAGATGCAGCACCTGCATGTGTCGGCGCAAGTGGCGGTCAAGCAGCGCACGCTGGAAGACAACCTGTGGCACCTGGGCAAGGTGAAGCCAGAGCGTGTGCTGCGCCCGATCGAAGGGCCGGCCTGGGGTTACCGCGATCGCGCGCGGCTGTCGGTGCGCCACGTGGTGAAGAAGGGCGAGGTGCTCGTCGGCTTCCACGAGCGCAAGTCGCGCTACATCGCCGACATGAAGGTGTGCCCCGTGCTGCCTGCGCATGTGAGCGCGATGCTGCTGCCGCTGCGCGAGCTGGTGATGTCGATGGACCAGCGCGAGCGGCTGCCGCAGATCGAACTGGCGGCCGGCACCGACGTGACCGCGCTGGTGCTGCGCCACCTCGAGCCGCTGACCGATGCCGACCTGCAGCGCCTGCGCGCCTTTGGCCGCCAGCACGGCGTGCAATGGTGGCTGCAGCCGAAGGGTCCTGACACCGTCCGGCTGCTGGACGAGGGCGGCCCGGTGCTGAGCTACCGCCTGGCCGAGTTCGGCCTGACCATGCCCTTCAAGCCCACCGATTTCACGCAGGTGAACCAGCACATCAATGCGGTGCTGGTCGGCCGTGCGCTGCGACTGCTGCAGGCGCAGGCCACTGACAGGGTGATCGACTGGTTCTGCGGCCTCGGCAATTTCACCCTGCCGATCGCCACCCAGGCGCGCGAGGTGCTGGGCATCGAGGGCAGCGAGGCGCTGGTGGCCCGCTCGCGCGAGAACGCGGCGGCCAACGGGCTGGCCGCCAAGACGGCCTTCGTGGCCCGCAACCTGTTCGAGATGACGCCACAGCAGTTGATGCAGGACGGACGGGCCGACAAGTGGCTGGTGGACCCGCCGCGCGAAGGTGCGCTGGCGCTGTGCAAGGCGCTGGCCGAGGCCTGCCAGCTGACCGACACCGGTGACTGGGCACCCCCCGGCCGCATCGTCTACGTGAGCTGCAATCCCGGCACGCTGGCGCGCGATGCCGGGCTGCTGGTGCACCAGGCCGGCTACCGCTGCGTCGCCGCCGGCGCGGTGAACATGTTCCCCCACACGGCCCACGTGGAAAGCATCGCGGTGTTCGAGCGCGCACCGGCCGCGGCCTGACGACGGCGCGTGATGCGGGCATGAAAAAGGGGCCCGGAGGCCCCTTTTGTTCATGGCTGTCCGCGTGTCACTCGCGGTCGCCGCCGGCGATGCCGAAGATGGCCAGCAGACTCTGGAAGATGTTGTACAGGTCCAGGTAGATGGCCAGCGTGGCCGAGACGTAGTTCGTCTCGCCGCCATCGATGATGCGCTTCATGTCATAGAGCAGGAAGGCCGAGAACAGGCCCACCGCGATCACCGACAGCGTGAGCATCATCGCGCTCGACTGCAGGAAGATGTTCGCGATGCCCGCCACCAGCAGCATGATCGCGCCGATGAACAGGAACTTGCCCATGCCGGACAGGTCGCGCTTGATCATGGTCGACAGCGAAGCCATCGCGAAGAACGACAGTGCCGTGCCGCCGAAGGCGTACATGATCAGCGTGGCGCCGTTGCTGAAGCCCAGCACCGCCGCCAGCATGCGCGAAAGCATCAAGCCCATGAAGAAGGTGAAGCCCAGCAGCAGGCCGACGCCAGCCGACGAGTGCTTGAACTTCTCGATGGCGAACATGAAGCCGAATGCGCCCACCAGGAAGACGATGGTGCTGATGCCGATGCCCATCGACGCGACGATGCCGGTGCTCACGCCGATCCACGCGCCCAGCACCGTTGGCACCAGCGACAGGGCCAGCAGCCAATAGGTGTTGCGCAGCACGCGGTTGCGCTGCTCGGCAAGCGCCGCACCGCCAGCAAAGCCGGGGTACGAGGTTTGCAGGGATTCGTTCATTGCGGGAGCCTCCAGAGGGATGTGACAGCGCTCTGATCGAGCGGCGCGATTCTAGTTCCGCATCCCGTCACCGGAAGGCACCGCCAAGGCCGGTAAAGTGCGTGTGTTCCCTCATCCAGCCCAGATTTCCATGAATACCAAGCCGTACCTGTCCCTTGAGGACGTGAAGAAGATCGCCGCCGCCGCCGAAGCCGAGGCCGTGAAGAACCAGTGGGCGGTGTCCATCGCCATCGTGGACGATGGCGGCCACATGCTGTGGTTCCAGCGCCTGGATGGTGCCGCGCCCATCTCGGCGCAGATCGCGCCGGCCAAGGCGCACACCGCCGCCGTCGGCCGGCGCGAAAGCAAGGGCTACGAGGACATGATCAACCAGGGCCGCGTCTCCTTCCTCAGCGCGCCGGTGCTGCAAGGCATGCTGGAAGGCGGGGTGCCGGTGCTGGTGCAGGGCCAGGTGGTGGGTGCGGTGGGTGTCAGCGGCGTGAAGTCGAACGAAGACGCCCAGATCGCACGCGCCGGCATCGCCGCGCTGGGCTGACGGCAGGATTCGTCCAAGGGTCATCGGGCTCGGGCCGAGGCCGGGCGGCTATACTCAGCAGGTTTACCCTCTCACGCTGCCCCCGAGAAACCACTGACGTTTTTCGCACCGGAACCGAGCCGCCGCACGCAGGCCTGCCCGCGTGCGGATTCGCGCAACAGGACCAGGGGGCGCACCGCTTCGGAGCCTTCCCTTTGCTACCCGTCCTGCCTCCCGCACTGCTCGCACTCGCAGACGGCACGGTCTTTTCAGGCGCGTCGATCGGCGCTGCCGGTCACACGGTCGGCGAGGTGGTGTTCAACACCGCGCTCACCGGCTACCAGGAAATCCTCACCGACCCGAGCTACTGCCGCCAGATCGTCACCCTGACGTATCCGCACATCGGCAGCTACGGCGTCAACGAGGAGGACGTCGAGGCGTCCAAGGTGCATGCCGCCGGCCTGGTGATCAAGGACCTGCCGCTGCGTGTCTCCAACTTCCGCCAGACGGCCACGCTGTCCGACTACCTGCGCCGTGAGAACACGGTGGGCATCGCCAACATCGACACCCGCCGCCTGACGCGGGTGCTGCGCACCACCGGCGCGCAGAACGGCTGCATCGCGACCTTCGAGCCCGGCACGGTGCTCACGCAGCAGCACATCGACGACGCCATCGCCAAGGCCAAGGCCGCGCCCAGCATGTCGGGCCTCGACCTCGCCAAGGTGGTGTCGGCGACGCAGCCCTACGAATGGCTGGAAACGGAGTGGGCGCTGGGCAGCGGCTACGGCAAGCTGGCCGATCCGCGCTTCCACGTGGTGGCCTTCGACTACGGCGTCAAGCGCAACATCCTGCGCATGCTGGCCAGCCGCGGCTGCCGCATCACCGTGATGCCGGCGCAGATGCCCGCCGCCGAGGTGCTGAAGATGAAGCCCGACGGAGTGTTCCTGGCCAACGGCCCGGGCGACCCGCAGCCCTGCGACTACGCGATCGAAGCGACGCGCGAGGTGATCGCCGCCGGCCTGCCCACCTTCGGCATCTGCCTGGGCCATCAGATCATGGCACTGGCCTCGGGTGCCAAGACCTACAAGATGAAGTTCGGCCACCACGGGGCCAACCATCCGGTGAAGGACCTGGACAGCGGCCGCGTGAGCATCACCAGCCAGAACCACGGCTTCGCGGTGGACGAGAAGACGCTGCTGGACAACCTGCGCCCCACGCACGTGAGCCTGTTCGACAACACGCTGCAGGGCCTGGCCCGCACCGACAAGCCGGCGTTCTGCTTCCAGGGCCACCCGGAAGCCTCGCCCGGTCCGCATGACATCGGTTACCTGTTCGACCGCTTCGTCAGCCTGATGGAGCAAAAGTAAATGCCCAAGCGCACCGACCTCAAGAGCATCCTCATCATCGGCGCGGGCCCGATCATCATCGGCCAGGCGTGTGAGTTCGACTATTCCGGCGCCCAGGCCTGCAAGGCGCTGCGGGCGGAGGGCTACAAGGTCATCCTGGTCAACTCCAACCCGGCGACCATCATGACCGACCCGGAGATGGCCGATGTGACCTACATCGAACCCATCACCTGGCAGGTGGTCGAGAAGATCATCGCCAAGGAGCGGCCGGACGCGGTGCTGCCCACCATGGGCGGCCAGACGGCGCTGAACTGCGCGCTCGACCTGCACAAGCACGGCGTGCTGGCCAAGTACGGCGTGGAGATGATCGGCGCCAACGAGAAGGCCATCGAGAAGGCGGAGGACCGCCTCAAGTTCAAGGACGCGATGACCGGCATCGGCCTGGATTCGGCCAAGTCGGGCATCGCCCACTCGATGGAAGAAGCGCTGGAAGTGCAGCGCCAGATCGTCCAGCAGATCGGCGGCAACGGCTTCCCGATGGTGATCCGTCCCAGCTTCACGCTGGGCGGCACCGGTGGCGGCATCGCCTACAACCCGGAGGAGTTCGAGGAGATCTGCAAGCGCGGCCTCGACCTGTCGCCGACCAAGGAACTGCTGATCGAGGAATCGCTGATCGGCTGGAAGGAATACGAGATGGAAGTGGTCCGCGACAAGGCGGACAACTGCATCATCGTGTGCGCGATCGAGAACCTGGACCCGATGGGCATCCACACCGGCGACTCGATCACCGTGGCGCCGTCGCAGACGCTGTCCGACAAGGAATACCAGCTGCTGCGCAACGCGTCGATCGCCATCCTGCGCGAGATCGGCGTGGACACCGGCGGCTCCAACGTGCAGTTCTCGATCAACCCGGACAACGGCCGGATGGTGGTGATCGAGATGAACCCGCGGGTGTCGCGGTCGTCGGCGCTGGCCTCCAAGGCCACCGGCTTCCCGATCGCCAAGATCGCGGCCAAGCTGGCGGTGGGCTACACGCTGGACGAACTGCGCAACGACATCACCGGTGGCGCCACGCCGGCGAGCTTCGAGCCCAGCATCGACTACGTCGTCACCAAGATCCCGCGCTTCGCGTTCGAGAAGTTCCCGGCGGCCGATTCGCGCCTGACCACGCAGATGAAGTCGGTGGGCGAGGTGATGGCCATGGGCCGCACCTTCCAGGAGAGCTTCCAGAAGGCGCTGCGCGGCCTGGAGACCGGCATCGACGGCCTGACCGAACGCTCCACGGACCGCGAGGAGATCATCCAGGAGATCGGCGAAGCCGGTCCCGAGCGCATCCTGTACGTGGGCGACGCCTTCCGCATCGGCATGACGCTGGACGAGGTGTTCGAGGAAACCGCGATCGACCCGTGGTTCCTGGCGCAGATCGAGGACATCGTGAAGACCGAGCAGGCGCTGGCCGGCCGCACGGTGGACAGCCTGTCGAAGGACGAGTTCCTGTTCCTCAAGCGCAAGGGCTTTTCCGACAAGCGCCTGGGCAAGCTGCTGGGCAGCAACCAGCACGACGTGCGCCGCGCCAGGCATGCGATGAACGTGCGCCCGGTCTACAAGCGGGTGGACACCTGCGCCGCCGAGTTCGCGACGCAGACGGCCTACATGTACTCCACGTACGACGAGGAGTGCGAGGCCGAGCCCACCAACAAGCGCAAGATCATGGTGCTGGGCGGCGGGCCGAACCGCATCGGCCAGGGCATCGAGTTCGACTACTGCTGCGTGCACGCGGCGCTGGCAATGCGCGAGGACGGGTACGAGACCATCATGGTCAACTGCAACCCGGAAACCGTCTCCACCGACTACGACACCTCCGACCGCCTGTACTTCGAGCCGGTGACGCTGGAAGACGTGCTGGAGATCGTCGACAAGGAAAAGCCGGTCGGCGTGATCGTGCAGTACGGCGGCCAGACGCCGCTGAAGCTGGCGCTGGACCTGGAAGCCAACGGCGTGCCGATCATCGGCACCTCGCCCGACTCCATCGACATTGCCGAGGACCGCGAGCGCTTCCAGAAGCTGCTGCACGACCTGGGCCTGAAGCAGCCGCCCAACCGCACCGCCCGCACCGAGGACCAGGCGATGGCCCTGGCCCACGAGATCGGCTATCCGCTGGTGGTGCGCCCGAGCTACGTGCTGGGCGGCCGCGCGATGGAGATCGTGCACGGCGACAAGGACCTGGAGCGCTACATGCGCGAAGCCGTGCGCGTCAGCGACAAGTCGCCGGTGCTGCTCGACCGCTTCCTGGAAGACGCGATCGAGGTCGACGTCGACTGCATCTGCGACGGCACCGAGGTGCTGATCGGCGGCATCATGGAGCACATCGAGGCGGCCGGCATCCACTCCGGCGACTCGGCCTGCTCGCTGCCGCCGTATTCGCTGTCGCCTGCGCTGCAGGACGAACTGCGCCGCCAGGCCGCGGTGATGGCCAAGGCGCTGGGCGTGGTCGGGCTGATGAACACGCAGTTCGCGATCCAGGGCGAGGGCGACGACGCCGTGGTCTACGTGCTGGAAGTCAATCCGCGTGCCTCGCGCACGGTGCCCTATGTGAGCAAGGCGACGGGCCAGCCGCTGGCCAAGATCGCGGCACGCTGCATGGCCGGCCAGAAGCTCGCCGACCAGCGCAATGCCGACGGCAAGCCGCCGCGCGAGATCGTGCCGCCGTACTTCAGCATCAAGGAAGCGGTGTTCCCGTTCAACAAGTTCCCGGGCGTCGACCCGATCCTGGGCCCCGAGATGCGCTCCACCGGCGAGGTGATGGGCGCGGGCGACAGCTTCGGCGAGGCGATGCTGAAGAGCCAGCTCGGCGCCGGCTCGCGGCTGCCCACCAAGGGCACGGTCGTGATCTCGGTGAAGAACACCGACAAGGACCGCGCGGTGAAGGTGGCTTCCGACCTGCACGACCTGGGCTTCAACATCGTGGCCACCAAGGGCACCTCGGCCGCCATCGCCGCGGCCGGCGTGCCGGTGAAGACGGTGAACAAGGTCAAGGACGGCCGGCCGCACATCGCCGACATGGTGAAGGCGGGCGAGATCCAGCTGGTGTTCACCACGGTGGACGAGACGCGCACGGCCATCGCCGATTCGCGCTACATCCGCACTGCGGCGCTGGCCAACCGGGTGACCTACTACACCACGATGGCCGGCTGCGAAGCCGCCACCGAGGCGCTGAAGCACCAGGACGACCTGACGGTTGCCTCGCTGCAGGAACTCCACGCCCGGTTGCGAACCGAAGTGCACTAAACTGACCGCACCTCGCGCCCGCCGCCGGGTCGTTGTCCACGACCCCGGCGGCGGTTTTCATTTGTCTCTGCAGGTTTGAACATGGCCACCATTCCCCTGACCCGGCGCGGTTTCGAAAAGCTCAAAGAAGAACTCCATCGCCTGAAGACCGTCGAGCGTCATGCGGTGATCCAGGCCATCGCCGAGGCGCGTGCCCAGGGCGACCTGTCGGAAAACGCCGAGTACGAAGCCGCGAAGGACAAGCAGGGCTTCATCGAAGGCCGCATCCTGGAGCTGGAAGGCAAGCTGGCCGCCGCCCAGGTGATCGACCCCGCCACGCTGGACGCCGGCGGCCGCGTGGTCTTCGGCGCCACGGTCGACCTGGAGGAAGAAGCCTCCGGCGCCCAGGTGACCTACCAGATCGTGGGCGACGACGAGGCCGACCTGAAGCTGGGCCTGATCTCCATCAGTTCGCCCATCGCCCGGGCGCTGATCGGCAAGGAAAACGGCGACATCGCAGAGGTGCGTGCCCCTGGCGGCGTCAAGAGCTACGAAGTGGTGGACGTCCGGTACATCTGACGATGCTGCCGCGCCTGCGCATGCTGCTGCCGGCCCTCTGGGCCGGTTTGCTCATCTGTATCGCCACCATCGCCACGCCGGCTGCGTTCGCGATGGCGCCCGGTGAGGCGGGCCGCATCGTCGGGCGCATCTTTGCCCAGGAGGCGGTGGTGAGCATGGCGCTCGCGCTGGTGGTGACTGCGATCGAGCGCAAGCTGGCGCCGGACCGGCAGGTGGGTGTGTGGCTGGCGCTGGGCGCCCTGTTCTGCACCGTGGCAGGCTATTACGCACTGCAGCCGCTGATGGTGGCGGCGCGTGCAGGGCAGGGCACGCTCAGCTTCGGCCAGCTGCATGCCATCAGCCTGGGCCTGTTTGCGCTGAAGGGCGTGCTGGTGGGGGCGCTGGCCTGGCGCGCGGCGGCGCCGGCTGCCGGTATCAGGCCGTCGTCTTCTTGATGCTGGTGGTGCGCTTGCGGGCGCGCTTGACCTCGCCACCGGCCGTCACGCGTTCGTTGCCCAGCACCTTCACCTTCTTGATCTGCGGCCGGTGATTGCCGCTCTTGCTGAACTTGAGGATCTTGACGATCTTCGGGCCGGCCATGCGGTCGTCCCGCTCGGCCTTGGTCTTCTCGGGCATCGGCCGCCACAGCACCAGCAGCTTGCCGATGTGCTGGATGGGCGCGGCGTCGAGCTCGTGGCTGAGCTGGGCGAACATCGCCTCGCGGGCCGCCCGGTCGTCTGAGAACACGCGGACCTTGATCAGGCCGTGGGCGTTCAGCGCGTTGTTGATTTCCTTGGTCACGGCCGGGGTGAGGCCGTCGCCGCCGACGAGGACGACGGGGTCAAGATGATGCGCAGCGGCGCGGTGTTCCTTGCGCTGCGAAGGTGTCAGTTGGATTGCGGGCATATGCCTATTATCGGTGCGGCATGAAAATCAAGACGAAAAGCAAGAAGGTCAACAAGGCGTGGTTGGCGGATCACATGAACGATCCGTACGTCAAGCTGGCCCAGCGCGAGGGCTACCGCGCCCGCGCGGCCTACAAGCTCAAGGAAATCGACGAGGCGTTGGGGCTCATCAAGCCCGGCCAGCTGGTCGTCGACCTGGGCGCCGTGCCGGGCGCCTGGAGCCAGTACCTGCGCCGCAAGTTCGCCCCGAAGGAAGCAGGCACCGGCGGTGCGGCGGTGGGTGAGCTCAATGGCACCATCATCGCGCTGGACGTGCTGCCCTTCGAGCCCATCGAAGGCGTGAAATTCATCCAGGGCGATTTCCGCGAGGACGAGGTGCTGCAGCAGCTGGAGGCGGAAGTGGCCGGCCGCGCCGTGGATGTGGTGGTCTCGGACATGGCGCCGAACCTGTCGGGCATCGAGAGCTCGGACGCTGCCCGCGTCGGCCACCTGGTGGAACTGGCGCTGCAGTTCTCGCAGGCCCACCTCAAGCCCGAAGGCGCGCTGGTTGCCAAGGTGTTCCATGGCAGCGGCTACAGCCAGCTGGTGGAAATGTTCAAGAAGCAGTTTCGCGTGGTCAAGCCGATCAAGCCCAAGGCCTCCCGCGACCGTTCCTCTGAAACCTTTCTCGTCGGCATCGGTCTGAAGAAGCCGGGATGACGACCCCTTTCATCACGTCATCCCTGCTTCAAAGCTCTGACACAGTACGGGTCATGCACCGGAGATCGTTAACTTGAGTCCACTAGAATCATCCCCAGTTGCGTGCAAGGCGCCATTTGGGCGTCGTGACAGTCACGGGCAGAAGGAGCCGCAGTGAACAATCAATGGTTTTCCAAGGTGGCGGTCTGGCTGGTGATTGCACTGGTACTGTTCACCGTCTTCAAGCAGTTCGACCGAGGTGCGATTTCCGGCAACCAGATCGGCTACTCTGATTTCCTGGAGGAAGTGCGTGCCAAGCGCATCAAATCGGTGACGCTGCAGGAAGGTGCTGCAGGCGGTACCGAGATCGTGGCGATCACGAACGATGACAAGCGCCTGCGCTCCACCGCAACCTACCTGGACCGCGGCCTGGTCGGCGACCTGATCAACAACAACGTCAAGTTCGACGTGAAGCCCCGCGAGGAGCCGTCGATCCTGATGAGCATCCTGATCAGCTGGGGGCCGATGCTGCTGCTGATCGGCGTGTGGATCTACTTCATGCGGCAGATGCAAGGCGGCGGCAAGGGCGGCGCCTTCAGCTTCGGCAAATCCAAGGCGCGCATGCTGGACGAGGCCAACAACTCGACCACCTTCGCCGACGTCGCCGGCTGCGACGAGGCCAAGGAAGAGGTCAAGGAACTGGTCGACTTCCTGAAGGACCCGCAGAAGTTCCAAAAGCTGGGCGGCCGCATCCCGCGCGGCGTGCTGCTGGTCGGCCCTCCGGGTACCGGCAAGACGCTGCTGGCGAAGGCCATTGCGGGTGAAGCCAAGGTGCCGTTCTTCAGCATCTCGGGCTCCGACTTCGTGGAAATGTTCGTCGGTGTCGGCGCGGCCCGCGTGCGAGACATGTTCGAGCAGGCCAAGAAGAGCGCGCCCTGCATCATCTTCGTCGATGAAATCGACGCGGTGGGTCGCCATCGTGGTGCCGGCCTGGGCGGCGGCAACGACGAGCGCGAGCAGACGCTGAACCAGATGCTGGTCGAGATGGACGGCTTCGAGACCAACCTGGGCGTGATCGTGATGGCGGCCACCAACCGGCCCGACATCCTCGACCCCGCGCTGCTGCGTCCAGGCCGCTTCGACCGCCAGGTCTACGTGACACTGCCGGACGTTCGCGGCCGCGAGCAGATCCTCAACGTGCACATGCGCAAGGTGCCGGTCGGCCAGGACATCCGGGCCGACATCCTGGCGCGCGGCACCCCGGGCTTCTCGGGCGCCGACCTGGCCAACCTGGTGAACGAGGCTGCCCTCTTCGCCGCGCGCCGCAGTGGCCGCGTGGTGGAGATGGTCGACTTCGAGCGCGCCAAGGACAAGATCATGATGGGCCCCGAGCGGAAGTCCATGGTCATGCCCGAGGAAGAGCGCCGCAACACCGCCTACCACGAGGCCGGCCACGCCCTGGTGGCCCGCCTGATGCCCAAGACGGATCCGGTGCACAAGGTGACGGTGATCCCGCGCGGCCGTGCGCTCGGCGTGACGATGCAGCTGCCCGAAGGCGACCGCTACAGCATGGACAAGGAGCGCATGCTCTCCACCATCAGCGTGCTGTTTGGCGGCCGCATTGCGGAAGAGGTGTTCATGAACCAGATGACCACCGGCGCCAGCAACGACTTCGAGCGGGCCACCGCGATTGCCCGTGACATGGTCACCCGCTACGGCATGACCGACGAGCTGGGCCCGATGGTGTATGCGGAGAACGAGGGCGAGGTGTTCCTCGGCCGTTCGGTCACCAAGACCACCAGCATGTCGGAAGAGACGATGCGCAAAGTGGACCTGGTGATCCGCCGCATCATCGACGAGCAGTACACCATCGCTCGCAAGCTGATCGAGGACAACCAGGACAAGATGCATGCGATGGCCAAGGCTTTGCTAGAGTGGGAAACCATCGACGCCGAGCAAATCGACGACATCATGAACGGCAAGCCGCCGCGCCCGCCGAAGGACTGGACGCCCACCTCGTCCAAGCCGGGTGGTCCGACGCCGCCGGTCAATCCGGAAAGCGCCCCGGCCGCTGCCTGAGCGTGCTGACCGGCAGCGCCTGCACGGCGCGCAAACGGGGCTTCGGCCCCGTTTTTTCGTTTCGCGGCGCCTCGGCCGCTCCGCTTGACTGTTTCCGATGATCTGGCAGACCACCCGTTTCGAGATCGACCTGCGCCGGCCGCAGGTGATGGGCATCGTCAATGCGACGCCCGATTCCTTCTCCGACGGCGGGCGGGATGCCGCCGCGGCCTGCGCCCACTGCGACACGCTGGTGGCGCAGGGTGCCGACATCCTGGACATCGGCGGCGAGTCCACCCGGCCCGGCTCACCCCGGCCTACGCCGGATGAAGAGTTGGCCCGCGTGCTGCCGGTGCTGCGCCATGCCGTCACGCTGGGCGTGCCGGTATCGGTGGACACCAGCCAGCCGCAGGTCATGGCGGCCGCCTTGCAACTTGGCGTGGACATCATCAACGACGTCCGGGCGCTGCGGGTGCCCGGCGCCGCGGAGGTGGTGGCGGCCCACCCGGGCTGTGGCGTGTGCCTGATGCACATGCAGGGCGAGCCGGAAACCATGCAGCTGGCGCCGGCCTATCAGGACGTGGTGGCGGAGGTGATGCAGTTCCTGCGCGATGCCGCTGACGCGCTGCGGGCGCAGGGCGTGGCGGCGCAGCGCATCGTGCTGGATCCGGGCTATGGCTTTGGCAAGACGGTGGCGCACAACCTGGGCCTGATCCGGCAGCAGGAAGCGCTGCTGGCCTTGGGGTATCCGCTGCTGGTGGGCTTGTCGCGCAAGTCGACACTGGGCACCGTCACCGGCCGGCCGGTGGGCGACCGGCTCATCCCCAGCGTGGCCGCCGCCCTGGCCGCCACGGAGCGGGGCGCGCGGGTGCTGCGCGTGCACGACGTGGCCGAGACGGTGGATGCGCTGAAGGTATTCGCGGCCATCGGCCTGCCGCGCTGGGCGCAACAAGACTGAGGAGAAAACATCATGGGAAGACGTTACTTCGGCACCGACGGCATCCGCGGTGCGGTGGGCCGCGCGCCAATCACGCCGGACTTCATGCTGCGGCTGGGCCATGCGGTGGGGCGCGTGCTGCGGCGCAGTGCCGAGCGCCCGACGGTGGTCATCGGCAAGGACACGCGCATCTCCGGCTACATGATCGAGTCGGCGCTGGAGGCCGGCTTCGCGTCCGCCGGCGTGGACGTGCTGCTGTCCGGCCCGCTGCCCACGCCTGGCGTCGCCTACCTCACGCGCGCGCTGCGGCTGGACCTGGGCGTGGTGATCAGCGCCTCGCACAACCCGTTCAATGACAACGGCGTGAAGTTCTTCTCCGCCCGCGGCGAAAAGCTGGACGACGACTGGGAGGCGGCGGTGGAAGCCGCCCTGGAAGAGGCGCCGCAGTGGGTCGATTCCACCGGCCTGGGCAAGGCCCGCCGCATCGACGACGCCCGTGGCCGCTACATCGAGTTCTGCAAGAGCACCTTCGGCAGCGAGCTGTCGCTCAAGGGCCTGAAGATCGTGGTGGACGGCGCCCACGGCGCGGCCTACCACGTCGCGCCGGATGTGTTCCACGAACTGGGCGCCGAGGTGAGCTCCATCGGCTGCGCGCCCAATGGCACCAACATCAACGACGGCGTGGGCGCCACCGCGCCTGCTGCGCTGGTCAAGGCGGTACAGGAACGGGGCGCCGACTACGGCATCGCGCTGGATGGCGACGCCGACCGACTGCAGCTGGTGGACGCCGCGGGCCGCCTCTACAACGGCGACGAACTGCTGTACGTGATGGTGGCCGACCGCCTCGCGCAGGGCCAGGCCGTGGCCGGCGCGGTGGGCACCTTGATGACCAACATGGCCGTGGAGCTGGCCTTCCGCAAACGCAACCTGCCCTTCGTGCGCGCCAAGGTGGGCGACCGCTACGTGCTCGAAGAGCTGGGCGCGCGCGGCTGGCAGCTGGGCGGGGAGGGCTCCGGCCACCTGCTGGCGCTGGACAAGCACACCACCGGCGACGGCATCGTCAGCGCGCTGCAGGTGCTGCAGGCGGTGCGGCGCAACAACACCTCGCTCTCGGCCCTGCTGTCCGGTGTCGAGCTGTTCCCGCAGGTGCTGATCAACGTGCGCCTGCCGGACGGGCTGGACTGGCGGCAGAACCGCCACCTGGCCGCCGAGCAGGAGCGAGCCCAGCGTGAGCTGGGCGACAGCGGCCGGCTGCTGATCCGTGCCTCAGGCACGGAACCGGTGCTGCGTGTGATGGTGGAGGCCAGCGACGGCCAGCTGGCCCGTGCAGCGGCCGAGCGCCTGGCGGCCGCGGCCGTGACCGTGTAAACGCCTGCGGCATGGCCCCGCCAGGCGCGGGATGTCATGTCACTGTCACACAGCCTGCCTACAGTGACTTCCAGTCAGATCACTGTAGAAAGGTTAGTCCATGTCGTCGCAAGCTCAACGCACCGCAGGTGCCCGCCTCCAGCCCTTCGGTTTCGCCGCCGCGGCTGCCGCGCTGGCCTTCTCGGTCCAGCTCGCCCATGCGCAGGACGTCACCGGCGCGGGCGCTACCTTCCCGGCCCCCATCTACGCCAAGTGGGCCGATGCCTACAACAAGGCGACCGGCGCACGCATCAACTACCAGTCGGTGGGGTCGGGCGCCGGCATCAAGCAGATCAAGTCGAAGACGGTGGACTTCGGTGCCACCGACATGCCCCTGAAGGACGAGGAACTGGCCAAGGACGGCCTGGTGCAGTTCCCGACCGTGATCGGCGGCGTCGTGCCGGTGGTCAACATCCCCGGCATCCAGCCGGGCCAGATCAAGCTGACCGGCCAGGCGCTGGGCGACATCTACCTGGGCAAGATCACCCGCTGGAACGATGCCGCGCTCACCGCACTGAACCCGGGCGTGCCGCTGCCGGACGCCGCCATCAGCGTGGTGCGCCGCGCCGACGGCTCGGGCACCACCTTCATCTTCACCAACTACCTCAGCAAGGTGAACGAGGAGTGGAAGTCCAAGGTGGGTGAGGGCACCGCCGTGAACTGGCCGACCGGTGCGGGTGGCAAGGGCAATGAGGGCGTGGCCGCCTTCGTGCAGCGCCTGCCCAACTCCATCGGCTACGTGGAGTACGCGTACGTCAAGCAGAACAAGATGACGTTCACGATGCTGCGCAACAAGGACGGCCAATGGGTGTCGCCGAGCGACGACACGTTCAAGGCGGCTGCCGCCGGCGCCGACTGGACCAAGACCTTCTATCAGATCACCACCGAGCAGCCCGGCAAGACCACCTGGCCCATCACCAACCCGACGTACATCCTGATGTACAAGAACCAGGACAAGCCGGCCAGCGCCTCGGCCGCCCTGAAGTTCTTCGAGTGGGCCTACGCCAACGGCGACAAGATGGCCGACGAGCTGGACTACGTGCCGCTGCCGGCCTCGGTGAAGGACCTGGTGCGGGCCCAGTGGTCCTCGCAGATCAAGGACGCCGGCGGCAATGCCGTCGCCTTCAAGTAAGCCGCCTGCAGCACACAAGCAGTTGATCCAGGGTGCAGGCCGCGTGTCTGCACCCTGAGCTGCGTTGACAACCCCGCCGGGCTGCCGGCTCAAACGGAGGGAATGTGGCCGCTACACTGCCCGCTACCCCATCAGACAACGCCCGCCCCATGGCCCGTTCCAGCTCCCGTGGTGGACCCCCCGCGCGCCGCCGCCGGGTGCCCTGGGCCGACGGAGTGTTCTCCGTCCTGGCGCATGGCGCCGCCATCTTCACCCTGCTGCTGCTGGTCGGCATCATCGTCTCGCTGATCGTCGGCGCGGCGCCGGCCATCAAGCAGTTCGGCCTCGGCTTCCTGTGGTCCACCGACTGGGACCCCGTGCAGGACAAGTACGGCGGCCTGGTGATGATCTACGGCACGCTGATGACCTCGTTCATCGCGCTGCTGATCGCGGTGCCGGTCAGTTTCGGCATCGCGCTCTTCCTCACCGAGCTGTCGCCCAACTGGCTGCGCCGCCCGCTGGGCGTGGCCATCGAGCTGCTGGCCGCGGTGCCGTCCATCGTCTACGGCATGTGGGGCCTGCTGGTCTTCAGCCCGCTGCTGTCCACCTGGGTGCAGCAGCCGCTGCAGCGCTGGGTGGGCGACGTGCCGTACCTGGGCGCGCTGGTGTCCGGCCCGCCGGTGGGCATCGGCATCCTGTCGGCCGGCATCATCCTGGCCATCATGGTCATCCCGTTCATCGCCTCGGTGATGCGCGACGTGTTCGAGGTGACGCCGCCCATGCTCAAGGAATCGGCCTACGGCCTGGGTTCCACCACCTGGGAGGTGGTCTACAAGGTGGTGCTGCCGTACACCAAGACCGGCGTGGTGGGCGGCATCATGCTGGGCCTGGGCCGTGCGCTGGGCGAGACGATGGCGGTCACCTTCGTGATCGGCAACTTCAACCAGCTCAACTCGCTGTCGCTGTTCGACGCAGCCAACAGCATCACCTCCGCCCTGGCCAATGAATTTGCCGAGGCCGGCGAGGGCCTGCACCAGGCTTCGCTGATCTACCTGGGCCTGGTGCTGTTCTTCATCACCTTCGTCGTGCTGTCGCTGTCCAAGCTGCTGCTGGCGCGCCTGAAGAAGTCGGAAGGAACCCGCACATGACCACGCTGAGCATCACCGGCTCCAAGCTGGCCAAGCACCGCCAGCGCAAGCGCGTCAATGCGCTCGCGCTCACCCTGTCCCTCGCAGCCATGGGCTTCGGCCTGGTGTGGCTGGTGTGGATCCTGTTCGAGACGGTGCGCCTGGGCATCGGCGGCATCGGGTTGCAGGTGTTCACCGAGATGACGCCGCCGCCGCAGGCCGAGACCGGCGGCCTGGCCAATGCCATCTTCGGCAGCGCCATGATGGTGGGGCTGGCCACGCTGCTGGGCACGCCCATCGGCATCATGGCCGGCATCTATCTGGCCGAGTACGGCCAGAAGGGCTGGCTGGGCAATGTGACGCGCTTCATCAACGACATCCTGCTGTCGGCGCCGTCCATCGTCATCGGCCTGTTCATCTATGCCGCGGTGGTGGACCAGATCAAGAGCTTCTCGGGCTTCGCGGGCGTGCTGGCGCTGGCGCTGATCGTCATCCCGGTGGTGATCCGCACCACCGAGAACATGCTGATGCTGATCCCCAACGCGCTGCGCGAGGCGGCCTACGCCCTGGGCACGCCGAAGTGGAAGGTGGTTTCGGCCGTCACGCTGAAGGCCGCGCGGGCCGGCGTGATCACCGGCGTGCTGCTGGCCTTGGCCCGCATCGCCGGCGAAACCGCACCGCTGCTGTTTACCGCGCTGTCCAACCAGTTCTGGACCGCCGACATGCGCGAGCCGATGGCCAGCCTGCCGGTGACCATCTTCAAGTTCGCGATGAGCCCCTATGAGAACTGGCAGAAGCTGGCCTGGGCCGGCGTGTTCCTCATCACGCTGGGCGTGCTGGCGCTGAACATCCTGGCGCGCGTGCTCTTCCGCAACAAACACTGACCCGAGGCCCGATCCATGGACACCAAAGTCGACCTGCCGGTCACCGAGAAACCCAAGCTGTCGATCCGCGACCTGAACTTCTACTACGGCAGCTTCCACGCGCTCAAGCGCATCAACCTGGACATCCCGGAGAAGAAGGTCACCGCCTTCATCGGCCCGTCGGGCTGCGGCAAGAGCACCCTGCTGCGTACCTTCAACCGCATGTTCGAGCTCTACCCCGAGCAGCGGGCAGAAGGCGAGATCCTGCTGGATGGCGAGAACATCCTGCAGTCCAAGCTGGACGTGAGCCTGGTGCGGGCCAAGATCGGCATGGTCTTCCAGAAGCCCACGCCGTTCCCGATGTCGATCTACGACAACATCGCCTTCGGCGTGCGGCTGTTCGAGGACCTGCCGCGTGTGGAGATGGACGAGCGGGTGGAGTGGGCGCTGAAGAAGGCCGCGTTGTGGAACGAGGTGAAGGACAAGCTCAACCAGAGCGGCTCCGGCCTGTCCGGCGGCCAGCAGCAGCGGCTGTGCATCGCGCGCGGCATCGCCATCAAGCCCGAGGTGCTGCTGCTGGACGAGCCCTGCTCGGCGCTGGACCCGATCTCCACCGGCAAGATCGAGGAACTGATCCACGAGCTGAAGAGCGACTACACCGTCGCCATCGTCACCCACAACATGCAGCAGGCGGCCCGGTGCTCCGACTACACCGCCTACATGTACCTGGGCGACCTCATCGAATTCGGGCCCACTTCTGAGCTGTTCATGAAGCCCAAGAAGAAGGACACCGAGGACTACATCACTGGCCGTTTCGGCTGAACGGAGTCACACCATGCCGGACAAGCATCTCTCTACCCAGTTCGACGCCGAGCTGAGCGGCATCTCCAACCGCGTGCTGGAAATGGGCGGCCTGGTGGAATCCCAGGTGGCGCAGGCCATCTATGCGCTCAGCAACTTCAGCAGCGAGACGGCCAACCAGGTGCTGCAGCAGGAAACGCGCGTCAATTCGATGGAAGTCGAGATCGACAGCGACCTGTCCGGCATCATCGCCCGCCGCCAGCCCACCGCCCGCGACCTGCGGCTGCTGATCGCCGTCAGCAAGACCATCGCCAACCTGGAGCGCGTGGGCGACGAGGCCGCGCGAATCGCCCGCACGGTGCAGCGCCTGGTCAATACCGGCGTGTCCAGCCGCCTGCGCGTGCCGGTGGCCGACCTGGCCTTCGAAGCCGACCTGGCCATTGCGCTGCTGCGCAAGGCCCTGGACGCCTTCGCCCGCCTGGACACCGCCCGCGCGCTGGAGGTGCTCAAGCAGGACGACCAGATCGACCAGGAATTCGACGGCCTGCTGCGCAAGCTCATCACCTACATGATGGAAGACCCGCGCACCATCTCGTCGAGCATCGACCTCGTGTTCGTGGCCAAGGCCATCGAGCGCGTGGGCGACCATGCCAAGAACCTGGCCGAAGCCATCATCTACGTGGTGAAGGGCACCGACGTCCGTCACCATTCCGTTGAAGCCGTCGAGGATGCAGTGCGATGAGCCTGGTACTGGTGGTCGAGGACGAGCCGGCGATCGCCGAGCTGATTTCCCTGAACCTGCGGCATGCAGGCTATGACGTGGTGATCGCCGCCGACGCCGAGCAGGCGCAGCAGGCCGTCAATGGCGTGCTGCCCGACCTGGTGCTGCTGGACTGGATGCTGCCCGGCCAGTCGGGCCTGGCGCTGGCCAAGCGCTGGCGCGGCGATGCCCGCACCAAGGGGCTGCCGGTCATCATGCTGACTGCCCGCTCGGAGGAGTCGGACATGATCTCCGGCCTGGATGCCGGCGCCGACGACTACCTGACCAAGCCGTTCTCCACCAAGGAACTGCTGGCGCGCATCCGCGCGGTGCTGCGCCGCAAGGCGCCCGACGCGCTGGATGCGGCGGTGGAGGTGGGCGGCCTCGTGCTGGATCCTTCCACGCACCGGGTCACGCGGGTGGTGGAGGGCGTCTCGCGCGAAGTGAAGATCGGCCCCACCGAGTTCCGCCTGCTGCATTTCTTCATGACGCATCCCGAGCGTGTGCACAGCCGCGGCCAGCTGCTGGACCGCGTCTGGGGCGACCATGTCTTCATCGAGGAACGCACGGTGGACGTGCATGTCAAGCGGCTGCGCGAGGCGTTGGCCCCGGTGGGCTGCTCGCCGATGATCGAGACTGTGCGCGGCGCCGGCTACCGGCTGACGCAGCAGGCCAGCGTCTCCGCGTGAGCCGCCGGCCGCGCACCGGAGCCGGCCGATGAGCTGGTGGTTGCTGCGCACGCTGGCCGCCGCGCTGGCGGCGCTGGCCGGGGCGCTCCTCGGACAATGGCTGCTGGGTGGTACCGGCCCCTTGCCGCACACCGGGCCGGCGCTCGGCGCGGGGTTGGCCGTCACCGTGCTGGTGGCCGTCGATTCGCTCAAGGGCCGGCGGCTGATGCGTTGGCTGCGCGGTTCGCAGGAAGCGCCGGCCCCGCGCGGGCGTGGCTACTGGGGCGAGATGGGCTACCGCATCGAGCGGGTGCTGCGCCTGCGCGAGCGCGAGCTGGAGCGTGAACGCGGCCGGCTCGAACAGTTCCTGTCGGGCATCGAAGCCTCGCCCAACGGCGTGCTGATGCTGGATGCCAATGACCAGATCGACTGGTGCAATTCGGTCGCGGCCGACCACTTCGGCCTGGACCCGGTGCGCGACCGCCGCCAGCGGGTCACCAACCTCATCCGGTCGCCGGCCTTCGTCAGCCACTTGCAGGCCGGCCGCTTCGAGCAGCCGGTCGTGCTGGCCAGCCCGCTGGGGCGCGCCACCTTGTCGGTGTTGGTGCGGCCTTATGGTGAGGGTGCCAAGCTGGTGCTGTCGCAGGACATCACCGAGCATGAACGCGCCGACGGCATGCGCCGCGACTTCGTCGCCAACGTGTCGCATGAGATCCGCACGCCACTCACGGTGTTGTCGGGGTTCGTCGAATCGATGGCCAGCCTGCCGCTGAGCGAGGCGGAGCGGCAGCGGGTGCTGCAGCTCATGCGCCAGCAGACCGAGCGCATGCAGACGCTGGTGGGCGACCTGCTCACCCTGGCCCAGTTGGAGGGCAGCCCCCGGCCCGCGCCCGATCGCTGGACGGCGATGGACATGCTGCTGCAGCGCCTGCACGCCGATGCCGTCTCGCTGTCGGCCGGCCGGCACGTGATCCGCTTCGAGGTGGAGCCGGGCTACGAGGTGGCCGGCAACCCGAGCGAGCTGGCCAGCGCCATCACCAACCTGGTGACCAATGCCGTGCGCTACACGCCGGAGGAAGGCCGCATCGAGCTGGCCTGGCGCGTGCGGCCCGACCAGAGCGGCGAGCTGGAGGTGCGCGACACCGGCATCGGCATCGCGCGTGAACACATTCCGCGCCTGACCGAGCGCTTCTACCGGGTGGACGGCAGCCGCTCGCGCGAGACCGGCGGCACCGGCCTGGGCCTGTCCATCGTCAAGCACGTGGTGCAGCGCCACGGCGGCGAGCTGGTGGTGGAAAGCGAACTGGGCCGCGGCTCCTGCTTCCGCCTGCTGCTGCCGGCGCCGCGGGTGCGACGGGTGCGCCAGTCGGCCGACCAGCGCGCCAGCTTCGCTTCCGAGTTCTGAATCAGGGACGGCGGTAGATCGCCGTCACCTCGTCACGATCGGTAGGGCGGTTCTCGCGCGCCACCAGGCGCCAGCCGGCAGGTGCAGGCTGCGGCCGACCGCGGATCTCGCTGACCAGCAACACCTGGCAGCTGCCTTCGCTGCGCAGCTCGGTCGTGCCCCGCGGATGCGCCACCACGCGCCAGCGCCCGAAATACTCCAGCGAAGCCACGGCCGACAGCGGCAGCCCGCGCGTGATCACGCAGGCGCCTGCAGGCACATGCCGCGCAAGGCGTTCCGTCCACGGCCGGTAGCTGCGGGCATAGTCCAGCAACGGCAGCCACAGCGTCATCAGCAGCAGCCAGCACAGGGCCACGCCGCCGGCCGGCAGCACCAGGCTCTTCCACAGCGCATGCTGGTGGCGGCCGGTGCGCCAGCGCACCAGCCCGATCCAGGCCACGGTGCCGGCGATGGCGAACAGCAGGCTCACCAGTGAAAAGCGTGCGCTGAAGCCCGGTGCCAGCTTGGCCACGTTGGCGGCCGTCTTGGCCGGCACCCCTGTCTGGAAGGCGGCGTACACCACCCACGCGCCGATGGCGCAGGCGCTGAAGAAGAACACCGAGAACCAGTCGATGGCCGCGCTGGTGCCCCGCTTGAGCGTGGGCAGCGCAAAGGCCGCCAGCACCGCGAAACCGGGCAGACCCAGCATCAGCGCCCGGTCGGAGCCACCCATCGCCACGCTGGCCACCACGGCCAGGCCGGCCACGGCCAGCGGCACCGAGATATGGCGGTGCTGCAGGTGCCGCCGCCAGCGCCAGGCCGTCCACAGCGCCAGCAACCAGGCCGGCCACAGGAACCACACCAGCAGCCGGCCGATGCGCGGCAGCCCCGTCAGCACATCGGCGTCGATGCGCCAGGCCCAGCTGTGCACCGTGGCCCCGACCAGCGCCGCCGCCAGCGTGGCGGCCGCCACCCAAGGCATGAATCGGCGCACGGCGTCGAAGCCCGATCGTGCGCACAACACCGTGGCGATGGCACCCAGCGCCATCGCCATGGCGGGTGCACCGCAGGCCGCCAGCAGGGGCAGCGCCGCCAGGATGGCCAGCCGGGGCCGCAGCCCGCGGAAGGGGGCCGCCGCCAAGGCCCACACCGCCAGCGCCACGCTGGCCAGCTGTGCCAGCTCGGGCGTGGTCTCGTGGCCCAGCTGCAGCGCGCCCAGCGTGGCCATCAGCGCCAGGATGGCGCCGTCGGCCAGCGCGCGGGCATAGTCCACCGGCGTCGCTTCACCACCGAATGCAAAGGCCACGGGCTGTGCCGCTTCGGTCCGCGCCAGCTGGAAGGTGGCATACCACGTCAGTGCCAGCGTCAGGGCCAGCAGCAGCGCATATGGAATGCGGGCCGCCATTGGCGCGTCGATCCAGGGTGTGAGCAGCCAGATGAAGGCGGCCCCCAGCCAGTGCGGCAGCAGCGCGGTGTCCACCGGCAACCCGCCCAGCGAGGGCGAAAGCCAGGAGGTGCGTCCCTCGGCCATCGCCGCCATCACGCCGAAGGCGGTGAGGTCGGCGTTTTTCCAGGGGTCGCGGCCCACCACGCCGGGCAGCAGGTAGGCCGCGCAGAACAGCCACAGCGCCCAGCGCGGCAGCGGTTGGGCCGCGCGCTGGGCCACCAGGGCAGGGGTCGGAATGTTCATGCGGGCAAGGCCGGGTTCAAGCGGGCAAGAAAAAGGGCAGCCAAGGCTGCCCTGTTGCCGTTGCAGGCGTGCATCACTTCTTGATGCCGACCTTCGCAAACTTGTTGCGGAACTTCTCGACCCGGCCGCCCAGGTTGTCGATGCTCTTCTGCGTGCCGGTGTAGAAGGGATGCGATTCGCTGCTGGTTTCCAGCTTGAACAGCGGCAGCTCGCGGCCGTCGTCCATCTTCACGGTTTCGCGCGTCTGGGCGCACGAGCGCGTGACGAACTTGAAACCGTTCGACAGGTCCACGAAACAGACCTCGCGGTACGCGGGATGGATGCCTTCTTTCATACGTGCCTCGTTCATCAGCCCACTCGTCACACGGTAGCCACGCCTGCCCCATGCATGCGCACTTTCCCACGAGCGGAAAACCCGGAAGTATAGCGTGGGGCGTCAGCCGCCGCGCCGCATCATGTCGAAGAAGTCCAGGTTGTTCTTCGTCGACTTCATCTTGTCGAGGATGAACTCCATCGCCTCGATCTCGTCCATCGGGTAGAGCAGCTTGCGCAGGATCCAGCTCTTTTGCAGGATCTCGGGCTTCAGCAGCAGCTCCTCGCGCCGCGTGCCGCTCTTGTTGATCAGGATGGACGGGTAGACGCGCTTTTCGGCCATGCGGCGATCCAGGTGGATCTCGCAGTTGCCGGTGCCCTTGAATTCCTCGTAGATGACTTCGTCCATCTTCGAGCCGGTGTCGATCAGCGCGGTGCCGATGATGGTCAGCGAGCCGCCTTCCTCCACGTTGCGCGCCGCGCCGAAGAAGCGCTTGGGCCGCTGCAGCGCGTTGGCGTCGACGCCGCCAGTCAGCACCTTGCCCGACGACGGCAGCACGTTGTTGTAGGCGCGGGCCAGGCGGGTGATGGAGTCGAGCAGGATGACGACGTCCTTCTTCAGCTCGACCAGGCGCTTGGCGCGCTCGATCACCATCTCGGCCACCTGCACGTGGCGCTGGGCGGGCTCGTCGAAGGTGGAGCTGATGACCTCGCCGCGCACGGTGCGCAGCATCTCGGTCACTTCTTCCGGCCGCTCGTCGACCAGCAGGACGATCAGGTGCACCTCGGGATGGTTGGCCACCAGCGCATGCGCCAGGTGCTGCATCATCATCGTCTTGCCGGTCTTCGGCTGGGCGACGAGCAGGGCGCGCTGGCCCTTGCCGATGGGCGCGATCAGGTCGACGATGCGGCCGGTGATGTTCTCGTCGGCACGGATGTCGCGCTCGAGCTTGAACTGTTCCTTGGGGAACAAGGGCGTCAAGTTCTCGAACATGATCTTGTGCTTGTTCTCCTCCGGCGTCAGGCCGTTCACGCGGTCGACCTTGACCAGCGCGAAGTAGCGCTCGCCGTCCTTGGGCACGCGCACTTCACCTTCGATCATGTCGCCGGTGTGGAGATTGAAGCGGCGGATCTGGCTCGGGCTCAGGTAGATGTCGTCGGTGGACGCCATGTAGCTGGTGTCGGGCGAGCGCAGGAAGCCGAAGCCGTCGGGCAGCACTTCGAGCACGCCGTCGCCGAAGACCTGTTCACCGGCCTTGGCGCGCTTCTTCATGATCGCGAACATCAGCTCCTGCTTGCGCAGCCGGCTGACGTTGTCGATCTCCAGCGCCTCGCCCATCTTGATGAGCTCGGATACGTGCTGGGCCTTCAGTTCGGAAAGATGCATGGAGGCGGACCTTGGGAGGGTGCGCCGCTGCCAAGCAAGCGCACCGAACGATCGGCTCGGGCTGTGCCAGCGCCGCGGGGCGAATTCGCTGGATCAGCAAACTCGCGTGCGGGCTATCAAATACACGCTGGTGGGAGGAGCCGACTCCACGCGGTGGATGCCTCTGGGGCATCGGGCGTGGTGGCAATCTGGGAGCTGGCGGGGCTGGGAGCCGTTTCCGCCAGCAGCTCCGGCAGATTATAGATGACCGTCCAGGAATGCGGTCAATTGGGACTTCGACAGTGCGCCAACCTTCGTGGCGGCCACCTGGCCATCCTTGAACAGCATCAGCGTGGGAATGCCACGGATGCCGAACTTGGCGGGCACGTCGCGGTTTTCATCGACGTTGAGCTTGGCGATCTGCAATTTGCCGCCGTAATCCTTCGAAACCTCATCGAGGATGGGCGCGATCATCTTGCAGGGGCCGCACCATTCGGCCCAGTAATCGACGAGCACAGGCTTGTCGGATTGCAGAACGTCGGCTTCGAACGACGCGTCGGAGATGTGCTTGATGAGTTCGCTCATGTCGTTTCCTGAATTGCCGTGAGGCGCGAAACGATTCTGACACAACGCTTTCTCGCGACGCGGTGGCGCGGTCTATGGCAGCCATAGCCTGAGCCCGCTGGCAAACCGGGACCATCTGGCGCCCAAACCGCCCTTTGTTCGGCGCATGCACAGGCCGGCGCCACGGTCCAATCGGGATGTTTTCAGTCGCCGTCGAGCCATGAGCGCCGCTGCACCGTCATCGTCAAAACCCGTTGTCCGCACCTTCGGCCGCTTCGAGCTGCGCCATCTGCTTGGCCGCAGTGCCTGCACGATGGCGTGGACGGTGCTGGATCCGGCCTGCCAGCAGGAACGGGTGCTGGTGCTGCCGCGCTCGCAGCCCAGCGATGCGCAAGGCCTGGAGCGCTGGCTGCAGGCAGCGCGCAAGGCCGCCCGCCTGGACCATCCAGGCCTGGCGCCGGCGCTGGAGGTGGACGCGCACGACCGCTGGCCCTACGTAGCCTATGCCCGCGGCCGCACGCTGGCGGAGAAGCTCTCGCGTGAAGGCGAACCCGCCGTCGACGTGGCGCGCTGGATGGCGCAGGCGCTGGAAGGCCTGGCCTTCGCCCACGAGGCCGGCATCGCGCACCGCGACCTGCAGCTGCACCTGCTGGCCCTGACGGACACCGACCAGCTCCAGGTGATGGGCCTGGAAGTAGCCATTCCTGAAATGGTCGAGGCCCGGCTGCCGGGTGGTGCGCATGGGCTGCAGGCCCAGGGTGCGGCCGCCGGGCGCGACGTGCTTTCGCTGGGCCTGCTGATGCATCAGCTGCTGGCGGCCGAGCCGGCCCTGGGCGAGGCCGACACCGGGCGCTGCATAGAACGCATGCCTCCGGCCGGACGCGACATCGTGCGCCTGCCGTGGGCGATTCCGCGACCGGTGCCGGAGGCGCTGCGTGCCATCGTCAACCGCGCCACCGACCGCCAGGAGCGCCAGCGCTACCACAGCGCCCGCACGCTGGCCCGCGCGCTGCACGGCTGGCTGGACAATGCCTCGCAAGGCGGCGATGCCCACGACGTGCTGCTCGAGCGGGTGCGCCAGATCGGCGCGCTGCCAGCGATGCGCGGCGGCGCGGTGCGCGCGGCGCGACTGGCTTCGCTGGAAAGCGGCCATACGAGCGAACTGGCCGAGCTGGCGTTGAAGGACCTGGCGCTGGCGTTCGAGCTGCTGCGCCAGGTGAACACCGCCCAGGTGCGCGGCGCGCAGGTGGCCGGCAACGGCCCGGTGCTGACGGTTCGCCGCGCGATCGCGATGATCGGCCTGGACGGCCTGCGCCGCGCGGCCCAGGGCCTGCGTGCCTGGCCGGGCCCCTTGAACGAAAGCGGCGAGGCGGAGCTGGCGCGCTGCATCCTGCGGGTCAAGCGGGCGGCGCGGCTGGCGCAGGCGCTGCGGCCGGCCGGCTATGACGCCGAGGTGGTCTACCTCGTCACGCTGATGCAGAACCTGGGCCGGCTGCTGGTGCACTACCACTTCCCCGACGAAGCCCAGCAGATCCACCGGCTGATGCAGCCCGCACCCGGGCGCGACGGCGGCCCGGACGAACCCGGCATGCCGGAGGACGTGGCGGCCTTCGCGGTGCTGGGCGTGGACATTGCTTCCATGGGCGCCGCAGTGGCCCGCCACTGGGGCATGGATGATGCGGTGCTGCACATGATCCGCCGCGTGCCGGTGAACACCCCGGTGCGCCACTGCGACAACGACGACGACACCCTGCGCACCGTGGCCAGCGCGGCCAACGAGGCGGTGGATGCCATGGGGCTGCCGGCGCGGCAGGTGCCGGCCGCGCTCGACAAGGTGGCGCAGCGCTATGCCCGGGTGCTGCACCTGCAGCCGCGCGAACTGCATGACGCGGCGCAGGGCGCGATGCGCGGCGAGGGCGATCCGCTGGCGGGTGAGGAAGACGAGGTGGGGGCCGGCGTGCAGCCGGTGGTCCAGGAGGCCGTGGTGGCCGGCGAGGCGACGGAACTGCCTGCGACGCCCGCCTGACGGTGAGGCGGGAAAGGTGACGAGCCTGATCTCGGCACTGGTTGCAACGGTTGGGGCTGCTTCGTTCCCGACCTGACCCGGTTGGCCGCGCTTCCATGCGAGGAGGCCCGTCGCTGACCATTGTAGGGGCATGCGCCGGTCACCCTGCGCGGGCGACCGGATCGGCGGCTCAGCGCAGCTGCAGGTCGTCGTTGCCGAAGGTGATGTTCAGCGGCTCGATCAGCAGCTGCTTCGGGCCGGCTTCCACGCGGCCGGCCACCAGCGCCGGAACGCCCTGCGCCTGCGCGATCTGCACCACGCGATCGGCATCGGCGGCGTTCACGAAGATGGCGAAGCCCGCGCCCATGTTGAGCGTGCTGTAGGCCTCGCGGTCGTCCTGCCTGGCGTGCTGCTGGATGAACTTCAGCACCGGCGTCACTTCGGGCACCGTGTGGATGCGGTAGGTGAGCTCGGCTGGGTGGCGCAGCAGCTTGCGCCAGCCGTGGCCGGTGATGTTGGCGCAGTAGTGCGGCACCACCCCGGCCTTGTACAGCGCCTCCGTCACCGGCGAATACAGCGTGGTGGGCGCAAGCAGCGCCTCGCCGTAGCTCAGGCCCGGCTGCACCTCGGTGAGGTAGCCCTGCGGCAGCCGCTCCACCAGCTTGCGCGCCAGGCTCAGGCCGTTGGCATGGATGCCGCTGGAGGCCAGCAGCACGATGGCGTCGCCGGCCTGCAGCCGGTCGCCGACCGACAGCCGCTCCTTCGGGTTGATCAGGCCGGTGCAGGAGGCCGCCAGGTCGATGCGGCCGGCCTCCACGATGCCGGCCAGCGCGGGTGTCTCGCCACCGCCCCAGGCCACGCCGCAGGTGTCGCAGGCCTTCTTCCAGCCGGCCACCAGGGCCTGTGCGCGCTGCGCGTCGCCGAACCAGTCGCTGCCGCCGGCGGCCCAGTAGGCCTGCACCACCAGCGGCGTGGCGCCGACGGTGATGAGGTCGTTGACCGCCATCGCGATGGTGTCCTGGGCAATGCCGTCGTAGTAGCTCCTGCCGGTGAGCTGCTGCATCTCGTCGGCCACCAGGGCCTTGCTGCCCAGGCATTCGACGATGCTGGCCAGGTAGAACGGGCCGACGTCCACCACGTAGGCCGATTCGCCGCGCGAGGCGGCCACCTCGGTGAAGCCGTGCGCGGCCAGGTGGCCGGCGGTGGCCGCGGCGGCGCGCTGCGCGCTGACCTTCAGCGGGTCGATCAGGTCGTAGTTGACGCCGGCCTGCTCATAGGTGAGGGCGGCTTCGGCGGGCGCGGCGTCGGCGCGGGTTTCGTTCGAATTCATGGGGCGGGATTATCGGGGAGCGGCGCTGCCCGCCCGGGCGGTGTGCGGGCGCTTCGTAGAATGCCCCGATGAGTTACGTCGTGCTCGCGCGCAAGTACCGCCCCCGAAGCTTCGAGCAGATGGTGGGGCAGGAGCACGTCGTCCGTGCCCTGACCAACGCCCTGGATCAGCAGCGGCTCCACCACGCCTACCTGTTCACCGGCACCCGCGGGATCGGCAAGACCACGGTCTCGCGCATCCTGGCCAAGAGCCTGAATTGCATCGGCCCCGACGGCACCGGCGGCATCACCGCCCATCCGTGCGGCGTGTGCAGCGCCTGCACCGAGATCGATGCCGACCGCTACGTGGACTACATCGAGATGGACGCGGCCAGCAACCGTGGCATCGACGAGATCCGCGACCTGCTGGAACGCGCGGCCTACAAGCCCAGCGTCGGCCGCTTCAAGGTCTTCATGATCGACGAAGCGCACCAGCTGACCAAGGAGTCGTTCAACGCGCTGCTGAAGACGCTGGAGGAGCCGCCCGACTACCTGAAGTTCGTGCTGGCCACCACCGACCCCGAGAAGATGCTGCCCACGGTGCTCAGCCGCTGCCTGCAGTTCAACCTGCGGCCGATGGCACCCGAGGTGGTGTACGAGCACCTGGAGCATGTGCTGAACGCCGAGGCGGTGGAACATGACGAAGCCTCGGTGCGGCTGCTGTCGCGCGCGGCGCGCGGCTCGATGCGCGATGCGCTGTCGCTGACCGACCAGGCCATCGCCTACGGCGCCGGACGCATCGAGGCCGAGGGCGTGCGCCAGATGCTGGGCGCGGTCGACCGCAGCCATGCGGCCAACTTCGTCGAGGCGGTGGCCCGGCGCGACGGCCCGGCGCTGCTGGCTGGCGTGGACACGCTGCGCGAGCGCGGCCTGTCGCCCGCCGGCACGCTGGAAGAGATGACGGTGCTGCTGCAGCAGATGGCGGTGGAGCAGGCGGTGCCCGGCGCGCTGGACGAGACCGATCCCGACACGCCCGCCACGCGCGAGCTGGCCGGCCTGCTGCCGCCCGACGAGACGCAGCTGCTGTACAGCCTGGCGCTGCACGGCCGCGGCGAGCTGCAGCTGGCGCCCGACGAGTACGCGGCGCTGACGATGGTGCTGCTGCGGTTGTTCGCCTTCCCGCCCGCGGGCAGGGAGCCGGCGCCGGCCGCGCCCGGGCCGGGCGGTTCCACGGCGGCGCGCAGCCCCGCCGCCACGCCGGCGTCGGCCGCGTTGAAGGCGCCGGTGGCGCAGGCGGTGGCGCGCACGCAGGTGCCGCCGCGGCGGCCGGCAGCGGGCAGTCCGGTGACGCCGGCAGCTGCGGCGCCAGCCATGCCACCCAAGGTGCAGCAGACGGCAGCGACCAACGCCGAGCCGCATGTCGAACAAGCTCCAGCGGCAAGCCCTGGCGGCAGGCCGCAGCCGCCGATGCCCGAAGGTGCGGCCGCGGCTGCCGCGGCCCGGGTCGCGCCGCTGCCCGCCAGGCCGGCGCCGAGCGCGCCGGTGGCTCCGGCGCCCGGCCGACCGGATCCGGCCGCGCCCACGCCGTCTGCGGCCCTCGCTGCGGCCATGCCCAACCGGCCGACGGCCGCCGCGCCGCGCCACAGCCTGCCCGAGCCGCCGTCCTGGCTGGACGAGGCGCCGCCCGACCTGGCGCGCGAGGCGCCCGCCGTTGCCGCCGACTTCGACCTGGCCGAGGCCGACGTGCTGGCGCTGCCCGCCGTCGCCCGCCCGCCAGCCCCGGCCTCGCGGCCGGCGCCGGCCCCGTTGGTGCTGAACCAGACCGCCCTGGGCGAGCGCTGGGCCGCGGTGGTGGCCGAGCTCAACCAGAAGCAGGCCGTGGTGGCGATGGTGCGCGAGCTGGCCATGCAGGCCGAGCTGGTGGGCATCGACGAGGCCGCGTCCGATGGCGGCAAGCCGGCCTGGCGGCTGCGCGTCGAGCGCGAATCGCTGCGCACGCCGTCGCTGGTCAACAAGCTGCAGGCGGTGCTGGCCGACGTGGCGGGGCTGCAGGTGCAACTCCTGCCCGAAGCCGGCATCCCACAGGACTCACCTGCGCTGCGCGACCGGGCCGAGCGCGAGCGCCGCCAGCGCGAGGCCGAGCAGATCATCCTCAACGACCCGGTGGTGCTGGGCCTGATGTCGCGCTTTCCCACCGCGCGCATCGTGCCCGGCTCCATCAAGCCGCAATGACGTCTTCCACCCCATTCAACGGAGCGATCCAACCATGATGAAGAACCAACTCGCCGGCCTCATGAAGCAGGCCCAGGCGATGCAGGACAACCTGAAGAAGGTGCAGGACGAACTGGCCACCATCGAGGTGGAAGGCCAGTCCGGCGCCGGCCTGGTGAAGGTGGTGATGACCTGCAAGCACGACGTCAAGCGCGTGACCATCGACCCCAGCCTGCTGGCCGACGACAAGGACATGCTGGAAGACCTGGTGGCAGCCGCCTTCAACGACGGCGTGCGCCGCGCCGAGGCGCTGAGCCAGGAGAAGATGGCCAAGGTGACCGCCGGCATGCCGCTGCCGCCCGGCATGAAGATGCCTTTCTGAGCTTGGCGGCGCAGCAGCCTTGGCCACTTCGCAGCTCACCACGCTGATCGACGCGCTGCGCCGGCTGCCCGGCGTGGGCGTGAAGTCGGCCCAGCGCATGGCCTACCACCTGCTGCAGCACGACCGGCCGGGCGCAATCGCGCTGTCGGGTGCGCTGGCCGCGGCGATGGAGAACGTGCGCCACTGCGAGCGCTGCCACACCTTCTCCGACACCCCGGTGTGCGACGTCTGCAGCGACGGCAGCCGCGATGCGCGGCAGCTGTGCGTGGTGGAGACACCCGCCGACCAGGCCGCGCTGGAACGCTCTGGCGGCTACCGCGGCTACTACTTCGTGCTGATGGGCCGGCTGAGCCCGCTGGACGGCGTGGGCACGCGCGAGCTGGGCGTGCAGCCGCTGATGGCACGCGCCCGCGACGGGCAGGTGCAGGAGGTGATCCTGGCGTTGAGCTTCACCGCCGAGGGTGACGTCACCGCCCATGTGCTGCAGCAGGCACTGGGCGCCATCCAGGGGCCGGACGACCGGCCCTTGCAGGTCACGCGGCTGGCGCGGGGCGTGCCGGCCGGCAGCGAACTCGAATATGTGGACCTTTCCACCATCGCCCACGCGCTGGTCGACCGGCGCTGACGCAGCGCCGGTCCCCGCCGGGGCCCTTCAGCGGCGGACGCTGCCCGGGCCTTCGGCCACGCGCAGGCCCGAACGGTCGGTCGACTTGGAGCCGCCGGTGCCGGCCACCCGGGTGCTCTTGGCCGCCTTGCTGCGCACCGGCGGACTGGCCTTGGCCACGCGCTTGACCGGTGCCTTGCTGGCCTTGGTAACGACCGCGGCGATGGCCTTCTGGCTGGGCTTGACCGTCTTGGCGGCCGATGCGGTGCGGGTGGTGGCCACCGCATTGGGCACGAACACCACGATCTGGCTGCCCGCCTTGAATCGTGCGCCCGATCCCACGTCGTTCCACTGCGCCACCTGGGCCGGCGACACGCGGTAGCGGCGGGCGATCGAGGCCACCGTCTCGCCCTTCTTGCCGGCCTTCAGCGCCACGCGGCGCAGCGGCGGCACGTCGGGCGCCAGCAGCATGGCGGCGTTGTCGGCCACGTGCACCGGCACGTCCGACTGGCGCTGCGGGCTGCGCGGCACCAGCAGCGTGGAACCGGCCTTGACCAGCATGCGCGGCGGGATGCGGTTGATCTCGCGCAGCTCCGACTCGCCCATGCCCACCTGCTGCGCGGCATCGGCCGGCTTCATCGTGCGCGGCACCACCCAGGCCGTCCAGCTGGCCAGCGCGCCTTCATGGCGGCGCAGGTTGTGCAGGAAGGCATTGGCGTTGTCGTAGGGCAGCAGGATCTGCGGCGTGCCCGAGGCCAGGATCACCGGCTTGTTCATCTGCGGATTGAGGTCCGCGAAGTCCGACGCCGACATGCCGGCCAGCTTGGCGGCCAGCGCCACGTCCATGTCGCGCTCGATGGGCACGCTCAGGAAGTAGGGGTGGTTCTGCAGCGGCGGCAGCGTCAGCGCGAAGTCGGCCGGGCGGCTGACGATGTTCTTCACCGCCTGCAGCTTGGGCACGTAGTTGCGCGTCTCGTCGGGCATGCGCAGGCTGAGGTAGTCGGTCGGCAGGCCGGCCTTCTCGTTGCGCGCGATGGCGCGCTGCACGCTGCCTTCGCCCCAGTTGTAGGCGGCCAGGGCCAGGTGCCAGTCGCCGAACATGTTGTGCAGGCGCTGCAGGTAGTCGAGCGCGGCGCGGGTGGAGGCCAGCACGTCGCGGCGGTCGTCCCGGAACATGTTCTGGCGCAGTTCGAAATCGCGGCCGGTGGCCGGCATGAACTGCCACATGCCCGAGGCCTTGGCCACCGACATGGCCTTGGGATTGAAGGCGCTCTCGATGAAGGGCAGCAGCGCCAGCTCGGCTGGCATGCCGCGCTTCTGCAGTTCCTCGACGATGTGGAACAGGTAGCGGCCGCCGCGGCTGGTCATGCGCTCCACGTAGTCGGGGCGCGAGGCATACCACTGCTCATGCTTGCGCACCAGCTCGTTGTCCAGGTCGGGCATGGCGAAGCCGTTGCGCACTCGCACCCACAGGTCGGCACGGGAGGCGGCATCGTCGATGTCGATCTGCACCTCGGGGCGCAAGGGGTCGACCGGCATGCCGGCGGCTTCGGCCGCAGGCGGCTGGGCCGGCGCGCTGGGTGCCGAGACGGCCTCGGGCAGCGGCGTGGCAGGGGTGGTGGTGGTGGATTCGGTGTCCGGCGTGCGGCCATTGCCGGTGGGCGGCGCGGTGGTGGCGCAGGCGGTCAGCAGCAGGGAGGCGGCCAGGGCGACCAGGCCCTGTGTTCTTCGGGGATGTGGCGGATTCATCTGAATTGGTTCTTCCATTCACGCAGCGTGGCAAAGACCGTGACCGGGGCCGCGTCGGGCGCGCCGTGGTCACGAGCGGCGCGCACGACGGCCGGGGCCTCGCTGCGCAGGAACGGGTTGATCTCGCGCTCGCGCGCGATGGTGGAGGGCAGCGTGGGCTGCCCTGCGGCGCGCTGGTGCTCGCACCAGCGCAGGTGGTCGGCCACCGCGCCGTTGCCGGGCTCGACGGCCGCGGCAAAGCGCAGGTTGGACAGGGTGTACTCATGCGCGCAGCACACGCGGGTGCTGCCGGGCAGGGCCGCCAGGCGGCCGAGCGAGTGGTGCATCTGTGCCGGCGTGCCTTCGAACAGCCGGCCGCAGCCGCCGGAGAACAGCGTATCGCCGCAGAACAGCACCGGGCCGGCATCGGGCGCGCCGGGCAGGCCGTCGCGCAGCAGGTAGGCGATGTGGCCGGCGGTGTGGCCGGGCACGTCGATGACCTCGAAGCGCAGGTCCATCAGCGTGACGAGGTCGCCATCGTCGACGCGGGTGCAGGGCTCGGGCAGGCGCTCGGCGCGCGGGCCGTACAGCGGCAGCGGATCGGCGGCGGGCAGGCGGGGTCGCAGGGCATCCACGCCGCCGACATGATCGGCATGGTGGTGCGTCACTAGAATGCCGGCCAGCTCGAGGCCCCGCGCATCGAGCGCCGCCTCCACCGGCGCACTGTCACCCGGGTCGACCACGAGGGCCCGGCGGCCATCGTCGATCATCCAGATGTAGTTGTCGGTGAAGGCGCTGAGGGCTACCAGGTTCATGCGTGGGGGTCGCTACCGCGAGTCAAGCGGAATTATAGAAAGCCGATCCCCCGTGAAAGCCTTTGCGCAACGCCACTTTACATACGATGCTTAATGTGCCGGATCACGATCGGCTCGTGGCCTGGCTGCAGACGCCGCCCGGGCGCTACCTGCTGGCCTGGGAGCAGGACCGGCTGGACCGCGCCGTGGTCGACCTCTTCGGCTTCCATGCGCTGCAGCTGGGCCTGCCGCAGCTCGACGGCCTGCGCACCAACCGCATGCCACACCAGTGGCTGGCCACCGACAGCGCGGAGCCGGCCGCGCCCGGGACGCCGCCCGACGCCGCGGCGGAGCCGCTGATCACCGCGCCGCCGCGGCAGGTCGCGCTGCACTGCGACTTCGATGCACTGCCGTTTCCCAGCCAGAGCATCGACCTGGTGGTGCTGCCGCACACGCTGGAATTTGCGCGCGACCCGCACCTGACGCTGGCCGAGGTGGAGCGGGTGCTGGTGCCCGAGGGCCGGGTGGCCATCCTTGGCTTCAACCCGGCCGGGCTGTGGGGACTGCGCCAGCGGCTGGGCCGCATCCGCCGCGGCCTGGGCGGCAAGGCGCCGCTGTACCTGCCGCAGTCGCCCGACCTGATCCACTACTGGCGGCTGCGCGACTGGCTGCGGCTGCTGAGCTTCGAGGTGGAGGGTGGCCGCTTCGGCTGCTACCGGCCGGCGCTGCGCTCGCAGCCCTGGCTGGACCGCTTCGGCTGGATGGACGGCGTGGGCGACCGCTGGTGGCCGGTGCTGGGCTCCGTGTACTTCCTGCTGGCCGTCAAGCGCGTGCGCGGCATGCGGCTGGTGGGCCTGGCGCGGCGGCAGAAGGTGGCCCGCCAGGCCGCGCCCGCGGTGGCCGCGCATCGGCAGCCGGCCATCCACCGGCAACCGTCCGACGATTTCCCTGTTGACTGAGAACCCATGACCCGAACAGAGAACCACACCCGTTCCCGCGCCGCTGCCGGAGCCTGCGCATGAAGTGGGTGGCCTACACCGACGGCGGCTGCGCGCCGTCCAATCCCGGCCCGGCCGGCTGGGGCGTGGTGCTGATCGCGCCCGACGGCGTGACCGAGAGCGACCATTACGGCTTCATCGGCCCCGGCACCAACCAGATCGCGGAACTCACCGCGGCGATCGAGGGCCTGTCGCGCGTGCCCGAGGGCGCGGCGGTGGAGCTGGTGTCCGACAGCCAGTACGTGCTCAAGGGCATCAGCGAATGGCGCGCCGGATGGGAGCGCAAGGGATGGCGCAATGCCAAGGGCGAGCCGGTGGCCAACCTGGCGCTGTGGAAGCGCCTGTTCGCCCTGGTGGACGCGCGCCGCGTGAGCACCCGCTGGGTGCGGGGCCACAACGGCGAGACCTACAACGAACGCGCCGACGCCCTGGCCAACCAGGCGCTGCGGCTGCGCGACAGCAGCGCGGCCTGAACCACCGGCGCCGCCGCGCCGGCGCCCGCGCTCAGGCACGCGCCGGCGCGGCGGGCTCGAACAGGTCGTCGATGGCCTGGAATGCGGCCTCGTCGGCATCGTCCCGCGGTGCCCAGCCGATGCGCGCCACCCGGTCCTCGTCCTCCTCCACCAGGATGGGCAGCGGATCGATGTCGCGCCAGGCCGGCGCGGTGGTGGCCAGGCCGGCCAGCAGGCCGCCGGTGCGGCCCACCCACCACAGCGCACCGGCCGACAGCAGCACCACGCCGACCTGCAGCGACAGCTGCATTGCATCCGCTGCGGCGTCCGGCACCGGGGGCGCGCTCTCCAGCCGCAGGGCCGGCGACAGCCATGGCGACGGCTGCGCCGGCTCGTACCAGCCGGCCCACACGGCGGCCGGCGCGATGAACGATGGCTGGCTGTCGGACGACAACGGCCCGGCCGGCAGGCCGGTGGTGTAGGACCAGCGCAGCGTTGCCACCGACAGCGTGTGCAGCACGGCCGCGGCACGGCCGGCCGCGGCGGCCTCCGGCGGCAGCGCCTTGTGCACCGCGAGGCTCGGCAGCGATGCAACAGGCGCGGGCGCGGGCGCGTCGGCGGTGGGCGGCGGAGGAGGTGGCACGTCGGGCCAGGGCGGCGGGGCCAGCGTGGCCTGCGGCGCTGCGGGGGCGGGGTCCGGATCGGGAGCTGGCGAGGGGGCCGGTGCCGGTGCGGGTGCCGGTGCGGGTGCCGGTGCGGGGGTCGGTGTGGGTGCGGGTGGGGGGACCGGCGCAGGTGCAGGCGCCGCCAGCACCACGCGGCTGTCGGCCAGCGCCCGCTGGGCGCCGCCCAGGCCTTGCGCGCCCCGGTTGCCGTCGTCCAGCGTCCAGCGCAGCCACAGCTCGCCTTGGGCGGCGGGGTCGGCCTGGTGGTACTGCAGCGTGCGCAGTGCGGCCTGCAGCGGCGCGGCGCCCACGCCGGGCAGCACCTGCAGCTGCAGCTGGCCGTTGCCGTGCTGTACCACGGTGGCCACCGGCTGGCCGTCGTGCAGCCACAGGGCGCCGGCAGTGGCAGGCAGGCCGGGGGCCAGGAACAGGTCGCCGGCCACCGGGCCGCCGGCACGCGCCAGCGTCAGCAGGCTGCCGCCGAAGTCGTCGCGCGCCGACAGCTCGGCGTCGGACAGCCACAGCGCCGGTGCCAGCGCCACCGGCGCGCCGGTCCACTGCACGGCGGTGGTGCCGCCCAGGCGGGGCACGTCGTTCTCGGCCTGCACCTGCGCCTGCAGCAGGTCGGTGGCCTGGCTGAAGGCCGGGCCCGCGACCACTGCGCGGCTGCCTGCCGCGCCGGCATCGGCGGCGTCCCAGCCGCGGTACTGCAGGCTGCCGCTGCCGCCGTCCGGCCCGCCGGGCAGGAAGCGCAGGCGGTCGTCGGCGCCCAGCAGCAGCGCGCTGGCTTCGGACACCGGGCCCACGTCCTGCCAGCTGCCGCCGCCGTCGCGCGTGTACTGCCAGCGGCCGCCTTGTTCGCTGCCGCCGGTGAGCGCGATGCCGGGCGCACCGCCATCGGCATCCGTCAGGTGGCCGGCCAGCAGCGACGAGACGCTGGCGCCGGCCGGGTCGGTGTCGGTTTCGCGCACCGTGGGCAGCATGGGCGCACTGGGCTGCAGCACCGGCGCGTCGGGCACGTCGCTCACTGGCTGGGTGATGCTGTCGTCGGCGCTGCTGAAGGCACTGCTGCCGCCCCTCAGGCGGGCATCGGCGTGCTGGCCGGCGCTGCCGGTGCTGCCGTCCCAGGCGCGGTAGTCCAGCCGCGCGGTGCCGCCCTGGCGTCCATCGGGCATGAAGCGCAGCAGGTCGGCGTCGCGCAGCAGCAGGGCATCGCCCTCGCTCACGCTGCCCACTGCCTGCCAAGTTGCGCCGCCGTCCAGCGAGTACTGCCAACTGCCGCCGGAGCCGGCCGTGCCGCCGGTGAGCGCGATGCCGCCCGAGCCCGAGCCGCCCGCATCGGCATCGGTGACGCCGCCGCGCAGGCTGATGATGCTGTGGCCAGTCGGCTGCAGGTCGTCCTCGGTGATGGCGGGCAGCACCGCATGGCGGGGCGTGAGCACCGGCGCATCGTTGACCGCACCGACGCTGATGGACGCGGTGTCGCTGGCGCTGCTGAAGGCGCTGCTGCCGCCAGGCAGGCGGGTGTCGGCCAGGCTGCCGGCCGTGCCGGCGGACTGGTCCCAGGCGCGGAAGCCGAGGCTGGCGCTGTCGGCGCCGCTTCCGTCGGGCAGGTAGCGCAGGCGGTCAGTGGCGCGCAGCAGCAGCGCGCTGTCGTCGGTCACGCTGCCGACCGCGGCCCAGGTGGCGCC
>NZ_JZUE01000032.1 GCF_000969605.1 Aquincola tertiaricarbonis | reverse complement strand
CGGGCGGTCGTGGCGCTGCTGCGGGCGGTCGCCGAAGCCGGTGGCCGGGCCGCGCGGGCGGCCTTCATAGCCGCTGGCGTCGTGCGGCGGCCGGTCGCGCGGGCCGGCTTCGCGCGGCGGGCGGCCTGTGGGGCCGGCATCGCGGCGGTCGCCACGCGGGCGGTCGTCGCGGGAACGGTCGAAGCGCGGGCGGTCGCCTTGTGGGCGGTCGCCGTGCGGCCGGTCGCCATGCGGCCGGTCGTCGCGAGGCCGGTCGAAACGGGGGCGGTCGCCGTACGGGCGGTCGCCTTGGGGCCGGTCCCCTTGCGGCCGGTTGCCGTAGGGCCGGTCACCTGGCGGCCGATCACCCTGGGGCCGGTTGCCGTACGGCCGGTCGCCCTGCGGACGGTCATCACGCGGCCGGTCGAAGCGCGGGCGGTCGCCTTGCGGACGATCAGTGCGTGGACGATCACCGTACGGCCGGTCACCCCGTGGCTGGTCGCCCCGGGGCCGGTCGTCGCGCGCGCGGTCGAAACGGGGCCGGTCACCCTGCGGGCGTGCATCCGGCGGGCCGTCGCGGCGCGGGCGGTCATCGCCCCGGCCGGGGCCGCGCTCCTGCCCGCGGAAGGCTTCCTCGCGGGCGGCGCGGTCGGCCTGGGCCTCGGCCAGCGTGCGCTGGCGGCGGGGAGCGGTGGCGGAACGCAAGGGGGCGCGCGAACGGTCGCCGGCGCCGGCAGCTGCCGGCTTGTTCTTCAATTTCAGGGTGGCCATGTGACAAGGCGCGGCCAGAAAGTGGCCGGCAAGGGGGCGATTGGACCACGCCCCGCTCGTCAATCCGCCTAAAGGGTGGGCCCGAACAGCTCGGCGATGGCGGTGCGGTATTGCGGCTGCGCCAGGTCGTTGGTGTTGTGGTGGGTGCCGCCGTCCACCAGCAGGAAGCGCTTGGGCGCGGTGGCGCGCTCATACAGCGCCCGGCCCAGCTCGGGCGGGATCAGCTGGTCTTCGCTGCCATGCACCACCAGCACCGGCGCCTTGACGCGGGCGATGCGCTCGCCGGCCTCGAAGCGCTGCGTCAGCAGCGGCCCCACCGGCAGCCAGCCCCAGCGCATGGTGCCCAGCACGTCGCGGATGGAGGTGAAGGTGTTCTCCACGATCAGGCCGGAGGCGTCGGGCACCTCCTGCGCCAGGTTCACCGCAATGGCGCCGCCCAGCGAGTGCCCGAAGATGAAGCGCCGCGAGCCGGCATGGTGCTTGGCCAGCCAGTCCCAGGCGGCCCGTGCGTCCTGGTAGGACATGGTTTCCGACGGCAGCACCGCGGTGCTGCGGCCGAAGCCCCGGTAGTCGATGCCCAGCACCGAGAAGCCGAGCGAATGCATGCGCTGCATGCGGTTGGCGCTGCCGCGCACGTCCCAGCGGGCGCCGTGCAGGTAGAGCATCACCGGTGCATCCGGCCGCGGCTGGGGGAGGAACAGCCCGTGCAGCTTGACCGGCTTGCCGGCATGCCAGCCGCCGGTGGGCACGTAGTCGATCCACACGTCCTGGAACTCGGCGGCTTCCAGGTCGCCGCCCCACCAGGTGCCGGGCGTGGGCTGGAAGATCCAGGTGCGTTGCTGCTCGTCGAGAGAAGCACAGCCGGCCGCCACCGCAGCCATGAACAGCACACCGAACAACTGGGCCCAACCCTGGCGGCACAGCCCTGAAACAACCTGGACGACCTGACGCATGGGCCGCGATGCTTGCACACACCGTGCCGCGCGCCGGCCGGCGCGGCGGATTTTCCTCAGGCCGCGGCGGACATCCCGCCGCGTTTGCACTGCAGCAACATGCTTCATGCAAGCGTGTGCGGACGGCGCCGATTCAGCCGCGGGCGCGGAACACCGACACCGCATCCACCAGGTGGTGGGCCTGGTTGCTCAGGCTCTGCGCGGCCGCGGCCGACTGCTCCACGAGCGCCGCGTTCTGCTGGGTGTTGCGGTCCAGCATGCTCACCGCCTCGCTCATCTGCCCGATGCCCACCGTCTGCTCGCGGGTGGCTTCGCTGATCGAGGAGATGAGCGACTGCACCTCCCGCACCTGGCCCATGATCTTGTCCATCGCCTCGGCGGCATGCACCACCTGGCGGCCGCCTTCCTCCACCCGCTCCACGCTGGTGCCGATCAGGCTGCGGATCTCCTTGGCCGCCTGTGCGCTGCGCTGCGCCAGGCTGCGCACCTCGCCCGCCACCACCGCAAAGCCGCGGCCCTGTTCGCCGGCGCGCGCGGCTTCCACCGCGGCATTCAGCGCCAGGATGTTGGTCTGGAAGGCGATGCCGTCGATCACCTCGATGATTTCGCCGATCTGCTTGCTGCTGGCGGTGATGCCCTGCATCGTGGTCGTCACCCGCTGCACCACCTCGCCGCCTTCCTGGGCGGCGGCGCTGGCGCTGCAGGACAGGGCGGTGGCGCGCTCGGCAGCCTCGGCGTTGTTGCGCACGATGGAGCTCATCTCCTCCATCGACGCGGCACTCTGCTGCAGGCTGGCGGCGGCCTGCTCGGTGCGGTCGCTCAGGTCGACGTTGCCCTGGGCAATCTCTCCGCTGGCCTGTTCCACCGTCACCACCTGCTCGGCCACGTCGTCGATGATCCAGCGCAGCATCAGGCCCAGCTGGTTCAGCGAACGCATCGTCAGCCCGATCTCGTCCACCCGGTCCATCGCCTGGCCGTTGACCTCGCCACTGGCCACGCGGCGGGCGTGGGCCATCACGCTTTCCAGCGGGCGGCTGACCTGCGCCTCCTGCATCCACAGCGCGGCCGCGGCCAGCACGCCGATGACGGGCGCGGCCACCGGCAGCGCGGCCGCACCGGCCACCGCGGCCACGGTGCCGACGGCGCCGGCGGCCATGCCGATCATCGGCAGGCGCAGGCGCCAGCGCACCGGCATCGTCTTGTGCAGCGTGGTGATCGCGGCCCAGCCGCGGCGCACGATCACGCCCTTGTGGAAGGCACGGTTGCCGGCGCGGCCTTCGCGGAAATCGGCATACAGCGCCTCGGCGCCGGCCACTTCCTCGCGGCTGGCATGGGTGCGCACCGAGAGGTAGCCCACCGTCTGGCCGTTGCGGTTGACCGGCGTGGCATTGGCGCGCACCCAGTAGTGGTCGCCGTCCTTGCGGCGGTTCTTCACCAGCGCGGTCCAGGAATCGCCTGCCTTCAACGTCGCCCACATGTCGGCGAAGGCTTCCTTGGGCATGTCGGGGTGCCGCACCAGGTTGTGCGGCTGGCCGACGATCTCCGATTCTGCAAAGCCGCTGACCGCCACGAAGGCCGCATTGGCGTAGGTGATGCGACCGGAGGTGTCCGTGGTGGACATCAGCGTCGCGTCAGCGGGGAAGGTGTACTCACGCTGACTGACCGGAAGATTGCTGCGCATATCGACTGCCTACTGCACTACGGGGTGGAATACCCCCGGCGAGTGCGTCTTCCGGCGGGCCTGACTCTTATCGGCAGGCCCGTGCAGACTTTTCGGCAAAACAGGCAGCCGTTACAAATTGACCGCCTCCTCCAGCAGGGCGCTGCGCCCTGCGGGCTGGCAAAAAGTGCCGGCGACCGCGCCCCATTCGGTGCCGAAGCGGCTGTCGATGAAGGCGGCGGCGGTGGCGGGGCGGCCGTGCTGCAGCAGCAGCGCGGCCTGCGCCAGCAGCACCAGCCGTTGCGTGAGCAGCCGGGCCATCGGCTCGAGGCCCTCGGCCGGCGGGCTGCCGAGCAGCTGCTGCAGCGCGCCGCAGGTGGCCGCCACGGCCGGCGCGCCGGCCACCGCCTGCGCCAGCTGCTGCAGCACCGCGGCCGATTCCGCCGGATGGCGCTGCAGCGCCCGCAGCACGTCAAGGCACATCACGTTGCCCGAACCTTCCCAGATCGAGTTGACCGGCGCCTCGCGGTACAGCCGGGCCAGCGGGCCGCCTTCCACGTAGCCGTTGCCGCCCAGCACCTCCATCGCCTCGGCGCTCAGGGCCACCGCACGCTTGCAGATCCAGAACTTGGCCGCCGGCACCAGCAGCCGGCACCAGGCGCGGTCCAGCGGATCGGTGCCGGGATGGCGCGCGGCCAGGTCCATGGCCAGCAGCGTGGCCGCTTCCGATTCCACCGCCAGGTCGGCCAGCACCGCGGCCATCAGCGGCTGCCCCACCAGCCGGCGGCCGAAGGCCCGTCGGTGGCGGGCATGGTGCAGCGCCTGCACCAGCGCCTGGCGGATGAAGCCCGCACTGGACAACGCGCAGTCCAGCCGCGTCAGGCTGGCCATGTCGATCAGGTGCGCGATGCCGCGGCCTGGCTCGCCCACCCGCACCGCCCAGGCGCCGTGGAACTCCACCTCCGCGCTGCTGTTGGAGCGGTTGCCCACCTTGTCCTTCAGCCGCTGGATGTGGATGGCGTTGCGGCGGCCGTCCGGCTGCCAGCGCGGCATGAAGTAGCAGCCCAGGCCGTCATCCCCGCAGCGCGCCAGCACCAGGTGCCCGTCGCTCATCGGTGCCGAGAAGAACCACTTGTGGCCGGTGATGCGGACTTCGTCGCCCCATTCGCCGCTGCCGGCCGGCACCGCCTCGGTGAGGTTGCTGCGCAGGTCGCTGCCGCCCTGGCGCTCGGTCATGCCCATGCCCACGGTGACGGAGCGCTTGCCGGCCGGCGGCCGGTCGGCCGGATCGTGGCCGGTGGACGCCAGCAGCGGTTCCAGCACCGCATACAGCGCCGGGTTGCGCCGCAGCACCGGGATGGCGGCATGGGTCATGGTGGTCGGGCAGCTGGAGCCGGACTCGGTCTGGCAGTGCAGCATGTGCGACGCCGCCCGGGCGGCCCAGGCCGACGGCCGGTCGTCGAAGAAGGGCAGGTTGGCGATGCCGTTGCGCCGCGCCATCGCCATCATCGTGTGCCAGGCGGGATGGAAGCGAACGAGGTTGATGCGCTCGCCGGTGCGGGAATGCGTGTGCAGCTCGGGCGGATGGCGGTTGGCATCCTCGGCCGCCTGCAGCGTGGCGGCCGCGCCGTATTCGGCGCCCTGGCGCATCAGCGCCGGCTCGTGCCAATCGGCGCCGGCTCGCCGCACCGCCTGCTGCAGCACCGGGTCGGCGGCATACAGGTTGTAGTCCTCCAGCGGAGGCACCTGGTTGTGCGGGAAGGGGTCTGAAGGGAGAGGGGCTTGGCCGGCCATCGCATCACTCCTGGCGCCAGGGCGGGCGTGCAGCATGCTGCGCCCGCGCCGACGGCGCCAGGGGGCCGGCCCGCAGACGGTCAGGCGGCCAGGGCGCGCAGCATGCGGCGCGGCGGGCGCTGCGGCTCGCGTGACAGGCGCTTGGCCAGCCGGCGGCCGAAGTTGGACAAGGTGCAGTGCTCGCCATGGCCGACGATGACGCCCGGCTCCGGCTCGTCCAGCGCGTCTCCGCCCTCCACCGGCAAGCCCAGCGCGCGCAGCACCTGCACGCCTTCGCCGGTCGCGGCCAGGGTCTTGCCCGCCTCGTAGGCCTGCTGCACGAAGCTCAAAGCCTCGTCGCTGAGCTGCAGCGTCTCGGCGCAGAACAGGCCCGAAGGCACGCACACCGCGTCGAAGTCCGCGGCGGACACCGCGGCCACGCTGTGCTCCGGCGACAGCATGCCGCCCAGCTGCGTGCTCACCGGCGCGATCTGCGGCGCCACCAGCTGCACCTGCGCGCCGGCGCGGTCCAGTTCGGCGATCAGGCGGGCCACGCAGAGTTCGTCCACGCCATCGTCGATCAGCATCGCCACCCGCCACTGGCGCGGCGTGCCCAGCAGCGCATGCGCCTGCAGGCCAGGCGAGGCGCTGCCGTGGCTGGTGGCAACGGGACGAGAGGTGGATTCGAAGCTCATGACGCTCACTCCTGGCTTTTCTTGGGGCACTGCACGCAGCACGATGGGCACAAGACTAAGGGTCACTCCCTAGGCGCCGCTGTCGGGACGCTGCGCCCGCGCGTGTAGGACAACGCCTCATGGTTGCCGCAGTGCAGCAAACCTCGCCGACTCAACGGCCGCGAAGGAAGAGGGCGTCCAGCTCCCGCATGCCCAGCTGACGCCAGGTGGGCCGGCCGTGGTTGCACTGGTCGGCGCGCTCGGTGCGCTCCATGTCGCGCAGCAGCGCATTCATCTCGTCCAGCGTGAGCTGGCGGTTCGCCCGCACCGCGCCATGGCAGGCCATGGTGGCCAGGATCTCGTCGCGGGCGCGCTGCAGCACCTGCGCGGCGCCCACGTCGCCCAGCTCGGCCAGTTCGGCCAGCACCGAGCGGGCCAGTGCCACCGCATCACCGCCGGCCAGCGCCGCCGGCCGGGCGCGCACCGCCAGCACGCCGGGGGACAGAGGGCCCAGGTCCAGGCCCAAGGCCAGCAGCGTCTCGCGCTGGCTCTCGGCCACGGCGATCTCGGTGGGTGAGGCGGCGAAGGTGGCCGGGATCAGCAGCGGCTGCGACTCGATGGCAGCCGCCCCGACGCTGGCCTTCAGCCGCTCGTAGACGATGCGCTCGTGGGCCGCATGCATGTCCACGATCACCAGGCCCTGGCGGTTCTCGGCCAGCACGTACACGCCGCCGATCTGGGCGATGGCGCGGCCCAGCGGCCAGTCGGCCGCGGGTTCGGCGGCGGCGGACACCGCCGAGCCGGGCCGCGGCTGCCACGGCGCGGGCGGCTCCTGCGCATAGAGCAGCGCGGCGGTCTGCAGCGCCAGCGCCGCCTGGGCCGGGCCATCGCTGCGCGGCATGCGCACGAAGCTGGCGCCGGCCTGGGCGGCGGGCAGCCAGGCGGGCAGGCGCGGGGCGATGCCGGACGACTCGGCCGCAGCCTGCGCAGGCGCGTCCGCGGCGGCCTCCGCGGTGGCGCCCGGTGGCTGCGGCCCGGCGGTCAGCAGGCCAGCGCCGGCCGTGGCCTCGCCGGCCCGGGACACCGCCAGCGCGCCGCCTACCGCGCGGTGCACCGCCTGGTGCACGGCCCGGCCGTCGCGGAAGCGCACCTCGATCTTGGTGGGATGCACGTTCACGTCCACGAGCTCGGGCGCGATGGTGGCGAACAGCACATAGGCCGGTTGCCGCTGGCCGTGCAGCACGTCCTCGTAGGCCGAACGCACGCCATGGGCGATCAGCCGGTCGCGCACGAAGCGGCCATTGACGAACACGTACTGCTGGTCGGCCCGCGCGCGCGACGTCTCGGGCAAGCCGGTGCGCCCCTGGATGGCCAGCGGGCCGGCCTCGTGCGCCACCGCGCGGCTGCCTTCCAGGAAGTCCTCGCCCAGCACGTCGCGGATGCGCTGGTCCAGCCGCGCCGCGCGCCACTGCGCCACCAGCCGCCCCTCGTGCCACACCGCGAAGCCCACGTCCGGCCGCGCCAGCGCGTGGCGGCGCACCGACTCCAGCGCATGCGCCATCTCGGTGGCATCGCTCTTGAGGAACTTGCGGCGCGCCGGCGTGTTGAAGAATAGCTCGCGCACCTCCACGCTGGTGCCCACCGCGCGGGCGGCCGGGCACAGCTCGCCGGAGCGGGCATCCAGCCGCACCGCATGCGGCGCACCGGCGGTGCGGCTGAGCAGCGACACGTCGGCCACCGAGGCGATGGCGGCCAGCGCCTCGCCGCGGAAACCCATGGTGGATACCGCTTCCAGGTCGTCCAGCGAGCCGATCTTGCTGGTGGCATGCCGGCGCAGCGCCAGCGGCAGCTCGGCCGGCTCGATGCCGGCGCCGTCGTCCTCCACCACGATGCTGCGCACGCCGCCGCCCACCAGCTTGACGTGGATCTGCGTGGCGCCGGCGTCCAGCGCGTTGTCCACCAGCTCGCGCACCACCGAGGCGGGCCGCTCCACCACTTCGCCGGCGGCGATCTGGCTCACCAGCTCGTCGGGCAGCTCGCGGATGGGACGGCGGGGCGCGGCGGCAGCGGCAACGGCTTCGGAGACGGAACTCATCCGGTCATTCTAGAAACTTGCTGCACCGCGATAATCCGCCGCCATGGAACTCCTCGCCGCCCTCATCGACTTCATCCTGCACGTGGACGTGCACCTCGCGCAGTTCGTGGCCGACCACGGCACCTGGGTCTATGCGCTGCTGTTCGCCATCATCTTCGTCGAGACCGGCGTGGTGGTGATGCCGCTGCTGCCCGGCGACTCGCTGCTGTTCGTGGTGGGTGCGCTGGCCGGCGCCGGCCTGCTGAACCTGCCGCTGGTGATGGCGCTGCTGGTGGCCGCCGCCATCCTGGGCGACCAGCTGAACTACACCATCGGCCGGGCCATCGGGCCCCGGGTATGGGGCTGGGAGAACAGCCGCTGGTTTAACAAGCGCGCCTTCGAGCAGGCCCACGGCTTCTACGAGAAGCACGGCGGCATCACCATCATCATCGCCCGCTTCATGCCCTTCATCCGCACCTTCGCCCCCTTCGTGGCCGGCGTGGCGGCGATGAGCCGGGGCAAGTTCACCGCCTACAACGTGGCCGGCGCGTTGCTGTGGGTGGTGGGCATCACGCTGGCAGGCTACCTGTTCGGCAACATCCCGTTTGTCAAGCAGCACCTGGACAAGATCATCTGGGCCATGATCATCATCCCCGGCGTCATCGCGCTTGTTGGCGGCTGGCGCGCGAGACAGGTCAGCCCCCAAGCTCGCTGACGCTCGCTGCCCCCCAGGGGGGCGCGTTCAGCCTTGGGGCGGCCCGGCGGCCGAACGGTCCGCGCCGCCCGCGCGGCTCACAGCTGGCGGTTGCGCGCCAGCGGCGGGTTCTTCGCGAAGTAGCGCTGGATGCCGGTGGCCAGCGCGCGCACCAGCTGGCGCTGGTACTCGGCACTGCGCAGCTTGTCTTCCTCTTCCGGGTTGGAGATGAAGGCCGTCTCGACCAGGATGCTGGGGATGTCCGGCGCCTTCAGCACCGCAAAGCCGGCCTGCTCCACCCGCGGCTTGTGCAGCTTGCCCACGCGGTCCAGCTCGCCCAGCACCTCGCCGCCCACGCGCAGGCTGTCCTTGATCTGCGCATGCGTGCTCATGTCCAGCATCGTGCGCAGCACCTGGGCATCGGCCGACTTGAGGTTCACCCCACCCACCACGTCGGCCGCGTTCTCGCGGTTGGCCATCCAGCGCGCGGCGGTGCTGGTGGCCGCGCCCTGCGACAGCGCGAACACCGAGGCCCCGCGTGCCCGCGGCGTGATGAAGGCATCGGCATGGATGGACACGAACAGGTCGGCCTGCACCCGCCGCGCCTTCTGCACCCGCTCGTGCAGCGGCACGAAGAAGTCGGCGTCGCGTGTCATGAAGGCGCGCATGCCGGGCATGGCATTGATGCGCTCGCGCAGCTGCAAGGCCACCGACAGCACCACGTCCTTCTCGCGCAGGCCGCTGGGGCCGATGGCGCCGGGGTCTTCGCCGCCATGGCCGGGGTCCAGCGCCACGATCACCAGGCGGTCGATCTTGTTCTGCAGCGCGGCCCGCGGGCCGGGCACGGCGGTCACCGGCGGCGGCACCGGTGCGGCAGCCACCACCGGCGGCGCGGCCGGCGGCGGCAGGCCGGGTGCGGAAGCGGCGGCCGGCGGCACCGGCGCGGCGGCCACCGGTGGCGGCGTGCCCACCTTGCCGATGAATTCGCCCAGCGCGTCCTGCACCGTCTGCGCCGCATCGCGCTCGGAGGCTTCCTTGTCGCGGATCAGCGCCAGCAGCGGATCCATCGGCTGGGTGGGGTAGAGGTCGAACACCAGCCGGTGCTGGTAGGCCGCCACCGGCGCCAGCGCGAACTGCTGCGGCGCGGTGGCCTGCTTCAGGTCGATCACCAGCCGCACCACCCGGGGCTGGTACTGCCCGACGCGGATGCCGCCAATGAAGGGATCGTCCGCCCGCACCTTGCCCACCAGCTCGCGCAGCTGCGGGCTCAGCTCCAGGCCTTCGATGTCCACCACCATGCGCTCGGGGTCGGACAGCAGCTGGTGGCGCGCGGCCAGCGGCTGGTCGCTCTCGAGCGTGACGCGGGTGTAGGCATCGGCCGGCCACACGCGCACCGCCACGATGCCGGCACCGAAGGCGAGGTCGGCCGCGCCCAGCAACAGCACCAGGCCGCCGGCCTGCTTCAGGAGGTGCCTGCGGCTCGTCAGGGCGCGGCTCACAGGGCGTGCAGCAGCGCTTGGCCGCGGGGAGTACAGGCTTGCATCGTCACGGTGCGTTGGTCGTCATCCTGGGGTTGCAGTTCCATGCGCAGGTCGGGCACCGGCAGGGCGGCGGCCACCTTCTCGGGCCATTCGGCCAGCTTCAGCCCCGGCTGCGCGAACACGTCGCGGAAGCCGGCGTCGTCCCACTCGGCGGGATCCTCGAAGCGGTAGAAGTCGAAGTGGGAGACGGCCAGTCCATCGGCCAGCTCATAGGGCTCCAGCACCGCATAGGTCGGGCTCTTGATGCGGCCCTGCACGCCCAGTGCACGCAGCAGGTGGCGCACCAGCGTGGTCTTGCCCGCGCCCAGCGGGCCGTGCAGCTCGATGAAGGCATCGCGCAGCAGCGGCTGGGCAGCCAGCGCCTGGGCGACGGCCGCGCAGGCGGCCTCGTCGGGCCAGTGCAGCAGGCGGGTTTCTAGAATGGGGCGATGCGGGAGCGTCTTCACGACATCGACGGGCAGGCACTGCTGGAGCAATTGCGCGCGTGGGCAAAGGAGCTGGGATTCTCCCAGATCGGTGTGGCCGACGTGGACCTGCAGGACGCCGAAGCCGGCCTGCTGCAGTGGCTGCACAACGGCTTCCATGGCGACATGGCCTACATGGCCGCCCATGGGCTGAAGCGCGCGCGGCCGAGCGAGCTGGTGCCGGGCACGGTGCGCGTGATCACCGCCCGCATGGATTACCTGCCGTCCAGCGCCGGCCCCGACTGGCGCGAGCAGGAATGGCGCCGCATCGGCATGCCTGGCCTGGCCACGGTCTCGGTGTATGCACGCGGTCGTGACTATCACAAGGTGTTGCGGGCGCGGCTGCAGAAGCTGGCCGACCGCCTGGCCGAAGCGGTGGGACCGTTCGGCCACCGCGTGTTCACCGATTCGGCGCCGGTGCTGGAAGTGGCCCTGGCCACACGCAGCGGCCTGGGCTGGCGCGGCAAGCACACGCTGTCGCTGCGGCGGGATGCGGGCTCGATGTACTTCCTGGGCGAGCTGTTCGTCGACCTGCCGCTGCCGCTGACCGAAGCCGAGACGCCGCATTGCGGCCGCTGCACCGCTTGTCTAGACATCTGTCCGACGCAGGCCATCCTCGCCGCGGGGGTGGTGGATGCGCGGCGCTGCATCTCCTACCTCACCATCGAGCATGCGGGCCCCATCCCCGAAGCACTGCGCGCGGCGATGGGCAACCGCATCTACGGCTGCGACGACTGCCAGCTGGTATGCCCGTGGAACAAGTATGCGCAGCGCGCGGTGCTGCCCGACTTCGACGTGCGGCCGGAGCTGGCCGCGCCCACGCTGCTGCAGCTGTGGTGCTGGGACGAGGCCACCTTCCTGCGCCGCACCGAAGGCAGCGCCATCCGTCGCATCGGCCACGAGCGCTGGCAGCGCAACCTGGCCGTGGCGTTGGGCAATGCCTGGCGGGCCACCGGCGACGAGGCCATCGCCGCTGCCCTGCGGTCAGCCCGCGATGCCGCCACGCCGCTGGTGCGCGAGCACATCGACTGGGCGCTGGCTCAACGCAACGGGGTCCCCACCAACGGCCCCAGCGCCGCATGGGCGCCCAGCGCCAGGGGCACGCTCACCATGCCCAGCAGCGTGGACAGCGTGACCAGCCCCGCCACGAAGCTGGCATGACCGCCCAGCCGGGCGGCCAGCACATAGCAGCTGGACGCGGTGGGCAGCGCCGAGAAGGCCACGATCACCAGCTGCTGCAGCGGTGCCAGGTCGGTGAAGCGCACGCAGACCACCGCCACCAGCGGCAACACCAGGTGGCGTATGCCCAGCAGCGCGGCAGCCAGCCGGGGCGCATCGCGCAGCGCGCCGAAGCGCAGGCCGGCGCCCACCGCCATCAGGCCGATGGGCAGCGCGGCCAGGCCGATGCGGTCCAGCGTGGTGGCCACGGCGGGCGGGAAGCTCAGGCCCAGCAGGCTGGCCACCAGGCCGCCAAGCGTGGCCACGATCAGCGGATTGCGCACCAGCTCCTTCAGGAAGCCGTGCCCGCCGTGGCGTGCCAGCGGCCATACCGCGGCGATGTTGCAGGCCGGCACCGCCACCGCCACGAGAAGGGCCACGGCGGCCACGCCGGGTGCGCCGCCCAGCCGCTCAGCCAGCGCCAGCGCCATGTACGAGTTGAAGCGGAAGGCCACCTGCGCGCCCGAGGCATGCATGCGGGCATCCACGCCCGGCCATCGGCCCAGGGCCATCGACAGCACGATGCCGGTGCCCACGATGGCCAGGCCCGCCACGCCCAGCGTGGCCAGGGCCGAGGGCTGCAGCGGATTGCGCACGATGGCGTTGAACAGCAGCACCGGAAACAGCAGGTAGTACACCAGCCGCTCGGCGCCGTCCCACACGCTGCGGTCCAGCAGGGTGTAGCGGCACACCAGGAAGCCCAGCACGATCAGGAGGAAGTCGGGCAGCAGGAGCAGGGCGGTGTGCATCGATGGCAGTCTGCCATGCGCCCTATGATCGCCGCTCCTCACAAGGAGCATGCACCGATGATCCCTCAGACGAAACGCAAGACCCTCAAGACTCTGGCTTCGCTCGGCGCGCTGTCGCTCTTGCCGCTGGCGATGCCCGCCATGGCGCAGTCGTATCCCACCAAGCCGGTGCGCATGGTGGTGCCCTTCGCGCCCGGCGGCACCACCGACATCATCGCCCGCGTGGTGGCCGAGAAGGCCAACCAGGCGCTGGGCCAGAACCTGGTGGTGGAAAACAAGGGCGGTGGCGGCGGCTCGATTGGCGCACTGGAACTCGTGCGCGCCAAGCCCGACGGTTACACCTTGGGCATGGCCACGGTGTCCACCACCGCGTCCAACCCGGCCATCAACCCGAAGATCGGCTACGACCCCGTCAGCGACTTCACGCCCATCATCAACATCGCGGCCACGCCCAACGTGATCGTGGTGCACCCGTCGTTCCCCGCGAAGGACTACAAGACCTTCCTCGAGGTCATCAAGAAGAACCCGGGCAAGTACAGCTATGCCACTTCGGGCACAGGCGGCATCGGCCACCTGCAGACCGAGCTGTTCAAGAGCCTGACCGGCACCTTCATCACCCACATCCCCTACCGCGGCGCAGGCCCGGCGCTCAACGACACCGTGGCCGGCCAGGTGCCGATCATGTTCGACAACCTGCCGTCGGCACTGCCCTTCATCAAGGACGGCCGGCTGGTGCCCATCGTGGTGGCGGCGCCCCAGCGCCTGGCCGTGCTGCCCAACGTGCCCACCTTCAAGGAAGTGGGCCTGCCGGCAGCCAACCGCATGGCGTACTACGGCTTCCTCGGCCCCAAGGGCATGCCCAAGGACGTGGTGGACGCCATCAGCGCCGCGGTGAAGAAGACGGTGGACCTGCCCGACGTGAAGAAGCGCATCGAGGACACCGGCTCGCTGCTGGTGCTCAACACGCCCGACGAATTCGCCGCGCAGATCCGCGCCGAGTACGACGTGTACAAGAAAGTGGTGCAGACGCAGAAGCTGACGCTGGAGTGACCGCGCGCGAGCAGAGCCAGGCGTTGATCGACCGTTTCGTCGACGCGCTCTGGATCGAGGATGGCCTGGCCGCCAACAGCCTGGCCGCCTACCGCCGCGACCTGCAGGGATGCGCCGACTGGCTGGCCGCCGGGCCGGCGAAGGCCATCGATGCCGCCACCGAGACCGATCTGCTGGGCTACGTGGCGGCCCGCCACGCCGGCTCCCGCGCCACCAGCGCCAACCGGCGGCTGACGGTCTTCAAGCGCTTCTACCGCTGGGCGCTGCGCGAGCACCTGGTGGCCGCCGATCCCACCTTGCGGCTGCGCACCGCCAAGCAGCCGATGCGGGTGCCCAAGACGCTGAGCGAATCGCAGGTGGAGGCGCTGCTGCAGGCGCCCGACACCGGCCGCCCGCTGGGCCTGCGCGACCGCGCGATGCTCGAGCTGATGTATGCCAGCGGCCTGCGCGTGAGCGAGCTGGTAGGCCTGCAGACCATCCAGGTCGGCCTGGCCGAAGGCGTGCTGCGGGTGATCGGCAAGGGCTCGAAGGAGCGGCTGGTGCCCTTTGGCGACGAAGCCCACGGCTGGATCACCCGGTACCTGGCCGAGGCCCGTGCGGCCATCCTGCAGGGCCAGAGCACCCAGGCCCTGTTCGTCACCGCCCGCGGCGAAGGCATGACGCGCCAGATGTTCTGGAACATCGTGAAGAAGCATGCGCTGGCGGCCGGCATTGGCACGCCGATCTCGCCGCACACCCTGCGGCATGCCTTCGCCACCCACCTGCTCAACCACGGCGCCGACCTGCGCGCGGTGCAGATGCTGCTGGGCCATGCGGACATCTCCACCACCACCATCTACACCCACGTGGCGCGGGAGCGGCTGCGGGTGCTGCACGCACGGCACCATCCGCGCGGCTGACGCGCTGCGGACGACGAAAAGACAAACGGCCCCAAAAGGGCCGGACATGAAAAACGGCCCCGAGGGGCCGTTTGGCATTCCGATCCGGCGAGCCGGAGATCAGAAGTTGTGGCGCACGCCGACGGCGAAGGAGCTGGGGTCCTTGCCGGCGCCGGCGGCCGTGCCGTAGGCGGCGTTCGACTTGTTGTCGACCATGGTGTAGAAGGCGTAGACCTTGGTGCGCTTGGACAGGTTGTAGTTGTAGGCCAGGGTCCACTGGATGGCCGAGGTGTCGTCGGCGTTGCTCCAGTCGTCGGCATAGCCCACGTTGGCGTGGAATTCCGAAGCGCCCAGGGTGTACATGCCGGCGATGCGGAACAGGTTGCGCTTGCCCAGGTCGTCGGTGTTCAGGTCGCTGCGCTGGTAGTAGCCGCCGACGGTGAAGGCGCCGAATTCATACAGGGCGCGCACGGCCAGCTGCTTGTCCTTCGAGCCGGCTTGGTGCTCGTAGCCCACGCCCAGGTGCAGGGGACCCGCGTCGTAGTTGCCAGCCAGGTTGTAGACCTTGTTGGTCTCGACCGGGCCTTCGGCAGCCGACACGGTGAACTCGCCCACGAAGCCCGACAGGTTCGGGGTCTGGTACGACACCGTATTCTTGTTCTGGCTCAGGTAGGTGTACAGCTTGTCTTCCGACGTGCCGGTGTCGTGGTTGTGCAGACCAATCCAGTCGGCGGTGGCGTAGTAGGCGGCGCTGGTCAGGCGACCGGCGCGGATGTTGCCGAAGCCGCCCGACAGGCCGACCCAGGCGTCGCCGGACCAGAAGTCGCCCGACTGGGTGCCGGTGTCGCTGTTGAAGCGGTGCTCGAGGTAGAAGTCAGCCTTCAGGCCGCCACCCAGGTCCTCGGTGCCCTTGAAGCCCAGGCGCGAAGCGTTGTTCTGCAGAACGGTCTGCTTGCCGTCGACGGCGACGTCTTTTTGGTACTCGACGCTGGTGTTCACACGGCCGAACACGGTCACGGAGCTTTGAGCCAGAGCGGCGCTCGTGCCCAGGGCAGCGACGGCGGCAACGATCAGGGTGCGCTTCATGGAGATCCTTTGATGTAGGTAATCGGTTTGTGCACCGTTCGAAACCGAATCAGTGCCCGTGGACAAAGTGTAAGAGCGGGCCTGCTGGAAAACGAGCATATGGGCGCTTCCGCGCAGCGCGGCGCGGCGAGAAAACAACAGTGGATGCCGCGCCGCACCGGGACGCCGGCCGGGCCGGAAGCCACCGGCCCGCAGGCACAATCCGCCGCCCATGGACCACACCTTCGTTTCCGCACTGCTGCTGCTGCTGCTGGTGCTCGACCCCTTCGGCAGCCTGCCGATCTTCATTTCGGTGATGCGCAACGTCGCGCCCGAGCGCCGGGCCCGCGTGGCCGTGCGCGAGGTGGTGATTGCCTTCTGCGTGCTGGCGCTGTTCATGGTGGGCGGCCAGGGCTTCCTGTCGCTGATGCACCTGTCGGAGCGCTCGCTGGAGGTGGCCGGCGGCGTGATCCTGCTGATCATCGCGATCCGGATGATCTTCGCCTCGGGCAGCGAAATCTATGCGGCGGCCGAGGGCCAGTCGCGCGAGCCGTTCATCTTCCCGCTGGCGGTGCCGCTGCTGGCCGGCCCGTCGGCGATGGCGACGGTGCTGCTGCTGGCGTCGCGCCAGCCGGAGCGGCTGCACGAGTGGGTGGGCGCGCTGACGGTGGCCATGGCCATCAGCGGCATCGTGCTGCTGGCGGCCGACCGCCTGCGCAAGCTGCTGGGCGCGTCGATGGTCAGCGCCATCGAGAAGCTGATGGGCCTGGTGCTTACCGCCGTGGCCGTCGAGATGATCCTCGCCGGCCTCAAGCGCTACTTCTTCGGCACCTGAGCGGCACCGCCTGAGCTCACCTGCCGCGCAGATGGGCCGGCGCCTCGAGCCGCTTGGCCAGGCCGGCCAGCAGCAGGGTGAGCACCAGATAGACCGCGGAGATCAGCAGGTAGGGCTCCCAGTAGCGGGAATAGGCGCCCGCCACGGTGCGGGCCGCCAGCGCCAGCTCGGCCAGGCCGATGGCCGAGACCAGGGACGAGTCCTTGATCAGCGTCACGCCCTCGTTGACCAGCGCCGGCATCATGCGACGGAAGGCCTGCGGCAGGATCACGTGGCGCATCGCCTGCGCATGGGTCAGGCCCACGCTGTAGGCGGCCTGGGTCTGGCCGCGATGGATGCTGAGAATGCCGGCGCGGAAGATCTCGGAGATGTAGGCGCCGGCGTTCAGCGTGAGCGCCAGCGCGCCGGAGAAGAACGCGCCGTATTCCTGGCGGAAGCCGCGGGCCGCCTCGCCGGCCAGCAGCAGCCCGTGTTCGGGATGGACCAGCGTGGGCATCACCGCGAAGTGCACGAGCAGGATCTGCACAAACAGCGGCGTACCGCGGAAGAAGGTGACGTAGGCCAGCGTGAACAGCCGCGCCACCTTCAGGAGCCAGCGCAGCGGTGCCGTCTTGGGCTGGGGCGCATCGGCCGAGCTGCTGATCAGCCCGAAGAACACCCCCAGCAGCAGCCCGACGCCGATAGCCACGACGGTGAGCTTCACCGTCATCGCCAGGCCAGACAAGAACAACGGGCCGTAACCGGCCAGAATTTCCCAGCGAAGATCCACGACCCGTCTTCTCCGACCGGCTTACTTCGACGCGGCGGACGCTGCGGCGGCGGCCGCGGGCGCGGCGCCGAAGTACTTGGCGAAGATCTTGTCGTAGGTGCCGTCGGCCTTGATGTCGGCGATGCCCTTGTTGACCAGGGCCAGCAGCTCCGCATTGCCCTTCTTCACCGCAAAGCCGTACTGCTCGGGCACGAAGCTGGCGTCGGCCACGGTCTTGAACTGCGCGCCCGGGTTGTTGGCCACGTAGTGGATGACCACGCCGTTGTCGGCCACGACCGCGTCCACGCCACCGGCTTCCAGCTCCTTCAGCGCCAGCGGGGTGGACTCGTAGCGCTTGACGTTGGCGCTGGTCTTGCCCAGCAGCTTGGTGACCACCTCGTCGCCGGTGGTGCCGGTCTGCACGCCCACCTTCATCTTCTTGAGGTCGTCGAACTTGGCGACCTTGCTGTCCTGCTTGACGGCGATCAGCTGCACCGCGTCGAAGTAAGGCGCGCTGAAGTCCATGGTCTGCTTGCGCTCGTCGGTGATGGTGATGGACGAGGCCAGCATGTCGCGGTCGCCCTGCTGCAGCGCGTTGAAGATGCCTTCCCACGGCGTGTTGACGAACTTCACCTCGAAGCCGCCCTTCTGGGCCACGGCGCTCATCACGTCGATGGTGAAGCCGACGATCTCGGCCTTGTCGTTCTGCGACTCGAAAGGCGCATAGGCGGCGTCGGTACCCACGGTGTAGACCTTGGCCGGCGCGGGGGCGGGTGCCGAAGCGGCCTCGGGTGCCGAGGCCACGGGGGCGGGTGCGGGCGGCTCCTGCTTGCCGCAGGCGGCCAGCACCAGGCCGGCGGCCAGCATGCCGACACGTTGCAGGAAACGGCGGGTGGAAAGATCAGTCATGGGAATGGTGCAGGATGAAAATGGTGGCGGGAGTGTACGAGGCAGGATGTGCCCGCCCGATGCTCGCAAGCCCTGTTCCAAGCCGCTTCAGGGCAGCCTTTCCAGCTCGGCCAGTTCCTCGGCGGTGAAGCCCGCCGCCTCGCGTGCGGCCCGGTTGAACGGCGGCCGCAGACGCGGCGCCTGATGCTCGCGCACCAGCCGGGCGTAGTGCGCCACCGGCTCCAGCGCATGGCGTTCGCACAGCCAGCGGTACCAGCGATTGCCCACCGCCACATGGCCCACCTCGTCGCGCAGGATCACGTCGAGGATGGCCACCGCGCGGGCATCCCCCGCCTTGGCCAGCTTGGCCTGCAGCGGCGGCGTGGCATCTAGCCCGCGGGCCTCCAGCGTGCGCGGCACCAGGGCCATGCGCGCGATCACGTCATGCCGGGTGCGCCAGGTCATGGACCACAGGCCGTCGTGGGCGTCGAAGCTGCCGTAGTCGTGACCCATCGACAGCAGGTGCTCGCGCAGCAGCGTGAAGTGCAGCGCCTCCTCCGCGGCCACGCGCAGCCAGTCCTGGTAGAACAGCGCGGGCATGCCGGCGAAGCGCCACACCGCGTCCATCGCCAGATCGATGGCATTGAGTTCGATGTGAGCGATGGCATGCAGCAGCGCGGCCCGGCCTTCCAGCGTGAAGGGCGAGCGGCGCGGCAGGCTGGTGTGCGGCACCAGTCGCGGGCGGGCAGGGCGGCCGGGCAGGCCGGGCGGTTCGGCCAGCACGGCGGAGGTGTCCAGCGGCAGCTCCGGCGCGGCCTGTTGCAGCGCGCGCGCGGCCTCGGCCTTGTGCACCGGGTCGGGCAGGCTCAAGACCCGCAACGCTTGCTGTCGAAGCTCCATTCCTACAATTCTGCCCTTTGGGCCTTTGCGGCCCGTTCGGGACACCGGTGATGAGTGAGTTGCACAAGTTCTTGTTCGAAGGCCTGCCGGTGCGGGGCATGCTGGTGCGCCTGACCGGCGACTGGCGCGAGGTGCTGCGCCGGCGCGAGACGCTGGGCGCCTATCCGCCGCCGGTGCGTGCGCTGCTCGGCGAGATGGCCGCGGCCGGCGTGCTGATGCAGTCGAACATCAAGTTCGAGGGCGCGCTGGTGATGCAGATCTACGGCGATGGCCCGGTGAAGCTGGCCGTGGTGGAAGCCCAGCCCGACCTGCGCTTCCGGGCCACCGCCAAGGTGGTGGGCGAGGTGGCCGACGATGCGCAGCTGGCCGCGATGGTCAATGTGCAAGGCCAGGGCCGCTGCGCCATCACGCTGGATCCGGCGGACAAGCAGCCCGGCCAGCAGCCCTACCAGGGCGTGGTGGCGCTGCATGGCGACCACCGCGAGCCGTTGCAGAAGGTGAGCGAGGTGCTGGAGCACTACATGCTGCAGTCGGAGCAGCTGGACACCCGGCTGATCCTGGCGGCCAACGACGAGATCGCCGCCGGGCTGCTGATCCAGCGGCTGCCGGTCGAAGGCGAGGGCAACCTCGGCGCGCGCAACGAGGACGAGATCGGCATCAACGAGGCCTTCAACCGCATCAGCCACCTGGCTGCCACGCTGACCCAGGAAGAGCTGCTGACGCTGGATGCCGACACGGTGCTGCGCCGGCTGTTCTGGGAAGAGCGCGTGCTGCGCTTTGAGCCACAACACCCGCGCTTTGCCTGCTCATGCTCGCGTGAGCGCGTAGGCGCGATGCTCAAGGGCCTGGGCCGCGAGGAGATCGACAGCATCCTCGAGGAACGTGGCACGGACGTGGAGATCGGCTGCGAGTTCTGCGGGCTGCAGTACCACTTCGACCGCGTGGACGTGGGCGGGCTGTTCACGCCGGAGCGGGACCAGCTGCCGCCGACCTCCGCAGTGCACTGAAACCGCGGCACACCCGCCCGCCGGTGGGCGCGCGGCCTCAGGGCAGCGGGTGCAGCAGCCTTTCGCAGTCCGGATCCAGGCAGTCCAGGCAGCGACTGCGCCAGCGCACCCGGCTGCCGCTGCCGGCCTCGCCTTCAGGGGATGGCAGTGCGGCCGCCGCGGCCAGCTCGGGCCGCCACCGGCCCACCGCCCGCAGCGCGGCCGCCACCCGGGCCGCACCTTCGCCATGCACCACGCCATAGGCGATGCCGGCTTCGGCCAGCGCGTCGCGAATGAGGGCGTCCACCGGCTCCCGCACCTGCGGGCCGTCGCGCTGCAGGCCGTCGGACAGCCAGGGCAGGTCGAGTGCGGTCAGCAGCGTCAGGCCCACCACCTCCCGCTGCCAGCGCAGCGCCTCGGCATGCAGGCTGCGATCGTCGAACACGAACTGGCTGTACACCGCCGTCATCAGCGGCGTGGTGTCGGCCACCACCAGCATGTCGGGCGACCGGGCCAGCGCCGCCTCGATGCGCCGCTGTTGCTCGGCGGCGATGTGCTGCTGTTCCTGTGGTTCAGGCGTGCGGCCCTGCGCATCGCACCATTCGCGCAGGTATTCGGGCACCCAGGTGCAGGGCTGCAGCCTTTGCAGCTGCTGCGCCAGCGCGCGGGCCAGGTCGGTCTTGCCGGTGCTTTCCGCGCCCAGCAGCGCGATGACGCGGGCAGGCTGCTTCATGCGGCCGCGCGCCGTGCCCAGCCGCGCCAGCCGGCCACCGCCAGCAGCGTGAACAGCGCATACAGCAGCACCGTGAGCCACAGGCCCTTGGTGGCGAACAGCGCCACGCTCACCAGGTTCACCAGCACCCAGGCGGGCCAGTTCTCCACGTACTGCCGCGCCAGCAGCCACTGGCCGGCCAGGCTGCCCACGGTGGGCAGTGCGTCCAGCCAGGGCACGGTGCTGTCGGTGTAACGCAGCAGCAGCCAGCCCACCGCGGGCCAGGCGGCCAGCGTCAAGGCCAGCGCCAGCCAGCGGCCGCGGCTGGCGAGGTGGCGAACCCGCAGCGCCGCGCCATCGGCCTGCCGGCCATGGAGCCACTGCCACCAGCCCCAGCCGGCCACGGCGATGAACACCAGTTGCAGTGCGGCCTCGCCGTACAAGCCGTATTCCATGAACAGGGCGCCATACAGCGCCGAGCTGGCGATCGCCAGCGGCCAAGCCAGCGGATTGACGCGCATGTTCAGCGCCACCATCCATACCGCCAGGCCAAAGGCCAGGATCTCGGCCCGGCTGACCGGGCTGCCCCAGGCGCTGAAGGCAGGCGCGAATGCCGCGGCCCAGGCGGCCTGCAAGGCGTCCATCGGGCGGGCCGCGGCTAGCGGCGCTGGGTGGCCACCTGGACGAGGATCTCGTCAGGCTTGACCATGCCCAGCTCGGCGCGGGCCTTCTCCTCGACCATCTCCAGGCCTTCCTTCAGGTCGGAGACTTCGGCGGCCAGCTGCTCGTTGCGCAGCGTGGCCACCCGGTTGGCGGCCTTCTGCGATTCGAGCTGCGTCTGCAGCGCGACCGCATACGGCATGCCCCCCTTGCCGAACCAGAGTTCGGCCTGCACCAGCGCCAGCAGCGCCAGCAGCCCGAGGGTGATCCACCGCATGATGCGCAGCGCCGCCGGGGTCGGTCAGCGGACGTTGTAGAACGCCGACTTGCCCGGGTAGCTGGCCACGTCGCCCAGGTCTTCCTCGATGCGCAGCAGCTGGTTGTACTTGGCCATGCGGTCCGAGCGGCTCATCGAGCCGGTCTTGATCTGGCCGGCATTGGTGCCCACCGCGATGTCGGCGATGGTGGAGTCCTCGGTCTCGCCCGAGCGGTGGCTGATGACGGCGGTGTAGCCCGCGCGCTTGGCCATCTCGATGGCGGCGAAGGTCTCGGTCAGCGTGCCGATCTGGTTGATCTTGATGAGGATCGAGTTGGCGATGCCCTTGTCGATGCCTTCCTTTAGGATCTTGGTGTTGGTGACAAACAGGTCGTCGCCCACCAGCTGCACCTTCTTGCCCAGGCGGTCGGTCAGCAGCTTCCAGCCGTCCCAGTCGCCTTCGTGCATGCCGTCCTCGATCGAGACGATCGGGTACTTGTCGCACCAGGCGGCCAGCATGTCGGTCCACTCGGCGGCGGCCAGCTTGATGCCGCCTTCGCCTTCCAGCACGTACTTGCCGTCGTGATAGAACTCGCTGGCGGCGCAGTCCAGGCCCAGCGCGATCTGCTCGCCCGGCTTGTAGCCGGCGGTCTCGATGGCCTGCAGGATCATCTGGATCGCGGCCTCATGGCTCTCGACGCTGGGCGCGAAGCCGCCTTCGTCGCCCACGGCGGTGGGCAGGCCCTTGTCGCCGATGATCTTCTTCAGCGCATGGAAGGTCTCGGCGCCCCAGCGCACCGCCTCGCGGAAGCTCGGCGCGCCCACGGGGATGATCATCAGCTCCTGCAGGTCCAGGCTGTTGTTGGCGTGCGCGCCGCCGTTGATGACGTTCATCATCGGCACCGGCAGGCTCATGCCGCCCATGCCGCCGAAGTAGCGGTACAGCGGCAGGCCCGATTCCTCGGCCGCGGCGCGGGCCACGGCCATGCTCACCGCCAGCATCGCATTGGCGCCCAGGCGGCTCTTGTTGTCGGTGCCGTCGAGGTCGATCAGCGTCTTGTCGAGGAAGGCCTGCTCGGAAGCGTCCAGGCCCAGCACGGCTTCGCTGATCTCGGTATTGACGTGCTCCACCGCGCGCAGCACGCCCTTGCCCAGGTAGCGGCCCTTGTCGCCGTCGCGCAGCTCGATGGCCTCGCGCGAGCCGGTGGAGGCGCCGCTCGGCACCGCCGCACGGCCCATCGTGCCGCTTTCCAGCAGCACGTCGCATTCGACGGTCGGGTTGCCGCGGCTGTCGAGAATCTCTCGGCCGACGATGTCGACGATGGCACTCATGGGGTTCTCCTCAAGATCGATTGGATGGGAATACTTCTTCAGACGCCTTCGACCATCACCATGCGCATCACCGCCGCACCTTCGCGCGCGGCACGGGCCTGGCCGTATTCGGTCGAGTCGTAGAACGCGCGGGCCTGCTGCGGGCTCGGGAACTTCAGCACCACGATGCGGGTGGGCGACCAGTCGCCCTCCAGCACCTCGACGCGGCCGCCGCGCACGCACACCTCGGCGCCGTGGGCCTGCATCGCCAGGCTGGACAGCCGCTTGTAGTCTTCGTACTGGGTCGGGTCGGTGACGTCGACGTGGGCAATGATGTAGGCGCTGGGCATGCGGCGGGCTCGTGTAGTCAGCAGGAGAAGTCGTTCTCGAGCAGCGGCTGGGCCTTGATCACGCGGTCGAGCGCGACCAGCTGCTCCAGCAGCGCCTTCATGTGCTTGAGCGGCACCGCATTCGGGCCGTCGCTCATCGCGTTGGCCGGGTCGGGGTGCGTCTCCATGAACAGGCCCGCGATGCCCACGGCCACCGCGGCACGCGACAGCACGGGCACGAACTCCCGCTGGCCGCCGCTGCTGGTGCCCTGGCCTCCCGGCAGCTGCACGCTGTGGGTGGCATCGAAGACGACCGGCGCATTCGTGTCGCGCATGATCGCCAGGCTGCGCATGTCGGACACCAAGTTGTTGTAGCCGAAGCTCACGCCGCGCTCGCAGGCCATGAAGGCGTCTTCCGGCAGGCCCTTCTCGCGCGCGGCGTCGCGGGCCTTCTGGATCACGTTCTTCATGTCGCCCGGCGCCAGGAACTGGCCCTTCTTGATGTTCGCCGGCTTGCCGCTCTGAGCCACCGCACGGATGAAATCGGTCTGGCGGCACAGGAAGGCGGGCGTCTGCAGCACATCGACCACCGCGGCCACGGCGGGCACGTCTTCCTCGTTGTGCACGTCGGTCAGCACCGGCACGTTCAGCTCGCGCTTGACCTTGGCCAGGATCTCCAGGCCCTTGTCCATGCCCGGGCCGCGGAAGGTGCTGCCGCTGGAGCGGTTGGCCTTGTCGAAACTGGACTTGAAGATGAAGGGGATGCCCAGCGCGGTGGTCATCTCCTTCAGGCGGCCGGCCACGTCCATCTGGAGCTGTTCGCTCTCGATGACGCAGGGGCCGGCGATCAGGAAGAAGGGCTTGTCCAGCCCGATGTCGAAACCGCAGAGCTTCATGCTGCTTCCTTTTGCGCGCCTTCGGTCTTGTGCTCCAGCGCCGCCTTCACGTAGCTGGTGAACAGCGGATGGCCGTCCCACGGCGTGCTCTTGAACTCAGGGTGGAACTGCACGCCGACGAACCACGGGTGCACGTCCTGCGGCAGCTCGACGATCTCGGTCAGCTTCTCGCGCTGGGTGATGGCCGAGATCACCAGGCCGGCGTTGCGCAGCCGGTCCAGGTAGTGCTCGTTGGCCTCGTAGCGGTGGCGGTGCCGCTCGGTCACCACCGGGCCGTAGATCTGCCAGGCCAGCGTGCCGGGTGCCACGTCGGAGCTTTGCGCGCCCAGGCGCATCGTGCCGCCCAGGTCGGAGTTGGCATCGCGCTTCTGGATGGTGCCGTCGCTGTCCTGCCACTCGTCGATCAGCGCGATGACGGGATGCGGCGTGGCGGCATCGAACTCGGTGCTGTTGGCGTTCTCCAGGCCGGCCAGGTGGCGCGCCACCTCGATGGTGGCCACCTGCATGCCCAGGCAGATGCCCAGGTAGGGGATCTTGTGTTCACGCGCGTACTGCGCCGCCAGGATCTTGCCTTCCACGCCGCGCTTGCCGAAGCCGCCGGGCACCAGGATGGCGTCGTACTTGGCCAGCACGTCGGCGTTGCTCTCTTCCAGGCTCTCGGCGTCGACGTACTCGATCTTCACGCGGGCATGGTTGTGGATGCCGGCATGGCGCAGTGCCTCGTTCAGCGACTTGTACGAGTCCGACAGGTCGGTGTACTTGCCGCACATCGCGATGGTCACCTCGTGCTTCGGGTGTTCCACCTCGTTGACCAGCTTGTCCCAGCGCCGCAGGTCGGCGGGCTTGGTCAGCAGCTGCAGCTTCATGCAGATCAGCTCGTCCAGGCCCTGCTCATGCAGCATGCGCGGCACCTTGTAGATGGTGTCCACGTCCCACATGGAGATGACACCGGCCGGCGCCACGTTGGTGAACAGCGAGATCTTGTCGCGCTCCTCGTCGGGCACCGCGCGGTCGGCGCGGCACAGCAGCGCATCGGGCTGGATGCCGATGGCGCGCATCTTCTCGACCGTGTGCTGCGTGGGCTTGGTCTTCAGCTCGCCGGCGGCCGCGATGTAGGGCACGTAGGTCAGGTGCACGAAGGCCGAGTTGTTGGCGCCCGAGCGCAGGCTCAGCTGCCGCACGGCTTCGAGGAAGGGCAGCGACTCGATGTCGCCCACCGTGCCGCCGATCTCGACGATGGCCACGTCGACGTTGGCTGCGCCGCGCCGCACGAAGTCCTGGATCTCGTTGGTGACGTGCGGGATGACCTGCACCGTCTTGCCGAGGTAGTCGCCGCGGCGTTCCTTCTCGAGCACGGTCTTGTAGATCTGGCCGGCGGTGAAGTTGTTGGCCCGCTTCATCCGCGTGCTGATGAAGCGCTCGTAGTGGCCGAGGTCGAGGTCGGTCTCGGCACCGTCGTCGGTGACGAACACCTCGCCGTGCTGGAACGGGCTCATCGTGCCTGGATCGACGTTCAGGTACGGGTCGAGCTTGATGAGGGTCACCTTGAGGCCGCGGGATTCGAGGATCGCAGCCAGGGAGGCCGAAGCGATGCCCTTGCCGAGCGAGGACACCACGCCACCGGTGACGAAGACGAACTTGGTCATGTCGTGCTGCATTCGGCCGACGCGGGGCCGCGCGAATGCCATGCTGGTAAAGCGCGATTGTAGGCGAAGGCCATGGCGCTTCCGCCTTTCGGGTGCACTCAGAAGGTGGCCGCCAGCCTCAGCACTTCATCGGCGGTGGCCTCGGGCTTTTCCATCGGATACAGGTGCGAGCCTTCGGTCCACACGAAGCGCTCGCGGGCCAGCGCCCGCGCGGCCTCGGTGCCGCCCTGGCGCATCTCCACCGACTGCGTGCCGGCGATGAAGCCCACCGGGCAGCGCAGCGGATGGCGCCGCAGCAGCGTGCCCAGGTGGTGCGGCAGCGTGTTGTAGATGCGGGTCTCCACCTCGCGCTGGAAGGCCAGCACCGTCTTCTCGCCGGCCTCGGTGAAGCCGGCGGCCACGTAGTCGGCCAGCACCCGCTCGTCCCAGCGCGCGAACACATGCTTGCTGGCGAAGTGCTTGTGCACCGCCTCGCGGTTGGGCCATTCATAGCGGCGGCGCTGCGCGATGCGGCCGGGCGAGATGCGCGGCAGCAGCCGGGCCGCCTTGACCGCCCGCAGGCTGTGCGCGCGCCAGCCGGTGACGATGGGGGAATCGAGCAGCACCAGGCCGCGCGCCAGCTCGGGCCGTCGGCAGGCGGCCAGCACGCTGAGCAGGCCGCCCAGCGAATGGCCCACCAGCACCGGCGGCCGTTCGGCGGACGGCACTTCGCGCTCGATGAAGTGGATGAGCTGGTCGCGCAGGTGCGGCCAGTTGCTGGTGACCGGGTAGGCCGGGTCGTGGCCGAAGCGGTCGAGCGCCACCACGCGCCAGCCGGCCGCGCGCCAGCGCTCGAACATCACGCGGTAGGTGCCGGCCGGAAAGCTGTTGGCGTGCGAGAAGACGATGGTGCCGGGCATGGCGCGGGCGCGGCCGGCTTACAGGATGCGCTCGCCCGGGTGGGTGATCTTGCGCATCGGCTCGTAGCGGGCACTGCGCACCATCATCGGATGGGCGCTGTCGCCGCCGTCCCAGCGCGGGTCGTCGATGCCCTGGAACACCTCGTGCAGCCGCTGGCCCCAGGTCTCGTGGATCATGCGGAAGTAGGGGTTCTTGTCGTCGATGCAGACGATGTCGTCGCTCTTGAACTGGCCTTCCCGGTACACCAGCAGGTCCAGCGGCAGGCCCACCGACAGGTTGGACTTCAGCGTGGAATCCATCGACACCAGCGCGCACTTGGCGGCCTGGTTCAGCGGCGTGCTGGGCGTGATCACGCGGTCGAGGATGGGCTTGCCGTACTTGCTCTCGCCCACCTGGTAGTAGCAGGTCTCGCCGGTGGCCTCGATGAAGTTGCCGGCCGAGTACACCAGGAACAGGCGCATCGCCTCGCCCTTGATCTGGCCGCCGAAGATGAAGCTGGCATTGAAGTCGATGCCGGCGTTCTTCAGCGCCCGGCCGTCCTGCTCGAACACGCGGCGCACGGTGGCGCCGAGCACGCGGGCCGCATCGAACATGCTGGTGGCGTTCCAGATGGTGATGGGCTCGGTCTCCTTGCCGTTGATCACCGGGCCGTCGATCTTCTCCACCTGCAGCATCTCCCGCACCGACTGCGAGATGCTCAGGTTGCCGGCCGACAGCAGCACCATGAAGCGGTCGTCCGCCTTCTCGTAGATGATCATCTTGCGGTAGGTGCTGATGTGGTCCAGGCCCGCGTTGGTGCGAGAGTCGGACAGGAAGACCAATCCGGCGTTCAGCCGGATGCCGACGCAGTAAGTCATGGCGTGTTGTCGGTTGTGGAGTTCAGTAGAGCCTTGAGCCGGTACAGCGCATCCAAAGCCTCGCGGGGCGACAGGGTATCAGGCTGAAGATCGGCCAGCGCCTCCTCCACCGCGCTGGTGGCGGGGGCGGGCGGGGCGGGCGGCGGCGCGAACAGGTCCACCTGCGCGCTGCCGGCCTGCTGCTGCGCTTCCAGCGCCTCGAGCGCCTGCCGCGCCTGGCGGATCAGCGACTTCGGCATGCCGGCCAGCTGAGCCACCTGCACGCCGTAGCTGCGGCTGGCAGGGCCGGGCTCGATCTCGTGCAGGAAGACGATGTCGCGCCCGCTTTCCACCGCGCTGACGTGCACGTTCAGCGCCTGCGCATGCCGGGCCGGGAATGCCGTCAGCTCGAAATAGTGGGTGGCGAACAGCGTGAAGGCGCGGTTGCGGTCGTGCAGGTGGCTCGCGATGGCACCGGCCAGCGCCAGGCCGTCGAAGGTGCTGGTGCCGCGGCCGATCTCGTCCATCAGCACCAGGCTGTGCTCCGTGGCGCCGTGAACGATCGCCGCGGCCTCGGTCATCTCCAGCATGAAGGTGGACTGCGCATTGGCCAGGTCGTCGGCCGCGCCGATGCGGGTGTGGATCGCGTCGATCGGCCCCAGCCGGCAGGCGGTGGCCGGCACGTAGGAGCCCATCGCGGCCAGCAGCGCGATCAGCGCCACCTGGCGCATGAAGGTGCTCTTGCCGCCCATGTTCGGCCCGGTGATCACCAGCATCCGGGTGCGGGCGTCGAGCCGGCAGTGGTTGGCGATGAACTCGCCGCCACCGGTCTCGCGCAGGCGGGCTTCCACCACCGGATGGCGGCCCGCCTCGATGTCCAGGCAGGGATGCGAGACGAACTGCGGCCGGCACCAGCCCAGCGTGGCGGCGCGCTCGGCCAGCGCGGCCAGCGCATCCAGGCCGCTGAGCGCGCGGGCCAGTGCGGCCAGCGTGGCCAGGTGCGGCTGCAACGCATGCAGCAGGTTGTCGTAGAGCCACTTCTCGCGCGCCAGCGCGCGGTCCTGTGCCGACAGCGCCTTGTCCTCGAAGGCCTTGAGCTCGGGCGTGATGTAGCGCTCGGCATTCTTCAGCGTCTGGCGGCGCTGGTAGTCGGCGGGCACGCGGTCGATGCCGCTCGTGGTCACCTCGATGTAGAAGCCGTGCACCTTGTTGTACTGCACCCGCAGGTTGCCGATGCCGGTGCGCGCCCGCTCGCGCGCTTCCAGGTCGAGCAGAAAGGCGTCGCAGTTCTGGCTGATGGCGCGCAGCTCGTCCAGCTCGGCATCGAAGCCGGGTGCGATCACGCCGCCGTCGCGCAGCAGGACGGCCGGCTCCTCGGCGATGGCGGTGGTCAGCAGCATGGCCAGCGCGGGATCGGGCGACAGCGCCTCGCGCAGCTCGTCCAGCAGCGCCGCGCCGCCGGGCGGCACCGCGGCGCGCAACGCAGGCAGCGTGGCCAGCGTGCCGCGCAGGCCCGAGAGCTCGCGCGGCCGCACCCGCCGCAGCGCCACGCGCGAGGTGATGCGCTCGACGTCGCAGATGTGGCGCAGCGCGTCGCGCAGCGGCTCGAAGCCGTCGCTGGCGATCAGTGCCGCGATCGCGTCGTGCCGCGCCATGGCCACCGTGCGGTCGCGCAGCGGATGCGTCAGCCAATGGCGCAGGGCGCGGCTGCCCATGCCGCTCTTGCAGGTGTCCAGCAGCGACAGCAGCGTGGGATGGGTCTCGCCGCGCAGCGTCTGCGTCAGCTCCAGGTTGCGGTGGGTGGCCGGGGGCAGGTCGAGCAGATCGCTGGCGCTTTCCACCGTCAGCGTCTGCACATGGGCCAGCGACTGGCTCTGCGTGTGCTCGGCGAAGCTCAGCAGCGCGGCGGCTGCGGCATGCGCCATGGCCAGCGACTGCGCGTTGAAGCCCGCCAGGCTGGCCACCTTGAGCTGCGCGCACAGCTTGCGCGCGCCGAGTGCGCCGTCGAACTGCCAGGCCGGCCGGTGGGTGAGGGCGGCGCCGCTGGCGCGCACGCAGGGCGGCAGCTCGGCCGCGCCGTCGACCAGGATCTCGGCCGCGTCCAGCCGGGCCAGCCAGGCGGGCAGCTCGCGCTCGCTGCATTCGGTCAGGCCCAGCTGCCCGCTCGACAGGCCCAGCCAGGCCAGCCCGAAGCCGGCGGGCTTGCGGGCGATGGCCAGCAGCAGGCTGTCCACCCGCTCGGACAGCAGCTCGGTGTCGGTCACCGTGCCGGGGGTGACCACCCGCACCACCTTGCGCTCCACCGGCCCCTTGGCGGTGGCCACGTCGCCCACCTGCTCGGCGATGGCCACCGCCTCGCCCATGCGGATGAGCTTGGCGAGGTAGCTTTCCACCGAGTGCACCGGCACGCCGGCCATCACCACCGGCTCGCCGGCGCTCTGGCCACGGGTGGTCAACGTGATGTCGAGCAGCCGGTTGGCCTTGCGGGCGTCGTCGAAGAACAGCTCGTAGAAGTCGCCCATCCGGTAGAAGACGAGCGTGTCGGGGAAGTCCGCCTTGATGCCGAGGTACTGGGCCATCATGGGGGTATGGGCCGACAGGTCGGCCCGGGCGACCGGTCGATCGGCCAGCGTTTTCTCGGGGTGCACGTGGATTCGCCTGCGGTGATCAGCAACCAGGGCCGCAGGCAACCGGCTTGGTGGAGCACAAGGCGCCGTGGCCACGCCGCGCCCGGCCCGGAAGGGGCGGCGATCATCGCATGCTCGGGCTTGCCCCTCCATGGCGCTGCCACGCGACGCCGCCGCCGGCCCTGTAGCCTGCAATCCGCGAAGTAGTTAACGGACGGCGAAGGCGCGGCGGTCGTCCATCCCCCCGGAACGCATGGGCGCGATAGCGTTCACCATCCGTTACCGGAGGAAGCACTTGCTCTCTAAGCTGTTCAACGGCGCCGCCCTGGCCTGGGCGTGCACCGCATCCGCTGTCGCGATGCCGATGGCCTTCCGTGTGTCCGGCGACGTGGTCCTCAGCGACTCCCGCGCGGTGGTGGCCGGCTCCCGCTACAGCATGACCTTCGCCTTCGACGCGCTGGCCCGCGACCACAGCGGCGAGCCCGGCCGCGGCCTGTACGGTGGCGTGGACGCCCTGGTCACCGGCTTCGACTTCGTCGCCCACACGCCCACGGGCGCCACCGTGGCCGCGTCGCGCCACGACCTGGCGACCACAGGCAGCAACAGCCTGGTGTCGGTGGTCGACCATCCGCTGGGCGACAACTGGTATCTGAACCTGTTCGGCGCCGGCCTTCGCCTGGCGCCGGACGACGTCTACCTGCCGGATTTCCGCTTCACCGTGGAACTGGGCGGCGGCACCGACGGCATCCGCTCCAAGTCGCTGGCCGTGGCGCCGCAGGCGCAGGCCTTCGAGTCAGCGTTGCTGGGCTTCTTCCGCGCCGACGGCATGCCGCTGCTGGTGGGCACGGTGCAGGGCATCGACGTGGTGACCGCGGTGCCGGAACCCGCCACCGCCTGGCTGCTGCTGGCGGGCGGTGCCGGCGTGCTGGCCCTGGGCGCGCGTCGCCGCTCCCGCGGCGAACGGGCGCCCGCGCTCAATCCTGCGCCGGCTGCTTCTTGATGCGCACCGGCCCGCGCTTGGGCTTGGCGTCGGCGGTGGGCGCTTCGGCGCCCAGGCTGGCAGCCAGGGCCTGCTCGGGCGTGGCCTCGCCGTCGTCGGCACCGGCTTCGGCGGAGGCCTCGTCGGCCTTGATCACCCGGGTATAGGGCGCCAGGATGCTCACCAGCTGCGCATACACCTTGGCATTGCCCGCCACCACTTCGCGCTGGTAGAGGTAGTCGGATTCACCGGTGAAGTTGCCGATCAGGCCGCCCGCCTCGGTGATCATCAGCGAGCCCGCGGCGATGTCCCAGGGATTCAGGCCGGTCTCGAAGAAGCCGTCGTAGTAGCCGGCGGCCACGTAGCACAGGTCCAGCGCGGCCGCCCCCGGGCGGCGCACGCCGGCGCAGGCCTGCATCACCTCCTCGAACATCTTGATGTAGCGCTTGAAGTTGTCGCCGCGGCGGAACGGGAAGCCCGTGCCCACCAGCGCATCCGACAGCCGCGTGCGCCGCGAGACGCGCAGGCGCTTGTCGTTCATGAAGGCGCCACGGCCCTTCGAGGCATAGAACAGGTCGTTGCGGCTGGGGTCGTAGACCACGGCCTGCTGGACCTGGCCGCGGTGTGCCAGCGCGATGGACACGCAATACACCGGGAAGCCGTGGATGAAGTTGGTGGTGCCGTCCAGCGGATCGATGATCCAGACGAACTCGCTGTCCTTCGCGCCCCGGCTGCGGCCGGATTCCTCGGCCAGGATGGCGTGGTTGGGGTAGGCCTGGAGCAGGGTGTCGATGATGACCTGCTCGGCCGCCTGGTCCACCTCGGTGACGAAGTCGTTCGGGCCCTTGCTGTTGATCTTCAGCTGCTCCAGGTCCAGCGAGGCCCGGTTGATGATCGCGCCCGCCGCGCGTGCCGCCTTGATGGCGATGTTGAGCATGGGATGGAGCGATTGCGACATGGGCGACCTGATGGAAGACGGCCGGTGGCCGTGTGGGGAGGAGGGAGCAGCAGCGAAGGCAAAGAGCGGGCAGCGCGGACAATGCGGCGCTGCGAGAACCCGCCATTTTAGCCGCCTCCACCACCCATGCCTGACGCCATGCCCTTGCCCACCGCCGAAGGTGCCCGCTTCATCCTCGTCAACACCAGCCACCCGGGCAACGTGGGCGCGGCCGCGCGGGCCATGAAGGTGATGGGCTTTTCCGACCTGGTGCTGGTGCAGCCGCGCTTTGCCGACGTGCTGAGCCAGGAGGACACGGTGGCCATGGCCAGCGGCGCGGCCGACATCCTGGTGCGCGCGCGCATCGTCGGCGGCATCGACGAGGCGCTGGACGGCATCGACCACCTGTGCGCCACCGCGATGACGCCGCGCGACTTCGGCCCGCCCACCGCCGCGCCACGCCCGCACTTCGAGGCGATGGCCGCGCAGGGCGCGCGGCTGGGCTTCGTCTTCGGCAGCGAGCGCTACGGCCTGCCCAACGAAATCGTCTACCGCTGCCACACCTGCCTGAGCATCCCCACCGACCCGGCCTATGGCTCGCTGAACTTGGCACAGGCGGTACAGGTGATCGCCTATGAATGGCGGCAGGCGCTGGGCGGATTTGGCGTGCAGCCGCGCACGGCGGAGCCGGTGCTGGCCGACGCCGCGGCGGTGCAGGGCACGCTGGCGCACTGGCGCGAGGTGCTGGTGGCCATTGGCTACCTGGACCCGGCCGCGCCCAAGAAGCTGATGCCGCGGCTGAACCAGCTGGCCAACCGGGCTCAGCTCACGGCCGAGGAAGTGCACATCCTGCGCGGCATCGCCAAGGCGGTGGGCCGGCTTGTCCCTCCCGCCGCCTGAAGCAAACCCCGCGCATACACTGGCCCGCCGTTTGACAAGAATCGCCATGTTCAGCCGACTGCGTGAAGACATCGCCTGCATCCGCGAACGCGACCCCGCCGCGCGTTCGACGTGGGAGGTGCTCACGTGTTATCCCGGCCTGCATGCACTCGTGCTGCACCGCTGGGCCCATGCGGCCTGGCGCGCCCGCTGGTACTGGCTGGGCCGCTTCATCTCGCATGTGGCGCGCTTTCTCACCGGCATCGAGATCCACCCCGGCGCCACCATCGGCCGGCGGGTGTTCATCGACCACGGCATGGGCGTCGTCATCGGCGAGATGGCCGAGGTGCATGACGACTGCACCATCTACCAGGGCGTGACGCTGGGTGGCACGTCGCTGGTGCGCGGGGCCAAGCGCCACCCGACGCTGGAGCGCGGCGTGATCGTGGGCGCCAATGCCTGCGTGCTGGGCGGCTTCACCGTGGGCGAAGGCGCACGCATCGGTTCCGGCGCGGTGCTCACCAAGCCGCTGCCGGCCGGAGCCACCGCGGTGGGCAATCCGGCGCGCATCATCGAAGGCAAGGCCGATGCGCAGCGCGAGGCGGTGTCCGCCCGCATGGGCTTCAGCGCCTACGGCGTGACGCAGGGCGACGACCCGGTGGCGCAGGCGATGAAGGGCCTGATCGACAACGCCGCCGGCCACGAGCACCAGATCACGCTGCTGTGGCAGGCCATCGAGAAGCTGTCCTCCCGCTCGCATGAGCTGCCGCATGCGGACTGCGTGCCCCAGGACGCGCAGACCACCGAAGCCTTCGACGCCGCGAGCCTGAACCGGCTGGTGAAGTAGCGGCGCCGGGGCCTACAGCAACAGCAGCAGCAGCGGCGCGCCCAGCAGCCACAGGCCGCGCCAGTCGCGTGCCACTTCGATCTTCAGCGTGCTGCTGTAGGGCGTGACGAAGCCGTCGGGCTCCACGCTGCGGTAGCGGAAGTAGTAGGTGCCCGGCTGCTCGGGCCGCGGGAGGGTCCACATCGGCTCGGTGAGTTCGGCGCGCACGGTGGTGCCTGCGCCGAACTGCGGATCGGACGACAGCTCCACCTGCTGGCGGTCTTCGGGCCGGCCGCTCCAGCGCAGCGCCAGCTGCGTGCCGTCGGCCGAGCTGCCGCTGGTGGGCGCCGGCGGCGCGGCGCGCACCGTCAGCGGCTGGGCATCGGTCCAGGGGCCGCGCGTCCGCTGGTTGCCTTGTGGCGCGCGCACGCTGGCCATGCGCCAGAAGTAGCTGCCCGGCTGGTCCAGCGTCAGGCGGGTGCTGGCGCCGCGTACCTGCGGCTCGTCCACCACCAGTTCGGTGAAGGCGGCGTCGCGCGCCACCTGCAGGTGGTAGTGAAGCGCCTCGACGTTCTCGGCCCAGCGGAATTCCACACCGCCCACGCCCACCTGGGCGCTGGCGCGCGGTGCGGCAGGCGCGGGTGGCTCGGGCCGGGCCGCCAGGGTGAAGCGGTGGGTGGCGTCCAGGCCTTCGATGCCGCGCGACTCGATGCGGCGCAGGCGCAGGAACCACTCGCCATCGTCCAGTCCGCTGATGCGCACCGGCGCCCCGGCGGCCACCCGTTCATCGCTGACGATGCGCTCGAAGGCTTCGTCCAGTGCCACCTGCACCCGCAGCGCCGATGGCTCGCCGGGCAGCTCGATGCGCACGATCACCCGCTCGAACAGCGGTGGCAGGCCCGACAGGTCGGGCGCGGCGGGCAGCGGCACCACCGCGGGCGGGCTGTCCGCCGCGGCGATGGCGGCGCCGAAGCGCGCGGCCACGTCCACGCCGGCTTGCGGCGCGCCGGCGGCTTCGGCCCGGACCAGGCCTTCCAGCACCTCGGTGCGGGTGCCCTGGTCGGTGCCGTGGTGCACGCGGTACTCGGTGCCGCGCACGCCGATCACGGCGGTGGGCGACTGCACTTCCAGCGGCTTGGCGCGCAGCAGCCGTGCGGCCACCACCTCCAGCGAGCCGCGCACCAGCCGCATGCTGCCGGCGAACCAGCCTTCCTCGCTGGCGCCGCCACTGCCTTGCGGCGCCATGCGCGCGCCCAGGCGTGCGCTCTCCGCGAGTGCGGCCTCGGTGGCCGGCTGCACGCGCAGGCGCGAGCCATCGTGCAGTTCCACCACCGCGGAAGCGCCCGCGCCGGTGCGCAGCAATTGCCCGGCGGACACCGGTTCGCCGGCCACCGCGGGGCGCCCGGCCAGCTCCACCTCGCCCTGCACCAGCACCAACCGCGCCTCCACCGGCCGCACCCGCAGCAGGCGCTGCGGTACCTGCAGCACCTGGCCGGGGCGGATGCGGTTGGCATCCGGCAGGCGGTTGCGGCGGGCCACTTCGCGCCAGGCGGCCGGGCCGGTGAGCACCTCGTTCGACAGGCCCCACAGCGTGTCGCCCGGCCGCACCGTCAGCGGCAGCACCGGCTCGGGCGCGGCCCATGCCGCCGGCACGGGGAGCATCGCCGTGCCCAGCATCAGCATGGGCAGCAGGCGTGGCCTCACGGCCGCGACCCGGAACTGCTGCGCAGGGCGCTCTTGGGCCGGAAGGCCTGGCACACCGCCGGATCGGTCTCCAGGTAGGGCCCGCCGATCAGGTCGATGCAGTAGGGCACCGCGGCGAAGATGCCATGCACCGGCGGCTGCGCCTGGGGCAAGCCTTCCAGCGTCTCGGCGATGGACTTGGGCTGGCCGGGCAGGTTGATGATGAGCGCGCCGCCCCGGATCACCCCCACTTGTCTAGACAGGATGGCGGTGGGCACGAAGCGCAGGCTGATCTGGCGCATCTGCTCGCCGAAGCCTGGCATCACCCGGTGCGCGACGGCCAGCGTGGCCTCGGGCGTGATGTCGCGCGGCGCGGGGCCGGTGCCGCCAGTGGTGAGCACCAGGTGGCAGCCGGCATCGTCCACCAGCTCGCGCAGCGCGGCTTCCACCAGCGGCTGTTCGTCCGGCACCAGGCGGGTCTCGTAGTGCGCCGGGTTGCGCAGCGCGCGGCCCAGCCAGTCGCGCAGGGCGGGGATGCCCTTGTCCTCGTACACGCCGGCCGAGGCCCGGTCGCTGACCGAGACGAGGCCGATCCTCACGCTGTCGAAGGCGGTCATGGCGTCACTCGCTGCCTTGCATCCACTGGCTCTTGATGAACTGGAACAGGTCGCGCCAGGCCTTGCCGTGGCGCTGCTCCGGCGGCAGCGCGCCGTCCTTGCGCGCGGCGCGGATCAGGCTGCGCAGATGCTGCAGGTCGGTGTCCGGGTAGTCGGTCATCCAGCGGGTGAGGGCCTCGTCGTCCTTCACCAGCTCGATGCGCCACTGCTCCAGCCGGTGCAGCTCCAGCGTGTTCTGCGCGCTGCCCAGCTGGGCCGCCGCCACGGCCTCGCGCAGCGGCTCCACGTCGGTCTGGCGCATCAGCTTGCCCACGTACTGCAGGTGGCGGCGCTTGCCTTCGTGGGAACGGATGCGGCGAGTCTCGCGCAGGGCTTCCAGCAGCGTGTCGGACATGGCCAGCGCGGCAAGCCGTTCGTCGGGCAGCTCGGACAAGGCCTGGCCCAGGCGCTGGAGCTCGTGCGCCTGCTTCTTCAGCTCGGTCTTGCTGGGGCGTTCGTCGAAGGAGTCGGGGGTATGGGGCTGCATAGGGCTGCGATAAGCGATCGCTATCATAATTTGCGCCATCCCCATCCCCCCATTCCACATGTCCGACACCCGTTCGACCACCGCCAAGGGCTTTGCCTACACGCGAGAACAGTTCCAGCAGAGCGTGGAGGACGCCTTGGCGATGGCCCGGAAGCTGGGTGCCAGCGACGCCGGCGCCGAGGCTTCGGAAGGCACCGGCCTGTCGGTCTCGGTGCGCAAGGGCGAGCTGGAGAACGTCGAGCGCAACCGCGACAAGTCCCTCGGCGTGGCCGTGTACCTGGGCCGCCGGCGCGGCAATGCCAGCACCTCCGACTTCTCCCGCGCGGCCATCGAGCAGACGGTGCGCGCGGCCTATGACATCGCCCGCTTCACCGCCGAGGACCCGGTGGCCGGCCTGCCCGATGCCGACGACCTGGCCACGGAAGAAGAAGCCGCGCGCGACCTCGACCTGTTCCATCCCTGGGACCTGGATGCCGAGGCCGCCACCGAACTGGCCCGCCGCTGCGAGGCCGCCGCGCTGTCCACCGACCGCCGCCGCATCACCAATTCCGAAGGTGCCGGCGTGTCGGCGCAGCAGTCGCACTTCTATGCCGGCAATTCGCGCGGCTTTCGCGGCGGCTATGCCAGCTCGCGCCATTCGCTGTCGGTGGCGCCGATCGCCGGCCGCGGCGACGGCATGCAGCGCGACGCCTGGTACACCTCGATGCGCTCGGCCGACGACCTGGCCGCGCCCGAGGCGGTGGGCCGTTATGCCGCCGAGCGGGCGCTGTCGCGGCTGAACTCGCGCAAGATCCCCACCTGCGAGGTGCCGGTGCTGTTCGAGTCGCCGTTGGCTGCCGGCCTGCTGGGCGCCTACGTGCAGGCCACCAGCGGCGGTGCGCTGTACCGCAAGGCCACCTTCCTGGTCGACAGCCTGGGCCAACAGGTGCTGGCCGACCACCTCGACGTGCAGGAAGACCCGTTCATCCAGCGCGGCAAGGCCAGCGCGCCTTTCGACGACGAAGGCGTGCGCACCCGCGCGCGCAAGGTGGTGGACGCGGGCGTGACGCAGGGCTACTTCCTGTCCAGCTACTCGGCCCGCAAGCTGGGCATGAAGACCACCGGCCATGCCGGCGGCTCGCAGAACCTGGTGCTCACCAGCCGGCTCACGCAGCCGGGCGACGACCTGGACGCCATGCTGCGCAAGCTGCACCGCGGCCTGTTCGTCATCGAGCTGATGGGCCAGGGCGTGAACTACGTGACCGGCGACTACTCGCGCGGTGCCGCCGGCTTCTGGGTGGAGAACGGCCAGATCGTGCACCCGGTGGAAGAGGTGACCATCGCCGGCCACCTGCCGCAGATGCTCAAGAGCATCGTGGCCGTGGGCGCCGATGCATACACCATGGGCGGCAAGACGACCGGCTCCATCCTGATCGAGAAGATGAAGGTCGCCGGCAGCTGACGGCAAGCTGACGCCCGAGGGCGCGCGGCGCCGAATCTGCTGCGGGGAAACCCCCTCGGGGCCGACGAAATGCGACTCCTAGAATCGCGCGACCGATTTTTCCCTCCACAGGAGTCCCCTACATGGAACGCCGTTCCTTCGTTCGTGGTGCAGGCATCGCGGGCGTGCTTGCCGCGGGCACCGCACCTGCCTTCGTGCAGGCCCAGGCCAACATCCGCTGGCGCCTGGCCTCCAGCTTCCCCAAGTCGCTGGACACCATCTTCGGTGCGGCCGAGGTCTTCACCAAGAAGGTGTCGGAGATGTCGGGCGGCAAGTTCCAGATCTCGGTGCATGCCGGCGGCGAGCTGATGCCCCCCTTCGGCGTGGTGGACGCGGTGCAGAACGCCACGGTGGAGATGGCCCACACGGTGCCGTACTACTTCTTCGGCAAGGACCCCACCTTTGCCATCGGCGCGGCCATCCCCTTCGGCATGAACAGCCGCCAGATGACGGCCTGGATGCTGGAAGGCAACGGCCTGAAGCTGATGCGCGAGTTCTACGGCCAGTACAACATCATCAACTTCCTGGGCGGCAACACCGGCAGCCAGATGGGCGGCTGGTTCCGCAAGGAGCTCAAGAGCCTGGAAGACATGAAGGGCCTGAAGTTCCGCATCGGCGGCTTCGCCGGCGAGATCGTCAAGCGCCTGGGCGGCGTGCCGCAGAACATTCCCGGCGGCGAGATCTACCAGTCGCTGGAGAAGGGCACCATCGACGCGGCCGAGTGGGTGGGCCCGTACGACGACCAGAAGCTGGGCTTCTACAAGGTGGCACCTTACTACGCCTACCCGGGCTGGTGGGAGGGCGGCCCGCAGGTCGACTTCTTCATCAACAACAAGGCATACGACGGCCTGAGCGCCGAGTACAAGGCCATCATCGACGCGGCTTCCTCCTTCGCGCACGTCAACATGCAGGCCAAGTACGACGCCCGCAATCCGGCCGCGCTGAAGCAGCTGGTGGCCGCCAAGACCAAGCTGATGCCCTTCCCCAAGGCGGTGATGGATGCCGCCTTCAAGGAATCGATGGCGGTGTACTCGGAGCTGTCCAACAGCAACCCGGCCTGGAAGAAGGTGTACTCGGACTACTCCAGCTTCCTGCGCGACCAGAACCTGTGGTTCCGCTTCACCGAAGGCCAGTTCGACCGCTACATGCAGTCGGCCAAGCTGTAGGCGCCACCCGGCCGCAAGAAAGAAGGGGCCCCGCGAGGGGCCCCTTTTTCATGGGTCGAAGGCCGCCGGCTCCGGGCCGGCGGCAAGCACGATCAAGGCTTCTTGCCGTCCTTCGCGTCTTCCTGGATGGCGTCCTGCAGCGCCTTCATCGCGTCGTCGGCCTCGGTGGTGCCGGCCGGCGGCTCGGGCTCGGCCGAAGGCGCGGCGCTGCCGCTGTCCGGCGTGGCAGGCGGCTCCATGCCCGGCAGCGTGGGCGAGGCTTCGCTGCCACCGCCCGGCATCACCATCTCCTCCAGCGCCTTGTCGGCATCGATGCCCGAGGCCTGCTCGGTGTCGTGCCCCACCAGCCCCGGGAAGCCGATGATCAGGCCCACCATCACCAGCTGGATGATGACGAAGGGCACCGCGCCCCAGTAGATGTCGGAGCTCTTCACCTTGGCGATCGGCTTCTTGGTCACGCGGTCGGTGTAGTCGTCGGTGGGCGCCACGCTGCGCAGGTAGAACAACGCGAAGCCGAACGGCGGGTGCATGAACGAGGTCTGCATGTTCACCGCCAGCAGCACGCCGAACCACACCAGGTCGATGCCCAGCTTGTCGGCCACCGGTGCCAGCAGCGGCACCACGATGAAGGACAGCTCGAAGAAGTCGAGGAAGAACGCGAGGAAGAACACCAGCACGTTCACCACGATCAGGAAGCCGAGCTGGCCGCCGGGCAGGCCGGTGAGCAGGTGTTCCACCCACAGCGGGCCGTCCACGCCCTGGAAGGCCAGGCCGAACACCGTGGCGCCCAGCAGGATGAAGACCACGAAGCACGACAGCTTCATCGTCGTGTCCATCGCCTGGCGCAGCAGCGACAGGCTCAGCCGGCGGCGCGCCAGGGCCATCAGCAGCGCGCCCACCGCACCCATGGCGCCACCTTCGGTGGGCGTGGCCACGCCCAGGAAGATGGTGCCCAGCACCAGGAAGATCAGCGCCAGCGGTGGGATGAGCACGAAGGTCACGCGCTCGGCCATGCGCGACAGCAGCTTCAGCCGCAGCAGGCGGTTGAGCACCGCCAGCGCGAAGGCCACGCCCACGCCCACGCACATCGACAGCACGATCTTCTCGTCGGTGGCCGTGCCTTCGGGCCGGGTTTCACCAAAGGCCACCGCTGCCGCCACGGACAGCAGGAACACCGCCAGCAACGAGCGGTTGCCGGTGCTGCCGTCATCCTCGCGGATGGTGCGTGCCTCGAGCGGCAGGGCCGGCGCCCGGCTGGGATGCACGATGGTGATGAACAGCACGTACAGCACGTACAGCCCCACCAGCATGAAGCCCGGCAGGAAGGCGCCCTTGTACAGGTCGCCCACGCTGCGGCCCAGCTGGTCGGCCAGGATGATGAGCACCAGCGACGGCGGGATGATCTGCGCCAGCGTGCCCGAGGCGGCGATCACGCCGGTGGCCAGCCGCCGGTCATAGCCGTAGCGCAGCATGATGGGCAGCGAGATCAGGCCCATCGAGATGACCGAAGCCGCCACCACGCCGGTGGTGGCCGCCAGCATCGCACCCACCATGATCACCGCATAGGCCAGGCCGCCGCGGATGGTGCCGAACAGCTGGCCGATGGTGTCGAGTAGGTCCTCGGCCATGCCCGATCGCTCGAGGATCAGCCCCATGAAGGTGAAGAACGGGATCGCCAGCAGCGTCTCGTTCTGCATGGTGCCGAAGATGCGCAGCGGCAGTGCCTGCACCAGCGCGGCCGGCAGCAGGCCCATCTCGATGCCGATGAAGGCGAACAGCAGGCCGCAGGCCGCCAGCGAGAAGGCCACCGAGAAGCCCATCAGCAGGAAGACGATGAGCCCGCCGAACATGATGGGCGCCATGTTGGCGCTGAAGAACTCCATCATGTCCGTGCTCCTTCTTCACGCAGGCGGATGGCTTCGGCCAACTCTTCCTCCGGTGTCTTGGCCACCTTCTTGATGGTGGGATCGGGAATGCGGCCCTGCAGGAAGGCCACGCGCTTGATGAGTTCCGACACGCCCTGCAGGCCCAGCAGCGTGAAGCCCAGCGGCACCAGCGCGAACACCGGCCAGCGGATCAAGCCGCCGGCATTCGAGGACACCTCGCCCGAGGTGTAGGCGCGGATCACCAGCGGCATCACCAGCTCGATCACGACCACCACGAACGGGAACAGGAAGGCCACGATGCCGAAGATCTCGACCTTGATCTGGGTGCGCTTGCTGAAGCGGCCCAGGATGATGTCGATGCGCACATGCTCGCCGCGCAGCATGGTGTAGCCCGCCGCCAGCAGAAACACCGCGGCGAACAGGTACCACTGGATCTCCAGAAAGGCGTTGGAACTGGTGCCGAAGGCCTTGCGGACGATGGCGTTCAATGCGCTGATCAGCACCGCCACCAGCACCAGCCAGCTCACCCAGCGCCCGACGAATTCATTCAGCTGGTCTATCAGCCGGGACAGTTTCAATAATCCGGACACAACACCTCCTGCGGAAGCTTTCTCGTCAAGGTTCACGCCCGGCACCGACAGATGTGCGGCGCGGGCAAACCGCGCACTGTATCCATCGGCGACGTGAAAACGCCCGCGCAAGGCGGGCGTTCAGGGAAAGCACCGATGCTGCGGCGCAATATCCGACCGCGGCCGTCAGCCAGCCGTCAGGCTTGTTGCTGCGCCAGCATGAACAGCCGGGTGGAGCGGGCGCCGCTGCGGCAGAACATCAGCAGCGGCCGCGGCAGCTCCTGGAGCAGCTGCGCACACTGCGCCACTTCCTCGGGCGACTGGTAGCCACCGGCCACCGGCAGGTGGCGGTATTCCAGGCCGGCGGCGCGGGCGGCGGCCTCGATCTCGGCGCTGGTGGGCTGGTCGGGGCCGTGCTCGAAGTCGGGGCGGTTGTTCACCACGCTGCGGAAGCCCGCCTGCGCCGCCTCGGCCATGGCCTCGGGCGTGAGTTGCGGGGCGACGCAGACGTCGGCGGCGATCTGGGACAGGGGCAGGCTCATGGCGGCGAGCTTACTGCGCCAGCGCCTGCTTGACCGCGGCCGACACCGTGGACATCTCGGCCTTGCCGGCCAGCTTCGCCTTGGCCGCGCCCATCACCTTGCCCATGTCGCCGGGGCCGCTGGCGCCCAGCTCAGCCACGATGGCGCGCACTTCGGCCGCCACCTCGTCGGCCGACAGGCGCTGCGGCAGGTAGGCCTGCAGCACGGTGATCTCGGCGCTTTCCTTGTCGGCCAGGTCGGCGCGGCCGGCCTGCTGGTAGGCGGCCACCGAGTCCTTGCGCTGCTTGATCAGCTTGTCGACCAGGGCCACGGCCTGGGCATCGTCGACGGTGATGCGCTCGTCCACTTCCTTTTGCTTGATGGCGGCCAGCAGCATGCGGATGGTGGAGAGCCGGTCGGCTTCCTTGGCGCGCATGGCGCTCTTCATGTCGTCGGTGATGCGGTCCTTGAGGCTCATGGCGGGGCTCCGGTGAGGATGGTCCAGAAACGACAAAGCCCGCTGCGGCGTCCCGCGCGGGCTTTGGGGCTGACGCCGGGAAGCTTAGTAGAGCTTCTTCGGCAGCTGCATGCTGCGAACGCGCTTGAAGTGGCGCTTGACGGCCGCGGCCTTCTTGCGCTTGCGCTCGGAGGTGGGCTTTTCGTAGAACTCGCGGGCGCGCAGCTCCGTCAGCAGGCCGAGCTTTTCGATGGTGCGCTTGAAGCGGCGCAGTGCCACATCGAACGGCTCGTTCTCTTTGACGCGAATCGTGGTCATGTAACGGTAAATCCTGGGGTTGTGCGCTCGGTGTCCGAAGGCCGTTGGTCCGGAATCGTCGATCGGATCGAGACGCGGGTTTGCAGCAAAGACGGCGAGTATAGCGTGTTTCGCAGATTTGTCACGGGCTGGGCTGCAAGGCTGCCGCGCAGGCGGCGGCGCTGGCCCAGGCCCACTGGAAGTTGTAGCCGCCCAGCCATCCGGTGACGTCGGTCACCTCGCCGATGAAGTGCAGCCCCGGCTGCAGCCGGCTCTCCATCGTCTGCTGGTTCAGCTCGCGGGTGTCGACGCCGCCGGCCGTCACCTCGGCCTTGCGCCAGCCTTCGCTGCCGTCGGGCAGCAGCTGCCAGCCGCCCAGGCTGGCCCCCAGCGCCTCCAGGTCGCGGTCGCGGGCCTGCGGCATGGCCAGGGTGGCGTCCAGGCCCTGGCGCTGCAGCCAGGTGTCGGCCAGGCGCTGCGGCAGCTGCGCGGCCAGCTCGTTGCCCAGCTGGCGCTTGGAGCGGGCCTTGGCCGCCTTGAGCTCCGCGGCCAGGTCGCGGCCCGGCGCCAGGTCGATGGTGATGGGCTCGCCGGGGCGCCAGAAGCTGGAGATCTGCAGCACCGCCGGACCGCTCAGGCCGCGGTGGGTGAACAGCAGGTCTTCCAGGAACCGCGTGCGCTTCTTGCCGCTGCCGGCGTCGATGTGCACCTCCAGCGACAGGCCGGCCAGGGCAGAGAAGGGTACCCAGGTCTCGGGCGCGAAGGTCAGTGGCACCAGTGCGGGCCTCGGCTCGATGATGCGGTGGCCGAACTGCCGGGCCAACCGGTGGCCGAAGTCGCTCGCGCCGATCTTGGGGATGGAGAGCCCGCCGGTGGCGACCACCACGCGCGGTGCCTGCACCGTGCCGCGTTCGGTGTCCACCTCGTAGCCGGCGGCGCCGTGGCGCACGCCCTTGATCGCGCACGGCTGCCAGCGGGTGACGCCGCCGGCCTCGCACTCGGCCAGCAGCATCTCGATGATGCGTTCGCTGCCTTCGTCGCAGAACAGCTGGCCGCGGTGCTTCTCGTGGAAGCCGATGCCGTGGCGCTGCAGCAGCGCGATGAAGTCCTGTGGCGTGTAGCGCGCCAGGGCCGAGCGGCAGAAGTGCGGGTTGTCGGAGAGGAACTGCGCCGGCGTGGTGTCGCGGTTGGTGAAGTTGCAGCGGCCGCCGCCGGAGATGCGGATCTTCTCCGCCACCTTGGCCGCATGGTCCAGCACCAGCACCCGCGCGCCCCGCTGGCCCGCGATGGCCGCACAGTGCAGGCCGGCGGCGCCGGCGCCCAGGATGATCGCGTCGTATCGAAGCTGCATGGGCGCGGATCATAGGTGCGGGCTCCAGGTGGCCAAACCTACACTCCCGCGCCATGAACATCCTGATCATCGGAGCCGGGCGGGTGGGCGAGAGCGTCGCCGAGAGCCTGGTGTCCGAGCGCAACGACATCACCGTGGTGGACACCGATCCGCGGCGGCTCGCTGTGCTGCAGGACCGGCTGGACCTGCGCGGCGTGGCGGGCAACGGCATCCAGCCTTCGGTGCTGCGCGAGGCCGGGGCAGACGACTGCGACATGCTCATCGCCTGCGCCGCGGCCGACGAGACCAACCTGGTGGTGTGCAAGGTGGCGCACCAGGTGTTCAACGTGCCGATGACGATCGCCCGGCTGCGCTCGCCGGAGTTCGAGGCCGGCTCGCCGCTGCTGGCGCGCGAGGGCGGCTTTGCGGTGGACGAGGTCATCTGCCCCGAAGCCTCCGTCACGCGCTACGTGCGCAAGCTGGTGGATTATCCAGAGGCGCTGCAGGTGCTGGAGTTCGTGGGCGGCCTGGTGAGCCTGATCACTGTTCGCGCGGTGCGCGGCGGACAGATGGTGCAGCACAGCCTGGCCGAGCTGCCGCAGCTGGTGCCCGAGGCCGACATGCGCATCGTGGCGATCTACCGCGGCAACCATGCGGTGCCGCTGGAAGGCAGCACCCGCATCGCCGCCGGCGACGAGGTGTTCGTGCTGGCCGCCACCGAGCATGTGCGGCAGGTGCTGGGCGCGCTGCGGCAGATGGACAAGCCCACCAAGCGGCTGATGATTGCCGGCGGCGGCCGCGTGGGCCTGCGGCTGGCGCGCGAGCTGGAGGAAGCCTGCCAGATCAAGCTGATCGAGATGCACCAGCCACGCTGCGAGTACCTGGCCACCCAGCTCAGCAGCCGCACCCTGGTGCTGCACGGCGACTCCACCGACGAAGACCTGATGGAGGACGAGAACGTGCGGGAGATGGACCTCTTCGCCGCGCTGACCAGCGACGACGAGGACAACATCATGGCCTGCCTGCTGGCCAAGCGGCTGGGCGCGCGGCGGGTGCTGGCGCTGATCAACCGCCGCGCCTATGCCGACCTGGTGCAGGGCACGCAGATCGACATTGCCATCTCGCCGTCGCACACGGTGATCGGCGAGCTGCTGGCGCACATCCGCCGCGGCGACGTGGAGGCGGTGCACAGCCTGCGCCGCGGCGCGGCCGAGGCGCTGGAGATCGTGGCCCGCGGCGATGCCCGCAACTCCAAGGTGGTAGGTCGGCGCATCGACCAGATCGCGCTGCCGCAGGGCGCGCAGATCGGCGCGCTGGTGCGTGGCCTGCCACGCGCCGATGCGCCAGCCGACCAGCCCGCGCCCAAGCCGCAGGTGCTGATGGCGCACCACGACACCATGATCCAGAGCGACGACCACGTCATCGTGTTCCTGCCGCACAAGCGCATGGTGCGCGAGGTGGAGCGCCTGTTCCAGGTGGGCGTCACCTTCTTCTGATGCCACGCGCCCACGCTTCCAAACCCGCCGCCGAGGTGCGGCGCGAACGCCGCGCGCGCCAGGTGGCCCGCGGCCGCCGCGGCCTGCTCGACACGCCCTGGGGCAACACCATCCTGCCGCTGGTGCCCATCATGGGCTTCATCGTGCTGGTGTTCGCCTCGGCGATGCTGGTACCGCTGGCCTTCGCCCGCGTGGGCGGGGACGAGGCGATGACCGCCTTCGCGCAGGCGCTGGTGATCACCGCGGCCAGCGGCTCGGCCATGTGGCTGGGCGGCCGCCGCTTCAAGCGCGAGCTGCAGCCGCGCGACGGCTTCCTGCTGGTGACGCTGGTGTGGACGCTGCTGCCGGGCTTTGCCAGCCTGCCGATGCTGCTGCACCTGCCGGGCCTCAGCTTCACCGATGCCTACTTCGAGGCCATGTCCGGCTTCAGCGCCACCGGGGCCACGGTGTTCACCGGGCTGGATGCGCTGCCGCTGTCCATCAACGTCTGGCGCTGCTTCCTGCAGTTCCTCGGCGGGCTGGGCATCATCGTGCTGGTGGTGGCGGTGCTGCCGCTGCTGGGCGTGGGCGGCTCGCAGCTGTTCAAGGCGGAGACGCCCGGCCCCATGAAGGAGGCCAAGCTCACGCCCCGCATCGCCGAGACCGCGCGCGGCCTGTGGGGCGTGTACTTCGTGCTCACCGGCGCCTGCTTCGCAGCCTACCGGGCCGGCGGCATGGACTGGGCCGACGCCTTCATGCATGCCTGCAGCACCGTGGGCCTGGGCGGCTTCTCCAGCTACGACAACGGCTTCAGCCACTGGGATTCACCGCTGCTGGACGGCCTGGCGGTGCTGTTCATGCTGCTGGCCGGCATCAACTTCGCGCGCTACTTCGTGGTGTGGCGCACCCGCTCGCTGCGGCCGCTGCTGCGCTGCACCGAGGCGCGCTGGTACCTGGGCTGGATCGTGGCCACCATCGTGGTGATCTCGGTGCACATGTGGCTGGACCGCACCTACATCGATCCACTGGAGCTGCTGCGGCACGTCACCTTCCACGTGGTGTCGCTGGCTACCACCACCGGCTTCGTGTCCACCGACTACGAGCAATGGCCGCTGTTCGCGCCGGTGGTGATGGTGATGCTGGGCTGCTTCGCCAGCTGCGCCGGCTCCACCGGCGGCGGCATCAAGATGGTCCGCATGATCCTGCTGCTGAAGCAGGCGCAGCATGAGCTGGTGCGCATCGTGCACCCGCGGGTGGTCAACCCGGTGCTGTTCAACGGCCAGGTGGTGTCGCAGTCGGTGCTGTCGTCGGTGCTGGCCTTCATGCTGATCTACGGCGGCTCGTTGATCGGCCTGACGCTGCTGATGCTAATGTCGGGCCTGGACCTGGTCACCGCCTTCGCCGCGGTCGTGGCCTGCGTCAACAACATCGGCCCGGGCCTGGGCGAGGTGGGACCGGCGGCCAACTTCCAGGGCCTGACCGATTTCCAGACCTGGGTCTGCACCTTCGGCATGCTGCTCGGGCGGCTGGAGCTGCTGACGGTGCTGGTGCTGTTCACGCCGCAGTTCTGGCGGAAATAGCCGCAGTCCACCTGACTTTTTGACGCGTCGCCCGATCAAGTTGCGGCGTTTGTTACCGATACACCCTGCACAAGCCTCGGCGGCGGGCCTCCCGCTCGCGGCCGGGATCGAACGTCGATGGACGCGCGGCGGCCTGGCTGCCGCGCCGACCAGGGTGCATCCATGGAAGTCAACAACATGCAAGCCAGCGGTACCGCTGCCCGTCTGCCGGGCGCGCGGTGGCCGCTGCTGGCCGCGGCACTGCCCGGCGTGGCCGGTGCGGTGGCCGTCGCCAGCCTGGCACCCGCCGGCTGGCTGACCGGCGGCATTGGCGCGCTGCTGGCGCTGGCCGGTGCCGGCGCCGCCCACGCGGTCCACCGGGCGATGACCGGCCAGGCCCGGTCGCTGGGCGCCTACGTGGCCAGCCACCACCAGATGGGCGAGGCGCTGGCGCCGGTATGGAGCGGCCACATCGAGAATTCCCGCCACCAGATGGAGACGGCCGTGTCGGCGCTCACCGGCCAGTTCGCCGGCATCGTCGACAAGCTCGACCGCGCGGTGAAGGTGTCCGACGGCTCCACCGGCGCCCAGGGCGAGGCCGGGCTGCTGGCCGTGTTCAACCGCAGCGAGGAGCAGCTGTCATCGGTGGTGCGCTCGCTGGAGACGGCCAACCAGGGCAAGGCCGAGCTGGTGCAGCAGGTGCAGCAGCTCAGCCAGTTCATCCAGGAGCTGCAGCAGATGGCCACCGACGTGGCGGCCATCGCGGCCCAGACCAACCTGCTGGCCGTCAACGCCGCCATCGAGGCGGCGCGCGCCGGCGAGGCCGGCCGCGGCTTCGGCGTGCTGGCGCAGGAGGTGCGCAAGCTGTCGTCGATGTCGGGCGACACCGGCAAGCGCATCGCCGACAAGGTGCGGCTGGTCAGCGAGGCCATCGTGGCCGCCAGCGAGGCCTCGCGGGCCTCCAGCAGCGCGGACGAGGCTTCCATGCAGGCCGCGCGCGGCGTGATCGCCGGCGTGCTGAACGACCTGCGCGGCGTGACCGACGGCCTGGTGCAGAGCACCGAGGTGCTGAAGAACGAGAGCATCGGCATCCAGGGCGAGATCTCCGATGCGCTGGTGCAGCTGCAGTTCCAGGACCGCGTGAGCCAGATCCTGAGCCATGTGAAGCAGAACATCGCCCGCCTGCCCGAGACGCTGGCCGAGAACCACCGCCACTACACCAGCACCCAGGTGCTGGCGCCGGTGTCGGCCGCCGGCCTGCTGGCCGAGCTGCAGAGCACCTACGCGATGGCCGATGAGCACCAGGTGCACCAGGCGGCCCCGGCCGGCCGCCACAAGAAGCCCGTGGCCGCCGCGGCTGCGGCCGAATCCGAGATCACCTTCTTCTGAAGTCCATCCCATGCCCAAGACCATCATGATCGTCGATGACTCCGCCTCGCTCCGGCAGGTGGTGGGCATCGCGTTGCGCAACGCCGGCTACGACGTGCTCGAAGGCTGCGACGGCAAGGACGCGCTCGCCAAGCTCAAGGGCCAGAAGGTCCACCTGATGATCAGCGACGTGAACATGCCCAACATGGATGGCATCAGCTTCGTCAAGGCGGTCAAGCAGAACCCCTCGTACAAGTTCACGCCCATCGTGATGCTGACCACCGAGACCGCCGACGGCAAGAAGGCCGAAGGCCAGGCTGCCGGTGCCAAGGCCTGGGTGACCAAGCCCTTCAAGCCCGAGCAGCTGCTGGGCGTGGTGCAGAAGCTGGTGCTGCCCTGAGCCGCCATCCGCCGGCGCGGCGCGCCGGCCTTGCGAAGGAACCGCGATGAACCCCACTGCGACGAACGGCGCGGCCGAGGCCTGCCTGGGCCTGGACGGCGAGCTGACCATCTACCGCGCCGCCGAGCTGAAGCCGGTGCTGCTGGAGGCGGTGCGCCGCGCGGCGGAGCCGGCCTTCGATTTGTCGGAGGTCAGCGAGATCGACACCGCCGGCGTGCAGCTGCTGCTGCTGGCGCGCCGCGAGGCGGCCGCGCTGGACCGCCGGCTGCGCCTGCAGTCGCCCAGCACCGCGGTGTGCGAGGCCTTCGCGCTGCTGGGCCTGCCCCTGGACCTACCCGCCTGACGGCCACCCGAGGAGCCCGTACATGAACCTGGACCAGGCCCTGCAGACCTTCATCATCGAGAGCCGCGAGCTGCTCGAGCAGATGGAGGATGCGCTGCTGTCGCTCGGCCACCTGGGCGAGGACGCCACCGGCGAGGCGGTCAATGCCATCTTCCGCGCCGCCCACACCATCAAGGGCTCGTCTGGCCTGTTCGGACTCGACGACATCGTCGCCTTCACCCATGTGGTGGAAAGCGTGCTGGACGAGGTGCGTGCCGGCCGCCTGCCCACCGACGACAAGCTGGTGGCGCTGCTGCTGGCCTGCGGCGACCACATCGGCGCGCTGGTGGCCGCGGTGGATGCCGGCGGCACGCCCGATGCGGCGCTGCTGGCGCAGGGCGCACCGCTGATCGCGCGGCTGCAGGTGTACCTGGGCGACGAGGCCGCCGCCGCGCCCGTGGCCACCGCCGATGCGGCCGCCGACGGCGAAGCCGGGCTCTGGCGCATCCGCGTGCAGTTCGGCACCGGCGTGCTGCGCAACGGCATGGACCCGCTGGCCTTCATCCGCTACCTGGCCACGCTGGGCCGCATCGAGCACATCGCCACCGACCATTCGGCGCTGCCCGAGGCCGACGAGATGGACCCGGAGTGCTGCTACCTCGGCTTCGAGATCCAGCTGCACAGCAGTGCCGACCAGGCGGCCATCGAGTCGGTGTTCGAGTTCGTGCGCGACGACTGCCTGCTGCAGATCGCGCCGCCGCAGGCCGCCACGGCGCTGGCCGAGGTGGCCGTCGCCGCGATTGCCGCGGCATCGCCTGCCACGCCCTGCGCGCAGCCGGCCGCTGCGGACGCCGCCCTGGCCAGCGCGGCCGAGCGCCAGCCCAAGGCCCGCGAGCAGCGCGGCAGCGAAAGCCAGTCCATCCGCGTCGACGCCGCCAAGCTGGACCAGCTGATCGATCAGGTGGGCGAGCTCATCATCGCCGCCGCCGGTGCCAACCTGGCGGCCCGCAAGCGCCGCGACCCGGAACTGGCCGAGCTGAACGACGCCGTCAGCCAGCTGGTGGAGCAGGTGCGCGACAGCGCGCTGCAGCTGCGCATGGTCAAGATCGGCGCCACCTTCAACCGCTTCCAGCGCGTGGTGCACGACGTGGCCCGCGAGTTGGGCAAGGACATCGCGCTGGAAGTCAGCGGCGAGGACACCGAGCTGGACAAGACGGTGGTCGAGCGCATCGGCGACCCGCTGACGCACCTGGTGCGCAACTCGATGGACCACGGCATCGAATCGGCCGAGCTGCGCGCCGAACGCGGCAAGCCCGCGCGCGGCACCGTGCGGCTGAATGCCTTCCATGACTCCGGCAGCATCGTCATCGAGGTGAGCGACGACGGCGGTGGCCTCAACCGCGACCGCATCCTGGCCAAGGCACTGGAGCGCGGCCTGGTGGAGCCCGGCAAGGCCTTGAGCGATGCCGAGATCTACAACCTGATCTTCGAGCCCGGCTTCTCCACCGCCGAGCAAGTGACCAACCTGTCCGGCCGCGGCGTCGGCATGGACGTGGTCAAGCGCAACATCACCGCGCTGCGCGGCAGCGTGGACATCGGCAGCCGGCCCGGCCAGGGCACCACCGTCACGGTGCGGCTGCCGCTTACGCTGGCCATCATCGAAGGCTTCCAGCTGGCGGTGGGCAAGTCGGTGTTCGTGGTGCCGCTGGACGTGGTGGAGGAATGCATCGAGTTCCCCGCCGAGACCGCCGCCAGCGGCCAGGACTACACCGACCTGCGCGGCGAGGTGCTGCCGCTGATCCGGCTGCGCGAGCTGTTCGAGCTGGACGGCGAACCTGGCCGGCGGCAGAACATCTGCGTGGTGCGCCACGGCGCGCAGAAGGTGGGCCTGCTGGTGGACACGCTGCTGGGCGAGTTCCAGACCGTCATCAAGCCGCTGTCGAAGATGTTCTCGCAGGTCAAGGGCATCAGCGGCTCCAGCATCCGTGGCAGCGGGGATGTGGCGCTGATCCTCGACGTGCCGGCCCTCATCGGCCAGGCGCTGCATGCCAGCCACCGCTCCGTGGGCCGCCAGGCCCAGCCCGCCGCCCTACCCGGGCAGGCCGCCGGATCGACAGCCGCACGCTGACCAGCCCGGCATTCCGCACGTCCCTGCAGTACCGAAGGACACCTCATGTTTTCCAACTTCAAGATCGGCACCCGGCTGATCGTGGGCTTTCTCGTCGTCGCAGCCATCAGCGCCATCGTGGGCGCCGTGGCCCTGAAGAACGCCGCCCAGATGAACGAGCTGTCGGAGGGCATGTACCGGCGCGAGCTGCTCGGCCTGTCCTACATCAAGGAAGCGAACATCCAGCTGGTGGCCATCGGCCGCGCCCGCTCGAACTTCCTGCTGGCCACCTCGCTCGAGGAACGCGAGCGCCACCTGGGCTCCATCGCCAAGAACAGCGCCGCCGCCAGGGACAACATGGAGAAGGCCCGGCCCCTGTTCGTCACCGACAAGGCCAAGGAGCTGTTCGCCACCGCGTACAAGACCTGGGACGACTACCAGTCCGAGATGAAGCAGGCGCTGGAGCTGGCCGCCAAGGGCAAGCTGGCCGAGCGCAGCGATGAGCTGGTGGCGTCCCTCACCCGCGTGCGGGAGCGTGCCGACGTGCTGGACAACCTGCTGTCGGAGCTGACGCTGCAGAAGGAGCAGCGCGCCGAAGCCGCCAACAACGAGGTGGAGGCGCTCTACAACGCCAGCCGCACGATGATGATCGCGCTGGTGTCCGGCGGCGTGCTGCTGGGCGTGGTGCTGGGGCTGCTGATCAGCCGCAGCGTCACCCGGCCGCTGAACCGCGCGGTGCAGGCCGCCGACGCATTGGCCGATGGCGACCTGACGGTGGCGCTGGAAGTGCAGGGCAAGGACGAGACCGCGCGGCTGCTGCGTGCCATGCAGAACATGGTGGACAAGCTGTCCCGCGTGGTGCAGGAGGTCAACAGCGGTGCGCAGGGCCTGGCCAGCGCTTCCGAGGAGGTGAGTGCCACGGCGCAGAGCCTGAGCCAGGCGTCCAGCGAGCAGGCTGCCGGCGTGGAGGAGACCAGCGCCTCCATCGAGCAGATGACCGCATCGATCGCGCAGAACACCGAGAACGCCAAGATCACCGACGGCATGGCCACCAAGGCCGCCGGCGAAGCCAGTGAAGGCGGCGAGGCGGTCAAGGCCACGGTGGTGGCGATGAAGCAGATCGCGCAGAAGATCGGGATCATCGACGACATCGCCTACCAGACCAACCTGCTGGCGCTGAACGCGGCCATCGAGGCGGCGCGGGCCGGCGAGCATGGCAAGGGCTTCGCGGTGGTGGCGGCCGAGGTGCGCAAGCTGGCCGAGCGCAGCCAGGTGGCGGCGCAGGAGATCGGCACCGTGGCCTCGTCCAGCGTGGAGCTGGCCGAGCGCGCGGGCAGGCTGCTGGACGAGATGGTGCCCAGCATCAAGAAGACCTCCGACCTGGTGCAGGAGATCACCGCGGCCAGCGAGGAGCAGTCCTCCGGCGTCGGCCAGATCAATGCCGCGGTCGGCCAGCTCAGCACCACCACCCAGCAGAACGCCAGCAGCTCCGAGGAACTGGCCGCCACGGCAGAGGAGATGAGTGCGCAGGCCGAGCAGCTGCAGCGCACCATGTCCTTCTTCAAGCTGGATGCACAGGCCCATGAGGCCGAAGCCGCGGCCCCCATGCGCAAGGCCCTGGGCCAGGCGCAGGCCACGGCACGGCGTGTGGCCGCCCCGGCCAGGCGCCCTGCGGCAGGGCGGGTGCCCACCCCCGCCACGGTCGATGAATCCGACTTCACGACCTTCTGATCTTCAGCCCGGCTTTTTGGAGTACCCGAAATGAATTGGTTCCTGCGCATGAAACTGGCGCACAAGCTGCTGCTGACCTTCCTCACCTGTTCCGTGCTGACCGCCGCGGTGGGCGGCTACGGCCTGCTGCGCATCGCCGAGCTGCAGGCCATGCTGCAGGCCACCTACACCGATGCGGTGCTGCCGGCGCAGCATGTGTCGGAAGCCGCGGCCCGGCTGGGCGCCCATTCGCGCGCCTATGTGCGGCTGCCGGCGCTGAAGGATGCCGACGACGTGAAGGACGCGGTGGCCCGCGCCCAGGTGCACTTCGACAAGTTCCGCCAGGCGCTGGACGCCTACCGCGCCAGCGAGACCAGCGACAAGGAACGTGCGCTGCTGGCCCGCATCGACCAGCAGGTGCCCGGCTACCTCGCGCAGCATGACAAGGTGGCGGCGCTGTCCAGCGCAGGCCAGGCCAACGAGGCGGCGCTGCTGAGCAACGGCGACACCCGCAAGGCGGTCAATGCGCTGGAAGGGCTGATGTCCGAGATCATCGTCGAGCTGAGCTCGCAGGCGGAGGCCACCAATGCCGCGGCCACTGCGGCGGCCGACCGCGCCCGCACGGTGATGCTGGGCGTGGTGCTGGGTTCGGTGGTGCTGGCGGTGCTGATGGGCCTGGTGGTCACGCGGGTGGTCAGCCGCCAGCTGGGCGGCGAGCCGGCGGAAGCCGCCGCGGTGCTGCGCCAGGTGGCCGATGGCAGCCTGGAGGCCCGCATCACGCTGCGCGAGGGCGACAGCAGCAGCCTGCTGTTCGCGGTGCGGCAGATGATCGGCCGGCTGCAGCAGGTGATCGAGGGCCAGCGCCGTGTGGTGGAGGCCGCCAACCGCGGCGACTTCAGCCAGCGGGTGGAACTGGCTGGCCTGCAGGGCTTCCAGCAGGAGATGGGGCAGGGCCTGAACCAGCTCGTCACCACCGTGGGTGCCAGCGTGGACGACGTGGCCGACGTGATGGGTGCGCTGTCCGGTGGCGACCTGTCGCGCCAGATCGAGCGCGACTACAGCGGCAGCTTCGGCGAGATGAAGGACCACATCAACCGCACCGTGAGCCAGCTGGCCCACGTGGTGGCCGAGGTCAACGGCGCCGCCGAGGCGCTGGCCGGTGCCTCGGAAGAGGTGAGTGCCACGGCGCAGAGCCTCAGCCAGGCCTCCAGCGAGCAGGCCGCGGGCGTGGAGGAGA
>NZ_JZUE01000031.1 GCF_000969605.1 Aquincola tertiaricarbonis | reverse complement strand
TGCGGCCCGGGTCGTCCTCTCCCAGGTACTGAGTGAAGTAGCGGCAGGCGGCGGCCAGCTCGCCCTGCGGGCCGCCGAACTGTTCCAGCATGAGGTTGGCCAGGCCCGGGTTGCTTTCGCTGACGCGGACGGTGTATTGGAGTCGCTTGTTGTGAACGAACATGAATCTTCCTTCAAGGGTGGTGTCGTCGATCGATTGCGCGGAGCCTGCGAGCAGGCCTGCCCCCTCACGGCAATGCGCGTTCCGCAGGCGCGGCGGCCTGCGGTGCTGGGCGGCAGGCCGTTTGCCTTGACCGCCCCGATACCCCCACCACAGACGAAGGAAGCACGATGACCATCCCCACCAGCCAAGGCGGCGCCGACAACCTGGGCGACAAGGACAAGAAGCGCGAGGACGACACCGCCAAGCGCAACAGTGAACAGAGCAAGGCCGCCCTCGAGAACATGAGCGAGGGCTTCGATGGCGGCAGCGGCATCGGCGGGCTGAAGCCCGAGGCCGGCGAGACGAGGGTGATCGGCCAGTCCGACGAGACCGGCACCAAGCGTTGAGCCAGGGACCGGGCGCGGCGGCAATCTTTGCCGCACCCGGCCCGGGCGCCGAAGTGTTTCGCCCTGCAAAGAACGTCGGCACTTGAATTGCCAACAGGTGTATCAAGCACGACCATCAGGTGCGTGCGTCCCCGATTCCACGACGAAAGGCCAGCATGAACCGTTCCCCCGGCTCCCCACCCCCTGACGGCGGCACGCGCCAGGGCCTGGCAGGCTTGCCTGCCGGCATCCAGGGCCTGTTGCAGGAAGCCGCGGCGGCGCTCAGCGCCCGTGTGCACCTGCTGGCCCTGGAGCTGCGCCGCGCCCGTGACGTGCTGCCCAAGATCATCGCGCTGCTGGTGCTGGCCGCGGTGGTGGCCCTGACGGGCTGGATCGCGCTGTGGGCCGCGGTGGTGCTGATGCTGGTGCAGGTGGCCGGCTGGTCGCCGATCTGGACCATGGTGCTGGTGCTGGTGGTGAACCTGGCCGCGGCCGGGCTGCTGGCCTGGCGCGCGGTGGCGATGGTGCCGCTGCTGGCCTTGCCGGCCACGCTGCACCACTTCACCGTGAAGAACGCCAACAGTCCGAACGAGGTGTCGCCATGACCACGCAGCACACCCCCAGCGACCTGCCGCTGGACGAACGCATCCGCCGCGCCGAGCGCGACGTGATGCTGCACGACCGCCGGCTGCTGCAACGCATCGACGACGTCTCTCGCCAGACCCGCGTGGCCGCCCGCTCCGGCGGCCGCGTGGCCCTGATCGGCGTGGGCGCGCTGGCCACGGCCTGGATCGCCTGGCGGGTGGTGAAGGCGGTGCGCCACGACCCGCGGGCCGAGGCCCGCGCGCGCGCCCGCCAGGAGGCCTACCGCTATGGCCATGCGCTGCCGCCGGGCGCGCTGCCCCCGGGCGAGAAGCCGGGCCTGTTCGGTGCCATGGCGCGGCTGGGCCTGATCCTGGCGCCCTTCGTGCTGCCGGCCCGTTCCCCGGCCGCGGCGGCCGCATCGGCCTTTGCGCCGGGCGGCTGGTGGCCGATGCGCATCTTCCGCATCGCGCGCACGGCGATGGACTGGAAGGCCGCGCGCGAGGCCAAGCGGGCCACCCGGGCCCACAACGCCCGTGCTGCCCGCGCAGAGACGGCACCGCCCACGGTGCCGGTGGCGCCGCCGCCCGACAAGGGCTACTGACGCCCGGGCCGGGCAGCGCCCGGCCCTATCCGGCGCCTCAGCGCCGACCGCGCAGTTGCAGCAGGCCGCCCACGGCCAGGCCCACGCCGAAGGCCGCATACGTCAACACCAGGCTGGTGTTCGACAGCCGGTGCTGGAAGCCTGGCGTCAGCCGCTCGGGCACCAGCTTCAGGTCCACGGCCGCGGCCACCGTGGCCACTGCCGCGGCGCCCACCAGCAGCGGCGCCGCGGCAGCCATCGGCTCGCTGGCCACCGGCTGGCGGCGCAACAGCGGCTTGACCACCACGAAGTCGTACAGCGCCGCCCAGAACAGGCTGCTGCCGGCATGGATGGCGGCACCGGTGGCGGTGTGGCGCAAGGTGGCATCGTCCTGCTGCAGCGCTTCCTTGCCGTAGGCCCAGTGGCTCACCGCGTTGATGGGCCCCAGCGTGGTGGATTCCTGCCGGCCCCGCAGCATCAGCACCGCGGCCGACAGCAGGTTGGCCGCCATGCCGCCCCACCACAGCGCCGAGGTGGGCCGCACGCCGGCCAAGGGTGCCTGGCGAACCTGGCTGAGGCCGCCTTCGATGATCCGCAGCGCGCTTCGGGCCGCGCCGGTGCTTTCGTAGCGCATGAACGTCCTTTCATGCCGGCGGAATGCCGGTTGCCGCAACCGAGGCAAACCAGATGCCCTGGCACCCACGCGCCAACCCACCCGCCCATGAGCTACCTCCTCCTCAAATGGCTGCACGTGCTGTCGTCCACCATCCTGTTCGGCACGGGCATCGGCTCGGCCTACTACATGCTGCTGGCCAGCCTGACGCGCGATCCGCGGGTGGCCGCCACGGTGGTGGGCCATGTGGTGGTGGCCGATGCCATCTTCACCACCACCACCATCATCGTGCAGCCCGCCACCGGCCTGGCGATGGCCCACATCGCGCAGCTGCCGCTCACCACCACCTGGATCTTCTGGTCCTTCGTGCTGTACTTCGTGGCCGGCGCCTGCTGGCTGCCGGTGGTGTGGATCCAGCTGCGCATGCGCGACATGGCCCGCCATGCGGTGGCCACCGGCACCGAGCTGCCCGAGCGCTACTGGCGCTTCCTGCGCTGGTGGGTGCTGCTGGGCATACCGGCCTTCGTGGGCCTGGTGATCGTTTTCTGGCTGATGGTGGCCAAGCCGCAATGAAGCCGCGCACGCCATGCTGATCCTGCTGGCCGGGGCCAGCGGCTTCATCGGCAGCCGCATCGCGCAGGCCATCGAGGACGCCGGCCACACCCTGGTGTGCGGCGTGCGCGATCCCGATGCCTACCAGCGCCAGCATCCCCAGCGCCGCTGCGTGGCGCTGGACTTCGCGGCCGACGATCCGCTGGCCGGCTGCCGCACCACGCTCGAACGTGCCGATGCGGTGGTCAATGCCGTGGGCATCGCCGCCGAGCACGGCCGCAACACCTTCCACGCACTGCATGCGCGCGGGCCGATCGCGCTGTTCGAGGCCTGCGCCGATGCCCGTGTGAAACGGGTGCTGCAGCTTTCGGCCCTGGGTGCGGATGCGCAGGCCAGCACCACCTTCCACCTGAGCAAGCGCACGGCGGACGAAGCCTTGCTGGCGCTGCCGGTGCAGGGCTTCGTGCTGCAGCCTTCGCTGGTGTTCGGCATCGACGGCGCCAGCACGCAGCAGCTGCTGCAGCTGGCGGCCGCACCGCTGGCCGTGCCGCTGCCGCAAGGCGCGGGCGCCATCCAGCCGGTGCATGTGGACGACGTGGTGGCCACCGTCATGCGGCTGCTGCTGCACGACGAGGTGGCCGCCGACGCGCCGCGGCGGCTGGCCATCGTCGGCCCGGAACCGCTGCCGCTGCGCGGCTACCTGGCGGCCCTGCGCGCCGGCATGGGCCTGCGCCCGGCGCGCTTCCTGCCGTTGCCGCGCGGGCTGATGGACCGGTTGGCCGCGGCAGGCGACCACCTGCCGGGCTCGGTGCTCAACCGGCAGACCTGGCAGATGCTGCAGCGGGGCAACGTGGCCGATGCACATGACGTCACCCGCCTGCTGGGCCGCGCGCCGCGGGCGGCCACCGGCTTCGTCGGGCCGCTGCGGCAGGCGGCCCTGCCCGTGGCGCGGCTGCCGCTGGCGCTGGCGATGCTGCGGCTGAGCCTGGCGCTGGTGTGGCTGGTCACGGCCGTGGTGTCCTACGGCCTCTACCCGGTGGCCGACAGCCTGGCGCTGCTGGCGCGCACCGGCATCACCGGCCCGCTGGCGGTGCTGATGCTGTACGGCGCGGCCACCTTCGACCTGGCGCTGGGCCTGGCAACGCTGCTGCATCCACGGCGCTGGCTGTGGTGGGCGCAGCTGGGGCTGATGGGTTTCTACACCGTGGTCATCACGCTGAAGCTGCCCGACTACTGGCTGCATCCGTATGGCCCGGTGCTGAAGAACCTGCCCATCGCCGCGGCGCTGTGCGTGCTGCTGGCCTTCGAAAAGCCGCGACAAAGGCGCCGTGGGGCGCCCGGTTGATCCGCTGTCCGACCGGCGTGTCGGACAGCCGGCCACGCAGCCGTGCGGCTTGGCCGCGACAAGCCCCTGCGGGGCCCACAAGCGCTGCAAGCTTCGATAGCCTGAAGGCCTTGTACCCATACATGAGGATGTACCCAATGCCTACCGCCAACACCGCCACCACCCGAACCACCCGCGCCGCGCCTGCCCGCAAGGACAAGGAAGCGCCCGACGCCCTGACCCTGCTGACGCAGGACCATGACGAGGTGAAGAAGCTCTTCAAGAAGTACGAGAAGCTGGTGAAGGCCGAGGCCGGCGCGCAGGAGCGCGAGGCGCTGGCCAACCAGATCTGCCTGCTGCTGACGGTGCATGCGCAGATCGAGGAAGAGATCTTCTATCCGGCCGCCCGCGAAGTGCTGCCCGAGGCCGACCTGGTGGACGAAGCCACCGTGGAGCACGCCAGCGCCAAGGACCTGATCGCGCAGATCGAGTCGATGACCGCCGACGATGACCTGTACGACGCCAAGGTCACGGTGCTGGGCGAGTACATCGAGCACCACGTGAAGGAGGAACAGGAAGAGATGTTCCCCAAGCTGCGCCGCCGCATCGACATCAAGGCCGTGGGCGCCGAGCTGTTGGCCCGCAAGCAGGAGCTGATGGAAGGCAAGGCCGTGCTTGCGCACTGAGCCTGCCGGACTCCAGCGGCAACAAAAAAGGCGGCCTCGGCCGCCTTTTTCACGCCTGCCGCGGCCTCAGCTCTTGGGCGGCAGGGCCAGCGTCTGCGCGCTCTTCAGGTGCTGGTGCAGCGTGGGCAGCGTGCGCTGGATGAAGGCCTTCAGCTCGGGGTCGCGGGCGTCCTGCTGGGCGCGCTCGAAGCGGGCGATGTCGTCCTGGTGCGCCGGGATCACCACGGCCTGCACCATGGTCTCGTCGAACTGCGCGGCCGGCGCCTTCTTCAGCTTGTCGATGTCGGCCTGGCGATCGGGCGGCAGGCTGGTGGGCAGCTCCACGTTGCGCAGTGCGGCCAGGCCACGCAGGGCATCGTTTGCCACGCTGTGCTCGGACACGAGATGGCCTGCCAACGCCTTCACCTTGGTGTCCTGCGCACGCTCGGCGCCGATGCGGCCCACCTCGATCTCGTAGAGGCCGGCCACATGGGCCGCGGCCATGAAGGCCTTCTCGCTGGCACTCAACGGCACGGCGGGGCCCGGCGCGGTGGAGCTGGTGCCGCTGGCCGGCGGCGCGGCCGAGGCGGCGGCCCCGGGCGATGGCGCCACCGCGCCGACGCCGCCGGTGGTGGGCGTGTTCTCCGGCGTCGCCATGCCGGCTTCCGGGCTGCCCTGCGGGATGCCCACGCGGCTGCCGGTGCGGCTGTTCTCCGGTGAATCCGGCGGCGGCGCGCCGGCGTTGGTGGGGCTGTTGCCCACGCCCGGCCCCACGCCGGATGCGGCCGGCGTGTTGGGCGCCATGCCGTTGGCATCGGTGTTCGGCGCGCCGCGGTCGCAGCCGGCGGCCAGCAGGCCCGCCGCGACGATCAGCAGGCCGGCCAACGGGCGTTGCGGGGTGGGCAGGAAGGGCTTGTTCTTGATGGATGTCATGGTCTCGTCGCTCCGTCGCGGCAAACGGCCGCAGCACCCGTGCAACGGCAAGTGACGTGCCCCCGTGTGCGGTCGCTTCGGCATGGCGCTTGCCGAAAAGCCGGCACCTGAACCCCACGGAGAACACCGATGACCAATCCCACGCAGGTTTCCGGCCCCGGCCGGCCGATGAACGAACGCCGTGATGCGGTGAAGGAACAGGAAGGACTGGCCGAAGTGCTGGACGGCGGCACCGAGCTGGAGCAGGCCAACGACACGCCCGAGCAGCAGGCGATGGACAACGCCGAGAGTTCGCTGGCCCGCAATGCCGACCGCGCTGCCACCGGCAGCGACAACGGCGATGCCGGCGGCCAGGCCTCCGGGAGGAAGGCGGGATGAGCAACGCATCGAACGACAAGCTCTGGGTGCTGGTGGCCGACGAGGCGGTGGCCCATGTGTACGAGCTGCCCAAGCCCGGCGCCACGCTGCAGGAAGTGCACACCCTCACCGACCCCGATGCCCACGCCAAGGACGCCGACATGCGCCATGACGGCCACGGTCGGCGCGGCGGCACCGAGCATGCGAGCAATGCCACCACCTCCGCCGGGCTGGACGAGACGCACCAGCATGCCGAGGTGTTCGCCCGCACCGTGGCGCAGTGGCTGGCCGAGTCCCTGCAGGCCGGCCGCTACCAGACGCTGCGCGTGGTGGCCGCGCCGCGTTTCCTGGGCCTGCTGCGCAAGGCCTGCAGCAAGCAGGTGGCGGCGGTCATCACCGACGACGACAACCATGACCTGACGCACATGCGCGCCGAGGAACTCACCGCACGGCTGTTCCCTGCCGGCGGATGAGGGCGCTGCTCGTCTCGCCGCATCTGGACGATGCGGTGTTCGGCTGCGGCGAGTGGCTGGCCGCCCACCCCGGCACCTGCGTGGTGACGGTGCTGGCCGGCACGCCACCCGATGCCGGCCGGCTGACCGATTGGGACCGCCAATGCGGCTTCGACGGCGCCGGCCAGGCCATGGCGGCCCGGCTGGCCGAGGACCGCGAGGCCTTGCAGGCCGTGGGCGCACATCCTAGCTGGCTGCCCTTTCTGGACAGCCAGTACGAGGCCTCGCCCCGCATCGACGAAGTGGCCCAGGCGCTGGCCGGGCTGCTGCATGAACTGCCGGCCGAAGCGCCGGTGCTGGTGCCGCTGGGCCTGTTCCATTCTGACCATGACCTGGTGCACCAGGCCTGCCTGCAGGCCTTGCGCGCGGTGGGCCGGGCCGAGGCCCTCGGCTACGAGGAGGCGCTGTACCGCGCCATGCCCGGCCTGGTGCAGGCGCGCCTGGCCACCTTGCAGCAGGCCGGCATCCAGGCCACGCCGCTGCTGCAGCCGCCGGCCGGCGAGGCCGCCGCCAAGGCGCGTGCCATCGCGGCCTATCCCAGCCAGGCCCGGGCCTTCGGACCCGACGGCCTGGCCGACACCCGACACCCCGAGCGCTTCTGGCGCCTGCAACTCGGATGAATGCCAACCCTCGCATCAGCATCGTGGTGCTGACCTACAACCGGGCCGACGAACTGATGGGCGTGCTGCACAGCTTGCAGGCCCTGCCCGAGCGGCCCGAAATCATCGTGGTGGACAACGCCAGCACCGACGGCACCGCCGAGCGGGTGCGGGCCGAGCATCCGCAGGTGCGGCTGGTGCGCGAGCCCACCAACCGCGGCGCCGCCGGCCGCAACAGCGGCGTGGCCCAGGTGCGCACGCCCTACGTGGCCTTTTGCGACGACGACACCTGGTGGGCGCCCGGCGCGCTGGCGCGGGCGGCCGACCTGCTGGATGCCCATCCGCGCGTGGCCGCCCTCAATGCCCGCGTGATCGTGGAGCCGGAGGGCCGCACCGACCCCACCTGCGACGTGATGGCCCACAGCCCGCTGGATGCACGCGGCCTGCCCGGCCCGGCCCTGGTGGGCTTCATGGCCGGCGCGGTGGTGATGCGCACCACCGCCTTTCTCGAGGCCGGTGGCTACGAGCCGCGCTTCTTCCTGGGCGCCGAGGAAGCCCTGCTGGCCTTCGACCTGCAGGCCCGCGGCTGGGCCCTGTGCTACCGGCACGACATGGTGACGCACCACCATCCTTCCCCCGCGCGCGACCTGCACCGCCGCCGCGCCAGCCTGATCCGCAACCGGCTGTGGCTGGCCTGGCTGCGCCTGCCGCTGGCGGTGGCCTGGGACGAGACACGCAGCGTGCTGCGCGACGCCCGCCAGCAGGGCCTGCGGCGCGAAGGCCTGCGTGCCGCGATGGCGGGCCTGCCCTGGGTGCTGCGGCAGCGCCGCGTGCTGCCGCCGCAGGTGGTGCGCGACTGGTGGCTGGTGCACCGCGGCGGCGCCCTGGCGGCCGATGCGCCGAGCACGCCGGTGGTGGCGCAGCGGCAATAGGCGCCGCCGTCTTCAGACGTGGCCGTGCCCGCCGTTCACGGCAGCGGGGCAGGCTTGGCAGGTCGTCGGCATCGGGCAAGCAGGTTCAAGCCACCGGCCGACGCGCCGCCTCACATCCTGCGATCCTCCGGCCCGCCCGCCAGGCACTTGTCGAACCAGGCGATGGTGTCCAGCAGCCCGTTGCGCAATTCCACCGTGGGCTGCCAGCCCAGCTCCTCGCGGGCCAGGGTGATGTCCGGGCAGCGCTGGCGCGGGTCGTCCTGCGGCAGCGGCTCGAAGACCAGCTCGGACCTGGAACCCGTGAGCTCCAGCACCAGCCGGGCGATGTCCAGCATGCTGCGCTCCACCGGATTGCCGATGTTCACCGGGCCGGCGAAGTCGTCGCGGGTGCCCATCAGCTTCATCAGCGCATCCACCGTGTCGCTCACATGGCAGAAGCTGCGCGTCTGCTGGCCATCGCCGTAGAGCGTGATCGGCTGGCCGGTGAGGGCCTGGACGATGAAGTTGCTGACCACGCGGCCATCGCCCGGGTGCATGTGCGGACCGTAGGTGTTGAAGATGCGCGCCACCTTCACCCGCAGCTTGTGCTGGCGCCGGTAGTCCATGAACAGCGTCTCGGCGCAGCGCTTGCCTTCGTCATAACAGCTGCGCGGGCCGATGGGGTTCACATGGCCCCAGTAGTCTTCCTTCTGCGGATGCACCAGCGGGTCGCCGTACACCTCGCTGGTGCTGGCCTGCAGGATGCGCGCCTTCACCCGCTTGGCCAGGCCCAGCATGTTGATGGCGCCGTGCACGCTGGTCTTGGTGGTCTGCACCGGGTCCAGCTGGTAGTGCACCGGCGAGGCGGGGCAGGCCAGGTTGTAGATCTCGTCGCACTCCACGTACAGCGGGAAGGTCACGTCATGGCGCAGCAGCTCGAAGCGCGCATGGCCCAGCAGCGGCGCGATCAGCGCCCGCGAGCCGGTGTAGAAGTTGTCCACGCACAGCACCTCGGCGCCGGCGTCCAGCAGCCTGCGGCACAGGTGCGATCCGATGAAGCCGGCACCGCCGGTGACGACGACACGCCTGGCATGCAGGGGGCGGGGCGGGCTGCTCATTTCGCACCCCCGGCCACGTCGGTCAGCACGCGGTCCCAGTCGGCCGAGAAGCGCTGGATGTTGAAGCGCTCCAGCGCCGTCTGGCGAGCGGCCTCGCCCCACCGGCGGGCGGTGTCGGGTTCGTTGATCAGCATGCGCATCACCTCCACCAGGCGGTCGATCCGGGTGTCCACATAACCATTGACCCCGTTGCGGATCACCGTCGTGAGTTCGGTGGTGGCCAGGCCGATGATGGGCAGCCCCACCATCATGGCCTCGATCACCGCCAGCCCCAGGCTGGTGTAGCGGATCGGGTTGAAGAAGAAGCGGTACTGCGCCATGGCCGCGGCCAGGTCCAGGTTGCCCACCTCGCCCAGCCCGCCCATGCGCAGGCTGTCCATGCCCACCAGCTGCAGCGGCACCTGCTGGCGCACCTGCTCGAAGACGTCGGCGCCCAGCCGGCGGCCGCGCTGCTGCAGGTGGTTGACGACGACGATGCCCTCGTTGCGCTCGCCGCTGTAGCGCACGCCTTCGGGTATGAGCACGCCGTGGTCGATGATGCTCACCGGCGCATCGTCGTTGTCCCACATCAGCGCATTGAAGGGCGTGACGTGCACGATGTGCGCGCCGCTGCCGGCCGCCGGATGGCGGGTGTCGGTGGGATGGCCCTGCGGCGGATCGTGCTCCACGAACAGCGTGGGCAGGTCGCGCAGCGCCGGCGTCAGGCGGCTCATGCGGTCGTCGTGCCAGTGCCGTTCATGCTGGTAGAGCACGCAGTCGAACTCATGCTCGCCCAGCGCGTCGGCCGGCACCTCGTGCACGTTGTCGCCCCAGGGCAGCACGCCCACCTTGCCCACGTGGCCCGACGGATGGCCAGGCAGCGTGGCCAGGTAGAAGTCGTGCGGCGCCTGCGTCAGGTAGTACAGGTAGTTGCCGTGCACATGCCAGGTGAGCACGCGCAGGCGCTTGGAGGTGGGGGTGTTCATGCAGTTGCTTCCTCGGCCACGCGGGCCGACAGGGAGGTGTCCACCGCGCGGCGCAGGGCCACCGCGGCCACCTCGTCCACGCTGACGGCCAGCGCGCATTCATGCTGGTAGGGGCAGTGCTCATGCCCGCAGGGCCGGCAAGGCGCGGGCGACCACAGCACCGTGTGGCGCTGCACGTCCAGCGGTGCCCAGCGGTCCACGTCGCTGCCGGAGCTGACCACCACGCTGGGCGCGCCCACCGCCGCCGCCACATGCGACAGGCCGGTGTCGTTGCTCAGCAGCAGCCGGGCGCCTTCCACCAGTGCGGCCAGCGACCAGAAGTCGGTGCGGGCGGTGAGGTCCAGCGCCTCATGCCGCATGGCCTGCTTCACCCGCTGCACCACCTCGCGCTCGCCTTCGCTGCCGGTGAGCACGATGCGCAGGCCCTGCCCGGCCAGCCGGTCGGCCACCGCCGCGAAGCGCTCGGCCGGCCAGCGGCGGGAGGTGAAACGCGCGCCCGCATGCACGCAGGCGTAAGGCGGCCCGTCGCCCACCAGCGCGGCCGCGCGTGCGCGGTCGTCGTCGGTCAGCGGCAGCAGCATGCCGGTGCCCTGGCGCGGCAGGCCCAGGTGGTCGGTGAGATGCAGCAGCCGTTCGATCTCATGGCCCTGCCGTGGCCAGCGGGTGAACAGCTCCGGCTCGGTGGCCAGGTCGTCGGGCTCGGCGAAGCCGGCCAGCCGCTGCGGCGCGCACGCGGCCAGCAGGTTGTTGATGATGCTGCCGCTGCCGTGCAGCTGGATCATCAGGTCGAAGCGCTCGGCCTGCATCGCCTGGAAGAAGCCGGGCAAGGCGGCCAGGTCGGTCTCGCGTTCGGGCAGGCCCGGCCAGCCCGGAAACTCCACGAAGCGCGAGACCATCGGCAGCCGGTTCGCCCATTCACGGGCCCAGGGCAGGCCGATCAGCACCAGCTCGGCTTCCGGCCAGCGCGCCGCGATGGCACGCAGCGCCGGCACCGCGCACAGCATGTCGCCCAGCATCAGCGCGCGGAACACGCCGATGCGGCGGGGCCCGTCCGGCAGCAGCGGCGGCAGTGGCTGCGGCGTCATGGGTAGATCACCTTGAAGCGCCAGGCGCCCACCACCCGCCACCACAGCGCCAGGAACGGGATGGCGGCCGAGGTGCACAGCATCTCCCACACATGGGCCGGATCGTGCGAGGCGCCGCGCAGCCGCAGCCAGGCGAAGCGGCCGATGCCCAGCAGCGCACCCAATCCGCACCAGCCCGCGGCCTGCGGCGCACCGTTGGCCAGGGCGACGAGCGCGGCACCGGTGAGGCCCACGATGCCCAGGTACAGCCACGGCGGCTGCGTGCGCACCTTCTGCCGGAACAGCGCGCGGTGCTTCTTGTAGAGCAGGCCGTCGAACACCACGTTCTTCTGCTGGCCCAGCGAGATGCCCCAGGGCGCCGGCCGCACCGGATGCAGCACCACCGCCCTGTCGGCGCGGATCACCTCGGCGCCCAGGGAGAGGATGGCGAAATGCAGGTCCGAGTCCTCGCGCCAGGCACGCTTGAAGCGCTCGTCGAAGCCGCCCACGCGCAGCAGGATGTCGCGCCGCACGAAGGCATTGGCGGTGACGAACTCGGCCGTCTCCAGGCCCTGCGTCATGCGGGCATGGTCGGTGGGTGCGCCCTCCACCGGCACGCGCACGCGGCCGCTGGCGGCGGCATGGCCCGACGACATTGCGGCCAGGCCTTCGCGCAGCCAGTCGGCATCGGGCACGGTGTCGTCGTCGGTGAAGGCGATGAGCGGCGCGGCACTGGCGCGCCAGCCCACGTTGCGCGCGGTGGCCGGGCCCTTGCCCACGTTGCGCAGGTAGCGCACCGCGGGCGCGCCGCCGGTGGCGGCATCCATCGACTCCACCACGCGGCGGGTGTCGTCGTCGGGGCCATCGTCCACCACCACCACCTCGTAGCGGTCGCCCGCCAGGCTCTGACCCACCACCGCCTCCAGGCAGCGGCGCAGCATGTCGGGCCGGCGGTAGGTGGCCATCACCACCGCCACCTCGGGCCGCGGGCCGCGCGTGGGCAGGCTGCCCGACGGGGCCTGGCCATCGGCGGCGGTGGGCAGCTGGCCGGCCGGGGCGCCGAAGGCCGGCAGGCCGCCACCGGTGAGGGATGCACTCATGGAACGGGCTCCTTCTTGTTCTGTGGGATCAGGCGGGCGCGGTGGCCAGCGGCGTGGCATGCATCAGCCGCACCGCGGCATCGGCCACCACGTCGGCCGGCACGCCCAGCAGGCAGGCGTGGTGGCCCATGGGGCAGACGCTGCGCAGGCAGTTGCGGCAGGGCACGTCGTGGCTGAGCACGCGCGCTGGCGTCTGCCACGGCGTGTGCTGCGGATTGGTCAGCGCATACAGCACCACCACCGGCGCGCCCAGCGCGGCGGCGATGTGGGCCGGCCCGCTGTTGTTGCACAGCGTGATGCGGGCGCCGGCGATGAGCGCGGCCAGCTCGCCCAGCGACAGGCCACCGACCAGCGCGGTGCTGGGCGCCTGCGCCGGCCGCGCGGCCTGCACCAGCGCGGCCTCGGCCGGCCCGCCCACGATCACTGCATGGCCGCCGCCGGCCTCGGCCACTGCCTGGGCCGCCTTGGCGAAGCGCTCGGCCGGATAGCGCCGCGATTCCGCACTGGCCCCGGGATGCACCACGAACCACGGCGCGGCCGGGTCCATGCCGGCCTGCGCCAGCTTGGCTGCCAGCGAGGCCGCATCGGCCGGCGCCGGCATGAAGCGCAGGCCGGTGGCGGGGCGGCCCGGCAGGCCCTGCGCCGGCGGCGCGATGCCCACCGCGGCCAGCAGGTCGAGCTGGCGCTGCACCTCGTGGCGCATGCCGTCGCCCGGCACCTCGGCGTCGCGCACCCAGTGGCTCAGCAGGTGATAGGGGTTCTCGCGGCAATGCGCCAGCCGCAGCGGGATGCCGGCCTGCATTGCCACCATCGCCATCGGCAGCGCGCTCTGCGTGCACACGGTGAAGACCACCACCGCGTCGAAGCGGCCGGCGGCCAGGCGCTGCACCAGGTCCTGCACCGCCGGGCCGGCCTGGGCGGCAGTGCAGCGGGACTGCACCCAGGGCGCCTCGAAGGTGATGACCTCGTCGACGTCGGGCAGGTGCGGCTGCAGCGCCGCGCCGGCCGGCGAGGCCAGCAGTGTCGTGTGCACGCCCGGCAGGGCCTGCTTGATGGCGGCCAGCGCGGGCGTGGTCATCAGCACGTCGCCCAGGTTGTCCAGCCGCACCGCCAGCAGGCGGCGCACGCCGCGCCAGGGCGCGGCCAGGTCGGTCGGCATGGCCGCCATCACCGGCGCAGCTCCGTGCCGGGCGACGCGGCGGCCCGCCGCGCGGAGGCGGCCACCACGGCATCGCTGTCCAGGATGGCGTCGGCCGCGCTGGCCAGGTCCTCGCACACATGGTGAGGCGTGCGCATCGGCGTCAGCAGCCATTCCGTCTCGCCGCCGCGGTCCAGCAGCACCGTGCGGCAGCCGGCGCGGCGGCCGGCTTCCACGTCGTTCAGGATGTCGCCCACCATCCAGCTGTTCGCCAGGTCGATGTCATGCGCCTGCGCTGCCTGCAGCAGCATGCCGGGCTGCGGCTTGCGGCAGTCGCACAGGGTGCTGCCGTCGGGCGCCGGCGCATGCGGGCACAGGTACAGGCCGGCGATCTCGATGCCGGCTTCCTCGCGCAGGCGCTGCAGCAGCGCCTGCTGCAGCACGCCGAACTCGGCCGCGGTGAAGCGCCCGGTGGCCAGGCCCGACTGGTTGGTGACGATGACCAGCAGGTAGCCGGCCGCGGCCAACCGCTGCAACGCCGGCAGGGCCTGCGGCGTGAAGCGCAGCAGCGCCGGATCCACGTTCCAGGGCACGTCCTCGACCAGCGTGCCGTCCTTGTCCAGGAAGACGGCGCGCTTCATGCGCCCAGGCCGCGCGGCGCGGCGGCCAGCACCAGCGCCTGGGCCGCCGGCTTGGGCAGCGTGGCGGCAGCAGGCAGCCCGGCGCCGCGGTGCAAGGCCTGGTGCGGCCGCTGCAGCACCGCGGCATCGGCCTCGCACACCTCCTGGTACACCTCGGCCAGCTGGCTGGCCACGCGGTCCCAGGTGAACTGCGAGCGCACCCGCGCCATGCCGGCGCGGCCGAGTGCGCCGCGCAGCGCCGGATTGGCGCACAGCCAGGACAGGCGCTCGGCCAGTGCGGCCGGATGCTTGGGCGGCACCAGGTAGCCGGTGACGCCATCCACCACGCTGTACTGGATGCCGCCCACCGCGCTGCCCACCACCGGCGTGCCGCAGGCCATGGCCTCCAGCGGCGTGATGCCGAAGGGCTCGTAGGCCGGCGTGGTGACGAACACGTCGGCCGCGGCGTAGTAGTCGGGCAGCTCGGCCACGTCGCGCCGGCCGGTGAAGGTGACCAGGTCTTCCACGCCGGCGTCGCGGGCCACGGCGCGCAGCCGCGCGATCTCGGGCGTGCGTCGCTCGTCGGGTTCCACCGATTCGCCGCCCACCACCAGCAGGCGCGGCTTCAGCGCACGGTCCATCAGGCCCACGGCGCGGATCACGTTGTCGATGCCCTTGCGCGGCACCAGGCGGCCCAGCTGCAGCACCACGAACTCGTCCTCGCGCAGGCCGAGTCGGCGCCGCGCCTGCGCGCGGTCGCGCGGGCCGAACATCGACAGGTCCACGCCGCAGGGCACGGTGGAGATGGTCTCGGGCTGCGCGCCGTACAGCCGCACCAGGTCGTCGCGGTCCTGCGGGCATTCGGCGATCAGCCGGTCGGCGCCCTGCACGATGCGGCGCTCGATGTCGATGCGCGCGGCCGGGAAGGTGTCGGCGCTGCCCTGGTGCTCTCGCCGCACCAGGCCCAGCGCATGGAAGGTCATCACCAGCGGCACCTCGAAGATGTGGCGCAGCGCCAGCCCCACCCAGCCCGACATGAAGAAGTTGGCATGCAGCAGGTCGTAGCCCACGCTGCGCTGCATCAGGTGGCGCGAGGCCCGCGTGAACGCCGGCATGTGCTGGAGCAGGTCTTCCTTGGGAACGAACTCGGGTGGGCCGGCATCTATATGCACCACGCGCATGCCGGGGCGCACGTCCACCACGGCGGGCAGCGCGGCGTCGTCGCGGCGGGTGAGCACATCCACGTGGTGGCCCATTGCAGCCAGCGCACGCGCCACCTGCGAGACGTAGACGTTCTGCCCTCCAGCATCGACGCTGCCGGCATGGGCCAGCGGTGAGGCGTGTTCGCTGATCAGGCCTATGCGCAGGCGGCGGTGTTGCACCATGGTGTTGGCTTTCTTGCGGCGTTCTCCGATGCCGCCACATGGCAAGCGGTGTTCCACCGGCCCCGTTCTTCATTGCCGCCGGTTATGGCTGGGCGCGCCATCTGTAACCGCGCGCCGGTGCCGCACCAAATTGCCGCAAGCAGCGCCGGCAGGAACGTGGGTTGCCTGATGTGCCTACACACCGCCCACCGAGGAGCCGAGATGACCGACCCGAACCCGCTGCACAGCCACAAGAACGAAGCCCGCGTGACCACCACCGACGAAGGCGACCGCAGCCGCGCCGGCAGCAACTACGGCGACTACGTGCCGCCGCCGCAGCGCGCGCACATCCAGTCCGCGCTGCCCGACGCCGACCTGCCGCCCGACGTGGCGCCGGAGGATCCGGACGCGGAGCTGATCAAGGCCCGCAAGGCGCAACAGGCCACCCGCCAGCAGCACGGCGGCCAGATGCCGGTGCAGCCGGAGAGCAGCATCGAGGGCGAGTCCGAGGCCGGCGAGGAAGACCCTGGAGCGGCCGACGAGGTGCTGCGCGGGCCGAGCTCGAGGCCCGAGGGCGTGGTGCCGCGCCGCTGAGCGGCGCGGCCGCCGGTCAGGCCGGTGCCTGCGGCGGGTTCTTCTCCAGCAGGAACGGGCCCAGCACCAGCGCATCCACCGGCGTGCTGGCCCAGGCATGGATGGCATCGCGCGGCGTGCACACTACCGGCTCGCCGCGCACATTGAACGAGGTGTTGATCAGCACCGGCACGCCGGTGAGCTCGCCAAAGGCGGTGAGCAGGCTGTGGAAGGCCGGCTGCGTCTCGGCGCTGACCGTCTGCACGCGGGCCGTGCGGTCGCTATGGCAGGCCGCGGGAATGCGACTGGCCTGCGACTCCAGCACGTCGTAGATGAAGAGCATGAAGGGCGACTTGCCGCGGTTGGCGTGGCCGGGCGTGAACCACTCGCCGATGTGCTCCTCCGGCACCGCCGGCGCCACCGGGCGGAAGTCCTCGCGGTCCTTCAGCTCGTTGATGCGGGCCTGCATCTCGGCATGGATGGGCGAGGCGATGATGGAACGCGCGCCCAGCGCCCGCGGGCCGAATTCCATGCGGCCCTGGAACCAGCCGATCACCTGGTCGCGCGCCAGCACCTGGGCCACCTCCCTGGCCGGCTCGGCCATGCGGCGGTAGGGCAGCTTGGCCCACTTCAGCTCGGCCTCGATGGCCTCGTCGCTCCAGTCCGGGCCCCAGTAGGCATGGGTCATGGTCCAGGTGCGCGGCGCCAGCTTCACCGGCTCGCCTTCGCGGATCACCGGCAGCTGCGGGTCCTTGGCGCTGCCCTCGGCGCGGGCGCGGCTGTCGATCCACAAGGCCGCGCCCAGCGCGGTGCCGGCATCGCCGGCCGCGGGTTGCACCCACACCTCGTCGAACAGGCCGGCATCCCGCAGCTTGGCATTGGCCACGCAGTTGAGCGCCACGCCGCCGGCCATGGCCAGCTGCCGCTCGCCGGTGGTCTCGCGCAGCCAGGTGGCCAGCTTCAGCGTGGTCTGCTCCAGCAGCGCCTGCAGGCTGGCGGTGAGGTCGAAGTGCCACTGCTCCATCGGGCCGCCGCGCTCACGCGCCGGGCCGACCAGCTTGGCCAGGTCGATGGGATCGATGCGGTACTGGCCGTTGTCCAGCAGGTGCACATGCTCCTGCAGCAGGCCCAGCCAGCGCGGCCGGCCTTGCGCCGCCAGGGCCATCACCTTGTATTCGTCCGACGAGGCAAGGAAGCCCAGGTGCGTGGTCACCTGCTCGTACAGCAGGCCCAGCGAGTGGGGCACCTGCACCTCGCCGATGGCCCGGTAGCTGTCGTCGCGGTAGACGCCGTAGGTGCTGGTGGCCCGCTCGCCGCGGCCGTCCAGGGTCATCACCGCGCAGTGCTCGAAGGGCGCGGCCAGGAAGGCGCTGGCCTGGTGGCACAGGTGGTGGGCCACATGGTGGAAGGTGAAGGGCCCGTCGAACTTCGCGCCCTTGAAGCGCTTGCCCAGGTGGTGCGGCGCACCGTCGACCAACTGGCGGGAGGCATTCAGCACATAGGCCGCGAACAGCGGATCCCAGGGGTTCTCCCAACGTGGATCGGGCTGCGCCGAGGGGATGAGCGGCAGCGTGATGGTGTCGCCCTGCAGCCGGCCGTCCAGGAACAGCCCGGCATCGAAGCTGTAGGCCACCGCATCCACGTCGGTGAGCGCGATGCCGGCGCGCGCCAGGCAGAAGTCGATGGCATTGAAGGGCAACTCCCACGCACTGAAGGGCACCGGCCGCTTGGCATGCTTGATGCGCGAGAAGCGCTCCTCTTCAGCGGCGGCGCAGAGCTGCCCGTCGATGACGAGCGCCGCCGCCGAATCATGGAAAGCCGCGTTGATGCCCAACGTGATCATGGATGAGGCTCCTTGGTGTGATGGGCGGCCAAGGGCAAGGCACATGCCGAGCGGGTGCAGCACTGTGCGTGCTGCCAGTGTCAGCATTTCAGCGTTCCGTTTCGATCATTGCGGCGGCCTGCCCGCTATGATCGACCGGCACTTGACACGACAAGACATGCGCCCGCTCAGCCTCGCCAACATGGAGTCGGAACTCAGCTACGCATACCTCCATGCCGTGGCGTCTCATGCGCGGTGCGCGTGCAAGGTGTCGACTCGGCACGAGGACAATGCCGGGGTTGACGCGCAACTGGTCGCTTGGGGCCCGTTTGACGGTGGCGGCTATCGCACCGAGGTGGACCTCAAAGTTCAACTCAAGGCCACCGTCGCAGAGCCCGCCGTGGTTGACGGTCACTTCGCGTACAGCCTTCGTGGCATCGCCCAGTACGATGATCTTCGGTCGCAGGCGGTGGCCACGCCGCGGATCCTGGTGGTGCTGTACATGCCGCCGGCATCGGCCAAATGGATCGAATGCACCGAGGACGCGCTGGTGCTGCGTCGTTGCGCCTACTGGGTCAGCCTCCGGGGCGCTAAGGCATCGTCGAACGGATCGGCGCAGACGGTCTACATTCCATGCACGCAGCGTTTCGACGGCCCGGGCCTGCTGTCCCTGATGAGCAGGCTGTCGCGCAACGAGGTACCGCTGTACGAAGACATCTCAGCATGAACACCGGACCGACGATCGCTCCCACCGACCTGCGCGACTTCCTCAAGTCGCAGGGATGGAGCCTGCTTGAGCAGGCGCTCGCCGACCGGCTTTACGTGCTGGGCCATTCGCAGTTCCCGCATCGACAGATGGTCTTCCCGATGGACTCCACAGCGCCCGACTTCGCGGAGTCGGTGAGCTCCGTGCTGTCCAAGCTGGCCGACCTGTATGGCGCGCCGCAGCGTACGCTGCACAACCGCATCCAGTCGATCCGCGACGACGTCTTGCGCTTCCGGGTGTTCTTCGACGGGAATGACAACGCACTGCCGCTGAGCTTTGCATCGACCCTCGTCAGCAGCACGGAGCAGTTGCTGAAGGCCGGCGCATGCACGGCGCTTCGTCCGCGCCGGCACCATCCCCGGCTGAGCCTGAGCGAAGCCAACCAGTTCGTCGAGAAGGCGCGATTCGGCCAGACCGAGCTGGGCAGCTTCGTCTTGAAAGTGGCCTGCCCTGTCAACGCCATGGAGGCTCAAGGATGCCTCGATCTTGAGCAGGACCGGGCACCCTTCGTACGGCAGGTGACCTGGACGGTACAGCGTGCGCTGACTCAGCTGACCACTGCCATCGAGACGGATCGCCTGGACGAGTTGGTCGACGAGCTGAAGGCAGCCGACATGCCGCTGGTGTCGTCGAACCTCTGCGAAGCGGTGTTCTCGATGCACGACGACGTGGTGGACAACGCGCTCGACATCGATTCCGACTGGTCGCCCCTGCACCGGTCGCCTCACGGCCCCGACGCCAGCAGGGTGCGTATCCAGCGCGACTACTTTGCCCGGATTGAATCCGTGCGCAGGGAACTGCGGTCGGTGGAACTTGATAGGCCCGACGTCTACATCGGAACCGTCGAACGCCTGGAAGGCGAGATGGGCGAAGGCGGGCAGCGCTCTGGCGTCGTGGTGCTCTCGCTGCTGCTGCCGGACGAAGGCGAGACGGTACGCGCGAGAACCGTGCTGTCTGCGGCCGACTACGCCAAGGCCGACCATGCGCACATGACCAACGGCACCTACGTGCGCGTGACCGGCTGCCTGCGCCCGGGCCGCCAGCCGAGGCAGCTTACCGACATGACCGCTTTCGAGCTTCTGGTCGAGTAGCAATCCGCCACCCGGCGGCGGAGCAGGCAAGAACGGCGGCTTGGCCGCCGCACGACCCTCACTTGCCCGGCTTCTTGCTCTCCGTCTCGCCATCGTCGGCGGGCGGGTTGTCCTTGCCGGCCTGGCTGGGCTTGAGCTCCCAGTCCACCTCGTCCTTGTCGGTGCTGGTGCGGCGCTCGGCATTGATGGCGGCGCCGGGCGAGATGGGGTCGCTGGCGGGGAAGGTCTGGTCCAGCGACTCGTCCAGCAGTTCCTGGTAGGTGGGCACGCGGTCCTTGTCCTTGCTCTTGCCTTCCAGGCGCTGGTCTTCCTTGTGGCTGCGCGCCTTGTCTTCCATGTCCTGCTTGTCGGTCGGGTTCATCGTGTTCTCCTTGGCCGCGGGGCGGCCTGGCCTTGCGGCAAGGGCCATACCCGCATGCCCGCCAGCGCCGTTGCCGGCGCCAGGTCGTCAGCGCTCGGCGCGCTCCAGGGCCGCGCGCACCGCAGGACTGGCGCTGGCCCAGTCCAGGCCCGAGTCGCCAGCCGCGGCCGGCCAGCCGGCTGCCAGCTCGGCCTCCACCTCGGACCAGGGCCGGCCCGCATGTCGCTGGCGTGCCTGCTCGCCGTAGCGGTAGGCCGCGGCATGGTCGTCGGGCGCGTCGGCCAGCGCCTCCTTGGGCGCACCGGCGGCCATCATGCCGGTGGTGCCGCCGGAGGCGCCGCTGCCCAGCGCGGCACCGATGACCGCCCCGGCCACGCTGCCCACCGGGCCGGCGGCCAGGCCGGCCACCGCGCCCGCTGCGGCACCGCCCACCGCGCCGGCGGTGGCACCGATGGGATGCGAGGCGATGGTGTCGTCGCCCCGGCCCGAGCTGGCGAATGCCGGCCGGGCGTCGGGCTTGATGGAGGCGGGCGGCACGGGCTTGTTGTCTTCGCTGGTCATGATGACGATTCCTTCAGGTTCAGATGGCGCCCACGCTGCCGGTCACCGGCAGCACGATGCCGGTGACGTAGCCGGACATCACCGGCGAGGCCAGGTACACATAGGCCGGGGACAGTTCCTCCGGCTGCGCGGCGCGCTTCATGTCGGTCTGCTTGCCGAACTCGGCCACCTGCTCGGCCGGGGAATCGGCCGGGTTCAGCGGCGTCCACACCGGGCCGGGCGCCACCGCATTGACGCGGATGCCCTGGCTCACCAGGTTCTGCGCCAGCGACTTGGTGAAGGCATGGATGGCGCCCTTGGTGGTGGAGTAGTCCAGCAGCTTGGCGCTGCCCTTCAGGCCCACCACCGAGCCGGTGTTGATGATGGAAGCGCCCTGCTTCAGGTGCGGCACCGCAGCGCGGGCCATGTGGAAATAGCCGGCGATGTTGGTCTGCAGCGTCTCCTGCAGCCGCTCGTCGGTGATGTCGACGATGGACTCGGCATGCTCCTGGAAGGCGGCGTTGTTCACCAGCACGTCCAGCTTGCCGAAGGCGTTCACCGTCTGGTCCACCGCCTGCTGGCAGAAGCCGCTGTCCTTCACGTCGCCCGCGATCAGCAGGCAGCGCGTGCCTTCCTTCTCCACGCAGCGCTGGGTCTCCTGCGCATCCTCGTGCGAGTTGAGGTAGACGATGGCCACGTCGGCGCCCTCGCGAGCGAACAGCACCGCCACCGCGCGGCCGATGCCCGAGTCACCGCCGGTGATCAGCGTGGCCATGCCCTGCAGCTTTTCGCTGCCCTTGTAGTCGGGCGCCATGAAGCGCGGGGCCAGCTGCAGGTCGGCCTCGGTGCCGGGCTTGTCCTGATGCTGGGCTGGCAGGTCGGTGGGCTGCTCGCGCGCGCCCGCCTGCACGCCCTGGGGCTTCTCGTCCTGCTGCTCCTTCTGTTTCTTCGCGTCCTTGGCGTCCTGTTCCTGCTGGATCTTCAGGTGGCGCGCGGTGGTGTCTTCCGTCTGGCTCATGGGGGCTCCTGTTCAGGTGCCGGCAGCTGCCGGCCAATGCGGAAAACGGCGGCAAGGGGCGTTCCCGCAAGGCGCTCAAGGCAGCAGGGCATCCGGCTTGCCAAGCAGGGGATTCAGGCCACACCGCCTGGCCAACACGGACCGACCACGCCAAGGAGACCGCATGAACACCGATCGCGCCCTCAGCTCGCTGTCGCCCGGCATCACCACGATGATCCGGATGGACCACTCGCATGTGCTGACCATGTCGCACCGCTACCGGGTGGAGTCCGACCCCGCGCGCAAGAAGACCATCGTCGACGCCATCTGCCTGGCGCTGGAGATCCATGCGCAGCTGGAGGAGGAGATCTTCTATCCCGCGCTGGAGACGGTGGCCACCGGCAACGCCGTGCTCACCAAGTCGCGCCCCGAGCATGACGAGATGAAGCGCCTGATCGCGCAGCTGCGCAGCATGGCGCCCGAGGACCGCGGCTACGACCGCGCCTTCCTGGAGCTGATGCGCGACGTGATCCACCACGTGGCCGACGAGGAGACGGTGCTGCTGCCGGCCGCCGAATCGCTGCTGGCCGAGCAGCTGCCGGTGCTGGGCGCGCGCATGACGCGCCGGCGCATGCAGCTGGCCGCGCCGCATGCCGGGCAGCTGCTGGTGGGCTCGGTGCGCACGCTGCCGCCGGCCATGGTGGCGATGACGGCCACGCTCTTCGTCGGTGGCCTGCTGCTGGGCCTGGCGCTACGCCGCCCCAGCCGCTGGTAAGGCCGGCAGGGAACGTCGATTGCCGACAAGCAGGAGCCCGGCGGCGGGTGCAACCCGCCGCCTGCCCTTCCATCCATGAACAGGAGCACCTGATGATGAACCACAAGACCTCGCACCGCACCCTCGCCATTGCCGCCGCCGTGCTGGCGCTGGCCGCCACGCCGCTGGCCTGGGGCCAGCAGAACACCGACGGCAAGACGGGCGCGACCAACGCCGACAACAAGGTGCCGGCCATCCCGCGCACCGATGCCAATTTCATGAAGCAGGCCGCCGAGAACGGCCATGCCGAAGTGGAGACCAGCAAGATGGCGCTGACCAAGGCCAGCAGCCCCGAGGTCAAGAAGTTTGCGCAGCAGATGATCGACGACCACACCAAGACCAACGAGGAGCTGATGGCCCTGGCCAAGACCAAGGGCGTGGAGCTGCCGAGCGGACCGTCGCTGGTGCAGAAGGGCAAGGCCAAGGCGGTGCTGGACACCGCCGAGGGCGAGAAGTTCGACCAGCGCTACGTGGCCAGCATGGGCGTGGATGCCCATGAGGACACGCTCAAGCTCTTCCGCAAGGCCGCCAAGGACGCCAAGGACCCCGAGCTGAAGGCCTGGGCCGCCAAGACCGTGCCGGCGCTGGAGCACCATCTGCAGATGGCCAAGGCGCTGGATGCCACGGTCAACAAGAAGGGCAGCAAGACCGCGAGCAAGTAAGCAGCGCGCAGGCGCCGCCCGGCAAGTAGAAAGGCCCACCGAGGTGGGCCTTTTGCGTGGCGGGCGCTGGCCCGCCAGCGGGTTCAGCGTGCCGCGCTGCCCCCGGCCGCGGTCCACGGCCGCAACAGCTCCGGCGTGCGGAAGTCCGCCGGCACCTCGAAGTCCGACGCGGCACCGCTGGCGGCCTGGGCGCCCTCGGGGAAGCCGCTGCGACGGCTCCAGTCGTGCGGCCGCGCCTGGCGCGCCATGCGCTCGCGGCGCAGGCCTTCGGCGCAGTACACGTCCAGCGCGGTGATGGCCACCATCGCCACCAAGGTGCCGGCGCGCGAGCCGCCGCTGTGGCCGAACAGCGTGCGCCGGCGGGGTGCCAGGGCCACGGTCGCGATGTCCAGCAGGTCGCCGGCCACGCGCCCCCACACCCAGGGCTCCGGGTCGGCGGTGGTGAGCAAGCCGGCGCCCACGCCCACCTCGCGCAGGCCGTAGGCCCGCACCAGGGTCTGGCTGCTGGGCAGCTCCGGGCGGTCGGGCATCTCGCCCATCTCCGCCATGCGGGCCATGCGGCGCGGCATGGCCAGCTCGGCCAGGCCCAGGGCCAGGCTGAAGAAGCCCAGGCCGCGCGCCAGCGCATGCACGCCTGCGTTGCGCGGCGGCGCGCTGCGCAGGGTGTTCTCGGTGTTGTGGGTGGTCATGTTCATGGCTTCATCACCACCTTGATGCAACCGTCGTGCTTGTCGCGGAAGGTCTTGTACATCTCCGGCCCGTCGGCCAGCGACACCTGGTGCGTGATGACGAAGGACGGGTCGATCTGCCCTTCCTGGATGCGGCGCAGCAGGTCGTCGGTCCAGCGGTTGACGTGGGTCTGGCCGGTGCGCACCGTCAGGCCCTTGTTCATCAGCGCACCGATGGGCAGCTTGTCCACGATGCCGCCGTACACGCCCGGGATGCTGAGCACGCCGCCCGGACGGCACACGTAGATCATCTCGCGCAGCACATGCGGCCGGTCGGTCTCCAGCATCACCGCCTGCTTGGCGCGGTCGACCATCGAATCGATGGAGCGCGTGGCATGCGCCTCCATGCCCACCGCATCGATGCACTTCTCCGGGCCCTTGCCCTGGGTGAGTTCCTTCAGCCGCTCCAGCACGCTCTCGTCGTCGAAGTTGATGGTGATGGCGCCGCCGGCGGTGGCCATGGCCAGCCGCTCCGGCACGTTGTCGATGCACACCACCTGCTTGGCGCCCAGCAGCACCGCACTGCGGATGCAGAACTGGCCCACCGGGCCGGCACCCCACACGGCCACCGTGTCGGTGGGCTGGATGTCGCAGGCCACCGCGGCCTGCCAGCCGGTGGGGAAGATGTCGCCGAGGAACAGCACCTGCTCGTCCGTCAGGCCGTTGGGAATCTTCACCGGCGTGACGTCGGCATAGGGCACGCGCACGTACTCGGCCTGGCCGCCGGGGTAGCCGCCGGTGAGGTGCGAGTAGCCGAAGAGGCCCGCCGTGGTGTGGCCGAACATCTTCTCGGCCATGTCCTTGTTGCGGTTGCTGCGCTCGCACACCGAGAAGTTGCCGCGCCGGCACTGGTCGCACTCGCCGCAGCAGATGGTGAAGGGCACCACCACCCGGTCGCCCACCTTCAGCTTGCTGTTGCCCTTGCCCACCTCCACCACCTCGCCCATGAACTCATGGCCCAGGATGTCGCCCGACTTCATGGTGGGCATGAAGCCGTCGAACAGGTGCAGGTCGCTGCCGCAGATCGCACAGCAGGTCATCTTGATGATGGCGTCGCGCGGCTCCTCGATCACCGGATCGGGAACGGTTTCATAGCGGACGTCATGCTTGCCGCGCCAACAGAGTGCTTTCATCGGGTGTCCTTTCGGTGTGAACTGATTTGCCGCAAGGAATGCGGAGGCATGCGCCGGGGGCCGGGCATCAGGTACCGCTGCCAGGCTCGGCCAGGCGTCGGTGCTGTTCGGCCAGCGTGTCCGATGGCATCACGTTCGCCATCGCCACCTGCACCTTGTTCTTCAGGCCGCTGACGACATCGCCCTCGCCCTTCATCATCGCGTCGAAGCCGGCGCGGGCGACATCGGCCGGATCGTCCTTCTTCTGCGTGCCCACCTTCGTGTCCAGCATGTCGGCCCGCTCGAAGAACTGCGTGTCGGTGGGGCCGGGCATCAGGCAGCTCACCGTCACGCCCGAGTCCTTCAGCTCGTTGCGCAGCGCGAACGAGAAGGAGTCGATGAATGCCTTGGTGCCGTTGTACACGGCCTGGAAGCTGCCGGGCATGAAGCCCGCGATGGAGCCGGTGATCAGGATGCGGCCCTGCCCGCGCTGGCACATGCCGCGCGCCACCTGCTGCAGCAGGTCCAGCGTGCCGGTGATGTTGGTGTCGATCACGTGGCGCACCGCAGTGAAGTCCTGGTCGAGGAACGCATGGCCCAGGCCATGGCCGGCATTGGCCAGCAAGGCCTCCACCGGACGGCCGCCGATGGCCGCGCACAGCTGCGCCACGCCGTCGGCGGTGGCCAGGTCGGCCTGCACCGCCTCCACCTGCGCGCCTTCGGCTCGCAGCTGCCCGGCCGCGGCCTGCAGCGGCTGGTCGGCGGCGATGAGCAGGTCGAAACCCTCGCGTGCGCAGCAGCGCGCCAGTTCCAGGCCGATGCCCGAGGATGCGCCGGTGACGACGGCCAGCGGCCGGTTGTTCGGGGTGTTCACGGGCTTCGGTCTCCTGTGGAATGGCTGAGGGGCGGGCAGCCTTGCGGGGCAAGCCCTGTACCGCGTTGGCGGAACGGGGATTGCCGGACAGCCGCCAGGCGCCGTCGCATCCGCGGCGGTGAGAATGACCCGCCGGCCTGCAGTGGACGGTGGCACCCAGTGGAGAGAAGTTGACCGACCCTGCAGCACTGAACGGCACCGACCACGAGGTGGCTTCGCCCCTGACGCAGCGCGCCGCCCTGCCGTTTCCCGTGGTGGGCGTCGGTGCCTCGGCGGGCGGGCTGGCCGCCGTGACCAGCCTGCTGCATCACCTGCCCGCCGACACCGGTATGGCCTTCGTGGTGGTGCTGCACCTGTCGCCCCAGCACGAAAGCGCCGCCGCCAGCCTGCTGCAGAAGGCCACCCGCATGCCCGTGCAGCAGGTCGTCGAAACCACGCCGGTGGCGCCCGACCATGTCTACGTCATCGCTCCCGGCCAGCAGTTGCTGATGGAAGACGCTGCGCTGGCCACGCGCCCGCTGGACCGTCCGCTGGGACGCAACGTGGCGGTGGACCTGTTCTTCCGCTCCCTGGCCCGCACCCAGCGGGAGCGTGCGATGGCGGTGGTGCTCTCGGGCACCGGCAGCGACGGCGCAGTGGGCGTGGCCGACATGAAGGAACAGGGTGGCCTGACGCTGGTGCAGGCCCCGGACGATGCCGAGTACGAGGCGATGCCGCAGGCCGCCATTGCCACCGGCCAGGCGGACTTCGTGCTGCCGGTGGCCGACCTGGCCGACAAGCTGGTGACGCTGTGGCACAACGCCAGCCGCATCGAGCTGCCAGCCGACATGGCCCAGCAGTCCGAGGCGCGGCCGCCGCGCGATGCGTCCGCGGCGGTGCGCGGCGAACAGGCGCTGCAGGCGGTGATGCAGCTGCTGCACGCACGCACCGGCAACGACTTCCAGCACTACAAGCGCGCCACCGTGCTGCGGCGGCTGGAACGCCGGCTGCAGGTCAACGGCCTGCCCGACCTGGCTGCCTATCGCACCCACCTCGAGCAGAACCAGGCCGAGACCGTGCCGTTGCTGCGCGACATGCTGATCAGCGTGACCAGCTTCTTCCGCGACCGCGACGCATTCGAGGCGCTGGAGCGCGAGCTGATGCCGCGGCCGGCCCGGGAAGAGGAGACGCCCGCTTTCCGGGCCTGGTCGGTGGGCTGTGCCACCGGCGAGGAGGCCTATTCGCTGGCGATGCTGCTGAACGACCATGTGCAGGCCCCGGGCGAGCCGGGCGTGGCGCTGCAGGTGTTCGGCTCGGACATCGACGAGCAGGCGCTGGCCGTGGCGCGCACCGGGCGCTACCCGGGCGCCATCGTCACCGACGTGCCGCCCACCCGGCTGCGCCAGTACTTCAGCGCCGATGGCGATGCCTACCGCGTGCGCAAGCCGCTGCGCGAGCAGATCATGTTCTGCCGCCACAACGTGCTGCACGACCCGCCCTTCTCGCGGCTGGACCTGATCGCCTGCCGCAACGTGCTGATCTACCTGGAACGCGAGGTGCAGGCCCAGGTGCTGGAGGTGTTCCATTTCGCGCTGCGGCCCGGCGGGCTGCTCTTCCTGGGCAGCGCGGAGACGGCCGAATCCGCGCCGGGGCTGTTCCAGCTGGTGGACAAGAAGCACCGCATCTACCGTGCAGCGCCGGTGCAGCGCCGCAAGTTCGACCTGCCGGCGCTGCGCAGCAACAGCGCTGCCGGCGCCATGCCGGCGCAGGCCAACCAGCCGCCGCCAATGGCGCCGCTGGAGCGCCTGCACCTGCGCCTGCTGGAACAGCATGCGCGCCACAGCGTGGTGATCGACAACCACCACATGGTGCTGCACCTGTCGGGCGGCGTGGGCCGCTACCTGCGGCTGACCTCGGGCGCCTTGACCAGCAACCTGCTGGCCCTGGTGCTGCCGGAGCTGGCGCCGCCGCTGCGCACGGCGCTGCTGCATGCCGGGCAGACGGGCCGCCGCGTGGCCGCGCGGCCGGTGCCCCTGCCGCGGCGCGAAGGCCCCGCCGTGGCCCTGCAGATGACGGTGGTGCCCGACGTCACCCGGCCGGCGTCCGTCACCGCCGCAGCCGCGGGCGCCGCCAGCCCGGCCCGCACGATGCTGGTGGTGTTCGAGGAAGTGGACCTGGCGCTGGCGCTGCCGGAAAGCGTGGGCGAGGCACCCGACCCCGAGCTTCGGATCCTGCAGGCCGAGGTGGCGCGGCTGCAGGCCGAACTCACCGGCAGCATCGGCGAATCGGTGATCTCCACCGAGGAGCTGCGCGCCTCGAACGAGGAGCTGCAGTCGATGAACGAGGAGATGCGCTCTGCCGCCGAGGAGCTGGAGTCGAGCAAGGAGGAACTGCAGTCCGTGAACGAGGAACTGGTCACCGTCAACTACGAGCTCAAGGCCAAGGTGGACGAGATGGCCAAGATCAACGACGACCTGAGCAACCTCATCGCGTCGATGAACATCGCCACCGTGTTCGTGGACCGGGCGCTGCGCATCAAGCGCTTCACGCCGCCGGCGCGCGAGGTGTTCAACATCCTCGGCAGCGACGTCGGCCGGCCGCTGCTGGACCTGAGCAACCGCCTGTCGCACGACGGACTGGCCGACGACATCGAGGAGGTGCTGCGCACGCTGCAGCCGCTGGAGCGCGAACTGCGCAGCGACGCGGGCCGCTGGTACCTGATGCGCATCTCGGCCTACCGCACGAACGAGGACCGCATCGACGGCGCCGTGCTCAACTTCATCGACATCAGCGAGCGCCGCCGCGCGCAGGACCTGCTGCGCGCGCGCGACGAACGGCTGCGCCTGGTGGCGGAGAACACGCGGGACTACGCCATCGTGACGCTGGACGAGAACGGCCTCATCACCACCTGGAACAAGGGCGCCGAACTGATGTTCGGCTTCACCGACCAGGAGGTGCTGGGCCAGAGCTTCCGGCTGCTGTTCGTGCCCGAGGACCGCAGCGACGGCACGCCCGAGCGGGAGCTGGCCACCGCGCTGCGGGAAGGCCGCGCGCTGGACGAACGCTGGCACCAGCGCAAGGACGGCACGCGGCTGTACTGCAGCGGCACCACCACCCCGTTCACCGATGGCGAGATGCGCGGCTTCGCCAAGATCGCCCGCGACCTCACCGAACGCCAGCTGCTGGAAAGGCAGCGCGACGAGCTGCTGCAGGCCGAGCAGCAGGTGCGCGCGCAGCTGCAGGCGGCCAACTCGCTGCGCAGCGAGTTCCTGGCGGTGATGTCGCACGAGCTGAAGAACCCGCTGAACGTGGTGCTCATCAACACGGAGCTGATCCGCCGTTCACCGCAGGCGCTGGGCAGCGAGCCGCTGGCACGCGCGGCCGAGACCATCCGGAAGACGGTCAAGGGCCAGGCGCAGATCATCGACGACTTGCTGGACCTCTCTCGGCTGGAGACGGGCAAGCTTTCGCTGGAACGCGCGGCGGTGGACTACCGGCCGGTGGTCGAGCGCATCGTGGATGCGCTGAGCCCGCAGGCCGCCGAGAAGGACATCGCGGTGGCGCTGCAGGTGCAGGACATGGTGGTGCATGCGGACATCGTGCGGCTGGAGCAGATCGTCTGGAACCTGGCCAGCAATGCGGTGAAGTACACCCAGCCCGGCGGCGCGGTGAGGCTGACGCTGGTGCGCGAAGGCGCACTGGCGCGGCTGGACGTGACGGACAACGGCCCCGGCATCGAGCCCGGCTTCATGGACTCCATGTTCAACATGTTCGAGCAGGGCGACAACCGCGCCTCCACCCGGCGCGAAGGCGGGCTGGGCATCGGGCTGGCGCTGGTCAAGCAGCTCACCGAACTGCACGGCGGCCATGTGGAAGGCCATTCGGAGGGCCGTGGCCGCGGCTCCCGCTTCACCGTCTGGCTGCCGCTGTGCGAGGACAGCGGCAGCGGTGCCGCCGACGAGGGCGCCGGCCCGCACGAGCTGGCCGGCCGCCGCATCCTGCTGGTGGAGGACAACGCGGACACGCTGGACGTGCTGGCCGAGCTGCTGCGCATGGAAGGCGCCGAGGTGGCCGCCGCGATGAGCGCGCCGCAGGCGCTGGCGCTGGCGGAATCCCAGGACTTCGACCTGGTGGTGTCCGACATCGCGATGCCGGGCATGGACGGCCACCAGCTGGTGCGCGAGCTGCGCCGGCGCGAGCGCAGCCGGTCGTGGCCGGCCATCGCAGTGACCGGCTTCGGCCGGCCCGCCGATGCGCAGCGGGCGGCGGAGGCCGGATTCGACGCGCACATCGCCAAGCCGCTGTCGCTGGAAGCGCTGGTGGCCGCGGCACGTCCCCTGCTCCGGCAGGGCCCATGAAGACAGCCCGATTTCCATCCTGGTGCCTGTGCCTGCTGCTGGCCGGCTGCGGCGCGGAGAACACCGGCTCGCCGGTGCAGGCGCCCGGTGCGCCGGCCGCTGCCAGCACCCGGCTGCTGGAGGCCGGTGCCGCCGCGCTGCAGGACATGCCGCCGGTGGATGCGCTAAATGCCTACCTCGACGGCTTCCACTTCTACAGCGGCCACATGGCCGGCCAGATGGAAGCCCACCACTACTGCAGCATCGTCAACGAGGACGTGATCCAGTGCGTGATCTACGACGGCAACGTGCGCGACGCCAAGCTGATGGGCGTGGAGTACATCGTCTCGCGCCGGTTGTATGAAGGCCTGCCGCCCACCGAGCAGCGGCTGTGGCACAGCCATGTGCACGAGGTGAAGTCGGGCCAGCTGATCCTGCCAGGCGTGCCCGAGCTGGCCGAGCGGGCCCTCATGCGCAAGCTGGTCGATACCTACGGCAAGACCTGGCACACCTGGCACACCGACCGCGACAAGGCGCTGCCGCTGGGCGTGCCGCAGCTGATGATGGGCGCCACGGCCGATGGCCAGATCGACCCGGCGAGGGTGGCGGAGCGCGACCGTCGCTTCGGCATCGACAGCGCGGCCAAGCGGGCCGAGCGGGCCGACATTCCCGCGCCGCCCGTGCATCCCGCCGCCGATGCCTGGCAGCGGGGCCCGGCCTACCAGATCGACGACCCGGCCGGCGCGCACCACGAGGCCGCGCCCGCGCGCTGACCCCGAGGCGGCCGCCGCGGCAGGCCGGCCCGTCCGGCGGCCGGGGTGGCCGCGTCGATCAGGCGGCGCAGCTCGGCCAGCGCCTGCTGCACCGGCACCTGGCGGCAGGCCTGCACGCCGCGGGCCCGGCGCTGCTCGTCCACCGCATGCCACAGCGCGCCGAAGGTGGTGACCTCCAGCGCATCGCGCCACAGGCCGTCGGCCGGCAGCCGCAGCACGCGCGCCAGGGCCTCCCATTGCGCATCGCCGCGCGGCGCCACGAAGCCGCGCCGCCACAGGCCGCGCAGCTGGTGTCGGGCCAGGATCAGGCAATGCAGGTCGGCCGGATCGTCCACCTGCAGCTCGCCCTGCTCGCGGGACTGGCGGTCCCATTCGCGCAGCTGCCAGGACAGGCCCACGTCCACCCGGCCTTCACGCCGGCTGGAGGTGATGACCCGCACGGCGCAGCTGTGGCGGATGCGGCGGTCGGCACGACGCAGCGCGGTGACCAGCGCCTCGTCCTCCAGCCAGGGCACGCCGTCGGGCATGCCGCCCACCGCGCGATAGGCATCGGCCCGCACTGCCAGGCTGGCACCGAAGTGCTGGTGGTGGCGCGGCCACGGGTCGGCATCGTCGGGGTCCAGCAGGCTGTCCAGCTTCTGGCAGGCCAGGCGGTAGGCGGTGTCCCAGCGCTGCCATCGCTTGCGCAGCCGGGCCACCTCGGACGGCTCGTCGGCATCGGCATCGGCCTCGGCATCGCCTTCGGCCAGCAGGCGACCGCCCACGGCATCGGCGCCGGCGTCGATTTCGCGCGCGGTATGGCGCAGCCAGTCGGGCGCCGCGCGGGTGTCGCCGTCGGTGCTGGCGATGAAGGCGCCGCGCTGGCCGCTCCAGGTGAGGCGGCGGCAGGCTTCCTCCATCAGCAGCCGGCGGGCATGGCCCACGTTGGCCTGGGGGGGCGGCAGCGTGACCTCGCACACCTGGAGGTTGACATGCGGATGAAGCCGCGCGAACGCACGCACGATCGAAGCACTGTCGTCGCTGCAATTGTTGGCCAGCACCAGCACCTCGTAAGGGGGTGCGTCGGTCTGCCCGGCCAGGGCCTGCAGCGTGGCAGGCAACCGCTGCGCCTCGTTGCGCACCGGCACGATCACGCACGCCCGCAATTTCTCGCGCGGCGGCGTGAAGTCGATCAACGCCGGCCGAGCACCATGCCCACCAGCACGCCGGCCGCCACAGCGGCCAGCGGATGCTCACGCACCAGCTGGCGCGTCATCTCCAGCATCTCGTGCATGGCCTCGCCGATGGGCAGGCTCTCCAGCGAGGCGGCCGTGCCGTCGAAGGAGGGCTCGTCGCCGGCGGAGGAGGAATAGTCGTTGCGAGACGGGCTGCTGCCGCCGTAGCCGCTGCCGGTGTCCGATCCGCTGCTGGAGCCCATCTTGGCGCCCAGGCTGGGGGCGCTGGCGGAGCCGGCGCTGGAGCCGGCGCCGGTGCTGGAGCTGCCTGTACTGGAGCTGCCGCTCGTGCCGCTGCCGGAGCCGCCGTTGCCGGTGCCGGTGCTGCCGGCGCTGGTGCCCGTACCCGTGCCCGTGCCGGAAACCGACTCGCTGCCGGTACTCGCGCCTGCGCTCAGGCTGCCGGGGCTGGCGGAGCTGCCGGGGCCCGTGGGTGTGGACTTCTGCGTGGGATCGGTCTGGTCGTTCACGGGAGGCTCCTGTTGTTGTGGCCTGGGCCAAGGAGCAAACGCCGTTCCCGTGCAAGGCCGCGCGACCAGCACTCAGCGCTGCAGCCCCACGGCCTGCAGCACCCAGCCCAGCAACCACGCCAGCAGGCCTAGGGTGGCCACGCTGGCCAGCCACAACCCGGCCAGCCAGGCCAGCCGCCGGCCCCAGCGCGGCGGTGCTTCGTGCGGGTCAGTGGTAGCCATCGCCAGCCCTCACCTTGCCGCGGAACACCCAGTAGGCAAAGCCCGTGTAGGCCAGCACCAGCGGCAGGATGACCACTGCGCCCACCAGCGCGAAGCCCAGGCTCTCGTCGGGCCCGGCGGCCTGCCACAGGGTGATGTCCGGCGGCACCACATGCGGCCACAGGCTGATGGCCAGGCCGCTGTAGCCCAGGAACAGCAGCGCCAGCGTCAGCAGGAAGGGCCGTGCATGGCCCTCGCCGCGCAGGCTGTGCAGCAGCGCCCAGGTGCACAGGCCCACCAGCACCGGCACCGGCGAGAACCACAGCAGCTGCGGCCACTGGAACCAGCGCTGGGCGATGGCGTCATGCGCCAGCGGCGTCCAGATGCTGATGGCCACGATCACCGCCAGCAGTGCCCAGGTGAGCCACTGGCCCAGCTGCCGCATGCGCTGCTGCAACGGGCCCTCGGTCTTCATCACCAGCCAGGTGGCGCCCAGCAGCGCATAGGCCACCATCAGCGCCACGCCGGTGAACAGCGCGAAGGGCGACACCCAGTCCAGCGGACCGCCGGCGAATTCGCCCTCCACCACCGGCACGCCGTCGAGGAAGGCGCCCAGCGTCACGCCCTGGAAGAAGGTGGCGGCCACCGAGCCGCCGATGAAGGCCTGGTCCCACATGCGGCGCTTGCCGGCACGCGCCTTCATGCGGAATTCGAAGGCGACGCCCCGGAACACCAGGCCGATGAGCATCAGCATCAGCGGCAGGTAGAAGGCGCTGAGGATCACGCCGTAGGCCAGCGGAAACGCCGCCAGCAGCCCGGCACCGCCCAGCACCAGCCAGGTCTCGTTGCCGTCCCACACCGGGGCGACGGTGTTCATCATCACGTCGCGGTCCTCCTTCTCGTCGAAGAAGGGAAAGAGGATGCCGATGCCCAGGTCGAAGCCGTCCATCACCACGTACATCATCACCCCGAAGAGGATGATGCCGGCCCACACCAGCGGCAGGTCCAGGCCGTCCATCATCCGCGCCCCCCTCCGGCCGGTGGCCCGGCCTCGGGCGCGGCGCGGTCGCCCGCTGCGTCCACGCCTTCGGGCGCGGCCGACAGCGGCCGCATCGGATGCCGGTCCTGCCCCGGCCCGCCCTCGGCCACGCCGGGCTCGCCGGCTTCCGGGCCCTTGCCGATGATGCGCAGCCCATAGGCCGTGCCGGCGCCGAACACCGCCAGGTACACCACGACGAACAGCGCCAGCGTGAAGCCCACCTCGGCCACGCCGTGCTGGGGCGAGACGGCATCGGCCGTGCGCATGACGCCGTAGATCACCCAGGGCTGGCGGCCGATCTCGGTGGTGAACCAGCCGGCCAGGATGGCCACCAGCCCCGTGGGCGACATCAGCAGCGCAAAGCGCAGGAACCAGGCCGCGTTGTAGATGCGGCCGCGCCGGCGCAGCAGCAGGCCGCAGGCGGCCAGGAGGATCATCAGCAGGCCCAGGCCCACCATCAGCCGGAAGGTCCAGAACACCACGGTGGCGTTCGGCCGGTCCTCGGGCTTGAAGTCCTTCAGCGCGGGGATCTGGCCATCCCAGCTGTGGGTGAGCAGCAGGCTGCCCAGGCGCGGTATCTCCAGCTTCCAGCGCGTGGCCTCGGCCTGCATGTCGGGCCAGCCGAACAGCACCAGCGGCACGCCCTCGCCCGGCGGCGTGCGCTCCCAGTGGCCTTCGATGGCGGCCAGCTTGGCCGGCTGGTGCTCCAGCGTGTTCAGGCCATGCTGGTCGCCGATCACCGCCTGGATGGGCGCGGCCAGCAGCAGCATCCACAAGGCCATGGAGAACATGGTGCGCACGCGCAGGTCGTCGCGACCGCGCAGCAGGTGCCAGGCGGCAGCGCCGCCCACCATCAATGCGGTGGCGATGTAGGCCGCCACCACCATGTGCAGCAAACGGTACGGAAAGCTGGGATTGAAGATGACCTTCAACCAGTCGGTGGGCACCACGCGGCCGTCGATGATCTCGTAGCCCTGCGGCGTGTGCATCCAGCTGTTGGAAGCCAGGATCCAGGTGGCCGACAGCAGCGTGCCCAGCGCCACCGCCACGGTGGAGGTGAAGTGCAGGCCGGGCCCCACGCGCTTCAGGCCGAACAGCATCACGCCCAGGAAACCCGCTTCCAGGAAGAAGGCGGTAAGCACCTCGTAGGCCAGCAGCGGCCCGGTGACGCTGCCGGCAAAGCGCGAGAAGGCGCTCCAGTTGGTGCCGAACTGGTAGGCCATCACCAGGCCCGAGACCACGCCCATGCCGAAGGCCACCGCGAACACCTTCAGCCAGAACTGGTACAGGTCCAGGTACACCCGGCGGCCGGTGCGCAGCCACAGGCCTTCCAGCACCGCCAGGTAGCTGGCCAGGCCGATGGTCAGCGCCGGAAAGATGATGTGGAACGAGATGGTGAAGCCGAACTGGATGCGGGCCAGCAGCAGCGCGGTCATGCGTCGGCCCCGGGCGGCAGGTCCATCAGGCGGCGGCGCTGCGCAGCCGGCGCGCGATGCCCTGCGTGGCGTCGCCCGGCAGCACGCGCTGCGGCACCTGCGTGAAGTTCCAGCCGCCAGGCGTGCGGTGCACCACCCACACCAGGTCGAAGCGGTGGTCGGGCCAGCGGGTGGGCGCTTCCTCGCGGCCCAGCAGCGCATTGGCCAGCGCGGGCAGTTCGTCGTGCCGCCAGCTCACCACCACCGGGCCCGACAGCAGGCGCAGCACCTGGGCCACGTGCGACACCGGCTCGCTGGCGCTGAAGCGCTCGTCCACCTGCAGGCCCAGTTCCTCGGCCAGCGGCTCCACCGTCAGCCGCGGGCGCGGCGAGGGATGCTCGTCGGTGGCGCGGGCGGCGAACACATGGCCTGGCTGCTCGATGTGGCGGCGCACCGCGGCCGCATCTACCGGCGCGAAGAAGCGCACCAGCGCGCCGGCCCGCTGCCAGCCGCGCGGGCTCAGCGACAGGTCCGCCTCGTCCTCCGGCTTCTCGGCATGCCGGATCAGCATGATGTGGGTCATGGAGTGGCCAGCACCGCGATGGATTCGGCCGCGGGCTGCGGCTGGGCCTGCACCGCCTCATGGTGCGTGCGCAGGCGCTTGAAGGCGGCCAGGGACTGGCCGACCACCTGGTCCATGTTGTAGTAGCGGTAGGTGGCCAGGCGGCCGACGAAGGTCACGTTGTCCAGCGCCTCGGCTTCCGCCTGGTACTTGCGGTAGAGCGCGGCGTTCTCCTCGCGCGGCACCGGGTAGTAGGGGTCGCCCTCGGCGCAGGGGTATTCGTACACCAGCGAACTGCAGTGGTGCTTCTGGCCGGTGATGTGCTTGAACTCGCTGACGCGGGTGTAGCCGTAGTCGTTGGGGAAGTTGACGGTGCCCACCGGCTGGAACTGCTCCTGCTGCACCGTGACATGCTCGAAGCGCAGGCTGCGGTAGGGCAGCTTGCCGTGGCGGTGGTCGAAGAAGGCGTCGATGGGGCCGGTGTACACCATGTGCTTCCACGGCAGCATGCCCACCACCTCGCGGTAGTCGGTGTTGAGCATCACCTTGATGTTGGGATGGCTCAGCATGTTCTGGAACATGCGGGTGTAGCCCAGCCGGGGCATGGCCTGGAAGGTGTCGGCGAAATAGCGGTCGTCGCGGTTGGTGCGCAGCGGCACGCGGGCCGTCACGCTGGCATCCAGCTCCGACGGGTCCAGCCCCCATTGCTTGCGGGTGTAGCCGCGGAAGAACTTGTTGTACAGGTCGCGCCCCAGGGTGCTCACCACCACGTCCTCCGAGGTGCGCACCTCGTCGCAGGGTTCCACCACGGTCTGCAGCCATTCCTTCATCTCGAAGGAGGTGAGGTTGAGGCCGTACAGCCGGTTGACCGTGTCCAGGTTGATCGGGATGGGCAGCTGCTGGCCGTCCACGCTGGCCAGCACGCGGTGCTGGTAGGGCCGCCACTCGGTGAAGCGCGACAGGTAGTCGAAGATGTCCGCCGAGTTGGTATGGAAGATGTGCGGGCCGTAGGGGTGGATGAGCACGCCCGCCTCGTCGTAGCAGTCATAGGCGTTGCCGCCGATGTGGGGCCGCTTGTCCACGATGAGCACGCGCGCATCCAGCTCGTTGGCCAGACGCTCGGCCAGCACGCTGCCGGCGAAGCCTGCACCGACGATGAGGTAGTCGAAACCCTGGCCCTCCTGCACGGCTTGTGCGGCGGTGAGTTCGATCTGTCTGGTGGCTTTGTCCATCCCTGGCTCCCTTGCATTGGCTACCGCGGACAGGGGCAAGGGGTATTCCCGGCATGCCGATGTGCGGCATGCGCCTTGCCCGGCGCAGCGCATGAACACCCCCCTGCCACCCGATCCGGCGGCCGCGCCGGCGCCTGCCGATGCGCGCACCCCGCCTCCCCCGCCGCCGCCCGAGGACGACAGCAAGGGCCCGCACGACGATGCGGGCAACCCGATCCAGAAGCTCTAGCTACTTCAGCGGCTGTTGCTGCTGGGCATAGCGCCCCACCAGCTCGCCGCGGGCCAGCACATGGCCCTGGGCCGCGGCCAGCACGGCGTCGCGGTCGCTGCCGGGCGGCAGGTCCAGCACGGTGTCCAGCGCCAGCACCTGGAAGTGGTAGGCGTGCGGCGGATCCCCCACCGGCGGCCGCGGGCCGTACCAGCCGGTGCTGCCACGGGTGGTCTTGCCCTGCAGCAGGCCCTCGGGGTCCTTCAGCCGCGGCTGTTCCTGCAGGCCTTCTGGCAGGTGGGTCACGCTCGCCGGGATGTTCCAGGCCACCCAGTGGACGAAGGGCTTGATCGGCGAGGCGTCGGGATCCTCCACGATCACCGCATACGAGCGGGCGCCCGGCACGGCCGTCCAGGCCAGCGAGGGCGAGACGCCATCGGCATATTCGCTGTGGCGCAGCGGGATGTCGCCGCCGGCCGGAATGCTGCCGGAGCGCACCTCGATGCGGCCGGAGGCCTGCGCCTGCGGCCGGGCCAGCGCGAGCGGCACGTTGTTGCCCTGCGCCACCTGGGCCTGCATGGCCTGCGCCGGCGCCTGCACCGGCTGCGCGGGCGTGGCCGCCGCCGCAGGTGCGGGCCGGCCGGCGATGCCGGTGTAGGCGATGCGGTAGATCACGCCATTGGCATCGTCGGCCATCAGCAGCGCGCCGTCACGGGCCATGGCCAGGCCCACCGGGCGGGCGAAGTGGGTGGCATCGTCCTCGTTGACGAAACCGCTGACGAAGGGCTCGATGCGCTGCGGCTGGCCGCCCTGGGCGAAGCGGATGCGCACGATCTCGTAGCCCGAGGCCGGCTTGCGGTTCCAGGAGCCGCGCAGGGCGACGAAAGCGTCGTTGCGGTATTCGGCCGGGAAGGCGCTGCCGGTATAGAACAGCATCTGCATCGGCGCCGCATGCGCGGTGTAGCCCAGCGTCATGGGCCGGCTCATCGCCTTCCACTGCGGCTTGCTGATGCCGCCCACCGGCGTGCTCTGCGGATTCAGCCCGCCCTCGCCCCACACGTGCGGCCAGCCGTACTGCTGGCCGCGCTCGATGCGGTTGAGCTCTTCCTGCTGCACGTCGTCGCCCAGGTAGTCGATGCCATGGTCCATGCCCCACAGCTCGCCGGTGGCGGGGTGCCAGTCGAAGCCGATGGTGTTGCGCAGGCCGCTGGCGAAGATGGTGCGGCTCTTGCCGTCCGGGCTCACGCGCAGCAGCGTGGCGTTCTCGGGGTTGCTCTCGTTGCAGGCATTGCAGGTGGAGCCCACGCTGAGGTAGAGCATGCCGTCCGGGCCGAAGGCCATGGTGCGGTTGGGATGCTGGCCTGAATCCGGCAGGTCGCCCAGCAACATCTTCAGCGGGCCGGGGCGGCCGTCGGGCTGCAGGTCGGCCACGAACAGCTCCTTCACCGTCACCAGCCACAGCTTGCCGTCGCGTATCGCCAGGCCGTGGGCGCCGGCACGGTTGAGCACGACCTGCGGCGTGCCGTCGGCGCGGCCGTCGCCATCGGTGTCCTTCATCATCACCACGTCGCCTTCCTCGCGGCGGCTGGCGTACACCGTGCCGTCGGGCGCCACCGCCAGGATGCGCGGATTGCCCAGCCCCTGGGCAAACGGCGTCACGCTGAAGCCCGGCGGCACCTTCAGCGATGCGATGCGCTGCGGCGTGGCCGGGGCCTTGTCGGGCTTGTACACATGCCCGGTGACCGGCACGTTGGTGCCATCGCCCTGCTGGGCGCCGGCTGCCAGCGGCAGCAGGCAGGCCGCGGCGGCGATTGCGGCAAGGCGGCACGCGCCGGGCGCGGGGCGGGAACTCTTGACCATCGGCAAACTCCTGTTCAAAGCGGATGCAGGGGGCCCGCACGGGCCATCGCGGCGCTTGGGCAACCGCCATGCCCCCGGCCTGATTGGCGCTGTCCGCACGCCGTGGCACACGCGTTGCCCCGGATGTGCCATGACACGCCAGACTCCGCCCACCCCGCACCGGCCCGCCGGCCGATGCGGCGGCCGCGCACGATGACCGCCGCCGACGGCTGCATGCAGCCCGCTTCGCCATTCCGCTCGTTCTGGATGGGCGGCTTCGAAGGCGCCGACCACATCAACGGCCTGCAGCAACCGCTGGACATGGCGCAGTCGAACGGCCACATCGATCACCTGGACGAGGACTACGCCGCCGCCGCCGCGCTGGGCATCCGCTGCGTGCGCGAGAGCATTGGCTGGCGCCTGGCCGAGCCCGAGACCGGCCGCTTCGCCCTGGAGCGTGCGGTGCAGATGGCCGAGACGGCGCGCCGCCATGGCGTGCAGGTGCTGTGGACGGTGATGCACTACGGCACGCCGGCCGACGTGAGCCTGTTCGACGACAGCATCGTGCAGCGGCTGCCGCTGTTCGCCGCCGAGGTGGCGCGGGTGCTGGCGCCGCTGTGCGACGAGCCGCCGGTGTACACGCCCATCAACGAGATCGGCTTCCTGGCGTGGGCCGTGTCCGAGACCAACCTCATGTGGCCTTACCACAGCCACCCCGGCGGCGAGGCCGACGGCCACGGCGGCGGCAGCCTGCGCAGCGGCTACGAGGTCAAGCGCCGGCTGGTGCGCGCGGCCATCGCCGCCATGCGGGCGATGCGTGCGGTGGACCCGCGCGCGCGCTTCCTGCATGTGGAGCCGCTGGTGCATGTGGTGGCCCCGGCCGACCGGCCCGAACTGGAGCCGCAGGCGCGCCAGGTGGCCAGCTACCAATGGCAGGTGTGGGACCTGCTGAGCGGCCGGCTGGAGCCGGAGCTGGGCGGCGAGCCCGAGCTGCTGGACCTGCTGGGCGCCAACCATTACCACAGCGGCCAGTGGGAGACCGGCACCGAGGCCCGGCTGGCCTGGCACCTGCGCGACCCGCGCCGCCGCGAGCCCGCCCTGCTGCTGCAGGACGCCTGGGAGCGCTATCGCCGCCCGCTGATGATCGCCGAGACCAGCCATGTGGGCGAAGGCCGCGCCGAATGGCTGCAGGACATGACCGGCCAGGCCGAGGCCGCGCTGGCGGCCGGCGTGCCGCTGCTGGGCATGTGCCTGTACCCGCTGATCGACCGGCCGGACTGGACCCACACCACGCACTGGCACCGCAGCGGCGTGTTCGACGTGCTGCCGCCCTCGGCCGCCGCCGCCCGCGCGCAGCCCCGGCGCGCGCATCGCTGGCATCGCCTCGGCGATCCCGCCACCCTGGCCACGCTGGTGCGCAGCCAGCACCGAATCCCCCAACCCAAGAAAGCCACCATGCCGACTCTTCTCGTCTTTTCCCATCTGCGCTGGGGTTTCGTGTTCCAACGTCCGCAGCAGCTGCTTTCACGCCTGGCGCGCGACTACCGGGTGGTTTTCGTGGAGGAGCCGGCACCGGGCGAAGGCCCGCCTGCCATGCATGTGCGCGAAGCCCTGCCGGGCGTGCAGGTGCTGACGCCCTGCACCGGCATCGACGCACCGGGCTTCCATGATGCGCAGCTGCCCGTGCTGCGCCCACTGCTGGAGGACTGGCTGGCCGAGGAAGGCATCGAGCGCCCCGTCGTCTGGTTCTACACGCCGATGGCGCTGCCGCTGATGGCCGACCTGGACCCGCTGGCCGTGGTGTACGACTGCATGGACGAGCTGTCCGCCTTCAAGGGCGCGCCCGTCCAGCTGCGCCAACGCGAGACGGCCTTGATGAAGACCGCCGACCTGGTGCTCACCGGCGGCCCCTCGCTGTACGACGCCCGCCGCGGCCAGCATCCCAGCGTGCACTGCCTGCCCAGCGCGGTGGACCCGGCGCACTTCGCGCCGGCGCGGCTGCTGCCGGGCAGCGTGGAAGCCGAGGCCGTGCGCGGCCTGCATGCGGACGTGGGGCATCCGCGCCTGGGCTTCTATGGCGTGATCGACGAGCGGCTGGACATCGGCTTGGTGGCGGCGCTGGCCGACGCCCGCCCCGACTGGCACCTGGTGATGGCCGGCCCGGTCGTCAAGATCGACCCCGCCAGCCTGCCGCAGCGGCCCAACATCCACTGGCCGGGCATGCAGCCCTATGCCGTGCTGCCGTACCTAGTGGCGGAGTGGGACGTGTGCCTGCTGCCCTTCGCGCTGAATGAATCCACCCGGTTCATCAGCCCCACCAAGACCCTGGAATACATGGCCGGCGAGAAGCCGGTGGTGAGCACCGCGGTGCACGACGTGCAGGTGCTGTACGGCGAAGTGGTGCGGGTGACGCACGGCGTGGCCGAATTCATCCAGGCCTGCGACGCCGCGCTGGCCGAGCAGCCCGCCGAGCGCGAGCAGCGCATCGCCGCGCAGCTGGACATGGTCTGGCGCATGTCGTGGGACGACACGGTGCAGGAGATCCGTTCGCTGCTGGCGCCCTACGCGGCCCAGGCCGCCAAGGCGGCCGGCAGCGAAGCCGCCGCGCTGCCCGCCGGCCGCCTGGCCGCCGCCACGCCGCGCGCCGTGGCCTGACCCTGGCCGCATGATGGAGCCGCCCGACACCGCCACGCCCAATGCCGAGGTGGCGCCCCGCGGCACCGGCACCGTGCTGGCGTGGACGGTGGCGGTGCTGCTGGTGGCCGGCGGGCTGAACTGGGGCCTGGCGGGCCTCTTCGGCATCGACCTGGTGGCCCGCCTGTTTGGCGATGGCACGCCGGCTGCCCGCGTCGTCTATGCAGCCATCGGCCTGGCCGGCGTGCTGGGTGCGGTGTTGTTGCTGCAGTGGAAGCACTTTGTGGCGCGGCCCGGGCTGCGCTGATGAGGAGAGCCAGATGGACACGACACGAGCCCCCTGGGACAGCGGCGACGTCATCTCGTCCGACCGCGTGGAAGGCACCGCCGTCTACAACACCGCCGGCGAGAAGCTGGGCAGCATCGACCACCTGATGATCGACAAGCGCAGCGGCCAGGTCCGGTTCGCGGTGATGGAGTTCGGCGGCTTCCTGGGCATGGGCAGCGACCGCTACCCGCTGCCGTGGGAAGTGCTGAAGTACGACACCACCCGATCCGGCTACGTGGTGCCGCTGGACAAGGACCAGCTGCAGGGCGCCCCGCGCTACACCTCCACCGACGTGCCGGCCTACGACATCGACTACGGCCGGCGGGTGCACAGCTACTACGGCGTGGACATTCCCTGAGGCCGGCGCAGCGCCAGGGACAGCACGGCCAGCAGAAAGGCGGCACCGCTGACCACGGTGCGCAGGTGGTTGGCCGCGTTCCAGCGCTCGCGGGTCAGGGCCCAGTCGGCCGGCAGGGCCGCCGGTGGCCATGACTCGGTGTAGGCGTTCAGCGGCAGGTTCACCTGCCGGGTGAACACCACCACGCCGGCCGCATACAGCAGGCCGGCGGCCACCAGGCCCCAGCCCCAGGCGCCGCGCCCGCGCCACGCGGGCAGCAGCGCCAGCCCGCACCACAGCGGCGGCAGGAAGAAGAAGACGAAGAAGGCCGCGTGCCGCACATGCCGGTTCAGCGCCGACTGCACCACGGCATACAGCGGCCCTTCCAGCCCCTGCAAGGCGGGCGACACGTTGCCGCTGTAGGTGGCGAAGAAGCCGGCCATCAGGCCGAGCCAGAAGACGGCGGCCACATGGCAGCCGTGGGACAGGGCGGAGGAAACAGGAGGCTTGCGCTGCATGAAGCCACTGTGTCCGGCCGCCCGGCCACCTGCCTTAACACCGGATAAGCCATGGCATGCGGGTCAAGGCGACGCCGGCGGCCACGCGGCGCGCAGGCGCGACAGCGACACGTCGGTGATGCCCAGCCACGAAGCCTGGTGGCGCAGCGGGATGCGCTCGCACCACGCGGGGCGTGCCGCACGCAGCGCCCGGTAGCGTGAAGCCGCGTCGCACTGCAGGAACAGGTGCTCGCGCCACAGCTTCTCGTCCAGCAATTGCTGCAGCGCCTGCTGCTGCAGCAATTGCCAATCCGGCTGGCCGGCCAGCAGCGGCTGGATGTCGTCCATGGCCAGCGCATGCAGCCGGGCCGGCTCCAGTGCGGCGATGAAGAAGTCCACAGGACCATCGCGCAGCGTGGGCGTCAGCGGCCACAGCGCCTGGCCTTCGAAGGCGAAGTTCTTGTTCCACTCGGCGCCGTGGCGATCCAGGTAGTACAGCCGCAGCGCCCCGCTTTCCAGCAGCCACAGGTGCCGCCAGCGGGTGCCGGCGCGCAGCAGCGGCTGGCCCTTGTCCAGCTGCACCGGCCGCGCGCAGGCGGCCAGCTGGCCGCGCAGCGCGGCCGGGGTCTGGGGCAGCAGGGTGGCGAGGCGGGTGGCAAGCCAGGACATGGCCGCGAATGTAGCGGCCGCGGCCGGCCCGGTGCGGGCGCTCGGGTTCTCAGGCCAGGCCGGCCTTGTCCAGCCCATAGGGCTTGTCCAGCGATCCCGGCGGGGTGAGGAAGGCCACGCCGGCGCGGTTCCAGGCGTTGATGAGCATCACCTGGTAGGTGAGGTCGGACAGCTCCGTCTCGCTGAACTGCTCGCGCAGCTCGGCATACAGCGCATCGGGAATGCCGCCGGGCGCCAGGCGGGTCAGCGCCTCGGTCCAGGCCAGGGCGGCCCGCTCCCTGGGGCTGAACAGCGGCGATTCGCGCCACACCGGCAGGTGGTAAAGGCGCAGCTCGCGCTCGCCGTGCAGCTTCGCCTGCTTGCTGTGCATGTCCAGGCAGAAGGCACAGCCGTTGAGCTGCGAGGCGCGGATGTCCACCAGGTGCAGCAGGCCGGGATCGACATGACCGCGGCGGACCACGGCCATGTTCAGGTCGGCCAGCTTCTTGAACAGCTCGCTGGACAGTTGCGCATGCTGGAGGCGGGGCAGGGTACTCATGGATGACTCCTTGGGTGGGTTGACCTCCACAAGACGAGTCAGCCCCGGCGGTTGTGACAGCCGGGCGGCAGGCGCATGGGCTGGAAGCGGATGCCGTGCGCGGCGTGCACGTCGCCAGCGGCCTGGAAGCCCAGCCGGCGATAGAACCCGACGGCTGGCAGCGAGGCGTTGACGGTGAAGGCGGCGTGGTCGCCGCCTGCCGACTCGGCCTGCGCCCGCGCCTGGCGCCACAGCCGCGTGGCCAGGCCCTCGCCCTGGTGGGCCGGTGCCACGAAGAGGTGGAACACATGCCAGGTATCGCGCAGGGCGATGAAACCGGCCAGCGCGCCATGCTGCTCGGCCACCGTGAAGCGGTAGCGCGGGGACTCGATGTAGCCGCGCTCGGCCGCCTCGCCCACCGACTGCCAGAAAGGCGCCGCCGCCGGGTCGTCCGGCGTGACGAGGAAGGACTGCGCCAGCGGCTGGATGAGCGCGGCGATGGCCGGGGCGTCGGCGGGGATGGCGGGGCGCAGGGGCATGGTGGCGGAAGCGATGGGCCGGACCAGCAGGTTGCTCGAACCGTCGTGCGGGTCAAGGCGTCTGCCTGTCGTTGGCGCTGATCGTAAGGCGCCGCCTCTGGCGGCGACGACGACCAGGACGGCCGAATCGGCGCATGATCGAGCCCACCTTCGCACAGCACGGCCCGCTTGCCTAGACAAGTCATCCCATGCCCTCGACACCCTCCTCCACGATCCCTCCCTGGCTCGCCGCCGCCCGCGCCCACTGGACCTGGCGCGGCGGGCAGCGGCCCGCGTTCGCGGTCACGCCCGGCCCGCACCAGGAATCGGTGTGGGACTACCCGCGCCCGCCGGCCCTGGTGCCGGACACCCGCGAGGTGACCATCCACTGGCGGGGCCGGCAGGTGGCGCGCACGCAGCGGGCCATCCGGTTGCTGGAGACCTCGCATCCGCCCAGCTTCTACCTGCCCTGGGCCGACGTGGACCGCACGCTGCTGCAGCCCGCGGCCGGCAGCTCGTTCTGCGAATGGAAAGGCCCGGCGCAGTACTGGAGCCTGGTGTCCGCCGACAGTGGCGAGCGGCTGGAAGGCGTGGCCTGGAGCTACCCGCGCCCGCTGGCCGGGGCGGAGGCCATCGCCGACTGCGTGGCCTTCTACGCCACCGGGCTGGACTGCCGCGTGGGTGGCCAGCCGGTCACGCCGCAGCCGGGGGGCTTCTATGGCGGCTGGGTGACGCCGGAGCTGGTGGGGCCGTTCAAGGGCGGGCCGGGGTCGTCGGGCTGGTGACCCGCTGCGCGGGCGCGGGCCTCACGCCTGGCTGAAGAAGCGGTCGGCGCTCAACGCCGGCTCGCCGTCCCAGCGGTAGGCCACCAGCGGGCCGTCGCGGCCGGCGGAATAGTCCACGCAGGCCACGGTGGGCGTGAGCACCGCAGGCGTGCCGGTCATCCAGTAGTGGCCGATGAAGGTGGGCACGCTGCCATGGTCTGACACCACCGGCGCGGCCAGCGGCAGGTCGGGGATGGCGTGGCGCTGGTCTTCCTGCACCAGCGCCATGTCGCGGTACGAGCGGCCCTCGGGCTGCCACCAGCGCACCCGCACCGCATCGCGTGCATGGCCGCCATGGTCGAGGAAGCGGGCGCCGGCCGGCAGCGGCATCTCCAGGCCCTTGGTCAGGCCGCCGATGGCCTGGAACTGCGGCGTGCCGGGCGTGAAGGCCGCATGCAGCAGCTCACCCTGCAGCAGCGGGTCCTGCTGGCGCCAGGCCAGCGCCTGGTCCACATGCGGCTGGTGCCACCAGGCATGCACCACGCGGATGGCCCCCAGGTCCAGCGTGAGCGGCAGCGTGCGCAGCCAGCCCAGCACCTCCTGGTGCAGGGCCGAGCCCTCGCCCACCTGGCGGAGGAACTCGGCATGCTGGGCGCAGTTGGTCGCGCTGTGGGCGCGCAGGAACTGCTGGGGCGCTTCCGGCCGCCGCACCACGTAGCCCAGCGCATTCAGCTCATGGTTGCCCATCACCACGCGGGCATGGCCGGCGTCCACCATCGCACGCACCAAGTTCACCACCGCCACCTGTTCCGGCCCGCGGTCGATCAGGTCGCCGACGAACACCGCCTGCCGGCCGGGCGGCGGCCGCCAGCTGCCGTGCAGCGGCGTGTACCCCAGGCCGCGCAGCAGCGCCTGCAGCTTGCCGGCCTGCCCGTGCACATCGCCAATCACGTCGTATCCCATCGGCCAACTGCCCCCCGCATGTCTGCAACCGGGCCATTGTGCGACACTTCGTGGCAACTTGCCACTAACCCTCGCACCATGCCGGACCATCGCCCCGCCGCGCCCTACCCCATGCCGTTTACGCGGGTGGAACTGGCCGTGCTGGCCGTGCGGGAAGGGCGGTTGCAGGCGCTGCTGGCGCTGCGCAAGGCCCGGCCCCACGCAGGCCAGTGGGCGCTGCCTGGCGGCGTGGTGCGCATCGACCTGGACGACACGCTGGAGCAGGCGGTACAGCGCATTGCGCTGGAGCGGCTGCAGGTGACGCCGCCGCACATGCGGCAGGTGTGCACCGTCGGCGGCGCCGCGCGGGACGCCCGCGCGCCCTGGGCCTTGAGCGTGGTGTACCGCGCCCTGCTGCCGCAGGCCGATGGCCTGGCGCCGACGCCGGGCAAGCGCATCGAGGCCCTGGCCTGGCGCCCGGTGGACGATGCCATGGACGACCGCACCCTTGCCTTCGACCACGCAGCGCTGCTGGCGCGCGCGGTGGCCGCCACGCGCGACGAGGTGGCTCGCCTGGACCTGCCGCCCGGCTTCATGCCGCCGGCCTTCACCCTGGGCGACTTGCAGGCGCGCTGCGAACAGGTGCTGGGCCGGCCGCTGGACAAGTCCAGCTTCCGCCGCCGCCTGGCCGCGCGCGAGCTGGTGCAGCCGCTCGCCGGCGAGCTGCGCACCGGGGCCTTTCGGCCGGCGCAGCTCTACGGCCTGCTGCCGGGCGTACCCACCGCCGGCTGACCTGCTGCGGCGCTGGCGGCCTGCGCCGGCTCGAGCAGCGCCGGCGACAGCGGGCCGCGCGGGCCGCCGCGGTGCATGCCGTGCGCGGCATAACGGGCATCGCCTACGAACAGGCCGCCGGTGCGCTGCACGATGGCCGCGGGGTCGGGCACGCAATGCTGCTCGCCGGCGGTGATGCCTTGCAGGTCGGGGAACACCAGGTCGCCAGCCTGGATGGGCGCGATCTTGCGGAAGATCGACATGCCCGGGCAACGCGCCGGCTCCGCATGCCGGCGGTGGGTGGGCAGGCTGAGCATCTCGGCGCGGCCGGTGCCCAGCATGGCCAGCACCACCAGGCCCAGGTCGTCGAAGACGAAGGTGTCGTGCAGCGCGAACAGGCCGCCCAGCTTCAGCCGCGGCAGGTAGTGCGCCAGCTCGGCCGAGAGGTGCGCATAGGTGTGCAGCGAATCGAAGAACATGAAATCGCACTGGCCCGTGCCCAACGCCTGCGTGAGGTCGAAGCGCAGCGAATCGGCCCGCACCGGCACGATGCTCTCGGCGAGCGTCGATCCCTCGAAGAACAGGTTGGCCGCAGGCGCCGGGTCGATGGTGATGACCTGCGCGGCCCGCTCGTCCACGAAGCGGGCGCCGGCGGCCAGGTGGCAGGTGGAAAAGCCGCGCGAGGTGCCGGTTTCCAGGATGCGGGCGCTGCGGGTGTTGACCACCAGCGAGTACAGCAGGTCGGCCACCGGCACCTCGATGCAGTCGTAGTGCACCTGCGGGTACAGCGCCCGGTACTGCGGCACCTCGGCGCGGGTCAGGCGCCGGTTGTGCTCGCGCAGCGGCAGGTGGTAGCCGCCGCTGGCCACGTCGTACAGCGCGCGGCAGGCCAGTGCGGACTCGGGCAGCGACGCCAGCAGGGCTTCAAACATCGGGCTCTCCTCGTGCGGCCGGCGCCTCGGGCAGCTGGTGCACCGCGCGCCAGTAGGCTTCCTGCGCATAGCCGGCCGCGCCTTCGGCATAGGCCGCCTGCAGCGCGGGCAGCCGTCGCAGCAGCTCGCGCCACAGCCGGATGAAGCCGCGCAGCTCGGCGAAGAAGCGCGGCCGGTCGTACACCGCCACGTAGCCGGTGCCGCTGGGCTGGTGCTCGTACAGCACGCTGCGATAGCGGAACACCGCGCCCGCACGGCCGTGGAAGGCCTTGTCCTGCAGCGTCATGCGGTTCTTCAGCAGTGCATCGGGCAGCAGGAAGCCCTGCAGCGTGAGCAACCGCAGCAGCCGGCGCCCCCGCCCTTCGCGGCCCTGGCGCGGCGGCCGCGCCTGGTAGGCGGAGCGGTCGATGGGGCGCAGCTTCTCGTCGGGCTGCCAGCTGGCGATCTCGGCGCGCACCGCGGCCAGGTCGATGTGCTCGTTGAAGAACGAAGGGCCCTGCAGCACATGCCGCACTGCCAGCGCCACCGCACGGGCGCTGCTGTAGTGGTAGGCGCTGAGCTGCTTGACGAACAGCCGGCTGGCCACCCAGCTCACGCCCGAGCGGGCCTTGCCGCCGGCCAGCAGCGCCAGCACCAGGTGGTAGCGCGCATCCAGGTAGGCGGTCATGGGGCTGTGCTTGACGCTGAAGTCCTCGCCCAGGCAGGCCACGCCGTTGAGCGTGGCGATGCGGAAGCGGTTGGCCAGGCCGAAGTGGATGTCGTCGCCGCGCACGAAGAACGGGAAGGGATAGGCCTTCACCTCGCCGATGGGAAAGGCGAAGAACCACCAGGCGCCGTAGTCGGGCCGCACGGTCACGCGCTCGGCCTCCATCAGGTGGTCCACGCGGCGCATGTCCAGCCCCGGCGACAGCGGCCGCACCTGGCCGTCGAAGCGGGCGCCCTTCTCCAGCAGCTGCCAGGGCGCGGCCTCGCGCAGCAGCGCGCCGCACACGGCCAGGCCGGGATCGGTGGCATGGCGCAGCAGCGCGAAGGTGCGGGCGATGGCATCGGCCTCGCAGGAGGCGTCGTCATCCATGAAGAGGGCATGGGAGTGCGCGCCGCCGTCCTTCAGCGCCAGCAGCCCGCGCATGAAGCCGCCGGTGCCGCCCAGGTTGCGGCTGGGAATCACCTCCACGCCGGGGCCGGGCTCCAGCCCCAGGTTGCCGGAGTTGTCCACCACGGTGAGCGTGATGTGGGGCTGCAGGTCGGGCCGCTGCAGCAGCGTGCGCCGCAGGCGCTCGATGGCCGGCAGCACCTGCTGCTGGCGGTTGAAGTGGGTGATGACGATGCCCAGCCGCACCGGCTGCCGCGGGGCGTCGGCGGTGACCCAGGCAGCGCCGTCCAGCCGGCCGGGGCGGCGCGCGCGCAGCGTCCAGAACAGCATGCCGTCGGCCAGCGTGGGCCAGGCGGGCAGCGGCAGTTCCACCGGTGCGCCTTCAGCCAGGCTGAGCGCATGCTCGGCCAGCCACAGCGACGCCTGGCCGCTGCGGTGCAGGCCGATGCGCAGCACGAAGTCGCCCACGCCGGCCACCACCAGCGACAGGGTGGCGAGCGCGCAGCGGCGCTGCCAGGCACCCACCGACAGGCCGTTGTAGAAGGTGTCGGTGGAGGCCACGCCCCCGGTGTCGAACTCCACGCAGCCGGCATCCAGCCGCGCCCAGGCGCGGTCGTTCAGCCGCAGGCTCATGTCCTCGCTGGCGGGCACGTGCAGGTTGGGCAGCACCAGGCTTTGCAGGGTGTTCATCAGTGCATGCTCTGGGTGCGCACCATGCGGGCATACAGGCCGTCGGCCTGCATCAGCTCCGCATGCGGGCCGCTTTCCACGATGCGGCCCTCGTCCATCACCACGATGCGGTCGGCCCGGCGCACCGTGCTCAGCCTGTGGGCGATGAGGATGAGCGTGCGCTGCCCGCGCAGCCGGTCGATGGACTCATGCACCGCGCGTTCCGATTCGCTGTCCAGCGCGGAGGTGGCCTCGTCGAAGATCCACACGCTGGCGTCCTTGTACAACGCGCGGGCGATGGCCAGGCGCTGGCGCTGGCCGCCCGACAGCCGGCTGCCGTTGATGCCCACCGGCGTGTGCACGCCCTGCGGCAGGCCTTCGACGAAGGTCCACAGGTCGGCCGCCTGCAGGCACTCGCGGGCGCGGTCGGCATCGCGCGGCAGGGCATACACCACGTTGTCCTCGATGCTGCCGTCGAACAGCACGATGTCCTGCGACACCACCGCGAACTGCCGGCGCAGCGACGCCTTGCGTACCGTGGCCAGGTCCACGCCGTCGATGCGCACCTGCCCGCTGGCCGCGCGCACGAAGCCCAGCAGCGCGGCCACCACCGTGCTCTTGCCCGCGCCCGAGGGGCCCACCAGCGCCACCGTGGCACCGGCGGGGATGTCCAGCGACACCTCGCGCAACGCCGGCCGCTCGCTGCCGGGGTAGCTCACGCTCACCTGCTCGAAGCGCAAGTGGCCCTGGGTGCGGCCCAGCTCGGCCTCGCCGGTATCGGGCTCGGGCGGGGTGTCGATCAGCGCGAAGCAGGCCCGCGCCGTCACCAGCCCGCCGACGATGGGCTGCGACAGGTCGGCCAGGTGCCGCAGCGGCGAGATGGTCATCAGCAGCGCGGTGACGAAGGCCACGAAGCTGCCCACGGTGGCGCCGCCGTTGGCCGCGTCCACCAGCGCCAGCGTGACGATGAGGGCCACGCCCAGGCTGGTGACCACCTGCGTCAGCGGCGTCATCGACGCGCCGGACGCCGCCACCTTCAGCGTGGCCCGGCGCAGCCGCTCGGCCTCGGCGCCGAAGCGCTGCTGCTCGAACTCCGCCGCGTCGAAGGTGCGCACCACCCGCCAGGCCCGCACGATGTCGTCCACGATGCCGGTGAGCCGCACCTGCGATTCGTACGAGCGGCCGCTGACCGCCAGGATGCGCTTCTGCACCTTGCGCACCACCACCGCCAGCAGCGGCACGATGACCAGCGAGATGAGCGTCAACCGCCAGTCCAGGTACATCAGGTAGGCCAGCAGCGCGATGAGCGTGGTGCCGTCGCGCAGCAGCGTGGTGATGGCGCCGGCGATCGAGCTGGTGGCGTTCACCGGATCGTTGATCACGCGCGAGGCGGCAACGCCGGGGCTGATCTGCGCATACAGCCCGGCATCGGCCCGCATCACCGAGGCGATGACGTCGCGCCGCAGCGCCAGCACCGCCTGCGAGGTGGCCCGTGCGAACAGGTAGCTGGCGCAGAAGTTGAGCCCGCCGCGCACCGTGAACAGGCCGATGATGGCCACCGGCGCCAGCCAGATCGGGAAGCCCGCCGCGCCCTTGGTGCCGAAGCCGCTGTCCAGCATGCGGTGGAACAGCGCGGGCAGCAGCGGGTCGATGGCGCCGGAGCCGAAGAACAGCAGCACCGCCAGCACCAGCGGCGCACGCTGCGGCCGCGCATAACGCGCCAGCCGCCAGGCCGCGGCCTTCAGCGGCATGTCCGCGCCGCCGGCCACCACGCCGCCATGGGCGGCCCGCGGATCACGCGCGGCGGAGATGCTTGCGGCGCCCATTCAACCTCTTCAACCAAAACACGAAACGGGTGGTCCAGGGCAGCTGCGCATCCCGCACGCAGCGCTCGAACGAATACTTGGCGATGGCGCGAATCTCCTTCAGGCCGTGGCGCTGCACCACGGCGGCCGCATCACGGCGGGGGTCCATCTCGGGATGGTTGCGGTACAGCTCGCCACCCACCGGCCGCGTGTGGCGCACCGGCGTGGCGTCGATCACCGCGATGCCCTGAAGACCGGCCTTGGCGCACAGCTGCGGCCACACCCAGTCCAGGCCCCACCCGCTGCGGCTTTCATCGAAGGTGCCGGCGCACAGCTGCAGCGCCTGGCGGCTGAACAGCGGCGCCATCACCTCCACGAAGCCGGTGTAGCGCAGGTGGTAGCGGCGGTCCTGCAGCAGCGTGTTCCAGGTGCGGTAGGAGTCCAGCGTCAGCGCCGGCTGCGCCAGGCAGAGCTGGTAGGCGCGGAAGAAGGCGAACATGCGGTCGATCACCTCGGTGCGCACCGCCAGGTCGTCGTCCGGGAACCAGAACACCTCGTACTGCTCCAGCAGCTCCGGCCGCTCGCGCAGCAGGTCGGCCAGGGCCGGCCACTTGGGGCCGCGGCGCAGCTCGTAGTGGTCGGCGCTGTCGCTGTAGCGGCCGGGGCTGCGGCCGTAGTAGCTGACGAAGAGATCGAAGTCGCGCGGTCCGTCGGCGATCCATTCCTCGTGCAGCGAGCTGTCGCCCGCACGCAGCACCACCAGGTTGCGGCGGTGCGATGCGGGCGGCGTGCCGTGCGCCTCAGGCGACATCACGCCGTGCCGCCGCATCCGCGGCGCCTGCCAGCGCGGGCCCGGGCGCCGCGGCCGGTGGCCGGCCCAGCCGCCGCAGCGCCTGCCAGTTGTGCAGCGTGTAGCCCGCCTGCAGCGCCAGCTTGTGCAGCCGCATGCCCAGGCCGGCGCAGCCGCGGCGTGAATCGATGCTGGACTGCCGGCTCATCTCGGCCAGCCGCACCGGATAGGGCAGCAGGCCGTACAGCGCCAGGTCGTTCTCCCACCAGTGGCGCAGGTCGATGTCCACCGGCCGGCCGAAGGGCCTGCGCGTGGCCAGCAGCTTGTGCGCGCCACGGCGGCTGATCACGTAGGCGCAGGTGTGGCTGGGCACGCGCCGGTAGCGCACCAGCTCCAGCCCGGGCCCGCAGGGCAGGCGGTGGTGCACCTGCTCCTGCGCGCGGCCGTAGAGCTTGATCACGTCCCAGGGCAGGTCCATCGCCTCGACCTGCGCCAGGGCCGCCGGCAACGTGGGGTCCAGCGCCACGTCGTCCTCGAAGATGGCCAGCGAGCGCTCGCCGGAGGCCACCAGCCGGCGCCACAGCGCCAGGTGGCTGGCATAGCAGCCGATCTCGCCGGCACGCAAGGGCTTGTGGTACTGGCGGCGGTTCAGCTCGGCGCTGTAGAGGCCGGCACGCTCCTGCACCGGCAGCAGGTGGCCCGGCACGGCCTCATGCCGCAAGGCTTGCAGGCCCAGGGCCTGGAACTGGCGGCGCGTGTGCGCCCAGCGGTCCGGCTCGGTGGCCAGGTTGATGACGGCAATGTCCATGGGAAACAGTGAGGCGGGGCGGCACGGGGACGGTGGAATGCAGCCCCGTGATGGCAATGCGCGTACCAGCGCGGCGGGCTTTACATGCCGGCGCCCGGACGGCGCGCCCCGGCACGGGCGGTGCGCAAGGTGAGGGACCAGCGCAGCGCCGCCACCGGCGCCACGCTGTGCTGCCACTGCCAGCGCGCCGGCCCGCGCAGCAGGTAGATGGAGCGCGGCGCCGCCGTCACCGCCAGGATGTCGGCCCGGCTGCGGCGCGCGGCGCCGGGCTCGTAGGGGCGGAAGCGCAGCACCGCCGGTGCGCCCAGCGACAGGCCGATCACGTCCTCGAAGTCGGGCACGTCGCGGTGCCAGCCCAGCGGCGTGCCGGGCGCGTATTCGGCCACCAGCGCATGCACCAGGGCCGCGGGCGCAATGCCGGCCCAGGCCGCCATGCGGTCGCGCCAGGGTTGCAGCGCCGCCGGCAACGGCTCGGCCGGCAGCAGGCGGTTGCTGTCGTAGTCGAAGCTGCCGCCATAGCTCACCACGCGGCGGCGGGCGGTGTAGTCCTTGTAGCGGGCGGCAGCCAGAGGCAGCTGCCGCAGCAGGGTGATCAGATCGGCCTCTTCCGCCGTGCTGAGAAACTCGGGGCCGTAGACCATGCCGGGCGGCAAGGCGGGCGGCGGTTCGGGCAGATCGAACAGCGAGCCTTGCTGCATGCCCTAGCCCCGGTCCGGCCGCGCGCCCACCCCCCGTTTCACGCGGGGCGCATCCACACAGGCACCCGGGTTGCTCCGCTGCGGCGGAACACCTGCCAGCAGCAACACCCCTGTTTCATGTCCCTGCACGACGACGACACCAAGAACAACCCCCGCGCCCGCATCCTCATCGTGGAGGACGACGACGACGGCGCGCAGGCGCTGCAGGCTTTGCTGGAACTGGAAGGCTACGAGGTGTGCACCGCCCCCAACGGCGCCGAAGGCCTGGCCGTGGCGGCGCACTTCGACCCCCACATCGTGCTGCTGGACTTGAACCTGCCGGTGGTGCATGGGGTGGAAGTGGCCCAGCACCTGCGCGTGAACGAACACGCCATGCGCCGCGTCATCATCGGCATCACCGGCCTCAGCTCGGCCTACCCGGCCAATGCCCTGGCCTTCGACCACAAGCTCAGCAAGCCGGTGGATGCGGATGCGCTGTTCGCCTTGCTGCGCCATGAGTGGCAGGAACGCTTCGCCGATTCCCCCTACGCCTTCTGACGTCGGGCCGCCGTCGCCGGCACCGGGCCCTTGAGCGAGCTGGGCGCATCCAGCCCCGCCCCGTCGGACACGCCCACGCCCAGCCGGCTCACCAGCTCGCCGCCCAGCCAGGCCGTGGCCAGCGACAGCGCCGCACCGCCGAAGGACAGCGCCAGCGCCCCCGCGCCCGGCTCCAGCGTGCCGCGACCGCGCAGCCAGGCGCTGAGCGCGAACATCACCACCACCAGCGCATTGCCCGCTCCGTGCAGCGCGCCCACGCGCCGCGCCCGCGTGCCGTGCGGAATGGCAAGCCAGTCGACGGTGCCGAACGGGGCGGCCACCAGGCCACCCACCACGCCGGCCACCATCAGCCACCAGCTCACCACCGTCAGGTCGGAGCGGTCCAGCATCAGCCAGCCGATGTCGAACAGCACCGCCGTGGCCAGCAGGCCCAGCGGAAACACGATCAGCATCTGGTGAACGGGGTGGCCCAGCACCTTGGCGCGGCTTTCCATCTCAGCTCCTTCATGGCTTGTGCCCGTTCGGCAAGCTGCATGCCGCGGGCAAGCTGCGATCATGCGGCCATGCACACGCCCATACCGCCCACGCTCACCGTCCAGGACATCCTGGCCGCGGCCGACCGGCTGCGCGGCCACCTGCTGGAAACGCCCTGCGTGCCCTCGCGCACGCTGTCGGCCATCACCGGCTGCGACGTGTTCCTGAAGTTCGAGAACCTGCAGTTCACCGCGTCCTTCAAGGAACGCGGCGCGCTCAACAAGCTGGCCCAGCTGACCGACGAGGAGAAGGCCCGCGGTGTGCTGGCCGTCTCGGCCGGCAACCATGCGCAGGGCGTGGCCTACCACGCGCAGCGGCTGGGCCTGCCGGCCACCATCGTGATGCCGCGCTTCGCGCCGGCGGTGAAGGTGGACAACACCCGCCGCTTCGGCGCCGAGGTGGTGCTGGAGGGCGACACCTTCGACCAGGCCCGGGCCCACGGCCTGCAGCTGGCGCAGGAGCGCGGCCTGACGGTGGTGCACCCCTATGACGACCTGGCCATCGCCGCCGGCCAGGGCACGCTGGGGCTGGAGATGCTGCAGCAGCAGCCCGAGATCGACACGCTGGTGGTGTCCATCGGCGGCGGCGGGCTCATCGGCGGCATGGCGGTGGCCGCGCGCGCGGTGCGCCCGGGCATCGAGATCGTGGGCGTGCAGACCGAGCGCTTCCCGGCCGTGTTCAATGCCAAGAAGGGCGAGAGCCGCGCCTTCGCGCAGACCACCATCGCCGACGGCATCGGCGTCAGCTCACCGGGGCTGCTGACGGTGCCCTTGATCCACCAGCTGGTGGACGACGTGGTGCTGGTGGGCGAGGACACCATCGAGCAGGCGATCCTGATGCTGCTGGAGATCGAGAAGACGGTGGTGGAAGGCGCGGGCGCGGTGGGCCTGGCGGCGCTGCTGGCGCACCGCGAGCGCTTCGTCGGCCGCAAGGTGGGCCTGGTGCTGTCGGGCGGCAACATCGAGCCGCTGCTGCTGGCCGAGATCATCCACCGCGGCATGGTCAAGTCGGGCCGGCTGGTGCGGCTGCGCATCAACGTGCGCGACGTGCCGGGCACGCTGGCGGTGGTGGCGCAGATGCTCAGCGAACTGGGCGCCAACATCGAGGAAGTGCAGCACCACCGGGCCTTCAGCTCCTTGCCGGTGGAGCGGGCGCAGATCGAGGTGGTGGTTCAGACACGCGGCCATGCGCATGTGGAGACGATCCTGGCGACCGTGGCTCAGCGGGGGTTCGAGGTCCAGCTGGTGAAGTGACGCGGCACCCGGCCGGGAGAAGCACGGGGGGAAGCACCCGGCTCCACGGGTGCCTGAAGCCACCGCCAGGCGGGTTGCCCATGCTGCCTGGCAGCGGCCCGGCGCTCGCCTGGACGGCGTCAGGCCTGAGCGGGGACAGCGTGCGCCATGTCGTGCAGGCTGAAGTCCACCGCCGCCAGCGCATGCAGCCGGGTGGTGTCGAACAGCGGCACCGGGCTGTCCTCGGGGCGCACGATCATCGGCAGCTCGGTGCAGCCCAGCACCATGCCCTGCGCGCCGCGCTGCACCAGGCTGTCGACGATGGCGGCCAGCCGCTCGCGCGATGCCGGCCGCACCTGGCCCAGGAACAGCTCGCCGAAGATGATGCGGTGGATGGCTTCGCGCTGCGCCTCGTCGGGCGTGATGCAGCGGATGCCGTGCCGCGCCAGGTGCTCCACGTAGAAGGGCAGCTCCATCGTCATGCGCGTGCCCAGCAGGCCTACCGTGCGCACCGGCGTGGCGAGGATGGCCGCGGCCAGCGCATCGGCGATGTGCAGCAGCGGAATGCCCGCCTCGGCCTGCACCGCGTCGGCCACCCGGTGCATGGTGTTGCTGCCGATCAGCACGCACTGCGCGCCGCCCTCGGCCAGCCGGCGGCCCGCGCGGCCCATCAGGCCGGCCATCGCGGCCCAATCGCCGGCCTTCTGCAGCGCCGAGATGGGCTCGAAGTCCAGGCTGTGGATGGTGATGGAGGCCGAGCGCAGCCCGCCCAGCCGGCGGCCCACCTCGCGGTTGATGGTCTGGTAGTACAGCGCGGTCGATTCCCAGCTGAGGCCGCCGATCAGGCCGATGGAACGCATGTTCATGAAGGGCTCCGGTGCGAGTTGCGTGCTGCGGAAATTGTCTGGCGCGGGCCGGGGAAGCCGCATGCATTGCATGCCCCGTACCGCGCCGCCGATAGCATGGCGTTCCATTCAAGCGACCCACCATGAAACTGGATGCCATCGACAGGAAGCTGCTGGAGCTGCTGCAGCAGGACGCCACGCTGCAGGTGGCCGAGCTGGCCGCGCAGGTGCACCTGTCCACCACGCCCTGCTGGCGGCGCATCCAGCGGCTGAAGGAGGCCGGCGTCATCACGCGACAGGTGGCGCTGGTCGATCCGCGCAAGGTGAACGTGGGCGTGACGGTGTTCGTCACCGTGCGCACCAGCCAGCACACGCCGGCGTGGTTCGAGCACTTCCGCGCCACGGTGCAGGCCATTCCGGAGGTGGTGGAGTTCTACCGGATGAGCGGCGACATCGACTACCTGCTGCGCATCGTGGTGCCCGACATCCAGGCCTACGACGGCGTGTACAAGCGGCTGACCGACGGCACCCAGCTGCATGACGTGAGCTCCAGCTTCGCGATGGAGGAGATCAAGTTCACCACCGCGCTGCCGCTGGGCTACGCATCCTGACACCACGGGGCCACAGGCCGTCCGTGCGCGGCAGGCACAATCCGCCCTTCGCGCCGACCTGACCGACGCCCTTGCCGATGACCTCCGAAGCCTCCGAACACACCCCCGTGCCGCCGCTCGACCCCGAAGGCGCCGCCCGCCCGGCCGCCCCTGCACAAGAGCCCGTGCCCGCGGCCACCGAGCCCGTTGCCGATGCGCCCGAGGCGCCTGCCGCGGCCGAAGCCGGCGCTGCCGAGCCGACCCCCGGTTCGCAGGCGGGCGAGGCGGCCTTGGCCGAAGCGCCGGTGGGCGATGGCGATGCCGATGGCGGTGGCGAGCCTGCGGGTGCCGAGCCTGCCGAGCCGGCCGCCGGCAAGCCGGCTGGCGGCCGTGCGGCCGACCTGTCGCCGGCGCAGTGTGCGGCGCAACTGGCCGAGCGCTTCCCGGCGCTGTTCGGGCGCCATCCCAAGCCGCTGAAGCTGCGCATCCAGGCCGACATCCAGCAGCGCGCGCCCGGCGTGTTCAGCAAGCGGGCGCTGTCGATCTTCCTGCACCGGCACACCGGCAGCACCTCCTACCTGATCGCGCTGAGCAAGGCCAAGGAGCGCTTCGACCTGGACGGACAGCCCGCCGGCGAGCTGAGCGAGGAACATCGCCAGGCCGCCATCGAGGAACTGGCCCGCCGCCGCACCAACCACCAGGCGCGGCGCGAGCAGGAAGAGCAGGGCCGTCGCGAGCGTGCCGACCTGCTCTACGCCTTCGAGCGCACCACGCTGACGCCGGCCAACTTCTGCGCCCTCAAGGGCATCGCGCCCGAGTCGCTGGACAAGCTGCTGGAAGTGGCCCGCAAGGAGGCCGCCGAGCGTGCACTGCAACCCCCGCCGCGCCGCGAAGGCTTCGGCGGCGGCCCGGGCGGCCCGGGCGGCCGCGGTGGCCCGGGTGGCCGCGGGCCGCGTGAAGGCGGTGGCGGCGGCCGCCCGGAGTTCGGCTCCGGCCGGGGCGAGCGTGGCGGCGAACGCGGCGG
>NZ_JZUE01000030.1 GCF_000969605.1 Aquincola tertiaricarbonis | reverse complement strand
GGCGCATCGCATCGCGTTGTGCAGACCTTCCTTAGTAATGTCGAGGGCGGCGCCGATGAACCAGATGGGCTGGCCGTGGCCGAATAGGGTTTGTCCCCGAGTCGAGATCCAACGCTCCGCGCCGCTCTCCACGCCGATCACGCGGTACTCAATCTCATAAATCCCGTCCCCCTCTGGATCGATGCATCGGGCGATGGCGGCCTCGACGCGCGGCCGGTCATCGGGGTGGATCGCTGCGAGGAATACGTGGTCGTCGACGTAGGCTCCGGGAGGAAGACCCCACATCGCCCTGAGGCGGTCGTCCCAGTACAACGTGCCGGTCCTGGGGTCCCAGGCGTAGGGCGATAAGCCGACGAGGTCGATAGCGGCCTGGAGCCGTGCCTCGCTCTCGCGCAGCGCCCTCTCGGCTCGCGCCCGCCGGACCGCCTCCGAGGTAAGGCCGGCTACCTCCTCCATCAGCGCCACCTCGTCGTCGCGCCAGCGACGCGGCTGGGCTTGGTGGACGTAGAGCGTCGCTGCGATCTCGCCGCTATCCATGAACGGCGCGGAGATGCAGGCGCGCATCCCGATGGCGGCGAAAGCGGCGGCGACGCCCTCGCCCGCCGTGCGCGGGTCGGTCAGGACGTCGTCGAGGCGGATCGTGCGACCCGTCCTCAGCTCGCCCATGATCGGCGGACCGAAGTCATCGAGGTGGTGCCAGCCGACGAAGCTCGGCATCGCGCCGTCGGTCCAGTCGCGCTCGACCGTGAACACCGTGCCAGTCGCGTCCACCTCGCCGTAACCGGCACGCCCAGCACCGAGGTGGCATCCAAGTCTCTCCGCCGCTGCCGCCATCATCTCGCGCGGATCGCACCGTCCGCGCATCTCGCCTCTCAAGTCGTCAAGGAAAACGAGCCGCCGCTCGGTGAGCACTCGCTCGGTGGTCTCGTGCACGATGCACAGCACGCCGCCGACCTCCCCTGTTTCGGTGCAGATCGGGGAATAGGAAAAAGTCCACCAGGTCCTTTCGGGATAGCCCTTGCGTTCCAGGGTGAGTGGCAGATCCTCGAAGTAGCTTGCCTTGCCGGAGAGAGCGCGTGCCACGATCGGGCCGACCTCGTCCCAGATCTCGGGCCAAACCTCCTGGACCGGCCGGCCTAGCGCGTCCGGTTTTGTCCCCAGCATCGGCAGATAAGCGTCGTTGTGGAAACTCACAAGCTCCCGTCCCCAGGCCAGATAAGCCGGGAATCTGGAATGCAGCACGAGACTGAGCGCGGTCCGCAACAGTTGCGGCCAAGCCCCTGGCGGACCAGTGGGCGAGGCGGACCAATCGTGCGCCCGAATGCGGGCACCCATCGAGCCTCCGCCGGACAGGAAATCGGGGGCAGTCATGCGCTGTGCCTCTGCTTGCGGCTGGTTTCAGGTGCCCGGCAACTGGTGTGCCGGCCCGGCACACGACGGCGTTGGCTTCGCGGTCGACAACCCAGCGTCGCCGCCTGCCCTGATCGCGGTGTTCCCCTTAGGCATGCACCGGATGACCCGGTTCCGGAAGCGCTGTGATAGTCAGGCACGTCTCAACACCTTCGGCCTCCGGCAAGGAGGACCGCTGCATGAGATGTTTAGGCCGCAACAGTGGGAGAGCTCGCCATGGGCAACAGCGTAGCAATGCAACGGCAGAGATCGCTGCGGCCGAGCGGCCCTTCCCCGGTCGCCTCTGTCGGCGGGCCGATGCAGGTCCCAGGCTGGGTTCCTCTCGCCCTCGGCGTCACCGCCATCGTGGCCGGTCTCGCACGCAGGAAGAAGGCACCCCTCGTCCTCATCGGACTCGCGAGCGCGACCGCGGTCGCCGTCGCGCGCGGCGTCCAACTCCGCCGCGACGGCGGTCCGGCCGTGCGCAAGGGACGGGGCAAGGCCCTGGCCAATGAGCCCGAGGTGGAGCGCTCAATCACAATCGCCATGACTGCGGACGCGCTCTACCAGCGCTGGTGCGATCCGAAGACGCTGCCGCAGATCATGAGTGGCTTCGCAATCGCGCGCCCGTCCGGCGACGGCCGCATGCACTGGCGTGTCGCGGGGCCGCTGGGCCATGCCTACGAATGGGACTCGGAAACGGTGAACGACCGCCCCGGCGAGGGCATCGGTTGGCGCTCTCTTCACGGCGCCGCCGTCCCGAACGAGGGATCGGTCCGTTTCCGGCCGGGCCCTGCCGACCGCGGAACCGTCGCCACGCTCCGGTTTCGCTTCGACCCGCCCGGCGGCGTGTTGGGTGAGGCGGCGGTCAAGCTTCTGGCACGCACGCCCCTCAACCTGGCCGCGGACGGGGTGCTGCGACGCTTCAAGAGCCTTGTCGAAACCGGCGAGATTCCGACCACCGAGCGCCAGCCCGCGGCCCGCGCCGACACGCGCTAAGGAGACGAGTCATGCGAGCGCTCTATTGAAACGGCGTTAACGACCTGCGCGTCGGCACGGTGAAGGACCCCGAAATCGTCAACCCGCACGACGCCATCCTGCGCGTGAGCCTGTCGACGACCTGCGGCTCGGACTTGCACTTCATCGACGGCTATATCCCGACCATGAGGGCCGGCGACGTGATCGGCCACGAGTTCATGGGCGTGATCGAGGAGGTCGGCCCGGAAGTGAAGCACGTGGCGAAGGGCGACCGCGTCGTCGTTCCCTCGTTCATCGTCTGCGGCCAGTGCTGGTATTGCAACCACCACCTCTACTCGCTGTGCGACAACACGCACCCCAAGCCTGAGCTGCAAGCGCCGCTGCTCGGCGGCTATCAAACGGCCGGCATCTATGGCTACACCCACGCCTTTGGCGGCTATGCCGGCGCGCATGCGCAGTATGTGCGCGTGCCCTTCGCCGACAACGACTGCTTTAAGGTCCCTGACGGGGTGGCGGACGAGACAGCGCTGTTTCTCTCGGATGCGGCGCCGACCGGCTACATGGGTGCCGACTTCTGCAACATCCAGCCGGGCGACACGGTCGCGGTCTGGGGCTGTGGCGGCGTGGGCTTGATGGCGCAGCAGAGCGCGCGGCTGATGGGGGCCGATCGGGTGATCGCGATCGACCGCTTTCCCGAGCGGCTGCAGATGGCACGCGAGCACGCCGGCTCCGAGACGATCGACTACACGCAGGTTGACAGCGTGCTCGAGACGCTGAAGGAGATGACGGGGGGCCGCGGCCCTGACTCCTGCATCGACGCGGTCGGAATGGAGGCGCACGGGACCGGGCCGCAATACGCCTACGACCGCGTCAAGCAGGCGCTGCGCCTGGAGACCGACCGCGGCCAGGCGTTGCGCGAGGCCATCATGGCCTGCCGCAAGGGCGGCACGCTCTCGGTGCTCGGCGTCTACGGGCTGATCGATAAGTTCCCGATGGGCGTCATCATGAACAAGGGCATGACCGTGCGCAGCGCTCAGCAGCACGGCCAAGCCTACATGGACCGCCTGCTCGCGCATGCCCAGAAGGGCGAGTTGAACCCGGCCTACCTCGCCACGCACCGCTTCTCGCTCGAGGACGGCCCGCGCGGATACGACATGTTCAAGCACAAGACCGACGGCTGCGTGCGCGCGGTGTTCGCGCCCTGACGGCGCAACAGGCCCCTCGGTCGCAAGTCGCAAGCCCACTCCAGGCCGATGAGGTGACCATGATCAAGTTCGCAGCCGCCGCATCGATCGCGCTCGCATTGGCGTTCCCCTCCGGCGGCGTATCCCTCGCGCAGCAGCAGGCCTCTCCCTCGCCGGGAGGCGAGGCGCGGCTGCAGCTCGTCGCGAGCTTCGAACATCAGGTGACCGGAGTGACGGTCGCGGCGAATGGCCGCGTCTTCGTGAACTTCCCGCGCTGGACCGAGGACGCGCCAATCTCCGTTGCCGAAGTCACGGCGGACGGCCAGGTCAAGCCCTACCCGAACGAGGAATGGAATGCTTGGCGGAACGCCAAGAAGGACCAGATATCCCCAAACGACCACTTCGTTTGCGTGCAAAGCGTAGTGGCCGACGGACGCGGCAATCTCTGGGTCGTCGACCCGGCCGCCCCCGGTCAAGGCTACGTCGTGCCGGATGGAGCGAAGCTGGTGCGGATCGACCTCGCCACGAACCGGGTCGCACAGGTCATCCGCTTCGACGAAAGGGTCGCGCCGCTCAGCTCCTACATCAATGACGTGCGCCTCAGCGCTGACGGCCGCCAAGCCTACCTCACCGATGCCGGCGCGACGGGCGCGCTGATCGTCGTGGACCTGCCGGGCGGGCAGGCGCGCCGAGTCCTGGACGGCCATCCCAGCACACAGCCAGAGAAGGGCGTCGTGGTGAAGACCGACGGGCGGGAGTTGCGCCGCCCGGACGGGCGCGCGGTGGAGTTCGCGGCCGACAGCATCGCGCTGTCCCCCGATGGTCGTCACCTCTACTGGAAAGCGCTGACGGGCCGGACGCTGTATCGCATCGCGACCGAGGCGCTGAACAATTCCCGTCTCTCCGTTAAGGAGTTGGAATCCCGCGTCGAACGGGTCGGCCAGAGCGAGCCCACCGACGGCTTGTGGATCGACGGGCGGGGGCGCCTTTATCTCAGCGCCATCGAAGGCAACGCCGTGAAGGTTCGCGACGACGGTCGAGACACAACCCTCGTCCAGGACGACCGGTTGCGCTGGCCCGACACTTTCTCCGAGGCTCCTGACGGCACGATCTACGTCACGAGCTCGCGCATTCAAGACATGAGCTGGTTCAAGCCCGAGAACGGCCCTCGCCTTGCGACTCAGCTGTGGCGCATCGAGGGGACGGAGACGCGGCGGCGCTAACCCTGAGCGTAAAGCCAGTCAACGTCGGCTGCCTGTAAGGCGGTCGACAACGATCCAAGCAATCAACCAAGGAGACATCATGAGAGAAGTCGTCTACAACGGACCCCGCGAGTGTCGGTGCTGAACGTGCCGGACGCGAAGATCGAGAAGCCCACCGGAGGTCGTCAGGCTATTCGCGACTCCAACCGGGCAATCTCGGGGAGCAGCGGCGGAGTGAGACCAACAGCCGCAGCCGGCGCTGCACAGGACGCCCCTTCCGCCGCAGGACCGAAAAGCATGCAGCGGCGCCCGTTTGGTACGGGGCCGCGCGAGGTTGCAGTGATCGGCCAGGGAACTTGGTACATCGACGACGCGCATCGGCCCACTGCGGTCGCTGCCCTGCGCCGCGGCCTTGATCTCGGCATGACCCACATCGACACCGCCGAGATGTACGGCGACGCCGAGATCGTGGTCGGCGACGCCATCGCCGGTCGGCGCGACGAGGTTTTTGTCGTCTCCAAGGTCCTCCCCGGGAACGCCTCGCGTGGCGGAACGGTAGCGGCCTGCGAACGCTCGCTCGCGCGCCTGCGGACCGACAGGTTGGACTGCTACCTCCTGCACTGGCCCGGTCCGCACCCGCTCGAAGACACGTTCGCGGGCTTCGAGCGGCTCCGGCGCGACGGCAAGATCCTGTCATGGGGCGTGAGCAACTTCGACGTGCCCCAGCTGGAGCTGGCCTGGAGCGCTGGCGGCGAAGGCCGCCTTGCCTGCAATCAGGTCCTCTACCACTTGGAGGAGCGCGTGATCGAGCACGCCGTATTGCCGTGGTGCGAAGCACACGGCATCGCGGTGGTCGCCTACAGCCCACTCGGCCATGGCAGCTTCCCGGGCCCGCGTACGCGGGGGGGCCGCGTACTGGAGGAGATCGCGGCAAGGCACGGCGCGACGGCGCGCCAGGTGGCGCTCCGCTTTCTGGTAAGGCGGCCGTCCTTGTTCGCGATCCCCAAGGCGTCCAGCCCGGAGCACGCCGCCGACAACGCGGGCGCCGGCGTGCTGCGGCTGACGGAAGCCGAACTCGCCCGCATCGACGAAGCGTTCCCGCTGGGCCCGTGGCCGGGCCGGCTTCCCATGCTGTAGCCCCATGAGCGGACGTTCTGAAGGAACAACGGATGGCTCGACCTCCTGACTTAAAGACGATAGGTGCCGAGCGCGGGCTCAGCCGCTTCGAGGGGTTCAGCGACGCGGTCTTCGCCATCGCGCTGACCCTGCTGATCGTGGAGATCAAGGTTCCGGGTTCACCGGAAGGGCCGCAGGGTTACACCGATCTGGCGAAGGCCATGGCAGAACAGTGGCGCGAACATCTCGCGCTGGTGCTGTGCTATCTCGTGATCGGGGCCTACTGGCTGCAGCACCACTACTCGGGCCGCATCTATGACAGGAGCGATCACGGCTTCAGCGCCCTCAACCTCCTCTTCCTGTTGGCCATCGTCGTGACGCCCTATCCGATCCGCGTCTGGTGCTTCCACTTCGGCACGCGCTTTGAGGACACGGCATCGGTGACCCTGGTCGCCGGCCTCGCTCTGACCGCCTGCACCTGGATGTCCAAGTGGTTTTATGGACTGTCGGGGCACCGGCGGGTGATGGACGAACGGCTCGCGCCCGATTTCCCCACGCAGATGACGCGTCGCTATGGCGCCGCGACGGTGATCCAGATCGCCTCGATTCCGGTCGCCCTCGGCGCACCACGCGTGGGTGTCGCGATCTCGCTGGCGTGCGTCGCCTTCTTCCTGCTGCCGCAGCCCAGGCCGCGCTACACGCCGGGAAAGGAGCCGAGCGCGGAAGAGACATCCAACGACTAGGTTGTTGCGAGGCCTACCCAAAGCCTCCACCCCTTGACGAGGAATGCTGGCCGCTCGCGTTCGTACACGTGCCACGTCAGCCCGACGCAGCTTCGGGCCCGCGCCGCAACCGCACCCAATCTCTCACGAATGCTTGAACGAACCACATTCGCCTTTCACGCACGCAGCGGCGTTCTCAGAATTACCCAGTTCGACCGCGGGCAGTGGCGGCTGTACGCAGACGGTGACCTGCTTGGCTTATACAAGTGCGGGCGAGGCAGCGGCCGCTGTTCCGAAGCCTTGAAGCGTTCCACAAGAGATCTCGTCGTGGACGCTTGTGATTGCCTAGGATGGGATCGAGTCGAGTTGCGCTGCTGAAGAATCCCGAGCAGTTTGAGCCCCGAATCGCCGGCCGACCTGCATGTTCAACGGGAGCCCGTCGACCTGCGCGCAAGGTCGACCAGCGCACGCATGATGTACGTGGCCTCTGACCGACGTACGATGCAGTCGGCATAGCGCGGGTGATCGTGCTGCGCGTGCCGTACCGAGTTTCACCGCGCGAAATCAAGCAGATCCTCGACCATCCGGGTCATACGTCTCGCGCTCTTCTCGATTCGAGCCGAGGCTTTGCATGCAGTCGCGAGATCGGGGGCTCGAGCAACCAGTTGAGCGGACAGAGTGATGGCGTTGAGCGGCTCACGCAGGTCGTGACCGAGAACACCGAAGAAGAGTTCGCGGGCGTGCAACAGCTGCTCCGGGTAGGCGCAATCGCTGTTCCACAGCGACAGCACAGCTTGGCCAGGCTGTTGGCGCTGCCGGTGCTCGGGTGCTCGGGTGCTCGGTGATCCACGCCAGCGCCTCACGGTAGACGTTGGGGGTCTGCTGCTGGTCGTTCATGGGTGCCTTCGGTTCAGTGCCCGCAGTGCGAGCACTTGAGGTTGCGGCCGTCAGTGGCCACCGGCCAAGTCCCGTCACACCAGCCGCAGAACCGGCGCCAGCCACGCGCGGCCGCGGTGGTGCCCCCTGGCCGCCGCGGCTTCGGGCGCTGAGCGGGCTGAGGCGTCGTGCGGTTCATGGGTCGTCTTTGCGCGCCGCTCGCTCGTTTTCCTCGCGAGCCAAGCCAATGAGGCCCAGAACCGTGGCGCCGACGGAGCCGTACAGGGGGAATGAGGCGAAGGCGTCAGCCTTGCCCAGCGTCCAACTCATTGCCAGGCAGACGAGTGCGCCCAGGAATGCACCGAGGAGCGCATACGCCAAGCCCCCGAGACCGTTGTTCTTCATGCCTTCTGCTTGAAGTGATGTTGGCAAGCGCCCGTTGGCCGGATACGACCAGCTGATTCTTCGAAGTCAGGGCGCCGAAAAACGAATGATGACAGCTTGGCCCATGCCTGCCGCGTCTTGCGTGCAGCGGCTGTCATCAACAGCCCGTCACGGAGCTTCTGGCAGTGTGGATCGTTTCGTTCGCCGACCCGCGGCAGCCACAAGGCTGAGATCGGCGCCAACGCGGTCGCTCCTCCCTCCCTGAGCAGCCCGTTCGGCGTCTTGATTCCCGGACGCGTCACGTTGCCGTTCTACGAAGGCCAGCAATCCATCACAGAACACGTCACTGGTCTCGAGTCACTGCGAAGGCGATTCGGCAAGGTGTCGGGCGTTTTTGCGGACCGCTGGGCCTGATCTCCGTGTGCGAGGCACGAGGGCGTTCATCGCCCGCGGCTCCTCCCTCTACTTCACGACCCCTACGCCTTCTGACCGGCGGCAGCCGCCTGTGGAACTTCCAATGCCGCGCGGGCCATAGCGAGCGCCGCTTCGAAGCTATATGCACCTCCGATGAACAGGTTGTTGTGCACGAATCGAGCATCTGCGACTCCGGACGCCGCGGCAAGCTCCTGGTCGCGCAGTCCAGCCCACGCCGCAGGCAAATCCAGCTTCGCGTCGAAAGACCCCGACTCGATGGGAACGGTCCTGATGACCCAATGGTTGGTGCCGTCATCGGGGAAGAGGACGATCAAGACGTCCGGCATCTCACGCAGCACGGTTTCTTGCCAGGGCATGCCCTGATCGAGCACCAACAAGCGCCCGCCCTCAAGGCGGCGGCTGGCGCGGACCCGGCTGACCGCCGCCGCGCGCGCCAGCTTGCGATGCACCATGCGCTGCAGTAGCTGCTGAGTGAAGCGCACGATCGCCAAGAAACTGGCGTGCTCGGCGTCTGCACGCTCCCCCTCAAGCCCGCCCTCGAGCCAGGTCGCATTGAACTGCGCAACCATCGCTGAATAGCCGAACGAGCCTGGGGCACCATGGGACTCACCCGTGTCCGCGCGGTCCACGTGGATGACGAACTCGTCGTCGATCTCATCGGCAACCTGCGCCACGGTTGCGGCGTCGGTTGTGGAGCCGGCAATGGCCGCCACGAAGTCGCGCCCATGCGCGCTCCAGACGAGCCCAGCGCTCGCATACAGCGTGCCGTCCGGCCGGCGCCCATCGAAGCCACGTTGGTGGTGGTCAAACCGGCCACACGACGGGTCCCACTGGCCACCTACGTCGACAGCAAAGTCAGCCCGAGATACCCGATCCCGATCGCGCGTGCGTACGAGCGCCGCGTCCGGGTTCAGTGACATGAGCACAGCGACCCCGACAGTGTCGTCAGCATGGAACGAGCCCGAGTGGCAGGCGATGGTGGCAGCAGATGTCATGGGAGAAACGCAGTGATCGATGGGTGCCATTGTCAGTGCAACCGGCGCACCACCTGTTCCTTCGGCTGCCCCTGCCCTGCCAGCCCGCCATCTTGCATTCCGGCACTCCCCTGAAGTGCTATCCCTTTTGCATGAGCACGAGCGACGACCAGCCTAAGCAACCCTTTGACGCAGGAATTGAGTGGTGCTGCAGGCGCAGCACGGCCCTCAGGATGGCGACCTCCAGCCGCTGCCCTGGGAGTACATGGCCGACGCCATTGAAGTTTGCCGCCGTGCGCGCGCCGCTGCGAACCAACCCACGACGCGCCAGTTGCAGACGGATGATGGCTACCGCCGCTTCACACGCAGGCGCACTGCCGCACGGCGGCGAAGGAACGGCCTTCGGCGATGCTGAGTACCAGTGCCCCTTGCACAAGTGCAGGCCCTTCCTGGCAGCCGTCACCTGCCCACTCTGACGTACAGGCGAACCGGCAGCAAGAGATCAGCTCCATCGACAGAAAACGAGCGGCAGTTGCCGATGCAACGCACTTGGAGCACAATCGGCCCCATGAGCAAAAACGCGATCCTGCCGCAGGTCCGTGTGCCCACCGAGTTGCGCCGCGATGCTGAGGCTTGCCTCGCAGCGGGAGAGAGCCTGTCGCAGCTGGTCGAGGCGGCAGTTCGAACCGAGATCCGAACGCGTGCACTGCGAGCCGGTTTTTTGGCCGGGGGCATGGAAGCGGTCCTCCAGTACGACGAGGATGGCAAGGCAGTCGATGCCGACGACTTCGTTCGGCGCCTTGAGCGGAAGCTCGAGGCCGCACTGACAGCCAGGCGCCGCACTGCGACTTGAAGCAGTACCGGGTCCGACTTCTGCCGTCCGCGGAGGAGCACCTCGATCGGCTCTTTGAGCACATCCTCGAACGGGAGGTCGGCTCGCCTACCGGCGACCCTCAAGTCGCCGTCGCGGCAGTGGAGACGATCAAGATCGCTCTGAAATCGCTTGCCGTGACGCCGTTCACTTGCCGAAAAGCAGGGGACGATCCTCTCTGGCGCGAACTGGTGATTCCGTTCGGGCGGTCCGGATATGTGGCCCTCTTTCTCATCCGAGAAAGCGAGGTGCTCGTCGCGAAGATCCGACACCAGCGGCAGGCGGATTTTTTCTGAGTGCACTTCCTGAGGTCCATCGGCGGCGTCCGCCTACCGCTGATGAACTACCCTTTTCGGCCGGGGTGCGTACACAAGCTGAGACGCTAGGGCGCCTTCTCACGGCGCCGCGGGTGCCCTGCAACGACAACGATGGCTTAGGTGCCGGGAAGCACCTTAAAACCAAGGTGGGGAGTCGGGCAGGCGGGGTGCTTCGACTCCGTCGCTTCACCGCTTTACCCCCGGCGACGAGGTCACTTTGGAGGACGGCTGCCATGGCGTCATCAAGGATGTGCTGCCGGTCAACCACGACCGAACAGCAAGGGAAGGCACGGGCAACCCGGTCGCCGAGCACGACTTCGCACTGCGAGCCAAGCCCGCGCCCCACCGGTCTGCCAGCCCGCTGCCTCTGCCCACACGTAGCAGCCAGAACGGCGCGCGGAGCAGTACGTGCAGCCGACCCGCCGCTGAAGGCATGCGAACAGCAGCTTGACGTCGCCGGGACAGTGGCACGCCACGTCCTCGCACACCGGGTTGATGAGGCGACCCGCGGCGACGTGACCTGGGCCAACCTCCGCCCTCAGCCTGGTCTACGGCGCCTGCATGAAGTACGGCCGGGCACTCCTTTGGAAACGCTTGTTCGAAGGGGTCGTGGTCCTCGACGCCCCAGGGCTCTGGAGGCGCAAGGCGACGGGGCGGCGGCGGGGCACGGTTCCACTGAACAAACCCACAGTATCTAACCGCCCCGGCCTCTCTTGGGTGGATCGCATGGCCGCAGTGGGGTTACGCGCCGCGCGCACGGGAGCTTGCCCGATCAAGGGGCCCACTCCCGCCTGTGTGTCAGGCGCGCAGTTCGTCCAGCGACTTGCCCGATGCCAGGGCTGCCTTGAGCCACGAAGGCTGCGAGCCCCGGCCGCTCCAGCTGTTGCCGGCGTCGTCCTTGAACTTAGCCGGCAGCCCCTGCTTGCCCGTGGCGCCGCGCTTCTTTGCAGGCGCCTTGCTCACCACCTCGTTTCCACCGGTCATTGGCACCGGTGCGGCTGCAGGCCGGTTTGCGCCCACTGCGAAGTCCTCGAGCTGCCTGCCCGAGGCGAGAGCGTTGCGCAGCCAAGCCGGTCGCGGACCACGACCGCCCCAGACACCGCCCTTTCCGTCGGCGTATGCAACAGAGCGGCCCGTGGCAGCCCGTGCGTTCAAGGCGCCACGACCGGCGGACTTGCCGCGGGGCGCCTTGGTCGCGGACACGCGAGGGCCGAACAGTTCCTTCACGGAGATGTCGTAGGCCTCGATGGCCTCCTTCATCCGTTCGATGACGCCGGACTTCTCGGCGTTGCGCACCCGCTCGGCCTCTTCGGTAAGGGCCTTGATCTCGCGTTGCAGATCGGAATAGGCCTTCGTAGCCATTTGGCTTACTCCTTGGATGTGAATGACAAATGGCAGCCGACGCTACGAATGTGGGCCGACTCGAAGTGGCACACCAAACGCGCCATCAAATCGCAAGTCGCGGTAGTTCCGACATGCTCACTGTAAGAATCACGGAACTTGGATGATAGCTGCACGTGAACATGCAGACGGAGATGCCTTGAATACCATTCGGAACATCCTGAATCTGACTCAAGTACCGGCGAAAGAGAGGACATGCTGAAGCCGGTCGCTTTCCTTCCAGCAACGGGGCACCGCTTAATCGTTACTGTTGCGGTCCTCGCTGGCGCCGCCAGCGGGCCTGATGCTCATGCTGTCGCTGCGTCGAGCCAACCTTCCATCATCTGGGGCGACCTGCCGTTCATCTTCATGGGGACGATGTTTGGGTGCATGTTGGTCTTTGGGCCATTTGCTGCCGCTGCAAGCGTCAAGCGGCCCCGTATGGTTTGGACGACGTTGCTCGGCGGGGCGTCGTACTTTGCTGCCACTGGCACCTCAGCCGTTGTGTTTGCGATCTTCGGACCGGGCCTGCAGCCGCACTCATTCGTTTTCTCGGTCATCGGACTTGCGATGTTGTGCGACGCCGGAATCATCAGGCGTGCATTCCGAGGCCGATTCGCACGGGCCGGTTAAGCTGCTGGTCACCTATGACCCCCAGTCGTCCATGTACACCCGCGAACCCTTGCCTGATGACGGCTCAGACGCCGCTACGGACGGCGCCAATGCCCGAGTGACGGTCGCAGCGGGCTTTGGCTCACCTGCCGACGACGCAACAGTCAAGCGCATCGACCTGAACGATGCGCTCATCGCCCATCCGCAAGCAGCGTTCGTGATGCGGGCGGCTGGTGACGGCATGCGCGGCGCCGGCATCGACTCCGGCGATGTCCTGCTCGTCGACCGTGCCCTACAGCCGGTCCACGGCAACGTCGTGGTCGCCGCGGTTGACGGAGAGATGCTGTGCCGGCGCCTGTGGAACCAAGACGCGCTCATGAAGCTCCAGGCGGCTCACCCTGACTTCGGCGACATCGTCATCACCGAGGGCGTGGAGTTCGAGCTTTGGGGCGTCGTGACCCACGTCATCAAACAGCTCATCGGGTGACCGATGCTGGCTCTCGTCGACGCCAACAACATGTACGTCTCCTGCGAGCGCGTGTTTTCGCCGCGTCTGCGCGGCCGACCGGTCGTGGTGCTCAGTTCGAACGACGGCGCCTGCATCGCCCGCAGCAACGAGGCCAAGGCCCTGGGCGTGAAGATGGCTCAACCTTGGTTCCAGGTCCGCCACCTCGAGAAAACCCAGGGCCTCATTGCCGTATCGGCCAACTTCGAGCTCTATGGCGACATGTCGAGTCGCATGATGGCCATCGAGGCACGGTACGCACCGCGGCAAGAGATCTACTCCATCGACGAGTCCTTCTTGGACTTCGACGGCGTGCGCGGTGACCTGGTAGCCCTGTGTCGTGACATGCGTGCTGCCATCTGGCGAGAAGTTGGGCTGCCAACTTGCGTCGGACTCGGGCCGACAAAGACGCTGGCCAAGTTTGCTAACCATGTTGCCAAGGAGGCCGAGCGAAAACCTGGGTCCTACCCACGTCACCTCGCACAGGTCTGCAACGTGGGCGCCATCGATCGCCCGGCGCTCGAGGAGCTCTTTGCAGCCACCGAGGTCGGCGACATCTGGGGCATCGGCCGGCGCATCAGCGCCAAGCTCAACGAATCCGGCATCCGAACGGTACGCGAACTCGCGCACAGCGATGCCGCCATGCTGCGCAAACAGTTCAGTGTCGTCTTGGAGAAAACGCTCCTTGAACTGCGAGGCGTCTCCTGCATGGCCCTGGACGACCAGCCAGAGGGACGGCAGCAGATTCTCGTCTCTCGATCGTTTGGCAAGGCGGTGACCTCAATCGACGGGATCGTGGAGGCGGTGAGCGAGTTCGCTGCGCGAGCTGCCGAAAAGCTGCGACAGCAGGGCTCCATGGCGAGTGCGGTCAACGTCTTTTTCACCACGAGCCCGTTTCGCAAGAACGACCGGCAGCACGAGGCGAACGTCACCATCCCGCTGGTACGGCCGACGGCAGACACCCGGCACCTGGTCGGCGCCGCGGCCGGTGCGGTGCACCGGCTCTTCCGGCCGGGGTTCAGCTACGCGAAGGCAGGCGTGATGCTGATGGATCTGCAGGCAGCCGGCGTCCAGCAAGCGGAGCTCGACCTGGTCGGCGATGTTGAGCCAGGTTCAGTGGACACCGTGCCTGCAAAGAGTTCGAACCAGGCCAAGTTGATGGCTGCGATGGACACCCTGAACCGCCGGTTCGGACGCGACGCCGTGCGGATCGCGAGCCAGACCGCCGTGAGCAACGGCGCAGAGACACGCAGCTGGTCGGTGAGGCAGGAACGTCGCACTCCACGCTACACGACGCGGTGGGCAGAAATGCCTTGGGTGAAGTGCTGAGTAGGCGGTCCTGTCGTCGGTGACTCCCCGGATATGCCGCCCAAACACCAGCCTTCTTACGTTCAACTTAAGTGACATGGGACCGAAGACGTCCTGATGTTCCCTTCTCAGCGTTACCAATCCTCGGCACCACCTCTGGCCCTGTGGCTGTTCTTGCTGGCCATCGTCGCGACCATCCTGGCCACCGGCACCGCATTCCTTGTCGTCGACGAGATGGTCGAACGCCATGAGTTCGATGATTCGCACGAACTGCTCCGGAGCAACGCGGCGTCGCTGCGCGACGCGCTCGACTTGGGCATGGAGCAGCACTTCCAGCAGATCAAGATCCTGAGCCGTCTTGACCAAGTGACTCATGCGAAGTCTCCGGCCGAGGTCCAGCGTGCGTTGGACAGTTACCGACTCAGCTTCCCACAGTACGCCTGGATCGGCTTGACGAATGCGGATGGTCGGGTCAAGGCAGCGACCGATGGCATGCTGCAAGGCGTTAACGTCGCCAAGCGCGATTGGTTCCAGGCCGGCTTGCAGGCTCCGTTTGTCGGCGACGTGCACAAGGCGGTACTGCTGGCCAAGCTGCTGCCGGCCCAAGCCGACCCTTGGCGGTTCGTCGACTTCGCCGTGCCCATTCGCCAAGACGGCAAGGTGGTGGGCGTGCTGGGCGCTCACCTCAGCTGGGGCTGGGCCGCCGAGCTGAAACAATCTTTGGCGGCACGGCTGGCCGAGCAGGCCGAGGCCGAAATTCTCGTTTTAGACGGCAAGGGCGACGTTCTGCTCGGCCCCAAGCAGATGGAAGGTCAGCGCTTTGACATCGACGATGCCGATGAACATGGCCGCTACGTCGTCTCTGCTGCGCGCACCCGAGGTTATGGCGAGTACCAAGGTCTAGGGTGGACAGTGGTTCTTCGCCAGCCGCATGAGGTCGCGATGAACGGCTACCGCGGCCTGCGTAACCGCAGTGCGCTCTGGGTGGCCCTCGTGTGCTCTCTGGCGGCGCCCTTGCTGCTGATAGGCGCCCGCCGCTTGGCACGGCCACTGCGAGAGGTCACCGAGATGATGAACTCCGGCCAGCGGCTGCCCACCAACTGGCACGCACCGTATCGAGAAGCAGACATCTTCAGCCGGGCCTTTGCAGACTACGCTGACCGTCAAAAGCGTGCCAACGACGAGCTGCGCACGTTTGCGGCCGAGCTCGAGACACGCGTCAAGGTGCGCACGGCCGAGCTGGATGTGCTGAACAAGGAGCTGGCCGACAGCAAGGCCCGGATGGCCTCGATCCTGCAGCATTCGCCGGACGCGTTCATTGCGATGGACAGCCTAGGCCGTGTCACCGACTGGAACCAAGCAGCCGAGGCGATGTTCGGCTACACCGCTGAAGAGGCCACGGGATGCATGATGTCCGAGCTCATCGTGCCGCCCGAGGGGCGCGTTGGGCATGACGGCGGCTTCAAGCGCTTTGTTGCTGGTGGCCCGCCGAAGCTCGTGGGAAGGCGCGTCGAGCTCGAGACGCGGCACCGCGATGGACGCGCGGTACCGGTGGAGCTGTCGGTGGGCGCCATTCGCAGCCACGATGGGATCGTGGCGTTCGGCTTCTTGCGTGATGTCACCGAGCGGCGCGCTGCGCAGGCCAAGCTTCAGGCGAGTGAGCGACGGCTGCACGGCGTCTTGAATCACTTACCTGCACTCGTAGGCCACTTCGACAGCCAGGAGCGCTGCCTGTTTGCCAACGACCTGGCGCTGAAGGTCCATGGCCTGACACGTGAGCAAACGATTGGCCAGAAGCTCCGGGTCGGCGTCTCTGATCTCGCCTATGAACTTCACCGCCCCCACATCGACAAGGTGCTCACGGGCGAGACGACCAGCTTCGAGGGATATGAGCCGGCACGCGACGCTCACTACCAAGCGCACTTTGTTCCCGAGCTCGACAAAGATGGAGCAGTCGTTGGTTACTTCCTGATGTCGTTCAACTGCACCGACCTCAAGCGCGCCCAGGTGGCCGCGGAACGCAGCCAGCGTCAGATGCGCGCCGTCACGGACAACCTGCCGATGATGATCTCGTACATCGACAGCGACCAGCGGCTGCAGTTCACCAACCAGCAGTTCGAGATGTGGACAGGTGTGCCGGTCGCCGACGCATTGGGGCGCCCGCTGAAGCACGTCATTGGCGAACAGTTGTTCGATGAGCGCGAGGCAGCGTTGATGCGGGCCCTCGCCGGCGAACGTGTGGAGTTCGAGCTGACCTCCTTCGCGCTCGGACAGCACCGAATCCTGCAAACGGTGTACGTGCCTGACATGGACTCGTCGTCTACGGTCAACGGGGTCTACACGCTGTCAACGGACGTCACGGCGCTGCGCATGGCTGAGCGCAAGATGGCGGAACTAGCGATGAACGACACGCTGACGGGGTTGCCAAACCGTCGCTGCTTCAACGAACGCCTGCCCCAAGCGCTGGCCCGCGCACGGCGGCATCGCCAGGGGACCGCGCTGCTGTTCCTTGATGTGGACTACTTCAAGGCGATCAACGACACCCACGGCCACGCTGCAGGCGACACGGTGCTGCAGGCCTTCGCCGAGCGGGTCCAACACACCGTACGCCAGACGGACTTCGCCGCGCGTCTGGCGGGCGACGAGTTTGTCGTTGTGCTTGAAGGTGTCAACACGCTCGAGGAGACCGGGCATGTTGCAGAGAAGTTGGTCCAAGCGGTTCGGCAGCCGATTACCCTGGGCGACGGCACCGAGGTGATCGTCTCGACCAGCATCGGCGCTGCCTTCGCGCCTGCGGCGACGCGCCTGTCCGTCGACGACTACCTAGCAGCCGCTGACCGGGCGCTGTACGTGACCAAAGAGCACGGCCGCGACGGTCACACATGTCTTCAGGCCACTGCGACCATGCTGCCGTCTGCCAAGTCACCCGAGACACCGGTCTCAGTGCTCTAACTGTCAATCGCGGGCCGCCAGGGCAGCACAGCCGCGTCTACCGCAGTAGATGTCACGCGGCGTGGCTGGACCGGTTGGCGCGCCCTCACTACTCTTCCGTTCGAGCCGAGAACCGTACTTTCTTGTACGGACGACACCGACGGTTATGACGGCAGACCTGAATGGCTTGTACGACGCCATTGCGCATGCCAGTACCGAGATGCTGTCTTCGATCCGCGCCGGGGACTGGCGCCAAGCGATGGCGCATGAGCATTCGCGAACCTCACTGCTTGCCGCTCTCCGTACAGCCTGGCAGCCACGAGATACGCCAAAACAAGAATCAGCGCGACCACAGGAGCTGCCGTTGGTCACCGCCGTCTCGCCCAGTGAGTCGGACTCGTGCCCCCAAGGTCTTAAGGGCGGGCCGCCCCAAATTCCGAAGAAGCTCCATTGATTCCGACGGCGGTTCCTTCGTACGGCTGCGCGCCTGGCCGAAGGGCCCATCTGACCTAGGTCAAACCCGGGCAATGACGTCCTAAAGCGCGAGGGAAATTTTGCCGAAATTCTGACAGAACGATGACGCTGCGAAGCCAGCAACCGCAACTTCGTGCGGCGTGGCTCAGGCGAAGGACCTGTCAATGCAAACCGAACTCCTGGTCGATGCGCCGCCCGCGACGAAAGCGCACTCCACTTCTCTTCACTCGACCACCAAACGCACCCGCACACCAGCTGTCGCCACCAGCGAATACCTGACTTTCAGACTGGGCGCAGAGGAATACGCCATCGACATCCTGCGTGTACAGGAGATCCGTGGCGTTATATCGCCCACCCGAATCGCCCAGGCGGCGCCGATCATCACCGGCGTGGTTGACCTGAGGGGTGTCATCGTCCCGATCGTTGACCTCCGCCTCGCCTTTGGCTTGCAGGCCGTCAACGATGCAGCCACCGTCACGATCATCCTGAACATCGCCGAGCGCGTGATCGGGGTGACCGTGGATGCCGTCGCAGACGTGGTCTCGCTCGATACAGCCTCGATCCTGCCGCCGCCCGACTTCGCGGCCGAAACCACCGAGGGTGCCGTCATCGGGCTCGCATCCCTGGGCGAGGGTGACCAGCGCCGCACGCTCATCGTGACCGACATTCAAACGCTCATGGCTGGCCCGCAACTGGGCCTGTTCTGAGCAAACTACGGAGACCTTCCTTGAAGAACCTATCGCTCGCCCAGCGCCTGGGCGCCGGCTTTGGTGCCGTGCTGCTCATGCTCGCCCTCGTCGCCGTGCTCGGCATCAGCCGCATGTCCGCAATCCAGGAGGAGCTGCGGCAAATCGTTGAGATCAACAATGTGCAGTCTCGCCTGGCTGTCACCATGCGCGTGTCAATCAACCAGGTTTCAGCCGCCGCTCGCAACGTCGTACTGCAGACAGACGACGCCGGCATGAAAGCAGAGGTCGATCGAGTGCAAACCTCCCGCGCCAATTACAACAAGGCGTATGAGCAGCTCGACGGCATGTTCAAAACGGGCGCCACGAGCACCGCTGAAGAAAAAGCGCTCCTCGCCAAGGTGAAGGAGCTGCAAGACACGACTCGGCCGCTGGTGGACAAGGCCATCGCTCTTGGCTTAGAGAACAAGAATGCTGAAGCGACGGTCGTGTTGATGAAGGAAGTACAAGGGCCAATGAACCAGTGGCTTCAGACGCTCGGGCAGCTGTCTGAGCTCGAGGACAAGATCAACCAGGAAGCGTCTGCTGAGGCTTACAAGGACTACACGAGCGGCCGCTTGTTGATGATTGCCTGCAGCCTGATGGCGCTGCTGCTCGGCGCCGGTGCAGCCGTCATGCTGACGCGTGGCATCGTTCGCCAGATCGGTGGCGAGCCGCAGTACGCCGCGGACGTCGTGTCCCGCATTGCCAACGGCGACCTGTCGGTTCAGGTGGCTGTGCGTGACGGCGACAGCACAAGCTTGTTGGCAGCGATGCGCAACATGCAGCAGTCGCTGGTTCGTGTGGTCGACGGCATTCGTGCAGGTTCCGACAGCATCGCCACCGGCTCGGCGCAGATTGCCACCGGCAACGCCGACCTGTCGCAGCGCACTGAAGAGCAAGCCAGCAACCTGCAACAGACGGCCGCGTCGATGGAGCAGCTCAACGCGACTGTCAAGAACAATGCCGAGACCGCCCGTCAAGCAACGCAGCTCGCCGCCTCGGCCAGCCAAGTCGCCAGCCAAGGCGGCGAAGTCGTCGGCAAGGTCGTCGCCACCATGGATGACATCACCCAGAGCAGCAAGCGCATCGCCGACATCATCAGCACGATCGACGGCATCGCCTTCCAGACCAACATCCTGGCGTTGAACGCCGCAGTGGAAGCTGCCCGGGCCGGCGAGCAAGGACGAGGCTTTGCGGTGGTGGCGGGTGAAGTGCGCAGCCTGGCCTCACGCAGCGCGGAAGCCGCCAAGGAGATCAAGTCGTTGATCGGCGCGAGCGTTGAGAAGGTCGAAGTCGGCACCACGCTGGTGGCCGACGCCGGGCGCACGATGGACGACATCGTGATCCAGGTGCGCCGCGTGAGCGACCTGATCTCCGAGATCAGCGCCGCCACCCTGGAGCAGACACAGGGAATCGGTCAGGTCAACGACGCCGTCACGCAGCTGGACCAAGTCACCCAGCAGAACGCCGCCCTCGTGGAAGAAAGTGCCGCTGCCGCGGAGAGCCTGCGCAGCCAGGCCGACCGTCTCGTTGAGACCGTGTCAGCTTTCAAGACCGGCAACTGATCCGTGCCTAGCCGCCTGGCTTCCTCCATGCCACGCCTTCCGAGCGCTGGCAGTGGGAGCGGCGCTTGAGGCTTGTACGCCGGCACTTGCACGGAATCGATCGGACGCTGTAATGGACGTTAAGACATTGCGCTTGATGCGGGACCGGCGGTACAGCCGGATGTGGTGGAGCATCTTCCTGCTTGGTGCCGGAGCCGCTGCCGGATGGGTGGCAGCCAACGAAGGTGTCACGCTGCCGCCGTGGGTGATCGTCGGTTTACTGGTTGGCATGATCCTGGGGCGGCGCCGGCACCTTCAGGCGCAGGCGCTGAAGGACGCCTGTGAAGACGAGCAAGCGCAAAGAGCAGCAAGGGTGCAGGGGCAGATGATCGCAACCCTGGCAGATGCCACAAAGCGGCTTGAGGCGGCGAACAAGTCCGCAAAAGCACTATTGGACCAAGAAGCGCGCCGGTTTGCGCAGCAGCGGCCCAAGGCGGATGACGGCGACAGGTAGCATGATTCGCTGAGGCGTCTGGGACGAGGTCAGTCGCACACCTGCCCGCCCCAAGCTCGCTCCACCTGCACGGACACAAACTCGCCGGGAGCTCCGCTGCGCAGGCCGGCAGCTTCAGCACGCACTCGCGCGATATCCGGCGACTTGTAAGCCACGCACGTCGAATAGACGCCTTGGAGGCTTTTCAACGGTCCGGTGAGCGCGGCCAGACGGTCTTCGCCCACTCCGTGCAGTACAGCCGAAGCTGCGCTCGCATGGCATCCGAGCCCGCGCGTTCTAAGAAGGAGCGCCGTGCTTGAGCACCGGCCGTGTCAGCGCCTCTGGCCTCCATGTACTCACACATAGCGCCCCTGTCATTCCCAATGGGTACAGCCGCTCAGACAAGCGCAGTGCTTCTTCAAGCGGTATCAGACCTCCCCCGGGTAGCCGATCGCTGGGGGCCCCTTGTTTGCGTCCATGTCCACCCTACCTGCAATGTGTCATGCAGCGATGGCTCCTGACCACAGCGCCAGTTGGTGACATTGCCAAACTGCCGGGACCATGATCTCCCAAGCGAGGCACAAGACATCCGCGCGCGGGGTGTTGCGGTTGCCGGGGCCTGATGGTGCCGACGCCTGTTCTGCTGGCATCCAAGACGCTCATGGAGGACAAGACTCCACCACTTGACGCGCCACCCGTGAGGGCCTTGCGACGCATTGCCCGGCAGAAGCGGCAACTCAAGACCCGCTTGACTGAACCTGCAACGACCGACACTCGTGTCACTGTCGCCCGCACTCGCGACGAAGCGACACGCCTGCTGGGCGTGGTCCTCACACAAGCAGCCGCCGAAAAGCTGCTCGCTGAATTCAGGAAGCGCGCCGGCAACGACCTCGACCCGTTCCCCGGCACCGGCGGTGAGCTCGAGACATCGCGGGTATGGATGCTGGCTTCGGTGGCGCGACCGCTCACGCCCACAGAGAATGCTCAGGCGCTTGACGACCGGTTGTGTCTGCTGTTGGACGCCGTCGTCGAAGACCAGATGGAGGACCCTCTGCGGAAGTTCGCTGGACTTGACGACATTGCGCAGAAAGCCACTCGGTCGTTCGCGCTCTCCCTCAGCGCCGCGGTCATGCAGCGCGCGCTTTGGTGCGAAGACGAGCCTGCTGGCCTGCGCGATACGGCTCACCTGGGATTCCAGGCGTCCCTGCAGAAGCGGGGGTAACGCGTCGAGAACTCCGAAGACTGGCCTAAGGCACTAGCGAGGCGCCAGCGGGACAGCCGGCGGCAGCTCCTTGCCCTGCAGAGCCTGCACTTGCTGCACCAGACGGTTATGCGCGTCGAAGAACGCGGCAGCGATGACCTTGCCCTCGTTCGTGTTGCTCCAGCCCATGCCGCCAGCGCCGGTGCCGCCGCCAAAAGCAAAGCCACCGATTCCCAAATCGGTTGTGCGTGCGGCGCCGGTCGCTGCGGCAAGTTGCTCGGTGGTTTCGTTGTCCGTCAGAAGCAGCGCCACCTGAGCTTCCTTGAACTTCACTTGCTCGGCGATACCGGCCAAGCCCGGGACCTGGTTCAGCCAAGGGATGGCGGTGATGATGCCGCCAAGACCGCGGCCTGCATCCTGCTCACTGAAGGTGAGGCTCGGCACGAGCGTGTATTGGGCCTCGTAGCCGCGGCCTCTCGCTACCGTTGAGTTGCCGCGCACGATGCCCGAGTTCTTCAGCTCTTGCTCTTGCACAGTGGCGCGCAGCCCCGCCGCTCGGTCCACCACACGGAAGCAGCCGCTCTGCTGCGCGATGAGCTTGATGAGCGGCACCGGCGAAGACGGAAGCTGGTAGCTGTCCCGCATCGTGTAGCCGTTCGGGTTCTCCGCAAGCGCCAGTGTGGCGACTGGCGCTTTGCAGCGGGTCAGCGCATCTGACGCACCCTGGGCTCCGACCGGTCCTGCAGAGCCCGAAACTACCGAGCCGCCCTCACCGAGCTCTGTCTTCTTCTGGCCGCATCCGACCATGAATGCCAGAACCGCGACGATCACCGTCGCGCCGAACGTCTTCCTCATGAACTTCCCCAGGTCAAATTCTTGGCCGCCATGATGCCAGCGTCCCTCAAGCACCCACCTCCTCGCCGAGAACATAGGCGAGCCCTTGTCCTCATTCGAGAAGCAGGCCATCGGCGCAATGATGCGGACGCTCATGCAAGCGAACCGCTTCAAGAAGACGCGCATCAAGCGGGCCATCTCTCAAAGAGCCTTTTCGAAGGCGAGGTCGACAGGGCCAGACCACCATGATTCCGGCCGTTACCGGCGGCGTCTGCTCGGCCTGCGGTGACCGTGTGCTCAAACAGGGGCAAGGGGATCCTGTGGGTGCGGTGGCCAGCGCCTTCGTGCGCCAGATGGATGCCGGCGAGGGTGCGTCCTGACCCTGGCTACCAAGCGCTACACCGTGGAAGACCTAGAGCCGTTCGATGCGGCCGGGCATGCGCAGGACGAGGGATCAATCCAGGCTGTCCTGCCGAAGTGGCCAACGAGGAGCACGCCGCGCTGTAGGCCAGTGCGCTGGACATTGCGGCGCGTGCACGCAAGCCCTGGGATCTGCCGGCACGGGGCACCACCATCGGTTCTTGGGCAGGACGGTTGACCGTGCCAGACGACGTCGATGCGCCGCTGTCTGACGACGAGCTGGGTGACCTCGAGGACAATCTTCCGCCCACTGATGAGCCAAGCTGAAATACCGGCAGTTGGCGCGAGTTAGCCGCGCCGCAGTGCTGACTACGAGGAGAGATGCCCGTAAGGGAATGTGACAGACTCGCACCCCTCTACGACCTCACAGCGAGTTCCTCATGATCTGGCGCAGCATTCTGTGCCTTCTGATTTGGTTAGCCGTCATCACGCTCTTGCTCTTTCCCGACCTGTGCACGCAGAAAAAACTGTGCGAGCGCAGCCCAACTCCCCTGCTCGTCATCTTGGGCGCGCTTGGCATCGCCATGGCGATCTCCGATGGCAGACTGCTGGGACGGCTTGTTCAGGCACTGCGCCGCAGGCGTCCGAGGCGCGCACGGCCGGATGGACAGTGACGACCTGACTCCGTTAGACGACGCGCTGGTCCGGTCGGCTCGGGAGTTCCACGCCCGCTTCGACAACCTCCTGGCTGCAGATCCAGTGCATGCGTGTGGCGTCAAGGGCGGCAGGCGCGCCGCCTACGGTCGACCTGCGGAACCGACTACCTTAGAAGGCGCCGCAGGCCCGGCTGGGCTCGGGGTGCTGCTGCAGGTCGCCGGCTTCGCGCCCCGCATGGCGTTCCGGCGACACGATCATGTGATGGTCGCATCCGCCCATCCGGCGCTCCACGTGCCAGACGAGCCGTGGGTCTGGAGCAATGAGGAGCCCAGCACCCACTCCCCGGTGGCCGAGGTGCAGGCGTGCCTCAAGGTGTTCGCGATCGTGGAGCCCGCCGTCAAAGGATGGGCCCGCCAGCTTGCTCGGAGCCGTCTGGCGGACCTGCGCCTCGACTTCCCCGTCCTGCTGCATCCGAGGCTTGTCTGGGCGGTGCCGGCACGCTTCCATGACGCAGTGTCGATGCTGCACGCGATCAGCGAGGTTCCGTCCGCCTCCCCGCCCGCACCAATGCTCGGGATACCGGCGCAGCGTTGCACCCGTTGGCACTCCATCCCGTCATGCCTTATGCGGTGCAGGCGCGGGCGCCGCGGCTGCAGACGGACAAGGTTGGGTCGCTTGTGCAGGCGCGGACGTTCTTCCAGCAGGTGACGGGTCGGTCCCGGGTTCATTTCTTCCTGACCCCAGGCCTGCTCCCCGTGGACCGGTTGCGCCCGCAAGACAAGCGCGGCGACTCGCTGTTCATTGGAACCCCGTAGGTCTACATTCATTCACCCTGGCAGAGGTGCAATCGGCACCGCGTCCGGCATGCAACTCTGGCGCAGCGCGGCCGTGGAAGGGTCTTCGTCATTGATCCTACGCGCATCAAGCTCACCGATGCGGGCTTCCAGCCACAGTAGCGGCAGCACGGGGTGCAGGACGCTCACCGGGCATCGCAGGCGGCGCACTTGGAGCAAACCAACACCATGAAGCTTGGACGCAACGACCAGGTCGCTAGCGAACTGGTTGCCCGGCTCGGGCGTCAGATCCTGAGTGATGCCTTCTACCTCGCCGAAGCCTGGGATCGGCTGGCGCTCGTCATCGAGCTCGATGTTCGCAAGCGGATGTATGGGTACATCTACCGCGGCGACGACTGGGAAGCGGCTTCCCCCGACGGCATGGAACCGCTGAAGACCGCGCTTGCACTGCAACAGGCCATGCGGCTACCCGGAAAGGCGCCGTGGAAGAAGTGCCTGGTCAGGATCACTCGTCCGGCGGCAATCATCGATGTGGACTTTGAGTACGGCGGTGGCGTGTGGGAGCCGGTTACGAGTGATCCGGCAACTCTTGCCTTGGCACTGAAGCCAGCCGACCGGCGTTAGCCTCGAGACCACAACGGCCCGCAACGAGCACAAGGGCAGCCCCACGCGCGACCACTCGCCCGTTCCCCACCGGTTGCCGGGACATCACTGCCGCACGACTTCCTTGCAAACCGGCACAGAGTCGCCTCCATGATCTGAACCTCATGCTCGTTAAACTGAACCTCGGACCCGTCCTGCGCTTTGCGGAGCTTCTTCCGCAGCTTCAGCAGAATGTACGAGAGGTACCCGGTCCCTGCACCGGCGGCGCCGATGGCGAGCGGCACGCCGATCGGGTGGCGGAAAGAATTCCTGCTGACATCAGGACGCCGGTAAGTCCGCTCGCGCAGCGGCCGATAGCGATCCGGACAGCGGCCCGGACTCACCGGCCACCGCTGCCGGCGGAGCCTGCCTGGTTCAGGCCGCGTCGGGCGGCTCGCGGCGCGGCTGGCCGGCAGGCTGGTCGGCGCCTCCGCCGCTGCCCTGCGCACCTGCAAGCCCCTGCGAAGAGCCCTGCGGGACGCCGTCAGCCAAGCCGGTGCGGTCGGTCTGCGATCCGCTGCTGCTGCCGGCGCGCGAGCCTTGGCTGTCGGTGGCGGGCAGGCCGCCCTGCACTTGGCGGGCGATCTCGCTGTCCGCCGGCTGCACCGGCTGGCGGATCTGGCGCGGCGTGTCGCCGTCGCGGGTGGTGTGGTCGTGGGTCTCGCTGTTGTCGGCCATGTTCGGCTCCGGCTGGGGTGATGCCGCCCAGACGGCAAGCCAGGTGCCGCCCGGTGCTCTGACCCGCTTGGCGCACTGCATCGGCCAGTTCCTGCAGCAGCGCCTGTTCCTGTGTGGCACGCAGGGCGTCTCACAGCGCGGCCTCGCGCATCTCGCACAGGCCGCTACGCCCAGCAGGTCGGGCACCGTGGGCAGCACGTCCACCGCCGCCACGAAGCGGGAATCCACACCGTGCGGGTGGCATCGCCTCGGGCCGCGGACTGCGCAGCCGACGGGCGCGTCAACCGCGATCAGGTCGGCAGCCGTCGCCCTGGGCCAAGCCGGGTTGATCTGGCGGTCTACCGCGGCCGCGCCGGCGCCTTGACTGTCGCGCCCCTCACCTCGAAGCGCACCTGCTGCAGCAACCGCCCATCGGCGCTGCGCAGCGCCAGCACGTGACGGCCAGGCCAGGGTGACCACAGCAGCCGCGGGCCGCTGCCCAGGCGCTTGCCGTCCAGGTGCCACACGCCGTCGGCGCCCTGGAACACCAGGCGTTGGGCCTGCGGCGGCATGTCGGGGTCGAGCGCGAACACGCTGCCATCACGCGGTTGCACGATGCCGAAGGGCGCAGCCTGCACGCTGCGCGGCTGGAACACCGCCTGCTCGGTGCCGGCGATGAACCACTCGGGCCGTTCGGGCTCGGCCACGCCTTCGAAGTGGATCGCCTGGCGCAGCACGCCGGCCGGCGGCGCGGGCGGCGGCAGTGGTGGGCCATCGGCCATCAACTGCTGAACCACCTGCCGCCACACCGGCGCAGCGCCGGTGGTGCCGCTGACGTGGTGCATGGGCTCGCCGGCCGCATTGCCCACCCATACCGCCACCGTGTGGCGGGCGGTGAAGCCCACGCACCAGTTGTCACGCAGGTCCTTGCTGGTGCCGGTTTTCACCGCGGCAAAGCCGCGCGTCACCAACGGGCTGTCGAGACCGAAGGTCAGCGCCCGGGCGTTGTTGTCGGCCAGGACGTCGGTCACCAGCCAGGCCGCACGTGCATCCATCACCCGGCGTGCCGCCACCGCGGCGCCCGGCTGCCAGCGGGTGGGCGAGGTCAGGCCGCCATTGGCCAGCGTGCGGTAGGCATTGGCCAGCGCCAGCAGCGTCACGTCGGCGCTGCCCAGCACCAGCGCATGGCCGTGGTAGCCGGCGGTGTGGTCGATCTGCAGGCCCAGCGCATTCAAGCGCTCGAACACCGCGTCGGGCCCCAGCATCGCGCCTACACGCACCGCGGGCACATTGAGGCTGGCGCCCAGCGCGGTGCGGGCAGACACCCAGCCCTTGAAACGGCGGTCGTAGTTCTGTGGCTGGTACAGGCCGCCGATGCCGTCGACGCCGGTGGCCAGTTCGGTGGGTGTGTCGTCCAGCAGACTGGCGGGCGTGAGCAGCCGCCGCTCGAAGGCCAGCCCATACACGAAGGGCTTGAGCGTGGAGCCCGGCTGGCGGCGCGCCAGCACCGCATCCACCTCGTGCGCCGACGACAGCGCGCTGCCGCCGGAGCCCACCCAGGCCAGCACCTCGCCGCTGCGGTTGTCCAACACCAGCACCGCACCGTCCTGCACGTTGTGTCCCTGCAGCTCCGCCAGCTGCTGCTGCAGGGCCTGCAGTGCCACACGTTGCAGGCGTGCATCCAGCGTGCTGCGCAGCGGGCCGGCGGGCCGTGGCCCGGCACGCCAGGCGGCGGCAGCCTGCCGCGCCAGGTGCGGCGCCAGCTGCGGGCTGCCGGCCGCCAGCGCGGCGGGGCCGGGGCGGCGGGTCAGCGCCTGGTCGGCCAGCAGCGCCACGCCGCCACACCCCAGCTGCTGCCGCTGCAGCACGCCGCAGGCACGGCGGGCCACATCGGCGGCCGGTGCATTCGGCGCCCGCACCAGCGCCGCCAGCACCGCGGCTTCGGGCGCATCCAGCCCGCTGGGGTGCTTGCCGAACAGCTGCTGCGAGGCGGCGGCCACGCCCACCAGCTCGCCGCGCAGGGGCACGCTGTTGAGGTAGGCCTCCAGGATCTCGGTCTTGCGCCAGCGCGCTTCGAGCTCGCGGGCCAGGCCGATTTGGCCGATCTTCTGCACCACGCTGCGCCCGCCCGTGGGCCGCGCCAGGCCGTCGTCCAACAGGCCGGCCAGCTGCATGGTGAGCGTGGAGCCGCCCTGGGTGCGGCGGTTCACCGCATTGGCCCAGGCGCTGCGCGCCAGGCCCGGCCAGTCGACGCCGGCATGGGCCCAGAAGCGCCGGTCTTCGCTCAACACCAGCGCGGTGCGCAGCGCGGGCGACACCTCGGCCAGCGGCACCCAGTCGCCGCGGCGCACGGTGTTGTCCACCCGCACGCTGTGCAGCGGCGCGCCCTGGCGGTCCACCAGCAGCACGTCGGAAGGGCGGTGCGCGGCGCGCACCTGCTCGAAGCTGGGGGGCGCGGCCAGGGCCGAGGTGGCCAGCCACAGCAGCGCCGCCGCAGTCAGCGCAGGCCTCAAGGCTGCACCTCCAGCGCCGCATTGGGCAGCTCGGCAAACACCTCAGGTGCGTACATCGCCTCGGCCCGCGTGGGCGGCAGCTGAAAGCGGCCGCTGCTGTTCAGCCGCAGCGTGTAGCTCATCACCTGGGTGCCGCGCGGCATCCACTCGTGGTACGCGCGCCAGGCGGCCGGCGTGCGTTCCACATAGGCCAGCACGCCGGGGCCCTGCGTCACTTCGCCGCGGGTGGCGATGACCGAATCGCGGTCGCCGCCGCCGCCCAGCACCGTGCCGCCGGTGGGCACGGGGTCGCTGACCACCAGCCAGCCGTTGTCGGCATTCGATTGCAGCTCGATGCGCACCCGCATGACGTCGCCGCGCGACCAGCGATCCGGCACCTTCTGCGACACCGGCGTGATGCTGCGCGCCAGCCGCAGGCCGGCGAACATCGGCGACGCCAGCCGCACGGCGGCCAGCGCCTGGGTGCTGACCCAGGGCTTGCCGCTGCCTTGCTGGGTGATGGTGAGCGACGTTGGCGTGCTGGCCTGCGGCCAGGGCAGTTGCAGCAGGCCGCCGGCGGGCTGCGCGGCCCAGTCGTGCTGGCGCTCGGTGCCGGCCAGCCGGGCCACGCTACGGCCAGCGACGGGTTCCTTCTCGAAGCGCTGCGAAAAGCGGCTGAGCGCCAGCGAGCCCCAGGTGTTGGCCGTGGTGGTGGACCAGGCGCCACCGCGTTGCCGCGCCAGCGCACCGGTCACCAGCCGCGGCAGGTCGGCCTGCCAGCCCGGGTCTTCCAGCGTGGCCAGGATCACGCGTACCGCATTGGCGTCGGGGCTGTCCATCAGCCACCACCAGCCGTCGCTTTCTTCGGTGGCAAAGCGCAGCGTGGTGCCGCTGAAGTCGAGCCGGCTGCGCAGCAGCTGCCGCACTTCTTCCAGCCGCTGCTCACGCTGCGGCACGCCGTCCAGCCGCTGCAGGATCTGCAGCCAGTCGATCAGCGCCGCGGTCGGCCAGCTGGCCGGCACCAGGTCGATGGAGCCCAGCATGCGTGGCGTGGCGCGGCCGTGGCGCGACAGTGCCTCGATCGCGGCGAGCTTGCGCACATCCAGGTCAGGCCGCGGCGCGCGGCTGCCGCGCGTGAGCCGGCCTTCGACGAAGGCGGCCAGGCCTTGCAGCAGCGGCTCCTTGGCCGCGGCGGGCAGCGCCAGCCGCGGGTCCAGCCGGCCGGCCTCGTCGCTCACCTGCAGCAGGTAGGCGGTGAGGCGGTCATGGCCGCGCGGCGCGTCGCCCGCGGCGGGCGGGAAGTACAGCGCCAGGCCTTCGCTGTCCAGGTAGTTGGGCAGCTGGGCCACCACCGCCTGCCAACGCGCCACGTCGCGCAGGCCCAGGGCCACCGAGGTCTTTTGCTCCAGGCAGGCGTAGGGATAGGTCTCGAAGAAGCGGCGCAGGCCCGGCAGCTCGGCACCCAGCCGCGGCTGCAAGCCAATGCGCAGGCCGCCGGCCTTGGTGCCCTGCTCGGGCAACGCGCCGGCAGGGGGCGCCACCGGGATGGACAGGCTGCTTTCCAGCTGCGCCAGCGTGGCCTGCGTCACCTGCACCGGTACCGCGGGCGTGACGGCTTGCGGCAGCCGCAGCTGGTCGCGGGCGCTGCCGCCTTGCTCGGCCACCGAGGCGTCCCATTGCAGCGCGCTCACGCCGCTGGGCGTGAGCACCGGCCACACCAACTCGGCCGCGGCACCGGCCGGCAGCGAGACGGTTTGCGGCTGCAGGCCGGCCACGCCTTCGGCCTTCAGCGCCGCCTGCACCGTCATCGCGCGGCTGGTGGTGTTGCGCAACGTAAACACGGCGTTGTAGCGGTCGCCCTCGCGCGCCATCGGCGGCAGGCCGGGCAGCATCTGCAGGTCTTGCGACACACGCACCGGCGTGCTGCCGGTGCCAAAGCGGTCGGCGCCCGCATCGGCGATGGCCACGAGGCGGAAGCTGGTGAGCGAATCGTTCAGCGGCACCTGCAGCTTGGCCTCGCCCTTGGCGTCCAGCATGACGTCGGCCCGCCACAGCAGTAAGGTGTCGAACAGCTCACGCGTGGGGTTGCGGCCGCCACCGCCGCCGGCCGGCACCGCCTTGCGGCCGTAGTGCCGGCGGCCGATGACTTCGCCCTGCGCGGTGGCGGTTTCCACCGACCAGGGCCGGGGCTGGAACATCGCGTCCAGCAGCTGCCAGCTGCCGTTGGGCTGCAGCGCCAGCAGACCTTCGTCCACCGCGGCAAAAGCCACCGAGGTGCCGGCCACCGGCTGGCCTTGCTGCGTCACCTTCACCGTCACCTGGGCGGTCTGGCGCACGCCGTACTGGGTGCGGTCGGCCGTGACCTGCACGTCCAGCTTGTGCGCGTCCAGCCCCACCTGCAGTTGCGTGGCGCCGAACTTGAAGGCCGGCTTGGCCAAGTCCACCATGGCGCCGGGCGGGCGCCAGTCGGGCGCTTCGTGGCGGAAGGCACGCCACCAGTCCAGCGGCGCGCGCCAGCCCCACTGGAACAGCGAGTACCAGGGCACCTCACGCAGGCGCCCACGCAGGGCCAGCACGCTCACGTACACATTGGGCGCCCAGCTGGTGGCATCCGCCGTGGCGTCCTTGGGCAGCCGCGGAATGGGCACTTCCACCACCGGCTCATTGCCGCGCAGCGTCAGCACCTGGGTGTGCAGCACGCCTTCACGTTCCACGGACACCAGCACCGTCGCTTCGCGGAAGGGCATGCGCACCTGCAGCCGCGCGGTGCCACCGGGCGCCACGCTGCGCTGCTCGGGCAGCAGATCGATGCGGTCGTCGTTGTCCTGTGCGAACCAGAAGTCGCCCTGGCCGGTGATCCACACCGAGGTGGCGGCCTGGCTGGCGCGGCCCGCTTCGTCCTTGGCCTCGGCCACCAGTTCCACCTCGCCGGCGGCGGTGAGCGAGGCATCGCACAGCACCAAGCCGCGTGCATCGCTGCGGCCGCTGCACAACGTGCCCAGCGGCTGCACCTCGCGCCGCTGGTCGTAGGCGTAGAAGCCGCCCACCAGCCGCTTGCGCGAGCTGATCCACTGCGTGCGGCGGCCGGTCACCTCCACCTGCTGATTGGCTTTGGGCCGGCCTTGCGTGTCCAGCACCACGGCCTGGAAGCGCACCTGCCCGGGACTGGCTGCCCAGGCACGGGCGCGCAGCCCCACCACCACCGTGCTGGGCCACACGGCCAGGCGCTGGGTGGCGGTCTGCACCTCGCCATTGGGGTCGTCGAAGCGCAGCTCCGCGGTCAGCTCGACCGGCGTGCGCGGCGTGGGCAGGCGCGGCAGCTCGATGCGGGCGGCGCCGTTGGCATCGGTGGTGGCGGCCAGCTTGTCGGCCACCAGGCGGGCGCCGTCGGCGGCTTCTTCACCCACTGCGGCGTCGGCCTCTTGGCCGGGCTCCCGCGGGGGCTGGAAGCTGTAGTCCTCATAGCCTGCGAAGTTGACGCTGCGCTCGCGCCACAGCGCGCTCAGCTGCACCGCTGCCTGGGCCACGCCGCCGCCCGACAGATGGGTGAGCTGCACCGCCAGCGGCAGGCTTTGGGGCGCCACCAGCGGGCCGGCGGGTGCGCTCAGCCGTGCATCCACCAGCGGCACGCGGAAGGCTTCCACCCGGAAGCTGCCGCTGGACCATGCGCGGTCGCCGTGCAGCAGTTCCACCTCGTAGTGGCCCAGCTTGGCGGTGGTGGGCACGGCCCAATCGGCGGTGGCATGGCGGCCCTCGGCCTGCCAGGTCAGGGCTTGTTCGTAGCGGGTGTCGCTGCCCACGTGGGTGATGCGCATGCGGGTGGGCCGGTCGGCCACCGGAAGGGCTTGCAGGCCGCGGCCAGTTTCGGCGCGCAGCAGGTGCTTCATGTGCACGGTCTCGCCCACGCGCAGCAGCGTGCGGTCGAATACGGTGTGGGCTCGTAGCGTGGGGCCTTCGGCGACATCGTCGGGGCTGCCGGTGGGCAGATTGAAGCGCCAGGGCTCGATGCCGCGATTCCAGTCGCTGAACACCCACGACAGGTCGCCGCCCGCGCGAGCGGTGACGAAGAGGCCGGCGCTGTCGGCCAGGCAGGCTTCGCCGCGCCGTTCGTCCACCAGCGGGGCGTTGATGCGGGCCACGCCGTCAGCGCCCGTGCGGCCTTGCCACAGCAGGTGGCCGCGGCAGTCGTTCACCGCCACCTGCGCGTCGGCCACCGGGCGGCCGCGGTCCAGCCGCGTCACCCACACCACGCTGGATTCACTGCCGTGCTTGAAGTGCACGGCCAGGTTGGTAGCCAGCACGCCGGTGCGCACGTACATGGTCTTGCCCTCGGGCAGCAGCTGGCGGCCCAGCTGGGGCGAGGCCACTTCCACCACGTGGTAGCCGGCGCCGGCCAGCGGCAGGCCGATCACCTCGGTGTCAACCGTGCGGCCGCGGGCCGCGGGCAACTGCAGCCGCGTGGTGCCGGTGGCCGCCGGCAGCAGCGGCAGGCTGCGCGTGGCCACCTGGCGCTCCCGCACCACGGTGCGGCTGCGGCCGTCGTCGTCGGTTTCGGTCACCCGCTCGTTCCACTGGCTTTGCGGCAGGCCGGCTTCCTTGGCGCTGAGCGTGCTCTCGTGATACCGGGCCACTCGCCCGATCCAGCGCAGCAGCTCGGCATCGGGCGTGCCGGCGTCCAGCCGCAGGACGGTGGCCGTGCCGCGCGCCTGCGGACCCAGCAGGTCGGCCTGCACATGGCGCAGCGTCAGGGGCAGCACCGCCTGCGGGCCTTCCAGCTCCACGATGCCGAAGGGTGCGGCGGCGAACTTGGCCAGCGTCGGCATTGGGCCGGTGGCCACCACCATCGGAAACGCCGCGGCGTTGGTGAGCGGGCGGCCGCTGTCGTCGGCCAGCGGCGTGGGCAGCGTGAGGGTGAAGCGGGTGTCGGGCGGCAGCGGCGCCTTGAACTGCACCGAGCGCACCGCATCGTCGCCGGCTTCCAGCAGAGGCTGCAGTGCAGCGCCCTGCGCCGGCTGCAGGCGGATGGCCGCGGCCTGGGCGCGCGGCAACGGAGCGGAGAAGTTCAGCACCATCGGCTGCAGCGGCAGGCAGCCGGCATCGGCCCGCTCGCGCTGGCAGCTGAAGTCGGCCGCAAAGCGCGTGCGCACCGTGTACTCGAAACGCTGCGGCGTGCGGGTGAGCACCTGCGGGTTGTCGGCTGAGGCGATGCCGCTGCCCCACACCAGGCGCATGCGGGCGTCGGCCGGCAGCGGCCGCTGGCAGGTCAGCAGCAACAGGCGGTTGGCCTCGGGCCGGCGGCGCTGGCCCTTGTACAGCTGGGCGAGCACCTGCTCGCGCACCGCGCCTTCGACAATGCGCACCGGCAGGCTTTCGCCCAGGCCCTCCACCTCACACACCGCACGGGCCTGCACGCTGGCCGGCGTGGCCGGGCCGTTGAGCGTGAGCAGAAAGTGAGCGTCTTCTTCCAGCTCAGTGCCGGGCCAGGGCTGCACCTGCAGCACGGCCGGGCCGCCGGTCGAAAAGCTGAAGTCGTTGCGACCCTCCAATGCGGTGCCGGTGGCGGGCTGCCAGCCGGCGGCCAGCTGCAGCCGGCATTGCTGGCCGGGCGGCAGCGGCGTCGCCAGGTCGAAGAGCCACACCTGCGCATCGGCCCAGCGGCCGGTGCCGGCGGGCGAGCGGCCATTGCATTGCAGCGTCAGCGGCTGCTTCTGGCGGCCATCGCCCAGCGGTACCACCGCCTCCGAGAAGCGCACGCTGATCTGTCGCACCTCGGCCACTTCGCCTTGCGGCTGCACGCGGTCGATGCGGGCGGCCTGCGCGGGCGGGGGGGTGGCTGCCAGGGCTGCGGTCAGCAGCAGGGCGCCCGTGACGGCACCGCGGCGGAGGAACGAGGGCAAGGGCATCGGCAGGGCTTCCCGGCACATGGGAAGCGGAGCCTAGCCGATACGTCGCGGGCGGCGGCCGGTTGGCGTCGGCAGAGAGCTGCCCGCGGGGTATGGCACTCGCTTGATGAGCAAGCACAACTTGTGGGGGGCTCGCAGCAGACGCGTGTTCCGCGGCTCCATCGCTTCCTGAGCGGAAAGGCGCTGCTGGCGCCGTCCCCTCGCGCAGTTCCATGCCGTCTGAACCCAGTGGAAAACGCGCTTGCATCGTACGCAGGAGGTCGTCGGTTCAAAGCCGACAGACGGCCCCAGATTCAATGCCCCCGGAGCGCCACCAGTGGAGCGCTCCTTGGTATGGAAGACGACCTCGGATTGAACCCATTCGGCGGCTCCCGTTTTTCGTATGTGTCGGGGCGGGCGAACGTGGCACGTCTCTCTGACCCAGCGGCGTGCGGACCTGGGCTCACAAGATCACGGTGAACCCCGAACCTTGCCGAATCCGCAAGTCAAAAACGCTTTCGCTCAACATGGGGATCAGCCGTTGAGCAGTGAAGGCCGAACCGGCCGGCACCCAGACGGCCGTCATGGTGACCCCAAGGGGATGGCGAGCATGCCGCCAGGTAAGGCCGGCGTCGACATCCCAGGCTGCTCTGCGCATGACTTCGATGCGAGCCAGACCTCGCGCAGAAAGCTGCTCCGTGCTGAACGGTTTGAGCGCAACAGTCACCGCAGTCCATGCCGCTGCGACCACGTCGGCAAAGTGACTCTTGGTACAGAAGGCGAGCGCGGCGAACTCATCGCTCGCGCTCCGTGACGCAAGGCACACGTCGGGGGTCGAATACAAGGCGTCGCCCGCCCGCTCCAGCACCCGGTCACCGACCTCGTACCCCAGCACGTCGTTGACCAGCTTCATCAGGTCGATGTCGCAGAACAAGACGCCGAAGCCGTGTCCCTGCCGGATCGCAAGTTCGACCCCAGCCTCGAAGGCCAACCTGCTTGGGAGGCCGGTGGTCTTGTCTATGGTGTCCATGTCGTCCGAATCCGCAGCTGTCGATAGCGCCCGGCTGGCCGCGGTGTACGGCCGCAGCTCGCAGCGCCCATCCTAAGACGCCCTGCCAGCCCGTCGTTTGGCAGCGGTGCACGGGTGCGCCTTGGTACTGAGCCGGCGGTGGCCATCGCAGTTGCCGGGGACTGGGCCGCAGCACGACCTCAGTGGACCGGACTGCGTCCTGTCCCGGCGCGTCACATCCTGGCGGGCGCCGCGGACGACGGTAGGATGAGTTCGAACGTGCTGCCCACGCCATCTACGCTCTCGCAGCGAAGGTCGCCCTTCATGGAGAGAGCGAGCTTGCGGGACAGTGCCAGCCCGATGCCCGCGCCCTCAATGCCAGTGCGCCTCAGGTGCAGGCGCTCGAACGGCACGAACAGCCGCGGCATCAGATGAGCGGGTATGCCCAGCCCAGTGTCTCGTACCGCCAGAACGACGCGGTCGTTCCCTTCCCTCCAGGCGTTCAGCTTCACCTCGCCACCCGGGCGGTTGTACTTGATCGCATTCGAGAGCAGGTTGAGCAGAATCTGCCTCAGCCGCATTCTGTCCGCCTGGACGGTCAAGTCAACGCCGCCCGCGTAGACCAGCTGCCGAATGCTGACACTGTGCGCGCGCGCCCGCTCGCGCACCATGTCCACACTACTCGCCACGGCCTCCCCAAGCGGGGCCGGCGCCAGGTTCAGTTCGAGTCGGTGCTCTTCGATCTTGCTCAAGTCCAGCAGCTGCTCGATCATCGAAAGCTGATGCTGCCCGGCGTCATGTATCAGACCGGCGTACTTGCTCACGATGTCCGACTGCGCATCCAGGCCCGGCATCCGCAATAGCTGCGAAAACCCGATCACGGCGTTGAGCGGCGTCCGCAGTTCATGGCTAAGGTGGGACAGGAATTCGGACTTCGCCTGGCTCGCTTCCTCTGCGGCCGCACGAGCGAGGCGTTCACGTCGCAGTTCGTGCGCTTCGCTCACGTCGCGCAAGATGACTGTGAGCAGTGCGTCGCTGCCCACCCCGACCCGGGACACCGACGCCTCGAGCGGAAACTCTTCGCCGTCCCACCGGCGCCCTACCAACTCGCGGTCGACGCCCTGGCGGCGCGGGCCCGCAGACGCCATGGCGAAGCCGGCCATCTTCTCGGCGTGACCGCGGCGGTATCGCTCAGGCAGCAGGTCATCGATGCGCCGCCCCATCACCTGGGCTGACGACACGCGGAACACCTGCTCCGCAGCCCTGTTGAACAGCGTGATCCGAAACGCAGCGTCCACCGTGATGACCGCCGCTGACACCGAGTCCAACACGGCCTGCAGCTGCTGCTCCCTCGCTTCAGCCTCCTCACCCAGCTCCGCCAACCGCTGCGCTTTCCACTTCAGACGCTGCTCGGTGCGTTCGCGGTCCGTCGTCTCGATGCAGGTGACGAAGACGCCTCTGATGTGCCCGCCATCGTCTCGAAGCGGGCTGTACGAAAAGTTGAAGACGCACTCCTCCGGGTAGCCATACCTTTCAATGGTGAGCTTCAATCCGTCGAAGCCGATCGTCTCGCCTGACAACACCCGCGCGCACATCGGCGCGATCGTCGTCCAGATCTCCTGCCAGGTGACGCGAGCGCTGCCGCCCATCGCAGCCGGGTGTTTCAGCCCGAGGATGGCAGCGTAGCCGTCGTTGTAGATCTGCGTGAACTCCCGGCCCCAGGCGATGTACATCGGCAGCCGGCTCTCCATGACGATGGATGCGGCGATCCGTAGGCTGGCTGGCCAGGTCTCGCGCGGCCCTAACGGAGTGGAAGCCCAGTCCGTGCGGTGGAAGACGCCCAGTGCGTCTTCAATCATGTCGTTGCTGGAATCGGTCATTGGGTAGGTTCGGGCAACGGTCAAGCCGAAAGCAAGCCCCGCGCCGTAGACGAGCGCCGGTTACAGCGACGCACCGCGCTCACACCTCTACGGTGAAGTGCTGCTTGAGGGGAACGATGCCAACGCCGTGCGCTTCGATTCGTCACCATCCGGCGTCGAGGGCATCGCGCCAGCGAGGTAAGCTTTTGGGTGAAGTGCAGGCGCCTCGCGTCGGTTGATCAGACGTCATGTTCGCGCAAGCTGGCACAGCCTGTGTCGTAGAGGAGAACGCTCTTGAGATTGAGTACCTGGCAGAGGACACTTGCTCTGGCGGTCTTGGTGGCCGGCTTGCTTGAAACTGCGGCTGCGCAGAACATGGGGTGGAGCACGATCACCCCTTCGATCGCAGGTACCGACACGCTGGGCCTTGTGCTTCGCGAGCAAATGCAGCAGCAGCAGAGGGGTCAGCGGGGGTCCCCGGACGAACAGACTCTCGCGCAGACCACGTCGCTGCGGTTTACGCCTTCCGAGGCACGGCGCCAGCAAAACTTGGCAGCGTTCGTCGCGAAGACCCGGAGCGTTGATCCCGAAAACGCCGACGGTTTAGCCCGCTTGTTCGCCTCAGGCGACGTCATCGAGAAGGTGGCGCCGATGATCCGCCCCATGGGGCTACGGATCGATGACCTGGGCGACACCTATGCCCTGTGGTGGATGTCGGCCTGGAACGCGACACAGGGCCTCAACCCATCCCCGAGCCGGGAGACGGCGCAGGCGGTGCGCGCCCAGGCTGGTCGTGCGCTCGCTGCGACGCCCAGCATTGCACGTGCAAACGAAGCCGCGAAGCAGGAGTTCGCCGAGGCGCTCCTGGTGCAGGTGATGTTCATCGACGCCGCCGTCGAGCACAACAGAAACTCGCCGCCGCAACTGCGCGCGCTTGCCAAGGCGATTCAACAGGGCGCTGGTCGCATGGGCCTCGACCTGTCTGCGATGAAGCTGACTGAAGCAGGTTTTGTCCCGGCTCGATGAAGCCTGCGCACCGGACAATTTGCCAACTGGCTCGTGCATAGCCCATGGGAACATGAGCGAGGCGGGTTTGATCGAGTATTTCGTTACCCCTGCCCTTCTAGCGCTGACTGGAAACTAACTGTGGTGCTGGGGGACAGCTGGGGCCAGCGGTGACCACAGGGGCTCGGTGACTGGCAGGGGATTGGCTGTATGACCACCATGTAGACGAAGCCAGCCGGCAGCCTGCAAACCCGACGACGAATGCCCGAACCGACCGTCCAGCCACTCGACCGGCGCACCATCGCCCCCAGCCGCTGCCATGCCCGCCACGGCAGCGCCTTGCAGACGGCCGGCTTTGCCGCCTTGAAGGGATCGCTCGCCCACACCGCAGGCAACCTCATGCCCGTGTACGTCGCCCGGAGGGCTACCGGTTTGTGCTGGCCTGTGGCGCGCTGCGGTACCAGGACTCCACGGAGCTGGGCCTGCGCGTGCGGGCTTTGTCGTGGACCCGGCGCTCACCGGGCACGAGCTGGTGGCCGCCATGTTGGCCGATGCCCAGCGCGGCACGCCGTCGTCGCGTTACGGGCTGGACCTGACGGTCAAGCGCATGCTCGACGCCAGTCACAGGCCATCCAAGCGCAGGGCTGCCCAGCACCTCGGGCTGTGGCTCAAGGACTTGACCGGCGCGCGGGCCATCGCTCACTTGCCGGCGGAGGTCCTGGTCGCCTTGGACTGCCCGACAGCCATCCGCGCAACCGGGGTCCCGATACTGCTGTGCAGCTACGAGCGCGACCTTGCGCGTTTCCGGCAGCGGCTGGCACAGGTGAAGGCGGAGCGTGTGCGCTCGGACGCCCGGGCGCTCTTCCGTTCCCTCACCACCGTGCAGTGAGGCGCCCGTGAATCTCAACGAGCTGCGCAACATCCGCGCCCAGCGGGATCACCGGTTCAATCGTGCTTGGTGGGCGTTCTTTCTCATCGGCTGCCTGGCAGCGTTCGTCAGTGTCACCTCAGCAGATGACTTCAGCACGACCCCGTGGCTCATCCTGGGCGGCCTGGTCGGCATGATCGTGGGTCGCCGGCAGCACGCCAGGCGCGTGGCCGAGGCTGATGCGCTGGAAGACGAGAAGCTGGCGCGCGCACAAGCGGCAGAGGCCGTCATGGCCTGGGAGGCGACGCAGGCAGGCAGCAAGCGTCGCGCTCCGCCTGGCCGGGACGAAGACCCCGGCCCGCCAAGCGATGACGCACGCTGAACCATGGTGATCATCCCCTGGCAGGCTCCGATGCTGTAGTTCCCCTGGCGTATGGCGCTTGCCAGCGCCACTCCGAACCCGGACGCTCTTGATTTACCTGACCGTCATGGCCACGGAAGGAGGACCTGATGATGCCTCTCAAATTCGCTTCGACGTGGACCAGACGAGGATGATGCCGCGCTGGCCACGCGCCCACGACTCTTTGTAGGTGGCTAGCTTGTGGATCGTCTCGGAGCGGGCGTTGTTGGTCAGGATCGGCCGCTTGCCGGGCTGCTTCGGCGGCACAGGCGCCTTCGCCAACCAGGGTGAGGCCCCACTCACCACCACCTCTTCCAGCTGACCACTGTCGCGCCGCGACGGATGAACACGCCGCGCTTGACGGGGCCAATGTCGCGAGGCCACAGCGGATCCGGAGTTGAGCGTTGCCCGAACGGCAGCTCATATGGCCGAGTGTCCGACTAGTTGGACAGCTCGGGGGAGTCGGAGGCCTGGCTTTGCCGCAAGCGGGGAATGCCCGCGGAGGAATACCAGCTCTCCGGATGCGGCCAGTAGATGCCGTGCAACGCCGCCGGTCGTCGCGGTGGCTGTGCCGGCAACGCACCGCAAGCAACAGCGCGTGTCGCATGCGGCGGCTTTACCGCCGGCGACGTGGTCGCACCGACCTCACCGCGCCGGGCGACGGCGGCGCGGACTTCCTGCTCCACCAAACTGCGCAACAACGTCAGGAAAGAACCGGGTGTTCCAGTCAGCACGCTGCCGCGCAGCGTGTACCGGGCGCCCACGCCGTGAAGCCGAGCAACCCATCGCAAGCGGCCCCAATAGACGTCAAACCATACCCGGGCCGTGACTGGCGGTCGCGGAAGCGCCGACATGCGAAAGTGATGCAATGGCATGCCATCGGGACGGCAAAGTGCATGCCGCGCTGGGCGGTGTACGCGCCCGCCCTCTACGCGCTGGCGGCGTTTCACAAGCGACATCCAGAACTAGCGCCCTGACCACATGCGGAACTGACCGTCACTTGATGTTCAGTTGGCCATCGATGTTGGCGCTTCGTTCCCGCTGGCCTTGCAGAGGGCGCAGCAGTTGACCGGAACGCCGTCCTAACCGTATCTCCGATGCGAGTGCTCAAGTCCGTTGCGGACGCGCCGTTAGACTTGATTGAAGCAGCAGAGCGCCTCCGCCGATTTAAGAACCAGTTGGTCCACGGCATCGAAGTCCCAGATGCTGAGTTCATCAACGCACAGACACTAGAACTGCGCAGCGTTGTCGAGCGTACTCGGCAGCTGATCGCTCCTAAGAGTGGGCCGGCATCCAAGAGAACAACCAAGAAATCTTCGCACCGCCGCAATGAAGAAGGTCCCTGAGTTGTGGCGTCAGCAGCTAGATCCGATGTCGAGCGGACCTACCCCGGAATGGCAGGACACGTTGCTCATGTCGAAGGTTATAGAACGACTGGTTTGGGGTCGGCCGCCTCACCGTTCCCAGCGACCGCAATAAAGTTGGCGCAACCGTTGAAGATGGCCTGGTCGAAGGTCCTAACCAGCTGGAGTCCGACGTTTGGCCGAACGCCAGACGCACCCTCTTGGCCGGAAGCGCGTTATCTACGTCCGCTTTGCGGACGCCTGCCCTAGGGTATGGCGGTGCTGCCGGCCCGCGGCAATCATGGCAGCGGACTGTCGCTGCACGGCGGCGGGCGATCGCCCCCGTCGAACGCACCCTTTCAAGCAAACTGCAGGCCTGCCCTCCCCTCGGCGAGCCACAGGCGTGTCCACGAAGCGGACGGTCAACGCACCGTTTCGAGCCTAAGCCGACCCCAACGGCGACGCCTAGGGACGACCACCACAACGCTCTGCTAGCGGAACACCGGCTGCCTGCGGCCAGTGCGGTGCAACGCGGCCAGTGCAACGAGCACCAAGACGAGCGTGGCCGGCGCCGGCACTTCCGTCGGCACGTCGTCTAGGACCCGAACGTCCGGGTCCGCGCCCTCACGGCCGGCAAGGTACACAAACAGCACATACGCCAAGGTCCCATCGCCGTCGCGAGGAACCTCGAAGAAACCGGAGATGTCGGTGAGGCGACCCGGTTCCTGCACGCCGCTGGACGTGATCTGTGAAGGCGTGCCTGCGGACACGGCCGCATAGACGGATTGATGGAGGCCACCGGCATCGAAGGGAGCCGCCACGGTGACGTCGTAGTCAAGGCTGAAGTGCCACTGTGCGAGCGCCGCGAAATCCTCATAGCGCACGGGAACCAAGAACTGGCCGGCGCCCAGACCGCCGCCCAAGCTGCCCAGCGGGTCAAGCATTTCAGGTGGCGTGGTCATCGTAGGAGAACCCGTCAAAATCACCGCTGCTTGCCCGCTTGCCAGTGCCAACCCCATCGAGAGGGTCACGCCCCATCGTCGAACCACTCGGAATCTGGACATGGCACTGCTCCCCTGCGTTGTGCTGCTCGGACACACGCCATCAATCTAACGTTCACTGATCCGCAGCGCGCGCGGCAATCTAGGGGGTGTGCGCCAGAGTGTGAGCACCGGTTGCCGTAAGGCCCCGTATCGCCGGACATGGCACGCAAAAGTGACGCTGGCCGGCCGCCCTGACGGCCTGCAGCCCCCCAGACGGGATCGGTCGATGTCACGTGGCTCATTGCACGTGGCACCTGAAGCGCCGCGTCGTGCGCAGCGCCCGATGCTTGTCCCGCGAGCCGCTTTAGACTAGGGCATGGACTCCACAGGACCGATGACCCCTGAGGCACCGGACGCCCGGCTCTGGAGCGCTTTGCATGCATTGCGCTACACCGATCTCGTGCTCAAAGCTGGCGTGGTGTGTGCGCTGCAACCCTTTGCCTTCACGACCGCTTTGGCGGTAGCAGTGAACAAGAACGGGTACCAGCGCCGCTACTGTTATGAACACGAGCACGACGCTCGGGCGGCGCTCGCCGCGTGGGATGGCACGGGCCACCCGGGCGGCCCATGGATCAAGTGCAAAGGGGTCGGGGTCGATCTGCTGAACCCGGCCTGGTCAACCTCAGCGACGCGCGTCTCGACGGCACTGCGCAGACGTTAGCGTTGGGCCCTGTTGCGTCTGCAGACGTGCGCTGCTGTGCTGGTCGTGACACCCCATCGCCCGTTGAGGGCGATGCCACGAAGACGTGACTCGTTCAAGTGCAGGCGGCACGCGAACACGGCGTCCGCCTTCTGCGCCCAGCAAGTAGACGCTTGTACGTCCATCGCTGCTCGGTTGACCCTTGAAGCGGCCGCGCCGATTGCGGAGAACAGGGTGACAAGCGTCGGGCGACGCACGACGCGTAGGTGGTGCCCTCACAGGTGCTTGTTTCAAAATTCTTCTTCTCGGTGGCGTCAGTCGTGAATATGCGCCCAGGGCTCGACACGGCGTGCTCCAGTCGCTACAAGAGCTCCCTTTGCCCCGCGCTTGAGGCCAGCCCATGACGTTCGATTTTGCGGAGTGCCTGACCCACAGCGCGCGGATGGTGGCGCCGCGCATCGTGGCGCAGCAGTTGGCCTGCACTTTCGACCTTGAGGTGGTCACGCTGCGCGTGCACGGGGATGCAGACCCCGTGGTGCGCTGCCTGCACCGATTGCTGCTCGGCGCGTTGGACCTGCTGGACGCAGGCCTCATTTCGGTGCTGGGATCCGTCGATGACAAGGGCTTCCCCACACTTCGCGTCACCGGCGCGGGGGCGGCGGCGCGGGGCGACCGCCTCGATCGCGCTCTGCGCGCGCTTGGCGTGCACACATCCATGGCGTCCCAGGGCACGTTGCGCATTTGCGCCGGCAACTGCCCCATCACCGCGGCCACCCTCCGGTTGGTGCATGACGAGTTCGAGGGCTTCGTGCTGGACGCGCGGCTGCCGTGTCAAGCCATCGCCGTGCGCGATCTCCGCCTGCCCAACGCGCAGGGTGCGGTGGCGTGGGCGCGTCTGCCTCAAGAGCCGGCGGGTGACAGCCTGCGCCGCAGGCTCGAGCGCTTCGGCTGGCGAGTGCGGACCTGCGGTCCGCAGTCACCGATCGCCAGCAGTCGATCCCGCCTGCTCACCGAGCCGCCGGCGTTGGTCATTGCCTACGAGATGACAGCCAGCCTGCCGGCGCTGACCACCGAATGGCTGGATCTGCCGTATCCAGCGGCCACCACGCGTGTGCTCTGCACGCCGCTGGGCAACCCGATCTTTGAGCAGGTGCCGGTGGGATGGCGCGTCCTTGCTTTCCCGCTCAGTCCGTGGGAGATCGCGCTGCTGACGGCGGCGCAGGAGCCGGCGTTTGACGTCGACACCCTGAGCGATCCCCTGCGGGACGCCCAACCGATGCGCAAGCTGCTGATCGTTGACGACAACCCCGTGAACCAGGCCGTCATGAGCGCCATGGCCGAGGCGATGGGCTACGAGCCCGTGCAAGCCGACGATGGCCTGCAGGCGGTGCACATCTGCGAACAGGAGGCTCCGGCAGCCGTGCTCATGGACGTCAACATGCCGGGCATGGACGGCATCGAAGCAACGCGGCGCATCCGTGACGGGCAGCGTGCGGGGCGCATCGCGCCGTTTCCGATCCTCGGCGCCAGCGCAGATGCAACGGACGCCAACCGAACCGCATCACTGGCCGCGGGCATGGACACGTTCCTCGCCAAGCCGCTCCTCATCCAAGACGTGGCAGCCCAGCTGCGTCGACTGTGCCTGGATCCGCCGCGCCAAGCCCCTTGGTAGCGCGCGAACTGCGTTGGCCGGGGGCACGAATGGTGTGGCGTGGGGCACACCAAGCAATGCCAGCGGCCTGAGCCGAGTGCCACGGCGTCAATACGGGGCCCGTCCACCGAGACCAGCGCGACCACATCGGCAGGCACACCGGCGCCCGGGTGGGCAGGCCCTGTCGGCGTCAGCGTGGCAGGTGGCGAGCCGCGGGGTGTCCGCCAGCGTTTGTCAAAGCGGCGAGCGCGCCCATCAGCATGTGGTCATCCCGGGAACGAGGAGCCGTCCGGGGCCATGATGAGCCGGCACCAAGGGGTGGCCGCCACCCCTGACCGTCTGCAGGCCATACAAAGGCGGGCCTTCTGCCCCGGGGTCCATTGCCAGGTTGACAGCCGACGGTTCCATTGACGACCACCGCGGGCCATCTGCATTCCCCAGCCCAGCCAACGCAGGACGTCGGGGGGCCGTCGGGCCCGGTGGCCTGCAGCCAGGAACATGCCTTGCCCCACGGGCGGGTCACCACTGGCGATGGGTCAAAGCGAGGAGCCACCCCGTGAGTTCATGGAACGCGTTGAAGGGCGTGCACGACTGGTATGCCGAATCCGCCGCCGCGGTGATTTCGTCGGGCGGCGCGGTCGTGCCGTCCGTGATGGTTTTGGCTCGGAGCCGGCAGCCCGGCGGGCTGATGTGTATTCCCCTCACCTCTGCAACCACGAGCCACTTGTTCGCTGCCGCCGATGATGGGCCGCTGCTGTCGTTGGCCAGCGCTTTGGTCACCGGTCACGGCGCCGAGGCGCGAACGTTCGAACGTGTCGCGGGCTTGGCGTCCTGGGGCTTGCTCGTGCTGTCACAGGCGTGGGTGGTGGCGCGCTACGCCGTTTCGGCCCACGACCCGACGGCATCGCTGGAGCTCCAATCTCCCCAGGAGGCACTTGTTCTGACGTTCCACACACCGTTTGGCAGCCGGTCGGTCGTGCACCCGATCGCAGCGGCGCCTCGCCGGTGTGCACTCGTCCCGTTTCCGTCGGCGCACGCGCCGACGGTCCTGGTGCGACATGTCAACGCAGCAGCCGCACCCCGCGTCACCGCGCTCCACTGAGCCGGTTCACCTGCAGGACTTCGTCGCCAGGTGTTCAACGACCGCGAGCAGCTGGCGGTACGCATACGGTTTGGTCAGGTAGTCGTCGCAGCCGGCCCGCCGGATCTCCGCTTCGTCGCCGAGCATCGCCATGCCGGTGACAGCCAGCACGCGGATGTCGGCGCCACCGGGCATCGCACGCAGACGTTGGACCACCTCGAAGCCACTCATTGCTGGCATGTGCATGTCGAGCAGGAGCACGTCAGGTCGCAGCGCACTCACCAAGCGCAGGCCCTCGGTACCGCTGCGTGCGTCATGGACGTCGTGCCCCGCATGTCGCAGCACCACGCACGCCAGTTGGCATGCCATCGCATCGTCGTCGATCACCAGCACGACGGCCATGGGAGTTCGCTGAGTCCCGTGGGGGGTCGCCGGCGACACGTACGCCGTGCAGCCGGTTCAGGCCGCCAGCGCAAACGGGGTGGCGGGATTGGGACTGCTGCGGCGACCGTCCTGCAGTTGCAGCTGCCGGTCTCGGGACAGCACGTGCGACTGCCAGGGCAACGTGTGCACCGCTGTGGAAAGGTACACCATGCGTTGCTCGTCCGGCAGGATCCGGCCATCCCGCTCGTGCAGCACAACGTTGGACAGCACGTTCATGGGATCGGTCATGGCCACCGCCCCTTTGGCCAGCGCCGCCCAGTCCCAGGCCAGACCCACCAAGCGCTTGTCGACCGTGGTGGTCCACAGCACTTGCCCATAATCTGCGCCCGTTTCGGCATGACCGTGCAGTTTGGCCAGCGTCAGTTGGCTGAAACGACACAGCGAGCGGTTAAATTCAGATACGGAAACGAGGACGGGCGTCCACGTTACCACCGACCACACGGGAACTTCCATGGGGAACTCCTGAAGAGTGAATGACAAAGTGTGGGACATGAAGTGCACCGCGCCAACTAGCGGATCGTGTAGGGTCTGATCAGCATGCTGCTCAAGCATTATTTCGACGTCAGTCAGGCCGACGATATCGACACCTTTCGCACGCGCCTGATAGCGATGGCGGGCGCGCTTGATTTTTCGCTCGTCACCAGTGTGCTGGTCGTCGAAGATCCGGTGCTCGGCAACCACCAGTTGCACGAGGTCGGCAACATCCCACCCGCCTTTGCGACCGCATCACGCAGCCCGGACGCGGTGGTGCGCGACCCGGTCATCAAGCGCTTGAAGTCCCTGTCCGTGCCGTTCGCCTACGACCAAGAGCTCTACGTGAAGGAGCAGGCCGGCGATCTGTGGGAAGAGCAGGCACCCTTCGGCTACAAGAGTGGCATCTCCTTGGCGCTGCACCTGCCGGAGGGTCGGCACTTCTTCCTCGGTGTGGACCGTGACCAATCGCTGCCGCACGACGAGCACCTGTCCCGGATGATGGCGGACCTGCAACTGCTGGCGGTTCATGCCCAGACCGCCGCATCGCGCCTGCTCACTCCGGCACCCGTCCCGCAGGGGCTGGCGCCCAAGCTGACCAAACGCGAGATCGAAGTGCTCAAGTGGGCCATGGAGGGCAAGAGCAGCTGGGCCATCGGCCAGATCTTGGGCCTGTCCGAGCATGGCGTGAGCTTCCACCTGCGCAACGCGTACGGCAAGCTCAAAGCCTCGTCCCGCACCCAGGCGATTCTCAAGGCGAAGGCGCACAACCTCTTGTGAGCCCGTGGCCGCCCGGGAGGGCGAGCCACACGACGGCCTTACCGGTGCCAACGGCACCCCCGGCCAGCCCGGCGCCGGGCGCGGAAGTGGACGGCGGCCCCCTGAGCGTGCCGCTCCACCACCCTACATGGTCGTGCAGGTACCGGCACCGCGCGGGCTCCGACAAACTGCATTCCATCGAAACGCAGTTTGTTCAGGAGCCTCCATGCAGCACCCGACGAATCAAGCCCCCGGTTTTCCGCGCGTTGGCTTCTGAGTTCACCCAGTCCTCAATTTAACCGCCAGGATAACCCCATGACCTCGTTCCCCCGCGTCGGCTTCTGATTGGCGCCGGATTGTCCGGCAGACTCGTTCCGCGCAGCGCCTTCAGCCTGCACCCCTATTTGGCCCCTTGCACCACAGCGGGGGCCAAAACTCTTTATTGAATTTCAACGGAGGCGAGCGTGGACGCCTTGGATTCCGTTGTGCGCTCCGAGTACTCGTTGAGTCGCGTGCGCTTGCATGAGTACGCCGACCTGCCCTTTCTGTGGCTGGAATGCGTGAGTGGGAGCACCCAAATCGCCGCGTCGGCGAGCACGGTCCGCCTGGCACTCACTGGAGCGACCGCCGTGGTCGCCCAGCGCGGTGCGGCCGGACGGATCATCGGCTTCGTGGTGCTGCGCGCGCAGTCCGTGGTGCTGCTCTGCGTGCGACCCGCGTTCAGGCGCCAGGGCGTCGCGTCCGCCCTGCTCCAGCACGTGGTCCGCCACCATGGTGCAACGCAGGTCGATGGCAGCCTGGTTCCGGTTGGCAGTGCCTCGCTGTACGGGCGCTGCGGCTTGCGCCTGGCGCGTCAGACCACGCCGGACCGCTCGACCGACACACGAAGCACGTTGACGCTGGTGCAGGTCGGCGGGCCGACAAGTCGGTGATGCGGACGCCTGCTCGACGGGAAGTTGCACATGCCAGCTTTCACCGGTTTGATCGTCCATCGAGCCAGCCTGCGGACCTGTGAATTCGCGGCCTGGTACTCGCTCGACATTTGGCCTTTGCCCTGGGTGGCACATGTGGCGTGGCTCGATCACTGGGTCGAGTTTGAAGGAACGATTGCCGATCAACGCGCATTGACGTTCATGTTCGAAGCACGTGTGCAAAGCGCGATCGAAGCGGCAGTGCAGAAGCTGGCCTACAAGGTCGACGTGCCGCTGTGACGCGGCCCATATCCCGGCCTTGCGCGATGGCCGATGGCCGCTGGCCGTGCCTTACCCCATGCAGCCTGTCAGGCTCGGCGCCACGAACGCGGTCGTGCGCCCAGCTCAGCCAACGGACAACTGCATCGGCCGCACGTACAGGTAGCCTTGAAACCCGTCGCAGGCTGCCTCGATCAGGGTGTGTGCTGGCGCCGGCATCTCCACACCGTCCGCTACCGTCTGCAGTGACAGCCGCTCCGCGAAGCCTGCTCGGTGACCCGGTAGGCCGGCAAGCGCCGTGCACCGCAGCGGGTGCGGCGCCTGCGCGCAGCGGCGCAGTGACTGGTCGCGCCGGCTGTCTGCTCGCGGTTGGTCGGGCGTGGTCCAAATCATCACCGGACCGCTGCTGGCCGCACCGGTCACCGCGCCGTCACGGGCCGCCTGTAAACTTTTATTTGTCCTGCCCGACGGCCGGCTGCGGACCGCGTGCCTCCTGTGGCCCACTGAGGTTCACACACCACGGACAAGCGGGTGCGTCTCGGCAGGACACATCGCCGGTCGATGCCACCGACGGCGGCACTGGCCAGCGGCATAGGTGTAGGGCGCGTCACATCGCCCGGCCCGGGGGAGCTGGCACGCCGGTTCCCAGATCGCACGTTGCGCCCAAGGCACGGGCCGACACCTGCCAGCCCACCTGGCTGGATCGGGCTGAGGGCTGTGCAGACGCCCTGCGCCAGGCAGCGCCCGTCCGGGGACGTGCACCAAGACTTCAAACCGACCGCCGGCTCGCAGCAACCACGTTGCCCCTAATTCGACAGTGTCGAAGTCCTCGCAAGCAGGCCACACTCACGGCAACGGCGAACCTACGTGCCGTCAACCATCCATGTGCCATCCAGCTCGCTTCCCATGGTATGGGCCGTTCATCGGCCAGGTGCTGTCGCGTGGCGCGCAAGCCGCGGGTCGGCGGTTTCGGCGACGCAGACCCACCGGGGCGTCCGCCCCTCAGGCGACAGCGGCCCGCTGCAGTCGACGGTCCGGCGTTGGGCACGACATCCCGCGACACGTGGCGGAGCGGGTGACTCGATCGGCGGCGCAAGCGGCAGCACCTTGGACAGGTTCGCTTGTGCTGGCCGGGGCCCTGCTCGGCGGGTATCCGGCAGGGGCGCAAACCGTGGCTCCCGGCCCGTACTACGCCACCCCGTCCTGGGATCAGCAGCTGCCTGCGGCGTCCCGCTTCGTGGTGCTCGCCAACTGGAACTTGGAAGCCGTCCTGGATCGGGAAACCGGATTGGTTTGGCAACGTCAGCCCGCGGAGACCGCCCTCGCCCACGCGGCGGCGCACACCGCGTGCATGCTGGTGCGTACGGGAGGACGCGGCGGATGGCGGTTGCCCACGGTGGACGAGATCGGATCCCTGCTGGACACGACGCCGGCTGCCGCCGGCAGTGGCCTGCCGATCGGACACCCCTTCATGGGCGTTGCCGGCGTGGCCTTCCAAACGGCCACTCACGAGTTCTCCAGCGACGGCACGTTTGCTGTGTTCGTCCAGCGGGTGGGACCCAACGCGGACCTGTTGAGCGCCATCCCGTCCATTGCGCTGCGTTATTGGTGTGTGCGAGGCGGTGCCAATGCGCAGCATGTGCGGGGTCGCAACTGACGCGTCGCTGCACCTTACCGGCAATGCGCGGCCTCAGCGGGCGGGTCCGCGGCGGGTGGGCGGCGTGCGCGTTCGCAGGTTCAGCGCCACCCCGGACAAACACAGTGCCATCGCGAGGCACTCATAACGGCCCAGCGGGTCGCCATCCACCCAGGCGCCGGTCACCATGGCCACCACTGGCACCAGCACCGGACTGAGCGCGGCCACATGCGCCGGCACGCTGCGCACGATGCGGAACCAGACCGCATTGCCCACCGCCATCGGCACCACACTGATGTAGCCGATGACCGCCAGGCTCGGCCAGGACGGCAGGAACCATTCCCGTGTGCCGGTGACCAGCGCCACCGCCCCGATGGGCACAGCGATGCACAGCAGTTGCCAGCCGGTGAGCACGCTGGTGCTCACCGGCACGGGAAAGCGCTTGAGCAGCAAGGTGCCGGCGGCCCAGCCGATGGCCGCAAGCAGGCCCAGCGCGAAGCCGAGCTGCGTGGAGGCGCTGCGGTCCCAGCCCACACACGCCAGCAGCAGCACGCCGGCACCGCCGAGCGCCAGGGCCAGCAACGACGTGGCGTCCAGTCGCTGCCGTAGCACGAAGTGCCCGCCGAGCGCAGCCCACAAGGGCATGGTGAAACCGAGCACTGCGGCCTGGCCGGAGGGAATCAGCACCGCGGCATAGGTGCTGGCAATGTTCCATACACCCAGATAGGCCAAGGCGGCCGCCACGGTGGCAAGCCAGTGGCGACGCGGAATGCGCAACGATTCGCCTTGGCTGCGACTCCACAGCAGCAGCACCGTGCCGGACACCACCACGCTGACCGCGCGGAAGGTCCAGACGGAGACTTCTTGCACCGCGAGCGCAAACAGCGGCCAATTGGTGCCCCAGACCAGGGTCAGCACGGCCACCAGGGGCCAGGGCGCCGCACTGGCGGCATTGGACGGGCGGGCAGGATCGGCATCGGACGGCATTGGCCGAGGGTACCCGCCCTTGGCAACGGCGCAGCGCGTACGGACACCCGCCCGACCAATCCACACCGGCACGGGGCGCCCGGACGATCGCGGTCCGCGCCCCGACCCCCGGCTGTCACCGCACGGCGGTGGCAACGAGGTCGCGGTTCGGCCGGTGGCAGACCGCCCCCCGGACTGACGCGACGTGCCCACCCCCCCGCGCACACACCGCCCCGTCCACCGCGTCAGCCGGTACGTGCAGCGACGGAAAAGAACAACGCGGCTTGCGCCCGCCACTGGCGCACACCGCCCCACCCCGCTCCTGCCACCAGGCGGCGGAGGCAGCCGTGCACCCCGGCCGACTGGTGATCACCGGGGAGCAGATCCGAGTGTCCGTGCCGCTGGCACCGCCCGCGGCGTGCCGGGTGCGGGGTGCTGCGCGAGGGCGGCGGCACGGGAACGCTGAGCTTGCGCATCCAGCCACGCCATATGCGGGCGACGGCCCGCAGGGCTTGAGAAATCCGGCCGGGCGCCGATAGCGTGGCATTGCACTGCAAGGTCACCATGAAGCACCTCAAGATCTCCACCCGGCTCGTGATTGGCTTTGCCGCCATGGCGCTGGTCATCATCGTGCTGGGCGTGTCCGCGCTGATGCGGGTGCACGCCATCAACGAGGACTTCAACGGCGCACTGGACCAGCGGTATCCCACGATCAAGCGCCTTTTGGTCATCAAGGAAGGCAACGCCACCGTCGCCCGGGCGCTGCGCGACATGTTCATCCTCACCGAGCCGGCGCAACTGGCGGCGCTGAAGGCGGAGATCGACGAGGTCAGCAAGCGGACGTCGGCGCAGTTTGATCACCTGAAGAACGTCATGACGACCGCGGACAGCAAGGCCGCATTTGAGCAGCTGTCGGCCGTGCGGGCCGCCTACCGCGCACCGCGTGACAAGCTGATCAAGTTGCTGCAGGCCGGCCAGCTGGACGAAGCGAAGCAGACCCTGGTGGCCGATGTCATCCCGCGGCAGATCGCCTACATGAAGGCCGTCGACGACATGGTCACCATCGGCGACCAGATGATGGTGCAAGCGGGCGAAGAAGCCGACCAGGAGGTGGCGGTCACCCAGGCGACCGTGGGCACCTGCATCGCCGGCGCACTGCTGATGGCACTGGTCATCGCCGTCTGGCTGATCCGCTCGACCACCCGCCCGCTGAACCAGGCCGTCCAGGTCGCGCGCAGCGTGGCTGCAGGTGACCTCACCACGGTGTTCGACGCCAGTGGCCACAACGAGACGGCGCAGCTGCTCGCCGCGTTGAAGGACATGCAAGGACGCCTGGCCACCATCGTCACCGACGTGCGGTCCAACGCCGAAGGCGTCGCCACGGCCTCCGCCGAAATCTCGTCAGGCAACAGCGACCTGTCGTCGCGGACGGAGAACCAGGCCTCGGCGCTGGAACAAACCGCCGCCTCGATGGAAGAGCTCGGCTCCACGGTGCGCGCCAACTCGGACAATGCCCAGCAGGCCAATCAGCTGGCACAAGCAGCCAGCCAGGTTGCCGCCCAGGGCGGCCACGCGGTCCAGCAGGTGGTCGCGACGATGAAGGGCATCAGCGACAGCTCCCGCCAGATCACGGACATCATCGGCACCATCGATGGCATCGCGTTCCAGACCAACATCCTGGCGTTGAACGCCGCCGTCGAAGCCGCACGGGCTGGCGAACAGGGTCGGGGTTTTGCCGTCGTGGCCAGCGAGGTGCGCACGTTGGCGCAGCGCTCCGCGGCGGCCGCCAAGGAGATCAAGGGACTGATCGCGCAGAGTGTGGAGCGTGTTGAACAGGGCACCCGCCAAGTGGACGACGCGGGCACCACACTTGAGCAGGTGGTGGCCTCCATCCGCCGTGTGTCGGACATCGTGGGGGAGATCAGCTCAGCCTCGCGGGAGCAGGCGGCCGGGGTCGGCCAGGTTGGCGAAGCCGTCACTGCAATGGACCAGGTGACCCAGCAGAATGCGGCCCTGGTGGAGCAGTCCGCGGCGGCCGCCGAAAGCCTGAAGCTGCAAGCGCAGCAGCTGGTGTCCGCGATGGCCGTGTTCAAGGTGCCCGCCGCCGCCTGACGCGCCGGCGCAAGCGCCGTGTCCGGCGCGGGCGCGGCAGAGCGCATCGAGCGACGCACGGGCAGCGCAGCGTGGCGACGGGCTGGTGTGCGATGCGGGTTGGCGTTCCTCACCCCCGTGGTCGGCACCACCCCGCTGCGCCCCGTGCGCGATGGCGACGTCACTGTGGGCAGGCCGAGGTGCATCGGAACAACACCGGCGTGATGCTGGCCCACGGCGTCGCCGAGCGGCCCCCGGGTACCCGCACAGTTGCACGTGGACGTTCGAGACGCCGACGCGGCATGGCGTGGGCACTGCACGCGGCCCCGCGATCGGTGCCATTCCCGCAGCGGCAAGACCAGGGTGACCGTCGAGGCAGCGTCCAGGACTGTGGGCGAGCGACCTGGTGCCCTCGCCGCACTGACCCGGCGGCACACCCGTCGGAACCGGCCGCTAGACGATGGCGGCCAGGCCGGCACCGGCGGCGAGCACACCGGCGACTCTCCCCAACAAGGTGACATCCCGCCCGGCATGGCCGATGTGCCACGCAGGCAGCGCGGCCAACAGGACGGCCCCGGCGAGGGCAAGCAAAGCAAAAGGAAGCAGTTCCATGGCGGTGTGGATGGACGAAGGAAGACGTCCGTCGACCACGCTGCCGTTCGGGATTTCCGCGCTGCGCGGTGACCCATCAGCCCAACCCGTTTCTATCCGCGGTCCCAGCGCGTCGCTGGTGCAGCAGTCAATAAGTGGCCCGGGCCACCCGCTGGAGCAGGTCGACGTCACGCGCAAAAAACGTCGCGGTGCCGCCGCCTCGCAGTTTCACCACCAGGCGAGGCGCCACCAGCCAGCTCAGCCAGGGCCAGTGCACCAGCTTCACATGGGTGATGTCGCTGTACGCCACGCAGCGCCGCCACAGGCCGCGCTGCACGATGCAGGTGGGGTGCACTGCCGTGTGACTGCGCAGGATGGCGCACAGGCCGATCAGCAGCCACAACACGCCGGCCCCCAGCGCCAGGCGCTGGTACACCAGTTCGGGCGCGCCCAGCTGCGGCCAGGCGCGCCAGGCCGTCACCGCCACCAGCAGCACCAAGCCACAAGCAAGGCCCTTGGCCGGCAGTGAATACGACGGCCCGCTGGCAATCGGCGTGTCGGTGCTCATCGCGGCGCGCTGGCGGGCTCCGCCTCGGTCGACGGCGGGGTGGTGATCAGCTCGTCGGCCGACGGTGCCCCGGTCTCCTCGTCCAGCCGCTCCGGCTCCGGCATCTGCACCTTGTCCAGGTCCACCGCCTCGGTCTTGTCCAAGAACACCGTGACGGTCTGCGGCACGAAGATGACGATGACCACCAGCAGGATCTGCAGCATCACAAAAGGCACCGCGCCGAGGTAAATGTCCTTGGACGCCACCTTCGCCGGCAGCGCGCCGCCCTTGTAGAGCGTGTCGGAGATGCCGCGCAGGTAGAACAACGCAAAGCCAAACGGCGGGTGCATGAAGCTGGTCTGCATGTTCACGCACAGCAGCACCCCGAACCAGATCATGTCGATGCCGAGCTTGTCGGCCACCGGGGCCAGCAGCGGCAGGATGATGAAGGCAATCTCGAAGAAGTCCAGGAAAAAGGCCAGGAAAAAGACAAACACGTTGACGGCGATCAGGAACCCAAGTTGGCCGCCGGGCAGGCTGCGCAACATGTGCTCGATCCAGATGCCACCGTCCACGCCCTGGAACACCAGCGAAAACACCCGCGAGCCGATCAGGATGAAGACCACCATGGCCGTGATGCGCATGGTGCCGGCCAGGCTGTCCTTCAACAGCGCCCATGTCAGCCGCCGGTGCAGTGCCGCCAGCACGAAGGCGCCAAACGCGCCCATGGCACCGGCTTCGGTGGGTGTGCACACCGCCGTGGTGATGCCCGGCAGCCCGCCCATGCTGCCCAGCACGGCGAAGATCAACACCGCCGATGGCAGGATGCCCCGCAGGCACTTGCGCCACAGCGCCCACCCTTGCAATGTGCGCGCCTCCGGTGGCAATCCTGGCAGGTGCGCCGGTCGCACGCGGGTCAGCACAAACGTGTACACGGCAAAGATCAGCACCTGCAGCACCGACGGCCCCCAGGCGCCCTTGTACATGTCCCCCACCGAGCGGCCCAACTGGTCCGCCATCACCACCAGCACCAGCGACGGGGGCACCAGCTGGGTGATCGTGCCCGACGCGGCCAGGACGCCGGTCGCGTAGCGCATGTCGTAGCCGTAGCGCATCATCACCGGCAGCGCGATCATGGCCATGGCGATGACCTGCCCGGCCACCGTGCCGGTGATGGCGCCAAGGATGAAGCCCACCAGGATGACCGCATACCCCAATCCGCCGCGCATCGGGCCGAACAACTGGCCCATCGAGTCGAGCAGGTCCTCCGCCAGCCCGCATTTTTCCAAGATGGCACCCATCAGGGTGAAAAACGGGATCGCCAACAGCAGGTCGTTCGACAGGATGCCCAGCACGTTCAACGGCAGGTTGGACATGAACGCCGGCGGGAACCAGCCCTGTTCAATGGCGAAGAAGCCGGAGGCCAGGCCGAGCGCGGCCAGCGAAAACGCCACCGGGAAGCCGATGAGCATGACCACGACCAAGCCCGCAAACATGAGCGGCGCGAAGCTCTCCATGTTCATTGCAGCGGCCTTTCGTAATGGGTGCCCATCTCGTAGCGGTGGAGCAGCCAGCCGATGCGCTTGATGACTTCGGACAGGGCTTGCAGGATCAGCAGGCCAAAGCCCAACGGAATGAGCAGCAGCACCGGCCATCGGATCAGCCCGCCGGCGTTGCCCGACACCTCGCCGGATACGAAGGCCCGCATGAACAACGGCCAGGACAGGATCATCATCAAGGTCATCACCGGCATCAGGAACAGCAGCAGCCCCAGCACATCCACCCACACCTTCATGCGCGTTGGATAACGCGCATAGAGGATGTCCACGCGCACGTGTTCGTTGAGTCGCAGCACCTGCGATGCGCCCAGCATGACCACGGCCGCGAACAGGTACCACTGGATCTCGAGCAGCGCATTGGAGCTGTAGTTGGCGGCATAGCGCACCGCGGCATTGCCGGCGCTGATGACACAAGCGGCCAGCACCGCCCATTTGGCCAGCGTGCCAAAGCGGTCGTTCAAGTGGTCGATCGCATGGGCGATCCGAAGGAGGATTTGCATCGCGTGGTTCCCAGGGCCCGCACCCCAGCGGTGGCGGCGCGCGAGCATAAACGCCGGCCAGTCGGGCAAACGCGCCGCCAGGCTCCGGGTAAACACTGAGCCCCCCGGAGCGCGGGACCGCGGGGCCAACGGCACCCCGGTGGTCCCCGTGGCCCGCCGCGGCCATGAACCAGGTTGGGGCGCGTCTGCCGGCGTCGGAATGCAGCGTGCGGCCCCGGGTGAGGGGTGCCGACGGCCGGCAGGTGCCCCGGTGCCGCACTCGGGGGCCGGCCGTCAATGCCGTCGGAGTGATCGGCCAGCGCTGGTGGGCCCGGTGTCCGGGTCAGGCGCACGCGCCGCGTCGGACGACCGCGGCGAAGCCAGCCGCCCGCTCGCGCCGGGCACCGCGCGACCCCGGGGTATCGCCGCCGGGGGGGTCAGCAACGCGTCACAGCCGGTGCGGACACCGCGCCGGCAGCGCACCGGCCTGCACGAATCCAGGACCGTCAGCGGCGCCGCAGGCGGTAGCGTTGCAGCAACGGCGCCACCACATCGGCCTCCCACCGGGCGCGGAAACCTTGCGCCACGAAGTCGTTGCCGGACGTCCACAACTGCACCTGCTGCGCCGTGATCTCGGGCGCAAACGCCTGCCGCAGCAGGTCCGCAAAGGGGCTGGGGGGATGCAGCCAATGCACAGACGCAACGCCGGCGTCCGTCTCAACATGCAGCGCGCTCCCCTCGCAGCCTTGGAAGGCCAGGTCCAGCACCGCCAAGGCGGGGACCTGCGGGTGGGTCAGATGGGTGCCCAGGGCAACGGCGATGATCTGCTCGGCAGTGGGCTCGGCCATGCCGAAGCCCAGCAGTGGCTTTTGGCTGTCGTCGTGGGGTGTCCCCACCGACCACCCACCGGTCCACCGCGATCCGCCGACCTGCAGCCGGCAGCCCCGCCTGGGGGGCATCAGCCGGCGCAGGGCTGCCGTAGACTCGCGCCCACTTCAAAGGGCGCCATGAATGTGAGTTTGCGACTGCTGCCGCAGCGCTTGTCGGTGCGTGGCCGACTCGTGCTGCTGGTGCTGGCCGGCATGGTCCCGATGGGCATGGCGGCGTTGGCCACCATCTACGGTCTGTACGTCGAGGAACGACAGGCGTTTGAGGAACAGTTGCGCGGCACGACCCGTGCATTGTCGCAAGTGGTGGACCAGGAGTTGACGCGGCGGGAGTCGCTGCTCAGGACGCTGGCCGTGTCACCCGCATTGCAACGCGGCGACCTGGCGTCCTTTTATGACTACGCGCGGCAGGTCGCGCCCGACGGCAGCACCGTCATCACGCTGTCGGACCTGACTGGCCAGCAGATCTTGAACACCCGTCGTCCATACGGCACCCGCGAGCTGCCCCGGGTGTCCTTCGACGGCCTGGCCGACAACGGCGACCGCGCCGTCGTGAGCGACCTGTATTACGCACCGTTCGGCAAGGCCTACAGCTTTGCCGTGCGTGTGCCGGTGCGGGTGGACGGTACCGTGCGCCACTACCTGTCGATGGGCGGTTATGCCGCGCACCTGCAGACGGTGCTCGAAAGCCAGAAGCTGCCGAGCAAGTGGTTTGGCTCGGTCGTCGATCGCCAGGGCATCATCGTGGCCCGCTCACGCAACTCGGAATCGCTGGTGGGACGGCCGATCAGTGCCCAGACGCGGGCCGCACTGGCCGCCAACCGGGAGGGGCTGCACTGGGCGACCTCGCGTGAAGGTCACCCGGTGTTGGCCTCCTTTGTCACCTCCGAGCGCTACCAATGGACCTTCGTCATCGGCGTGCCCGAGTCGGAGGTGACCGGCACCCTGATCCGTGCGGTGCGCCGCTTCGCCCTGGCCGCCATCCTGCTCATGGCCTTGGCCACCACGCTGGCGTGGTGGCTGGCCTGGGGCATTGCCAAACCGGTGGAGCGCATCCGCCGTGCCGCCCAGCGCCTGGGGGAAGGCGGCCAGATCACCACCACCCCCACCGGGCTGGTGGAGGTGGATGTGGCGTTGGCGGCCATGCAGCAGGCGGCCGTGACGATCACCGCATCCACCGACCGGATGAAGCAGGAAGTCGCCAAGGCCGTGGCGGAAGCCGAACGCGCGCGGGAGATTGTGCTGCACCATCAGCGCATGGAAACCCTGGCCGGCTTGACCGGAGGTCTGGCACACGACGTCAACAACCTGCTGATGGTGATTGGCAGCAACGCCACCTTGCTCGAGCGCAGTCGGACCGGTCCGACGGCCGACCGGGCGCTCAGCGGCATCAAGCGGTCGGTCGCGTCGGGCGCCCGCCTCACGCGCCAATTGCTGACGTTTGCACGGCGGCAACCGCTGGCGCCACAGCTGTTGGACCTGGCCGCCGTGGTCCCGACGATGTTGGACCTCGCACGCCCGGCGCTGGGACGTGCCATCCAATTGACCACGGTGTCGGACTTTGAGGCCGTGCACGTGCTGCTCGATCCCAGCGAACTTGAACTGGCGCTGCTGAACCTCGCGCTCGACGCCCGCGACGCGATGCCCGAGGGTGGGCACCTGACCGTCCGGCTGGCCCGCGACAGCACCCATCCGGACCAGGTGCGCCTGTCGGTGACCGACACCGGCATCGGCATCGCCGCCGAGCACCTGCCGCGCATCTTTGAGCCGTTTTTCACCACCAAGCCCATGGGCAAAGGCACCGGTCTGGGTCTCAGCCAGGTGTTTGGCATGTGCCGCGAGGCCGGGGGCACGGTGGAGGTGACCAGTGCGCTCGGTGTCGGCACCACGCTGACCCTGGTCTTGCCGCTCAGTCGGGAGGACCTCGTGCCGCAAAGCCCACCCGCTGGCGCCGTCGACACGTCACTCAAAGCCAGCGTGTTGCTGGTCGATGACAACGATGATGTGCGGGAGGCGACACAGCAATTGCTGGTGGCCTGTGGCGCCGAGGTCCGCACCGCCAGCAACGCGGACGAGGCTTGGCATCGCGCGGCAAGCGGCCCGGTGGACGTCGTGCTGTCGGACATCCGCATGCCGGGCGACCGCAATGGCATCGACTTGGCGCACCAATTCAGCAACACGGCACCGCCGATCCCGGTGGTGCTGTACACCGGGTACTCAGAACAGCTCGAGCGGGCACGCGCACTGGGACTGCAGGTGCTGCAGAAACCGGCCACGCTCGAGCAGTTGGTCGATGCCCTGCGCCGCGCGATGACGCCCGCTCGCTAAAGGCCATGACGGACGCCGGCAGTGGGGTCTGACCAATCGCTGGCATGACAGGCGCTGTATGGCGCCAGGTGGCCGCGTTGGTCACGGCAGCCTGCAGCTGGCTGGATAAGCCGGCGGAAGCAGCCAAGCAGCGCGTTGTTCGCATCTTCGATCAACGGCGGTATGCGCGGCGATGTGACGATGCCCTGCGGCACCACCAGACCGTATTCGCCGAGCCGGCCACAAATCGGGTTGGCCTGCGCGGTGCGAGCTTTGAAGAACCGCTGGCGAACGCGGTGCCATGAGCGCAGCGCCTGCTGCTCATTGTTTTTGATCGCCACGAAGCGCATCGACGGCCAGCTGACGGCCTCGCCGATCCCCTCGGCGTCGGTTGCGTCGTTTTGTTGCTCTTGACGTAAGGCCTGACGAACTGGAGCGCGATCCGCCTGACCGGGTGGCCGAGCGATGGAAGCTTGCGGGCTCAGTGGTGAGCGCCGGCATAAGCCCCGGTGCTGATCAGGTAGGACGGCAGCACCGCGAAGCAGGATGTCACCGGGTCGCGCTTCAGCTGCTTGCGAAGCACCGCCTTGCCACGATCGTTGACCCCGTGAACCTGGAACACGTTCTCGGCCAGATCGAGGTCGATCGTCGTAGTCTCATGGTGGACGCTCCTTCCGATCGAGTGGTCGCTCATACTTCCACTGTGGCACCTCGGTGCCGTCTAGGAGTGCTTGGCACCGGTCGGTCGCCGGGCGCGGTGTCCGTCAGTCCGCGGATCGCCCTGCGAGCGGAGCACGGCCCGACGACAGGCCGTCCCCGGACTGCCCGTGGTGCAGCGTGCGCAACGATGGCAAGGCAAACGCCATCAGACAGCAGGCGGCACCCGCCGCACCGACCAGCACCAGGAGCCAGCGCACACCGACGGCGTGCCCGAGCGGGGTCGCCAGCGCCAGCCCGATCGGCGCGGCCAGGTTGGTGATGGCACCCAACAGCGACAGGGCCCGACCTTGCAGCGCATGGGGCACCACCAGTTGCAGCAGCGCGACCAGCGGTGCATTGCCGGCAACAAAGGCCAGTCCGTTGAGCGCCCAACACACGGCCGCGACGGCATACAAGTCAGCCGGCAACGCCGCCGCCGCGCCCACACAGCCGCAGGCCAGGGCAAAGCCGCCGAAGACCCAGGGCAGCTGCCGGCGCGGCGCCAGCGCGGTCATGAGCAGCCCGCCGGCCACCATGCCGGCACCGGACAGTCCTTCGAGCAGGGCGACCTGTGCTGCACCGCCTTGGAAGTGGACCTTGACCAGCAACGGCAGCAGCGTGAACGCCGGCATGATGACCAGCACGACCACCGCCAGCACGGCGTACAACGAACGCAGGCCGGGCGTGCCCCACACGTACACAACACCATCGCGCAGGTCGCGTGTGATCGATGTCGACCCGACCGGTGCCTGGCGCACCACCGCCGGCACGCCGAACAGCAGCAGCGGCACGATCGCCAGCACGGCGGTGGCCACATCGATCGACAGCGCCCATTCCAGGGGCAGGACGCCGATCACCAGGGCGCCCAGCGGCGCAGCGGCCACCATGGTGAGGCCACTCAGCGTTTGGTTCAGCGCGGCGGCGCGTGGCAAGAACGACCGGGGCACCAGCGTCGCGACACTGGCCGCCGCCGCCGGCAGCTGGAACGCCTGCATGGCACTGCGCACGGCCAGCAGGACATACAGATGCCAGACCGCCACGGCCCCGCTCGCGAACAGCGCAATGATCACAAGCATGCTGAGGGCGCACACGGCGTCGGCGCCGAGCATCAGCCAGCGCCGGCTGTAACGGTCCGCACACGCCCCTCCCAGCGGACTCAGCAGCGCTTGTGGCAACAGGGCGGCCGTGCCCGCGCTCGCGAGCGCCGCCACGCTGCCGGTGGTGTCGGTGATCCACCACAGCAGCACAAACTGCGTAAGGGAAGACCCCAGCAACGACAGGCTCTGGCCAAGGAAAATCGCCCAGAAACGCAGTCGCCAAGGGGACGATAGGCGCGGTTCGGGTGGGGCGATGGGGTGATCGGCGGTCATCGACGGCTCCAGCGGTGGGCGGCAGGGAGGTCCCCGTGGGTGCTCGGCGTCCCCGGCCGCCGGCGCTGTGGCCCGCGTGTCACAGCTTGCGGGTCGGCCACGCTTTGGCCTTCAGCAGCCTCGATGATTGCAGGCCGCCTGCGGGCCGCGGGGGCACTCCGCTCCACCGGCGTGTGCACCCGGTGTGTCAGCCGGTTTTCCGGCAGCCGGCCCGGCACACGCGGCGCTTGATGCCGAGGACCGGTTTGAACTCCAGGTCGGCAATGGGGCGGTGAACGCCGCAGCGGAAGCACGACATCGTGCCGGTGGTGAGGCCGGTCGCCCCGGGAAAACGGCTGCCGGCCGGCTTGGCCTTGTAACGCAGGCCATCGTCTCGGATCACAGACTCTTCCACCGCTGCCTTTTTCATCGTCGTGCGCCAGAACTCACAAACCCCCGATTGTCGCCGCTCGCACCGGGGAACACGTCCTGGGGCAGCGGTCCGCACCCTGCTTGGCCCCACGCATGTGAGCGTCGCCCGCGTGCGCGCACCGTCGCCGCGGCAGACGGTGCGGGCGCCTTCTGCGTGCAAGGCCAGGACCGGGGTGCGCGCCACCTGGCGGCACGAGGTCCGTCCGGAGCCCGCCGCACTCGGCAACCGACCGCAGCGCCGTCGGGGTCCCGCCCGGGGGTCGACGGGCAAGGCCGCCATCCGCCTGTCGCACGCGCTCACCTGCCGACCGCAAGCAAGCCGGCCGCCACCCTGCCCCACCGCCCAAGGCCGGCGGTGGGCCCGCCCATGTGATCAACGTCACAGCGGGTGCGGTGATCGCCACAAGCGCTTAAGGCCACGGGTGCCGCAGCCGCCTTGTAGGGGCAGGGATCAACCACCCACCGAGCAACCACCGAGACCTGCCATGCTGAGCCTGCACACCAATTCCGCCGC
>NZ_JZUE01000029.1 GCF_000969605.1 Aquincola tertiaricarbonis | reverse complement strand
CGGTCGCGCCGGCCGGCCGTGCCCCGGCCACCGCGGCCGGCTGCTGCTGCCACAGGCCGGCCAGCCGGTCCGGCGCCAGCAGCAGCACGCCCGCCGCCAGGCCGGCGGTGGCGGCGGTGGTGGCCACGGCCAGGCCCCAGCCCATGGTGCGGCGGCTCGGGCGACGGGCGGGCGGCGTCGCCGGCGCGTCGAACACCTCGGCCGCCGCCAGGTCCACCAGCGCGCGGTCCACCCGCGGCAGGCCGCGGGCATAGGCGCCCAGCAGCGCGCGGTCGCACAGCAGGTTGATGCGCCGCGGCACGCCGCGGGCGCGCTGGTGCACCCGGGCCAGCGCATCGGCATCGAAGGGCAGGGCGCCATGCAGCCCGGCCACGGCCAGCCGGTGGGCCACGTACTGCGCGGTCTCGGGCGCGCTCAGCGCATCGAGGTGGAAGCGCGCGATCACCCGCTGCGCCAGCTGCTCCAGCGCCGGGCTGGCCAGCATCGTGCGCAGCTCGGGCTGGCCGATGAGCACGATCTGCAGCAGCTTGCGCTCGCTGGTCTCCAGGTTGGTGAGCAGGCGCAGCTGCTCCAGCACGTCGGCCGACAGGTTCTGCGCCTCGTCGATCACCAGCACGCTGTTGCGCCCCGCCGCATGGGCCTGCAGCAGGAAGGCGTTCAGCACGTCGACGTAGTCCTTCACCGTGGCCGCGGCGCCGGCGGCCGGGGGCGCGATGCGGAATTCGTCGCACACCGTCTTCAGCAGCTCCAGCGCGCTGAGCTTGGGATTGAAGATGTAGGCCACATGGCAGCCCGCCGGAATCTGCTCCAGGAAGGCGCGGCACACGGTGGTCTTGCCGGCGCCGATCTCGCCGGTCAGCAGCACGAAGCCGCCACCGCCGCCCAGCCCGTACAGCAGGTGGGCCAGCGCCTCGCGGTGGCGCTCGCTCATGTAGAGGTAGTGCGGGTCGGGCGCGATGGAGAACGGCGCCTGCTTCAGGCCGAAGAACTTCTCGTACATGGCAGGCTCAGGGGGGACCGTGCCGCGCCGCGGAAGAGGGCGGCGGCGCCTCGCCGGGGCCGTCGCGCGGCGGCCCCGCATGCCGCTTGGCGGCGAAGCCACGCTGGCGGAAGAGGGCCGCGCGCGCCAGCAGCAGGCTGGTGATCGGCGCGGTGATGGCCAGCAGGATGGGGATCAGCCAGGCCGACAGCACCGGCCGCTCGTCCAGCGCCGAGAAGTACAGCACCGAGGCCAGCGCCACGCACCAGCTGCCCAGCGTGATGGCCAGCGCCGGCGGGTGCATGCGCTGGAAGAAGTCGGGCAGGCGCAGCAGGCCCACCGCGCCGGCCAGCGCCAGCAGGCCGCTGGCCACCAGCAGGGCGGCCACCAGGACCTCGATCCACCAGGCCATCACTCCACCACCTCGCCGCGCAACAGGAAGCGGGCCAGCCCGATGGAGGTGATGAAGCCCAGCATCGCCACCAGCAGCGCCGCCTCGAAGTACATGCTGCTGTGGTGGCGCAGGCCCAGCACCAGCATCAGCAGCAGCGCGGTGATGGTGAGGTAGTCCAGCGCCAGCACGCGGTCCTGGGCGCTGGGGCCGATGAACAGGCGCACGACGGTGATGACCATGGCCAGCGCGAAGCAGCCGAAGGCGATCAGCATGGCCGTCCACAGCAGCGGGGAGATGGCGGGCGTCATTCGAAGATCTCCTGCAGCGGGCGCTCGTAGCGCTGGTGGATCTCGGCCACCAGCGCCGCCTCGTCGCCCAGGTCGAACACATGCAGCAGCAGTGTGCGGCCGTCGGGCGACAGCTCGCACCACACCGTGCCCGGGATCACCGCCAGGATGACGGCCAGCGCGGCCAGCGCATTGGCGTCACGCAGCGTGATGGGCACCTGCACGAAACCCGAGCGCGGCCAGCGCTGCGGGCCGCCGAAGGCACCGCGCAGCACTCCATGCAGCACCCGCAGGTTGGAGGCCACCACATCGCGCGCCACGCGGGCCAGCAGCAGCAGGGCCACGCCCGGCCGGCGCATGCGCACCCGCCCCGGCCGCAGCGAAGCGGTGAGCAGCGGCGCGCCGATGGCCACCACCGCGCCCAGCAACCACTGGCCGGCCGAGCCGCTGTCGGCCAGCAGCAGCCACAGCGCCAGCAGCGCGGCCGACAGCAGCGGCGCAGGCAATAGGCGGCGCATCACTGCAGCACCCCCACGTCGGCGTCGGTGGGCTGGGGCTTGGGCTGGGTGGTCATCACCGCCTCGATGTACAGCGAAGGCGTCTGCAGGGCCTCGGCGGTGGCGCGGGTGTAGCGCAGCACGGCCTCGGCATGCACCGTGAGCAGCACGCAGGCCAGCAGCAGGCCGGCGATGGGCGCGCATTCGATGATCTTCAGGTGCGGCGCGGGCCGGTGCAGCGGCGTCCAGAAGTAGCGCACGCCGGCGCCGGTGAGCGACCACAACGACAACAGGCCGGAGACGATCAGCAGCCCCAGCAGCAGCCAGGCCTGGCGCGGCGTGTCGGCCACGCCCAGGCCGCCCAGGCCCTGCGGATGGATCAGCGCCACCAGCATGCTGAACTTGCCCACGAAGCCCGACAGCGGCGGCATGCCCGCCACCAGCAGCGTGCAGGCGATGAAGCTCACGCCCAGGAAGGCCATGGCCGCCGGGATGGCGCGGCCGGTGATGGCCTCGCCGGCATCGTCGAATTCCGACGGCTCCAGGTCCTCCACCGGAAAGGCCAGTCCGCGGGCCTCGGCCTTCTCGGCGCCGGCCTGGATCTGGCGCGAGCGCTCGATCAGCTCGGCCAGCAGGAACAAGGCGGCCAGCGCCAGCGTGGAACTCAGCAGGTAGAACAGCGCGCCCGCGGTGAGCCCCGGCTGCCCGAAGCTGATGGCCGCCATCAAGGTGCCCGAGGACACCACCACCGCCAGCGCGGCCAGGCGGTCGATCTTCTGCGACGCCAGCATGCTGAGCGCGGCCACCGCCAGCGTGGCGATGCCGGCCAGCAGCAGCCAGCGGCCGCCGAAATAGGCCGAATCGCCCGCGCCGGCCGGGAACATCAGCGACCACAGCCGCAGCACGGTGTACAGGCCCACCTTCGTCATGATGGCGAACAGCGCCCCCACCGGCGCGCTGGCCGCGGTGTAGGCCGGCACCAGCCAGAAGTTGAGCGGCCACATCGCCGCCTTGGTGAGGAAGGCGATGGCCAGGATGGCGGCGCCCGCATGCAGCAGCCCGCGGTCCTCGGCCGGCAGCACCGCGATGCGCTGCGCCATGTCGGCCATGTTGAGGGTGCCGGTCACGCCGTACAGCATGCTCACGCCCACCAGGAACAACGACGAGGCGGCCAGGTTGATGACCAGGTAGTGCAGCCCGGCGCGCACCCGCCAGCGGCCCGAGCCGTGCAGCAGCAGGCCGTAGCTGGCCGACAGCATCACCTCGAAGAACACGAACAGGTTGAACAGGTCGGCGGTGAGGAACACGCCGTTCAGCCCCATCAGCTGCAGCTGGAACAGGGGATGGAAGTACACGCCCGCGCGGTCCCAGCGGGCGATGGCGAACACCAGCGATGCCAGCGCCACCACGGCCGTGAGCACCAGCATCAGCACCGACAGCCGGTCGGCCGCCAGCACGATGCCGAAGGGCACGTTCCAGTTGCCCGGCAGGTACACGCCCACGGCGCCGGGCGCGCCGTTGTGCTTGACCCAGTGCAGCAGCATCAGCGCCACTCCCAGGCTGGCGGTGGTGGCCACGAGGTTGATGGCCAGGTGCCAGCGGCGCCGGTGCTGCGCGGCCAGCATCAGCACCGCGGCCAGCATCGGCAGCAGGATGGGGGCGACCATCAATGAAGTCATGAGGTCTGCCCCCCGTCCGGCTTGTACGCCGGCCGGCCCGCCGGGGGGGCGGCGGTCGGGGATTCTTCGCCGTCGACGTGGTCGGTGCCGTTGAGGCCGCGCGAGGCCAGCAGCACCACCAGCAGCAGCGCCGTCATCGCGAAGCCGATGACGATGGCGGTGAGCACCAGCGCCTGCGGCAGCGGGTCGTCGTAGTGCAGCAGGTCCAGCGGCACGCCGGGGCGGATGATGGGTTCCTTGTCGATGGACAGCCGGCCCATGCCGAAGATGAAGAGGTTGACCGCATACGACAGCAGCGCCATGCCCATCACCACCTGGAAGGTGCGCGGGCGCAGCAGCAGCCACACGCCCGAGGCGGTGAGCACGCCGATGGCGATGGACAGGGTGATCTCCATCAGCTGCTCCGTCCGTCGGCCAGCGGCCCGGTGAGCGGCTCGCGCGCCACGCGGTGGCTGCGCAGCGACTGGTGCGCCAGCGCGATGAGGATCAGCATGGTGGCGCCCACCACCAGCGCGAACACGCCGATGTCGAAGAACAGCGCGCTGGCCACGTGCAGCTCGCCCACCACCGGCAGGTGCAGGTGCGCGGTGTGGGTGGTGAGGAAGGGGTAGCCCAGCGCCAGCGCGCCCATGCCGGTGAGCCAGGCGATGCCCAGTCCGGTGGCGATCCAGCGCTGCGGCCGCAGCCAGAAGTGCGACTCCACCCACTGGGTGCCGGCCACCATGTACTGCAGCACCAGCGCCGATGCCACCACCAGCCCCGCCGCGAAGCCGCCGCCCGGCTGGTTGTGCCCGCGCAGGAACAGATGCACCGCGAACACCATGGCCACCGGCAGCAGCAGCCGCGACAGCACCTTGGGCACCACCATGTAGCCGAAGGCCAGCGGCGATGCCGCGGCCTGCGCCGCGGTGGGCGGCGGCAGCAGGTCGGTGCTCAAGGGCTCGGTGGGCAGGTGGCGCTGCTGCGGCGGCAGCTCCACGCTCTCGGGCGCGGGCCGGAAGCGGCGCAGCAGCGCATACACCGTGAGCGCCACCACGCCCAGCACGCTGATCTCGCCCAGCGTGTCGAAGCCGCGGAAGTCCACCAGCAGCACGTTGACCACGTTGGTGCCGCCGCCCTGCGGCAGCGAGCGCTCCAGGAAGTAGGGCGAGATGCTCTGCGGGAAGGGCCGCGTCATCATCGCGTAGGCCAGCACCGCCATGCCGCTGCCGGCCCCCAGGGCCAGCAGCAGGTCGCGGGTGCGGCGCCAGCCGGGGCCGCGGCCGCGGCGCATCGTGCCCAGGGCCTCGGGCATCAGCCGCTGCGGCAGCCAGCGCAGGCCCAGCAGCAGCAGCACCGTGGTCACGATCTCCACCGCCAGCTGGGTGAGCGCCAGGTCGGGCGCCGAGAACCAGACGAAGGTCAGGCAGGTGATCAGGCCCGCGCCGGACGCGAGGATCAGCGCCACCAGCCGGTGGTACTTGGCCTGCCAGGCCGCGCCCACCGCGCAGGCCGCGCCCACCACCCACATCAGCACGAAGGTGGCCGCGGGCTCCACCAGCGGCCGCCCGCCGGCGGCCAGGCCCAGCGGCTGCAGCGCCATGAAGGCCGCCACCATGGCCGAGAAGAAGAGCCAGCGCATCTGCGGCTGCAGCCGCCGGGTGCCGAAGGCGCGCGACGCCCAGCGCGCGAACCACGACAGCTGCGTCACCGCCCGCTCGAACACCGCCTTGCCATGCAGGCCGCCGGTCATCGGCGTGCGGTGCAGGCGGCCGCGCTCGAACTGGCGCTTGAGCGCGAAGTACAGCAGCGTGCCGCCGGCCAGCGCCACCAGGCTCATCATCATCGGCGCGTTGAAGCCGTGCCAGATGGCCAGGCTGTAGTCCGGCAGCGTGCCGCCCACCACCGGGCGCGCCGCGGTGGCCAGGAAGGCACCCACCGACAGCGCCGGGAACATGCCCACCACCACGCAGGCCAGCACCAGCAGCTCCACCGGCACCCGCATCCAGTGCGGCGGCTCATGCGGCGCACGCGGCAGGTCGGGCGTGAGCGGGCCGAAAAAGATGTCGTAGGAAAAGCGCAGCGAATAGGCCACGCTGAAGATGCCGGCCAGCGTGGCGATCACCGGCAGCCCGGTTTCCACCCACGGCAGCGAGCTGATGTAGACCGTCTCGGCGAAGAACATCTCCTTGGACAGGAAGCCGTTGAGCAGCGGCACGCCGGCCATGGCCGCACTGGCCACCATCGCCAGCGTGCCGGTGATGGGCATGGCCTTGAACAGGCCGTTGAGGCGGCCGATGTCGCGCGTGCCGGTCTCGTGGTCGATGATGCCGGCGGCCATGAACAGCGAGGCCTTGAAGGTGGCGTGGTTCATGATGTGGAACACCGCCGCCACCGCGGCCAGCGGGCTGTTCAGGCCCAGCAGCAGCGTGATCAGCCCCAGGTGGCTGATCGTGGAATAGGCCAGCAGGCCCTTCAGGTCGCGCTGGAACATCGCGGTGTACGCACCGAACAGCAGCGTGGCCGCACCGGCGCCGCCCACGATCCAGAACCAGGCCTCGGTGTTGGCCAGCACCGGCCACAGCCGGGCCAGCAGGAACACGCCGGCCTTCACCATCGTGGCCGAATGCAGGTAGGCCGACACCGGCGTGGGCGCGGCCATGGCATGCGGCAGCCAGAACTGGAAGGGCACCTGCGCGCTCTTGGTCAGCGCGCCCAGCAGCACCAGCACCAGCATCGGCAGGTACAGCGGATGGGCCCGCACCACGTCGCCCGAGGCCAGCACCGCATCCAGCTCGTAGCTGCCCACCATCTGGCCCAGCATCAGCACGCCGGCCAGCAGCGCCAGGCCGCCGGCACCGGTGACGGTGAGGGCCATGCGGGCCCCGCGGCGGGCATCGCCGCGGTGGTGCCAGTAGCCGATGAGCAGGAAGGAGAACAGGCTGGTGAGTTCCCAGAACAGCACCAGCTGCACCAGGTTGCCCGACAGCACCACGCCCATCATCGAGCCCATGAAGCCCAGCAGGAACGAGAAGAAGCGCGGCACCGGGTCGGCCGGGTTCATGTAGTAGCGGGCGTACAGCACCACCAGCGTGCCCACGCCCATGACCAGCATGGCGAACATCCAGGCAAAGCCGTCCATGCGCAGCACGATGTCCACGCCCAGGCTGGGCATCCAGCCGATGCGGTGCTCCAGCACGCCGCCATCGGCCACCTGCGGATAGAGCCAGGCCACCTGCAGCGTGCCCGCCAGCGCCACGATGCCGGCCAGCGTGGATTCGGTGTTGCGGGCGTTCGAGGGAAGCAGCGCAGCCACGGCGCTGCCGATGAACGGGAGGAGGACGAGGAGGGTCAGTGCATCAGGCATCGGCCGACCCATTCTAGAAGGCGGTTTTCGGCTGGCAGCCACGGTAGGCAGCGGCCTACAGCAGGTGCCGGCCTGCGCTGCCTGCACCGCCGCGCGGCGGGCGCCACCATGCTGTCCAGAGCGAATCGAGGAGCAGCCCCATGCAAGCACCCACCCCCCGTGCGCAGGACGGCGCACACGACATCGACGACGGCTTCGAGCGCTGGTACCAGGGCGGTGCGCCCGGTGCCGACGATGCGGACGTGGTCGCCGAGCCCGAGGCCCGGCCGCTGCAGCCGGCGCCGCCGCCGCGTGCGCAGCAGCGCGAAGGCTGGCTGGCCGCCATCGGCAGCGTGGCCGCCGTGGGTCTGCTCTGGGGCTTCTATGGCGTGGTGGACGGCGCGGTGGAGCGCAGCGAGCTGCGCGCCCAGGCCGCGCCCGCGGCCGCGGTGGCCGCCGCCGATGCGCAGGCGATGGAACGCGGCGAGGAAGCCGGCGCCGCCATCGACCGGGTGCACGCGATCTACAGCCTGCCGGCCGGCCCGGGTGCGGCGCCTGCCAGCGTGCATTACACCCGCTGGCCCTGAGCCGCCGGGCCCTCGCGGCCCACCGCGCCCAGCTCCACCGCCACCGCGGCACCCAGCAGGAAAATCTGGCTCGACCAGTACACCCACACCAGCAGGGCTGCGAAGGAGCCCGCGGCGCCCAACGCCGACTGCGTGGCCGTGGTGGCCACGTACAGGCTGATGCCGAAGCGCCCGAGCATGAACAGGCCCGCCGCCACGGCCGCGCCGATCAGCGCATGCCGCTTGGGCAGCCGGGTGGTCGGCAGCCAGCGGATCATGGCCGCGAACAGCAGCGTGATCACCGCCCATGACCACAGGCTTTCCACCAGCGCCAGCAGCGGCGCCAGCAGGGGCCAGCGCACCGACACCCACTTCAGCGCCACCAGCGCGGCCGTCTGCACCAGCAGCGCCACCGACAGCAGGAAGCCGCAGCCCAGCACCATGCCGGCGGCCAGCAGCCGCACCCGCAGCAGCCGCCACCAGGCCGCGCCGCTGGGCTTCTCGTTCAGCATGGACTGCAGCGCCGCACGCATCTCCACGAACACCGCGGTGGCGCCCACCAGCGTGGTGCCCAGCGCCAGCCAGGAGCCCCAGGCCGTGTTCTCGGCCGACAGCCGGCCCGAGGCCTGCTCCAGCAGCTGCTGCAGCACCTGCGTCTCGCGCTCGCCGATCAGCCGGGACATGGTCTCGAGCAACGACGCCTGCGCGCCCTGGTCGCCGAGCAGCCACACCATCACGCTGGTGACCACCACCAGCATCGGCGCGATGGAAAAGGCTGCATAGAAGGCCACCGCGCCGCCATGGCTGGCGCCCTTGGCATCGCTGAATCGTTCGAAGGCCGCCAGCGCGATGCGCAGCGGCAGCCATCGGGTGACACGTTCGGTCCAGGTGGTGACGAAGCTCATCCCGACAGTGTCATCCCTTGAGCAGGTAGGCCAGCCGCACGCCCCAGCGGGTGTGCGCGGCCACGGTCTTGAGCAGCGCGATCAGCACCGGGCCGAGGAACAGGCCCCATACGCCCCACAGCGCGCCCCAGAACACGATGCCGATGAACACCGCCGCCGGGTTCATCTTGGCCGCGCGGCCCTGCAGCCAGGCCGTCACCAGCATGCCGATGACGGTGGACAGCGCCACCACGAAGGCGGCCATGCCGATCATCGCGGTCCAGGTGCCGTGGGCCAGGAAGGCCTCGGCACCGGCGAGTGCCGTCATCAGCGCCATGCCGATGTACGGCACCATGTGGAGCACGCCGGCCGTCAGGCCCCAGCTGCCGGCGTCCGGCAGGCCGGCGGCCAGGAAGGCGATCCACACCGCCACGCCGGTGAGCACGTTGGTGATCATCAGCACCACGATGTAGCGGCGCACCTGCTGGGCGCACTCCACCATCGCGATCTCCACCCGCCGCCGGGTGCCGGGATGGTCGCCCCAGAGGTCGATCACCCGCAGCCGCATGCGGCGGCCACCGGCCAGCACGAAGAAGGCGGTGAAGAAGATGATGAGCAGGTCGGCCACGAACTCCAGCACCACGCCGGAGCCGCTGACCGCGGTTTCCTGCAGCGCGGCGGCGGCGCGGTCGCTGAGCGCGGGCGCCGAGGCCGCATCCGCCGGCGCGCCCGCGGCGGCCGGTGGCGCCACCCGCGTGCGGGCAGGCCGCGGCGCCGAATCCGGCGCGGGCGGCGAAGCGCCCATCACCCGGTTGGCCGCGCGGTCCAGGTCGCGCAGCGCACGGCGTGCGCGGCTGAACAGGGTGTCCTGCGCCGGCTCCATCTCGGCCACCCGCTGCGCGGCCAGCGAGATCATCTCCGGCACCCGCTCGGCCATGCGCACCAGCTGGCCGCCGAAGGCGCCCACCGCCACGCCGATCACCGCCAGGCACACCACCAGCGCGATGCCCGCGGCGGCGGCCTGCGTGCGCAGCAGCCGCCCCAGTGCCGCCACGGCCGGCATCAGCAGCATGGCCAGCAGCAGCCCGGTGACGACCGGGATCATGAAGCGCTGGCCCCACCACAGCACCGCCACCACCGCCAGCGTGGCCAGCACGATGGCCGCCGTGCTGGAACGCGGCCGTGGTGCCGGCGGGCGGGGCGCCGACTGCGGGTCGGCGGAGGCCAGGGCGGGCCAGGGAGGGTCGGCGGACTTCATGGGGTGGCTTCGAACAACAAGGGCCCGATGTCCACCAGGGGAGCATCGGGCCCGTGCGGGCCGCCCATGCGAAGGCTGCCCGGATCAGTCATGCAGGTGCGCCGTCAGATGCGGTCACGCTCGTTGGCAAACCAGTTGTCGGTGGCGCTGCGTTCCCAGCTCGCAACCTGGCGTTCGGCTTCGTCCCGGGCGACGCCGTAGCGTTCCTGGATCTTGCCGGCCAGCTGCTCGCGCCGGCCGTTGACGACGTCGAAGTCGTCATCGGTCAGCTGGCCCCACTGCTCCTTGACCTTGCCCTTGAGCTGCTTCCAGTTGCCTTCGATGCGGTCCCAGTTCATGGCGGGCTCCTGCAGGTCTCGCGGCTGCCTTACGGGCGGACCACGATGGAGTTGCGCACGCCCTTGACGTTCTTCACGCCGCCGGCCAGCGATTCGGCCATGGCCTTCTCGCCCGAGCTCTTGGCGAAGCCGGCCAGCTGCACGGTGCCGTTGAGCGTCTCCACGTTGATGGCGCCGGCGTCGACCTGCTTGCTCTCGATGAACTTGGCCTTCACCGCGGCGGTGATGGCGGCGTCGTCGACATAGGCGCCCGCGGTCTGCTGGTCGCGCACGACGGCGCAGCCGCCCATCACGGTCAGGGCAACGGCGGACACGACGGCGGCGAGGATGGTACGGACGTTCAGCATGGAGGTTCTCCTTCTCTTTCGGGTGCAGGGTCTGGGTGGTTGTTGCTGTCTGCGGGACTCACTGGTCCAGCAGGTCGGCCATCTCGTCGGCGTGCTCTTCCTCATCACGGAGCACGTCTTCGAGCAGCCTGCGGGTGGTCGGGTCCTTGTCGCCGATGAGGTCGATCATCTGGCGGTAGGTCTCGACCGCGACACGCTCGGCGACGAGATTGGCCCGGACCATGGCCTTGAGGTCCAGGTTCTCGTCGTAGTCGGCATGGCTGCGTTGCAGCAGCGTGGCCGGCGAATAGTCGGGTTCACCACCGAGCTGCACGATGCGCTCGGCAATCTTGTCGCTGTGCGCGGTCTCTTCCTGCGCATGCACCATGAACTCGTCGGCGATGGCCGGCGAGGCCATGCCCTTGGCGGTGAAGTGATGGCGCTTGTAGCGCAGCACGCACACCAGCTCGGTGGCCAGCGCGTCGTTCAGCAGCTTGACGATCTGGTCGCGCCAGGGGCCGTAGCTGGGCGTCACCGCGCCTTCGTCCAGGCTGCGCTTGGCGGCTTCGATGGCTTGCTCGTCCAGCTTCAGCTGGGGCGCGTCGTTCGATTCGTTGTCGTTCATGGGGTCTTGCCTTCTGGGTCGGACGGTTAGAGCTTCTTCTTCACCGCGCCGATGCCCAGCAGTGCCAGGGCCACGACCACGATGAACATCACCAGGAACACCACGAACAGCACCTTGGCGATGCCCGCGGCGCCGGCCGCCACGCCGCTGAAGCCGAGCACGCCGGCCACCAACGAGATGACCGCGAAGATCAGTGCCCACTTCAACATCGTGTGTCCCTCCTGCTGTGCGATGAGGTGACTCTAGGTTTCAGGCCTTGCGCAACGAATCGGAAGGCGGGCCCTCCCGCTGTAGGACGGGGCCGCGTGTGGTGTTACGTTTGAAACGCCTGGCTGCAGGCCAAAAAAAAGCGCGCCGAAGCGCGCCTGGAAAAGTCCATCGCTGGGGTTCCGAAGTGCTGAGGGAGGAGGGAGAGATGCACTTCGAGCGATGGACGTTGGGGTCCTGTCAGGGCGGCGGACCGCCGTTGGCGGGCTTGCCGCCGGTGAACTTCATCAGGGCGGCCATCACCGTGTCCAGCGGCACCGCCGAGACCAGCCGCGAGGCCACTTGCGAAGCCAGCCCGGCGAAGAGGGCCGACTTCAGCACCAACCGCCACGGCCGCATGCGCAGCAGCAGCGCGCCGCCCACCACCGCCGCGGCCACGGCCGCGACCGGATGGCGCCGTACCAGCGGGCCGGCCGCATCCCGCGCGGCCGAGCCGAGGATCACGCCGAAGGCATGCACCGGATGGCTCTTCCACCAGTTGGTCACCGCATCCACCACGGCCGCGGCCATGGGATGCTCCTGCAGCTTGGCCATGAGCAGGTCGATGCCCGGCAGCGCCGACGCATCGCCCACCGTGGCGCGACGGCGGCGGCCGGCCGCGGTGCGCTCCATCAGGAAGCCACGCATGCGGGCTCGCGAGATGGCCAGCCGTTCGGCCGGCGACAGCACCGGCAGCGGTTCACCCGCGGGCGGCAGCGGCGGCTCCTGGCCCGCGGCCTGCTGGTCGAAAGGATCGGGGGCCAGGCCGCTCATGACGCGCTCACTTCACGCAGCATCGCGGCATCGGCGGCCAGCTGCTCGCGCAGCGTGGCAAAACCGCTGCCCTTGGCCTGGCTGCTCAAGGCAGACCAGCAGCCGATGGCCACCACCGCCGGCACCGCGGGCACCACGACCAGCAGCCACGGCGCGCGCATCGCGGCGTCGGGGGTCACCGCCCACAGCATCAGCGCCATGCCCGCCAGCATCAGCATCACCAGGCCCGAGACGGCGCCCACGGTGCCCAGCACCAGGCTGCGCTTCCAGCGGGCACTGGCGGCCTGCATCTGCTGCGCGATGAGGTCGGCATAGCCTTCGGCATGCTCGGCCAGCAACTCCGGCTGCGAGGTGATGAGGCGGAATATCGCGTGGAACATGGGCGGCTGGAAAAAGGGGGAAGGGAAGGGGCTTGCCGGCTTGCAGCCCCGTACCGCTTCATCGGGGTGCACTCGTGACAGCGCCCGGACCTGCAGCGCACTGCAGGGCCCGGGCGCCCGGGTGGATCAGTCGTCGCGCGAACGGCTCAGCAGCGACACCAGCGCCATCAGCGCCGCACCGGTGGCGGCGGCGATCAGCATGGACTTGACCGGCTCGTCCTTGATGTAGCCGACGGTGTTGTCCGACACGCGCACCGCGCGGTCGCGGATCTGGGCGCTGCGCTCACGCATCGTGTCCAGGCCGCGGCGCGCCAGCGTCTCGGCTTCGCTGGCCAGGCGGTTGATCGCCGGCACCGCGGTGTCGCGCAGCTCGTGGATCTTGTCGGAGAGCTGGTCCAGCGACTCGTTGGCCAGGCGCTGGGTGGAACGGATCGCGCTGTCGGCAGACCGGGCGGCCTGGTCGGCAACGTCGTTCGCGCTCTTGGCCGGGGCTGCAGACGTGGTGGAAACCATGGTGGATCCTTTCTTTCGGTTCAGAGGGGAAGAAAAATCAACCGTCGAGACTGCATGCGGTGGCCTGCTAGGTTAACGGCTGACAACGGTGCGTCAACCCTTGCGGATCGCACCCATGATGAAGCTGGCAACGGCCAGGATCACGAACACGAAGAACAGGATCTTGGCGATGCCTGCGGCGCCGGCAGCGATGCCACCGAAGCCAAAGAGCGCTGCCACCAGCGCGATGACGAAGAAGACGACGGCGTAATGCAGCATGGGGCTCTCCTGTTCTCTTGGTGGGGGCTGGGATGGATACAGCGTAAGGCGAGGGCCCGGCGCCGCCCATGAGAGGGCGGGCCGCTGCGCTGTCGGTGGACCTGTTCGCGCGCTGTAGGACAAGGCCCACAGGCGGCGAAGTCTCAGGCGGTCGCGCCCGCCGGCTTCATCGGCAGCAGGGCCAGCACCTGCGTGCCCAGCCCGGGCGTGGAGACGATGCTCAGCTCGCCGCCCGCGGCCTCCACCCGGTAGCGCATGCCCAGCAGGCCATGGGCCGAGCGGGTCTTGCCACCGGTGTCGAAGCCCACGCCGTTGTCGCGCACCGCCACCTGCACCATGCCTTCATGCTCCTCCAGCGTCAGCTCCACGCGGCTGGCCTGCGCATGCTTGGCGATGTTGGTGAAGGCCTCCTGCACCAGCCGGTAGGCGGTGAGCTCGTCGGCCGGCTTGAGCGACACCGGCGACATGCGGTTGAACACCTCGATCTGGCTGCGCTCGCCGAACTCGCGCGCCAGGATCTCCAGCGCGGGCACCAGGCCGAAGTTGCTCAGTGTGGAAGGCCGCAGGTCCTCGATGATGCGGCGCTTGAGCGCGATGCCGCTGTTGAGCGTCTCGCTCAGGTGGGCCAGCCGCTCGGAGGCCTCGGGCGAGTTGCCACCCAGGCGCGACTTGATGCGCGCGGCGTCCAGCTTGGCCGCGGTGAGCAGTGCGCCCAGCTCGTCGTGCAGCTCGCGCGCCAGGCGGCTGCGCTCGTCCTCGCGTGCGGTCTGCAGGTGCTGCGCCAGCTCGGTGAGCTGCCGGGTGCGCTCCACCACCTCGCGCTCCAGCTCGTCGCGCTGGCGGGCCATGGCCTGCTGGCGCTCCTCCTGCTCGGCTTCCAGCGCGCGCGTCTGTCGCAGGTACATGAACAGCGCCAGCAGGCTCACGGCGCTCATCGCACCCACGCCGATGCGGTGCAGCAGCAAGGTGTCGTAGATGCCGCGACGTCCGCTTTCCACGCGACGCGACTCCACGCTCAACAGGTCTTCCGACAGGTTTCTGATCTCGGCCATCTTTTCTCGTCCGATGTCCAGCAGCAGCAGGTTGCGCCAGGCATCGTGTCTCCCTTCGCGGTAGAGCGTCATCACCGTGGCCAGTTCCGACAGCTTGGCATCCAGGGCCTTGTTCATGCGGGTCATCAGACCGGCGTGGTCCGGCATCGCGCCGTAATAGTCGCTCAGGAAGCGCTGCGACGCATGGATTTCATTCAGTGCCGCACGGTAGGGGTCCAGGTACTGCTCGCGCCCGGTCAGCAGGAAGCCGCGCTGGCCGCTCTCGGCATCCACGGTACGTCGCAGCAGCGTCTGCAGGTGCTCGCGCGCACGGGCGGTGCGGCCCAGGTCATCCAGCGTGCCGGTGGCCTGAACATAGGCCGTCTCGGTGATCAGCACCATCGCCATGCCGGCGACCAACGCCAACGGAAAGAGGAAGGGACTGCGCTTGACCCGCGCCAGGATGTTCAGGGCCGCGGCTTGCATCTACACTTGCCTTCGTATATCAGACGTTCGTTGGGGTTGTATCGAGCATGATCAGAATCGCCATCGTGGATGACCATGCCATTGTGCGCTCCGGTCTCAAGCAGTTTTTCTCCGAGCAGGTGGACCTTCGCGTGACGGGCGAAGCCTCCAACGGCCGGGAAGCGCTGGACCTGGTGCGCAAAGGGGAAGTGGATGTGCTGGTCATGGACTTGTCCATGCCTGACCAGAGCGGCGTCGATGCGCTTGCGGCCATCAAGGCCCGTGCGCCCGACCTGCCGGTGCTCATCCTGAGCGGCTTTCCGGAGGAGCACTACGCCACCACGCTGCTCAAGCAGGGTGCCAGCGGCTACCTCAACAAGGAATGCGATCCGGAAGAGATCGTCACCGCCATCCGCACCGTGTACCGTGGCCGCAAGTACATCACCTCGGGCGTGGCGCAGCTGCTGGCCGACGGCCTCTCGGGCGCGGGCGACAAGGCGCCGCACGAGACGCTGTCCGAGCGGGAGTTCCAGGTGTTCCTGCGGCTGGCCAAGGGAGAGACCATCGGCCACATGGCCGACAGCATGTCGCTGAGCGTGAAGACGGTGAGCACCTACCGTTCGCGCGTGATGGAGAAGATGAACCTCTCCTCCAACAGCGACCTGACGTACTACGCCCTGAAGAACGGGCTCATCCAGTAGCCTGCGGCGTGGCAGGGCGGCGGGTGCAAGGCCCGCCGCGAGCGGCCTCAGATGAGGTCGCCGTGGTGCGTGTCGCCGCTGCCGCCGGCAGCCAGGCGCTCGCAATAGTTGATCAACGCATCGATCTCGTTCGACTTGTCGAACACCTTGTCCGCGCCCAGTTCCAGGCACTTGCGCCGCATGTCCGGCGTGGCGTAGTTGCTGAACACGACCAGCTTGCAGCGCCCGCGTGCATTCACGGTGGAACGCAACACGCCCAGGCCGGAGCCGCCCTTGAGGAAGATGTCGATGATGACCAGGTCGCATTGCTGCGCGTGGTGGCTGAGCCAGTAGACGGCGCTCGATTCGTCCTCGGCGGTGCCTACCACTTCCAGCGGCACCATCTCCTCGAGCGTGGCGATCAGGTTTTCGCGAATGACCGGACTGTCTTCGACGATGTAGGTCTTCAGATTCACCATCGAATGCTGCGGCATCTGGGCACCGCCAGCGACGGCCTGCGGCGGCGTGGCTGGCTTGTTCTTCGCCGGTGGGTGATGGCTACCAATATTCAAAGACACGATCAAAGTCCCGGCGCGCTCGCAAAACTCTAACAGCCACCCGCAAGGCGAAGCGTCAGACGATTCCTACAGGAGCGCACGACCGTAGGAACCAGGCTGGCGAGGCGGGACGTATGGAGCACATTGGGCGCCTGCCAGGCTCTCGCTGCCATCGGCTTCCTGCCCGAGCCCATGTCGGACATCGCCTTGCCCGCGCCGGCCGGTAGGACGTGAACTACGGTGCATCAGGGCGCAGTCCGCTGGGGCCTGCGGCGGGCGCTCCAGATACTTTCGCCAGCCCTGCGGCACCCGCTGCGGGCCTTGAAGGAGAACAAGACATGAACAAGACCTTGATGCTGAAGAGCGTGTGCATGGCCGGCGTGCTGGCCCTGTGTGGCGGCGTGAGCGCGGCCGACAAGATTCCCGCGGCGGAGTACCGCGCCGCCAAGGACCGCATCGAGGCGGACTACAAGGCCGACAAAGCCCGCTGCGACGCGCTCTCCGGCAACGCCGAGGACATCTGCGAGGAAGAGGCCGAGGCCAAGGAAAAGGTGGCCAAGGCCGAGCTGGAATACCGCCGCACCGGCAGCGCCAAGGACGCCGAGAAGCTGGCCCTGGTGAAGGCCGAGGCCGCCTACGAGGTGGCCGAGGAACGCTGCGAGGACAAGGCCGGCAACGACAAGGACGTGTGCCTGAAGGAAGCCAAGGCCGCGCGCACCAGCGCCGAGGCCGATGCCAAGGCCGCGCGGGCCGGCGGCGAAGCCCGCCGCGAGGCCGCCGACGACAAGCGCGAGGCCAACTACGAGGCTGCCGCGGAGAAGTGCGACGCCCTGGCCGGCGATGCCAAGTCGCAGTGCATCGGCAGCGCCAAGGCGCGTTTCGGCAAGAGCTGAGTGACCGCCTCCATGTCTCCCGTGCTGGACAGCGTGGCCGCCGACGAGGCGCGGCTGGCCCGGCTGCTGGACACCTATGGCGTGGTGGCCGGCCGGGCCGATGCCGCCGCCGAAGCCCAGGCCATCGCCGAGCAGCTGGCGCTGGAGATGCATGCCTATTCGGTGGCGGTGCGGCAGGCGCTGTTCCCGGCGCTGCCGCAGCCTGGCGAACGCCGGCCGGAGGACAGCGACGCGCTGGCCAGCTGCGAATGGCTGGCCGCCCGCGCCGCCGCCAGCGACCTGAGCGGCCCGCAGCGCGACCAGCTGGTGGACCAGCTGCGGCAGGCCACGCTGCAGCTGGCCGCGCACCAGCGGGACCAGCTGTGGCCGCAGCTGCAAGGCGGCGACGGCCCCGCGCTGGCCGCCCAGTACCGCGCCGCCCACGAGGCCGCGCGCGAGACCTGGAAGCGCCTGCGTTCGCGCGGCCAGCCGCCGGAGGACGAGGCCGCCGATCCGGTGGGCACGCCCGTCGGTTGAAGGCGGCCCGGGGCGCGGCGCTTCAGGCGGGCAGCGGCCGCGGGCCGCAGAAGCGCCGCAGCGCCCACAGGCCGCTGGCGGCCGCCGCGGCGCTGAGCACCGCGCCCCAGGCGATGTCGATCACCACGATGTGCAGCGGCCAGCCCTTGAGCGTGGCCAGGTTGGTGAGGTCGTAGGTGGCATAGGCCAGCGCGCCGTACAAGGCGCCCAGCGCCAGCGCGCGCCGCGGGGCTGCTTCCCGCCACGCCGGCAGCACCGCAAACACCACGATGCCCACCGGATAGGCCAGGTAGAACACCGCGGCCGCGCCCCAGCGGGGCTCGGGCAGCAGCAGCTCGCCCAGCGCGGCCGTGTACACCGGCCCCATCACCACGCCCAGCCACACGGCGTCCAGCACCAGCAGGCCGAGCAGGGCGCCCAGGTAGGCGATCAGGAAAACAGGCATTCGCGCGCTCCGGGCCGGCAGCAGCGCCGGCAGCGCGGGTGAGAGTAACGCCTCAGGGCTCCAGTTCCAGCCGCGGCAGCATGTCCATCAGGCGGTCGGCGGCGGCCGCGCCGGCCAGCTGCAGCACGGCGTCGATCTCGGCTTCCTCGTAGGCCAGGCCATAGCTCATCGGATGGCCTTCCAGCCGGCGCGTGCCCACGCGCGTGGCCGCATGCAGGCGGCGGAAGCCGGTGTGGCGCGCATCGGCGGCGATGCGCAGGGCCAGCGCATGCACTTCGGCGGCCGGGCCTTCCAGGTACTGGCAGAAGCGGCCGCCGTCGAAGACGAGCACGCCGGTGATACCGTGGGCGGCGTTCCACACCCGCGCGCGACGGACGATGCCGGCGATGGCCGAGACCTCGACCGCCGGTTCCAGTTCGCTGGTGTAGAGCACTTCGTACAGTGTTGGTGCGGTCACTCTGCCTCTTGTCACACTTCGATGGAGCGGCAGGCTAACCGCCGGACCTGGCCGCCGCCATGTCAAATGACATCCACCATGCTGATTCCGCAGTTCCAGCGACATACCTACCCCGGCCCGCCTTGCGTGGCATGCCCCATGCGGCGGATGGACGCCTTCAAGCCCAACACCGCGGACGAGCTGGCCTTCCTGCAGAGCTTCAAGGAATCGCACCTGGCGGTGGCGGCCGGCCAGCCCATCGTGTGGCAGGGCCAGCCGGCCACGCTGAGCACGCTGTTCTCGGGCTGGGCCTTCCGCTTCAAGTCGCTGTCCGACGGGCGGCGGCAGATCCTCAACTTCATGCTGCCCGGCGACCTGATCGGCCTGCAGGACCAGAGCCACGAGGTCTCGCCGCACGGGGTGGAGGCCATCACCGACGTGGAGCTGTGCCGCTTCGACGCCGACAAGCTGTGGACGCTGTACAGCCGCTTTCCCAAGCTGGCCTACGACATCACCTGGTTGGCCGCGCACGAGGAGAGCCTCGTCGACGAGAACCTGCTGACCGTCGGCCGGCGCAGCGCGGCCGAGCGCATCGCCACGCTGATGCTGCACCTGTACAAGCGGGCGGTGTCGCTGGGCATGGCGCGCGAAGGGCGGGTGCCCTGGCCGATCAACCAGCAGCACATCGCCGATGCGGTGGGCCTGTCGCTGGTGCATACCAACAAGACGCTGCGCCGCCTTTACCGGCAGGGCCTGTTCGCGGTGGACGAGGGCTGGCTGTACCTGCCCGACGTGCATGCGCTGGGCCGGCTGGCCGACTACTACGAGCAGCCGGTGCCGCGCCGGCCGCTGATCTAGCGCCCCGCCGCGGCGGCGGTGCCGCCGGCCGCCTGGGCCACCGCGTCGGCCCAGCGGGCCACGGCGGTGCGCATGGCGGCCACCAGGGCGGCCTCCGAGCCGCCTTCGGCTGCCACCGTGGTGTCGAACACCCGCGGCGGCGGTGCGGCCTCGGTGCCGGCGGCCCGCAGCGTCCACACCACGCGCAGCTGCGCGCGCGCGGGCGTGCCAGCCAGGTCGAAGCGCTGCACGTCGGCGCTGAGGCGCCAGTCCGGCTGCGCCACGCCAGCGGCCGGCCAGGCGGTGACGGTGGCGCCGGGCAGGCGTTCGGCCAGCAGCAGGGCCATCGCCCGCGGCAGCTGGGCCTTCACCGGCTCGACCCAGCGCTGCCCGTCCAGCACCGCCAGCCCGCTGCCCTGCGCCACCACCAGCGGCGAGCGGTCGACCGCCTCGGGCACCGAGATGCGGCCGATGCTGATGCTGGGGCCGGCCGCGGCCGCCGGCAGGTCGGTGGCCGCACCGGCCGAAGCCGCCTCCGGCAGCAGGCTGTGCCAGGCGGGAGGCGGCGAGCTGGCGCAGGCGGACAGCAGCACGGCTGCCGACAGGAGGGTGGCGCGCAGCGGCTTCATCGGGCGGGCTCCAGTTCAGTCTCGCGCTTGCCGCGCAACAGGGATTCGGGCTGGCGCTCCAGGGTGTCGGCCAGCTGTCGGATGGCATCGGCCGCACGGGAGAGGTCCTGCATCGCGCCGCGAACGTCCTGCGGCAGCGGTGCATCCTGGGCCAGCAGGCCGCGCACGTCCTTCACCGCACCGCGCACCTCGTCCAGCGTCTGGCGCACGCTGGGCACCACCTCGCCCTGCAGGCCGCCCATGGTCGTCTCCACGCTGCGGGCTGCGCCTTCGATGCCCACCAGCGCCTTGCTCATGTCGCCGGCCAGCTTCTCGAACGGCACTTCCTCCAGCCGCTTGGCGATGCGGGCCACCTGCGCCTGCAGCTCGCCGAAGGCGTCCTGCACCGTCGGAATCTCGCGCTGGCCTTCGCTCAGGCCGGCCACCTTCTCGCCGCGGTGCTCGGGGAAGAAGTCGATCGCCACGTAGCGCTGGCCGGTCAGCAGGTTGGCGCTGCGCAGCTGCGCACGCAGGCCGCGGTCCACCGAGCGGCCCGACAGCAGCCGCTCGATCGGGAAGCGCGCGCCGTTGCCGTCGTCGGTGCGGCGGGCGGTGGCCTCGCGCGCGGCCACGGTGGCGGCGGTGTCGCGGTAGATGTGCAGCTTCACCGGGAAGGCGAAGCCGCCGCCTTCGCGGTCGAAGCGGATGCCCAGCGAGGCCACCTCGCCGATCACGAAGCCCTTGAACTCCACCGGCGCGCCCACCGCCAGGCCGCGCACGCTGTCGGTGAACACCGCGGTGTATTCCAGCACCTGGGCCGCGCCGCGGCGCAGCGCCGCCGCCTGGCCTTCGAACAGGTTGAAGGTGGTGCCCGCCTCGGCCGGCGTGCTGGCGTCCAGTTCGGCCGGCGTCTCGAAGGCCACGCCGCCCACCAGCACCGACAGCAGCGATTCGGTGCGCAGCCGCAGGCCGGTGCTGGCGTCGAAGGACACGTCCACCCCGCTGGCATGCCAGAAGCGCGCATTGCTGCTGACGAAGCGGTCGTAGGGCGCCCGCACGAACACCCGCAGCCGCAGGCCCTGGCCGTCGGGCGAGAGGTCGGCCGACAGCACCTGCCCCACGCGCACCCGGCGGAAGTACACCGCCGAGCCGATCTCCAGCGAACCCAGGCTGCTGGCCTGCAGCACGAATTCCTTACCGGCCTCGTCCACCGACACCACCGGCTGCGTTTCCAGGCCGGTGAAGCTGCGGCGGGTTTCTTCGCTCTTGCCGCCGTCCACCCCGATGTAGGCACCCGACAGCAGCGTGGTCAGGCCCGACACCTCGCCGCCGGCCACCCGCGCACGCACCACCCAGAAGCGGGTGTCGTCCACCAGCAGCGGCGCGGCATTGCGCTCCATCTGGGCGGTGACCAGCACGCCCTTCAAGTCGGGCGCCAGCCGCACCGCGCTGACCTGGCCCACGTCCACGTTGCGGTACTTGATGCGGGTCTTGCCGGCCTCGATGCCTTCGCCGGTGGCAAATCGGATGGTGATGCTGGGGCCGCGCTGCAGCCATTCGCTGGCGGCCAGCCAGCCCACGGCCAGCACCGCCACCAGCGGCACCAGCCAGATGGCCTGCGCCATCGACCAGCGGCGCCGCGGCGCGGGCACCGCGTCGGGGATGCTGGCGGGCAGCGGCGCGGCCGGCGGGCGGGCCGGCGTGTCGGGGGATTCATCAGGCTGCATCGGGCTGCCGGACCTCGGTTCGTTCGGGGGAAGGGGGAAGGCCCGCGGCGGCGGGAGGCTGCCACAGCAGCCGCGGATCGAAGCTCTGCGTGGCCCACATCGTCAGCCACACCACGGTGCCGAAGGCCACCACGCCCGGCCCGGCCGAGACCTGCGCGGCCGGGCCCAGCTGCACCAGGGCGGCCAGCATGCCCACCACGAACACGTCCAGCATCGACCAGCGGCCCACCGTCTCGATCAGCCGGTACAGCGTGGTGCGGTGGGTGCGGCCGCGCTGCCAGCCCAGGTGCACCGCCAGCACCAGGTAGCTCAGCACGCTGAGCTTGAGCAGCGGCACCATCACGCTGGCCACGAAGACGATGGCCGCCAGCACCCAGGAGCCGGCCTGCGCCAGCGCGGCGATGCCCGACAGGATGGTGTCGCCGCGCTCGCCCACGGCCGAGCGCGTGACCATGATGGGCAGCGTGTTGGACGGCACGTACAGCACCGCGGCGGCCAGCAACAGGGCGGTGGTGGTGGCCACGCTGCGCCGCAGCGGGCCGCGCAGCTGGGCTTCGCAGCGCGGGCAGCGTGCGGGGCGGCCGTCGCCGGCGGTCAGCAGCAGCTGGCAGGCCGGGCACTGGCGCAGCCCGCAGGCCGCCAGCGTGGGGCCTTCGGCGGCCGGCACGGCAGCGGATGCCGGCTGCGCATGCGGGGCCAGCGGAGGGCGGCGCCAGGGCCTCATCGCACCGGCACCTCGCGCGGGTCCAGCAGGGCCCACGCATCCACCGGCGACAGCAGGCGCAGCGCGGCCAGCCGCAGCGCCAGGAAGGCCATCAGCGCCACCAGGCCGGGGCCGACGATCAGCGTGGCCAGCTGCCCCAGCTTGACGAGCGCCACCGCCATGCCCAGCACCAGGATCTCGGTCATGTTCCAGTCGCGCATGCCCTGCCACAGGTGAAGCACCGGCGGCAGCCAGCGCGGCGGCGGGCCGGCCCGGCTGCCCGTGCGGGCGCGCCACCACAGCGCCGCGGCCACCAGCAGCATGGCGCCCATCTCGGTGGCCGGTGCCACCACGGTGGTGATGAACAGCGCCGTCGACAGCGCCAGCCGGCCCTGCTGCCACAGCACCAGGGAGGCGCCGCTGAGCGTGACCGAGCTCTCCAGCCCGCGCAGCGCCAGCGAGACCATCGGCTCGATGTGCGTGGCCACGATGCACACCCAGGCGGCCACCAGCAGCGCCACCACGCCCGACAGCCGCGCCGCCGATTCGGCGCTGCCGCCGTGGTGCAGCGTGTGCAGCGGCGAGCCGCAGCGCCAGCAGGTGGCGGGCTGGCCGGGCTGCACGCGGTTCAGCGCGTCGCACAGTTCGCAGCCGGCCAGCAGGCCGCCCGCGGCATCGCGCGGCGCATCGGTGGCGGCAGGCAGGGCAGGAGAGGACAAGGGACGCGCGACGGTGGTGGACCCGGACCACGCATGATGCACGGGCCAGCGGCTGGGCAGTGTAGGTGCTGTCCGACGGTGCTTGTGGGCGCGGTACGACCGACCCGCCAGGCGCCGCTTCCCACAATCGGAAGCATGGCTGCCAGCACCCCGACTTCCTCTTCCGCACCGGCCGCAGATGCCGCGCGGGCCCGGCGCAAGCGCCATCCGGTGCTGCGCTGGATCCGCATCGTGCTGGCCGTGCTGCTGGCCTTCGTGCTGGTGTCGGAGCTCCTGGGCTGGCGCTACCTGCGCGGCCCCATCGAGCGTTATGCTAGCGACAGCCTGGGCGTGCCGGTGCGCGTGGGCGCACCCTTCCGGCTGCACCTGCTGCGCCCGCCGCAGGCCAGCGCCGGCAGCTTGTGGGTGGCCGCGGCGCCGGGCAGCCAGGCGCCCTTCCTGGTGGATGCGCAGTCGGTGCTGCTGCGTTGGCGCTGGGGCGACATCAATGCCTTCCGCAAGGGCGAGGCGCTGCGCATCGTCGCGCTGCAGGCCGACCGGCTGGAAGCCCATGTGCTGCGCACCAAGGACGGCCAGGCGAGCTGGCAGTTCAAGACCGACCCGAACGAGCCCAAGACCGAACGCGATCCGCCCAAGGTGGAGCGGGTGCGCCTGCGCGAGGCCGCCATCCATGTGGACGACGCGGTCAGCCAGGTGAAGGTGGAAGCGCACGCGCGCATGAACGAGAGCGCGCCGCGGGCCGGCCAGCCGGCGGCCTCGGCACCGGCCGGCGACGCCGCGGCGCAAGGCGACTTCGGCCTGGTGGCCGATGCGCAGGGCACCTACCGTGGCATGCCCATCAAGGTGGAAGCACGTTCGCCACAGGTGCTGCCGCTGCTGGACGAGGACCAGCCCGCGCCGCTGCAGGTCAAGGTGGAGGCGCTGATCGGCCGCGCCCGCCTGGCCTATGACGGCGTGGTGCACGACCCGCTGGGCGCACGCGGCATCGAAGGCGAGGTGCGCCTGAGCGGCCCCTCGCTCGGGGCGGTGGGCGAGGCCCTGAACGTCACCCTGCCCACCACGCCGCCCTTCAACCTGCGCGGCACCTTGCGGCATACCGATCCGGTGTGGCATGTGGCGGTGGCCAGCGCCACCATCGGCAAGAGCGCGCTGCGTGGCGAATTCGCCTACGACCCGCAGCCCGGCACGCCCAAGCTCACCGGCACGCTGGCCGGCAGGCGGCTGGACCTGGCCGACCTGGCCCCCGCGGTCGGCGCCGACGGCAAGCCTTCCACGCCGCCGCCCAACACCCGCAACGGCGGCCCGCGCGTGATCCCCGACCGCAGCTTCGACCTGCCTTCGCTGAAGGCGATGGATGCCGACGTGCGCGTGGCGCTGGACGAGCTGAACCTCAACACCAGCGCGGTGGAAACGCTGCGCCCGCTGGCCGGCCGCATCGTGCTGGACGGCGGCGTGCTGCGCATCACCGAGCTGCAGGCCACCACCGCCGGCGGCAGCGTCACGGGCTCCACCGGGCTGGACAGCAATGCCAAGCCGCCGCGCTGGGACACCGACCTGCGCCTGCGCGGCGTGGACCTGGCCGGCTGGCTCAAGGGCGCGCGCAAGGACACCTCCGACGTCAACGCCCGCAGTAGCGCCACCAAGCTCAAGCGGGAGCGCGAGGCCGCCCGCAGCGGCGACGAGCCCGTCACCGCCTACATCACCGGCGAGCTGCAGGCCGAGATCAAGCTGCGCGGCCAGGGCAACAGCACCGCGCAGCTGCTGAGCACGCTGGACGGCAGTGCCCGCGCCGTGGTGCGCAACGGCACGCTGTCGCACCTGATCGTGGAAGCGCTGGGCATCGACGTGGCGCAGGCGCTGGGCGTGTTCGTCAAGGGGGATGCCAGCCTGCCGCTGAACTGCGCGGTGGTGGCCATGGATGCGAAGCAGGGCGTGCTCACGCCCAGCGTGGCGGTGCTCGACACCCGCGACAGCACGGTGACCCTGAGCGGCACCATCGACCTGAAGAACGAGCTGCTGGACCTGCGCAGCGAGACCAAGCCCAAGGACTTCAGCTTCGCCACCCTGCGCTCGCCCCTGCTGCTGACCGGCAGCTTTTCCTCGCCCGACGTCGGCGTGGCGCCCGGCCCGATCGCCGCGCGGGTGGCCGCCGGCGCGGCGCTGGCCGCGGTGGCCGGCCCGCTGGCCGCGCTGCTGCCGCTGCTGGACCCGGGCAGCGGCGACAAGGAGGACAACTGCCAGGCGCTGGTGCAGCAGTCCGACCCGGCCAAGGCCGCCCCCGCGAAGGCCGCAAAATCGCGGCCATGAACAAGGCGTTCACCAAAGAGACCGACCGCGAGGACGACGACGACGAGCTGGGCGGCCTGCCGCCCCTGCCCGCGGGCAGCAAGAACTACATGACGCCCGCCGGCTACCAGCGCCTGCGGGCGGAGCTGCTGGGCCTGATCGACGACGAGCGGCCGAAGATCGTGGAGATCGTCTCCTGGGCGGCCAAGAACGGCGACCGCTCGGAGAACGGTGACTACCTGTACGGCAAGAAGCGGCTGCGCGAGATCGATCGCCGCATCCGCTTCCTCACCAAGCGGCTGGACGTGGCCGAGGTGGCCGATCCCTCGGCCCACCACGGCAGCGACCAGGTGTTCTTCGGCGCCACCGTCACCTATGCCAACGCCAAGGGCGAGGAACGCACCATCACCATCAAGGGCATCGACGAGGTGGACAACCTGGCCGGCGAGGTGAGCTGGATCTCGCCCATCGCCCGCGCGCTGCTCAAGTCGCGCGAGGGCGACGAGGTCACGCTGATGACGCCCGGCGGGCTGGAGACGCTGGAGGTGGTGGCGGTGACCTACCCGGCCCCCGACGGAGCGGGCTAGGGCTTGACCCGCGCGACCCGCAGCACGGCGGGTGCGCGCTTGAGCACCCGCAGCACGTCGGCCAGGTGCAGCCGGTCGCGCACCGACAGCGTCAGCCGCATCTCGGCGGTCTGGCCGTCCAGCTGGTCGTCCATGTCGATGTGGGTGATGTCGGCCTCGGCGCTGTTGACCGACTGCGCCACCCGCGCCAGCACGCCCTTGCCGTTTTCCAGCAGCAGGCTGACGACGGTGTCGAACGGCCGGCTCAGCTCCTCGGCCCAGCCCACGCGCAGGAAATGCTCGGGGTCGCGCTCGTGCAGCCGCTTGCCGATGCTGCATTCGGCGGTGTGCACCGTCAGGCCTTCGCCGCGGCCCAGGTAGCCGACGATGGCATCGCCCGGGATCGGCCTGCAGCAGGCCGCCAGCTGCACCGAGGCGCCTTCGGTGCCGTCGATCATCACCATGCCCTGGCTGGGCACGCTGTCGTCCACCGCGTAGCGGCCCATGGACAGCGTGACCGCATCGGGCCGCGCGCCGCGCTCCACCATGTTGTGCGCCAGGCGCTTGGCCACGATGTTGGCGATCTTCTTGCCCAGGCCGATGTCGGTCATCAGCTCGTCTCGGGTGCGGTTGCCGCTCCAGCGGGTGAGCTGCTGCCAGGTGGCGGTGGCATTGGTGTCGGAGGGATCGTAGGAGGGCATCAGCATGCCCTCGGCGCGCAGCGCCTGCGCCAGCAGCTTCTCGCCCAGGGCGCGCGATTCCTCGTGCTCCATGTTCTTCAGGTAGTGGCGGATCTTGCTGCGCGCACGGCCGGTGCGCACGAAGTTCAGCCAGGCCGGGTTGGGCCGCGCGCCGGGCGCCGTCACCACCTCCACCACGTCGCCGCTCTTGAGCTCGGTGCGCAGGGCCACCGGCTCGCCGTTGACGCTGGCGGCCACGCAATGGTCGCCCACGTCGGAGTGGATGGCGTAGGCGAAGTCCACCGCGGTGGCGCCGCGCGGCAGCGCCAGGATCTTCGACTTGGGCGTGAAGACGTAGACCGCATCGGGGATGAGGTCGATCTTCACGTGCTCCAGGAACTCGGCCGAGTCGTTGTTCTCGTCCTGGATGTCGAGCAGCGACTTCAGCCACAGCGCGCCCAGGCGCTGCGCTTCCTCGGGCTGGTGCACGTCCTTGGTCTTGTACATCCAGTGCGCCGCGATGCCGCTCTCGGCCACTGCGTGCATCGGCTCGGTGCGGATCTGGAACTCCACCGCCGTGCCCAGCGGGCTCACCAGCGTGGTGTGCAGGCTCTGGTAGCCGTTGGCCTTGGGGATGGCGATGTAGTCCTTGAAGCGGCCCGGCACCGGCTTGTACAGCTGGTGCAGCACACCCAGCGACAGGTAGCAGTCGGAGAGCGTGGGCACCACGATGCGGAAGCCGAACAGGTCGCTCACCTGGGCGAACGACGTGTGCTTCTCGGTCATCTTGCGGTAGATCGAGTACACGGTCTTCTCGCGCCCGGAGACCTGCACCTTCACCTTGGCATGGGCGAAGGCCTTCTCCACCTCGCGCTGCACGCGGTCGACGATGTCCCGCCGGTAGCCGCGCGAGCGCTGCACCGCCTTCATCAGCGCCGCATGCCGCCACGGGTGCAGGAACTGGAACGACAGCTCCTGCAGCTCCCGGTAGGCGCGGTTCAGGCCCAGGCGGTGGGCGATGGGCGCGTAGATCTCCAGCGTCTCGCGGGCGATGCGTGCGCGCTTCTCGGGCGCCATGCCCGTCATCGTGCGCATGTTGTGCAGCCGGTCGGCCAGCTTGACCAGGATCACGCGCACGTCGCGCGCCATCGCCAGCAGCATCTTGCGGAAGCTTTCCGCCTGCGATTCCTCGCGGGTGCTGAAGTGGAGCTTGTCCAGCTTGGTCAGGCCGTCCACCAGGTCGGCGGTGGCGGCACCAAAGTGCTCGATCAGCTGCGGCTTGGTGACGCCGCAGTCTTCGATGGTGTCGTGCAGCAGCGCGGCCATGATGGCCTGCGCATCCAGCTTCCAGTCGGCCACCAGGCCGGCCACCGCAATCGGATGCGTGATGTACGGCTGCCCGGTGGCCCGGAACTGCCCGAGGTGGGCCTCGTCGGCAAACTTGTAGGCCTCGCGGATGACCTTGACGTCGGTCTTGGGCAGGTAGCCCAGCTTGTCCAGCAGGGCCGCGAACGAAGCGGCCTCCTGCGGTTCGGCCGTGCGTTGCGCAGCAGTGCGCGCGGCAACCAGCGCGCTTGGCAACAGTTCGGCGGCGAACGATCGAATCCCCATGGCACCGAATCTAGCAGGACTGTCGGCGCCGCCCGGCCGGCGGTGGCTTTATTCCAGGCCCACCAAGGAAAACGGGCGCCGAGGCGCCCGCTGTGCGTGGTGGCCGAGGCCGCTTACACCGGCACCTTGCGCAGCATTTCGAGGCCGATCTCGCCGGCGGCGATCTCGCGCAGGGCGGTGACGCCCGGCTTGTTCTTGCTCTCGATGCGCGGGGTGTGGCCCTGGCTCAGCATGCGTGCCCGGTAGGTGGCGGCCAGCACCAGCTGGAAGCGGTTCGGGATCTTGTTCAGGCAGTCTTCGACGGTGATGCGGGCCATGGCGTAGTCCTGGTGTGTTGTCAGATCAGGTCCAGCGCGGCAAAGACCTGGGATTTGTTACGCCGCTGGGCGGCGTACTTGAGGCGCTGCGAATGAACGACCGTCTTCAGGTCGAAAAGCGCCGTCTCGAAGAGGGCATTGATTATAACGAAGTCGAAGTGGCGGGCCTGGGCCACCTCGGTGCGGGCATTGGCCATGCGCTGGGCGATCACCTCGGGCTGGTCCTCGCCGCGGCGCTGCAGCCGCTGTTGCAGTTCGTTCCAGCTCGGTGGCAGGATGAAGATCAGCACCGCGTGCACGAACAGCTGCTTGATCTGCAGGGCGCCCTGCCAGTCGATCTCCAGCACCACGTCCTCCCCGCGGTTCAGGCGGTCCTCGATCGCCGATCGAGACGTACCGTAGAGGTTGCCATGCACCAGCGCCCATTCGAAGAAGTCGCCGCGGTCGATCATGTCGCGGAAGGTGGCCTCGTCGGTGAACACGTATTCCCGGCCCTGCTGCTCCTGGCCGCGCGGCGCGCGGGTGGTGTGCGAGACCGATACCGCCAGGTGCGAATCGAGCTCGAGCAGCGCCTTCACGAGGCTGGATTTGCCAGCGCCACTGGGGGCGGCGACGACGAAGAGATTGCCAGGCGTTTCCATGGGCGCAGGATGGTAGCAGCGGCGTGTGTCCTCGCCGCCGGCGCGGTGGCGGGGCTGGGCGGCTGCGCCGGGCCGCTGCCCGCGGCGACCAACAGCCTGGGCATGCAGTTCGTGCGCTTGCCGGCCGGTGAATTCCGCATGGGCAGCGACGAGCCGGCCGAGTCCCTGGCGCGCAGCTATCCGCAGCTGCCGGCCCGGCGCTTCGGCCTGCTGGACGACGAGGCGCCGGTGCATGTGGTGCGCATCACCCGGCCCTTCGAGATGGGACGCCACGAGGTGACGGTGGGCCAGTGGCGGCGTTTCCTGGCGCTGTCGGGCCATGTGCCGGAATCGGTGGCCGACGGCAGCGGCGGCTATGGCTACAGCGCGGCCTACGACCCGGCCGGCAGCGCGCGCGGCGATGCGTTCGAGGGCCGCTCGCCGCGCTACTCCTGGCGCGACCCCGGCTTCCCGCAGACCGAGGACGACCCGGTGGTCAACATCACCTGGGGCGATGCGATGGCGCTGGCACAGTGGCTCAGCCGCACCGAGCAGCGACGCTACCGCCTGCCCACCGAGGCCGAATGGGAATACGCCTGCCGCGCCGGCAGCCGTGGCCGCTATGGCAACGGCGACGACCCGGCCAACCTGCGGGGCGCGGCCAACCTGTTCGATGCCGACGCGCTGCCGCCATGGCGCGAGCGCTGGCCCGACTGGGTGCCGCAGGCGGCGCCCTGGCACGACGGCTTCGCCTTCACCGCGCCAGTGGGCCGCTTCGCGCCGAATGCCTTCGGCCTGCACGACATGCACGGCAACGTGTGGGAATGGACGGCCGACTGGTACGGCGAGCGTTACTACGCCGAGTCGCCGCGCGACGATCCCACCGGGCCGCCGGACGGCGAGGTGAAGGTGCGCCGCGGCGGCTCCTGGCACAGCTGGCCGTTCTATGCCCGCTGCAGCTACCGCAACTGGAACAGCGTGGCCACGCGCTACACGCTCGTGGGCATGCGCCTGGTGCGCGACGTGGCCGACTGACGGCCCGCGGGCTCAGAACCTGTGAATGAACCGGTCGCGACCGAGCGGCGCGACAGGGCGGCCTGGATCTAGGCGCAAAGCGCAGCCATAGCTCGGGCTATGGCGAGCATTTGCAACGACGAGCCGGGTCGTCAGGGCGCGTCGAGCGGGCGTGAGTGGTTCGTTCACAGGTTCTCAGTGATTCTGCGAGCCGCGGTGAGCCCAGGCGGTGGTGCGCTTCTCGATCACCGAAAACAGCTCGTACATGGCCATCGCCATCACGCCCACGGCCAGCAGGCCGGAAAACGCGAGGCCCATCTGCATCGAGCTGCCGGCGCTGATGAGCAGGTAGCCGATGCCTTCGTTGCTGGCCGTCATCTCGCTGACGGTGGTGCCCACGAAGGCCAGCGTGATTGCCACCTTGAGCGAGCCGTAGAAATACGGCATGGAGCGCGGCAGGCCCACCTTCATCAGCACGTCCCAGCGCTTGGCGCCCAGCACCCGCAGCACGTCTTCCAGCTCGGGCTCCAGCGTGGCCAGCCCGGTCGCGATGTTCACCATGATCGGGAAGAACGAGATGAGGAAGGCGGTGAGGATGGCCGGGCCCACGCCGATGCCGAACCACACCACCAGGATGGGCACGAACGCCGCCTTGGGCAGCGCGTTGAAGCCGGTCATCAGCGGGTACATCGCGTCGTACGCCAGCTTGGAGCTGCCCATCAGGAAGCCCAGCAGCACCCCCACCACGATGGCGATGGCGAAGCCCACCACCGTCACCCAGAAGGTGTGCCAGGCGTGGCCGAGGATCACCGTGCGGTGCTCCCACGACTGCTCGGCGATGCGCAGCGGGCTGGGGAAGATGAACTCGCTGACGTTGAAGCCGCTGCACACGATCTGCCACACCAGCACCACCGCCACGGCCAGCAGCGTGGGCGCGGCGCGGTAGAGCAAGCGGTTCTTCTTCATTGCGCCACCTCCGCGCCGGTCTTGCGCATCGCGCCGATGTAGCCGCGCAGCTCATGCACGATGGCGGTGAACTCGGGCGAGTAGGTCACTTCCAGGTCGCGTGGGCGCGGCAGCTCGATCTCGCGCCGCACGACGAAGCGGCCGGGGCTCTTGCTCATCACGTACACCGTGTCGGCCAGGAACACGCTTTCGCGCAGGTCATGCGTCACCAGGATGACGTTGAACTTCTGCGCAGCCTGCAGGTCGCGCAGCGCGCACCACAGCTCCTCGCGCGTGAAGGCATCCAGCGCGCCGAAGGGCTCGTCGAGCAGCAGCATCTTGGGCTCGTGCACCAGGGCGCGGCAGATGGCCGCCCGCTGCTGCATGCCGCCGGAAAGTTGCCAGGGGAACTTGTCCTCGTAGCCGCCCAGGCCCACGCTCCTGAGCAGCGCACGCGCCTTCTCGGTGTACTCGGCCTTCTTGGCGCGGAAGCTGGAGCGATAGGGCTCCACGATCTCCAGCGGCAGCATCACGTTGGACAGCGTGGTGCGCCAGGGCAGCAGGCTGGGCGCCTGGAAGCTCATGCCGGTGATCTTCAGCGGGCCCTTGACCTCCTGGCCGCCGATGATCACCGTGCCCTTGGTCGGCCGGCGCAGGCCGGTGGCCAGCTTCATGAAGGTGCTCTTGCCGCAGCCCGAAGGGCCGACGATGGCGATGAACTCGCCCTCGTTGACCTTCAGGTTGATGTCCTCGACGGCGTACTGCCCGGCGGCTTCCAACTCCTCGTTGTAGGCCAGCCAGACCTCGTGAAAATCCACGAAAGCGGTCATGTCGGCGGCCTTACTTCTTGCCCGCTGCGAAGATGTTGCGGTCGGCCGCCGCGGGCAGGTAGTCGCCATTCCACACGGCGGTGGCGTTGACGCGCTGCTTGGTGGCGAAGGCGTCGGACACCTGGCTGGCCATCAGCGTCAGGCGGGCCGGGTCGATGGCGCCGAAGCCTTCGGCGCGCGCATCGGCGGTCAGCACCGTCTGCTCCAGCGCCAGCTTCAGGCGGCGGGTTTCCAGGTCGGCGTTGATGATGCCGTCGCGCTCCTTCACGGTGGCGATGGCGGCCTTGGGGTCGGCGATCACGTCCTTCACGCCCTTGGTGAAGGCGCGCAGGAAGGCCTTCACCTGCTCCGGGTTCTTCTTCAGGAATTCCTCGCTGGCGATGACCACGTTGCCGTACAGCTTCACGCCGTACTGCGGATAGGGCAGCACCACCACGTCCTCGGTCTTCACGCCGCGGGCTTCCAGGTTCAGCAGCGAGGTGAAGGAAAAGCCGGTGATGGCGTCGATGTCGCCGCGCACCAGCATGGTTTCGCGCAGGGGCGGGTCCATGGCCGTCCAGGTGACGTTGGACACCTTGTTGGCCTGGGCGAAGATGGGCCAGGCCCGGCGGCCGGCGTCGAACACCGGAGCGCCCAGCTTCTTGCCGCTGAGGTCTGCGGGGGTCTTGATGCCGCTCTTCTTGAGCGCCAGCACCGCGGCCGGCGTGTTGTTGTAGACCATCATCACCGCCACCGGCTTGTTGGGTGCGGTGGGGTTGTTGGCGTGGAACTCCATCAGCGCGGCCAGGTCGGCGAAGCCCATGTCGTAGGTGCCCGAGGCCACGCGCGTGACGGTGCCGCCCGAGCCGTTGCCGGCGTCGATGGCGACGTTGAGCTTCTCGGCCTTGAAGTAGCCCTTGGCGGCCGGCACCAGGAACAGCGCGGCCGGGCCTTCGAAGCGCCAGTCGAGCTGGAACTTGATGCTGGTTTCCTGCGCGCGGGCCGGGCCCATGGCCATCAACGCGACGGTGGCGACGGTGGCGCTGAGCAGCAGGCGGCGGCGGGCGCGGGCGAACACGGGAACGACGAAGGACATGGGAAGGAACTCCAAAAAGCGGCTTGCGGGTTGTATACAAGCCGTTTGCAAGTTCCATGCACGCCGCAGCCGGGCGCAGGATGCACCAAAACAATGCGGCGCACCATGCGGGGACTACCTGCCCGCCGCTGGTGCGCCGCGTGTGTTTCCCTGGGGAGGGCGGATCAGCCCAGCAGGTCGAACAGGGTGCGGGCCACCACCTTGGTGGCCTTGCGCAGGTCCTCCAGCACCAGGTGCTCGTCGGCCCGCTTGGCATTGCTCTCCAAAACGGTGCGTGGGCCGGCGCCGTAGATCACGGCGGGGATGCCCCGCTCCACATACAGCCGCACGTCGGTGTACAGCGGGGTGCCGGAAGTGGGGATCTCCTGCCCGAACACCTCGCGCCCGTGTCTCTGGATGGCCTCCACCAGCGGCTGGTTGCCGGGCAGCGGCTTCATCGAGTTGGCCAACAGCAGCCGCTTGATGTCCACCGTGATGCCGGGCTGGCCCGCCGCGGCCTCGGCGATCACGCGGCGCACCTCGGCTTCCACTTCCACCGGGTTCTCTTCCGGGATCATGCGGCGGTCGAGCTTGAGCACCACCTTGCCCGGCACCACGTTGGTGTTGGTGCCGCCCTCGATGCGGCCGACGTTCAGGTACGGATGGGTGATGCCCTCCACCTTGGACGTCACTTGCCTATACAACTGGTTCTGGGCATACAGCGCGTTCAGGATGGCGACGGCACCCTGCAGCGCATCGACGCCGGTGTCGGGGATGGCCGCATGCGCCATCTTGCCGTGCACCGTCACCTCCATCTGCAGGCAGCCGTTGTGCGCCGTCACCACCTGGTAGCTGAAGCCGGCGGCGATCAGCAGGTCGGGCTTCGTCAGGCCCTGCTGCAGCAGCCAGCCGGGGCCCAGCTCGCCGCCGAATTCCTCGTCGTAGGTGAAATGCAGCTCCACGCCGCCCTTCAGCGGCGCGCCCAGCGATTCCAGCGCGCGCACCGCGAAGATGTAGCTGGCGAAGTCGCTCTTGCTCACCGCCGCGGCACGGCCGTACAGCTTGCCGTCCACCACCTCGGCGCCATAGGGCGGGTGGGTCCAGCCTTCACCCGGCGGCACCACGTCGCCGTGGGCATTCAGCGCGATGGTGCGGCCCTCGCCGTACTTGCGGCGCACGATCAGGTTGGTGATCGATTCCAGGCCGTAGTCCTTCACCGCCTCGGCCGGCACGGCATGTTTCTCGGGTGCCCAGCCAAGGCCTTCCAGCAGCGCGGCGGTGCGCTCGGCATGTGGCGCGTTGTTGCCGGGCGGGGTGTCGGTGGGCACCTGCACCAGGGCCTGCAGCGTCTTCACTTCCTCGTCGAAGTGGGCGTCGATCCAGGCGTCGAGTCGTTGGTAGGCGTTCATGCTTGGAGTTCCGTCGCAAGATGGTCGAGCAGGCGCTGGAAGGCCTGCACGCAGAGTTCGGTGTCGTCGTTGGTGATGCTTTCCAGCGGGTTGTGGCTGATGCCGGCATTCAAGCCGCGCAGGAACAGCATGGCCTGCGGCATCACCTCGTGCAGCTTCATCGCGTCATGCCCGGCGCCGCTGGGCATGCGGAAGATCGGCAGCGCCAGCGACTCCACCGCACGCTCCCAGCGCTGCTGCCAGCCGGCATCGCTGGGCGCCGCGGCGGCGCGCATCGTTTCCTCGGCCTTGAACGAGACACCGCGGCGCTCGCAGATGGCCGTGATCTCGGCCAGCACGTCGGCTGCGCATTCGTCGCGCACCTCGTCGGTGGTGGCGCGGATGTCCAGGCTGAACTGGCAACGGCCCGGCACCACGTTGATCGAGCCGGCCGGCACCTGCAGCATGCCCACGGTGCCCACCAGGTCGGCCACGCTGGACGCCCGCTCTTCCAGGTACAGGATGACCTCGGCCGCGGCCGCGGCGGCATCGCGCCGGCGGTTCATCGGCGTGGTGCCGGCATGGCTGGCCATGCCGGTGATCTCGCACAGCAAGCGCACGCTGCCGTTGATGGAAGTGACGATGCCCAGCGGCAGGCCCAGCTCGTTGAGCACCGGGCCCTGCTCGATGTGCACTTCCACGAAGCCGAGGTAGCGCGCGGGGTCGCGCCGCAGCGCGGGGATCTTCGCCGGGTCCAGCCCGGCCTGGGCCATCGCCTCGCGCATCGTCATGCCGTCGGCGTCCGCCTGGTCCAGCCAGCGGTGGTCGAACTGGCCGATCACCGCGCCCGAGCCGAGGAAGGTGGCCTTGTAGCGCTGGCCTTCTTCCTCCGCAAAGCCGATGACCTCGAAGCCGTAGGGCAGCCGGCGGCCGGCGCGGTGCAGCTCCCGCACGCAGGCCATCGGCACCAGGATGCCCAGGCGGCCGTCGTACTTGCCGCCGTTGCGCACGGTGTCGTAGTGGCTGCCGGTCAGCAGCCGGCGGGCCGACGGATCGGCGCCGTGGTACACGCCCACCACGTTGCCCACCGCATCGATCTGCACCTCGTCGAAGCCGCATTCCAGCATCCACGACTGCAGCTGCCGCGCACAGGCCAGGTGGGCGTCGGTCAGGTAGGTGACGGTGAGCTGGCCCTGCTCGGCATACCCCGGGTCGCTGTGCACGGCCAGCGCCTCGGCCCAGTCCCACACCTGGTTGCCCAGCGTGGGCTCGGCGCCGAACTTGTCGTTCAGCCGGATCTCGGCGATGCGGTGGATGTTGCGCAGCGCCTCGGCCAGCTCGTAGTCGGCGGGGTGGCCCAGCCGGCGCTCGAAGGTGGCGATGATCTCGCTGCGGTGCAGGCCCAGGCCGCGCGGGCCGCGCACCGCCATCACGAACGGGAAGCCGAAGCGGGCGTTGTAGGCCGCATTCAGCTGCTGGATCTTGTCGAACTCGGCCGGCGTGCAATCGGTCAGGCCGGCCTTGCCCTGCTCGTTGGTGGATTCGGCGGTCAGCGTCTTGCTGACCATGGCCTTGCCGGCCAGCTCGGGGTGGGCGCGCACCAGGGCCAGCTGCTGGTCCTGCGTGGCGTCGGTCACCACCTGGGCCAGCGCGAGCTTGAGCTGCGCGAGGCTGGCGAAGCCGCCAGCCGGCTTGCGCTCGAAGGCGGCTTCGGCGATCCAGGGCGAGTGTTCGTACACGCCGTCGAGCAGCGCCACGAATTCGGCCTGCGAGGCCTCGTTGAGGGTGAACAAACTGAGCATCGGTACTTCCTTCAAGGGCAGGGCGCTCAGCGCCAGGCGTGGGCGGTGGCCGGGTCGAACGGGTGCACCTGCTTCCAGTGGCGCGCGATGTCGATGCGGCGGGTGATCCACACCTGCTCGCGGCTGGTCACGTGGTCGAGGAAGCGCTGCAGCGCCGCAATGCGACCGGGCTTGCCCAGCAGCCGGCAGTGCATGCCGATGCTCATCATCTTCGGCCGGTCCAGGCCCTGCGGATCGCCCTCGGCATACAGCGCATCGAAGGTGTCGCGCAGGTAGGTGAAGAAGGCGTCGCCGGTGTTGAAGCCGTTGGCCTGCACGCAGCGCATGTCGTTGGTGTCCAGCGAATACGGCACCACCAGCATCGGCGCCTGGCCGCCTGCGGTCTTCTGCACGTTCAGCCAGAAGGGCAGGTCGTCGCCGTAGTAGTCGCTGTCGTATTCGTAGCCGCCGTGGTCCACCACCAGGCGGCGGGTGTTGGGGCTGTCACGGCCGGTGTACCAGCCCACCGGCCACTGGCCGCCGGTCATCTCGCGCACCACCTGCGTGCCCAGCGCAATGTGGCGGGCCTCGGTCTCGGCCGGCAGGTTCTGGTAGTGGATCCAGCGCAGGCCGTGGTTGGCGATCTCGTAGCCGGCCTGCACGAAATGCTGCGCCAGCTCGGGGTAGCGCTTCATGGCCATGCCCACGCCGAAGATGGTCAGCGGCAGTCCGCGGCTTTCGAACTCGCGCAGCACCCGCCACACGCCGGCACGCGAGCCATATTCGTACATCGACTCCATCGTCATGTGCCGGTTCTCGAAGGCCGACGCCGTGACCATTTCCGACAGGAAGGTCTCGGTGGACGGGTCACCGTGCAGCGGATTGTTCTCGCCGCCCTCCTCGTAGTTCAGCACGAAGGACACGGCAATGCGTGCACCGCCCGGCCAGCGGGCATGGGGCACGTCGCGGCCATAGCCCTTCATGTCGCGGGCATAGCCGGCGTAGGTGGATTCGCCGGCGCGGGGATCGGTGGTGTCAGGTGTACTCATGGCACTGCGGGTCAGAGGGTGGGGTCAGGGGCGCAGCGGTGCTGCATGCGGGCGCAGCACGGCCTGCAGGTCGGACATGCGGGGATGCAACCGCAGGTTGCGCTCCACGTTGCCCAGGTGGGCTTCGGTCAGGCGCACGGCGGCGCGGGCGTCGCGCCGCTCCAGCGCATCGACGATGGCGACGTGTTCCTCGCGCGAGTGTTCGGCCGAGTGCGACGACTGGTACATCAGCGAGATGAGCGAGCTGCGCGATAGCAGGTCGGCCAGCAGCTGGGCCAGCACCTCGTTGCCCAGCATGCGCGCCAGCACCAGGTGGAAGTCGCTCAGCAGCCAGGTGCGGCCGGGCACGTCGGTGCGCTCGATAGCGTCCTGCTCCGCCTGCAGGTGGGCGCGCAGCTCGGCGATCTGCACCGGGGTGATGCGTGCGCACAGCTGCCTGATCATCGCGCCTTCGATCAGCTTGCGGGCCTCGAACACCTGGCGCGCCTCTTCCACGCTGGGCTGGGCCACGAAGGCGCCGCGGGCCGGCTCCAGCGTCACCAGCCGGTCCCGGCTGAGCTGGTTGAGTGCCTGCCGCACCAGCGTGCGCGAGACATTGAACACGTCGGCGATCTGCTGTTCCACCAGCTTGGTGCCGGGCTGCAGCCGCCGCTCGACGATGGCCGCGGTGATGGCATCGACGATGCGCCGGGTGCTGCTGGTCTCGGCGCCATCGGCAGCGGCCGCGGGCGGGCGCGTTTCCTGCACGGCATCGGCCATGGGCACACGGGCGGTGCGCGGCTTGCGCGGCGCCGGTGCGGCCTGGGGCGTTGCGGTGGTGTAGGCAGGACGTGGCATGGCGGTCAGGGGAATCCAGTACTTGAACTGCACGCCAAAGTGTATACAGTTGAGCACACACTTCAAGCGATGAATAACCCGAACCCTGGAAGAAGCAGTCGATGGGCAAGCTGACCACGCACGTACTCGATACCGCCAGCGGCGGCCCGGCCGCCGGCATGGCCGTCACCCTGTATCGGCTGGACGACGGCCTGCCGCTGCAGCTCAAGCGCGTGGTGCTCAACCATGATGGCCGCGCCGATGCACCGCTGCTGGCGGACGACGAATTCGAGACTGGCCGCTACCGGCTGGTGTTCGAGGTGGCCTCGTACTTCGAGGCCATGGGCAGCACGCTGCCCGAGCCGCCCTTCCTGGACCAGGTGCCGCTGGACTTCGGCATCGCCGATGCCGGCGCGCACTACCACGTGCCGCTGCTGGTCAGCCCCTGGAGCTACAGCACCTACCGGGGCAGCTGAAACGCGGCAGCGTCCACTCACACATTCCATCGTCGCAGTGGGCCGGCATCACGCCGAGGCCGCGACAGCACTGAACACGGCTCGCAGCGCCCGCGGTGGCGAGCTTCGGAGACGAGGAGACTCCGGCGATGGAAGCGTATTTGTTCGACTGGCTCAACCTGCTGCTGCGATGGCTGCATGTGATCACCGCGATCGCATGGATCGGCGCCTCGTTCTACTTCGTGATGCTGGACAACAGCCTCACGCCGCCTGAAGACGAAGACCTGCTGGCGCGCGGCGTCAACGGTGAGCTGTGGGCGGTGCACGGCGGCGGCTTCTACAACTCGCAGAAGTACTTCGTCGGCCCGAAGAAGATGCCCAAGGGCAACCTGCACTGGTCGTACTGGGAGTCCTACTCCACCTGGCTGTCGGGCTTCGCGCTGTTCACCGTGATGTACCTGTGGCAGGCGCAGACCTTCCTCGTCGACCCGCGGGTGTTCGAATGGTCGCAGGGCGGCGCCATCGCCGCGGCGCTGGGCTTCCTGGTGGCCGGCTGGATCGTCTACGACCTGATCTGCCGCGTGTTCGGCCGCAACAAGGACGGCAGCATCGGCGGCGACCTGCGGGTGGGCGTGCTCATCTTCATCTACGTGTGCGCGGCCACCTGGCTGGCCTGCCACCTGTTCGCCGGGCGCGCCGCATTCCTGCTGATGGGCGCGATGCTGGGCACCATCATGAGTGCCAACGTGTTCTTCTGGATCATCCCCGGCCAGCGCAACGTGGTGGCCGACCTGAAGGCCGGCCGCCAGCCCGACCCGATCCACGGCCAGCGCGGCAAGCAGCGCAGCGTGCACAACACCTACTTCACGCTGCCGGTGCTGATCGCGATGATCAGCAACCACTACGGCATGCTGTACCTGCACGAGCACAACTGGATCGTGCTGATCGGCATGATGCTGGTGGGCGCGCTGGTGCGGCAGTTCTTCGTGCTGCGCCACCGCCACAAGGAGCGCTGGGAACTGGTGATCGTGGCCATCGGCCTGCTGGTCGGCCTGGTCTTCTTCGTCGCACCCGAGCGCAGCCCGCTGCCGCCGCCCGGCACTGCACAGCCCGGCACGCCGCCGCTGCAGGGCTTTGCCCGCGTGGAGCAGATCGTCACCCAGCGCTGCGCCATGTGCCACAACGCGGCGCTGGCCAGCAAGGGCGTGGCGCTGCACACGGCCGACCTGATCGTGCAGCACGCGGCGCAGATCCACCAGCAGGCGGTAGTCAGCAAGCAGATGCCGCTGAACAACGCCACGGGCATCACGGCCGAGGAGCGCGAGCTGCTGGGCAAGTGGTTCGACGCCGGCGCAAAACGCGACTGATGGTGCCCCCAAGCTCGCTGCCGCTCGCTCCCCCCCGGGGGGGCGCCCAGTCCCTTCGGGCGGCCGGGCGGGACTGAGTCACCCGTTTTCCACGGGCGGTGCTTTGCCGGCCCGCCTCTCCCTCCGTCATTGAGGAGTACGCGATGAGCGAATCCACACTGGTCCACCCGGTGGACGAGAAGCCGCCCCTGCCGCGCCTGGCCGCCCTCGGCCTGCAGCATGTGCTGGTGATGTATGCGGGCGCCATCGCGGTGCCGTTGATCGTCGGCCGGGCCTTGAAGCTCTCGCCCGACCAGGTGGCGCTGCTGATCTCGGCGGACCTGTTCTGCTGCGGCATCGCCACGCTCATCCAGAGCTGGGGCGTCACGCAGTGGTTCGGCATCCGGCTGCCGGTGATGATGGGCGTGACCTTCGCGGCCGTGGGGCCGATGGTGGCGATGGCCGATTCGACGCCGGGCACCGAGGGTGCACGCGCCATCTTCGGCGCCATCATCGCGGCGGGCGTGATCGGCATCTTCATCGCGCCGTTGGCCAGCCGCATGCTGCGGTTCTTTCCGCCGGTGGTCACCGGCACCATCATCGCGGTGATCGGCATCAGCCTGATGCGGGTGGGCATCGGCTGGGCGATGGGCGGACCCGCCTTCCTGGCCAAGGTGCCCGACCCGGCTTTCGCCGCCGCGGGCGGCACCGGGCCGGCGCCGATGATCGCCAACCCGAACTACGCGGCGCTGGACAACATGGCCATCGCGTTCTTCGTGCTGGCGGTCATCCTGCTCATCGCCAAGTACACCCGGGGCTTCGTGCAGAACATCTCGGTGCTGCTGGGCATCGTGGCGGGCGGCGTGGTGGCCACCGCGCTGGGCAAGATGCACTTCGACAAGGTGGCCGGCGCGCATTGGTTCGACGTGGTGCTGCCCTTCAGCTTCGGCATGCCCACCTTCGACCCGGTGCTGATCGCCACCATGGTGCTGGTGATGATCGTGACCTTCATCGAAAGCACCGGCATGTTCCTGGCGCTGGGCGACCTGACCGGCCGCAAGGTGACGCCGCAGGGCCTGACGGCCGGGCTGCGGGTGGACGGCCTGGGCACGGTGATCGGCGGGGTGTTCAACACCTTCCCGTACACCAGCTTCTCGCAGAACGTGGGCCTGGTGGGTGTGACGGGCGTGCGCAGCCGCTTCGTGTGCGTGGCCGGCGGCATCATCCTGATCGTGCTGGGGCTGATCCCGAAGATGGCCGCGCTGGTCGAATCGTTGCCGCAGTTCGTGCTCGGTGGTGCGGGGCTGGTGATGTTCGGCATGGTGGCCGCGACCGGCATCCGCATCCTGGCCGCGGTGGACTACAAGACCAACCGCAGCAACCTGTACATCGTGGCCGTGTCGATCAGCCTGGGCATGGTGCCGCTGGTGGCCCCGGCCTGGACCCAGCACATGCCGCACGGCCTGCATCCGCTGCTGGAGTCGGGCATCCTGCTGGCCACCTTGAGCGCGGTGCTGCTGAACCTGTTCTTCAACGGGGCGGGGTCGGCGGGTGTGGAGGAGGCGCGGGAGGCGGCGTTGGCTGCGGACGGCGGGCATTGATCTTTGGCGTGGCTGGGTGAGGCCTTAGGTGCTGTTTTTGTTCGGCCGCCACGCGGGGGGCGGTGCCCGGCGGGGCTCATGCTGGGGTGGTCGGCCGCTGCGCGGCCGACTTTGCTGCGGTGCTCGCGCCGAGGTCGCGCGGCCCAACTCGCTACGTTCACTGCGTTCACTGCGCTCGGACAACGGCCGCGGATCAGTCTACGAAGCACGCTGCGCGTGCCGACCTCGGCACTGCGCTCCTCGCCACCCCACAAATCGCCCCGCCGGGCACCGCCCCCCGCGCGGCTCTTCGGGCTGGTGGACGGGAGCGCTTGGCCACGGCGCTGCCGTCGACAGAGGCGGTGCCTCTTCACCGCAGCCGCGCGGCGCGCCTCCACTTGCAAACCGCGGCGACGATGCACGGCATTTCCAAGCGCAGCACCACCGCTGGACATTTGCGCAGGGCCGTGCGGGCCGGCTCGGGGGCGCATGTGGAGCGCCGAGCAGCGCAGGGCGGGTGGCCCGCGCGCGCAGCGCGCCACAACATCTGACTCGCAGGCGGGTGTTTGAGCGGAGATGGCAACGCCATCGCAGCGAGTTACGCGGCGTGGGCCACTCGACCGAGCAGCGCAGGGCAGTCGGTGCGCAGCACCGACCGCGGAAGCTAAGCCCCCGAGCCGGCCCGCACGGCCCTGCGCAAACCGCCCACACCAGGCAAGGAACGGAAGACAACCCATGACCCCCACGCTCCTCATCAAGAACGCCCGCCTCATCGCCACCATGGACGACGCAAGGCGCGAAATCCCTGACGGCGCCATCTTCAGCAGGGACGGCGTCATCGAAGCCGTCGGCCCGACCAGGGAGCTGCCCCAAGAGGCCGACCAAGTCATCGACGCCACCGACCAGATCGTCATCCCCGGCCTGGTGAACACGCACCACCACATGTACCAGAGCCTCACCCGCGCGATCGGCCCCGCGCAGGATGCGGAGCTGTTCGGCTGGCTGCAGGCGCTGTATCCCATCTGGGCGGGCCTCACGCCCGACATGGTGCGCACCTCCACACTGACCGCGATGGCCGAGCTGCTGCTGTCGGGCTGCACCACCTCCAGCGACCACCTGTACATCTACCCCAACGGCGTCAACCTCGAGCACAGCATCGAGGCCGCGCAGCAGATCGGCATGCGCTTTCATGCGGCGCGGGGCTCTATGAGCGTGGGCCAGAGCCAGGGCGGGCTGCCGCCCGACAGCGTGGTGGAGGCCGAGCCCGCGATCCTGAAGGAGACGCAGCGGCTGATCGAGCGCTGGCACGATCCGGCGCGGCATTCGATGCTGCGCATCGTGGTGGCACCGTGTTCGCCCTTCAGCGTCAGCCGCGGGCTGATGCGTGATTCGGCGCTGCTGGCGCGGCAGTACGGCGTGAGCCTGCACACCCACCTGGCCGAGAACGACAACGACGTCAGCTACTCGCGCGAGAAGTTCGGCATGACGCCCGCCGAATACGCCGAAGACCTGGGCTGGACCGGCCCCGACGTCTGGCATGCCCACTGCGTCAAGCTCGACGAGCCGGGGCTGCAGCTGTTCGCCCGCACCCGCACCGGCGTGGCCCACTGCCCGTGCTCCAACATGCGGCTGGGCTCGGGCATCGCCCCGGTGCGGCGCATGCGCGACGTGGGCGTGCCGGTGGGCCTGGGCGTGGACGGCTCGGCCTCCAACGACGGCGCGCACCTGCTGGGCGAGACCCGCATGGCCATGCTGCTGCAGCGCGTGACCGGCGCGGCGATGACCGCGCGCGAGGCGCTGGAGATCGCCACCCGCGGCGGCGCGCAGGTGCTGGGCCGCGACGACATCGGCGCCTTGGCGCCGGGCATGTCGGCCGACTTCGTGAGCTTCGACCTGAACCACGTCGGCCTGGCCGGCGGGCAGGGCGATCCGCTGGCGGCGCTGGTGTTCTGCGGCGCCCCGCAGGTCACGCACAGCGTGGTCGGCGGCCGCCACATCGTGCGCGACGGCCAGCTCACCACGGTGGAGCTGCCGCGGGTGGTCGAGCAGCACAACCGTTTCGCGCGGCTGCTGGCCGCGCAAGCCTGACGCCGCGCCCTACAGCAGCGCCAGCAGCAGCGGCACCAGCAGCGCGGTGGCGATGCCGTTGAGCGCCATCGCCAGCGCCGAGAAGGCGCCGGCCTGCTCATGCACCTGCAGCGCCCGTGCGGTGCCGATGGCATGCGAGGCCACGCCCACCGCAAAGCCGCGCACCGCCGGGTCGGCGATCTTCAGCAGGTTGAACACGCTGCGCGCCATGATGGCGCCCGAGATGCCGGTGACCGCCACCGCCACGGCGGCCAGCGAGGGCAGGCCGCCGATGCGCTCGGCCACGCCCATCGCGATGGGCATGGTGGACGACTTCGGCGCCAGCGAGCGCAGCGTCTCGGGCGTGGCGCCCAGCAGCCAGCCGATGCCCACCGCGCTGATGATGGCGGTGATGCAGCCGCTGAACAGCGCGATGCCGATCGGCAGTCCCATGCGCTTGAGCCGCTCCAGCTGGTTGTACAGCGGGATGGCCAGCGCCACCGTGGCCGGTCCGATCAGGAAGTGCACGAACTTGGCGCCGTCGAAGTACTGCGGATAGGGCGTGCGCGTGAGCAGCAGCACGGTGACGATGGCCGCCACCGAGATCAGCACCGGATTGACCAGCGGATTGAGCCCGCTCTTGCGGTAGAGCCACAGCGCGCCCAGGTACACCAGCACCGTGAGCGTGAGCCACAGCAGCGGTGATTGCGCGAGGAAGACCCAGATCTGGAAGAACTCGGCCTTCACGTGCGCGGCTCCCGTTCTTCGGCCAGGGAGTCGTCGGGCGGGCGGCGGCGCAGCAGCGCCTGCAGCACCAGCGCGGTGACGGCCAGCGTGATCGCTGCGCCGCCGATGCAGGCCACGAAGAAGGGCAGCCACTCCTGCGCCACGCGGTCGAACAGCATCATCACGCCGGCCACGGCGGGGATGAACAGCAGCATCATGTTCTGCAGCAGCACCTCGCCCAGCTTGCGCAGCGGCTCGGGCACGCCGCCGCGCCACACCAGGATGCCGAACAGCAGCAGCATGCCGATCAGCGGGCCGGGCAAGGGCAGCCCCAGCGATTGAACCAGCAGCTCGCCCACGAGCTGCAGCACCAGAAGTACAGCAAAGGCCTGGATCATGGGGGCGAGTTTTGCACCTCCAGCTGCCGCAAGAGCAACCGCGCCCCCGACACGTTGGTCGCACACGGCACGTCGTGCACGTCGCAGGCGCGCACCAGGGCGTTGATGTCGGGCTCGTGCGGCTGGGCGGTCATCGGGTCGCGCAGGAAGATCACCGCGTCCACCTCGCCCACCGACAGCCGCGCGCCGATCTGCAGGTCGCCGCCGAGCGGGCCGCTGAGCAGGCGCTCCACCTGGAGGCCGGCCTCGTCCTGCAGCCGCTGGCCGGTGGTGCCCGTGGCGCACAGCGTGCATCGGCGCAGGAAGCCCGCGAACTCCTGCGCCAGCGCCACCATGGCCTGCTTGCGGCCGTCGTGCGCAATGAGGGCGATGCGGGGCGCCATCACGCCTTGCCTCGCACTGCCGGGGTGGCCGCCAGCGGCATGTCCCGCAGCAGCTGCGCCAGCGCGTTGCCGCGCAGCAAGGTGATGGCGTTCTGGTTGGCGAAGCCCACCGCGGCTTCGCTGGGCTCGCCCAGGGCCACGTACAGGCCCGAGCTGGCCTCATGGCGGTCCACCGCCTGCAGCAGCTCGCGCAGCGGCTCGGTGCCCACGCGGGCGGCCTTCCAGCGACGCGCGCTGGCCACCACGGTGCGGCCCTGGCGCTCCAGCAGGAAGTCGGCCTGGCCGCCCTGCAGCCGCTGCACGCTGTAGCCCTCCCGCTGCCAGCCGGCCGCCAGGGCCTCGGCCAGTTCGGGCCAGCCCATGCCGGCCGCCGTCTTCAGCAGCGCCTCGGCCTTGGCCGGGCTCGGCAGGCCCCATTGCCGCCGCGCGGCCATCACCGAGATGATGACGAAGGGCGCGCCGCCCAGCGCACCCACCATGCGCACCGATTCGGGCAGCAGCGCGAACGACACCGCCACGAAGCCCGCGGCCACCAGCAGGCTGATCCACCAGCGTGAACGCAGCAGGATTGCAAAAAGGGAGTTCTCGGCCATGCGCAGTTTCATGGGCGCGGATTGTGATCGCATCGGGTCCGACCGGATGCGGCGGCCCCGTGCGGCGGCGCATCCTCGCGGGGCAGTCAAGGACACAAACCGATGATCGTTCCCGCTTCCCGCCGCCGCCTGGTGCTGGCCGCCGTGCCCGCCGCCTGCGCCCTGCTGATGCTCAGCGCCTGCGGCAGTTCGTCCGACGACGACGACCAGCCGATGGCCTGTGCCGAGCTGGCCGGCATGACCGTGCCCGCCGCCCGCATCGGCCTGCCCACCAGCGGCGCCACCGTCACCAGCGCCACGGTGGAAGCCGCGGGCGGCACCGCGCCCAAGACCTTCGGCGAATACTGCAAGGTGATGGCCGAGATCGCCCCGGTGGATCCGGCCGCGCCCAAGATCCTGATGCAGCTCAACCTGCCCGCCACCTGGAACGGCAAGGCGCTGATGCTGGGTGGTGGCGGCTACAACGGCACCATCCCCAACGTGGCGGGCAACGTGCCGGCCGGCCCGGCCGACCGGCCCAATCCCATCGGCCTGGGCTATGCGGTGTTCGCCAGCGACAGCGGCCACCAGGCGGCTACCGATCCGGCCAACCCGGGCGTGTTCGCGCTCAACCAGGAGGCGCTGCGCAACTTCTCGTTCGAGGCCCTGAAGAAGACCCGCGATGCCGCGATGTACCTGATCGACAAGCGCTACGGCGACGGCCCGCGCCGCAGCTACTTCGCCGGTGGCTCCACCGGCGGGCGCGAGGCGCTGGCCGTCACGCAGAAGTGGCCGGCCGACTTCGACGGCGCCATCGTGCTCTATCCCGCCTATGCGGCCGCCAGCCTGGACCTGCAGTTCGGCCGCATCACCCGGGCGCTGGCGCAGCCGGGGGCCTATCCCAACCTGGCCAAGCGGCAGGCGCTGTTCGACAGCGCGGTGGCCGCCTGCGACGGCCTGGACGGCGTGGCCGACGGCGTCATCAGCCACCAGGCGGCCTGCAATGCCAGCTACGACCCGGCCACCGCCACGCTCAACGGCCAGCCGCTGCGCTGCCCGGGCGGTGCGGACACCGGCGACAGCTGCCTGTCGGATGCGCAGATCACGGCGATGAAGGTGATCGACACGCCCATCGTCTTCGGCTACCCGGTGGCCAGCGGCGAGACCGGCTACCCCGGCTTCAACACCTGGGGCACCGACTTCGGCCGTCCTGGCACCGGCGTGCAGCAGACCGTCACCTACCTCGGCCTGAACACGTTGCAGCCCACCACGCCGATGCCGCCCTACCTGCCCACCGGCGGCGTGCCGTACCACTCCGGCTTCTGGAGCCAGTGGGCCAAGTACTTCGTCACCCGCGACCCCGGCTTCGACGCGCTGACGCTGGACCCGCAGAACCCCGGCCCCTGGCAGGCCCGCATCAGCGAGCTGACCGGCCTGCAGGACATCAACCAGGCCGACCTGTCGGCCTTCGAGTCCCGCGGCGGCAAGATCCTGATGGCCCACGGCACCTCCGACCAGCTGGTGAGCACCCGCGCCACCCAGGCGTATTACGCCCGGGTGCAGGCCGCCATGGGCGCGGCGCGCACCGCCGGCTTCCTGCGGTACTACGAGATCCCGGGCTACGGCCATGCGGCCAGCACCGTGTTCAACGCCGCCTGGGATTCGCTCACCGCGCTGGACAACTGGGTGGAGCAGGGCATCGCCCCGCCTGCCCAGACGGTGGCCGACACCGTGGGCGTGCCCGGCCGCACGCGGCCGCTGTGCGACTGGCCGGCCTACCCGCGCTACCGCGGCAGCGGTGACGTGAACGCGGCTGCCAGCTTCGTCTGCACCGCACCGTAGGCCCCGGCCGACAGCGCAACGGGCCGTCGGTTGATCCCGCTGGCCCGGCGGCTCCGGTTCAATGCGGCCATGCGCCTGGAAAGCAGGCGCCCGCATCCTGAGGAGACGCCATGCGCGCCGCGATGAACCTGTTCGGTGAACGATCGTTGACGCTGGTGGCCGCGCTGTTCGACAACGGCACCGCAGCCGCACGCGCGGCCGGCAGCCTGCAGCGACAGCAGCGCGGCGAGCGCTGCCCCGTGCTGGTGGTGGAGCCGCATGACCCGCGGCTCGGCCGCAAGCTGGAACCCGAATCCCAGGGCATCTGGCGAACGCTGCTGCGCAGCCACGGCAGGCTGGGCGCCGCCGGGCTGGTGGTGGGTGCCGCCGTCGGTGCGCTGCTGGCGGCCAGCGGCTGGGCCGCGGCCGAGGCCTCGCCCGGCATGACCATCGGCGTGGCCGCGCTGTACGGCCTGTTCGCGGGCCTGTTGCTGGCCGGGCTGCTGACCTTGCGGCCCGACCGGGGCCGCGTCATCAGCAGCGTGCGCGACGCCACCAGCCATGGCCGCTGGGCGGTGGTCGCGCATCCACGCTCGGCCGAGGAAGCCGACGAGGCCCGCGAGGCCCTGGCCCGCGAGGGCGGGGACGTGATCCGCTCGATGTGACGCCGAGGGCCTGATCGCAGGCCGGGTGCTTCAGCCAGCTGCTGCGCACGCCGATAAGGCGTTCGTGGCCCTGCTCATTTCTGGCGCGATGTGTCAGCAGGCGGGGCCGCCGAACCTTCGGCCTTCCCTGCGAGCCCTTCCATGAATCCATCCGTTGCTGTCCTGGCCCCCGATGTGCGTCATCGCCTGAAAGCGGTGGCCCGGGCGGGCGATCTGGTGATGCTGCTGGTCATGGCCGCCTCTGCCTTGGCGGCGCTGGCCATCGGCCAGTCCTTCGGCCAGCTGGGCCTGGCGCTGGGCTGGACGGTGCCGGTCTGCGCGGTGGGCTTGGCGGTGTTCTTCGCGGCACGGGGGCAGCCTGCTCTCGCAACTGGTGCTGGTGGGTGCCAACGTGGTGCTGGTGGCGCTGCACATCCAACTGGGCCGCGGCACGCTGGAGTTCCACTTCGGCGTGTTCGTGCTGCTGGGCATGGTGCTGGTGTACCGGGACTGGCGGCCGGCGGTACTGGTGGCCGCCCTGTTTGCCGTGCACCACCTGGTCTTCGACCGGCTGCAGGCCATGGGCTGGGCGGTGTACTGCACGCCCCAGCCCGACCTGCTCAAGACCTTGATGCATGCGGTGTACGTGGTGGCGCAGACCGCCATCGAGGTGCTGCTGGCGCTGCGGCTGCGCCGCGCCACCATCGAGGCGGCGGAGCTGTCGGCCCTGGTGCGCCAGCTCGACCGCGGCCATGCCTTGTGCCTGGACGTCACGCCGCTGGCGGTGACGGCGCCCACCGCCGTGATGCTCAAGGCGGCCGTGCAGAAGATGCATGCCGCGATGGGCGACGTGGGCCGGGCCAGCCTGGCCATCGAGCAGGCGGCGGCCGAGATCGCCACCGGCAACATGGACCTGAGCCAGCGCACCGAAGCGCAGGCCGGCAACCTGCAGCAGACGGCCTCGTCCATGGAGCAGCTCACCGGCGCCGTGCGCAACACCGCCGACACCGCGGCCCAGGCCGACGTGCTGGCCCGCGAGGCTTCGGCAGCCGCCGTGCAGGGCGGCGAGCTGGTGGACAAGGTGGTGCAGACCATCGGCCAGATCAGCGACTCGTCGCGCCGCATCGCCGACATCATCAGCACCATCGACGGCATCGCCTTCCAGACCAACATCCTGGCGCTGAACGCGGCGGTGGAAGCCGCGCGGGCCGGCGAGCAGGGCCGCGGCTTCGCGGTGGTGGCGGCCGAGGTGCGCGGCCTGGCCAAGCGCTCGGCCGACGCGGCCAAGGAGATCAAGGTGCTGATCGGCAACTCGGTGGAACGGGTGGAGGCCGGCACCCGCCTGGTGGGCGATGCGGGCAGCAGCATGCGCAACATCGTGGACCAGGCGCGCCGCGTCAGCCAGTTGATCGGCGAGATCTCCGGCGCGGCCAGCCAGCAGACGACCGGCATCACCCAGGTGGGCGGGGCCGTGACGCAGCTGGACGCGGTGACGCAGCAGAACGCCGCGCTGGTGGAGCAGGGCGCCGCCGCCGCCGAGAGCCTGCGCCGCGAGGCCGCGCAGCTTCATGCGGTGGTGGGCCGCTTCGTGCTCACTTCGTGAGCGGCATCTCCCACCATCTGGCCGCAGTGAACTGCTGCTGCAGGAAGTCCACGAAGCTGCGCACCTTGCCCGGCACCAGCCGCGGCGAGGGGAAGACCGCATGCATTTCCTGCGAGGGCAGCGCATGGCCGGTGAGCACCGGCACCAGCTCGCCCGCCTGCACCGACGGCCCGGCCACGTACCAGGGCAGGGCCGCGAAGCCCAGGCCGGCGCGGCAGGCGGCCAGCACGGCCGACAGGTTGTTGGAACGCAGCGGCCCCTTGACCGGCACCACGCTCATGCCGCCATCGGGCAGGCGGAACTGCCAGCGGTCGTCGCCCATCACGCTGCTGTAGACCAGGCAATCCTCCTGGACCAGGGCGGTCGGCTCGGCCGGCATGCCGCGGCGTTCCAGCAGCGCCGGCGCAGCCAGGACCGCCCACGGATTGATGCCCAGGTAGCGCGCACCCAGCGTGCTATCGGCCAGCCGGCCCATGCGCACCGCCACGTCGATGCCCTGCTCCACCAGGTTCACGTAACGGTCGTCGAAGCTCAGGTCCAGCGTCACACCGGGATGCTGCTGCATGTAGCGCAACGTCAGCGGCACCAGCACCCGCCGGCCGAAGGCCACCGAGCAGCCCACGCGCAGCGTGCCGCCCACGCCGGCCTGCAGCAGGCTGGCGAGGTTGCCCGCTTCCTCCAGTGCCAGGGCGATGTGCTTGCAGCGCTCGTAGTAGGCCTGGCCCACTTCCGTCGGCGTCACGCCGCGAGTGCTGCGGTGGAGCAGCCGCGCGCCCAGCTGCGCTTCCAGCGCGGCCACATGCCGCGTGGCGGTGGGCTGGGTCACGCCGAGGTCGGCGGCGGCCTTGCTGAAGCTGCCGGTCTCCACCACGCGCAGGTACAGCTCGATCCCGGTGATGCGGTCCATGCGGCGCACTGTAAGGGCAGCCGTGTGCGGCTTAGGGATACGCCGCCGCGGCGCCCGAGGCTAGGGTGCGGGACGCACAACACCGGAGGAACCAGCATGCCGACACCCGCATCTCGATCGACCGCGGTAGCGCTGGGCTGCATCGCCGCATTCGGTGTGGCATCGGCCCAGGTGACCATCGCTCCGGGCGGCAGCGCCTCCTTCAGCCTGCCGGGCTCGGTGAGCCTGTACCAGGTGTTCGGCCACAGCGGCTCGGTGTCGGGTGCGGCGTCGGACGCGCCATACGCCAGCTTCACCGCAGGCAGCGGCAAGGTGTTCACCTTCACCTCGGTGACCGGCGGGCTCAACTGCTGCAGCAACGGCGCCGACCTGGCCACGCCCGAGGGCGGCAACTGGCTGGGCCCGGCTTCCAATATCGGCGGGCTCAACGGCATCTCGAACGCAACCGGCAACACCCAGCTGCCGCTGGTGGCGATGTTCGGCTCCGAAGCCGATCCGTTCGGCCAGGCCGCGCCCGCCGCACTGCCGGCCTGGGACGCCGGCAACCCCGTGAGCCAGGCGCCAGCGCTCTACCAGGTGTTCTTCGTCGGCGACGGCCGCACCGGCCGGGACGACGCCAGCGGTACGCTGCTCACCTTCACCGCGCCGGTCAATGCCACCCGGCTGTACCTCGGCTTCGTGGACGCCTTCAACTTCAACGGCACATCAGGCTATTACGACGACAACCCCGGCGTGGTGAACGCCACGGTGACGCTGGCCGTGCCCGAGCCGCAGACCCATGCGCTGATGGCGCTGGGCCTGCTGGGCCTGGCGCTGGGCGTGGGCCGCAGCCGGGGCCGCCGCTGCATCGGTTGACCGCGCGCCGGTGGCGGCCCGCGCTGCGCCGCGGCCCTGCGCTAGAGTGCCGCGCCATGCCCCCGCCGCCCAGCAGCCACCCGCCCAGCATCGCCGAGCGCATCGTCGGCTCGATCCTCGCGCGCCGGCTCCAGCCGGGCGAACGGCTGGGCGAGCAGGACCTGGCCGAGCAGTTCGACGTCAGCCGCACCCTGGTGCGCGAGGCGCTGATGCAGGTGCAGGCCCGCGGCTTCGTGGAAGTGCGCAGCCGCAAGGGCTGGTACGTGGTGGAGCCCTCCATCGAGGAGGCGCGCGACGCCTTCGCGGCCCGCCGCGCGGTCGAGGCCGGCATCTTGCGCCAGACCGAGGGCCGGCCGCTGCAGTCGGTGCTGGGTCGGCTGCGCCGGCACCTGGCCGACGAGCGCGCCGCGCTGGACGATGCCGACCCCGCCACCCGCGCCTTCCTGCTGGCCGACTTCCATGTGTGCCTGGCCGAATGCCTGGGCCACCGGCTGCTGGCCGACCTGCTGCGCGACCTGACGGCCCGCACCACGCTGGTCTCTACGCTGTACCAGACGCGGCAGGCGGCTGCCGAATCCTGCGCCGACCATGAACGCATCGTCGCCGCGCTGGCCGAAGGCCGCATCGACCTGGCCGAGCGGCTGATGGTCGATCACATCGGCCAGGTGGAATCGTCCATCGGCCACCGGGCGGCGCTGCAGGTCTCGGCGCCGTGAAGGCCTAGTCGTACCGGCCACGGCCGCGCCAGCCGCGGCGGTCGTCGCGGTCATGCCGGTCCCAGCGGTCGCGGTGGCCGTGGCCGCGGTCCCAGCGGCCGGGGACCCATTCGCGGCCACTGCCGCGGCGGCTCCAGTAGCCGTCGATCCACACCGCGCCGGGATACGGCGCCACGCCGATGACGGCAGGTGCCGGCGACACCACGGCCACGCCATAGGGATCGTAGGGCGTGACCACCGCGCAGCCGCCGAGCAGCAAGGCCGCCAGCAGCGCGGCGGCCGCGGCCCCGCGGCGGGCCAAGGAAGTGGAGGGCATGCTGTCGTCTCCCGCAAGATGATCGTGTGGCCTTCCAACGCCGGGCGGCGCACCGGGGCCGACCGGTGGCCCGCATCGCTTTGTTCGGATGTGTGAGGGGCGGCAACCAGGCCCGGCGCACCGGCTGTCCGTCGGCGGTCGGCCGGGTAGGATTCGCGCCCGCCCGATGCCGCCCTCCGCCTGCCTGCCCGATTGCCTGCCGTGAAGCGCCTGCGTTCCCTTGCCCTCGTGCTGACGGTGCTGCTCGCCGTGGCCCTGGTGGCCGCCGCGGCGCTCGGCGCCCATTCGGCCGGCCGGCGGGCCGCGCTGCAGCGACTGGACGACGCGGCCCAGCACCGGCTGGACATGATCGCCAGCACGCTGGAAGCGGAGGTGGCCCGCTTCGACTACCTGCCCTCGCTGCTGGAGATCACGCCCAGCGTGCTGGACCTGCTGGAGCGCCCCGGCGACACCGCGCTGCGCGACGAGGTGAACCGCATGCTGCGCGCCATCAATGCCACCGCCGGCGCGGACATGCTCTACGTGGTGGACCGCCGCGGCATGGCCCTGGCCGGCGCGGACTGGGACCAGCCCGGCACGCCGGTGGGCCACGACCTCTCCTTCCGGCCCTATGTGCGCGCCGCGCTGGCCGAGGGCAAGGGCCGCTTCTACGGCGTGGGCGTCACCAGCCGGCGGCCGGGCTATTACCTGTCCTACGGCCTGACCCGCGGCAAGCGCCTGCTGGGCCTGGCCACCGTCAAGGTGCGGCTGGCCGATGCCGAGCAGGCCTGGCGCCGCCTGCCCGGCCAGGTGCTGGTGGTGGACGAGCACGGCGTGGTGGTGCTGAGCACGCAGGACGTCTGGCGCTTCCGGCCGCTGCAGCCGCTGGCCGCGACGGCCCGTGCCGAGATCGAGCGCAGCCGCCCTTACGGCCAGGCCGCGCTCACGCCGCTGGACTGGCAGCCGCAGGGCGCGGCCGGCCACGCGGCCACGCAGCTGGTGCTGCTGGGCGGCACCCAGTACGTGATGTCGGAGCGCACCATGCCGCGCACCGGCTGGCGCCTGATCGTGCTCGACGAGACCTGGCCGGTGGTGGACCAGGCGCGCACGCTGGCGCTGGCTGCCGGCATGGCCAGCCTGGTGGGCCTGATGGCGCTGCTGATCTTCTGGCTGCGCCGGCGCACGCTCCGCCAGCGCATGGCCAACCAGGCCGCGCTGCAGGTGGTGCTCAAGGCCGCGCGCGACAGCCTGGAAGCCAAGGTGCAGGAGCGCACCGCCGAGCTGCGCGCCGCGCAAAGCGAGCTGCTGCATGCCGGCAAGATGGCCGCACTGGGCCAGATGTCGGCCGGCATCGTGCATGAGCTGAACCAGCCGCTGGCCGCGCTGCGCACCATGGCCGACAACGCGGTGGTGCTGCTGGACCGCGGCCAGGCCGACGACCTGCGCTGGAATCTCGGCCGCATCGGCCAGCTGGTGGACCGCGTGGGGCGCTTCACCCAGCAGCTCAAGGGCTTCGCGCACAAGGGGCCGCCGGCGCTGCAGCCGGTGCCGCTGCAGCGGGTGCTGCAGGGCGCGCTGCTGCTGGTGCAGCCGCGGCTGCGCACGCTGGGCATCGAGCTGCAGCAGCGCATCGAGCCGCCCGCGCTCACCGTCATGGCCGAGGAGCCGCGGCTGGAGCAGGTGCTGGTGAACCTGCTGGCCAATGCCGCCGATGCGATGGCCGAGGCGCCGCGCCGGTTGCTGCAGCTGGACGCGGTGATCGACGACGGCCGCTGCCGCCTCACGGTGGCCGACAGCGGCCCGGGCATCGCCGACGACATGCTGCCGCGACTGTTCGAGCCCTTTGCCACCAGCAAGCCGGCCGGTGCCGGCCTGGGCCTGGGGCTGATGATCTCGGCCCACATCGTGCGCGAGCTGGGCGGCACGCTGGAGGGCCGCAACCGGCCCGAAGGCGGCGCCGTCTTCGTGCTGACCCTGCCGCTGCGGCCCGCCGCCGCGGCCTGAACCTGCAGGAGGCTGCTGCCATGAGCGACGACCCCCGGCCGCCCGAGGACACGATCCGCGTGATCCTGGTGGAAGACGACGAGGACGTGCGCATCGGCTGCCGCCAGGCGCTGGAGCTGGCCGGCTTCCCGGTGCAGGCCCATGCCAGCGTGGAAGCCGCACGCGGCGCGCTGCAGCCGGAGCCGGCGGCGCTGCTGCCGGTGGTGGTGCTGTGCGACGTGCGGCTGCCCGGCACCAGCGGCCTGGACTGGCAGCGCGAGCTGCAGGCGCTGGATGCGGAGCTGCCGGTCATCCTCATCACCGGCCATGGCGACATCGCGATGGCGGTGCAGGCCATGCAGCAGGGCACCTACGACTTCATTGCCAAGCCCTTCGCTTCCGACCACCTGGCCTCGGTGGTGCGGCGCGCGGCCGACAAGCGCCGGCTGGCGCTGCAGGTGCGCGCGCTGCGGCGGCAGCTGGAGCAGCGCCAGGGCATCGAGGCGATGCTGCTCGGCCGCTCGGCCGCCATGGAGCGGCTGCGCCAGCGGGTGCAGGCCCTGGCCGCCACCTCGGCCGACGTGGTGATCTACGGCGAGACCGGCACCGGCAAGGAGCTGGTGGCCCGCTGCCTGCATGAGCATGGCCCGCGGCGCAAGGCCCACTTCGTGGCGCTGAACTGCGGCGGCCTGCCCGAGAACCTGGCCGAGACCGAGCTGTTCGGCCACGAGGCCGGCGCCTTCACCGGCGCCCAGCGCACCCGGGTGGGCAAGTTCGAGCATGCGCACGGCGGCACGCTGTTCCTCGACGAGATCGAGAGCATGCCGCTGGCGGTGCAGGTCAAGCTGCTGCGCGCGCTGCAGGAGCGCAGCATCGAGCGCATCGGCTCCAACAAGCCGATCGCGGTGGACTGCCGGGTGATTGCCGCCAGCAAGGAAGACCTGAAGCTCATGGCCGAGCAGCAGCGCTTCCGCGCCGACCTGTACTACCGCATCGGCGTGGCCTTCATCGAGCTGCCCCCGCTGCGCGAGCGCCGGGAGGACATCCCGCTGCTGTTCGAGCACTTCTCGCTGGCCGCGCAGCAGCGCTTCCAGCGCGCCGCGCCCGCGCTGACGCCGGCGCAGACCGCCACGCTGATGGCCCATGCCTGGCCCGGCAACGTGCGTGAGCTGCGCAACGTGGCCGAACGCCATGTGCTGGGCCTGGCCGGCGACGACCTGCCTTCCACCCACGGCCCCGGCGCGGGCGGCGCCGCCGCGACACCGGCCGCGGGCGCCAGCCTGCCGCAGCAGCTGGAGCATGTGGAGCGCACCCTGGTGGCCGATGCGCTGCGCCGCCACCAGGGCGATGCGGCGGCCACCGCGCAGTCCCTGGGCATCGGCAAGCAGACGCTGTACGACAAGCTCAAGCGCCTGGGCCTGCGGGCGGAAGCCTTCCGCTGAACCGCCGCTGCCCGGGAACCCGGGCTGGCCGCCGGCGGCCTGCACGAAGGTCCGGGCAGCGACGCCTGTCGGTCGGGAGAAAAGACTGTTGAATCAACGGCTTACCGCATCACCGGACAGCCGTGCCGCTGGTCCCTGGCTTGCTAAAGGCACCCGCCTTCCGCACATTCCAGGAGACAAGCCCATGGACACCCCGGCCACCAAGCAGCCGATCTACCGCTCCCTCTACTTCCAGGTCATCGTGGCCATCGTCATTGGCGTGCTGCTCGGCCATTTCTGGCCGCAGACCGGCGCGGCGATGAAGCCGCTGGGCGACGGCTTCATCAAGCTCATCAAGATGATCATCGCGCCCATCATCTTCTGCACCGTGGTCGTCGGCATCGCCGGCATGGAGGACATGAAGAAGGTGGGCAAGACCGGCGGCCTGGCGCTGCTGTACTTCGAGATCGTCAGCACCGTGGCGCTGGTGGTGGGCCTGGTCATCGTCAACCTGGTGCGTCCCGGCGCCGGCATGAACGTGGACGTCAGCGCGCTGGACACCAAGGCCATCGCCGCCTATACCGAGCCCGGCAAGATGCAGGGCACGGTGGACTTCCTGCTGCACGTCATCCCCAACACCTTCGTGGATGCGTTTGCCAAGGGCGAGATCCTGCAGGTGCTGCTGATCGCGGTGATGTTCGGCTTCGCGCTGCACAAGTTCGGCGGCCGCGGCACGCTGGTGTTCGACTTCATCGAGAAGTTCTCGCACGTGCTGTTCGGCATCGTCGGCATGATCATGAAGGTGGCCCCCATCGGCGCCTTCGGTGCCATGGCCTTCACCATCGGCAAGTACGGCATCGGCTCGCTGGTGTCGCTGGGCCAGCTGATGGCCACCTTCTACGCCACCTGCCTGATCTTCATCTTCGTGGTGCTGGGCGGCATTGCCCGCGCGCACGGCTTCTCCATCTGGAAGTTCATCAAGTACATCAAGGAAGAGCTGCTGATCGTGCTGGGCACCTCGTCGAGCGAATCGGTGCTGCCGCGCATGATGGCCAAGCTGGAGAACCTGGGTGCGCGCAAGTCGGTGGTGGGCCTGGTGGTGCCCACGGGCTATTCGTTCAACCTGGACGGCACCTCCATCTACCTCACCATGGCGGCGGTGTTCATCGCCCAGGCCACCAACACCGACATGACGCTGACGCAGCAGCTCACGCTGCTGGCGGTGCTGCTGCTCACCAGCAAGGGCGCGGCCGGCGTCACCGGCAGCGGCTTCATCGTGCTGGCGGCCACGCTGTCGGCGGTGGGCCATGTGCCGGTGGCGGGGCTGGCGCTCATCCTAGGCATCGACCGCTTCATGTCCGAGGCCCGCGCGCTCACCAACCTGATCGGCAACGGCGTGGCCACGCTGGTGGTGGCCAAGTGGACCGGCGACCTCGACAGCGCCCGGCTGGATGCGCACCTGAACGGCGAAACGCCGCTGGAAGCGGATGCGCCTGAAGCCGTGCTCGACCAGACCGAGGCGCACATGCCGGCCGGCGCGCGTTGACGGGGTCGGCCGGCGGGTCGGATGCCTAGGGCAAATAAGTGCCGTTGCCGCACTGCACGGCCGGGTGCGGCCGAACTACAGTGCAGGCCCCGACCCGAGGGCCACCATGCAACAGGACACCGCTGCAGTCAGCCGCAAGGAATACGCCGTCACCCGCGTGGGTGACGTGCAGGTGCCGCAAGGCAATACCAGCCGCGGCGTCAATCGCGAGATCTTCAAGTACCTGCAGGAGGCCGCCCCGGCCGCCGGCTGGAAGACGCTGCTCGACCTGCCCTGCGGGCATGGCCTGTTCGTGCAGACGGTCAACCGCCACCTGCCGCTGCAGGCGCACGGTGCCGACATCATGCCCAGCCCGGCGCATCTGGCCCCGCACGAGTACACCCGGTTCGATGCCTCGGCCGCGCTGTCAGGGCCGCTGCCGGAACCACTGCAAGGCCGCTACGACGTCGTCACCTGCATCAGCGGCATCATGGAGTTCGGCAACACCTCGCAGTTCTTCGACTTCTGCGCGCAGCGGCTGGCGCCCGGGGGCTGCTTCATCGTCACCAACGATTCCATCTTCACCGTGCAGGACAGGCTGCTGTACCTGCTGCTGGGCCGCACCCGGCGCCTGAAGCTGTTCCGGGTGCGCAACCAGAGCGTGTGGCACATCATCCCGATGCCGACGACGGTGGGCATGCTGCATGCGGCGGGCTTCCGCGTCGAGCGCGTGGTGCATGTGCTGGGCAAGCCCAAGGACCTGTGGATGCTGCCGCTGGCGGCGCTGCTGTACCCGCTGCTGCGGCTGTACGTTGGCTGCTCGTCCTTCTTCGAGAAGTCGTCCATCGACCCCGGGCTCAAGGCCGGGATGTACAGCTTCCGGTCGCTGTTCTGCACCAGCTACGTGCTGATCTGCCGCCGGCAGGCGGATGCCCCGGGCCCCGCCGACACGGCCACGCGCAGTTGAAGTTGGGGGCGCTGACGCACCGCTGTCACGCCACCGTCATGCCGCGCTGGCAGCATGCCGGCTTGCTGCGGCCGGACCCTCCGCGTGACGGCCGCGCACCCGCTGCCGATCACCGACCTGGACGTGCACACCTTCCCATGACCCCCGGCACTATGCCTTGAGCCCCCTGACGCAAACGGGCTACGGGGCCGATGAATCCGGCCTCATCTGCGGCTGGCGGCTGGCTCCCGACCGCCGCGCCCAGGAGATCGGCTCGGCCGAGGCGGCCGCCTGGCTGGCGCAGCGGCGCAGCCACGGCGCCCCGGCGGGCGGCGAGTTCCTGTGGCTGCACTTCAACCTCAGCCACACCGGCGCGCAGCCCTGGCTGCAGCACCGGGCGGAGCTGCCCGAGGCCTTCTTCGACGCGCTGAAGGAGGACCTGCACTCCACCCGCATCGAGCGCACCGACCAGCATGCGCTGGTGGCGGTGGTCAACGACGTGCACTTCGCCTTCAGCTTCGAGCCGTCGGACATCTCCACGCTGTGGATCCATGTCGACCACGACCTGGTGGTGACGGCGCGCCGCCAGGCGCTGCGCTCCATCGACGCGCTGCGCACCGCGGCCAAGCGCGGCGACAGCTTTGCCTCGCCCATCGAGCTGCTGGAAAACCTGCTGCGCGCACAAGCCGACGTGCTGGTGCGCATCGTGCGCGACGTGACCGGCCGCGTTGACGACGTGGAGGACGCGCTGCTGGCCAACCGGCTGGACCACCGCCGCGCACGCCTGGGCGCGATGCGGCGGCTGCTGGTGCGGCTGCAGCGGCTGCTGGCGCCGGAGCCGGCCTCGCTGTTCCGGTTGCTGCAGCATCCGCCGGCCTGGATCGACGAGGCCGGCGTGCTGGCGCTGCGCCAGTCCACCGAGGAGTTCTCGGTGGTGCTGCGCGACATGTCGGCGCTGCAGGAGCGCATCAAGCTGCTGCAGGAAGAGGTGGCGGCGCGCGTGAACGAGGACAACCACCGCAGCCTGTTCGTGCTGACGGTGGTGACCGTGCTGGCCCTGCCCATCAACCTCATTGCCGGCCTGCTGGGCATGAACGTGGGCGGCGTGCCGCTGGCCGATTCGCCGCGGGGCTTCTGGGTGGTGGTAGGCATCGTGCTCGGCTTCACCTGCATCGCGGGCTGGGTGGCCTGGCGTTCGCGCCATTCGCGGGCGGAATAGCGCTTATCCGCGGCCTGCGGTTCCGCCGTGCGGCGGCTGCCGGAATCATCGACGCCAGTGCAACAGGAGACGATGCAATGGCCAAGATGAAAGCCGCGATGGCGGCAGTGCTGGTGATGGAGAAGGAAGGCATCTCGCAGGCCTTCGGCGTGCCGGGCGCGGCGATCAATCCGCTGTATGCATGCCTGCGCGAGCGCGGCGCCATCGCCCATGTGCTGGCACGGCACGTGGAAGGCGCCTCGCACATGGCCGAGGGCTACACCCGGGCGCGGGCCGGCAACATCGGCGTGTGCATCGGCACCTCGGGTCCGGCGGGCACCGACATGATCACCGGGCTGTATTCGGCCCAGGCCGACAGCATCCCCATTCTGTGCATCACCGGCCAGGCGCCGCGGGCCCGGCTGTACAAGGAAGACTTCCAGGCGGTCGACATCGAGTCGATCAGCAAGCCGGTGACCAAGTGGAGCGTGACGGTGCGCGAGCCGGCGCAGGTGCCGCGCGCCTTCCAGCAGGCCTTCCACCTGATGCGATCGGGCCGCCCGGGCCCGGTGCTGATCGACCTGCCGTTCGACGTGCAGATGGCCGAGATCGAGTTCGACATCGACACCTACGAGCCGCTGCCGGTCTACAAGCCCGCCGCCTCGCGCAAGCAGGTGGAAAAGGCGCTGCAGATGATGCAGGCCGCCGAGCGCCCGCTGATCGTGGCCGGCGGCGGCATCATCAATGCCGATGCGTCGGACCTGCTGGTTGAGTTCGCCGAACTCACCGGCGTGCCGGTGATCCCCACGCTGATGGGCTGGGGCACCATCCCCGACGACCATCCGCTGATGGCCGGCATGTGCGGCCTGCAGACCAGCCACCGCTACGGCAACGCCACCATGCTGGCCAGCGACTTCGTGCTGGGCATCGGCAACCGCTGGGCCAATCGCCACACCGGCTCCACCGAGGTGTACACGAAGGGCCGCACCTTCGTGCATGTGGACATCGAGCCCACGCAGATCGGCCGGGTGTTTGCGCCCGACCTGGGCATCGTGTCGGACGCCCGGGCCGCGCTGGAACGCTTCGTGGAGGTGGCCCGCGAGATGAAGGCCGCCGGCACGCTGAGAAGCCGCACGGCCTGGGCCGGCGAATGCCGCGAACGCAAGCGAACGATGCTGCGCAAGACCAACTACGACACCGTGCCGATGAAGCCGCAGCGGGTGTACCAGTGCATGAACAACAACTTCGGCCGCGACACCACCTACGTGTCGACCATCGGCCTGAGCCAGATTGCCGGGGCGCAGTTCCTGCACGTCTACGGCCCGCGGCAGTGGATCAATTGCGGCCAGGCCGGCCCGCTGGGCTGGACGATTCCCGCCGCCCTGGGCGTGCGCGCTGCCGACCCCACCCGCAAGATCGTGGCGCTGTCGGGTGACTACGACTTCCAGTTCATGATCGAGGAGCTGGCCGTGGGTGCGCAGTTCAAGCTGCCTTACATCCACATGGTGGTCAACAACAGCTACCTGGGCCTCATCCGCCAGGCGCAGCGCGGCTTCAGCATGGACTACTGCGTGCAGCTGGGCTTCGAGAACATCAACACGCCCGAGCTGCAGGGCTACGGCGTGGACCACAAGGCGGTGGTGGAAGGCCTGGGCTGCAAGGCCATCCGGGTGCACCGCCAGGAAGAGATCAAGCCCGCCATCGAGCAGGCCGAGCGCTGGATGGCCGAGTTCCAGGTGCCGGTGGTGATCGAGGTGATGCTGGAGCGGGTGACCAACATCTCGATGGGTACCGAGATCGACGCCATCAACGAATTCGAGGAACTGGCGCTGACGCCGGCCGACGCGCCCACCGCCGTGGGGCTGCTGGACTGAGCGCGGCCTTGCCGAGTTGTCTAGACAAGGAGAATCCATGCCGAAGTTCGCGGCCAACCTGACGATGCTGTTCACCGAACGGCCCTTCCTCGACCGCTTCGAGCCCGCGGCCCGGGCCGGTTTTGATGCGGTGGAGTTCCTGTTCCCGTATGCCTTCGAGACAGCGGAGATCCGCCGCCGGCTCGATGCCAACGGCCTGAAGCTGGTGCTGCACAACCTGCCTGCCGGCAACTGGGACGCCGGCGAGCGCGGCATCGCCTGCCACCCCGACCGGCAGGCCGAGTTCCGCGATGGCGTGATGCGCGCCATCGACGTGGCCACCTCGCTGGGCACGCCGCGGCTCAACTGCCTGGTGGGCAAGGCGCCGGCTGGCGTGGACGCGGCCACGCTGCGCCGCACGCTGGTGGACAACCTGCGCTTTGCCGCGGCCGAGCTGAACAAGGCCGGGTTGAAGCTGCTGGTGGAGCCGATCAACCGCTTCGACATCCCCGGCTTCGTGCTCAACCGCACCGACGACGCGGTGGCGCTGCTGGACGAGGTGGCCGCGGCCAATGCCTACGTACAGTACGACATCTACCACGCGCAGCGCACGGAGGGCGAGATCGCGGCCACGCTGCAGCAACACCTCTCGCGCATCGACCACATCCAGCTGGCCGACAACCCGGGCCGCAACGAGCCCGGCACCGGCGAGCTGAACTGGAACTTCCTGTTCCGGCACATCGACCGCATCGGCTACACGGGCTACATCGGCTGCGAATACAAGCCGCTGTCCACCACCGAAGCCGGCCTGAACTGGCGCCAGCGCTTCATCTACTGAAGGACACACGCATGAAACTGGGATTCATCGGCCTGGGCATCATGGGCGCACCCATGGCCGGCCACCTGCTGGCCGCCGACCACACGGTGTTCGCCACCACCCATGGCCGCGTGCCCGAGGCGCTGCTGCAGGCCGGCGCCGTGGCCTGCGCCAACGCGACGGAAGTGGCGCAGCAGGCCGACATCGTCTTCCTGATGGTGCCTGACACGCCGGACGTAGAGAAGGTGCTGTTCGGCGAGAACGGCGTGGCCGCCGGTCTGTCGAAGGGCAAGACCGTGGTGGACATGAGCAGCATCTCGCCCATGGAAACCAAGGCCTTCGCCAAGCGCATCAACGACCTGGGCTGCGACTACCTGGACGCGCCGGTCTCAGGCGGCGAGGTCGGCGCCAAGGCCGCCAGCCTGACCATCATGGTGGGCGGCGACGAGGCCGTGTTCGCAAAGGTGAAGCCGCTGTTCGAGCTGATGGGCAAGAACA
>NZ_JZUE01000028.1 GCF_000969605.1 Aquincola tertiaricarbonis | reverse complement strand
CGGGCGGCGTTCCCGCGCAGCGGGAAGGCGATAGAGCCCGCGATCCCCGGGCACGGGAAAGGGCCGCGGTTGTCATGACGCCGGCAAAGCTGGCTGGTCGCGTTGGCTCGGCGTCTACGAGAGCAAGAAAACCAACACGCCTGCGAGTCAGTACCTTGTGCCTGCATTGCCGGAATCCAGCCCGAGCGCGAGAGCAACCTTGGAGCCGCAGCAAGACCGGACCTTCGCAGACGCTCACTTTCGACCCGGAGCGAACGTTCACCTGCATGCCGCGGAGGCCCGCTATGCACCGAAGCGGACGTACCGGAAGCGGGACCGCCACAGGTCGAGAGTGCGTATTTCAGCCCATCGTGGACGGCATTTCAGGCTGATCGTGGACGGGATTTCAGCGTGATCGTGGACGGCGTTTTAAGCTGATCGTGGACGCCGTTTCAGCGTGATCGTGGACGGTGGAGGTGGCGCGCAAGTGATCCTTTGACCGGGCCTAGGCTGGCTGCTTTTTGCAGACCCAGCCGATGCCCAACAAGAGAGTCACGATGCGTCGAATCCGAGAGACATTGCGCCTGCACCGTAAGCGCGCCCCACCACGCTCTTGACGGACGCGGCTGCTTTTGGTCAGACGTCAAGGACGTGGCCAGCAGCCCGAAGCCTACCCGCCACTTGTTGCCGTCCCCCGGGTCGATGCTGGCCGTGCGGTCGTTGATGCGCACGATGGTGCCCACCACCGTCTGCAGGTACTTGTCCTCGAAGGCCACCTTCTCACCACAGCGGACGTCGTTGCGTGTGGGCTTGGGCGGTGCCGGCGGCGGCGCTGCCGCAGCGGCCCTGCGCGGGCCTGACGTTGGGCGCCGGCGGCTCGATGGCCGCATAAGGCAGCTTCCATTCCCGGCGATCGAGAAGGTCTTGCACCGTCACCTACGTGTCCTTCATGGCCATCACCGTACCCCCGCGCAGGCTGCCGTCGCGCCAGTCCACGAAGCGCACCGTCTGGCCCAGGTGCATGTTCACGCGCACGGCGATGATGCGCCGCGGATCGGCCAGCAGGCGCTTGATCAGCGCGCTGAGCTGGAACAGCTGCAGGCTGCTGGCGCGGTTCATGACATCGACGAGTTGAGGATCGACACCGGGGTGGCTGATGCGGCACGCGGTACAACGGCTGCAGGCATGACGGCCCGCCCGATGTTCCAGGGCAGCAGCTCGTCGATACGGTTGATCGGATGGTCTGCGATGCGGCCCAGCACCTCGCGCAGGTACCCCTCGGGGTCGAGCCCGTTGACCGTGGCCGTCTCCACCAGACTGTAGATCGCCGCAGCACGGCGCCCGCCGGCGTCCGAACCCATGAACAGGTAGTTGCCGCGTCCGAGGGCCACGCCGCGCAGGGCACGTTCTGCCGCGTTGTTGTCGATCTCGATGCGCCCGTGTCACGGTAGCGGGTCAACGCCTGCCACCGGGTCAGGCTGTAGCCGATGGCGCGCGCCAGATCGGACTTGGCCGAGACGCGGCCCACCAGGCCGCTGAGCCAGGCGTGCATCTCGTCGAGCAGCGGGCCCGCCCGCGCCTGGCGCTGGCTGCGCCGGATGTCGGGCGGCTGCCCGCGGATGTCCTTCTCCACCGCATACAGCGCGGCGATGCGCCGCAGTGCCTGGGCCGCGATGCCGTCCTTGGCCTTGCCCGTGCTCAGGTACAGGTCCCACCAGGGCCGGCGCGCATGCGCCCAGCGAGCCGCCTCGGTGATCCGGCCGGTGTCGTACAGCTTGCCCCAGCCGCCATAGGCGTCGGCCTGCAGAACGCCGCTGTAGCGGCGTTCACCTTAGCGATCAGTGCTGAACATGATCTGAGGCGACGACTTCTTGGTCATGGGGATGCACTACGTTTTAGGGGGAGGAATGCGGCGATGAAGAGTTCAAAGTGTGCAGTCTTGAGTCCGCAACAACCCGTTCTCGGAGCCAATGATGAGAGTGTCCATCGGCCTGGTCGTCGCGTTACTGCTCTCCTACCTCACGGCGTCGCCGGGAATGGCACAGGAGACCTTTGCGGTTGAACGCACCAACTCGTTTCGAGGCGAAGCCGCTGGAAGTTCGCCCGGGTGGTACGGTGGTTCATTCACCGGTGGGTTTCCGGTACCGCTGACGGAGTTTGAGATGGAGGCATCCATCCTCGGCAAGCCAGACGACGTATTTGCATCGCTGCCTGGGGTGAGGCCTCCGCCGGGCTCAGCGTTCCGGGGGGCGTATGTCGAAGTTGCATTCGGCCGCACCTTCGATGCGAACACGATGCTGACCGTCTACGAGTCAATCCGAGAGTCCGAAGACGCGCTGATCTGGGTTTGGTTCGCCGATGGCGGATTCCTGCAGTTGGCAACGGACCCCGCAGTCGCGGGCGATGCTGTTGCCTTCGACCTGAGGCCCTTCGCTGCGGAACTTGCCGCCCATGGAGGCGCATTCACCAGGGTGGGGATTGGCGGCGTAGATCTCGGAGGCACAAGCCAGGGATTTGACCTCGACGCTGTGTCCATCACTCCCATTCCTGAGCCGGCCTCGTGGCTTCTCACTGTCGTTGGAGGCGCCGCGCTCGTTGGCTTCGGACGCACTCGCAGCAAGAGAGCCGAGTGGTCAGGAAAAAGGCTCTGACTTTCGCCCCGCTTGACATGTGGAGGTCCACGTGAGTACCTTTTCCCGTTCTGCAGCTCTGTCGCTTTGCTTGCTGATCCCTCTTCCGCTCATCGCGGCAGAGGCTGCTGTCACAAAGGTGCTGTTCGAGAACGAGCGGGTGCGAGCCTACGAAGTGGTATTCGCACCTGGCGCAGAAGCGAGGAACATTGAGCGCCCCTTCCGCGTCTTGCGGGCCTTGGTAGATGGTCGCCTGGAGCGGCGAACCGAAGACGGGCGAATAGAAGTCGAAGAATGGAAGGCAGGAGAGGTTCGCGCCATCGGTCCTGACAAGGCGGCCACCCGCAACGCCGGGGAGGGGGAGTTTCGCCTCTACATAGTCCAGGTGAAATAGGCTTTCCAAGCACCTCGGCGCTTGCTCTCGTGCGCATTTCAGCGATCGTGGACGCCTGTTTCAGACTGATCGCGGACGCCGTTTCAGCGCCATCGTGGACGCGCGAGGGTGCGCGCAAGGGAGGGGTTCAATGTAGCTCAGTCGTCCACGATCAGTTTGAAGCGCGGCGTGGATGAGCGGCTGTCGGTGCTTCAGTAGGGCGGGCTTTGGGGCTTTGGGGTTTCGGACTTGTTTTTCCAGGCCCATGCCAGGCCGCCGGAGGCCCCCCGATCACGCATGTACTCATGCTTGATCCCCTGGTGCTGCGGTGTCGTTCGCCGTCTTGGCCGGATCGCGCAAGGACCTGCCCTTGAGCTCGATCTTGTGGCCGCTGTGTACGACCCGGTCCAGGATGGCGTCGGCCAGCGTCGGGTCATCCAGGTATGCGTGCCAAGTCAAGTGGGGACGTACGTCGATCGATCTGGAGGCGCTGAGACAGCGTCTCGTGTTGCGGCACAAGCCTGGCGGGCGCTGCCTGTACGACAAGACGGCCAAGGCCGAGTTCGTCGAGCAGTGCTTGCAGCCGGTCGTGTCGGTAGCCCGCCTCGCACGCGAGTTCGGCATTAATGCCAACCAGGTTGCGTGCTGGATACGTGACCTGAGCCGCGCCGTCGCGAGCACCTGCAGCGGCCCGCGTCCTCCATTCTAGGGATGGCAGGCAATAGCGCGGCCGGTATCACTACAGGCTTATTCACCCCTCTGGGACACGCACGTGAGCTTCATCCAAGTCGCCAGCTGGAACGTCGAGCACCTTTCGGGGCACCCCCGCGCGCAGCGCCGTCAGAGCGCGTTCGCATTGGCGGACCATATCGAGATGGCCGGGATCGACGTCATTGCCCTGCAGGAGATCTACGTCACCGACTCGGCCGAGAAGGTGTCGCTGTCCAGCAAGCCCGGGGCGCCCGACGTGTCGGTGGCGGCGTGGGAGAAGGAACGTCGCAACTCCGATCTCGACGTGGTGTGCGCGGTTCTGAAGGAACACCTGGACACGGATTGGCGCTATCTGATCCTGCCCAACCGCACTGCGGGGGACAAGTCGCAGCTGTGCGCCGTCCTGTGGAACACCGGCAGGCTCACCTTCAGGGCGGCGACGCCGTTGCAGGTGTCGCACAAGGAAGGGACCAAGGTGCTCTGGGACCGCAAGCCCCATCTGGTGTCGTTCCAGTCCGATGTGCTTACTTGGCGTCGCGACGACGCCGGCAAGTGGCACCAGCTCGGTGAGAAGCGGACGCTGAGCGTCGTGCCGCTGCACATGAAGTCAAACTTCGGCGGCGCTACCGCCAGCCGTGCCGTCAGGGCCGCTGAGGCCAAGACCTTGTGCGAGGCCTTGAAGGCCGCCGAGGCCGCCGCAGGAGCCGCCTGGGATCCGAGCGTGCTGTTGCTCGGCGACACCAACATCCTAAACAACAGCGAGCCGGCGATTGAGACCTTCATCGCCAACGGCTGGCGCGACCTTAACAACAACGACCAGAGCACTTACTGGTCGCCGCAGTTCCCGAACGGGTCGCCGTTCGATCGCGTGTTCGTCGCCGAGAACCGGCGCGAGTTCCGCTACAGCCGGCAGTACATCCTTCGCTCGTCCGACCTGGAAGCCCACGACCGATTTCTCTCGGACCACTACATGGTGAAGGTCAGTGTCAAGGACTACGTCGACGACGCCGATCCCCGAGGCATGGCGCCTGAGTGAGCCGCCGAGCCGTCTCGAGGCAGCGTTCGAATTCGCACGTCTAACGAAAAACCCCCCGAACGGTTACCCGTCGGGGGCTTTCGTCTGCTCTCAGCTCAGTCGCGATTCCTTGCCAGCTTGGACGCGAGCCACTCGTGCACGTCGGCGCGGATGTTGCGACTGGCAAGCAGGAAGTCCTCAAAGCGGATCTGCACGCGCAGATACCCCACGGCATGCGCGCTTCTTCCGGCCTTGCGGCAGGACTCCCATGCGTTGCAGGGCCGACAGGCGCTGACGGTGTTCATGAAGTCCGTCCGGCCGCCCCGCGCCTGCGGCAGGATGTGCTCCACGGTGAACCCGTGGTCCGGAAAGGCCTCCGCGCAGTAGCAGCGTTCGTTGCGGCCAGGGACTGTCCCAATAACTGCCATCGGCTAGCGTCTGCTCCTGGCCGAAAGCGCGCCGCCAGGGACCGCTTTGCGGACGCGGCAAAGCCGTGCTCTCGCTCCGAGGCGGCTGCATGGCACGACCCCGCGCTCCTGCGTCGAACCAGTACTGCACAACCGGTGAGCCACCCACGGCTGAAGGCCAACGAGCGAGGCGGCGAATCAGGCGGTCCTCATTGGCAGCGTCGTCCGGCACTTCGGGAAGCCTACGCATCCCCAGAAGGCCGAACCGCCGCGCTTAGGCTGTCGATCGACCATCTTGAGGCCGCAGTTGACGCAGGTGGGCCGCCAGTAGTCGCCCTCCAGCGCGACGTCGAGCAACTCGGCCTGCTGCTCAGGAGAGCGCGTGCCAATGAGCTCGAGGAGTCCATCTACAACCAGCAGGTTGATGCCGTTGACTCGGGCGAAGGCGATCGCATCAGTTGTGAAGGCCGAAGTGGTAGCAAACTGGCCGCGCTTGACCAGGCGTGCAGTCATCACGCCGCGAAGCTCCCGCACCTTGTCCACGCCCACCTTCTTGCCTTGCCAGTGCTTGCACTGCACTAGGCTCACGGGCTCGCCTGGCTGGTGCCGCGAAAACAGCCAGATATCCACGCCCTCATCCGCGCCATGAGACTGAGAGGTGGTTTCGAAGCCGGCCTGCTGGAAGAGGCGCTCAACGACCGCTTTAAAGCGACGCCACTCGATGACGTTGAACACCGGCTTCCCCCAGCGCACCGGGCGCTCGTTCAGCGCGGGGGGTGCGGCGGCGATGGGCCTTGCCGCGACAACCGGAGGCTGATCGACTACTACGGATCGCGCGCCTATGGGCGGATCGCCATGCTGGCGGCCGACAGCCAGAGCGCGCACTGGAGGCGCCGGCGGCACAGGGGCGGCGCCTTGCGTCGCGGCGGATGCCGATTGCCGCCCAATCAGGTGCCCAACGCCCAGTACGATCACACCCGCCAAAACCATCCAACCGGCCATACCGCGTAACGGCAGGAAGACGTCGCCCAGCGGCGAGGCCCCAAGCACCGACGGCAGAACGAGGAACATCAGCCCGAAGCCCACCAGCGCCAAGCCAGCCTCCGTCAACTTTCGGGCCTCGCGCCCACCTTTCTGGGTCCTCCTGCTGCTCCTAGGAGTCTGCGCGGCAGAAGCCGCCCAGCCTCCTGCGGCGGCTTTAACGCCCAGCTCCCCCGAGCCCCCTCCGCGAGGGAGCTCCAGCGTGTTCGACGGCACCCTCCAGCCTCCCTCCAAGAGGGAGGCTCCAGTCAGTCTGACGCGGCCTGCGCGGCGGCTCAGCGTGCGCCGAGCACTGCCATACGCCGCAGGTTCAGCGCCATGCACACGAGCTTCCATTCCGCTTGCACCCGGTGCAGCCCCCGCAGGCCGAACTGCCGGAACCCCAGCACGTTCTTGATCCATCCGTTGGGCGGCTCGGCGATCCACTTGCGCTTGCGGTACGCCGCTCGTCCTTCTTCGGTCTGCAGCTTGGCGGCCATCGCCGCGGTGTGCGGGCATCGCTGCGCGTCGACCTCGGCGTGCCGCTTGCCTTCGCGGCCCAGCGCCATCACCACCTCGATCGGCGCACTGCTCAGGTTCGCTTCGCTTCGGTAGCCGACGTCGGCCAGCGCCAGTGCGGGCAGCTCGCCCAGGTTGTCGCCCACGGCCTGGATCATCGGCAGCAGCCAGTTCACATCTGGTGCAACGTTGTCCAGCTCGGCCGCCACGATGATGTGCGCGGCCTCGTCCACCGCGGTCTGCGCGTTGTACGCCGGGTCGAACCCGCCGCCGGCGCGCTTCATGATGCGGCTGTCGGGGTCGGTGAAGTTGTCCTGCGCCTTGTCCTGCGGCACGCCAAACTCGCGCTTGTAGCGCCCGCCCTTGGGCTGGCCGTCCGGGCCACGCGGGCGGCGGTCGTCGTCGTCGCTGCGCCCGCGCTCGACGTCGGCCTCGCGCTGGCGCTGCTCCAGGCGTTGGCGGGCCTCGCGGATGGCCGCCAGTCGTGCCTCGCGGCGCTCGATCTCGGCCGGCAGATCCAGTTCCGGCTCGCCCGCTTCGGCCTCGTCGGTGGCCTTCGCACGCGCCAGCAGCGCGTCGATCTGCCCCTTCACTTCGGCCTCGGCCTGCTTCATGCGCTCGTAGCTCATGGCCTTGTGGCGGCTGGCGTTGGCCTTGACCTTGGTGCCATCGATGGCCACCGTGCCCAGCCTGACCAACCCCATCTCGCGGGCCAGCCCGACCACCTGCACGAACAGCGCCGACAGCTCCTTCAGATGCAAGGCGCGGAAGTCGCAGATGGTGCGGTGACGCGGGAAGTTGCCCGCAGCCAGCATCCGAAACGCCAGATCCTCGTGCAGTCGGCGCTCGATCTTGCGCGAGCTAAACACGCCCGTGGCGTACGCGTAGACCAGCACCTTGACCATCATGGCCGGGTGGAACGGCTGGTTGCGCGAGCCGCCGCCCTCGTAGCGCGCGTAGAACGCCTTGAGGTCCAGCGCGTCAACCGTGTCGTAGATGTAGTGGGCCAGGTGGCCCGCCGGCAACCAGTCTTGCGGCGCCGCCGGCAGCAGCATCACCTGGTCGGGTTCGTAGGGTCGATAGCTTCCAGCCATGCCACATCAACGCATGCCTTGTGCCAGGCAGCACTAGGAACTACCCGGTTCTGCCGCGCAGACTCCTAGCCACCAGATCGTCTCCCTCACCGTCGGTCGGCTGATGATTGCACGCCCATGCGAGGGCCTTCGCCAGCGGCCGTTGCCGCTTGCCTTGGGCGCCGACATGCGCGTGAGGCAGGTCCGTACGGCCGCCATGCCGCGCTAGTGCACGGCAGCAATCACTTCCGCTCGGCGACCAACGCAGCAGAGGCGATGGGGCGGCCGATCGGCGGGTTGGCGGTGCAACAGATCCTGCCGCCTGCACCGTGATGGAACGGGGTGACGCGGCGCGCCGGAGTGCCGCGGACCCCTGAATTGCAAGCGCGTCAGGAAGGCCCGGCTGTGGCCGGTTGAGCCGAAGTGCACCAGACCCGTCCCCTGAAACCTGCCTCGCTTGGCCGATCCCAGCCCTCGTCCACCGCGCCAGCCTTACGCTCGCGGGTGCTCCCTCGATGCACACGATGCCCATGGACATGCTGACAGAGGTCCTGGGTCGCCAGTACCGGGGTACTTCAGCAGGCCGGCGCATTGGCGGAAAAGCGCAGTAACTGATGCAGTAACTCCATATGGCCAGCAGCGCTGCATCTAGCGTTCGCGCGGACTGCCGCGACGTTTTCGATCCTCCTCGTCGAGACGATGCACGGCTGGCAGACGGTCGAAGCACCGGCCATGACCTTCGACCGGTGCCTGGCCCTGGCCACCGCGGTGGCCACCTTCTGCGACCAGCAGATCCACGCCGAGCGGCCGCTGCTGGCCGCCACCTTGCCCACCGGCGAGCGGGTGCAGGTCGTCATCCCGCCGGCGGTGCCCCGCGGCACGGTGTCCATCACCGTGCGCAAGCCGTCGGCCGTCGTCAAGCGGTTGAACCAGCTGCACCACGAGGGCCTGTTCGACCGCGTGGCCACCGCCACCGCCAACACCCTGTCGCCGCTGGAGCAGGAACTGCAATTACTGCAGGCCGCGGGCCGTTACGCCGCCTTCCTGCGCCTGGCCGTGCAAACGCGGCAGACCATCGTCGTCAGTGGCCGCACCGGTTGCGGCAAGACCACCTTCATGAAGGCGCTCATCGAAGAGGTGCCACTGGAGGAGCGCCTGATCACCATCGAGGACACGGCGGAACTGGCCCTGGCGCACCACCCCAACGTCGTGCACCTGTTCTACAGCCGCAACGTGCCGGGCAACCAAGTCACCGCCCGCACGTTGCTCGAGGCCAGCCTGCGCATGAAACCCGACCGGCTGTTCCTGGCCGAGGTGCGCGGCGAGGAGTGTTTTTCATTCGTGCGGTTGGCGGCCTCGGGGCACCCGGGCAGCATCACCAGCGTGCACGCCGGCAGCTGTGCGCTGGCTCTGTCGCAGATGGCGCTGATGATCCGCGAGAGCGGCGCCGGTGGCAGCTTGAGCCTGCCGGAGATCCACGGCCTGCTGCACACGGTGATCGACATCGTGGTGCAGATCGACCGGGATGCACAGGGCCGGCATGTCAGCGAGCTGTTCTACCGGCCGCGGGCTCAACGGGTGCTGAGCGATGGACCCGCCGGAGCACGGCCATGAACGCCCTCGCCGGCTTGCCCCTGACCGCCTGGCCGCGCAGTCGGCAGGTCACCGCGGCGGTGTTTATCACGCTGGTGGTGGGTGTGCTGGTGGTGGGCGCCCTGTACACGGCCGGGCTGCTGTTCTTGGTCTGGCACCGGGTTGACCCGGGGAAGGCTGGTTGGTTCAGCATCCTCGACTACTGGCAGGCCTACGGGGCGGACCCGCAGTTCCAGCGGCCGCTGCTGCTGTGCACCGTGCTGCCAGGGGCACTGGTCCTGCTGCTGCCCATCGGCCTGGTGCTGGCGGCGCGGCCGCGGCGCGCGCTGCACGGGGCGGCGCGTTTTGCGACGCCGGCGGAGGTGCGCCGCGCCGGCCTCACCGGCGAACGCTCGACCGCGGGCCCCAGCATCCTGCTCGGCCGCCACCACGGGCGGTTCCTCAGCCTGCCCGGCCCGCTGTCGGTGATGCTGTCGGCGCCCACGCGCAGCGGCAAGGGCGTGGGCGTGGTAGTCCCCAACCTGCTGAACTGGCCGGACTCGGTGGTGGTGCTGGACATCAAGGGCGAGAACTACGACCTGACGGCGGGCTACCGGGCGCAGCACGGGCAGGCGGTGTGGGCGTTTTCGCCGTTCGACGAGGCCGGCCGCAGCCATCGCTGGAACCCGCTGTCGGCGGTGCGCACCTCGCCGCTGCACCGCGTGATCGACCTGCTGACGATCGGGCAGGTGTTTTTTCCGAATGACGGCAGCGGGACCTCGTCGGAGGCGTTTTTCAACGACCAGGCGCGCAACCTGTTCCTCGGGCTCGGTTCGCTGTTGCTGAAAACGCCCAGCTGGCCGCGCACCCTCGGCGAGATGTTGCGGCAGTCGTCCGGCCAGGGGCAGCCGCTGAAGGACCACCTGCAAGGGCTGATCAGCAGGCGGCGTGAGCACCCGACCAAAGAGCTGCCCGCCCTGTCCGACGACTGTGTCGACGCCTTGCAGCGGCTGCTGTCCAACTCCGACAACACCCTGTCCAGCGTGGTGGCGACCTTCCATGCGCCGCTGACCATCTTTGCGGACGTGGTCGTGGACGCCGCCACCAGCGGCGACGACTTCCGGCTGCAGGACCTGCGCCGCCGGCGGCTATCGGTGTACGTGCGCATCCCGCCGAACCGGCTGCTCAACGCGCGGCCGCTGCTGAACCTCTTCTTCTCCCAGTTGGTGAGCTTGAACACCCAGCAGTTGCCTCGGCAGGACCCCACGCTCACCGTGCAGTGCCTGCTGGTCAACGACGAGTTCACGGCGACGGGGCGGGTGCCGGTGATCAGCACGGCGGCCGCCTTCCTGGCCGGCTATGGGCTGCGGTTGCTGACGGTGGTGCAGGCGATGTCGCAGCTCGATGCGGTCTACGGCGACAAGGAAGCGCGCACGTTTGCGACCAACCACGGGCTGCAGATCTTGTTTGCACCCCGCGAACAGCGCGACGCCGACGAGTACAGCGCCATGCTGGGCACCTTCACCGAACGCGCGACCTCGCACGGGCGCAGCCGGTCCTTCAGCGGCCGCAGCGCCAGCAGTGTCAGCCGCAACGAAAGTGACCAGCGGCGGGCCTTGCTGTTGCCGCAGGAGTTCAAGGAGCTCGGCAGTGAACGGCTGGTGATCGTGGCCGAACACTGCAAACCCATCCTCGGCGACAAGATCCGCTACCACCACGACCCGGTCTTCCGGGCCCGATTGCGGCCACCGCCGGCGGTGCCGGCGATGGACTTGGACCTGCACCTGGCCAAGGTGCAGCGGCGGGTGCGGCTGCTGCCCGAGGAGCTGCCCGTCGGCAAGACCTTGTCGGCCGATCACCTGGCAATGGACTTCAGCGCACTGCCCGACCGCTTGGACGGCACGCCCGACGACGCAGCGCGTCAGTACCTCGACTGCTTCTTCGAGGCTGCGCAAGCCGCCGAGGGCGGTGCCATTGAAGCGGAAGCCGACGACGACGGTGTGTTGCTTGATGAGCCCAGTCTCGACCCACTGGGTCGTACCCGCCCCGTTAGGTCCACCGGAGAGCTGCCATGCGCATCCTGACCTTGAGCCTTGTCACCGCCCTCGTGGCGGCTTGCAGCAGCCCGCCTCCGCTGCCAACGGCCGAAGACGCACCGCGCCGGCCCATCAACACGCCCGAGGCGGTCGAGTTTCAGAGCTGCCGCCATGCGCTGCACAACGGCCGCATCGAGCTGCGGGAGTCAAGAGAGCAGGTGGCCCGGCAAGCCAGTCGGCTGGTGCAGTGGGCCCAGCAGGTGCCGGCCGATCCACCGGCGCCGCCGGGCAACACTGTCATCACGGTGCGCTTTGCGTACGGCAGCCACGACGCCGACCTACCGGCTGCGGCGCTGCAGGCCCTGCTGCCGGCCGCACGGCAAGCGCCGCTGATCCTGCTGCGCGGCCGCACCGACGGCACGACCGACAGCGTGGCCGAGGCGCGCATCGCACGCGACCGTGCGCATGCCGTGCGCGACCTGCTGGTGGCGGCGGGCATTGAGCCCTCCCGCATCCGGGCCACGTACCAGCCGTCCGGGGATGCCGTGGCCGACAACAGCAGCCCCACAGGGCGTGATCTGAACCGCCGAGTGGAGATCGAGCTGTACCGCGTGGCGCCGGTGCCGCTCAGTACCCAAGCGCTGGTGGCCGGTGAGAACGTGCCCTGAGGACCCCGATTCGTTTGTCCTTCAACCGTCAGGAGCTTGTAATGGATGAACTGCCCCTTCCCGCCCGGCCACCGGCCGGAGGCACCGTGGAGCCCGCGAACCGGGCCACGGTTGCCAAGACACGTTTTCAGATGCCGCCCGAGCCGGCGGGCGAACGCTTTGAGCTGCGTGATCCCTTCGCCGAGGTGCTGTACACAACGACCCGATGGCCGGATATGGTCGCCAAGGCCGAGCAACTCGGCAGCCGACGGTTTGTGGCGATCGATGCGGACGGCCAGCGCAGCCTGGTCGACAAGGTGGACGGCCAATGGCAACGTGGGCCGCAGCGGCCTGCGGCAGCCCCTCGGTCGCCGGCGGTCGCCACCACGCGGGACGAGGTCCCGGATCTGGCAACGGCCGAACAAGCAAACGCGCAACACGACGCGATCAAGCCCCCGGCGGTCGAGCCGCGCCACGCAGGCACCGGTCCGCACCCGCCGACGCCCACCGGCCGCAGCAGCGGCCCGCTGTCCGAGATCGACCACGCGGCCGACCGCAGCACGCGCTTGGCTCAACTGGAAGCCGCGCTGAAGGACCGGTATGTCATCAAGCGGGCCGCCGTGACGCTGGGGGACGTGCAGGTTGGCCGCACCGAGTACCGCTTTCGCGGCGACACCACCCGCGTGGCCTTCACCGAGTCCACCTTCAAGCTGTCCACCGACACCAACAGCCCGTCGGTCGCCCGTTCGATGATCGACGTGGCGGAAGCGCGCAATTGGCGCGCGCTGCGGGTGTCGGGCAACGAGGAGTTCAAGCGCTTGGTGTGGCTGGAGGCGTCGGTGCGCGGCGTCAGGGCGCTGGGCTATGAACCCAACCCGGCCGACCTCGAGGTGCTGGCCAAGGAACGCGAGGTGCGCCAGCGCAACCGCATTGAAGCGGTGCCGGAGGCGAACACGTCGCCCGATGCGCAGAAGGGCGCCAGCGGCCGCGGCGGCGGCGGGCGCAAGGCGGTGATCGCCGCCATCGAAGCGATCCTGGTCGACAAGAAGGTACCACCGGCACAGCGCGAGGCGGTGCTGGCCGCAGCGACCGAACAGCTGGCGCAGCGCCTGCGGGCCGGCCAGACGCCCAAGGTGGCGGTGTACGACCGTGCAGCACCGTCGCAGCGGCCGGTGGTGGCACCCCCCGAGCGCAGCCGCACGCGTGATCGCACGGCGCCCACACGGTGAGGCCATGGACAGCACCGGCAACGTCGACAGCCGTCCGGCCTGCTATGCCTTCGATCACGTCGTGCTGGCGCCTCAGAGCCCCGCCTTCCCGGACGCCGTGGCCGAGGCTTATGCGCAGCGACTGCGCCCGCGCTGCCTCTGCCAGCCCAGGGGCGTGCCGATGTACATCGCACACTGGGGGCCAACTTACCTCATCAAGCGCATGCCCGACACCGGCCCCGCGCATGCGCCGGACTGTGGTTCCTATGAACCGCCGCTCGAGTGGTCGGGCCGTGGCGAGGTGGCGCCCGCGATCCGGGAAGATGTCACCACCGGCCTGGTCAGCTTGCGAGTGAACTTCCCGCTCAGCCAGCAGCCCGGGCGTCCTGGCGCGCCAGTAGCCGGCGAGCCACGCGGCAGCGTGCGCAGCCCGGGCAGCCGGCTGACGCTGCGCGGGCTGTTGCACTACCTGTGGGAGCAGGCGGAGCTGAACCGTTGGCATCCGGGCTTTGCGGGCCGGCGCACTTGGGGCACGGTGCGCCGCCACCTGCTGCGAGCGGCGCAGCGCACCACCCTCGGTGGACAGCCATTGGCGGATCGTTTGTACCTGCCGGAGGTGTTCAGCGTGGCGCAGCGTGAGGTGCTGGCGCAGCGGCGGCGCCAGCAGTGGGCGAGCGCCCTGCCCCGGGATGGCCAGCCGCAGCCACTGCTGTTGATGCTGGCCGAGCTCAAAGAGCTGGTGCCGGCGCGTTACGGTCACTCCGCGGTGCTCAAGCACCTGCCGGACGTGACCTGCTGGCTGGATGCGACCCTGATGCGGCGCCTGGCGCGGCACTTCGACGCGGAGTTGGCGACCTGGGGCGCCGAGCCGGATCTTCACTTGGTGCTGCTGGCCACGGCCGTGTTGTCCGACGTCGGCCGGCCTACATTGGTGGAGGTCAGCCTGATGTTGACCACCGCCACCTGGCTGCCGGCGGACGGCGGCTTCGAGGCGCAGCTGCTGCAGGCGCTGGTGCAGGCAGGACGCTGTTTCAGCAAGCCGCTGCGTTACCAACTCACCGGCGCCGCATTGCCGGCCGCGGTGCTCATCGACACGGACGAGGCACCCTCGCCGCTGTTTTTGGTGTCGGACGGCGGGAACGAGACGGTGGCACGGCCCGCCGCCGCTTGGTGCTGGTCGCCGCGTGATTCGGTGATGCCGGCCTGGCCGGCGCGCCGCAACGCCACCTTCACGTCGCACACCACGCCGTCACGGCCGCCCCCACCGGACGGGGGGATGCAGCCGCCCACCGGACGGGCAGACTGCGCGGTAGACGTTCCGTCGGCATGATGATGAACTTGGCTGCGCCTGTGCGTCCCACCCCGGTGCTGGACGACCCCCCGGAGCACTGGTGTGCCCGGGTGCGCGGGCATCTGCACGGGACCGGTTACTGCGACGCGTGTGTGCAAACGGCCCGCCGGATCGGGCTGGCGGGCTGGGCGCGCAACCGCAAGGACGGCTCGGTGGAGGTGGCCTTGCACGGCTCGGTGGCGCAACTGCTTGAGATGCGCCGCTGGCTGGCCGACGGACCAGCACTGGCAGAGGTGCGCAGCATCGAATGGCGGCAGGTCAGCTGTACCGCATCGACCAGCAGCCGGTTCGAGCGGCGGTTGATGGTGTGACCCCCACCGCAGGCATGGGCTGCCCGACCCTCACCCGGGCGGTGGTGAAGGCCACCGGCATCGCCCATGCTCAGTCCAACCCGCCCCGATGTCCCATTCCACCAAAAAGCCGCCTTCGGTAGGAGGGCGGGCGCTACGCATCGGGCTCGCCCTGCAGAGCCAGCTGGTCGTCGACGGGCAGTTGATCACGGGCCGGAATTCGGCGTCCGGCACGCTGGTCGGCGCAGCGACCGTCCGGGCACTGCGGGAGGCCGCATAAACCGGTCGTCGGCAGGTGCGGCGGTGATAGCGCACTGGCAGGTACGTAAAAGCGGTCTCGGCCGAGTGCTGGAGCTGGTGGCGTGGATAGGCGCCGCCGCTGGCGGGGCTACGAGGCCTACCGAGGCGTCGACGCCCCGACCTCCGTGCTGCTGGTCCACCATTATCAGGACGATGCGGCGCTAGAGGCGCACAAGCAGTCCCCGCACTATCGCCAGCATGTGGTCACGGTGTGCTGCTTTTGCTGTCAGCGCGTCGAGATCTTGCGGCCGGGCGGTGTGCAACCGTAGCAGGGCTTGCCGGCGTTACGGCTTGCCCACATCGGCATTCCACGTTGATAGCAGCCGCTCCCTGCCCTCCAGAACATGTCGCTCGGCGACTGCTTTCGCACGGGCCTTGGCGCCGCGAGCAATGGCCTCAAACAACGCGCGGTGTTGATCGTTGGAGCGCTGCATGTTGCCCGGGCCATTGAAATAACGTCGGCGGAACAGGTGCAATTCCTTGACGTACTCGTCATAGGTCTGAATGGCGCGCTCGTTGCCCGAGAGCTCAAGGATTCGCCGGTGGAAGGCGAGGTTCAGCTCGTAGTACCGGGTGCTGTCATTCTCGTCGTTGGCTGCGTCCATCCCCAGCAGCATCGATTCCAATTCCCGCTTGTCGGCATCCGACGCACGTTCTGCCGCCCGCTCGGCCGCAAAGCCGAACACCAGCGCCCGCAACTCATAGACCTCCAACATCTGGCGGACCGACAGCGTGCGAACGAACACCCCGCGGTTGGGCACGGGCGTGACCAGGCCCCACCCCACCAGCAGGCGCACAGCCTCGCGAATGGGCCCCCGGCTGGTGCCCATTCGCAGCGCAAGCGCCGCTTCGTTCAGACGTTCCCCAGGAGCGAACTCGCCGTTGTAGATCAAGCGCCGCAGGTCGTCGGCGATTCGGGGCGCCAAGTGTTGCTCGGCGCTGCGGAGTGACTTGGCCTCTGTCATGTCGCAAGCATAGGGCACCGCCGCAGCACACCCCGTAATGTCAACACTTGTGGCCAAAGTGTTGACACTTGCAGGCATGGACCGGATACTGGACTCATTGACAGAGGATCATTCCATGCCGCACCTCCCCGCGTCTCCTGCGCTCGCACGTTTTCGCGTCGTTGACCTCACCCAAGTGCGGGCCGGCCCTACGTGCTGCCGGCAACTGGCTGACTGGGGGGCCGACGTGATTCAGGTGCAGATGCCCGAGCACATGCGCGGCGACGACACCCTTGGCGGCCAGGACGGTTCCGACTATCAGTACACCCACCGCAACAAGCGCTCGATTACGCTGGATCTCAAGCAGTCAGAGGGCATCGGCCTCCTAAGGCAGTTGATCGGCACCGCCGACGTGGTCGTCGAGAACTTTCGGCCCGATGTCAAGTTTCGGCTCGGCATTGACTACGAGTCCCTTTCAAAGGATCACCCCAGGCTCGTGTACGCCAGCATCTCGGGCTTCGGACAGACCGGCCCGCTGGCGCAGCGACCGGGCTTCGATCAGATTGCCCAAGGCATGGGGGGGTTGATGTCTGTCACCGGCCTGCCCGGTCAGGGTCCGGTGCGCGTGGGCATCCCCATCGCCGACCTGTGTGCCGGCGTCTTTGCGGCGCAAGGCATCCTGGTGGCGCTGCTGGAACGCGAAAGTTCGGGCCGAGGGCAATGGCTCCACACCTCGCTGCTGGAGTCCATGGTCTACATGATGGACTTCCAGACGTCTCGCTGGCTGATCGACGGAGAGGTCGCCAAGCAGGCCGGCAACTTCCATCCCACCAGCATCCCAACCGGCGTCTACAAGGCCCGGGACGGCTACATGAACATCGCGGTCTTCGGCTCGAAGATCTGGGAACGGTTCTGCGACATCCTCGGCGCGCCTGAATGGGTGACAGACGCTCGATATCTCGACAAGGCTGCCCGCTCGGTCAACCGCGACACCCTGAACGAAGAAATCAACCGTCGACTGGTCGCGCACGACCGGGCGCACTGGATCGCGCGGTTCAACGCCGGCGGTGTGGCGTGTGGACACATCAACGACTTGAGCGAGGTGTTTGAAGAGCCGCAGGTCCGACACCTGGGCATGGTCAAGGAGGTGGTATCGGACCACCACGGCCACCAGCGGCTCGTTGGCCAACCGGTGCAGCTCGAACGCACGCCCAGCACGGTCGCCCGTGCTGCCCCGCGCCGTGGCGAGCACACGCACGAAGTGCTTGCCGAGATCGGCGTGAGCACCGACGACATCACGCGCCTGCGCGCACAAGGAGTGTTCTGATGAATGGCAACGATTACCGATCACCCACCGGTCGGGTCGAGACTTGGCGGGATGGTGGCACCTTGCACATCCGCTTCAACAATCCGGCCCGACACAACGCACTGTCGGTCGACATGTGGGAAGCGGTGCCGGTGCTACTGGCCCAGGCGCAGCAGGACGACCGCCTGCGCCTGGTGGTTTTCTCGGGCGCGGGCGACAAGGCCTTCGTATCCGGCGCGGACATCTCACAGTTTGAAGACCAGCGCGCCGCCCGCGAGGCGGTGGTCCGATATGAAGCCATGGCCGAGGCCGCTCTCACCGGCATCGAGCGCTGCCCCCTGCCCACGCTGGCCTGCATACGCGGCTGGTGCATAGGCGGCGGCGTGAACGTTGCACTGGCCTGCGACATCCGCATTGCGGCCGACGATGCGGTGTTCTCCATCCCAGCGGCGCGCCTAGGCCTCGGCTACCGTTATTCGGCCATGAAAAACCTGGTGGACCTGGTCGGCCCCGGGGTGGCGAAAGACCTGTTCTTTACGGGCCGGCGCATCGGTGCTGACGAAGCGCTAGCCCGAGGTCTTGTCTCCCGCACCTGTGCTGCCGATGCACTCAATGACTTGCTGACCGAGTACACCCTCGCGCTCGACGAGAACGCACCGCTGACGGTACGCGCCGCCAAGGCCATTACGGCGGAGGTCTTGAAGACCTCGCCCGAGGTCGACCATGAACGCTGTGCTGCGCTCATCCGCGCATGCTTCGATAGCGAGGACTACGCCGAGGGCCGACGCGCCTTCATGGAAAAACGGCGTCCGGTGTTCAAGGGCCGCTAAGGCCATTCGGAGATCAAGATGCGTGCTTACACCATGCAGGAGCGGGACGGTGAATTGCAGCTGCAACTGCAGGAAATGCCGATGCCCTCGCCCGGGGCTGGTCAATTGCTCCTGCGAATGCGCGCAGCTGGCCTCAATCGGGGCGAGTTCATTGCCGGCCACGGCCTGCACGCAGCTGGCGGCGGCGCGAAACCTGTCGGAACGGAGGCGGCAGGAGCAGTGGTGAGCCTGGGGCCGGATGTAAAGGACTGGCAGGAGGGCGACCGTGTGATGGGCCGCTGCCGTGGCGCTTTTGCCGAGTATGTGCTGATGGATACGCGCGAGGCGCTGCCGGTGCCTGCGGCGCTCGACTGGACAAGGGCCGGTGCCGTGCCGCTGACGTTCCTCGTCGTCTACGACATGTTGGTGCTGCAAGGCCGCCTGCAGCCCGGCCAAAACCTGCTGATTGCCGGCGTGACGTCAGGCGTGGGCACCACGGCGTTGCAGGCCGCCAAGGCCATGGGCGCACGGGTGATCGGCACGTCCGGCAGTGCCGACAAGCTGCAACGACTGCAAACGCTTGGCCTGGACCTAGGGCTGCACACCCGCCAGCCGGATTTTGCCGACAAGGTGATGGCAGCGACGGACGGCCAAGGCGTTCACCTGGCCATAGACACCGTGGGTGGCACCGTGTTCGCCGAATGCATCAAGTCGCTTGCATTCGAGGGCCGACTGGCCATGGTCGGCTACGTCGATGGCGTTCTCACTGCGCAGCTCGACCTGGAGGCCTTGCACAGCAAGCGCCTGTGCCTGTTTGGCGTGTCCAACAAGCTGCGAACGCCGCAACAGCGGGCCGAACCGGTGGCCGGTTTCAAGCGCGACTGGTTGCCCTGGATGGCCGAAGGCCGCTTAAGCCCGGTCGTCGACCAGGTCTTTACGTTCGACCACCTGCAGCAAGCCAAGGCCTGCATGGAAGGCGGCAGCCAGGTCGGCAAGCTGGTGCTGCAAGGCCCGGCGGACTGACCGCAGCAACAACCAAGGAGACAACATGACCTCCCTCCCCCGCATCGCCGCGATGCTGCTGATGTCAATCGCCTGCGCTGCGGCCAGTGCCCAAAATTATCCGAACCACCCGATCAAGCTGGTCGTCGGCTTCTCACCCGGTGGGGCGGCCGACACGGTGGCACGCGCCATGAGCGACGCCATGGGCAAGTCGCTCGGGCAGACGGTGGTGGTGGACAACCGGCCAGGCGCCGGGTCCAGCCTGGCGGCCGAGTTCGTGGCCAAGGCACCGCCTGATGGCTACACGGTCCTGATCGCCAGCCCGAGCAGCATCTCGGTCAATCCAGCGCTGTCCCCGAAGCTGGGCTACAAGTTCAGCGATCTGCAGCCGGTGCTGAAGATCACCTCCTCTCCGCTCGTGATTGCCGCGTCGCCCAGCAGCGGGTTCGTCACGGTCAAGGACCTCATCGCTGCGGCCAAGAAGGCGCCCGGGTCCGTCAACTATGCGACGTCCGGTGTCGGTTCTGCACCCCACCTCGGCGCGGAACTGTTCGCACAGGTCGCCGGGGTGAAAATGTTCCACGTGCCCTTCAAGGGAGGCTCACAAGCGGTGCAATCGGTGGTGGCCGGCGACACGCAGGTTACCTTCGGCACGCCGCCATCGGTGCTCGGGCTCGTGCAAGGCGGTCGGTTGCGCGGGCTGGGCGTTAGCACGCGCGAGCGCTCTCCGCTGGTTCCGGGATTGCCCGGCATGGTGGAGGCGGGCCTACCCGACTATGTGCTCGACTTCTGGTATGGCATCTTCGTGCCGGCGGGGACACCGGAAGCGGTTAGCCGCAAGATCTTCGACGCAGCCACCGTGGCACTGCAACAAAGGTCGGTGGCTCAAGCGCTGGCATTGGAAGGCACCGAGGTCTCGCTGTCCGCGTCGGTGCAGGATTTCAAGAACTTCCTCGAGAAGGACAACCTGTTCTGGGCGCGCCTGGTCAAGTCGGCCAACGTCAGCAAGGATTGACGCTCCAGTCCCATGAGCACATGCCTGATGATCTCCGCGGCCACGCGCCAGTTGCTCGGTGAACCGCTGGAGCGATTGGCTGACGAGCATGACCTGCACATCGAATGCGCTGGCACGCCAAAAGGTTCGCCAAGCTGTCCCGTCGACGTCGCTTATATCTCCCGCGACATCACCGGACTGTCCACCAAGCACCATGTGCAGGAGCCGCTCGCGAGCTTCTACCGCCGGCTGCTGGCTTCTCCACAGCTAGCCTGGGTGCACACCCACAGCGCCGGCATTGACCGCGCCATTTACGGCGAGTTGATGGCACGAGGCGTGGTCGTCACGACGTCAGCAGGCTCAAACGCAGAAGTCGTTGCGCAGACGGCGCTCGCCGCGGTGGTGTCGCTGTCGCGTCGATTGCCGCAGCTCATGAGGGCGCAAGCACGGCATGCATGGGAGCCGCTCGCTTCAGGGACTGCGCCGGCGGACTTGGCGGGACAGACAGTGGTGCTGGTCGGCTGGGGCCACATTGGTCGCCGCCTCCATGCCTGGCTGAAGATGTTGGACCTCGAAGTCGTCGTAGTCCGGCATAGTGCTCAGCCGGCTGGGCACGGCATAGAGACTGTGCAATACGCTCAACTTGGGTTTGTCCTGCCACGCGCGCAATGGCTGGTTCTCGCTTGTCCGTTGACCCCGGCCACTACCAGGCTTATCGATGAAGCGGCAATCAATCGTCTGCCGGAAGGGGCTCAGCTCATCAACGTCGCACGCGGGGAACTGATCGATGAGACGGCACTGATTTCGGCGCTGCGCTCACGCCGGCTTGGTGGGGCATTTCTCGACGTGTTTTGCGAAGAGCCGCTGCCGCCGAATTCGCCGCTATGGGACTTGCCCAACACCGTCGTCACGCCACACTCTGCTGGACTTGCCGCGGGCAATCCGACGCGCGCCGGGCGTCTGTTTATGGACAATCTTGCCAGGTGGTTACGCAAGGAGCCGCTTGTCAATCAAGCAAGCATGACGGTTCTTTGAGCCGGCTGTCAATGTGAGGAAAGCTGATGGATGCGAAGAGACGCCTTGTTTGTCATGCCGCTGCGCTGGCCGTCGCAGGCTGCAGTGCCCCAAGCTGGTCGGGCAACGCTTCCGCCCCCGCTGAGCTTGCGCCCAACGGGCGCCTGCGCGCAGCCATCAACGTGGGCAACCCGATCCTGGCCAGCCGTAGGAGCACGGAAGATCCGCCGACTGGCGTCTCGGTGGACCTGGCGCGCGAGGTGGCACGCCAGCTCGGCGTGGAGCTTGACCTCGTGGTCTTCAGTTCGGCCGGCAATGTCGTGCAAGCGGTCAAGGCTCAACAAGTTGACGTCGCATTTGTTGCCCTGGATCCCGTGCGCGCGGCCGACATGGAGTACACCCCGCCCTACGTGGTGATCGAAGGAGCATACCTGGTGCGCCAGGACTCACCAGTGCGCAGCAACGAAGAAGTCGACCGGCCCGGCACCCGGGTGGCAGTCGGCCGCGGGAGCGCCTACGACCTGTACCTGACGCGCGCTCTGCAGGCTGCGACGCTGGTACGCGCACCGACCTCGCCGGCCGTCGTCGACCTCTTCCTTGCACAGCAGCTCGAGGTGGCCGCCGGCGTGCGGCAGCAACTCGAGGCCGATGCGCGCCGTGTGGGTGGCGTCCGTCTGCTGCCGGGCCGGTTCATGGTCATCGAGCAGGCCATCGGCGTGCCGAAGGGCCGGCGCAACGCCCAAGCCTGGCTGGCCACCTTCGTCGAGGACATGAAGGCCCGTGGCTCGGTGGCGGCCGCACTGGCGCGCCACCGGATCGAAGGCGCCGCGGTGGCGCCCGCGGCGCCACGTTGAGGCCGCGCGGCGCTGGTCAGCCGGCAGCCAGCCGACTCAACTCCCGCACATCGGCCAGCATGGCCAGACGTCGGCAACCGTCGATCAAGGCACGGCTGGCGGCATCCCCGATCACCGGCGCGGACTGCTGAAAGAACTTGGCATCCAGAGCCTCGTCGCTCATCGGGCGCTGCAGCGAGCCGATGGCATGTTCCACGAACACGTGCACCCGGCGGCCGTCACTGAGCACGGCGGTGACGTCGGCCGAGGCTTCGTCGATGCGGTCGTCCACCATGGCGGTCACCTTGTCGCGCAGCGCCACCACGTCCGGCCGGCGCACGATCTCATCGGCGAACTCGGCCTCGGCTGCGCGGCCGAAAATCAGGCCGGCCGCACACCCGTGGTAGACGCTGAACTTCCCTTGCAGGCCGTCCGTGGGCGTCTTCTTGCCGGTCAGCTCGAGCACCAGCGAATGCACCCGCAACTCGATGCGTTCGACCTGCTCCGGCAGCACGCCCTGCTCTCGCAGCTGGATGCTGGCATCGATGCTGGGATGGATGACGATACCGCAGGCGAACGGCTTGTAGGTGTTGAACGAGATCTCGAAGCGCTGGCCTAATTCGTCGGTCGCCTCGTTCCAGGCGCATTTGGTCGACAGCACCTGTGCATAGCCGCGGGGGGCCTCCAGTGCGCGCGGGCTGGCCGTGAAGCCGTGCTGTGCCATCAGCGCCGCCAGCAAGCCGGCACGCGCTGCACCACCGGGGTGGAACGGCTTGGTCATGGTGCCGAACTGCTCGCGCAGGCCCACCGGCTGCGACGCCGCAATGCCCAGGGCCATCGCCGTTTGCCCTGCGTCCAGGCGCAGCAGCCGCGCACAGGCTGCCGCGGCGCCCAGCGTGCCGGTCGATCCCGTGATGTGCCAGCCACGGTCGTAGTGCTCCGGATACATCAGGTTGCCCATGCGGCACGCCACATCGATGCCCAGCACCAGTGCGTCCAGCAGTTCCCGCCCGCTGCGGCCCAGGTGTTCGGCCAGCGCAAAGGCGGCAGAAGCCACCGGCCCTGCCGGATGGATGATCGTCTTCAGGTGGGTGTCGTCGAAGTCGAAGGTGTGCGAGCTGATGCCGTTTAACAGTGCCGCACCGGCCATGTCGACACGCTCGGGGCGTCCGAACAGCGTGGCCTGCGGCGCGGGCTCCAACATCTGCACCGCCGCCAGTGCGGCGTCGACCGCTTCGTGGCGGGCCGCACCCACGGCGCAACCCGCCCAGTTCAGGAATGTGCGCACCGCCTCCCGGTCCACTTCGTCGCTCCAGCCCTGTGACGGGTGTGAGGCGACAAACTCGGCCAACTGGCGGGTGATCGGCGGTGCGTTGTGGTCGGCGGGGACAGCGGTATTGCGGGCCATGGGATCTGCAGTGGTTGGGAAAGGAATGGGAAAGATCGACAGGTCTACTCGTCAACCTGGATGTTGCGCTCTTTGGCCAAGGTGGTCCATCGCTGCACTTCACGGCCGATGTACTGGCCGAAATCGGAAGCGCTCATGGGCATGGGATCGACCGCTTCAGCGGCCAGCTTGTCCTTCATGTCGGCGCCTTGCAGCACGCCGTTGAGTGTTTCATTGAGCCGGCTGACGATGGCCGGCGGAATGCCGGCAGGACCCACCACGCCGTACCACTGCAGTGCGTCGAAGCCCTTGAAGCCGGATTCGTCGAGCGTCGGCACGTCTTTCAACACCGCCTGGCGGCTGTTGCCGGTGATGGCCAGCGCGCGTACGCGGCCGGAGCGGATGTGCGGTAGTGCCGCAGCCAGGCCGGGGAACATCGCCTGGGTCTGGCCGCCCATCAGGTCCGTGAAGGCCGGAGCGATGCCGCGGTACGGCACGTGCAGCAGGAAGGTGCCGGACTGCTGCTTGAACAGCTCCATCACCAGCTGGGTCAGTGAGCCCACGCCCGCCGAGCCGTAGCTCAGCTTGCCCGGCTGCGTCTTGACGTAAGCCACGAACTCCTTGAGCGTGCGGGCCGGCACCGAGGCATTGACCACCAGCACGTTTGGCGTGCCGCCGATCATGCCGATGGGCGTGAAGTCTTTCACCGCGTCGTATGGGAGCTTGCGCGTGGCGGGGCTGGTGCCATGCGTGGCCACGTAACCCTGCATCAGGCTATAGCCGTCGGCCGGTGCCTTCGCGGTGGTCTGAGCGGCGATGACACCGCCCCCGCCGCCGATGTTCTCCACCACGATCGTCTGGCCCAGCACCTTCGCCCAGCGCTCGCAAATGGTGCGGCCCACCAGGTCGCTGCCGCCGCCCGCGGCCACGGGCACCACATAACGAATGGGCTTTGTCGGGAACGTCTGCGCAGTGGCGGCGTTGGCTCCCAGCCACAAGCCTGGAACGGCACACAGAAGACGGCGGCGCTGGATCATCAATCACTCCGGTCTTGAACGAATATCGTATACGACTATCGGCGATGCGCCTGCATGACGCACTGCGTGCAAACCCTGTCTGCTAGCCGCGGGGTGTAGGCCACATGTCGTATGTAAGAATTTCGTATACGCAACCTGGAACATGTGATGCTGCCCTGGCTGACACCCACGACTTCCAAACTGATCGACGAGGTCCGCGAGACACCGCTGGGGCGCATCGTGCGCGACGAAGTGCTCTCGCTGATCCTGGGCGGTGAACTGGCGCCAGGCGACCGCATCAACGAGCCGGACGTGGCAGCGCGGCTCGGGGTCTCGCGGGTGCCGGTGCGCGAGGCGCTGCGCGAATTGGAAAGCTCCGGTCTGGTGGCATCGCGGAAGCATTTTGGTGTTTACGTCCGGGTGCTGACGCCCAAGGAGATCGCCGACCTGTACGAACTGCGCAGCACGCTCGACGGCCATGCTGGCTTCAAGGCCGCACAGCTGCCCAGCACCGCGCGAAAGACCTTGGGTCGCAAGCTGGAAGGCCTGATGGGCACCATGGAAAAGGCCGCCGCGCGCCACGACGTGCAGCGCTACTACACGGCGAACCTTGGATTCCATTGGGCCTTCGTGGAGGCTTCGGACAACGCGGCGCTGGCCAATGCCTACCGTGGCGTGGTGCAGCAACTGCACCTGTCCCGACTCAAGAACCTCTCGCAGGACACGGGGATGCAGGCCTCGATCAAGGAACACCGGGCAGTGCTGCAGAGCCTTTCCAAAGGCCATGCAGCGGACTGCCAGGCGCTGCTGCAATCACACGTCAGCGCGTCGTTTCTACGGCTCGCCGCTCAAGACGGCTCGCCCGCTTCCTGAGGCCGGCCAGGAGGCCGGCGCCGGCCAGCCACAGTGTGCCGGTCGCCGGCTCCGGCACGGGCGACAGCACCAGCATGGACACGCTGTTCAGACGCGCCAGGCCACCGGCCGCCGCCGACACGTCGATGCCCGCAACCACCGCCAAGCGACCTACCGGCGCGTCCAGCACCTGCTGGGCGGACAACAGGCTGTTGACGCAAGCTGGCCCGTCGCAGACCGCGTCCACGTGGCCGTAGTAGTCGTTGAACGCTGGATCGAACAGGTCTGCGTAGGCCTGCGTGTAGCTGCCTTCGACGTTCACGTCACCGACGTCGGCATCGAGGCGCAGGCCCGCCACGCCTGGTAGTCCAGGCGAGGCGGCGATGTCGAACCGCAGGTCGTTGATGGATTGCGCTTGGTCAATGGCCCGCAGCGTATTGCCGGTATCCACCAGCCGCAGCCCGGCCACGCCTGCAGCAGACACCACGTCAACGCGGATGGCGCCGGCGTCCAACAACTGCCCTGCCGACGCTGCCAGCGAAAAACCGCTGAACAGGACGCCGTCAACTTTCAGGCTTCCACCGGCCACCAGTTCATCGAGCCCGCAGGCATCGCCGAACGAGCCGCCCGTGCAGCCCACCGCGCTCGATGCCGCGTGGGCGGCGGGAATCCAGGTCGTGGCGGCGACCAGGCACAGGCCGGCAAGGCCGTTCTTCATGAGACTGTTCATGTGCGCTCCTCAACGTCCAATGGTGCTGGCGGCGGCCTTGCTGATGATGCCGGCGGCATCCTCCTGCAGCAGGTAACGCTGCCGCACCATGTCCTGGGTGGCGCGCGCCACCTTGGCAACGTACACGCCATGCTGCGGATACCGCTCCTCCAGTGACAGCCGCGGATCGCCGGCCGCCAGACGCTCCGCCCGCGTCTTGCGGAAGGGGATGTACTGGCCCGTCAGTGCGCAGTCCTCGTTCTCGGCATATGGCGCGCGGCGCAAAGCCCAGCCGGTGTAGGTGGCCACCGGCACTTGCACGTCGATGGTCCGGATGCCTGCGAGGTCATTGCCATCCGCATCCACCTTGGGCACCAGCACCGTGTACGAGCGACCCGGAATCGGCATGTTGGGAAGTGTGGAAGGGTCGAGCTCGTCCACCGGATTGAACCACCCTGTATAGCGGACGCCCGGAATGGCGGGGAAGCCCTGGGCAGCCTGCGGCAGCGATCGCACCAGGGTGCCATCGTCCACTCGCGCATAGCGGCTCGGCGGCGGTGGTGTGCCGCGGGTCACCCAGTCGTCGAGCGCGATGCCCAAGGCGCGCACGTACGGCGCCCATGGGTTGGGATTGCCCGGTTGCTGACAGACGCCACTGGGTGTGGTGGAGACCGAGTTGGCAGGACTGTGCTGCGTGCTGCCGATGGTGTAAACCCGCACGTTTGGCGGCAAGACCAAGTCCTTGGGCAGGACGCCGTTGCCGGGACCATCGGTCGTGACCAGCGACACCGGCTTCAGGTAGGACTCATTGGCGCTGTCGGTGTGGGCGATCTTGGGGCAGGTGCCGGTGGCCAAGCAACGCTTGAGGATGCCGTCCATCTGGCCGGTGAAGGGATTCGCCCGTACCTCGTAGGTGAACGGGAACTCCAGCTTGGCCGTCAGGTGGCGCTGGTAACTGCGGCCGGTCGCATTGGCGTCGCCGAAACGGTCGTTGCTGGCAATGGCATGCGAGCCGGAGATGTGCGGGCTCATGCCGTCGAACACCATGCGGCCCTCCTCGTCCGCATTGAAGCCCCAGTACAGCAAGCCCTTGAGGTAGCGGCCGCTCTGGGAATCGCCTCGCCCGAGGGCATGGCGGATCGCACCTCTCACCGGATTGGCGACCGTCGTATCGTGCTTGAAGAACGAGATGAGGTCGCGGGTGGCGGCGAAGCCGAGGCCCAGCACGATGGGGTCACGCGCCGGATAGACAAACTCGAAAGCCGCGCCAGCATCGTAAGGCGCAAGGAATGGGTGCTGGCGGTTGATGCGCACGGTGTCACCGTCCACGTACGACCACACCTCAGCCGGGACCAGGACGCGGTCGACCAGGGGGCCACCGACAAAGCTGGTGTGGTTGTGCACCAGCAGGTACGCCTGGGCCTTGTCCTGGTTTGCCGCCCGGTAAGGCAGCGAAAAGGTGTCGCTGGATGACGTGTCGAAGATCTGCTCAATGACCGTCTTGCCTACGATGGGCGAGCCGTCTGCCTGCGTCGCGATGGGCAGTGAGGCCGTCATGGTGTTCGGGCCCGTGCCGAGGACCCGGGCATCCTCCCAGCCGGACCACACCACCGTGTAGCCGCGCCGCATCAGCAGGCCGGTACCGGCGGCAGCGGCAGGCGAATCCGCGACGGCCGAGGGTGCCGGCGCTTGGTTGAAGCTGCTGAACGACCCACGGTTGCCGCGGTTCACCACATCGTAGAACAGTTTGCCGGAGCCCTTGCCTGCATCGATCGGCTTGAGCACAAAGACATCGGTGGCGTACTCCACCATGCCACGGCTATTGCGCGGCGCATGCTCGATGTCGGTGATGACGGCGTTGGCCGGCTTGGCCGGATCGACCTCGCCGTAGGCACGATAGGTGATCTTCTCGTAGGCGCCCACGGCGCCGAAAGTCGTGCCGCCAAACGTCGGCGACTCCACGCGCACCACCTCGAGCCGCGTGATCCTGGCCTCCGCGGTCTCGGTCACGATCATGCTGCCTGCGGCGATGACGATCGGCAAGACGGCCGCCCGCCAAGTGCTCCAGTCTCCTGAATGGTTCGACATCTGTTCTCCTGCTCCGTTGCTTTGGGTTGGTCGCCGTCGTGATTCCGACTTGGCCCATCCACTCTAGGCAGGACGATTGAATATCGTATACGGATTATCCCGCCCCGGTCGGGCAGTGAGCTCTCAACGAATCAAATGATCGACGTAGTCAGCACCCAGTCCCACCGCTTCATAGTGTTGCCTGCACATGGCAATCTTCGCGTGCACGTCTTCATAACCGGTTTGTCGTCCATCTTCGTCAAGGTAAACCATGGCACCCTGGATGTTGAAGAAGGTGATCATTTCCGTGGCGCCGTCCGCGGCCTGGTCGACGACCAGGGTGTGGATCTCGCCCGGCGGTTCGTACACGAAAGACCCCTCGCGGGCCACCCAGTCGTGCTCGAGGTAACGCCAAGCGCCCTTGATCACGTAACCGGTCACCGCACTCGGGTGAATATGGCGTGACAGCACCCCGGCACGGCGAACTCGCAGCAAATTGCACCAGCCACCGGTGACAGTGTTGAACATCAAGGGTCGAAACCAGACCAGTGGCGCTTGGGGCACCCAAACCCGCTCGTCCTCGGGCACGGCAGGCATGGCGATCTCGGGTTGGATGTGCGGTTGCTGCTTGATCATGGGTGGGCTCGGCAGAAGTGGAAACGCGGGCGGGTTCAGGCCACCAAATAGCCGCCGTCGACGGGCAGCACGACGCCGGTGACGAAGGCCGCGGCAGGCGAGGCGAGAAACAGGGCAGCCTGGGCCACGTCGTCCGGCGCCCCCCACCGGCCCATGGGCGTACGAGCCACGATTGCATCACTGCGCGATGCATCGTCCTTCAGGGCGCCCGTCAACCGTGTCGCGATGTAGCCTGGGGCCAGCGCATTGACCCGAATGCCATCGGCGGCATACGCGATGGCCAACGACTTGGTGAGCTGGGCCACGCCGCCTTTGCTGGCGGAGTAAGCTGGCACCAGGCCGCCGCCAAAGAAGCTGAGCATGGAGGCGGTAGTAACGATGGCGCCCTTGGAGGCCGCCAGCGCCCGTCGAGCGGCAGCGGCGCAGCGCATGGTGCCGTTCAAATTGATGTCGATGACCTCCGCAAACACGTCGGGGTCATGTTCAGCACCCGCCCGACGGATCACACCGGCGCAGCACACCAGCACGCTCCACGGCCGGCCGCCGAGCAGGGTCTGCACCGCCGCGCCATCGCGAACATCCAGTACTTCCGCTTGGAGGTGGTCAGTTCCCTGCGTGTCACGGACAGCCGCCACCTCGTCGAGCGTTGCGCCAGTCGCCAACACGCTGGCGCCGTGCGCGGCGAACGCTTGTGAAATGGCCAGCCCGATGCCGCTGGTACCACCGACGACCGCGACGTGCCTGCCCTGGTACAGGTTTCCCTCAAATGTCATGATTGCCCTGCCCTGCTCATTGCGAGGTATACGGCTTGGCGCCGACGTCCATCTTGTAGATGCGGAAGTTCGGCACCGCAGGGCGGTCAAAGTCCATGTCGCCATCCACCCACAGGTGCAGGTGATTGCTCACCGCATACAGCGAGCCGCCCGGCCCCCAAGACAGCGTGTCGACCCATGACATCTCGTCGTGTGTGACCCATGGCGTGATCGCACCCGTCTTGCTATCGCGCTTCATGATGCCGTTGAGCATCAACGCGCTCAGGTAGAGGTTGCCGGCCCGGTCTGCGGTCATTCCGTCGGTGTTGGAAGGCAGTATGGCATCCACTTTTACTGCCTGGCGGAGTTCGTCTTCCGTCTTGTAAAAGTCGCGCAGCATTGCGGTCGGCAGCTTGAGCAGCCGGTTGCCCGTCAAGTTCGTCCAGTAGAGGGTCTGCTTGTCGCCCGACAGCGCGATGCCGTCGGCCCCTGTGCGCATGCGGTTGGGCCGGCCGTCTTTGGGCTTGAGCACATCGCGACCATGGATCTGGAAGCTGAAGTTCTCGTCGCCGACCCATTCAGGCGCTGAGAGTACTCGCTTGGCCTGGTTCTTGTGGATGTCATAGACGATCAGCCCGCCCTTCAAAGGATCGCAGAAGATGCCGGAATCGGTGATGTAGGCAAATCCGTTGTCGTTGTCGATCACGACGTCGTTCAGGAACGAACACTTCTTGTCGCTGTCGGCGTCGGTGAACTCGTAGCGGGCAACTTCCTGGTCATTCTTCAGGTCCCATGCAATGAGCTTCTCGTCGCCGGGCCGGCTCGGAGCGCCAGCCACGTGGCCTTGATCAAGGATCCACATCACACCGTGACGATCGATCTCGAAACCCAGGACCGCCTTCAGTCCCCTAGGATTGTTGATGTCGTTCATCGCCTTGCTCGGAAAAGGCTGCAGCTTCCACGCACCATTCCTGCGGACCAGCTTGGACAAGGTGGCCGGCACCTCCGGCCCGCCCCAGCGCGCGGTGCTCACGTAAATCGTGCCATCGGCGCCCACCTTCGCGCCCTGCAGCAGCACTTTTTTGTAGATCTGCTGGTCGTCGTAGGCTTTCTCCGCCGCGGCGTCGCCGAGGTCGAAGGACAACCGGGTCCATTCCGCGACAACGACGGGCTGCGGGCCGGACTTCTTCGTCAACGGTCCCGCTGCCATGGTCGTGCCGGCGATCGCCAGCAAGCCGAGGGCGGCCAGGTTGCGAAAGGTTCTCGTGCACCTCATGGTGGCAGTCTCCTGTTGCGAGGGCCATGGCTTAGGCCCGCGCAATGATCGGTTCATCCAGAGTGCAGCTGCAGACATCCAGCGCAGGACATCGGCCTCGCTCAGGCAGCTCTCGCCACGAGCGCCTTGCGCACTTGGTCATGTGTTGGAATCGGTTCCACCGCGCCATAGCCTTCCGTGGCCAGCGCAGCGGCCACCGCTGCATAGTGCCCCGCGGTCTCCAGGTCGTCGCCTGCCAGCAGCCGCGCCACAAACGCTCCGCCAAAGGTGTCGCCTGCACCCGTTGCGTCGACAGGCCGGCACGCGTGCGGCGCTATCCGATAGCGCCGGCTTCCGTCCGCCACCACCGCACCTTGCGCGCCGAGCTTGAGTGCAACGACGCCAGCGCCGAGACGTAGGCATTGATCGACCAGCGCATCCGGATCCGATAGCCCCATGATGGCCACCACGTCGTCGTAACTCGGCAGACAGATGTCGCAGCGGCCAATGACGTCGGTCATCACCGCGCGCGCCCGGTCGATGGACCACAACTTCATGCGCAGGTTGGTGTCGAATGCCACCTGCACTCCGCTGGCTTTGGCTTCTTCCATCGCCGCGTAGGCCGCGTCGCAGGCACTGACCGAGATTGCCATGGAAATACCGGACAGGTGCAAGACGCGCGCTGCACGGATGCGATCGAGCGCAAGCGTTTGCGGCGACATCCGGCTGGCCGCCGACCCGCTGCGAAAGAAGCTGAAGTGGTGCCCATGGGCGTCATGGGTCACGAAGTAAACCGCCGTGAACGCTGCGGGATCGGTGCGCACCCCCGCGTCGTCGACGCCCTCCCGTGCCCATAGCGCCCGCAGCAGCCGACCGTATGCGTCGTCACCCACGGCACTCAGATAGCCCACGCGGGCGCCCTGGCGGGCAGCCGCGATGGCGAAGTTGGAGGTGTCGCCGCCGAACCCCTGCAGGTACTGACGACCGCCGCCCTCACCGGTCTGGTTGAATTCCACCATGGGCTCCCCCATGGCCAGGATGTCGAGTGGCATCGAGCCGCTTGGCTGGGACGCGCTGTCCATCAGATGCGACCGTACTTGGCCAACCCCTTGCGCAAGGAGCGCTCGGCGATGATCAGGCGTGCTTGCTCAAGTTCGCGCGCATCGATCTCCACCGCCATCGCCAGCACCTCGGGTGCACGCTCCTTCGGCACCACCACCACCCCGTCCACATCACCGACGACGATGTCGCCGGGGTGCACTACGATGCCGCCGACCTCCACCGGCACTTGGGCGGCGACCGTCTTGTAGCGGCCCAGCGTCGTGCCAGGACTCACATCACGGGCATACACCGGAAATCCGTAGTCACGGCGGATCTCCGTCAGATCGCGCACCCCGCCATCAAGAACCGCACCGGCATGCCCGTTGGCGACAGCGCCGGCGGTCATCAAGCCACCCCAAACCGCCACATTCGGCTCGCCGCCAGCAATCGAAATGACGATCACGCTGCCTGCTTCCACCTCGTCGATCAGGTCGAGCGCATGCTGCGGCGGCACGAACTCGTCGGTGGCCGCTTCCAGGACGGTGGCGGCAGGGCCACAGATGCGCTGGTCATTGATGCGCGGTTTGATGGATGCGTCCATGTAGCCCTGCTTGCCACACACCTTGTCGACGGCATCCGCCACGGAAGCGACCGCGACGTTCTTGAAACCTTCAATCAGATCATTCATGTTTGCCTGCCTCTTGAAAATTGATCGGAATATCACTACCGGTTGAGCCAGTGGTGCAAAGGCTCGCCGCGCAGCGCCCGCACGGCTTCTTCTGCCGCCTTGCGCTGCAACTCACGCATGGCTTCTTCGCTGTACCAGCCAATGTGGTTGGTGACGACGACGTTGTCCAACGCAAACAACGGGTGGTTGGCGTTCGGCGGCTCGGGCTCGAAGACATCGAGCCCGGCGCCGAGGATTTGCTTGCGGGACAGCGCAGCGTGCAAGGCATCGAGGTCCACCAACCCGCCACGAGCCGTGTTGACCAGTACGGCCGTGGGGCGCATCAAGGACAGCCGCCGAGCATCAATCAAATGCCGAGTCTGCGGAGTCAAGGGTGCGTGCAACGAAATCAAGTCCGCCTGGCTGCACAATTCGTCAAGTCCTGCCCGCTCCACGCCAGCGGGCAAGTCAGCCGCCGGGTCACAAACCAGCACACGGCCAAAGCCGAAGCCCTGCAGCTTTTCGTGGGTCATGCGGGCAATGCGCCCGTATCCAATGAGACCCAACGTGCGATGCCGCAACCGGTACATCGGCGCCAGGACACCCGTGGACCACCGACCCGAGCGCACCTCGGCATCATGCCGACGCAGGCGGCGCACCACCGAGAGCGCCAAGGCCACTGCCTGGGTGCTGACCTCGTCAATGCCATAGTCGGGCACGTTTGCCACCGCAATGCCTCGCTCACGGGCATAGGCCAGGTCGATGTTGTCCACACCGATCCCATAGCGGATGATCGCGCGGCACCGCCGCATCGCATCGATGACGGATCGATCAACCGGCGACTCGCGCACCAGGACCACATCCGCGTCCTGCACGCAGCCCGCGGCGAGGTGTGGGTCGCCCTTACAAGCGATGACCTCGAAGGTCGCGCCCACCGCCGCGAGCAGCGCTACCTCTTGGTCGTACGCGGCATAACCGTCGTCCAGCGCCACGACGCGCAGCATGCGGTGTCCGACAGCCGGTGCGGCCGCCCCGGCGGCAACGGCGCTCATCACTTGGCGCGCGCGGCCGTGCTGGCCGTCATCAGCTTGTCAGTCCACTCTTTGCTGACTTCCGCTTCCAGGTACTTCCGGACCGCCGGCTGCGCCAGTTGGCGGAACCGGTCGACCTCCGCAGGCGTCAGCTCCGTGACCGTCATGCCCTTGTCTGTCAGCACCTTCTTAGCCGACACGTCTTGCTCGCGCGTCATGTCCCGATGGATCTTCTTGGCCTTCTCAACTCCTTCGCTGACCGCCTTCTTTTCAACGTCGCTCAGGCCGTTGAAAAAGCGGTCGCTCACGAGGTAGGCATGCAAGCTGTAGACATGGCCGTCCAGTGTGGCGAACTTCTGATGCTGATATAGGCTGGCGGCCAGCACATTGGTCACGCCATTCTCCTGCCCATCGGCTGTCCCCTGCGCCAGGGCTGCCGGCAGCTCGCCCCAATCGATCGCCGTCGCGCTGCCGCCAAGCGACTCGACTAACTTGACGAACACCGGGCTCGGTTGCACACGAATCTTCAGACCCTTCATGTCGTCGGGTGTCTTGATGGCGCGCTTCGAGTTGGTGAAATGACGGATGCCGTTGTCGGCATATCCCATCAATCGGATTCCCGTCTTCTTTCGCATGTCCTCGGCCAGCTCGCGACCGAATTGGCCGTCCAGCACCGCATAGGCATGCGCATGGTCATTGAAGAGGTAGGGCAGCCCAAAGATGTTGAACGTCTTGTAGACGCCTGTCATACCGCCGTCGTGCACCACCGCCATCTCCACGGAGCCCAGCCGCAGACCTTCCATGATCTGATTGGCCGGACCTAGTTGACCAGCTGGGTACAGCTCCACCTTGATCGAGCCATTGGTGGCCTTCTCGACATGCTCCTTAAACGCCAGCGCCGCCACATGCTTGGGCTGGTCGGGCTTGGCTGGCTGGAAGTGCGTGTATTTCAGGACCTTCTGGGCAGCGGCATGCCCGGCTGTCAGGCTAGCCAAGGCCAGCGCCATGGCGGCCAGGAACGTCTTGCGCTGAATGCTCATCGGTGTGTCTCCTTGGAGTTGAAAGTTGCTGAGATCAGTTGCGGTAGCCAAGCAAGCCCGGTAACCAGGTCGACAGCGCGGGGATGAACGTCAACAGCCCCAGCACCACCAAAAGCGCGACGAGCATCGGCCGAGCCTCCCGGACCATGCGGGCCATGGACACGCCAGACACGATGGAGGTGACGAACAGCAGCCCTCCCACCGGCGGCGTGATCATCCCGAGCGTCAGGTTCACGATCACGACGATGGCGAAGTGCAACGGATTGAGGCCTGCGGCGTCTGCCAACGGCGCGAGAATGGGCACCATGATCATCACGCCAGGCAGTGGCTCAATGAAGATGCCCACCACCAGCAACAGCAAGTTGATGGCCAGCAGCAGCACCACGGGCGTGAGCTGCATGCCGGCGATCCAGCTGGCCACCGCCTGGGGCACCTGGCCCACCGTCAACACCCAGGCAAAAACCGCCGAGGTGGCCACGATGAAAAGAATGGACGCGGTCATCAGCGCCGTGCGAAACAGGATGGCGGGCAGCATCGACAAGCGCAGCGTGCCGTAGACGAAGCGACCAACGATCAACGCATACAGCACAGCTGCGGCGGAGGCCTCGGTAGGTGTAAACACGCCAAAGTGAATGCCGCCAAGGATGATGACCGGCAGCATCAAGGCCGGAATGGCCTTGACGAACAAACGCAGCATCGGCGAGGGATCGAGTAACTCCGGAGCGGATCGGTAGTTCCGCTTGATGCTGACCCAGTGATTGACCAGCGCCAAAGACAGCGCGATCAGTACGCCGGGCACCACGCCGGCGAGGAACAGGCCCGTGATCGTCACGCTGTTGTCCGTCAGCGCATACACAATCATGATGATCGAAGGCGGGATGATGGGCCCAACGATCGCCGTGCTCGCGGTCAGCGCGGCTGCATACGCATCGCTGTAGCCTGCCTTGCGCATCATTTTGATGAGCATCGATCCCGGCCCTGCGGCATCGGCCAGTGCCGAGCCGCTGATGCCCGAGAAAAACGTGAGCGTGAGGATGTTGGCATGGCCGAGGCCGCCTCGGCGTTGCCCAACCAGTCTTGCAGCAAACTGCAGCAGCACATCCGTGAGTGCCCCACCCGACATCAACTCGGCCGCCAGGATGAAGAACGGGATGGCGAGCAAGGGAAAGCTGTCGAGGCCACTGAACAAGTTCTGTGCCACCACCACCAGCGAGGTCATGCCGGGCTTCAACCAGACAGCCACCAGGCCGGCGATGAGCATGGCAAAGGCAATGGGCAGGCCGATGGCCATCAGGCCGACGAAGCTGAGTCCGAGGATTGCGGTCATGGCGATGCGATTTGATTAAAGAGCCTGCGGATCGAACCCCTCGACGCGCTCCCACTCGCCGCTGCGGATCCATTGGCGCGCCACGAAAGCAAGGTGCACCAAAGCCAGCGCAGCGCCGATGGGAATGGCGAGATAGACCGTGCCCGCCGACCAACCCAACACCGGCGTTTCCTGCTCCCACCCGAACTGGGTGTACTCCGCCCCGATCCACACGGTCGTCAGCAGCGTCGCGGCCATCACGAGCACCAGCGCAGCACGCAGCACCCGAGCGGCCCGCTCGGGCAGCGCGTTGGGCAGTGTTTCGATGGCGATGTGGCCGCCGACGCGCAAGGCCGGCCCTGCGCCGAGGAAGGCGGCCCACACCATCATGTACCGGCTGACTTCTTCCACCCACGGGAAGGAGATCCCGACTAGATAACGGCACATCACGTTCGCGATAACGAGCGCTGCCATCACACCCAGCAGAACCACCAATACCGACCGATTGGCGCTGACGAGCCATCGCTCCACAGCAGAGATTGGGGCGCCGGCCCCGGGGGTAATCGTCCTGACCGGCGATGCAGGCTGTGATGTCATGCAGGCAGTGTTATCTGATATCTCAGATCTGGCATGCGTAGTTACCCTAGTGGGATACAATGCGTGCGCCTGTACAACCGTCTCCCTATGAGCCACCCGTTACGACTTGAGCGCCCCCAACTGCTGACCGACCTCGCTTTCGAGCGGATCCGCAAAGCCATCGTCGAGGGTGACCTGCGGCTGGGTGAGCAGGTGTCGGAGATCCAGCTGGCGCAAAGCATGGGCATCAGCAAGACGCCAGTGCGCGAAGCCTTGGTGCGGTTGAAGATTCAGGGCCTGGTGGAGATCCATCCCCAGCGCGGCACGTTCGTGTTCCAACTCGAGCCGGTTCAAGTGACCCAGCTGTGCCGGTTCCGCTCGATGATCGAGATTGCGGCCTTGCGGGAGGCCTACGCGACCAACCGCAACGTGTTGATTGACGAGCTCGCTGCGCTGGTAAAAGCCATGGAGTTGGCCGAAGCGGCGGGTGATGTCAACCAACTGTCATGGTTGGACATGGACTTCCACCATGTATTCCTTACCTGTTGTCCGAACACCTACCTGCGCGGCGCGTATGACCTCATTCGCTACCAGTTGATCGCGCTGCGGTTTCGGGCACCCATCGACAATGGTGTCGAGAGTCATCAGGTGCTGGTCGACGTGCTTCAGCGTGGCAAGGTGGATAAGGCATGTGCCATGCTTCACGACCACATCCACGAGAACGAGGCCCGCTACTGCGCAGCCTGCCTCGTGGCTTAAGAAGCCGCTCCTTACCGCCAGCGATCGTACAGAGGTGGACGGTGTTGCAGTTCGCCTGCGCAGCCTCAGTCGGCTGCCCTCGGAGATCTGCACGGTCAGGCGCTGGGTTTCAGCCTCACTCCGGCTGGATCCCGGCCGCCTTGATCACCGTACCCCAACGCTGGATGTCCTTGGCCAGCAGCTCGCGCGCCTGGGCCGGGCTGCTGGACTGCAGGCGCATGCCCAGCCCTTGCAGCCGGCTGCGCACGCCGGCATCGGCCACCGCGGCGGCGATGGCACGCTGCAGGGTGTCGATCACCGGCTGCGGCGTGCCGGCCGGCGCCGCGATGGCATTCCAGCTGCTGACGTCATAGTCCTTCAAGCCGGCCTGCTGCACCGTGGGCACTTCCGGCAGCGCGCTGTTGCGCTGGGCGGAGGTCACCGCCAGCGCGCGAATGTCGCCGGCCTTGAGCTGCGACAGCATTGGGCCCACGATCTCCATCGCCACGTCGATCTCCCCGCTGCGCAGTGCCATCAGCACCGCGGGCGATCCCTTGTACGGCACCGTCAGCAGCTGCACGCCAGCCACCGTCTCGAACAGCTTGGCCGACAGGTGCTGCGTGCTGCCCACTGCGATGGTGCCGGTCTTGATCTGCCCCGGGTTGGCCTTGGCCTGCTTGAGCAGGTCGGACAGCGTTTTGTAGGGTGAGGCCGCCGGCACCACGATGCCGAGGTCGAAGAAGCCGAGGGTGGAGATGGGCTCCAGGTCCTTCATCGTGTCGTAGGGCAGCTTCTTGAACAGGCCGACGCTCACCGCATTGCCGTTGCTCATCAGCAGCAGCGTGTGGCCGTCGGGTCGTGCACTGGCCACGGCCTGCGAAGCGACGATGCTGCCGGCGCTCGGCCGGTTGTCCACCACCACCGTCTGCCCCAGCTGCCGGCCCATGGCCTCTGCCACCGCACGGGCGGTCACATCGGCGATGCCGCCCGGTGCAAAGGGCACGATGAGCGTCACGGGCTTGCTGGGCCAGCGCTCCTGCGCACCGGTGCCCCAGGCCGTGGCGGCCAGCAACAGGCCGGCCAGGAAGCTCTTTCGGTTCAACATGGAAGCCTCCGTTTTCAGAACTTGTGGCGCAGTGCCAGCGTATAGGCCGTCTGGCTGCCGGTGGTCCCCATGAAGGCCGGCTTGGCATAGCCACCGTCAATGCGGTTGTGGTCCACCACTGCATACGCGTCGCTGCGCTTGGAGAAGGCATAGGCGGCGCTGACGTAGCTCACCCGGCGCTTGCCCTCCAGCGTGCTGCTGCCGCCCTGCTTGTCGTGCAGGTAGGCGGCCGTCAGCGTCACGGCCGGCAGCAGCTGCCAGTTGGCACCCAAGGTCCACACCTTGTTGGTCTGGGGGCTGGTCTCGTTGGTGCGCCGCATGGCGCCGGCAAACAGCGCCCACTGCTCAGCCAGCTTGTAGTTGCCGCCCAGGCCCACGATCTTGCGTTCCTCGGTGTCGGCCACATTCTTCAGCTGCTGCACATAAGCGCCCAGCTGCACCGGGCCGGCGCCATAACCGGCGGATACCGCCCAGGCATCGCTGCCGTTGCTGTCGGCCACCTCGCCCAGCGTGCGGGAAACCGCCAACTCCACGCCGCCCAGCTTGATGTCGAACTTCAGCACGTTGTCCTGCCGCGCAATGTGGTGGCTGCTGAAGACGGAAAGCGCCACATTGTTGGGGTTGCCTTGTGGCTGGAAGCGCGCGGCCATCTGATGCGCCAGCGTGTACTGCCGGCCCAGTGTGAGCCCCCAGCCGGCGCTGCTGCGCAGGCCGATGTGGATGTCGCGGCCCCAGAAGCGTGTGGCGGCAGCGACTTGGCCAAAGTCGGCCTGCGGGCTGGCCTGCGACGAGGTGCCGTTGCTGGGATCGAAGCCGGACTCCATCAGCACCTGTGCGCTGAGGCCGCCGCCGAGGTCCTCGCGGATGCGGAAGCCGAGGCGACTGCCGGTGAAGATGCCGTCCTCCAGCGTGGTGCGCGACGCGCCATCGCTACCCACGTTGCTGGCGCGGCGTGCAGCCGCGTCCACGATGCCGTAAATCGTCACGTTGCTGGCGGCGGCCTGTTGTGCCACGCACAGCGCGGGCAGCATGGCGCCGGCCAAGCAGGCGGCTTGCAGGCCGCGGGTGAAGGGGCTGTGGGTCATGTCGTCGTCTCCTTGGTTGTATAGGCAGGTGCGGGTCCGGTGCATGCGGCAGCCGGGCCCGCGATGCAGGGCCCGCCCGGCGGCGTGCCGCCGGATGTGAAAACAATCAGTCGGGCTTGACCTTGCCGGCCCGGACCACCTCGGCCCAACGCGGCAGTTCGCGCACGATCAGGTCGCCAAAAGCCTTCGCCGTGCCCGGCGTGGGGATCGCCCCTTCGGCGGCCAACTGCTGCGCCACCTCGGGCAGCTGCAGCGCCTTGTTGACCTCGGCATTCAGGCGGGCCAGTACCGGGGTCGGCGTGCCGGCCGGCGCCACGAAGCCGTACCACTGGTCGGCGTCGAAGCCGGCGTAGCCGCTTTCCGCCACCGTGGGCACGTCGGGCAGCGAGGCCAGCCGCTGTGGGCTGGACACGGCCAACGCACGCAGCCGGCCTGCCCGCACATGCGGCAGCACCACCGGCGCGCCGGTGAAGGTGGCATCCACCTGCCCGCCCATCAGGTCGTTGATGGACGGCGCCGTGCCACGGTAGGGGATGTGCAGCACGAAAAATCCGGCGCGCAGCTTCAGGTACTCGAAGGCGATGTGCGCCGCGCTGCCGTTGCCGCCGGACGAATAGGTCATGCGGCCGGGCTGGGCCTTGGCCTGCGCGACGAACTGCGCCAGCGTCTTGATCGGCGACGCGGCATTGACCACCAGGATGTTCGGCACCCGGGCCACCATGGCCACCGGGTCGAAGCTTTTGACTGGGTCGTAGGGCAGCTTGGGATACAGCGCTGGGTTGACCGCCAGCGTGCCGATGTGGCCCATCAGCAAGGTGTTGCCGTCAGGCTCGGCCCGTGCCACCTCGCCTGCCCCGAGCGAGCCGCCGGCGCCGGCCTTGTTCTCGATGAGCACGTTCTGGCCAAGAGCGACGCCAAGCCGCGTGCCGATGGCACGCGCCAGGATGTCGGTGGAGCCGCCGGGCGGAAACGGCACGATCACACGCAGCGTGCGGCCCGACTGGGCCTGTACCGCGGGCCAGGCTGCCACAGCGGTAGCGCCGATCAGCAGGCTGCGGCGGCGCAGCCGCGGGGTGGATGGGGTCATGTCGCTTGTCTCCTGGTTGTCATGCGGTGCGCGGTGCGATCACGGCCGCTCCGGCTCGGCGGTGCCGCGCAAGCCGGCGCGCTGCGCGGCCTGCTGCACCAGTGCCTGGGTGCGCGGATCGGCCACGAAGGCCTGTAAGAAGTCAGCGCCAGCACGGCGGGCGGGCGGCACGGCCAGGGCCAGCGATTCCAGGCCCCAGCGGCCGGGCAGCACCTGCGCGCCGGGCAGCTGGTCGGCCAGCTGGAACAGGATGCCCTTGTTGGTCGCAAAGGCGTCGATGCGCCGCTCCTTCAGCAGCGTGGTGGCTGCCGCCAGCGAATCGGCCGGCACCAGCACCGCGTGCTGCAGCCGCTGGCCCAGCGCCGCCTGCGAGCTGCTGCCCTGGCTGACTCCCACGCGCACACCCGGCTGGTCCATCGATGCCACCGTGGTGACCGGAGAACCGGCCAGTACCAGGACCCCCAGTTCCAGCCCCACCACGGGTGCGGTGAAATCCACCAGCGCCGCCCGGGCCGGCGTGGCGTTGGTGATGGTCATGTCGGCCTGGCCTGCATGCAGCGCGTCCACCACCTGCGCGACACGGTCGAACACCACCAGCTCGGACGGCACGCCCAGCCGGCGCGCCAGCTCGCGACCCAATTCCACCGTCAGGCCACGCGGCTGGCCGGTGGCCGCGGTGGCGCGGTCGGCGCCCACCATCGAGGTCGGGCTGCCCGGGTACACCGCGATGCGCAGCGTGCCGGTGGGCACCAGCGCCTGGCGCACCTCGGCACCGGCGACCACCGCCCGGGCGGCGGAGCGCTCCGGTGCGGCAGCGGGCGCGGCAGGCAGCTGCACACAGCCTGCCAGCATCAGCGGGGCCAGCAGCGCAGCCAGCAGCGCGACCGCGGCCGCACGCCGCCTGCGCGGCATGGGTCCAGACAACTTTGTCACCGGCGCCACCTCAGTCGGGCTGGATGCGGGCTTCGCGGATCAGCTTGGCGTAGCGCTGCTGCTCGCTGGCCAGCATCGCTGCGAACATCGCGGTGGTGCCGGGCGTCACCTCGCCGCCGGCGGTGGACAGGCGCTCACGCACCTCGGGCGTGGCCAGGGCCTTTTGCACCTCCTGGTGCAGGCGGGCGACCACCGGTGCGGGCACACCGGCCGGGCCCACCAGGCCATACCAGACGGAGGCCTCAAATCCCGGGAAGCCTGATTCGGCAATGGTCGGCGTGTCGGGGAAGATCGGGGATCGCTTCGCGCTCAGGGCGGCCAGCACCTTGAGCTTGCCGCTTTTCACATGCGCCTGCACTTCCAGCGCATTCACCGCCACCAGCTGGATGTGCCCGGCGATCACATCGTTCATCGCCTGTGAGCCTCCCTTGTACGGCACGTGCATCGGCTGGATGCCGGCCGCACGTGCAAACAGCTCGATGGCCAGGTGCGGCGTGGAGCCGTTGCCCGGCGTGCCGTAATTGATGGAGCCCGGCTGCAGCTTCAGCTTGGCGATCAGTTCCTTCAAGGAGCCGATGCCCGCTTGCGCATTGGCCGCCAGCACCACCGGCACGCGGCCCACCTGGGCGATCGGCGTGATGTCACGCACCAGGTTGTAGGGCGCCGGCTGGTACAGCGAGACGTTGGCCGCCAGCGCATTGGCGGCCAGCATCAGCGTGTAGCCATCCGGTGGACTGTCCACCAGCGTCTTGATGGCGATGTTGGTGCCGCCGCCGGGCTTGTTTTCGACGATCACCGTTTGGCCGAGGCCAGCGGCCATCGGCTGGGCGACCGCACGCGCAATGATGTCCACCGCACCGCCCGGGCTGTAGCCCACCAGCACGCGCACCAGTTTTGACGGATAGCTGCCGGCCTGCGCCTGTGCGGTGGCCGGGGCTGCCAGCCAGGCAGGCATGCACAGCAGCCCGCCCAGGCCGGCCAAGGCCTGGCGTCTCGTGGTCTTGCTCATCGGGTGTCTCCTCAGCCCTCGTCGGGCCAGTACAGCTTCATCGGGTTGCGCACCAGCAGTTGCTGGCGTTGCGCGGGTGTCGGCGCGATCTGCTCGATGAAGTCCACCAACAGGCCGTCGTCCGGCATGTGGTCCTTCAGGTTGGGGTGCGGCCAGTCGGTGCCCCACAGCACCCGGTCCGGGAACTGCTCCACCAGCCGGCGCGCAAAGGGCACCACATCTCGGTAGGGCCGGCGCTCGCCGTGCAGTGCCGGCGGGCCGGCCATGCTCAGCCGCTCTGGACAGCTGACCTTGCTCCACACGTTCGGGTGCTCCTGCATCAGCCGGATAAAACGGCCAAACTCGGGCCCGTCGACCGGCTGGCGCACGTCGGGCCGGCCCATGTGGTCCACCACCACCGGCGTGGGCAGCGCGGTGAAGAAGCTCCACAGTTCCGGCAGGTCGGCCGCCTCGAAATACACCACCACATGCCAGCCCAGCGGCTGGATGCGTTGCGCGATCTCTTCCAGTTCTGCTTTGGGCGTGAAGTCAACCAACCGTCGCACAAAGTTGAAGCGCACGCCGCGCACGCCCAGCGCATGCATGCGCTGCAGCTCGCCGTCGGTCACGCTGCGCCGCACGGTCACCACGCCGCGCGCCCGGCCCTGCGAATGTTCCAGCGCGTCCAGCAGCGCGCTGTTGTCGGCGCCATGGCAGGTGGCTTGCACGATGACGTTGCGTGCAAAGCCCAGGTGGTCGCGCAGCGCAAACAGTTGCTCGCGGCTGGCGTCGCAAGGCGTGTACTTGCGCTCCGGCGCATACGGGAAACGGTCCGCAGGCCCAAAGACGTGACAGTGCGCATCGACCGCGCCGGGCGGTAGTTGCAGCCTGGGCGTGCTGGGGCCGGCGTACCAGTCGAGCCAACCGGGCGTCTTTTGAGGAGCGGTCATGGCGTGCGCTCCTCTGCCACCCGCGCCAATATGCGGTCCGCTTCGGTGCGCCAGTCGGCGTTGCGGGCGAAGCCCGCCGTACCACGCTCCCCAAACAGGCCAGCGTCGGCCAGATCGGCGACCCACGCCTGGCGCGCGGCGGTACCGGTGGCACTCCAGGGCTGCAGGCCGGCTTCGCGCACCGTGTGCGCCACCTCCAGCACCTCCTCGGAGCGCCGGCGGCCGTGTTCGATCACGCGCTGGAAGAAGTAGGCAGCTTGCTTCTCCCAGTCGATGCCGGGGAAGGTCTCGTACAGCGAGGCCAGGACCGCATCCTCCACGCCGTAGTGGCGTGCCGTGGTCAGGCTCTCAATCGCCATCGCCTCCAGGCCCTTGATCATCACGCTGCGGCACATCTTGGTGGCCGAGGCCACACCCAACCGCTCGCTGGCCACGCGGGCTTTGAAGCCCAGGGCGTTCAGCGGCGCCACCACCGCCGCGGCATGCGGCCCGCCCAGCAACATCGGCACCTGGCTGCGGTAGGGCGGCACGCTCGTCATCACCGCCGCCTCCACATACCGGCCACTGGCGGCGTCGACCGCCCGTCCCGCCTGGATCTTCGCGCCGGGCGAGGCGGAATTCATGTCAACGACCACGGCGCCAACCGCCAGGTGGGGCGCAGACTGCTCGGCCACTACCACCGTCTGGCTGGCGGTGACGGCGCTGATCACCAGTTGCGCCTGCCGAAGTGCATCTGCAGCGTTTGCATGCAGGCAAACGCCGTGCGCCTCGGCATGCGCCAGCAGCGCACCACGCTGCTCAGGCCGCTGCAGTTTGAGGTCATATGCGTCGACGGACAGGCCCTGCGCACGCAGGTCCTCCGCCAGAATGCGGCCCACTTCGCCATAACCGATCAGCGCGATGCGCTGGAACATTGGGATCTCGGCCTGCATCGTGTCAGTCCACGTAGCGCAACCCGGCCTGGGCCAGCGGCTCGCGCATCTTGTACATGTCCAGGCCCAGCACGCCGGAGGCGAGCTTGTCGCGCTTGGCGCCTTCGTTGGCCTCTCGTGCGGCGGCGGCCTCCACGGTGGCGGCCGCGCGGGCCGCAGGCACGCACACCACGCCGTCGTCGTCGGCCACGATCACGTCACCGGGTGTGACCAGCATGCCGGCGCACACGACGGGGATGTTCACCGAACCCAGTGTGGCCTTGATGCAGCCTTTGGCCGAGATGGCCTTGCTCCACACCGGGAAGCCCATTTCGCCCAACGTCTTCACGTCGCGCACGCCGGCGTCGATAACCAGGCCACGGGCGCCGCGGGACAAGAAGCTGGTGGCCAACAGGTCACCGAAGTAGCCATCGCTGCACTCGGCCGTCACCGCGGCCACCACGATGTCGCCTGGCTGGATCTGCTCGGCCGCCACATGCAGCATCCAGTTGTCGCCCGGCTGCAGCAGCACCGTGACCGCGGTGCCGGAGACCTGCTGGCCGGGGTGGATTGGCCGCATGTAGGGCTTGAGCAGGCCCACGCGGCCCATGGCCTCGTGGACGGTGGCCGAGCCGAACGCGGCCAGCCGGTCGGCGGCTGCGCGATCGGCGCGGTGGATGGTGCGATGGACGACGCCCAGTTGGTACATGGTGGATGTCTCTTCGTGGTGAGCAAGTGCGGTGTTCAGCGGCCCTGCGCGCGCAGTGCTGCATCCAGCCGCGGGAACACGCGGCGCGCATTGCCTTCGTAGATCTGCTGTCGCTGCGCCGGCGTGAGGGCCGTGGCCTCGATGTAGCGCCGGGTGTCGTCGTAGGCATAGCCGGTCTCGGGGTCGATGCCGCGCACCGCGCCGATCATTTCGCTGGCGAACAGCACGTTGTCCACCGGGATCACCTGGGTCAGCAAGTCGATACCCGGCTGGTGGTACACGCAGGTGTCGAAGAAGATGTTGTTCAACAGGTGCTCCTGCAGCAGCGGCTTTTTCATCTCCTGCGCCAGTCCGCGGAAGCGGCCCCAGTGGTAAGGTACCGCGCCGCCGCCGTGCGGAATCAGGAACTTCAGCGTCGGGAAGTCCTTGAACAGGTCGCCCTGCAAGCACTGCATGAAGGCCGTCGTATCGGCATTCAGGTAATGGGCGCCGGTGGTGTGAAAGCAGGCATTGCAGCTGGTGCTCACATGCACCATTGCCGGCACGTCCAGCTCCACCATCTTCTCGTACAGCGGGTACCAGTGGCGATCGGTCAGCGGGGGGCTGGTCCAGTGGCCGCCCGACGGATCAGGGTTGAGGTTCAGGCCGACAAAGCCATACTCCTTGACGCACTTCTCCAGCTCGGGGATGCAGCTGCGCACGTCCACGCCGGGTGACTGCGGCAGCATCGCCGCGCCGATGAAGTGCTGCGGAAACAGCTGCGCGACACGGGCGCACAGCTCGTTGCAGATGGCGGCCCAGGCGGCCGACGTCTCAAAACCGCCGATGTGGTGCGCCATGAAACTGGCGCGCGGGCTGAAGATGGTGAGGTCACTGCCGCGCTCCTTCATCTTCTTCAGCTGGTTGGTCTCGATGGACTCGCGCAGCTCGTCGTCGCTGATCCGCAGGTCCGAAGGCTTCGGGGCCTTCGCGGGGTCGCTCAGGCCTGCGATTTGCAAGTCGCGCCAGGCACCCAGCGCCGCGGGCGCCGTGGTGTAGTGGCCATGCACGTCGATGATCATCGGGGCGTTGTCCTTCTTCCAATGCGGCCAGTCGAACCGCAGCGCAAATTGTCGAAGCCCGGCACTCGCCGACCTAGCGCAAGCAGCCGCTACCTGATATGCCCGTCCGGCATAGGACGTGCGGCGACCGGGCAAAATCGCCGGGTGGACATCAAGCAGGTTGAATACTTCATCCAGGTGGCGCAGCTGGGCAGCTTCAGCCGCGCAGCGGAGGCTCTGGGCATGACACAGCCCGCGCTCAGCCGGCAAGTGCGGTCACTCGAGGTGGAGCTGCGGGAAACCTTGCTTTTGCGCAACGGCCGCGGCGTGGCGTTGACGGAGCCGGGCCGCCGGCTGCTCGAGCGCGGCCGAGAGATCGTGCGGCTGGTGCAGACCACCGAACAGGAGCTTGGCGCCATGCGGGGCGAGCCGGAAGGACAGATCGTCGTCGGCCTGCCGCCCAGCTTGGCGCGGCACCTCACGGTGGCATTGATCGAACGTTTCCAGGCCGAGATGCCCAAGGCACGGGTGGCCATCGTTGAGGGCTTTTCGTCGCACATCACCGAGTGGCTGGGCAGCGGCCGGGTTGACCTCGGCCTGGTTTACAACCCCGAGCCGATGCCCAACTTGGAGCAGCAGCCGATACTGCGCGAGGAGCTTTGCCTGGTGGGGCCGCCCAGCACGAGTTTGCGGGCGGCGATCACGCTGGCGGACGTAAGCAGGCTGCCGCTGGTGCTGCCGCAGCGCGGCCACAGCTTTCGCCGGCTGATGGAGCGTGAGGCGCTGCTGGCCGGCGTGAAGCTGCAAGTGGCGTGGGAAGTGTCGAGCGTGCCAACGATCCTCGACATGGTGCGCCGCGGCCACGGCTATGCGGCGTTGACCGCCAGCGCGGTGAACGAGGGCAACGGCGCCGATGCGCTCACGCGCACGGTCATCGTCGAGCCGCGCATCCGCAGCACCCTGTGCATTGCTTGGAGTTCTGCCACCCGGCGGGATGCGCTGCAGGTGCGATCGGCGGAACTGCTCTCAGAGCTGGCGCGCGGGTTTGCCGCCTGACGGCTGGCCGCGTGTCCAATCACACCGCGGGGCCAACGCCCCAATGCCGCACCGGTTGAGCAAGGTGAGTCAAGTGCAGGTCGTCACACGCAGCCCCTCCCCCGCATCCCCACTCGCTCCGCCACCGCCGCCGCCTGCTCCGAAGCCAGCTGAACCAACACCTGCCGGGCCAGGTCTACATGTGTGCTGCGCGCCGCTACCGCGCCGCTGAATGTCGTGACGATCTCCAACCCAGAGGGCATGTCGCCGAGCACCTGCACGCCCGCCACCCCCAGCAGCTCACTGCGCTGCTGAAAGCCCAGCGACACTTCGCCACCGGCGATCAGGGAGGCAACCGGCACGCCGGGGCGCGCCTGCACCAAGCGGTCCCGCAATGCGGCCATCACACCCCAGCGCTCGAACAGTGCCATCAGCGCCACTCCGCTGGGGCCGGTGGAGTAGCCGATGCTGGGCGCCTGCAGCACCGCCTCGCGCAGGGCCGCCGCGCTGCCCACGTCGGGCCTCGCCGGCCCCTCGCGCGACGCGATCGCCATGGGCGAATCGACCAAAGGCCGCAATGTGCCCGGGAGCAGGTGGCCGGCGGCCAGCAGCTTGTCCATGGCATCAGCCGCCAGCACCACCAGGTCGAAGGCCTCGCCCGCGGCCACACGGCGTGCCGCGTCCACGCCGCCCACCGACTCAAACTGCAGCGAGCTGCCGGCCGGGGCGCAGCGCGTCGCCAGTTCTGACAACAGCTGCCGGGTGGCCATTGATGAGATGCCGAGAAGGGGAACCACTGTGCTCATGGGGGCGAACTCCGGACGGAATGACGTGGGTCGCGAGTGTGCAGCAGCTTGAGGAGCAATGCCGCACGCGCACGACGAGCCCGTTTTGCGACCCGCCGGCCACCGGCGCGTGGCCGGCCGCGGCATTGCTGACGCCCAACATCAGCCTGCCGTCGTTGGCGACGTGCCCGACGCGGGCGTGCACGGCGGTGTGCTTGCTCAGGCTGCAGGTGCCGCACAGCGCCACCAGCAGCGCACCGTTGGCGCTGTCCTTGTAGTCAAGCTTGAACACCTCGCCGTCAATGGTCACGGCCGGCGTCACGGCGTAGGGCGCGCCGGCATAAAGAAGGCGGCTGCGCGATGTGGTGGTGCTGGCGTCGTTGCGGCATTCGATGACCCCGGCGCCTAACTTCAGCACGTCGAAGCGCGCCGAGCCCGCCGCGGCGGCGCGGCGGTCCTTCAGCCTGCCGCCGGTGAGGCCGGCAAAGGCGCCGGAGCCGCCGCGGATCTCGTCCAGGGCCAGCGCCATGCCCCAGGTGGCGGCGATCGGACTTGGCCAGCGCCGACCACTGGCGGCAAGCCTTGCTGTCGTCGGAGTTCTCACCTGCGCAGCTGGTGCCGGCTGTCGAGGGACCTGTGTTCACCGCGTCACGCCCTACGCTGTAGGTGGCGCCCGACGGTGAAGCCGCTGAAGGTGCCGCGGCAGGCGATGGCGTTGTCCACGCGGGCGTTGGGAAGGTAGCTGTCCCTCGATCCCGAGCCGTAGGCGGCCGGGCTGAGGGTGTCGGCCTCGGTCTTTGACCAAAACAGCATCGAACTGCCGACCCGGTGTGACGCTACCCGTGAGCCCGACGCAAGCCTGGCGCCCAAAACTGCGGCCGCCCCGGTGGAACATGCCGCTGTCCACGCCAATGCCCTGCTCCAGCGTCAACACCGCGTTCAGGCCGCCCCCCAGGTCCTTGCTGCCGCGAGAGCCCAGCCGCGAGGGCATGCTGCCCGTGAGACCGGGCTGCGGTCAGGCTGCTGCCGGCGGCCCCGGGGTTTGTCAGGTGCTCGACCCCGGCGTCGGTCAGGCCGGAGACCTGCACGCCCTGCGCCTGCGCCGCACCGGTGGCGGCGAGCAGGGCCAGGGTGAACACACTCTTGTTCATCGGAGATCTCCCCATGTTGTCTAGGCAGGTCAGGTGAGGCTGGGCGGGTGGTCCGAGCCCAGGGTGTCGGCATGCCTGCCGGCCACCGAATTCACGTGCACGGGGGGCGTTGCGGGTCTGCTCGCAGGTCTCCAGTACAACGAGCCGAGCTTGGCTTTCCGCAACTCCACCATCGCCTTCACGGACGGGATACCCGCACCCCGGTCAGCCGCCAGCACTGCCAGCACTGCCAGCACGCGAGCGACCTGCGCGATCGGCGTCGCGTCCTTCCGCGCGTAGGGCCGCGGACTGGTGCAGGCTGACGTTGGCAGCGGCCGTGCGCCGTGACGGCCAGGTCGCGGGCGCGCAGGTCCTCGGCCTCAATGCGACCCAACTCGTTGTGGCCGACCAGCACAATGCAACGCACCAAAGAGTTCATCGTCGCCTTACGCTGTCGCCGGTTCAGTCGATGGAGATCTTGGCGCGCTTGATGACGTCCCCATACTTTGTCGTCTCCGCCGCGACGAAGGCTTTGAACTGCTCGCTCGTTGCCGGGAACGGCTCGTAGCCGAAGGTTGCGTAGCGCTCCTTCAGATCCGGCTGTGCGAGCGCCGCCTGCAGGTCGGCGCGAATCTTCTCAGCGACCGCGGGCGGCACGCCCTTCGGAGCGGCAAGGGTTGTCCAGCCGGTGACCTCGAAGTTGGACGGGCCACCGGATTCAGCGACCGTCGGCACGTCGGGGAAGGCCGGCAGCCGCTTCGGCGCGGTCACCGCGATGAACTTCAGCTTGCCGGTGCGCTGCATCGGGCCGGCGGTCGCCAACGAGCCAAGCGCGAAGTCCAATTCACCATTGGCCGCCGCGGTATACAGCATCGACGTCTCCTTGTAGATGACGTGCTGCATCTGCGTGCCGGTTGCCGACTCCAGCAGCGCCGAACCGAGGTGCACAGGGTTGCCGACCGACCACGAGCCGTAGTTCAACGCGTTTGCCCGAGCCTTCGCGTCAGCCAGGATGTCGCCGACGGTCTTGTACGCGCTGCTCGACGGCACGCCGACGAAGAAGTAGGTCCTGAACAGCGGGGCGATCTGCTCAAAGTCTTTCTGTGCGTCGTAGGGCAGTCTCTTGAACAGGTGTGGGTAGGCGACGAGGTGCACGTTGTCGAGCTGGATCAGGTCGTGGCCGTCCGGCACCGCGCGCTTGAACTCGCTGATCGCGATGAAGCCGTTGCCACCCGGCTTGTTTTCCACGATCACCGGCTTGCCCCACTTCTTCTGCAGCTTCTCGGCCAGCACGCGGACGACGGCTTCCGGCCCAGCCCCGGCCGGGAATGGCGTCAAGATGCGCACGGGCTTGGTGGGCCACTCTTGGGCGAGGGCGGCGGTGGCCAGAGCCAGCAGCGCGCCGGCGGCAATGGTCTTCTTCATGGTATGTCTCCTAATTTGTCTGTGCGGCTGTTCACCTGGTGCGTGGCCATCGAGGGCCGAACGTTCAGGACTGGGAGCGTCACGGGCTCATCGCGGCAATCAACCGGCGGCGTTTGTCGGCCAGGTTCATCTTTTGGGTGCATCCCAGCCAAGCGGGCCGGCGTCCTTGCCGGCGACCGAATACAGCGCCTGCGTGTTGCGTGTCTTCTCGAAAGTTGCGAGCGTTTCGCCCCGCATCGCCGCGTAGATGTGCAGGTTCGAGGTGCCGACCACGGCGCCGAGCTTCTCCAGCATGAAAAAGATGACGCCGTAGTGGATCAGCGCGCGCCAGTCGCGTTCGCGCACCATCCCCCGCTCCTCGTCGGTCAGATGCGCCTCGCGCATGCACATATCCTCATCGGCGAGGAAGCGCGCGCGCTGCACCGGCTCGACGAGCCGATGAAGGAAGCGGTTGAGCTGGTAAGCCTGCACGCAACGGCCGATGGTGAAAGGATAGGTGCCTTCGAGCTGCGCGATGCCGGCGAGTTGTGCACCGACGTGCGCCCGGTGCCGCTCGACCGCAGCCGCCGACATACCCTGCCCCACCGGCTCATAAATCGCGGTGGCGATGCCGGTCATCGACGGCAGGTAGTAGCTGCGGTGCTTGCACTCGACCTGCGCCGCGAGCGCGCCGCGCATCACGAGCCACATGATGACCTCGGCACCTTCGAGCCCGCCGAGCGCTGCATATTCGGCGTGGGTGATCTGTGTCAGTTGCTCGGGGTCTTGCTCGAGCAGGTCAAGAAAACGAGCGTCCCACTCGGGGTTGTTGAAGCCTGCTCGCTCACCGTGCACCTGGTGCGACAGCCCGCCGGTCGCAACGACGGCGACCTTGATGTTCTCGGGGTAGCTCTCGATCGCGCGGCGTAGCGCCTGGCCGAGCTTGAAGCAGCGGCGCGCGGTCGGGATCGGGAACTGCAGCACGCCCATCTGCAGCGGCACCACCTTCACCGGCCAGGTCGGCTCGTGAGGGCACATGACGGACAACGGCGAGAAGCAGCCGTGGTCGAGCGCCCGCTCCTGGAACACCGACAGGTCGAACTCATCTGCCGCCAGCGAGCGTGCGATGTGCTCGGCGAATGCCGGATCGCCTTCGACCGGCGGCAGGTCGCGCGCGCCGCCACCTTCGTCGGCCACCGGCCACTGGCGGCCCACACCGAGCGCGAAGGCCGAGTAGTGGTCGAAGAAAAACGAGGTGACGTGGTCGTTGTAGACAAACAGCAGGACGTCGGGCCGCTTGTCGGCGATCCACTGCCGAAGCGGCTCGAAGGCCTCGAAGATCGGTGCCCACACGGGGTCACCTTGTTTTTCGCGGTCGAACGCGAAGCCGATGGTCGGGGTGTGCGAGGCGGCGAGGCCGCCAATGATCTTGGCCATGCGTGTTGTCTTCTGTCACAGGTTAGCGTCGAGCTTGGCCTTGATCCAGGCGAAGGCTTCTTGCACGTCGTAATTGCCGCTGTGGCCCACGAGGTAGGGGAACTTGAAGCTCACATCTTTCATCTGGGGGGGTCGTTTTTGATCGCAAGATTCAGCAGCGTCTGCATCCCAAACGCAGTGTCGCGGTCGACCATGCCCGTGTCGCACGTACCAGTAAGGCGCGGTGTCGGCCCCGGTGTTCAGGTAGGCGATCGGATTGATCAGTTTCAGCTGTGTGGCCAAGCCGTTCGAGCTGCTGGCGAGGTAGTCGCTCCAGGACAGCCCCGTGTCGTCCTGGCCCGAGCCGTCGGCGGGCGCGGCGTTGTGGTTCCAACTCCATTCCGTAAAATTGGAGTACGCATAGGCGTCCGAGCCGAACAAGTTGGTCTCGCCGCTCGCGTTCCACACGCCGGTCGTGGCGCTTTTGTTGCTGGTGACGCCGACCGCATCGAAGGCAACCACCGTCTTCAGCGCCTGGTTGGCGGCGACGTAATGCACGAACTTCGCGTAGTCGAGATCGGCTACCGTCGCGCTGACGCCGTTGCCGTCGAGCGTCAACCAATCGTTGACAAGTGTCGCGCGGCTCGTCACAAAGTTGCCGCTGAGGCCGGGCACCGCGGTGCCCTTGGCAGTCTGACGCTCGATTTCCTCTTTGACCAAAGCTCGGGTCGTGGTCCTCAGGGTCGCGTCGGTCAGCGTGCTGCCGTCGGCGAGTTTCAGGTTCAGTCTGCCGACGTAGGCCGGGAAGCTGGCGGCGATCGCTGTGGCCGCCGCCGGCTGCGGGCCGGCTGAGTAGGCCACGCCGCAGAGTGCGCCGGTATTGGCGTCGGTGCGCACTGCGGCGTACTCCCATTCGTAGCCAGCGTCCGCGTTGCCAAGGTTGTTGATCGGGCAGTAGGCGACAGCGGCGAACACGTGGTCCTTGATGGTGCTTTTCGCGGTTGCATCGGTGCCGCGCACGCCTGCGGCCCCAATCTCAGCCAAAAAGGGCAGATAGTCGTCGCTGTTGCCGCTGGCCGAAACGGCCGCCGTCAGCCCGCCGCCCCCGCTCGTGCCCGTCATGATGATGCGCTCGGCCGAACCTGGCATCAGGCGGTCGTTCAGGCGGAGGTAGCGGATCGCCGCCTTTGCGTCGACCACCGGTGCGGGCGCCTTGCCGGCCCAGCGCCCATCCGCGGCGCGCGCGCCGCGGCTTCGCGTACCGACGTTGACAACGACATAGCCAGCCTTGAGCGCAGCGCCGATGTTGTCGGTGTCGCTGGTGCTGGTGAAAGCTTTGCCTTCGGTGATCGTCGTCGCGACGGCGCTGGTCCACCAGCCGCTGTTGTTGACGAGCAAGTAGAGCGCCGCCTTCTGATCCTCGGCCAGCGCCTCGGACACCGAAACGATCATCGTCTGGTAGGCGTAGGGGTCGGTCAGCGTGGTGGTGCCCCCGCCAAGGGTTGCCTGCGTCGCTGCCATCTTGACCGGGCTCGCGACGTACACGATCCGGTACTGGCGCACGGCGACGTTTGCACCGTCGACAGTGACGTTCACGGTCGTGTACTTGGTCGCGTCGAACGTCAGCGCCGAGTCGTCGGCGTCCGGCGCGCCGTCGCCGCCGACGCATCCCGCGATGAGTGCCAGGCAGCAAGGCCAGGCGAGGCTGCAGATCAGGCGGCGCATCGCGCTCGAGTCCATAGGAGTGGTTCCCTGCAAGATGACCGCAATCGCGGCGCGGCTGGTTGGTTGTAGGCACGATCTTCGACGGCCGCTGCCCCTGCCGTAAGATGCCGCCAAGCGGGGCGAGATAACTGCTTGTTATCATGGCTTCAATGAAGCTCACCGGCCTGCGCGCGCTCATCGCCGCCGTCGACGAAGGCAGCCGCGGGGTGCCTCGCGCCGCATAGGGGTGTCCCAGCCGGCCGTGACCAAGCTCATCCGCGAGCTGGAGCGAGAGCTGTCAACCACACTGCTGCTGCGCTCAACTACCGGCGTGATTGCAACGGCGCAGGGGAAAACGCTGTATGACAGCGCTGTCTCTGCCGACCGCGAGCTCGTGCAGGCCGTCGAGCAAATTCGACAGCTCGAAGGTCGGATGACGGGTACGCTGACCATCGGCGCGGTGCCGCTAGCGGTGATGCTGCTGGTGCCCGAGACGCTGCGGACCTTCAGCCGCGCATTCCCGGACATTCAGCTGCGCATCGTGGAAGAGTTGTACATCGTGCAGCTCACGCGGCTTCGCAAGGGGGAGGTCGACCTCGCGCTGGGTCCCCTGCCGGGCGACCTGCCGGCGGGCGAATTCGTCACTGACGTACTGATGCCGATCGAGATGGTCGTCGTGGTGCGCCGCGGGCATCCGATGGCGCGCGCGCGGCGCCTCGGCGAGTTGGGGCAGGCGCCTTGGGTGTACACCGGCGCGACGGCCGAGTCGGGCTATGCCAAGATGCTGTTCGAGCGGCACGGCCTGCCACCTCCGCCAGCCGGCGCGCTTGTCAACTCGACGCTTGGGCTGTTGTCTATCGTTGCGAGCGGCCACTGCATCGGGCTGCTGCCGCGGCAGATCGCTGCGCACGCCTTCGCTCAGCCCTACCTGGAGACGGTGGCCATCGAGGAAGGCCCGCTGGCGCTGGAACTCGGCGTGCTCGCGCGTGCCGAGTCGCACTTGAAGCCGAGCGTGCGGCAATTCATGGCCCACCTGCACCGGGCGGCGCACCAACTCGGCAGCAGTGGCATACACGTCGGCCACATGGTTGATGGCGGAAGATGGCGGCGCGGGCTTGCAGGCGGCGGCGCAGGCCCCCGATCCGGTCCTACTTGACATGCACCTACCGGACATAGCCGACATGGAAGTGCTGCGCCGCAACTAAGCGGACAGCCGTACCTCCTCAATGCCCATGGTGACACTGTCCGCCAGTGGCACGGCACAGGACATTCAGGCGGCACGAGAGGCAGGTGCCCCAGACGACAACACAAAGCCCATGGACTTCACCGAGCTGCGGTGCCGACTTGCGGCCCATCTGGACACGACCAGCAGCACGCAGAAAGCGGTTGCTTAAGCCGTGGAACACAGCGATTTTGGTCGTGTGGTGACCGACCTCACTGACGTGCGCCGACCGGCAGGCGGCGGATCTCGTGAACCCGGCACGCGTCACTTCGTCCGATGAGCGCTCGGGGACCAAGTCGACCCTTTTGGCGCCTGTTGGCAACCCCGAGGGCAATGGTCGCCACAGCTTTGCCGCCGACCGCATAACCCACGTTGGGACCCAACCTATGAGGCTGCCATAGGCGTGGCCCAAACAGCGCATTGACCCAAGCTGTTTGAGGGCCGAGCAGGCATGCGCATGGACGCGCACTGACTCCCAGAAATTGGACGGCAATAACATCCATACACCGACTGCCTTCTCGCAGGCGGAATCTGATCGGCTTGGTGTACAGCTACAACCTGTTGCGCTAGTGTTGTCGTAACGAATGTAGCGCCGGATGCCTTTCCAAAGAGCTTCGGCGGGCTGAAACTGGTTGATGTTGAAGAGCACAGCCTTGAGGTTCCGGACGAAACCTCTGGGGGGGTCAGCTTATACCCCGGCGCAGCAGGCTGCCTCCCCAGGCTTCCGAGAAGCGAATTGTCGGCGGGGCTATGCCACCGAAAGTGATTCTCGATTACAGTCAGTGCTCACCAGCAATTGGCTGCCACAACCGCTCAAGCGGGGTTCGCCTCAGCATTGCGGGACTACCGTGCACGCGCTATGCACCGCAACGGTCGTCGATGGGCTTAACTGCAACCCGCCACTTCCACTGAGGGGCAGAACACTGTGAACGACACCGATGGGTTGCGACGCATAGGACTGAAGGCCACAGTCCCTCGCCTGCGCATCCTTGAGCTGCTGCGAGCAGGCCCCGAGCGGCATCTTTCAGCAGAAGACATTCACCGGCGTTTGCTGTCGCTGGGCCTCGATGTGGGTTTGGCCACGGTGTACCGCGTGCTGTCGCAACTGGAGCAGGCCGGCATCGTGTCGCGCAGTGTCTTCGAGACAGGCAAGGCGGTGTTCGAGATCGATGAGGGAAGCCACCACGACCACTTAATCTGCGTGCAGTGTGGTGAGGTCGACGAGTTTTACGACCCTCTGATCGAGAAGCGTCAAGCCGCCATTGCGCAGGAGCGCGGCTTTGAACTCCAACAGCACAGGTTGTCGTTGTTTGGCCGTTGCGCCCGTTGCCGCGCAGCACACCCTGCCAAGGATTAACTACCAGCGGTGTCATTGAAGATGTCGCCAGTATGTCGCGATGACAGCTGTCTTGTGCTTCGCCCGTACAGTGAACGCCTGCAATTTGCATCACCGGTTGGTCGGCCTTGCATGCTCAGCAAGCGTCCGGCGCAACGCATGTTGTATTCAGACCTGGCAGGCGGCCAGCTTGACGCGCAGGCGGTATTGTGGGCGCGCAGTTCGAGCGTCAGGCCGCCGCCGTTGTCCTCAGCCTCAAACACCGGGCGAATTTCCAGTTGCGAGCCCACCGGAAACGGATTGGGGAAGCGGCGGCCCGTTCCAGCGCCTTGACGATCGAGGCCACCTGACGGCCCCAGAACCAATCACCAGCATATTGCGCTCCGCAAAGAGGCCGTTGATCCTTCGATGACCTCGCACTGACTGCCGAGAAAGCGCACCTGCTTGCCGCGAGCGCGTGGTGCACCACTCCGCCGAACACCTTACTTCGGCCCGCAGCTGCTCCTCGAGAGATATGCTCAATGGCAGCCAGCATCTCGGCAAAGGGTAGTTCGCCCGCGTCGAAAACAGCAGTGCCCTTCACCAGCACAATTTCACGCCTCGCCAGCTCGTCAACCGAAGTGGTTGACATCACGGTACCACCACGAAGTAGGCCGTCCCATTCTGACGACACGGCCGCAAGATGCTGTAGGTAGGAAGGCAACCGGTCACACCAAGCAGGACCTGGCGCTGGGGCAGCCACCCGGTGCTCAGAGGTGCCTGAGCGACATGGTGCGAATGCAAGGCCGGCTTGGATGCCGTGGCCTCCCGAAGTCACCTCCGCCTGCGCATGTCGGCACGGGCGCTCAACGAAAAACGCATACGGTGAACCAGTATCAAGACTAGGTACACCAGGCCTGCTGAAACACTGGTGTGGCCGCTGTAGCTCACCACTCCGAGGCTCCAGCCCTTGTGTGCAACCACCCAGCCCAGCGCTCCCAGCAGCAGCGTCCAGCCCGCGACGCGCAGCAGCCGCACACGTCCATGGCTGCAGGCGCGGCCCAGCAACTCCTCCTGCACGCGATCGGTAGCGGCGGCCAATGCGGCGAAGCCGCTTAGGCACAGCAGCAGGCTAACCGAATCGCTCATCTGGCCGCCTCGCCGGCACGGACGCCCGGCCGTGGCGCGGCGGCTGCGGGCCGTGTGGCGGCGCCGCGCGGGCGCGCGGTGCGCAGGGCCAGCGCAGCGAGCAGCGCGGCATGCACCCACAGCATCAGCTCCACGCCGGCGAAGGTCCAGTCGCCATCCGCCAGGCTGCGCCACAGCGGCCGGTCCGTCAGCAGCGCATTGACCAGGGGCAGCAGCGCCAAGCTGATCGCGCCCAGGCCGAACAGTTCGATCCAGGCCCGGCGGGCCGGCCGCAGCAGCGCATGCGCCAGCGCTAGGCCCCACACAATGAAGAACACGTGGATCTCCCAGGCCGCGCGCTGCGGCAGCTCCGGCGGCAGCAGCCGGTTGCCCCAGAGCAGGCCGCCCATGGCCAGCGGCAGTCCGGCCACAGTGGCGATGTTCAATCGCTCCACCAAGCGGAAGCCCAACGGGGGCCGTTCAGGCGCCACCAGGCGCTGGCGCCGCTTGACGGTCCACATCACCAGTCCACTGCCCACCATCGCCGTGCCGGCCAGGCTGACCAGGAAGTACAGCCAACGCGTCGTGCCGTCGCCGAAGCGGCCCAGGTGCAGGCCGTACAGGACGCCACGCATCTCGGCTGCGGCGCCCACGGCTGCCGGCGCCGGCAGCAGCGCGCCGGTGGGGCCGTCGAACAGCAGGTACTGCGGGCTCATCGACACCCGCCCTGCCTCGCCGCGGGTGACGGCCACGCGAGCGACGGCATCGCCGGGATTGGCGGCGGTCACGCGCGCCACAGTGCCTGGGCCCCACTGCCGTTCAGCCTCGCGCACCATCGCCTCCACCGAGGCCAGCGGCACCGCCTGGCCCGATGGCTTGCCCGGCTGGATGAAGGCATTGAGCTGGGCACCCAGCTCACGCTTGAGCGCGGGCGTGGTGATGGCCGCGCGTTCACCCCAGGGCATGTACAGCGCCATCAGGGTGACCAGCCCGGTATAGGTAATCATCAGGTGGAAGGGCAACCCGAAGACCGACAGCGCGTTGTGTGCATCCAGCCAGGCGCGGTGCCCCTTGCCCCAGCGGAAGGTGAAGAAGTCGATGAAGATCTTCTTGTGGGTGATCACACCGGTGACGATGGCCACCAGCATGAGCATGCCCCCCAGTCCCGCCAGCCAGCGGCCCCAGACCACCGGCAGATAGTGGAACTGGAAGTGGAAGCGGTAGAAAAACTCCCCACCCTGTGTGTCGCGAGCGGTCACCTTCTGGCCGGTGGCCGGATCGAAATGCGCATCGCTGAAGGCACGCCAACCGCCATCACCTCCCGGCACACGCCAGAAGGCACTCACGACCGCGTGGCGGTCGTCGTTCAGCCGCAGGCTCCACTGCGGCGTACCGGCAGCCACCGAGGCCAGCGCCTGCGCCACCCGGCCGGCCACCACCGCCGGCTCGGGCACCTCGGCCTGGTAAGCGATTTCCGGCCGCATCCAGGCCGACAGTTCCTCCTTGAAATAGCTGACAGTGCCAGTGAGGAACATGGCGAACAAAAACCAGCCGAGCAGCAGCCCGGTCCAGGTGTGCAGTTCCGACATCGTCTGCCGGATGCCGCGTGGCGCAGGTGCTGCGCCTCGTGTGTCGCCGGTGCTCATGTCAGGCAGCAGCCGGTGCGGCGTGCCACACGGTCCAGGCCAACGGCAGCAGCGGCAGCGCGGCCGCAGTCAGGCCGGCCCAGGCACGCGTGGCGCTGCGCACCGCGAACACCCACACCACTGCGCCGGCATACACCGCGAAGCTGACCAGCATGCCGGCGATGACGGCCTGCGGCACGCTCACCGGCAGCGCCAGCACCGCCACGCTGGCCAGCGCGGCCAGCGCATAACCGCCGGCCAGCGCCGCGACGATGCGCGAGGCCATCGCCGAGTTCATCGGTGCGGCGCTTGTGCAGGGCCAGCGGGCAGCGGGGTCAGCCCTTGGGCCTGCAGCACGGTGAGCGAGGTCACGTAGTTCACGCCGTCGTAGCGCTCGGGCGTGCCCTGGGCGCCGGGGCGCTCGCCGTCGCTGCGCTCCTGGTGCGACACCTCGGCCACGTAGGCGCCCTGCCAGGGCAGGTCGAAGCGCACCAGCCCCTGCTCGTCGCTCTCCTGTTCCTTGGCCCAGCCCGACGGCGTGGCCAGCGTCACCTTGGCCTGGGGCAGCGGCTGGCCGCGAAAAAAGGCCTGGAAGCGGCCCGGCTCGCCCGTAGGCACCAAATCCAGCCGCAGCGTGGGCGGCAGGGCAGCCGCGGTGGTCACCAGCCGCGCGGCCGGGTAATACCAGTGGGTGACCGGCTGACCGGCCTGCTTGGCGGCATACAGCGGATAGCGGGCGTCCTCGGCCACAAGGGACTGGCCGGCGGCCGCGCGCACGGGCAGCAGCCAGCCGTCCGCGGCCTTGACGGCGGCCACCGGCGCGGTCTCGCGGCCGTCGAGCAAGGTGGCGCGCACTTCGCCGAACTTGTCGAGCAACCCGGGCGAGGCCTCGCGCAGGTTGGCGGCAAATTCACCAAAGCGCACCGCGGCGCGTTCGTCGGTGGCGGCCGGCTGTTCGATCCACAGGTGGTGGGCCTGGGTGGCGCCAGCGGCGGTCAGGCACAGCGGCAGCAGGGCAAGGCGGAGCAGGTGCTTGTTCATCGTAAGAGTCCCAGGCGGCTCAGAAGTCGAAGGAGGCGGACATGACCACAGTTCGGCCGGTGGCCACGGTCGCGTAGGTGCCGCTGAGCAGCCAGTAGTGGCGGTCGAACAGGTTGTCGATGTTGAGTCGCAGCACGGTGGGCGTGCCCGCGAGCGTGGTGCGGTAGCGCGCGCCAATGTCGGCCCGTGTCCAAGCCGGCACGCGCAGCGTGTTGGCGCTGTCCAGCCAGCCCGAGGAGGTGTAAATCACCCGGCCGTTCAACCCCAGGCCGGGCACCGCCGGCACTTCCCAGTCGGTGCCGACACTGATCTGGCGCCGGGCCACGCCGGTGGCGTCTTTGCCGTCGTTGAGGCCGCCAGCGGTGCGCTTCTGCTTGGCCTGGGTGAAGGCGGCGGTGGCGAGCCAGCGCACGCTGCGCACCACTTCGCCCTGGGCGGTGAATTCCACGCCGCGGTTGCGCTGCCGGCCGTCGAAGCCGTAGCGCGGCAAGCCACCGCCGGCCACCGGCACGTTGATCGCGTTGGGCCGGTCGATCTGGTAGACGTTGGCCGCGGTGAGAAAGCTGCCCCAGTCCATCTTCACGCCAGCCTCGACTTGCTCCGACTGGTAGGGCGCAAACACCTCGCCCGGATTGCTCACCGTGCCGTTGCTGGGCGCGACGGCGCCGCGGGTCAGGCCCTCGGCATAGTTGGCGTATAACGACAGGCGGTCGCTGGCCTTGAAGACGATGCCACCCAGGCGCGACAGCGCGCTTTTGTCGTAGCCGTTGGTGGGGGTGACGGGAAAGGTGACCACCTTGGCCGTCTGGTCGCGCAGGCCCAGCGTCAACAACAGGCGGTCGTCGAGGAAGGACAGCGTGTCTGCCACGGCGATGCTGGTCAGCGTCGTTTCGGAGGTCTTCGTGGGCGCTAGGCGGTCGCCAATCACCGCAGGCATGTCCACCGGGTTGTAGATGTTGGACGGCACCGAGGTGGACGCTGGATTGGCGCGGTAGAAGCTGCCGGTTTCCTGCTCCAACCGGCTGGCGGCCAGCGACAGCGTGTGGCCCATGCCGGCGGTCTTGAAGCGGGCACGCAGGCCGGCGTCGTAGCTTCTCGTCTTGAAGTAGGCGTCGTACCAGGCACCGATCAGGCGGAAGTCGCCTTGTGTATTGGCGCGGGTGCTGGCGGTGGGAAAGTCCTGCATCGTCCAGCTGTCCCGGTCCCCAGCGGCCAGCCAGGCGGTGATGCGGTCGGTAAGGTCGTACTCCAGCCGCGTGGCCACCACCTCGTCGTCCAGCTCCAACAGTGCGTTCGGGCCATAGATGTTCTTGCGCGGGTCCGGCGGCTCGGGCAGCTCGGTGATGCCGCTGAGAAAGGCGGGCTGCGAGCGGAAGCCGCGGATGTTTTCGTGCTGCTTAAACAGGTCGAGCGACCAGCGCAGCCGGCTGCCCCGGTAGTCAAGCGCCACCGCCCCAAAGCGCTGGCGTGCGTTGCCGTCATCAATGCTGGCCTCGCCGTCGCGGTAGCTGCCGTTGAAGCGCAGGCCCCATTCCTGGTTCTCGCCGAAGCGGCGGCCCACGTCGACCGCCAGCCCCGCCTGCGCGCCGGTGGCCAGGCTGCCGGTCACACGTGTCAGCGGCTGGTTGCCCGCGCGCTTGGGAATGATGTTGATGCTGCCGCCGATGCTGCCACCCGGCGGCATGCCGTTGAGCATGGCGCCGGGCCCCTTGAGCACTTCTACCCGCTCCATGATCTCGGCCGGCATACGGTTGCCGGACGACAGGCCGTACAGGCCGTTGAAGCCGATGTCGCCGCTCGGCACCGCGAAGCCGCGGATCTGAAAGTCTTCGCCAAAGCCCTGCGCCGCGGTCATCACCCTCACCGAGGCATCGTTTTGCAAGACGTCCGCCAGCGTGCGCGATTGCTGGTCGCGCATCAGCTGCTCGGTGTAGTTGAGCGTGCTGAAGGGGATGTCCATCGCGTCCTGCGAGCCCAGGATGCCCAGGCCACCGACGGAGCCGAAGCCCGCCTTTTGCCTTTCCACCTTGCCCGTGATGGTGATCTTGCTAGCAGACGCATCCGCCTCAACGACAGTCGAGGATGGCGCCGAGGCTGCAGTCGAGGGCGCGACCGCCGCCTGCTGGGCTTTCGCAATCATCGCCAAACAACTGAGACCCACCGCCACCGGCATGAGCCGCAACACGGGAACAAGAGACATGGATGCAAACCTAGATACGAATGATTCGTATTATAGGCACATCACTCTAGGCGCCGTGATTAGTGTGGCGGCCCGGTCGCAAGTCGGGCTTCAGCCGGTCGCCTTCATTCACCTGACCTGTCCTTTGACACCACACTGCTATCGAGGTCCTCGAGCCGACGCTGCGACGCACCCAGCGCATCCGCTACGAGCGCGGCGGTACTGGACCTACAGTGGCTGAACGGCCTCGATGCGCTGCTGCAGTCGCTGCAGGCGCTGGGATTGCCTGCTAGCGCAGGCTTCTCCTGGGTCGACGGTGAGGCCAGCCTCATAACCCGCGTGCGCGACCTGCGGCTGCCCGACACGCGGCAGTGCGAAGGTCGCACTCGAAGCCGCCCCGCGAGCGATCTGCCCCCACCTAACGACGTGGCTCCGGGGTGCGATTCTGCAAAGCCTTCTGAGCAACACGCCCCGACGAGAATTCTGTGACCCGGAAACTCGGTGTCCGCTGCATGAACGCCGCCAGATGACGCGCCAGTTCGCGATCACGAGGGTCTCCCGAACGGACCAGGACTTGTCCAACCTGGGCCCAGGCCTGCCGAGCCAAGGCGTGGGACGCAGGGGCAGCAGTCTTCATGCGATGGGGATCGTCTCGCTGCAGCCGCTGCTGTGCCCTGGCCTGCCGTCGCCATAGCGGCTCATCAACCCCGCGCACGCCACGGGTCGTAGCCCGGGTGGCCTCCGCATCGATACCCCAACCTCGGAGCTTTTCAGCAAATGTTTCGCGCCAACGCTGCAGATCCGCCTTGCGGGGGTTCAGCCGGCGTCCGTGGTTCGACTCCGCTCGCACACTGAGGTGGACATGCGGATGGGCTTGGTGGTCGTGCAGCACCATGACGTACTTGTGTCCTGCGAGCTCGGCCCGTGCAAATTCGCGAGCGGCGCGCTGCACGATCGACGGGTCGGTGCCGCGCGGCATGGAGAGCATGATGTTGTACGCCTCGCGCCGCTCAGTCTCTTCGGCGATGAGGCTGCCACCCCAACGCCACTCGTCCACCAGCAGTTCGAGTTCTCCTCGGCCTTGCACTGCGTCGCCTCGTTCGTCTTCCATCGGCAATCGACCGTGCTTGCTGATGTAGTGGAAGTGCGCGGTGATGGCGCGCATGCCTCTGCCGCCTCCGGTGACCTTGACCATCACTTGCGGCGCTCGCCGCTGCACCATGGCGGCTATGCGCTGACGCAAGACATCGGCCCGCTGGCTCGACGTGCCGCGCAAGTGAGGTGCGGTGTTCGCGGTCCTGCGGTTGGCCGGATAAAAGAGCCGCTCACCCCAGTGCAACAGGGCGAGATCGGTGGCGGTGTTCATGTGGGCCTCCTCTTGCGGCGACCGTCGTTCACGCGCCGCAGGGGCACGCTAACGGAAGGCTTCTGCATCGGCGCTTGGCGGGCGATCGACACCAGCAACTCATTCAAGGCGATCACCACCTGGTTGACGGCCTCACATTCTGCAAGCGCAGGTCCGCCGCAGTTCATTCCCGCCATCCGGTGCAAGGTCCTGCGCAGTGCAGCCAGCTCGGCAGTCATCGACACCAGCGCCTGGCGCTGAGCCTCCACCTGCTGGGCATCGGCTGCACTGGGGGCTCCGCTTGCCAACGCTGCCAGCCATCGACCCGGGCTCTGGCCAGCACGCGCAGCGGACGACATCACCGCCCTGACCTCTTCAGGCCGCATGCGCAGGCACAGGCGCTTGGATCGCTGCCGCCTTGCTGAGCCTGAAGCCAGGGACGTAGACGCGGGATTGGTACCGAGACAAGCAGCAAGCGCCTGCCGAACGAGCTGCGACGGCATCAGGCCTTCGGCTTGGGACCGCGCCACCAGCGCGGCTTTCAAGCCTTGCAAATCGACCGTGATGCGGTCACGAGCTGAGGTGTCCATCCGAGCCTCCGAGGACAAGCGCCAGCTTGTCCGACAAACGGCGCCACCGCGCCTATCCTGCACTAACCCACGACTTGAGTCTCTCGCCATTCGATGGCATTAGCACGATGATTTTCCTGTCTAAATTCAGCAAGTAGTCGGAGTCGAGCCGAAGATTTGCATCAGCAGTCACGATATGTGCATTCAATCCGCATTTCGCCGCATCAAGTGAATGGCATCCGAGATTCGCCGATGTCAAGGATGAAATTTGGCTGAATTTCATCGCCGCGTTGTCTCAGGGGGCGCTTAAGCTGGCTTTGGTACAGGAGACGCCCATGCAACTGGTCCCCAAACTTGTTCCCAGAGAACCGCCGGGCCGCACCGGCCGCAAGGTGTCCGCCTACCGCGACGAGATCCTTCGTCTGCACGCCGAGGGCTATACCTTTCGGGCCATCCGCGATGCCTTGCTGGATGAGGGCATTGATGTGCACGTGACAACGGTTCAACGGGAAGCCGCCCGCGGCGCTGCCAGCCGTCGTCGCCCTGCAAGCGCGACGATGGCGCCTGCGGCACGTGCCGTCCGGCCCGCCGAATCTGCGATGGCTTGGAGCCCAGGGCAGCGCACCGGCAAGGAGATCGCGGCGG
>NZ_JZUE01000027.1 GCF_000969605.1 Aquincola tertiaricarbonis | reverse complement strand
GCGGCGGCGCGCCGTTCCGCCCGGAAGGCGACCGCCGCCCGCCGTTCGAACGCGGCGCGCGGCCCGAACGCAATGACCGCAACGAGCGCCCCGCCCCGCTGCCGCCGGCCAGCAGCCGCCCGCCCGAGGGCGGCGAGCGCCCGCGCCGCAGCGGCCCGGCCGCCAGCTCCCCGCGTGCCGCCGAAGGCGACCGCCTGTCGAAGCGGCTGACGGCCATGGGCGTGGCCTCGCGCCGCGAGGCCGACGACTGGATCGACGCCGGCTGGGTGCGGGTGGACGGCAAGCCGGCCGTGCTCGGCCAGCGGGTGCGGCCGGAAGCGCGCATCGAGATCGACCCCGCCGCGCAGAAGCAGCAGGCGCAGCGCATGACGGTCATCCTCAACAAGCCGGTGGGCTACGTCAGCGGCCAGGCGGAAGACGGCTACGAGCCGGCCGTGGTGCTGGTCAAGCCGGAGAACCGCTGGAGCGAGGACAGCTCCGGCATCAGCTTCCACCCCGGCCACCTGCGCAGCCTGGTGCCCGCCGGGCGGCTGGACATCGACTCCACCGGCATGCTGGTGCTCACGCAGGACGGCCGCATCGCCAAGCACCTGATCGGCGAGGACTCCAACATCGAGAAGGAGTACCTGGTGCGGGTGGAATACGTGGGCAGCGCGCCCGACGGCAAGCTGCCCGACGACGACATGGAAAAGCTGCGCGGCGGCCTGTGGCTGGACGAGGTCAAGCTGCAGCCCGCCAAGGTGAGCTGGCAGAACGAGGACCAGCTGCGCGTGGTGCTGCGGGAAGGCCGCAAGCGCCAGATCCGCCGCATGTGCGAGGCCGTCGGCCTGAAGGTGGTGGGCCTGAAGCGCGTGCGCATCGGCAGCGTGGTGCTGGGCCAGCTGCCGCCGGGGCAGTGGCGCTACCTGCGCCGCGACGAACGCTTCTGAGCGCGGGCCCGACCTCCGGATGACGCCCTCTGCCCTTGCAGCAGGCTCGCGGCGCGCGGCCGCCATGTCGCCGGTCATCGCAGCCACGCTGCTGGCCCTGCTGCTGGGCCTGCAACCGCTGACCACCGACCTCTACCTGCCCGCGCTGCCGGCCCTGGCGCGCGGGCTGGGCGCCGGCATGCCGGCGGTGCAGCTCACGATGTCGGCGCTGATCCTCAGCTTCGGCGTGGCCCAGCTGTTCTGGGGCCCGGTGGCGGACCGCTATGGCCGCAAGCCGGTGCTGCGGGTGGCGCTCACGCTGTTCGCCGTGGCCAGCCTGGGTGCGGCGCTGGCGCCGAGCATCGGCGTGCTCACGGTGTGGCGTGCCGCGCAGGGCGCCTGCCTGGCCGCGGCCGTGGTGTGCGCGCGGGCGATGGTGCGCGACCTGTACGAGCCGGCCGAGGGGGCGCGGGTGATGTCGCTGGCGATGAGCGGGCTGGGCGTCATCGCCTTCAGCAGCCCGGTGGCCGGCGGCCTGCTCACCTCGGCCTTTGGCTGGCGCAGCACGCTGCTGGCGGTGGCGCTGTTCCTGGCGGGCGTGCTGGTGTTCGTGTGGCGGGTGCTGCCGGAAACCGCCCGCAGCCTGGACCCGCGGGCCCTGCAGGCGGCCAGCCTGGCCCGCACCGCGCGGCAGGTGGCGGCGCATCCCACCTTCTTCTCCTGGGCCTCGCTCACCGCCTGCACCTACGGCGGGCTGTTCGTGGTGCTGGCCTCGTCGTCCTTCGTCTACATCGAGGTGCTCGGCCTGACGGCTTCGCAGTACGGCCTGGCGCTGGGCGCGGGCTCGCTGGCCTACGTGGGCGGCACCTTCGCCTGCCGTCGGCTGCTGCTGCGCCACGGCCTGGCCGGCGCGGTGCAGCGCGGCGCCTTCTTCAGCCTGGCCGGCGGCCTGGGCATGGCGGCCCTGGCGGCGGCGGGCGTGCAGTCGGTGGCAGCGGTGCTCCTGCCGCAGTGCCTGTATGCGTTCGGCCACGGCATCCACCAGCCTTGCGGGCAGACGGGGGCGGTCAGCCCCTTCCCGCAGTCGGCCGGCGTGGCCGCGGCGCTGGCCGGCTTCGCGCTGGCGCTGGTGGCCTTCTGCGTCGGCCTGTGGCTGGGCCAGGCGCTGGACGGCACGGTGCGCCCGATGGCCTACGGCCTGGGCTTCTGGTCGGTGATGACGGCCACCGTCGCCTGGACCCTGGTGCCCCGCCACGGCGTGCTGCGCGCGGCATGAATCTGCCCGAGCAAGCGCCGCCGCCGCGGGCCGAGCGCCGGGCCGCCCCCAGCCGGCCCGCCATCCCCTCGGGGGATCGGCCGGCGCATTCGCCGGCCGCGGGGCTCCGCTGGATCGGCCTGGCAGGACCGACAGCGTCGGGCAAGACCGACGCGGCATTGGCGGTGGCGCAGGCGTTGCCTGTCGAGATAGTCAGCGTCGATTCCGCGCTGGTCTACCGCGGCATGGACATCGGCACCGCCAAGCCCGGCGCGGCCGAGCGGGCGGCGGTGCCGCACCACCTGATCGACCTGATCGACCCGCTGGAAGCCTATTCCGCCGCGCAGTTCGTGGCCGACGCGCGGCGGCTGATCGGCGAGATCGGCGCCCGCGGCCGCTGGCCACTGCTGGTGGGCGGCACGATGCTGTACTTCAAGGCGCTGATCGACGGCCTGGACGCCCTGCCCGCCGCCGACCCGGCGGTGCGCGCCGCGCTCGACGCCGAGGCGCTGGAACGCGGCTGGCCCGCGCTGCATGCCGAGCTGGCGCAGGTGGATCCGGCCACCGCCGCCCGCCTGCCGCCCACCGATGCCCAGCGCATCCAGCGTGCGCTGGAGGTGTGGCGCGCCACCGGCCGGCCGCTGTCCAGCTACCACCATGCCGGTGAGCGCGCCGCCGCCGACGACGGCGTGCTGATCAGCCTGGAGCCCGACGACCGCGCCTGGCTGCATGAGCGCATCGCCCGGCGCTTCGATGCGATGCTGGCCGCCGGCTTCATCGACGAGGTGCAGGCGCTGCGCGCCCGCGGCGACCTGCACACCGGCCTGCCCAGCATGCGCTGCGTGGGCTACCGGCAGGCCTGGGAATGCCTGGACGAAGGCGACTTGTCCCCGCTGCGCGAGCGCGGCATCGCCGCCACTCGGCAGCTGGCCAAGCGACAGCTCACCTGGCTGCGCGCCATGCCGTCCCGCCAGCGCATCGCCTGTGACTCGCCCGATGCGGCACGCCGGGTGCTGCAGGCCATCACCGCGCTCACCGGCGCCGCACAACCGCCCACAGTCCCCTGACGATGCTGCAGATCACCGACCTGGCCAAGCTCTACGGCGACACGCCGGTGTTCCAGCAGGTGAACCTGGCGGTAGCGCCGGGCGAGATGGTGGCGGTGCTGGGCGATTCCGGCGTGGGCAAGAGCACGCTGCTGAACTGCATCGCCGGGCTGGACACGCCCAGCCGCGGCAGCGTGCAGCTGGACGGCACCGAGATCACCACCCTGCCCGAGCCGGCGCAGGCGCGCTGGCGGCGGGCCAGGCTGGGCTTCGTGTTCCAGGCCTTCCATGTGCTGCCGCACCTCAGCGTGGCCGACAACGTGGCGCTGCCGCTGCTGCTGCAGGGCCGGCATGACGACGCCCGCGTGGCCGACATGCTGCGCGAGGTCGGCCTCGAAGGCCTGGGCGGCAGAGCGCCGCGCACCTTGTCGGGCGGCCAGTTGCAGCGGGTGGCCATCGCCCGCGCGCTGGTGCACCGGCCGGCGCTGGTGCTGGCCGACGAGCCCACCGGCAACCTCGACCCCGACACCGCCGAGCGGGTGATGGACCTGCTGGCCGCGCAGGTGCACGCGCAGGGCTCGGCCTGCGTGCTGGTGACCCATTCGGCCACCGCCGCCTCGCGCGCCGACCGCCGGCTGCGGCTGCGCCGCGACGGGATCGAGGAGGCGGCGTGACCGGCGCGTGGCCGCTGCTGCGCCAGCTCAGCCTGCCCGAATGGCGGGCGCATCCATGGCGGCATGCGGTGGCGCTGCTGGCGGTGGCGCTGGGCGTGGCGCTGGCGTTCTCGGTGCACCTCATCAACGGCTCGGCGCTGTCGGAGTTCTCGGCCGCCGTGCGTGCGGCCAACGGCGAGCCCGACCTGTCGCTGCGCTGCGCGGTGCGGGAAGGCTGCGCCGACACCCTGCTGGACGCCGTGGCCGCCGCCGACGGCGTGTCGCTGGCCACGCCGGTGGTGGAGGTGGACACCTATGCCTTCGCCGCGCCAGGCCCGGGGGCAGCCGGCGCCGCACCCGCGCGCATCGCGCTGCAGGTGCTGGGCATCGACGCGCTGCAGATCGCCGCCGTCGCGCCCGCCCTGCTGCCCCGCGCGGCCGACGGCCAGCCGCGCACGGCTTTTCTCGACCCCGACCGCATCTTCCTCAACCCCGCCGCGCAGCAGCGCCTGGGCGCCAAGCCCGGCGATGCGCTGCGGCTGCAGCGCGGCCTGGGCACCTTCACGCTGCAGGTGGCCGGCAGCGTGGCCGCTGGCGGCGGGCCGCTGGCGGTGATCGACATCGCCGGCGCGCAGCAGCATTTCGGGCTGATGGGCAAGCTCACGCGCATCGACCTGCGGCTGTCGGCCGGCGTGTCGTCGGCGCAGCTTCTGCAGCGGCTGGCGCTGCCGCCCGAGCTGACTGCCGCGGCGGCCGACGATGCGGCGCAGAAGGTGTCCAGCCTGTCGCGCGCCTACCGGGTGAATCTGACGGTGCTGGCGCTGGTGGCGCTGTTCGTCGGCGGCTTCCTGGTGTTCTCGGTGCTGGCGCTGTCGGTGGCGCAGCGCACGCCGGTGTTCGCGCTGCTGGGCGTGCTGGGCCTGGGCGCGGCCGAGCGGCGCCGGCTGGTGCTGCTGGAATGCCTGCTGGTGGGCGTGGCCGGCAGTGCCGTGGGCCTGCTGATGGGCACCGGCATGGCGCAGCTGGCGCTGCGCTGGCTGGCCGGCGACCTGGGCGGCGGCTACTTCCCGGGCGTGGCGCCGGCGCTGGCCTTCTCCTGGCCGGCGGCCGCGGCCTTCGGGGCGCTGGGCATCGTCGCGGCGATGGCGGGCGGCTGGGTGCCGGCCCGGCAGGCCGCGGCGCTGGCACCCGCCCAGGCGCTCAAGGGCCTGGGCGGCACCACCGGGCCGGCGCCTTCCCGCTGGCGGCCGGTGCTGCTGCTGGGCGCGGGCGCGCTGCTGGCGCTGCTGCCGCCCATCGGCGGCCTGCCGCTGGCAGCCTATGCGTCGGTGGCGGCGCTGCTGCTGGGCGGCATCGCCTGCGTCCCGCTGGCGGTGGATGCGCTGCTGGCGCTGCTGCATCCGCGGCGCTCGGCCCTGCTGCTGCTGGCGGTGGAACGGGCCCGCCATGAAAGCGCCACCGCCACCGTGGCCGTGGCCGGCGTGGTGGCCAGCCTGAGCCTGGCGGTGGCGCTGACGGTGATGGTGTCCAGCTTCCGCGAAGGGGTGTCGCAGTGGCTGGACAGCGTGCTGCCGGCCGACCTGTATGCCCGCACCGCGGCCAGCAGCGCCACCGCCGACCAGGCCTTCCTGCCGCCGGCCTTCGTCGAGGCCGCGGCGGCAGTGCCCGGCGTGGCGCGGGTGCAGGGCCTGCGGGTGCGGCCGATCTCGCTCTCGCCCGACCAGCCTTCGGTGAGCCTCATCGCCCGGCCGCTGGACCAGCCCGCCCAGCAGCTGCCGATGGTGGAGCCGCCGCGGCCGCTGGTGGCCGGTGAGATCGGCGCCTACGTCAGCGAGGCGATGGTGACGCTGTACGGCGCCGAGCCCGGCAGCCGGCTGCGCCTGCCCATCGGTGCCTCCAGCGGCGTGGAGGTGCGCGTGCTGGGCGTGTGGCGCGACTACGCCCGCCAGTTCGGCGCGGTCGCCATCGACCAGGCCGACTACCGCCGCCTGACGGGTGACACCCGCATCAACGACCTGGCGTTGTGGCTGGCGCGGGAAGCGCCGGTGGCCGAGGTGCAGACGGCGCTGCGGGCACTGGCGCCCGACCCGGCACTGATCGAGTTCGCGGTGCCGGCGCAGATCCGGGCGATGTCGCTGGCCATCTTCGACCGCAGCTTCGCGGTCACGCGCTACCTGCAGGCGCTGGCCATCGGCATCGGCCTGTTCGGCATCGCTGCCAGCTTCTCGGCGCAGGTGCTGGCGCGCCGGCGCGAATTCGGGCTGCTGGCGCACCTGGGCTTCACCCGGCGGCAGGTGATCGGCGTGGTGGCCGGCGAAGGTGCCGCCTGGACGGCCGCCGGCGCGCTGGTGGGCCTGGCGCTGGGGCTGCTGGTGTCGGTGGTGCTGGTGCATGTGGTCAACCCGCAGAGCTTCCACTGGACGATGGAGATGGTGCTGCCCTGGGGCCGGCTGGCCGCGCTGTGCGCCGCGGTGCTGGCCGCCGGCAGCGTGACGGCTGCGGTGAGCGCCCGCGCCGCCGCCTCTGGCGACGCGGTGCTGGCGGTGAAGGAGGACTGGTGATGGACCGCCGACGCCTGCTGCTGCGCTGGTGCGCGCTGGCCGGGCTGCCGCTGCCGACGGTGCTGCTGCCGGCCGCTGCCCAGGCCGCCATCGCGCCGCGGCCGCTGCAGTTTCCGCGCGACCACGGCGCCCATCCCGACAGCCGCACCGAGTGGTGGTACGCCACCGGCTGGCTGCAGGCCGACGGCGGCGCGCTCTTCGGCTTCCAGCTCACCTTCTTCCGCTCGCGCACCGACCTGGCGGCCGGCAACGCCAGCCGCTTTGCCGCGCGGCAGCTGCTGTTCGCGCATGCGGCGGTCAGCGACCTGGGCGCGCAGCGGCTGCTGCATGCCGAGCGCATCGGTCGCTGGAACGGCGATCCAGCGCAGCCGCGGGTGACCGCCTCGCTGGCCGACACCGACGTGCGCATCGACGACTGGCGCTTCCGCCGCGAGGGCCCGGCCGGGCGCAGCAGCTACCGCGCCCGGCTGGCCGATCGCGCCGCCGGCTTCGGCTTCGAGCTGGCGCTGGCCACCACGCAGCCGCTGCTGCTGCAGGGCGACCAAGGCTGGTCGCGCAAGGGGCCGAATGCCGACGAGGCCAGCCACTACTACTCGCAGCCGCAGCTGGCGGTCACCGGCACGCTGGCGGTGGGCGCGGGCGCTGCGCCGCTGCCGGTGCAGGGCCGCGCCTGGCTGGACCATGAATGGAGCGAGACGCTGCTCAATCCCGACGCCGTGGGCTGGGACTGGATCGGCATGAACCTGGACGACGGCAGTGCCCTCACCGCCTTCCAGCTGCGGCGGCGCGACGGCTCCGCGCTGTGGGCCGGCGGCAGCTTCCGTGCGGCCGGCGGCGCGGTGCGCGCCTTCGGACCCGACGAGGTGCGCTTCACCCCGGGCCGCGGATGGACCAGCCCGGCGACGCGCAGCAGCTATCCGGTGCAGTGGACGGTGGACACGCCGGCCGGCCGCTTCGAGGTGCGGGCGCTCATCGATGCGCAGGAGCTGGACAGCCGCGCGTCCACCGGCTCCATCTACTGGGAAGGCCTGAGCGACCTGCTGGACGCCGGCACGCAGCGCCGCGTGGGCCGCGGCTACTTGGAGATGACGGGCCGGGCCTCGCCGTTGCGCCTGGGCTGAATCGGCGCGGCGCGCACGCAGTTGCGGCCGGCGGCCTTGGCGGCGGCCAGCGCGCCTTCCACGTCGGCCATCAGCGCGTCCAGCGAGGTGTGGCTGGCGCCCATCGACGCGACGCCGATGCTGACGGTGGTGAACACGCTGGTGCCCTGCCAGTCGAGCCGCAGCGAGGCCACGTGCTCGCGGATGCGCTCGGCCACGTCCAGCGCGCCCAGCGGATCGGTCTGCGGCAGCAGCACGATCAGCGCCTCGCCGTCGGAGCGGGCCAGCACGTCGGCCTGGCGCAGCAGGCCGCCGGTCACGCGCACGATGTCGCGCAGCAGCGCGTCGCCGGCGGCATGGCCGTGGTGGTCGTTGATGCGGCGGAAGTGGTCGGCATCCACCAGCAGCACCGCGCCGTCGGCCTCGTAGCGGCGGCAGCGGGCCCATTCGCGCTCGGCCAGCAGCATGAAGTGCCGGCGGTTGAGCACGCCGGTGAGGTCGTCGCGGGTGGCCATCACCGTCACCCGCTGGTGCAGCTGCCGCAGCGACTGCACCAGTTGCGCCACCAGCAGCCCCAGCAGCCCGCCCACCGCCGCGGTGGCCAGGCCGGCGACGACGGCCACGGTGGCCCGGTCGGCAGCGCCCAGCAGCGTGGCGGCGGTGGCCGCGATGCCGGCGGCAGCCAGGCCACAGCCCACGCCCACCGGCAGCGCCACCGACCAAGGCCGGCTGCCCGGTACGCGGCGGTCCAGCCAACGCAGCCCGGCGGAATCGAAGGGCGAGTCGATCATGGCGAAGTCGTCAAAACGGGGGATTGATTCGACCACAAAGGCCACCCCGACGGGCTGTTTGCTGCTGCGCACAATGCCCCGAACATGCGCGCCAAACACCCCTAATTCCTCAGTGCGCGCCGCCGGCGTCCGCCCCTCCGCCGCCTTGCGGCCGGGCGGTGAACCAGATCATCACGATGAGCGCCAGGAACAGGAAGCTGGAGCCGTAGAAGATGTCGTCGGCCGCGCGGGTGAAAGCCTGCTGGTCGATCAGCCGGTTCACCTGCGCCAGCGCCTGCTGCGCATCCAGCCCCGCCGCGCCCAGCGTGCCCAGCACCTGCGTGCTGGCGACGCTGCCGGCGGTGATCTGCTCGGTCAGGTGCGCATGGTGCATGGCGGCGCGGTTCTCCCACAGCGTGGTGGCCACCGAGGTGCCGATGGCACCCGCGGTGATGCGCACGAAGTTGGACAGGCCCGCCGCCGCCGGCAGCCGCTGCGGCGCAATGCCCGACAGCGTGATGGTGGTCAGCGGGATGAAGAAGAAGGCCATCGCCGCGCCCTGGATCACCGTGGGGATCAGGATGGTGAGCTGGTCGGTCTGGGTGGTGAACTGCGAGCGCATCCACAGCACCAGCGCGAACACCACGAAGGCGCCGCTGGCCATCACCCGCGGGTCCCACTGCGCCACTTTCCTGCCCACCAGCGGCGACAGCAGGATGGCCAGCACGCCCACCGGCGCCAGCGCCATGCCGGCGGTGGTGGCGTTGTAGCCCATGTACTGCTGCAGCCACAGCGGCAGCAGCACCACGTTGCCGAAGAACAGGCCGTAGGCCACCGACAGCGACAGCGCGCCGAAGACGAAGTTGCGGCGGGCAAACAGGCGCAGGTCCACCACCGGGTGCTTGTCGGTCAGCTCCCAGATGATGAAGGCCGCCAGGCCCACCACCGCCACCACGCTCAGCAGCACGATCTGCCCGGAGGCGAACCAGTCCAGCTCCTTGCCCTTGTCCAGCGCGATCTGCATCGCGCCCACCCACAGCACCAGCAGGCCCAGGCCCACGCTGTCGATCGGCAGGCGCTTGCGCGGCGTCTCGCGCGTGCGGTAGATGCTCCACGTGAGGCCTGCCGCGAAGATGCCCACCGGCACGTTGATGTAGAAGATCCAGGGCCAGGCGATGTTGTCGGTGATCCAGCCGCCCAGCAGCGGCCCCACCACCGGCGCCACCAGCGTGGTCATGCCCCACAGCGCCAGCGCGGTGCCGGCCTTGGCCTTCGGATAGCTCGACAGCAACAGCGTCTGCGACAGCGGGATCATCGGCCCGGCCACCAGGCCCTGCAGCACGCGAAAGCCGATCAGCGCCTCCAGCGAAGGCGCCAGGCCGCACAGCCAGGAGGCCAGCACGAACAGCAGCACGCTGAGCGTGAACAGGCGCACCGCCCCGAAGCGCTGGGTGAGCCAGCCGGTCAGCGGCACCGAGATCGCATTGGCCACCGCGAAGCTGGTGATGACCCAGGTGCCCTGCGTGGGGCTGACGCCCAGGTCGCCGGCGATGGCCGGCAGCGACACGTTGGCAATCGACGTGTCCAGCACGTTCATGAAGGTGGCCAGCGACAGCGCCAGCGTGCCCAGCGCCAGCTGCGCGCCCTGCAGCGGCTGCGGCGCGGCCGGCGCGGCGGCCGGGCGGACCGGCGCCGGCGCGGCTGCGCCAGGCCCGGCGGCCAGGGAGGTGTCGGATGCCAAGGCGGGCTCCGGTCAGTGCGCGGCGGTGCCGGCGGACGAGGCGGCGCCGGCGCTGGCCACCCGCGCCACGGCGGGCGCGGCCGCCAGCCGCTTGCCCAGCTGCGAGGCCACGATGCGCCGCACTTCCTCGTCGGCCCGGGCATCGATGGCGTCGTACACCTGGGTCTGCACCTGCGTGGGCGTCTTGCCGGCATCGGCCAGCACCTTGCCGTCCTGCTGGGTGACGTCCACCGTCACGTCCATCGACAGGCCCACGCGCAGCGGATGCGCCTGCACTTCCTTCGGATCGAGCGCAATGCGCACCGGCACCCGCTGCACCACCTTGATCCAGTTGCCGGTGGCGTTCTGCGCCGGCAGCAGCGAGAAGGCCGAGCCGGTGCCGGCACCCAGGCCGACCACGGTGCCGTGGTACTCCACCTTGCTGCCGTAGACGTCGGCTTCCAGCGTGGCCGGCTGGCCGATGCGCAGCTTGCGCAGCTGGCCTTCCTTGAAGTTGGCATCCACCCAGGTGTCACCCAGCGACACCACCGACATCAGCGGCGCGCCGGCCTGCACACGCTGGCCCAGCTGCACGCTGCGGCGGGCGACGTAGCCGTCCACCGGCGCCAGCAGCTCGGTGCGCTGCGCGGCAAGAAAGGCCTCGCGCACCTGGGCCGCGGCGCGCTGCACGTTGGGGTGGTCTTCCACCGCGCTGCCATCGGTGAGCGCGACATTGGCCGCCAGCTGCTCGGCCGCGGCCACGCGGGCCGATTCGGCCGCCGCCACGGCGCTCTTCACCGCCGCCAGCTGCGACTGCGCATGGTTGAACTCCTCCTGCCCCACCGCGCCGGTGGCCAGCAGCGGGCGGCGGCGCTCCACGTCGTCCTGCGCGCGCTGCAGGTCGCTCCTGGCGCGGGCCACGTCGGCGTCGCGCAGCGCCACCTGCGCCTTCAGTGCCGCGTTGTTGGAGAACAGCGTGCGCACCTCGCGCACCGTCTGCGCCAGCTGCGCCTCGGCGCGGTCGAGCGCGACGCGGGCATCGGCCGGGTCGAGCTTGACCAGCGGCTGGCCGGCCTTCACGTAGTCGGTATCGTCGGCCTGGATGGCCAGCACGGTGCCGCCGATCTGCGGCGTGATCTGCACCACGTTGGCCTGCACGTAGGCGTTGTCGGTGTTCTCGAAGTGGCGGGCCACCTGCCAGTGGTGCACGCCCCAGGCGGCCGCGCCCAGCAGCACCACGCCGCCGAGGATCAGCAGGCCACGCTTGCGGGCCGGGCCGGCGGGCTGGGCCGCGTTGTCATGTGTGTCGCTCATCGGTACTGCTCTCGTGTAGGAGGCGCCGGCGTCCGCTGCGGACCGCGCGGCAGGGAAATTCAGTGCGCCACGGCCACGGTGGCGGCCGCGCCGGTCTCCCGCCAGCCACCGCCCAGGCCGCGCATCAGCAGGGCCTGGCTGTCCAGCGCGCGGGCCTTGAGCTCGGCGGCGATGCGACGCTGCGCCAGCACGTTGGTCTCGGCGCTCAGCACCACCAGGTAGGTGCCCAGGCCGGCGCGGTAGCGCTGCAGGGCCAGGTCGTAGGCGCTTTCGGCGGCGGCCTGGGCGGCCACCTGCTCCTGCTGCTGGCGCGCGATGGCCTGCAGCGAGGCCAGCTGGTCGGCCACCTCGCGCACGGCGGTCACCACCGCGCCGTTGTAGCTCTGCACCGCCGCGTCCAGGTCGGCGCCGCGGCCGCGCAGGTTGGCGCGCAGCCGGCCGGCGTCGAAGATCGGCAGCCGGATCGCCGGGCCGGCACCGGCCTGGCGGCTGCCGGCCTCGATCAGGTGTCCCAGCCCCAGCGCGCTGAAGCCGGCGAAGGCGGTGAGGTTGACGTCGGGATAGAACTCGGTGCGGGCCACGGCCACGTCCTGCGTGGCCGCTTCCACCCGCCAGCGGGCGGCGGCGATGTCGGGCCGGCGGCCCAGCAGGTCGGCGCCCAGCTGCGTGGGCAGCGCCTCCAGTTGCACCGGCGCCAGCGCCGGCTGCAGCCCGGCCAGCGCCTGGGGCGGCTGGGCGGTGAGCGCGGCCAGCTGGTTGCGGGCCAGGGCCATCTGCTCGTCCAGCCGGGCGATCTGCACCCGCGCTTCGGGCAGCGCGCCTTCGCCCTGGCGCAGTTCGACATGGGTGTCCAGCCCCGCGCCCACCCGCTGGCGCACCAGGCCCAGCGTCTCGTCGCGCTGGGCCAGGGCCCGCTGCGCCACGTCGCGCAGGGCCTGGGCACGGGCCAGGGCCACGTAGCTGCGCACCACGTCGGTGGCCAGCATCAGCCGGGCGGCATCGGCGTCGGCGCGGGCGGCACGTTCGCTGCCCAGGGCAGCTTCCAGTGCCGCGCGGTGGCGGCCGAAGAAGTCCAGCTCCCACGACAGGCCGGCCTGCAGCGTGGCATTGGTGCGGGTGGTGCCGGCCAGCGGCTGAGGCACCAGGCCGTTCTCGGTGTAGCGCTGGCGGGTGGCCTCGGCGCTCAGCGTGGCGTTGGGCCGGTCGGCGGCGCGGGCGTCGTCGATGGCGGCACCGGCACGGGCCACCCGCGCCGCGGCCACCTGCAGGCTGGGGCTGTCGGCCAGGGCCTTGTCGACGAGCGCGTCCAGCGCGGGATCGCCGAAGGCCTGCCACCAGCGCGGCTGCACCTCGGGCAGGGCCGCGTCGGCGACCAGGCCCACGCGGGCGGGCGCCAGGGCCTGGGCGGGCGGCGGCATCGCACCCGGGCTGGCGCAGCCGGCCACCAGCAGCACTGCGGAGGCCACCGCCAACGCGGCGGTCAGCGTGGTCAGCGAGGTGGACTTGCGCGGCAGCGCGCGCTGCAGCAGGCACTGCGCCAGGCACAGCGGGCCGGCGCCGTGGCAATCGGGATGGGAATGGCGGAGGTTCACGGCAGAGCTTTCGTTGGTTCTTTCAGGCCGCGGCGTCGCCGCCGTCGGCTTCGCGCAGCGCGTCGCCGTTGCGCACCATGCGGCGCAGCAGCGACAGCAGCAGCTGCCATTCGTCAGGGCTGAAACCGGCCAGGTGGTTGTTGAACACCTCGGCCAGCACCGGCACCACCAGCGCGGCCAGGCGTTCGCCCTCCTCGGTGAGCGCCAGGTTGACCACGCGGCGGTCTGTGGCGCTGCGCACGCGGGCCACCATGCCCTTGGCTTCCAGGCGGTCCAGCGAGCGGGTCATGGCGCCGGCGTCGGTCTGCAGGTCACGCGCCAGGCCGGCGACGGTGCAGCCATGGCCGGTCTTGAGCTTCATCAGCGCCACCCACTGCACATGGGTCAGGCCGTGCTCGGCCAGGCGTCGGTCGGCCTGCAGCGCGATGGACTGCATCACCCGCTTGAACAGCATGCCCAGGCTGTCTTCCGGCACCCAGGCATCCGCGCGGTAGAAGTCGGCGGCGAGGGTGGCGGCGTTCTCCAAAGCGGGAGCGGCAGCGGGTTCAGCGGGTTTGACCATGGGCGGGATAATACGTGCCTAGGCAATCATTGTCAAGGCAGTAGCTGCTTGGGCACCGATTGCCCAGGCAGTGTTTGCCGAGGCGGGCTTTTGCGCCAGCGCAGCATGCGCCCTGCCCCTGCTGCCTACACTGCGCCCGGTGCGCTGCCCGAATCCACGCGGCTGCGCCGCTCGTCCATTGCCTCGTCGCCTGCCTTCTTCCGTGTCCGCCTCCCCGCCCACCGCCACCGTTTCCCCCGCCGCCGCCCCGGCTCCCGCTGAGGCCACCTTGCCACCCAAGCGGCCGGTGCGGGCGCTGCGCGCACTGCTGCCCTTCATGCGGCCCTACCGCACCCGCATTGCGCTGGCCGGCTTGTTCCTGCTGCTGGCGGCGGCCACCACGCTGGCCTTTCCGCTGGCGCTTCGGCAGTTGATCGACCAGGGCCTGGTGCCCTCGGACCGCGGCCAGCAGGTGCTGGCGCTGCGGGACCATTTCCTGGCGCTGTTCGCCGTTGGCGCGGCGCTGGGCGTGTTCTCCGGCGCGCGCTTCTACCTGGTGAGCTGGCTGGGCGAGCGCATCGCCGCCGACCTGCGCGACGCGGTGTACGGCCATGTGGTGCGGCAAAGCCCCGAGTTCTTCGAGAGCACCCGCACGGGTGAAGTGCTCAGCCGCCTGACCACCGACACCACGCTGGTGCAGACGGTGGTGGGCTCCAGCCTGTCGCTGGGCCTGCGCAACACGCTGATGGGCAGCGGCGCGCTGCTGATGCTCATCATCACCAACCCCTGGGTGATGACGCAGGTGCTGGGCATCCTGGTGCTGGTGGTGGCGCCGGCGCTGTACTTCGGGCGCCGGGTACGCCGGCTCAGCCGCGCCAGCCAGGACCGCATCGCCGACAGCAGCGCCATCGCCGCCGAGGTGCTGAACGCCATCCCCATCGTGCAGAGCTACACCCAGGAGCAGCGCGAGTCCGCCCGCTTTGCCGAGGCCACCGAGGCCGCCTTCGACACCGCGCGCCGGCGCTCGCGGGTGCGGGCCCTGCTGGTGGCCTTCATCATCAGCGCCACCTTCGGCGCGCTGCTGTGGGGCCTGTATCAGGGCACGCAGGCGGTGCTGGCCGGCACCATCACCGCCGGGCACCTGGGGCAGACGGTGGTGTTCATCATCCTGTTCATCGGCAGCGTGGCCGCGCTGAGCGAGGTGTACGGCGACCTGCAGCGTGCCGCCGGCGCCACCGAGCGGCTGATGGAACTGCTGGCCGCCCGCTCGCCGGTGCGCGACCCGGCGCAGCCGCGGCCGCTGCCCGCGGTGGCCGGCGGCTCGGCGGTGGCGCTGCAGCAGCTGCAGTTCCACTATCCGTCGCGGCCCGGCCAACCCTCGCTGGTCGACTTCACGCTGGAGGTGCGCCCCGGCGAGACGGTGGCCCTGGTGGGGCCCAGCGGCGCGGGCAAGAGCACGGTGTTCCAGCTGCTGCTGCGCTTCTACGACGCGCAGCGCGGCCGGGTGCTGATCGACGGCGTGCCGGTGGCCGAGACGTCGATGCATGCGTTGCGCGAGCGCGTGGGCATCGTGCCGCAGGACAGCGTGATCTTCTCGACGAGTGCGCTGGAGAACATCCGCTACGGCCGGCCCGAGGCCACCGACGCCGAGGTGCAGGCCGCCGCCCGGGCAGCTTATGCGCACGACTTCCTGATGGCGCTGCCCGAGGGCTACGACACCTACCTGGGCGAGCGCGGCGTGCGGCTGTCCGGCGGCCAGCGGCAGCGCATCAGCATCGCCCGCGCCATCCTGAAGAATCCGCCGCTGCTGCTGCTGGACGAGGCCACCAGCGCGCTGGACGCCGAGAGCGAGCGCGTGGTGCAAGCCGCACTGGAAAGCGCGATGGCCAACCGCACCACGCTGGTCATCGCCCACCGGCTGGCCACGGTGCAGCGCGCCGACCGCATCGTGGTGATGGACGCCGGCCGCATCGTCGACATGGGCACCCATGCCGAGCTGATCCAGCGCGGCGGGTTGTATGCCCGGCTGGCGGCGATGCAGTTCCACCACGAAGGCGTGCCATCGGACCGGGTCGGACATGTCCCACGTACCCCACGGGCCGGATCCGATGGCCCCGCCACCTTGTAACGGTGAGACTCGGCAGCGCCGCCACGGCGTTTCGCCGAGCGGCCATGACAAGGAGCCTTCCATGAAGAGAACGATGAACTTCCGCCCCGCCATCGTGGCGCTGGGCGCCGCCGCGGTGCTGATCACCGGCTGCGCGGACATGAGCCAGACCAGCCGCGACACCGCCAAGGGCGCGGGCATCGGCGCGGGCGCCGGCGCGGTGCTGGGCGGCCTGACCGGCGGGCGTAGCGGCGCCGGCACCGGTGCGGTGGTGGGCGGCGCGGTGGGTGCCATCGCCGGCAACATCTGGTCCAAGCGCATGCAGGAGAAGCAGGCCGCGATGGAGAAGGCCACGCAGGGCACTGGCATCGACGTGGCCCGCACGCCCAACAACGAGCTGAAGGTCAACATCCCCAGCGACTTCTCGTTCGACGTCGGCAGCGCCGCCATCAAGCCGGCGATGCGCCCGGTGCTGGACCAGTTCGCCCAGGGCCTGGACCCGGCGATGCGCGTGCGTGTGATCGGCCACACCGACGCCACCGGCAGCGATGCGGTGAACGATCCGCTGTCGCGCGAGCGTGCCTACAGCGTGCAGCAGTACCTGAGCACCCGCGGCGTGCAGGGCAGCCGCATCAGCACCGAAGGCATGGGCGCCCGCCAGCCGGTGGCCGACAACACCAGCGCCGACGGCCGCGCCCGCAACCGCCGGGTGGAGATCTACCTGACGGACACGCAGTCCTGACCTGAGCAGAGCGAAGGGACTATGCGCCGGTGCCTCGGTGGTGAGACTCCACCAAGAACAGCATCGGCGCTGTCAGCTGCCATTGCGGTACCGGCGACGGATCAGGATGCCAGTACTTGCCCGCCTGTATGGCCGCCTCCTCACTGTCCAGATCGCTGAGCGCAGGGACGATCTTGATGAGCCGTTCCGGTCCGTCCAGAACGAAACTCTGAACTTGCTGGCGCTTCAGATACTCAACGTCGATGCGCATGGCGCGCAAGCTGTCGTCCATATGCGGCCCTCGCTTGGCAGGATCCTTCTCGTGCCCTTGAATTCGGCCGCCCGAGAAGTGGGTATAGCCGCCGAAGACGAACTCGTTCGGAGTCGGCACGCGTTCCTTCATGGTCAGCACGTACCAGCCGTAGCGCAACCTCCCGGGCTGGTAGCCGACACGCCGCTCCAACTCCACGCCGTTGGACAGACTGCCCAGCATCAGGCGTCGGGTGAAGAATCCCTTTCGGCGGATCAGGCTGCCGACCGCGAGCCGCTCCAGCACCGGTTCGATATCGTTCATCAGCGCCCCCCATGACGCGACTGTGTCGGACATGCCGGAAGCGAACATCCCCAACACGTACGAGCACGCTTTCAGCACGGCGAATGAGCGCGCTGAAGGCGCGCCACAATCCGGCAACGCCGCACGACGCGGCCGCCTCCGGAGCCCCTGTTGAACGCCGCGAATACCGCCCGCCCCGTGCGCACTCAGTACGAAGACTTCATGCGCCATGTGTTCGAGCACGGCGTGAGCAAGACGGACCGCACCGGGACCGGCACGCGCAGCGTGTTCGGCCACCAGATGCGCTTTGACCTGGCGGAAGGCTTTCCGCTGGTCACCACCAAGAAGGTGCACCTGAAATCCATCATCCTGGAACTGCTGTGGTTCCTGCGCGGCGACGGCAATGCCCGCTGGCTGCAGGAACGCGGCGTGTCGATCTGGGACGAATGGGCCGCCGACAACGGCGACCTGGGTCCGGTCTACGGCGTGCAGTGGCGCGCCTGGCCCACGCCCGACGGCGGCCACATCGACCAGATCGCCGAGGTGGTCAAGCAGCTCAAGACCAACCCCGACAGCCGCCGCATCATCGTCAGCGCCTGGAACGTGGCCGACCTGTCGAAGATGGCGCTGATGCCCTGCCATGCCTTCTTCCAGTTCTACGTGGCCGAAGGCCGCTTGAGCTGCCAGCTCTACCAACGCAGCGCCGACATCTTCCTGGGCGTGCCCTTCAACATCGCCAGCTATGCGCTGCTCACCCACATGCTGGCCCAGCAGTGCGACCTGCAGGTGGGCGACTTCGTCTGGACCGGCGGCGACTGCCACATCTACAACAACCACTTCGAGCAGGTGCGCACGCAGCTGGCCCGCACGCCGCACCCCTACCCGGTGCTGCACATCAAGCGCCGGCCGCCGTCGATCTTCGACTACGAGTACGAGGACTTCGAGGTGCTGGATTACCAGCATCACGCACCCATCAAGGCCCCGGTGGCGGTGTGAGCGCGGCCATGCCCACGCCCAGGATCTCGCTCATCGCCGCCGTCGCCCGCAACGGCGTCATCGGCCGCGACGGCGCCATGCCCTGGCACCTGCCGGAAGACTTCGCTCACTTCCGCAGGACCACGATGGGCCACCCGGTGATCATGGGCCGGCGCACCTGGGACTCGCTGCCGCCGCGCTTCCGGCCACTGCCCGGCCGCACCAACATCGTGGTGACGCGCCAGCCGCAGTGGCAGGCCGAAGGGGCCGTGCGCTGCGGCTCGATGGCCGAGGCCATCGCCGCGGCCAGGCCGGCCGACAAGGCCTTCGTCATCGGCGGTGCCGAGTTGTATAGCCAAGCGCTGCTGGTGGCCGACGAACTGGTGCTCACCGAGCTCGATGCCGACTTCGACGGCGACACCCGCTTTCCGCGCTTCGAGGGCGCCTTCGTGCCCGTCTCGCGCGAGGTTCACCAGGCCGCCGAGCCCAACCACTTCGGCTACGCCTTCGTCACCTACCAGCGCCGCTCAGGGTAAGCACCGGTCCGCTGCTTTGCGATGACAATCCCGCCCCGCAAGAGGAGCGAGATCACGATGAGCAGCAGTTTGTTTCCGCGTTGGACCCTGAAGACCACCGGCGAGGTGGCGCCCGATGAACGCCTGCCCGGCGGCCAGACCCTGGTAATGGGCATCCAGCATGTGGTGGCCATGTTCGGCAGCACCGCGCTGGCGCCCATCCTGATGGGCTTCGACCCCAACACGTCCATCTTCTTCTCGGGCATCGGCACGCTGCTGTTCTTCCTGCTCACCGGCGGGCGGCTGCCCAGCTACCTGGGCTCCAGCTTCGCCTTCATCGGCGTGGTGATCGCGGCCACCGGTTATGCCGGCAGCGGGCCCAATGCCAACATCGGCCTCGCGCTGGGCGGCATCATCGCCGCGGGCATCGTCTACATCCTGATCGGCCTGGTGGTGCAGATGCTGGGCACCGGCTGGATCGAGCGGCTGATGCCGCCGGTGGTCACCGGCACGGTGGTGGCCGCCATCGGCCTGAACCTGGCACCAGTGGCCATCAAGAGCCTGGGCGCCACGCCCTTCGAGGTGACGGTGGGCCTGCTCACCGCGCTGGCGGTGGGCCTGATCGCGGTGCGCACCTCGGGCGTGCCGGCACGGCTGCCCATCCTGCTGGGCGCGCTCGCGGGCTACCTGCTGTACGCCATCGGCGCCAACGGCCTGGGCTGGGGCAAGCCGATCGACTTCAGCAGCGTGGGCCAGGCCGCCTGGTTCGGCTGGCCGAAGTTCTCCGCGCCGGTGTTCGACGTGTCGGCCATGGCGCTGATCGCGCCGGTGGCGGTGATCCTGGTGGCCGAGAACCTGGGCCATGTGAAGGCGCTGGCCGCGATGACCGGCCGCAACTTCGACCCGCTGATCGGCCGCGCCTTCATCGCCGACGGCCTGGCCACGGTGGTCTCGGGCGCCGGTGGCGGCACCGGCGTCACCACCTATGCCGAGAACATGGGCGTGATGGCGGTCACCCGCATCTATTCCACGCTGGTGTTCGTGGTGGCGGCCTTCGTGGCGCTGCTGCTGGGCTTCTCGCCCAAGTTCGGCGCGCTGATCCTCACGCTGCCGGTGCCGGTGATCGGCGGCCTGGCGCTGGTGGTGTTCGGCCTGATCGCGGCCACCGGCGGCCGCATCTGGGTGATGAACAAGGTGGACTTCTCCAAGCCCGGCAACCTGATCGTGGCCGGCACCGCGCTCACCGCCGGTGCGGGCGACCTCACGCTGTCGATCGCCGGCTTCAAGATGGGCGGCATCGGCACGGCCACCTTCGGCGCCATCGCGCTGTACCACCTGCTGCGCGACAAGCGCTGAGCGGCTTCAGGCGGCCGCGCCCTCCAGGCGGAACAGCGCCACCGCCCGCACCAGTTCGTCGGACTGCTGTCGCATGCTGTCGGCGGCCGCCGCGGACTGCTGCACCAGCGCGGCGTTCTGCTGCGTCATGTGGTCCAGGGCGCTCACCGCCTGGTCCACCTCCACGATGCCGCTGGACTGCTGATGCGTGGCCTCGCTGATGCCGGCGATGATCTCGCTGACCCGGCCCACGCCCTGGGTGATCTCGGCCATGGCCTGGCCGGCCTCGCCCACCAGCCGGGTGCCCAGGGCCACGGTGTCGCCGCTGGCGCCGATCAACGACTTGATCTCGCGCGCAGCCTGCGCGCTGCGCTGGGCCAGCGTGCGCACCTCGCCGGCCACTACCGCGAAACCGCGGCCCTGCTCGCCGGCGCGTGCCGCCTCCACCGCCGCGTTGAGGGCGAGGATGTTGGTCTGGAAGGCGATGCCGTCGATCACGCTGTTGATGTCGGCGATGCGGCCGGACGCCTGCTGGATGCGGGCCATGCTGGCCACCACATCGGCCACGATGCGGCCGCCGCGCTGGGCCGCGCCGGCGGTGGCCTCGGCCAGCAGGCGGGCCTGCTGCGCGGCCTGTGCGCTGTCCTGCACGGTGCCGGTGAGCAGCGACAGCCGGCTGGCCGCCTGCTGCAGGCTGCTGGCGGTGTGCTCGGTGCGCTGGCTCAGGTCCTGGTTGCCGGTGGCGATCTCCGCGCTGGCATCGCAGATGGCCTCGCTGCCGCGGCGGATGTCGCCCACGGTGCCGCGCAGCTGCAGCGTCATGCGGCCCAGCGCCGCGCGCACCGAGCGCGGCGCGGCCTGCGCCTCCACCGGCACCGAGAGGTCACCGTCGGCCACCCGCTGCACCAGCTCGCGCAGGGCCGAGGGCTCGGCACCCAGGTCGCGCCAGACCGAGGCCACGATGGTGCGGGCGGCCAGGCCCATGGCCAGCAGCGCCAGTGCCACCATCGCGGCCATGGCCCACAGCGATTGCCGCCGCGCCTGCTCCACCGCCTGCGAGCCCGCCTGCACCCCGGCGCGGGCCGCGGCCTCCTGGCGGGCCAGCTCGTCGCGCAGCGCGCTGCGGGCCTGCTGCATGGCGGCCACCCGCTCCGGCGCGGCAGTGCCGAAGAGCATCGCCTTCGTCACCTCGGTGGCCACCGCGTGGTAGGCGAGCAGCGCTTCCTCCAGCGGGCGCAGCGCCGGTCCGCCCGCCAGCCGGTGGGCCTCGGCCAGCGCGCGGCGGGCGGCTTCGGCGTGGGCCTGGCTGTCCTGCAACTTGTCGGGATTGCCCTCGGCCGAGGCGGCCTGCAGCGCGGCCTGCACGCCGTCCAGCGCACGGTCCACCTTCAGTACCTGTTCCAGCAGCGGATAGGAAACGCCGCTCAGCCGCTGCAGCGCCTGGCCGGCACGCTCGCCCATCGCCATGTTGAGGCCCAGGCCCAGCCCCAGCACCACGGCCGCCATGCCGGGCAGCGCCCACATCCTGGTCTTGAAGTTCATTCGTGTTCCTGCGACTTGTCCAGACAGGTTCAATCCAGCGCCAGCAGCACCTTGACGCTGGCGTCCACGTCGGCCTTGTCCAGGTAGCCCACCGCATTGGCATCGGCGGCCAGCTGCTTCTTGAGCTCGGCGGGGCCGGCGGCCACGCGCGGCGGCTGGGCGCTGCCGCTGAAGGCCAGCCGCGACCACAGCGCCTTCATCTGCGCCGGGTTCTTGCCGGCCAGCCGCTGGTAGAAGGCTTCGCGCGCGGCATGGCCTTCGGGCAGGTCGAGCAGCGCGGCCTGCCCGGCACCGGCCAGCGCCTGCGTCTTGGCCAGGAAGAGCTGCGCCGCCTGCTCGGCCGACAGCGGACTGGCCGGGCTGCGCGCACCGGCCACCACCACCAGCGGGCCGGCGGCCGCAGGCGCCGCGGCCCCGGCCCAGGCCGCCAGCGCCGCGGCCGGCAGCAGCAGGCCCGCGGCGGCGCGGCACAGGCCCTGCAGGCCCGCCCGCCTGGGCACGCGGAAGATCGACTCGAAGCGATGTGCCATGGCGTCCTCCGTCAGAACACGACATCGGCGGCCAGGCTCAGCACGCGGAAACCGCGGCCGGGCTCGAAGCCGGGCTGGAAGTTGGACAGCATGCCGGTCTGGCCGCTGCCATGGCGCACGCGGTCGAGCTGCAGCTTCAGCGCCAGGCTAGGCCGCGCATCCCAGCGCAGGCCCAGGGAGACGGTGTGCATGCCGCGCGACTGCCCCGCGTCGATCACCTGCTGCAGCACCGGGTTGGCGCTGCGACGGAGGTTGTGGTCACGCAGGCCGGCCAGGGTGAGCGTGGGCGTGAGGCTGCCAAAGCGGCGGGCCACGGTCACGTAGGCCTCCAGGCCGTCGGGCAGGTAGGTGCGCGACATGCGGCCATTGGCCACCTCGGCCTGCAGCAGCCAGGTGCCGTCGTCCCACACCAGGCCCAGCGTGGTGTAGCCCACCGCGCGGTCGCGGAAGCGCAGCGCCGCCACGCCCGCGGGATCGAGCTGCGCCACCTGGTCCAGCACGCTGTCCACCGCCGGCAGCTCGATGCTGAAGGCGCCGTACTGCAGGTGGCCGGCACGCAGCGTGAGGTTGCCCCGCTCGATGACCAGGTTGCCGCCGACCAGCCGGTTGCCGCGCCAGTGGCCGGTGACCACGTTGCGGCTGGAGCGCCCGGCCATGGCCTGCAGCCGTACGCTGCTGTCGCCCCACTGGCCGCGCCAGCCGAGGTCCACGCCGTCCGCGTGGTCGAAGCTGATCATGTACAGCTCCTGCGGCGGCCGCACCCAGGGCAGCGAGAAGCCGACCTTGCGGTAGTCCGAGGTGAGGTAGGCCGACCACGGCAGGCGGCCGAGCCGCAGCGACCAGGCCGGCGACGGCTGCCACTTGACGAAGCCCATCGACAGCGCCGGCTGCCAGCGGCCATGGTGCGCATATTCCACCAGCGCCTGCGCGGAGGCCGACCAGGGCGCGCCCAGCGGCAGGTCGGCCTGCAGGCCCAGCCGGGTATCGGGCTGCAGGCCCCAGCGGCGGGTGGCGCCCACGCCGTCGGGCTGGGAGAAGGTGCCGGCGAAGTCGGCCTCGCGCTCGCTGGAGTGGGCCACGCCCAGGGTGGCGAAGCCGCTCCAGGCCAGGCCGCGGCCGGCCGCCTCCTCGGCCCAGCCGGGGCCGGGCCACAGGATGCCCGCCCACATCAGCGCCAGCAGCAGGCCCCGCAGGGCCAGGTCCCACCATGCCGTCTCTTGCTTCATCGATCGCCCCTTCCGCCGGTTGAGCCAGGGCGTCCGGGACTGCGATGGACTGCAACGCCCGCCTGGACCGTGGTTTCGGCGCGGCGTCAGGCCGCAGGAGCGCAAAAAGCGTCTTTCGTCCTTCTGGGGGATGCCGCGTGCGCGGCCTGCTGCGCCAGCCAGCCGGCCAGGGCTTGCGGCGGCATGGGATGGGCATAGAGGAAGCCCTGCAGCTCGTCGCAGCCCGCGGCCTGCAGCGCGGCGGCCTCGGCCTCGGTCTCCACGCCTTCGGCCACCACCTGCAGCCGCAGCGCATGGCCCAGGCCGATGATGGCCTGCGTGATGGCGCGGGCGGTACCGTCGGACAGCATCGCATGCACGAAGCTGCGGTCGATCTTCAGCTTGTTGATGGGAAAGCGGTTGAGGTAGTTGAGGCTGGAGTAGCCGGTGCCGAAGTCGTCGATCGCCAGGCCCACGCCCAGCTGGCGGATGGCCTGCATGGTCTGCAGGGTGCTGTCGGCGCGGTCCATCAGCATGGATTCGGTCAGCTCCAGCTCCAGCCCGCCGGGCGGCACCGCATGCCGCTGCAGGCTGTCGGCCAGCGTCTGCAGCAGCCGCGGGTCCTGCAGCTGCGGCGCCGACAGGTTGATGGACACGTTCAGCGGCGGCAGCCCTTGCGTGCGCCAGCGGGCGATCTGCGCGCAGGCCTCCTCGATCACCCACGCACCCATGGGCACCACCAGGCCGGTCTCCTCGGCGATGGGCACGAACACCGAGGGGCTCATGGGGCCCAGCTCCGGGCTGTGCCAGCGCAGCAGGCCCTCCAGCCCCACCGCCTGGCCGCTGTGCGCATGCACCCGCGGCTGCCAGGCCAGCTGCAGGCCGCCGCCGTCGATGGCGCGGCGCAGCGCCGCCTCGATGCGGTGGCGCTGCAGCGCGCGCTCGGTCATCTCGGCGGTGAAGAAGGCGCTGGCATTGCGGCCGCCGGCCTTGGCCTGGTACATGGCGGTGTCGGCATGCCGCATCAGCTCGTCGATGTCGGTGGCGTCGTCGGGCGCCAGCGCGATGCCCACGCTGCAGGACACGTTCAGCTCCGCCCCATCCACCACATGCGGCTGGCGGATGCGCGGGATCAGCCGCTGCTCCACCACCTGCGTCACCTCGTCCACGCTGTCCACGCCGGCCAGCACCACCACGAACTCGTCGCCGCCCAGCCGGCTGACGGTGTCGCCCGCGCGCACCGCCTCCAGCAGCCGCCGCGCCACGCTGCGCAGCAGGCCGTCGCCGATGTGGTGGCCCAGCGTGTCGTTGATGGTCTTGAAGCGGTCCAGGTCGATGAACATCACCGCCACCTTCTGCCCGCTGCGCCGGGCCTGTTGCAGCGCCATGCGCAGCCGCTCGATGCACAGGCTGCGGTTGGGCAGCTCGGTCAGCACGTCGTGCTGCGCCAGGAACTGGATGCGGGCCTCGCTCTTCTTGCGGTCGCCGATGTCGATGGAGGTGAAGATGTAGTGCGTCACCTCGCCGCGGGCGCCGGGGCCTTCGCGCACCGGGCTCACCATCATCCAGGCCGGGTACTCGCTGCCGTCGCGCCGGCGCACCGCCAGCTCGCCCTGCCAGGTGCCGCGGCGGGCCACGGTGCGCCACATCTGCTCGGCGAAGTCGGGCGCGCTGCCCTGGCCCAGCAGCAGGCGCGGGCTCTCGCCCACCACGTCCTGCAGCTCGTAGCCCGTGGCCTTGTGGAAGGACAGGTTGGTGGTGAGGATGCGGCGGTCGGCATCCACGATCAGGATGGCCTCGGTGGAGGCCTCGAACACCTTGGCCCACAGCTCCAGCCGGCGGCGCATGAGCTTCAGGTGGTTGATCGGCGAGAACACCGTGATCACCGCGTCGCGGCCCTGGTAGGCCACGCGGCGCGCGCTGAGCACCGCCCAGGTGGGCGCGCCGCTGCCCAGCCAGCGCACCTCGAATTCATGCACCGCGTCGCGGTCGGCCAGCTGCTGGAAGAAGTGCGCCCGCACCGGCGGCTCCAGGCCCACGGCCCAGGGATCGGTGCGGCGGCCATTAAGCCAGGCCTCGGCCGGCGGATTGGCATGCAGCACCTCGTGGCCGGGGATGGCGGTGACCATCAGCGGGATGGGCGTGCTTTCCACCAGCGCGCGCTGGGCCTCGGCTGCGCGGGCGCTGGCGGCCAGCTCCTGCTGCGCGGTGCGCTCCCGGTCCAGCTGGGCCAGCATGTCGTTGAAGGCCAGCACCAGGCGGCCGATCTCGTCCTGGCTCACCCAATGGGCGCGCAACCGCGGATCGCCGGTGCGGCGCACCTCGTCGGCCACGCCGGCCAGCCGGCGCAGCGGCACCGCGATCTGCCGCGCCACGCCGTACACCAGCGACAGGATGGCCAGCAGCAGCACCAGCGCCGTGCCCAGGTGCAGCCACATGCGGGTGTACAGGCCGTCGATGCGCTGCGCCAGCAGCCGCGACAGCTGTTGCACGCCCAGCCGCCAGGCCTGGTGCAGCTCGTCCAGCAGCTCATGCTGGGCCAGGTGCACTGCCCGCAGACGGTCGTCGGTGGCGCCGTCGTCGATGTAGGCGCGCGAGGCGCGGCGCAGGCCCTCGATGGCCGCGGCCAGCCGGGCCTGCGCCGGGTCCAGCGACAGCCGCAGCGCCGGCGTGCTGGCGGCCACCGCCTCGGCCAGGTCGGAGGCGATGCCCTGCGCCACCGCATCCAGCTGGCCTTCCAGCACCAGGTACTGCGAGCGCGGCCCACTGCCCGCCCGAGCGCCGGCGCCGCCGGGGCGCAGCTGGGTGCCGATCTGGTCCAGCACGCCCAGCAGTTCGGGGTAGCGCAGCAGCACCAGGGACATGCTGTAGTAGCTGTCCAGGTCGGGGTCCAGGATGAGGTTGGACTGGTTGCCCACCCGCGTGACCAGCGCCCGCCCCTGCTCCAGCGCCTGGGTGAGCGCGGCCGGCGCGGGCCGCGGCTCCAGCGCGGCCAGCAGGGCCTGCAGGGCGGCGGCGGGCTCGGCGCTGCGCATGCCGGGCCCGTGGCGGGCCTCGGTGATGGCCACGGCCTGCGCCAGCGGCGCCCAGCCGGGCGCCCCGGCCTGCGGCTGCGGCCCCGTGCCCACGCCGCCGCGGGCCAGCGCCACCAGCACGTCGGCCGTCTCGGCGATGTAGGCGATGCCGGCTTCCTCCTTGCGGGCGAAGTCGATGGCGATGAACTTCTCGTTGATGAGGATGCCGCTGATGTAGATGACGGCGGTGAGGTCCAGCAGGTAGATCAGCAGCAGTTTGCGGCCCACGGACAGGCGGGCGAGAAAGCGGGCGAACAGGCGCGACATCGGGGTCCTTGGTACGGCGGGGACGACGGCGGCGAGCCGGCGTTAAGCTCTGCCGACTGCCTGCATGGCCCGTGCCACCACCCTTGCCGGCACCCGTGTGACCGCACCCGCTACAGCGGCAGCTGCGTCGTCGACAGCACCTGCCGCAGCCCGATGAAGCTGCGGATCTGGCGCACGCCGGGCAGGTGCAGCAGCTGCTCGGCATGCAGGCGGTTGAAGCTGTCGTTGTCCCGCGTGCGCAGCAGCATGAAGTAGTCGAACTCGCCGGTGATCACGTGGCACTCCATGCAGCCGCTGACCTTGGCCGCGGCCTTCTCGAAGGCGGCGAAGGAATCGGGCGTGCTGCGGTCCAGCACCACGCCGATCATCACCAGCATGCCGGCGTCCAGCGCCTGCGGATTCAGCAGCGCCACGGTCGCGGTGATCAGCCCGGCCTGCTTCAGCCGCTCCACCCGGCGCAGGCAGGCCGGTGCGCTCAGATTGACCTTGGCGGCCAGCGCCACGTTCGACACCGACGCATCCCGCTGCAGCGCCCGCAGGATGGCCTTGTCGGTGCGGTCGAGCACCGTGGTGGGCGGCTTCTCGGGCAGACGAACTTTTGTTGCGCACATGGTGGGTTCAGCGAAACGCGATTCGGGAAAACACGCCCAGCTTGTACCAAAGCTGCGCCACGGGTCCTCATGACGCAAGCACGTTAACCGAGCTTGTGCCTAGCATTCCAGGCACCGTCAACCCACCTTCCGGCCGCCATGAACCTGCAGCGCTTTCCCCGCCATCCACTCACCTTCGGGCCCACGCCCATCCAGCCGCTGCCGCGCCTGTCGGCCCACCTGGGCGGCGAGGTGCAGCTCTATGCCAAGCGCGAGGACTGCAACAGCGGCCTGGCCTTCGGCGGCAACAAGACCCGCAAGCTCGAATACCTCATCCCCGAAGCGCTGGCCCAGGGCTGCGACACGCTGGTGTCCATCGGCGGCATCCAGAGCAACCAGACGCGCCAGGTGGCCGCGGTGGCCGCGCACCTGGGCCTGAAGTGCGTGCTGGTGCAGGAGAACTGGGTCAACTATTCCGACGCGGTGTACGACCGCGTGGGCAACATCGAGATGTCGCGCATCCTGGGTGCCGACGTGCGGCTGGACGCGGCCGGCTTCGACATCGGCATCCGCCCGAGCTGGGAGCAGGCGATGGAGGATGTGCGCCGCGCTGGCGGCAAGCCCTTCCCCATCCCGGCCGGCTGCTCGGAGCATCCGCTGGGCGGACTGGGCTTCGTCGGCTTTGCCGAGGAGGTGCGGGCGCAGGAGGCCGAGCTGGGCTTCCGCTTCGACTACATCGTGGTGTGCTCGGTCACCGGCAGCACCCAGGCCGGCATGGTGGTGGGCTTCGCGGCCGATGGCCGGGCCGACCGCGTGATCGGCATCGACGCCTCGGCCAAGCCCGAGAAAACGCATGCGCAGATCCTGCGCATCGCCCGCCACACCGCCGAGCTGGTGGACCTGGGCCGCGAGATCACCGCGGCCGACGTGGTGCTGCACACCGAATACGGCGGCCCGGAGTACGGCCTGCCGAACGACGGCACGCTGGAGGCCATCCGCCTGTGCGCCCGCACCGAGGGCATGCTCACCGACCCGGTGTACGAGGGCAAGTCGATGCACGGGATGATCGAGCTGGTGCGCCAGAAAGCCTTCCCGGCCGGCTCGCGCGTGCTGTATGCCCACCTGGGCGGCGTGCCGGCGTTGAACGCCTACAGCTTCCTGTTCCGCAACGGCTGAGCGGGCGCCGGTGGCGCCCTGCCGTCAGGCCGAGGTCACCGGGTCCAGGCGCCGGTGCGGCACGGCGCGCAGCTCGCGCCGCTTCCATCCGCCGCCCACTTCCACCGGGTATTCGGCCGCGAAGATGCCGTCCTCGGACACGATCTCCACATACAGCACCGACTGCCGGTAGCCGGTGCGGCGCTCGGTGACGTAGGCGAACAGCGCCTCGGGCCGGCGCTCGCCGTACAGGCGGGCGAACAGCATGCGGCGGCGCTGGGCGTCCTCCAGCGTGGCGGCATCGTCGATGCCGCGGCTGGCCGGCGGGATCCACACCGTGGCCAGCATCTCGCCGGGGATGCAGGTGTCCATCTCGATGCCGTACACCTGCCCCATCACGCTCAGGCCGCGTCGGATGTTGCTGCGCAGCGGCCGGAACACCTCCCGGAAGGCCGCATTGATGTCGGCCGATTCCATGAAGCGGTGCTGGCGGCCGCCCCGGTGGTCGTGGAAGGAGGGGGCGAAGGCGGGGTCGCAGGTGTCCATGGCTGAGGTTTCGGCCCCGGGCCGCGCCGCTTGAGTGGCCGCAAACCCAGAATCGCGCGGCTTTGCGGCCCTTGTTGCCTGCATCGACGCCGGCGCTGACGGCGACATGCCAATTCCGTCACGAAGCGCACAACGCTTACAGGATGGCCGATCAAGAGCCGGTGGCCGCTCCCGATGACGGAGTTCACACACCGGTGCACCGCGCCGGTGCCCGCCCCCCGCCGCGAAGCAGTCTGTGACCGACCTCCCCCTCCACCGCTCCCTGGCTGCCCGCCGAACCGCCTGCGCCCTGGGCCTGGCCTGCGCGCTGGGCGCCACCGCCCAGCCCGCCGCGCCGGCGGACGAACCCACCACCGACGACCTGGCCGCCGTGCTGGCCCAGCCGGTGTACGGCAGCAGCCGGCTGGGCGCGGCCAGCAAGCGCGACGAGGACCTGGCCACCGCGCCGGGCGCCGCCGTGGTGCGCACCGGCGGCGAGATCCTGGCGCAGGGCTACCGCACGCTGGGCGAGGTGCTGGAGAGCATGCCCGGCGTGCACCTGCGCTACGACCGGGCCTACAGCTACGTGGGGCTGCGCGGCATCACCCGCCCGGGCGACTACACCTCGCGCCTGCTGGTGCTGGTGGACGGCGTGCGGGCCAACGACGCGCTGTACGAATCGGCGTCGATGGACCGGGAGTTCCCGATCGACGTCTCGCTGATCGACCGCGTGGAGTTCATTCCCGGCCCCGGCTCGGCGCTGTACGGCAGCAATGCGGTGGCCGGGGTGGTCAACGTCATCACCCGCTCGCCCTCGCAGCTGGCCGGTGCGCAGGCCGGCCTGGCGGTGGGCAGCGAGCGTCAGCGGCGGCTCACTGCCAGCTGGGGCGGCACGCTGGGCGCCGCCCGCCTGCTGCTGGGCGCGGCCACCGAGCACCGCGCCGGCGGCACCCTGCACTACGCCGAATACGCCACCGAGGACAACCCGCGCGGCCGCGTGCAGGGGCAGGACGGCGAGCGCGCCGACAAGCTCTTCGCCAAGCTGCAGCAGGGCGGCCTGAGCCTGTCGCTGGCCGTGTCGCAGCGGCGCAAGGAGCTGCCCACCGGCGCCTACGACGCCACCTTCGGCACGCCGGCGCCCTGGACCGACAGCTATGTGACGCTGGGTGCCGCCTACACCCGCAGCCTGGGCCCCGAGGCGGCGCTGGACGTGCTGCTCAACCATTCCCGCTACGGCTTCGACTCCACCGCGCTGTATGGCGACGACGGCGACTTCTACAGCCGCAACCGCAACGACGCCCGCTGGCTGGGCGGCGAGCTGCGCTGGCGCTGGAGCGGCCTGGCCGGCCACCGCATCACCCTGGGCGTGGAAGGCCAGCGCAACTACCGCCAGCGCATCGACCTGGACAACCTGGAGGCCGGCGAGCCGAGCGCCGCCACCTTCAGCGGCACCGCCCACCGCGTGGGCCTGTATGCCAACGACGAATGGACGCTGCGCCCCGGCCTGCAGCTGACGCTGGGCCTGCGCACCGACCGCCGCACCGACGGCAGCAACGGCCTCAGCCCCCGGCTGGGCGCCAGCTGGGCGGCCACGCCGGCCTGGACCTTCAAGTGGCTCACCGGCCAGGCCTACCGCGAGCCCAACTTCAGCGAGCTCTACTACGAGGACGAGGTGCAGCGCCGCCCGCAGGCCCTGCGGGTGGAGGCGCTGCGCTCCAACGAGCTGGTGGTGCTGTGGCGCCCGGCGGAAGCCTGGCAGTGGCAGGCCGCGGTGCACCGCACCCGCATGTCGCGGGTGATCGAGCTGGTGAGCGAGGACGATGGCCGCCTGGTCTACACCAACCGTGGCGGCGTGCATGCGGCCGGTGCCGACGTGGAGGCCAGCTGGGTCTCGCGGCGCGGCATGCAGCTGCGTGCCAGCGTGAGCTGGCAGCGTGCCCACGATGCACAGACCGGCGCCGACCTGAGCAACGCACCGCACCGGCTGGCCAAGCTGGCGCTCACCGCACCGCTGCCGCTGCTGCCCGGCCTGGGCCTGGGGTTGAACGCGGTGCATGTGGGCGAGCGCCGCACCCTGGCCGGCGCCACCGTCGGCGCCTACCTGCGGCTCAACGGCCGGCTGCGATGGGCGCCGCCCGGCAGCCCGTGGGAAGGCAGCGTGACCCTGTACAACCTGCTGGACCGTGCCTATGACGACCCGGCCGGCCCCGAGCATCGGCAGGACCGGCTGCAGCAGGACGGCCGCAGCTGGCAGCTGCAGATCGGCCGGCGGTTCTGACATGGCCACGCAGTACCTCTCCCGCGCACTGCTGTGCGCCGCGCTGGCGGCCAGCCCGGCCGCCCTGCGCGCCCAGTCCGCCGGCAGCGATGCAGTGGCCAAGGCCCGGCTGGTGACCACCTTCGCCCGCTTCGTGCAATGGCCGGCCGGCACCTTCGCCGCCGACGACACGCCGCTGCAACTGTGCGTGGCGCAGGACAGCCCGGCCGTGGCCGATGCCTTCCGCCGCCAGGCCGCCGGCGCCGCCGCCGGCCCGCCGCTGCAGCTGGTGCTGCTGGCGCCACGGCCCGGCGCCGAGCGCTGCCACCTGCTCTACATCGACGACAGCGCGCCGCGCCGCGCCGCGCCGGCCCTGCCGCAGGCGGAGGAACCGGTGCTCACCATGGCGCAGATCGACGGCTTCGCCAGCGGCGGCGGCATGGTGGAGGTGGTGGTGGTCAACGACGCGCTGCGCTTCGACGTCAACCTGGCCGCGGTGCAGCGGGCCGGCATCGCCGTGCGCGCCGGTGCACTCAAGCTGGCGCGCGAGGTGCTGCGCAAATGAAGCGGCCCCTGCTTCCCGCCCCGGTCGAGGCCTGGTGGAACCGCTCGGGCCACCTGCCGCTGCGCCGGCGGCTGCCGCGCCTGTTCGTGGCCGCCTCGTCGCTGACCGCGATGCTGTCGCTGCTGGCCATGCTGACGGTGGCCGTGTGGTTCCAGGAACGTGGCATGCGCGGGGAGGCCGAGGAACTGGCCCGCACCATCGCCTTCGCGCTGGAGGCGCCGCTGGCCTTTGGCGACCTGCAGGCCGCCAACGAGACGCTGGCCGTGCTGCGGGTGCGCAGCAACGTGCGCGGCGCCTGGCTGCACGATGCCGGCAACGCGGTGCGCGCCAGCTACCGCGCCGCCGGCCTGAAGCCCGCCAGCGCCCCGCGCGAGGGATTCGGCTGCCTGGTGGCACAGGCGCCGGTGATGGCCGGCAACGACCGGCTGGGCCGCGTGGTGGTGGAGCTGGACCGGCTGCAGGGCCTTCGCCAGCTGCTGGCCGGCGCGGCCGCGCTGGTGGGCGTGCAGCTGCTGGTGCTGATGGTGAGCCTGCCGATGGTGCGCCGCATCGCCGGGCGCATCACCGGGCCGGTGACGGCCCTGGCCCGCACCGCCTCGCGCATCGCCGAGCAGCGCGACTACTCGCGCCGCATCCACGGCGACGGCAAGGACGAGGTCGGCCAGGCCATCCGCGCCTTCAACGAGATGCTGGACCAGGTGCAGCAGCGCGACGATGCGCTGGAGAACGCCAACCGCACGCTGGAGGAGCGCGTGGCCCGCCGGACGCAGGAACTGGCGCAGGAGAAGGAACGGGCCGAGGCCGCCTCGCTGGCCAAGACCCGCTTCCTGGCCAACATGAGCCATGAGCTGCGCACGCCGCTGAACGCGGTGCTGGGCGCGGCGCAGCTGCTGCAGCAGGGCAGCGACGCCACGCACCGCGCGCACCTGATCGAGACCATCGGCCAGAGCGGCGCCAACCTGCTGGCGCTGATCGAGAACGTGCTGGACGTGGCGCGCATCGAATCCGGCGCGCTCACGCTGTCGCACGAGGCCTTCAACCTGGTGGACTGCGTGGAAGCGGCGGTGGCCACCGCCTCGGTGGCCGCACGCGCCGGCGGGCTGGCCATGGCGGTGGTGATCGAGCCGCAGCTGGGCGCCTGGCGGCAGGGCGATCCGATGCGGCTGCGCCAGGTGCTGCTGAACCTGCTGGGCAACGCGGTGAAGTTCACGCCCGCCGGCGACGTGGTGATGCGGGTGTGCGGCAGCGGCAGCGACCGGGTGCGCTTCGAGGTGAGCGACACCGGCGTGGGCATGGACCTGGGCGCCACGCGCGACATCTTCCAGCCCTTCGCGCAGGCCGACGAAGCCACCACCCGCCGCTTCGGCGGCACCGGCCTGGGCCTGACCATCTCGCGCGAGCTGGTGCGGGCGATGGGCGGCGACATCACGGTGCGCAGCCGGCCGGGCCAGGGCTCCACCTTCAGCTTCGACATCCTGCTGCCGGGCGCGCCGCCGCAGGCGGCCGCCGTGGCCCAGCCGCCCGCCCGGCCGGCCGTGCAGCAGGTGGTGTTCTTCGAGCCGCACGACGCCAGCGCCGAGGCCCTGCAGGCCATGCTGCAACGCATGCGCATCCCCAGCCGCCGGGTGGCCGATGCAGCCGACCTGCGCGCGGCCATGGCGCCGGACGAGGCCGCCGAGCCGCCCTGGCTGCTGGTGGCCGCCGAATCGCCCGAGGCCTGGGGCCTGCTGGAGCACTGTGCCGACGTCATCGACCCCGAGCGGGTGATCGCGATGAACGACGCGCAATCGCATGCGGTGGAAATGGCGCGGGAGCACATGCAGCTGCCGCGCAGCGTGCTCAAGCCGGTGCTGCGGGCCGCGCTGGTCAGCCGCCTGGGCCGCCACCGGGATGCGCAGCGCCTGCCGCCGGCGGCCACGGCGGCGCCGGCGCAGACGCTGCTGCCGCTTCAGGCGGGCAGCAGCCGCCGGCTGCTGGTGGTGGACGACGATCCCACCAACCAGATGATCGTCATGGCCATGCTGAGCAATGCCGGCCTGCGGGTGGAGGCTGCCGGCGACGGCCGCAGTGCGCTGGGCCTGCTGCGCGAGCACCGCTTCGACCTGGTGCTGATGGACTGGCAGATGCCCGACATGGACGGGCTGGAGGTCACCCGCCGCATCCGCAACGGGGCGGCCGGGCCGCACAACACCACCATCCCGGTGGTGGCGCTGACGGCCAATGCCTTCGCGGAGGACCGCGCCGCCTGCCTGGCGGTGGGCATGAACGACTTCCTCACCAAGCCGGTGGTGGCGCAGCAGCTGCTGTCGGTGGTGCACCGCTGGACGGCGCAGGCGCATTCCGCGCGGGTGCCCTCAGCCGAAGACGGCCCCGCCCGCGTCCAGTGAAGGCGGGCGCAGCAGGTCGGCGTCGATGCCCATCACCGCGCTGGCCCGCTCCACCGCCTGCCACAGCGAAGCGGGCATCTCCAGGATGGCGTCGGGCGAGTCGGCGCGTGCGATCCAGGCGCCGATCTGGTGGTGCTGCTCGGGGGTGAGCAGGTCGAGGCTCAGCATCTCGTCGATGGTCTTCATGGGGTTTCCCTGTTGAGTTGGATGAAGCGCACGCGCGTGATCTCCGAAGGCGCACCGAGCCGCATCGGAGGCCCCCAGTATCCGGTGCCGCGGCTGACGTACACCCACAGCCCGCGCAGCCGGTGCAGCCCGGCGGTGAACGGCTGCTGCAGCCGCACGAAGAAATTCCAGGGCAGGAACTGCCCGCCATGGGTGTGCCCCGACAGCTGCACGTCGAAGCCCGCATCGGCCGCGCCCGCCGCGCTGCGCGGCTGGTGGGCCAGCAGCAGCCGCAGGCCGGCATCGGCCGGCGCGCCGGCCAGCGCGGCGCGGGCGTCGCTGCGGTGGCTGGCCTCGAAGTGGCCGGCCGTGTAGTCGGCCACGCCGGCCATCACCAGCCGGGCATCGCCGTGCTGCAGCACCACATGCTCGTTCAGCAGCACCCGGATGCCCAGGCCGCGCAGCGCGGCAATCCATTCGGGCGCGCCGCTGTAGTACTCGTGGTTGCCGGTGACGAAGAAGCTGCCGTGGCGCGAGCGCAGGCCGGCCAGCGGCGCCACGTCGTGCTGCAGGTCCTGCACCCGGCCGTCCACCAGGTCGCCGGTGATGACCACCGCATCGGCCTGCAACTGGTTGACGGCATCAACGATCCGCTGCACATAGGCCCGCTTGACGGTGGGGCCCACATGCACGTCGGTGATCTGCGCGACGGTAAAGCCGTGCAAAGCCGCGGGCAGGCCCTCGATGGGAATGTCCACCTGCCGCACCGGCGCCCGCCGCCGCGCGCCCACCACGCCCAGCACCACCGCCAGCACGGCCAGCAGCGGAACCGCCATGGCGCTGGGAGCGGCCAGCGGCGGCAGATCGAACGGCAGCGCGGCCAGCAGCAGCAGCTCGCGCAGCAGGGTGAGCACGAACAGCATCGAGAAGCTGCCCAGCGCCAGCATGCCGGCCCAGCTCCAGCGGTCGGCCGCCGCGCGGCTGCGGGACTTGCGCCCGAAGAAGCCGACCGGGATGAGCACCGCCGACGCCAGCAACCAGGCCACGAGCAGCGCGGGCGCCACCACCCCCGGCAGCCCGGGCGCGATGCGCGCGCCGATGTAGACATGAAGCAGGACCAGGAGCCAGAGTGCGGGCATCGCACCCACATGGGGGTGCGGGGCCGGCGTTCAACCGCGGCGCACGCCGGGCACCGCCGTTGCCCCGGCAGGACGATGGCCGCCGTTCCGCCGCGGCCCGGGAGATCTGCCATGCACCGCCTTCCCCACCACATTCCCCACCACAGGGCCGGTCCTGGCCCCCACCGCGCCATGCTGGCGCTGTGCGCCGCCACCGCTGCGCTGCTGGCCGGCTGCGCCGCCGCGCCGCGCATCGAGGGCCAGTGGACCGCGCCCAACCGGCCCGCCAGCAGCCTGCAGGGCGCGCGGGTGCTCATCGCGTGCGAGGCGGTGGACCCGGCCGTCAAGCGCATTTGCGAGGACCAGATGGCCGGCGCCGTGGTGGCGCATGGCGCCACGCCGGTCACCGCGCCACAGATCGAGCCGCCCGCGCCCGGCCAGCCGGTGCCCGACCAGCAGTACCTCGGCCCCGCCCGCCAGGCCGGCGCGCGCGCGGTGCTGGCCACCACGGTGTCCGCCTGGGCAGGCGCCCAGGGCGGCGGCGGTCCGGCGTTTTCCATCGGCCTGGGCAGCTTCGGCTTCGGCGGCGGCCATGTGGGCGGCGGCGTGGGCGTGGCCGTGCCCATTGGTGGCTACGGCGGCGGAGAACGCCGCAGCACCGCCTACTCGGCCAGCACCCGCATCGTCGACGTGGCCGGCGGCTCGGTCATCTGGACCGCCCGCGCCTCGGCGCCGGCCTCCGACGAGATCCAGGGCCCGATGAGCGGGCTGGCGCAGGCCATCCTCAAGGGGGCGGAGGACGCGGGGGTGTTTTAGTGCTGGGGCGCCGCACTAGCCTCAACCTTGGAAGGGCCCATAGCACGGGCGAGAAACGCTTTGAGCGCTGGAGGTGGCGGCACTTTAGGCGCCAAGGTTTCAAACGAAAAGCCACCGTGTATTTTGAACCGAGCGGGCGGTAACTCTTTGAACATCACGCAGTGCTCACTTGCTCGATCCGCGCGAAGCATTGCAAGCCACTCCTTGAAGAACAAAAGCGCAAACTTTCCGCGGTAATGCGCCCTCGGATCAAACGCTTCGAAAGCCGCTGCGAGTTGCTCGAACTGCGACGCTGATGGCTCCGGCTGCAGGGCAATGGTCGGCGGACCGCTATGTGGTGATGAAACTTTACCAAGCTGAACATCAGCCAAGTGCGAGATCCTGGACGGCATGTCGACACACTGTACGGAAGCCAACTGACGAGCAACAAAAATTCGAAAATTTAATTGCTTCGTGACCTTCAGGAACTGAGCGTAGTCCGTCTCAAAACAATTAAGGATTTCCAAACGAGTTGATGGATACCCATTGCAATGAAAGTCCACTGTAAGGACAGATTCAAGAACCTGTCGACAGACAAAATAGTTCTCTACTGAATAGCAATCAGTAAGGAATAACTTGGAACTGGGAGTTCTCCCTTGTGGGCCGTCAAAGTCTTTGTCGAGGAAAAAGTAGACGCGCTCTGCCAACCCCGTTAAGTCTGAACAAAGGGAGTCATAGAGCTTTAGTGCATTGCACTTATTTTCCGAAATGAATGACTCATACGCTGTTTGGGGTATCAGCTTTTCCATCCAATAGTGATAGATGCATTTGTCGTCTGGACCTTCAGACACGAAAATCGCTGTGCTGACCGGGATATTCGAAATGTGGGTGGCGAACTCGTGCTTTAGGACCGCCCTGGACGACTTAGCGTTGGTTATTCGCTTCAAGAAGCTGCTGCCGCTGTCTTCAGCTTGGGTCATCACCGTCCTCGTCCATTTGATCGAAGGCGGAAGCGCCAAACATATCTGGGCCGCTCATCGGATTTACACGAAGCCGCAGCGGCCCTGCAAAATCTTCTAGTGCATTATCAAAGATGAACGGTGAATGGGTGATCGCAATTAATTGGCGGCAGGTAGGCGCCGTTAGAACATCTGGAAGAATTTGACGCTGCCAATCCAAAGAGAGCGAAAGCTCGGGCTCATCGATCAGCACAATCTTATCGCCCGGATAGAGGTAAAGCCTGGCGAACAACGAAATCATCTGCTTTTCGCCTGATGAAAGAGATTCCAGTGGCACCTCCTTTCCGGAAGCCGATCCCATGACCTTAACGGTAAGATTTCTTCGATTGAAGTCCAAGACTTTATTGTCGAACTCGTCTTCAGTAGAGTTGCCGTACTGATCCGTTGATTCGTCATCGCCGGACAGATATTTGTTACAACTGCTTCTGAATGCCTCCACTAAATCTTCAGTCCCCCGGGTCTCCTTTATCACTGAGTTCAATTGGTGTAAGAAATACTCCAGAAACGGCCGCGCATCGTTTGGTACGTCATCGCTATACACTTTTGACAGGTCGGGAGTCGCAAAATAGCTTCCATACCGAACATTGCGATATGCATCCTCGCCGTCCTTCAAGCGTGAGAAAAATATTTCTAGCGAGTCTTTTGATGGCAAATCGTATGCTTTGTCATCGTCTTGCTTATACCCACCGGAAATAAGATCGTTAATGACATTCGCACTAATTTTTCCGTATCCTTGGTTGCTCAGATATCTCATGTCCGAATAAAGCGTCTTCAACCGCGCAGATATATCACCCAATCCGAACTGTATATCGGCGGTGTACAGACCACTGCGTGCAATTCCGAGACGAGCCAGAATGTTCTTCCTGCGTTGTCCAGGACGCGTCTCCGAATCTGGTAGGGATAGCTCGATTCGTCGATAGGTCGGTAAGTACACAATCTCAAAGCCTTGCAGACTTTGACGCAGAGAATCTCGCAACCAATCAATGTTAGGACTCTTCCCGCGCATTGATTGAGCCAGACGCTCACACTGCGACCTTGCCACGGAGAAGTCGTACCCTAGCTTCGAATATATTGCATAGAAAGTTGGATTCTCGGCAAGTTCTGCGAACTTGAGATCCTTCAAGTTCGTTTCGAGCAGTTCAAGCAGCGCGAGTGGCTCTACTTCCCAAGCTTTAGCTCGCACAACAAACTCACTGTTTGCTGACAACTCAGTCAACTTGTCAACATCGTCCCTATACAGAACCATTGGATTATTACCACGTAGCACGCAAGTGATTCGCTCAAATTGCAGCCCCGCGAATCGGCTAAATTGCCCCCGCAGAAAAGCATCGAGCGCCGCAAGCAACGTTGTTTTTCCAGAGCCATTCCTTGCAATAAGGATCGACGCAGCATTACTCGAGCTAAGGCCAACCGTTCGATAACCAAATAGTCCGGTAATCTCGAAAAACTCAATTAAAGATGGTTGACGTGCAACGCCTCGAAGCGCCTCGTCTTGCTCACTACGTGTCATATATTTACCCTCTTCGGCTCATTCCAACCGATTCTCGACTAAAGACGCGAACCGGTGCTTTCAGTGTCAATGTTCACCAACTCAACCGCCTCCACCACGAAATCGACGAATGCCCGCACCCGCGCCGACAAGTGCCGGTTCTGCGGATACAGGATCGAAAACGGCCGCGTCGCCCCGGCCAGCTGCGGCAGCACCTCCACCAGCTCGCCGCGGCGTACCGCTTCCTCGGCGATGAAGTGGTAGATCTGGCAGATGCCGCCACCGGCCCGTGCCCAGGTGACCACGCCCAGCACGTCCTCGTGCACCCGCTGGCGGCTCTGGAAGGCATGGTCCACCACGCGGTGTTGCGCGTCGCGCAGCAGCCAGGGCAGCGGCCGGCCGGTGCTGGGCAGGATGAACTGGATGCAGTCGTGGCCGGCCAGGTCGGCCAGCACCTGCGGATGGCCGCGCTCGGCGAGGTAGGCCGGCGCGGCGAACAGGCCCAGCGTGGCGTCCTCCAGCTTGCGCGCGATCAGCCGGGAATCCTGCGGCTCGCCCAGGCGGATCACCAGGTCGTAGCCATCGTCCACCAGGTCGACATTGCGGTTGCCGATGTTCAGCTCCAGCGCCACGCCGGGGTAGGCCTGGGCGAAGGCCGGCAGCAGCGGCAGCAGCCTGTGGTGGGCATAGGTGGTGGGCACGCTGATGCGCAGCAGCCCGGTGGGCGTGGTCTGGCGGCCGGTGATGGCGCGCTCGGCCTCGGCGATCTGCTCCAGCGCCTGCTGGCATTCGGCGCGGTACAGCGCGCCGTCCTCGGTGAGCCGGATGCTGCGGGTGGTGCGCACGAACAGGCGCACGCCCAGCCGCTGCTCCAGCCGCGCGATGCTGCGGCTGACCGCCGCCGGCGTGACGCCCAGCGCCTCCGCCGCCGCGGTGAAGCTGCCCAATTCCGCCGCCTTGCAGAACAGCTCGATGCTGCCCAGCTGCACCGGATCGAACGAACGTGCCATTTGTGCCCCGGCGTAATGAATGAAGTACCTGCAACCGCCTTTATGGCGACCGATCGAGCGCCTAGATTCTGGGGCTGTTGATCCACTTCCCTACGGAGCACCCCATGGCACAAGCCCGCATCCTGATGATCGTCACCAGCAACAGCCGCATGGGTGACACCGGCAAGCCCACCGGCCTGTGGGCCGAGGAACTGGCGGCGCCCTACTACGCGCTGATGGATGCCGGCGCCGAGGTGGTGCTGGCCTCGCCGGCCGGCGGCCCAGCGCCGATCGACCCCGGCAGCGTCAAGCCGAAGGGCGAGAACGACGAGATCGTGGAACGCTTCCTGGCCGATGCGCCGCTGCAGGCGCTGGTGCAGTCCACGCGCCCGGTGGCCGAGCTGGACGCCACGCAGTTCGACGCGGTGTTCCTGCCCGGCGGCCACGGCACGATGTGGGACCTGCCCACCAGCCCGGGCGTCACCCGCGCGGTGGAGCAGGCCTGGGCCGGCAACAAGGTGGTGGCCTCGGTGTGCCACGGCGCGGCCGGCCTGGTGACGGCCAGGCGCCCGGACGGCCAATCGATCGTCGCGGGCCTGAAGGTGAACTCGTTCACCGATTCGGAAGAAGCCGCGGTGGGCCTGACCGAGGTGGTGCCCTTCCTGCTGGAGAGCCGGCTGCGCGCGCTGGGCGGGCAGTTCGTGGGCGCGGCCGACTGGCAGCCGTTCGTGGTGCGGGACGGCCAGCTGATCACCGGCCAGAACCCGCAGTCTTCCTCGCTGGTGGCGGCCGAGGTGCTGAAGGCGCTGGGCCTCTGAGCACCGGGCCGGCGGCCCGCCTGCCGCCGGTCAGATCGCGTCGGGGTTCTTCTCCACGATGTCGGCGGCGATGTGGCCGGGCGCCTCGGCGCGGCGCTGCTTGTCCATCAGCTTGCCCAGCTGCGAGGCCAGCGCATGCTCCAGCTTCTCGGCCGCGCCGTCGATGGCCAGGTGCAGGCTCTCGGCCTGGTGGGTGACGGCGATGTTCTTCACGCCCGACACCCGCGCCTCCAGCATGCAGCGCATGTCGTTGCTGCCGGACTTGTCGCCGCTGTTCACGTCGCCCAGGTGCGCTTCCACGTGGGTGAGGTACTCGGCGTACTTGTCGACCGAATCCAGGATCACGCCCTGCACGTAGTCGGTGAGCGCCTGGCGGCCTTCGATGTGGTTGTCGGTCTCTACTTGAATCTGCATGGGGGCTCCAGGTCTGACGGTTGATGCCCTGGTCGGGCAACACGCATGCCCAGCCCGCGATGCGCAACCTCTTCCTTGACGAGGGCTGCCCCCTGCTCGTGGTGTTACGCATCGGTAACCGCCCGCCGAACATGCGCGCCTTCTTCACGACGCCAGCGCGGCCGGGGCTTGTATGTGGTTGGGCCAAGTCGATCGCAGCCGGGACAACAACTTCAACCTGCTGCGCCTGGTGGCGGCCCTGGCCGTGCTGTACAGCCACGGCTTCGGCCTGGCGCCGCCCTCGCCCTACCGCGAGCCCTGGCAGACACTGGGCGTGAGCCCCGGCTCCATCGCGGTGGACCTGTTCTTCTTCTGCAGCGGGCTGCTGGTCACCTCCAGCTGGTGGCATGCCGGCTCGCTGTGGCGCTTCGTCCTGGCGCGGGCGGCGCGCATCCTGCCGGGCATGTGGGCGATGGTGGCGGTGACGGTGCTGGTGCTCAGCGCCTTCAGCGCGCTGCCGGCGGCGGCGTACTTCAGCGCCGACACCACCTGGACCTACGTGCTGAAGAACTGCACCGTGCTGTTCGGCACCACCGGCTCCCTGCCCGGCGTGTTCCGCGACACGCCCTATCCGCATGCGGTCAACGGCTCCTTGTGGACGCTGCCGCATGAGCTGCACTGCTATGGCCTGCTGGCCCTCGTGGGCGTGGCCACCGCGGTGCTGGGGCGCTGGCATCCGGCGCATGCGGCGCGGCTGATGACCCTTGCCTTCGCCGGTGCGGCCACCGGCTCGGCCGCCATGATGCTGCGCGCCGCGCTGCAGGGCGCGCACGATCCGCGCGGCCGGCTGCTGCTGATGTTCTCGCTGGGCGTGCTGGCCTACCAGCTGCGGCACCACATCCGGCTTCGCTGGCGCTGGGCGGTGCTGGCGGCGGCGGTGCTGGCCGCCGGCACGCTGCTGCAGTCGCGGGCCTTCACCGCCGTGTATCCGCTGCCGCTGGCCTACCTGGCGCTGGCCGCGGCCTACCTGCCGGGCGGCTGGCTGCGCCGCTTCAATGCGCTGGGCGACTATTCCTTCGGCGTCTACATCTACGCCTTCCCGGTGCAGCAGGTGATCTCGGTGCTGCAGCCGCAGGTGGGGCTGGCGGCCCACATGCTGCAGTCGGCGCTGGTGACGCTGCTGCTGGCGGCGGCCTCGTGGCACCTGGTGGAGCGGCCGGCGCTGGCAGCTGCCCGGCGCGGCAGCGCCCACCGGCCGGTGGCACTGGCCGCCGGCGGCTGAAGCCACGGTCAGCCGGTGCTGGGCAGCAGCTGGCCCACGGTGGCCGAGGGCGGCTGGTCGTTCTCGCCGGGCGGCGCGGCGGCGCCCCACTGGGCGACGCTGCTGCGCAGCTGCACCATCAGGTCGGCGGCCATGGATTCCAGCAGCCGCACCTCGCGGGTGGTGAGCGCACGCGGCGTCACGTCCACGAGGCACAGCGTGCCCACCTTGAAGCCCGCGGCATCCACCAGCGGCGCGCCGGCATAGAAGCGCACGCCGCGGTCCTGCATCGCGGGGTTGTTGGCAAAGCGCTGGTCGCGCGCGATGTCGGGCACCACCAGGGTGTGGCCATCGGCCACCACATGGCCGCACAGGGACATGCGGCGCTGCATGCCCATGTCGTCGCCGCCCAGTGCCACGCCGCCGGCGGCCGTTTCTGCCGACGAGACCAGCGGCAGGCTGCCGAAGGCGCCGCCCACCTGCTGGCGGTCCTCGGTGATGAGCGACACCAGCGCCATCGGCATGTCGAAGATGTCGGCCGCGCGGCGCGAGGCGGCCTCCAGCAGCGTGCGGGCGCGCGGGTCCAGCAGGCCGCTGGCCTGCAGCGCCTGCAGCCGTGCCGGTTCGTCGGCGGGCAGCGGCGCTTCGAGGAAGCCTTCGGGCAGGTCGTCGCCCATGTACTGCGACATGCGCACCATGGCCTCGCCCACCGAGCTGACCACCGCATCGGCACCCAGCGATTCCGGCGTCTCGCCCTGGCGCAGCAGCTCGGGCGCGTTCCACAGGCCCAGCACGATGCGCAGCTCCGGGTACAGCCGGCGCAGCCGCTTGCAGAAGTGGCGGGCCGAGGTTTCCGGCGCCACCGCGAAGTAGGAGATGCACACGGTGCGCGCGCCGCGCAGGTCCAGCCGGGCCAGGGTCTCGGCATTCAGCGCGGCGGCGGGCCGGTGCTCGGCGGGCCGGCCCTGCAGGCTCAGCGCATGGGCCAGCATGCGGGCGGCCAGCGTGTCCACCTCCCACTTGCCGCCGATGCACACCGCGCCCGGCCGGGTGCTGGCCGGCGGCGGATGCAGCTCCACCAGTTCGTCCAGCAGCGCCTCCATGCCGGTGACCACGCGGTGGCGGTGCTCGGCGGTGGCCACGCTGGCATGGTCGCTGGTGGCCATGCGCAGCACCTGCAGGCCGGCGTCGTCGTAGAAGGCGGCCAGGTTGCCGTCCTGCGCCTGCAGCGTGGCCACCTCGATGGCTTCCTCCACGTCGCCGGCCAGCAGCCGCTGGTACAGCCGTGTGGGCGGGTCCAGCGCGGGCTGGCTGCCCAGCAGCACGTTGAGGAAGGCGAAGCGCGGCAGGTGGTGGCCCACCACCAGCAGGCACACGGTGAGCGGCGTGCTCATGATGAGGCCGATGGGGCCCCACAGCGCCGTCCAGAAGGTGGCCGCCACCATCAGCGACATGGCCGACAGCCCGGTGCTGGCGCCGTACAGCAGCGGCTCTACGATGTTGTTGCTGACCACCTCCAGCACGATGATGAGCGTGCCCGTCCACAGGAACATGTCCCAGCCGGGATCGACCGCGAAGGCCAGCGCCAGCGGGAACACCGCGGCGATCATCGGCCCCACGTAGGGCACGAAGCGCATCAGCGCCGCCACCGCGCCCCACAGCAGCGCGCCCGGCACGCCGATGGCCCACAGGCCCAGCGCCATCGGCACGCCATAGCTCACGTTGACCGCCAGCTGCATCGTCAGGTAGCGGCTGATGCGGCGGCCGGCCTCGTCCATCGCGTCGGTGGAGCGGTGCAGGCTGCCGCCCCACAGCCGCAGCAGGCGGTCGCGCAGGTCCACCCGGTCCAGCAGCACCAGCACCACGAACACCAGCACGATGCCGGCGGTGGCCAGCGGCGCCAGCCCCACCTCGGCCCATTCGATGGCCTGCTCCATCGGCGTGAGGGGGCGTTCCTCCACATGCACGCGCTGCACCGGCGGACCGGTGCGCGGCGTGTTGGCCGCGGCCTTGTCCACCTCGCGGCGCACGGCGTCGAAGGTGCGCACCGCGCCGTCGAACATGCCGGGCTGCCCGGCCGTCTTGCGCAGCTCGCGCAGCTTGTGCTGGATGTTGCTCTGGTAGGTGGGCAGCTGGGCGCTGAGGGCGCTGACCTGGTTGCCCAGGAACACCGTGGCCAGGCCCAGCGCGGCCAGCACGCCCACCATCACCGCGATGACGGCATACACCCGCGGCAGCCCCCAGCGCTTCAGGCGCACGACCAGCGGGTCGAGCATGAAGCCCAGCAGGAAGGCCAGGAACAGCGGCATCAGGATCGAGCGGCCGTAGTAGAGCGCGGCGATCACCAGGGCCGCGGTGATGAGCGAGACCAGCAGGCGCGCCTCGGGCAGCAGCGCCAGCAGCAGGCCGCCGGGGCGCAGGGGTTCGTCGGGATGCGGATCGGATTTCATGGGCGGTGGCATGGGCCCGCCCATGGAGCAGCCAGCGGGCCCGCACTTGGGAAGCACCCCGTGTTTCTGGTGTCGGGGTGTGTGGGGGGCTGGTCGGAGCACTTTCCGGTGGTGAGGCCGCAGGTGCTGTTTCTGTTCGACCGCCGCGCGGGGGGCGGTGCCCGGCGGGGCTCATGCTGGGGTGGTCCGGCCCTGCGGGCCGGACTGCGCTGCGGTGCTCGCGCCGAGGTCGCGCGGCCCAACTCGCTACGTTCACTGCGTTCACTGCGCTCGGACAACGTCCGCGGATCAGATCACGAGGCGCGCTGCGCGCGCCGACCTCGGCACTGCGCTCCTCTCCACCCCACAAATCGCCCCACCGGGCACCGCGCTCCGCACGGCTCTGCTCATCTGATGCGAGGGGCCTTGCCACGAGTGCGCCGGCAACAGCATTGCGCCTTGCCCGAGCCTCGGCTCGGGCCGCGGCGACGTCGACATCGATCATCAGCTGCCAAGCCGAGCGACCGCGCCGGACGGTCCGGGCAAGTCACCCTCGCTGGCCTTTGCGCAGGGCCGTGCGGGCAGGCCCGGGGGCGCATGTGGAGCGCCGAGCAGCGCAGGGCCGGTGGCGGCGCGCGCAGCGCGCATCAACGTCTGACTCGCGGCCGTTGTTCGACCACAGCGAACGCAGTGAGCGGCGGAAGTTCGGCCGCGCGCTACCGGCCCGAGCAGCGCAGGGCAGTTCGCGCGAAGCGCGAACCGCGGAAGCTAAGCCCCCGGGCCTGCCCGCACGGCCCTGCGCAAACCGCCTAAGTTCAGCAAATCACCACCAGGCACGTCACACCGCCGCCGTGACGATGATCTCCACCAGCAGCTTCGGCGAGGCCAGCTTGGCTTCGCAGGTGGCGCGGGTGGGCACGGCGTCTTCGGGGATCCAGGATTCCCATACGGCGTTCATGCCGGCGAAGTCGCGCTCGATGTCCTTCAGCCAGATCTGCACCTGCAGCAGGCGCGAGCGGCTGCTGCCCACGCTCGCCAGGTACTGGTCGATCTTGGCCAGCACGTCCGCGGTCTGCGCGCCGATGTCGCCCTCGGTGTTGCTGGCGGTCACGCCGGCCACGTACACCGTGTTGCCGTGGACGACGACGCGCGACAGGCGGCGGGTGGACTGGAAGCGCTGGATTTCGGTGGTCATGTCAGTGTCGTGTGGTTGGGGTGGATGAAGCAAAGCGGTCGATCGCGAACGGTGCGATCGGCAAGGTGCTGGCACCGTCGAGCACCAGCTCGGCCACGATCTGCCCGACGATCGGGCTCAGCTCGAAGCCGTGGGCCGAGAAGCCGAAGGCATGCACCAGCCCCGGCTGCGTGCGGCTGGGGCCGATGACGGGAATCTGGTCGGGCATGAAACCCTCCACGCCGGCCCAGGCGCGGTTGATCGACAGGCCCTGCAGGTGCGGAAACAGGTCGGTGACGGTGTGTGCGCTGCGCGCCAGCTGCAGCATGTCCACCTCGCCGTGGCGCGCCACCGCATCGGCCTTGCAGCGCAGGCCGCCGCCGATCACCACCGTGCCGTTGCCGAACTGCTTGAACGACAGCGCCCTGCCCGTCGCACCCAGCACCGGGTTGACGAAGGGCGGCACGCGGGTGGTCACCATCAGCATCAGGCCGCCGGCCTCGATCGGCACCGGCTCGCCGGCCTGGCGGGCGATCTCGCCGGCCCAGGCACCGGCGGTGTTGACCAGGTGCGGCGCCTCGAAACGGCCCTGCGGCGTGTGCACCTGCCACAGGCTGCCCACGCGCTCGATGCGCTGCGCGGGGGTGCCTTCATGCACCTGCACGCCGCGCCGCTGGGCAGCGCGCCGGAAGGCCGTCACCACGCCGAACGGATAAGCGTAGCCATCGTCCTCCGCCCAGATCGCGCCGGTGATGCGCGGCGTGAGACTGGGCACCAGCTCCCGCACGTCGGCCGGGCCGATCAGCTGTTCATGGGTGAAGCCCATCGCATTCAGCGTGGCCACGCGCTCCTGCAGCGTCAGCAGCTCGTCCGGCGTCTCGGCCAGCTTGAGCTGACCGCTGGGCACGAAGCCGGCGGGCTCGTCGACCAGCTCGGGCAGGCGGTGCCACAGCGCGCGCGCCGCCACCGACAGCGGTACCTCGGCCAGGTGGCGGTCGACGGTGCGCACGCCGCCGGCGTTCACGCCCGAGGCATGGCGGCCGCAGTAGTCGGCCTCCAGCAGCCGCACGCTGCAGCCGCGGCGCACCAGGTGCAGCGCGCTCGACAGGCCCTGCAGCCCGCCGCCGATGACCAGCACGTCGCTGATCGAGGCCGCGGCGCTCATCGCGCCTCGCGCGCCAACTCGCCCAGCGTGATCGGCTTGATCGGCGGGCGGATGCGGTAGTAGCCCACCTCGGCCGGCGACACGCCGCGGGCCTCGGCAATCACCTCGGTGACGGTCAGGCCGCACAGGCGGCCCTGGCACGGCCCCATGCCGCAGCGGCCGAAGCTCTTGGCCTGGTTGGGGCCGGTGCAGCCCAGCGCCACATGGGCGCGCAGGTCGCCGGCCGTCACTTCCTCGCAGCGGCAGACGATCACGTCGTCGGCCGGCACCCGCAGCTTGGGCCGGTACAACGCATCCAGGAAGGGGCGGATGGCGAGCTGGGTGGCCAGCTCGGCACGCACGGGCGCGGCACGGCGGTCGCGCTCGGCGGCGTCGATGCGCGCCAGTTGCGCGGCCGCGGCCAGGCCGGCCAGCGTGCCCTGGCAGGCCGCGGCCAGCGCACCGCCGATGCCGCCGCCATCCCCCGCGATGAAGATGCCGGGCACGCTGAGCTCGCCCCAGGCATCGGCCTGCGGCGTCCAGCACAGCTGCGCCTCGTCCCAGCGGTGCTCGGCGCGCAGGCTCCAGCTGAACTGGGTGTTGGGCACCACGCCCTGGTGCAGCAGCACGGTGGCGGCCTCGATGCGGTGGCTGCGGCCGCCGGCCTCGAAGCGCAGTGCCTGCGCATGGTCGGTGCCTTCCACCGCCAGCCCGGTGGCGCCGGTGAAGAAGGGCACGCCGGCGCGGCGCAGCGCCGTCATCAGCTTCAGGCCCTTGGCCAGCACCCGCCAGCCGCGCAAGGCACCGGCCGCATGGGCCAGCGCACGGCGGTGGTCGGCGCGGTCGGTGGTGTCGACGATGGCGCTGATCTCCACGCCGGCCCGCAGGTACTGCCAGCCCAGCAGGTACAGCAGCGGGCCGCAGCCGGCCAGCACCAGGCCACCGGTGGTGGGCACCAGCTGCGCGGTCTTCAGCAGGATCTGCGCGGCACCGGCGGTCATCACGCCGGGCAGCGTCCAGCCGGGGATGGGAAACGGCCGCTCCATCGCGCCGGTGGCCAGCACCACGCGCCGGGCCTGCCAGCTGCGCACGCCGCCGTTCTGCAGCGCATGCACCTGGTGGTCGCGCGTCACCTCCCACACCGCCACGCCGGCTTCATGCCGCGCGCCGCAGCGGGCGAAGGCCTCGGCCAGCGGGCGGCCAGCCCCGTAGTCGGGGCCCAGCACCTCCAGCCGGCGCGCATCGGCATCCACCTGCGTGATGGCGCGGTAGATCTGCCCGCCGGGCGCGGCCTGCTCGTCCAGCAGCACCACGCTGGCACCGGCTTGGCGCGCCGCGATGGCGGCCGACATGCCGGCGGGCCCGGCGCCGATGACCACCACGTCCACGGCTTCAGGCGTCATGGCCGGCCTCCGCGGGTACGGGCATGGCGACCGTTGCAGCGGCCGGTTCGCCGAAGCTGCGCAGCCCCTGCTGCGTGCGCACCTGCATGCCTTCGCGCACTGTCACCAGGCAGGCCTGGCGGGATGCTTCGCCGTCGATCTCGACCAGGCATTCGAAGCACACGCCCATCATGCAGTAGGGCGCACGCGGCGCCCCGCTGACAGCCGAGCTGCGAAAGCGCTGCACGCCCGACTGCAGCAGCGCAGCGGCCACGGTGGTGCCGGCCGGCACCTGCAGCAGCCGGTCGTCGAAGCGGATCTGCACCATGGCCACCGGCGCGGCGCCGGGCAAGGGCTGGAACGGAGAGCGGTTGGCGTCAGTGGGCATGGCTGAAGTGGTAGTTCGGGTCGAGGAAACGGCTGCCCTCGAACGGGTTGATCTCTTCGGGCTTGGCGCCGCCCAGCACCCAGGGCGCGATGGCCAGGGCATGGTTGGCCGCCAGCGTCACGCCGCTGTGGCAGGTGGTGACGAAGGCACCGGGCTGCGCCGCGGACTGCTGGTAGATCGGGAAGCCGTCGGGGCTCATCACCCGCAGCGCGCCCCAGGCCCGCACCAGCTTCAGCCCGGCCAGTACCGGAAAGCTGCGCACGCCGCGGCGGGCGATGGCGGCCAGCACGTCGGTGGTGGTGCTGTCGTCGAAGCCCACCTCCTCCATCGAATCGCCGAGCTGGATCGTGCCCTCGTCGGTCTGGCGCACGTTCAGCGTCGGGAAGTCGAGGAAGTGCCCGGCCCGTTCGCCGATCAGCACCTGGCCGCGGTTGGGCTGCACCGGCGCATGCAGGCCCACCTGCTCGGCCAGCGTGCGGTTGCCCAGGCCGGCCGCCAGCACGATGCGCGGCGCCTGCCAGCGCTGGCCGCCGGCCTGCACCGTGAACACGTCGGCAGTGCGGCCGATCTGCTGCACCGGGCTGCCGGGCACCACGCGCACGCCGCGCTGCTGCAGGGCCGCATGCAGCGCACGCAGCAGCTTCAGCGGGTTGGCATGGCCGTCCATCGGCGTGTAGCTGGCGCCCACCACCTCGGGGCCGATGTGCGGCACGCGCTCGCGCACCGTGGCGGTGTCCAGCATCTCGAACGGGTAGTCGGCGGGCCGGCCGCCCAGGTCGTCGCGGATGGACTGCAGGCGGGCGCGGCGCGCTTCCAGCTCTTCATCGGTGAAGCAGAAGGCGTAGCCGCCGGGCTGGCGCAGCTGCACGTCGACGCCGGTTTCCTGCAGCAACTCGGCAGCCAGTTGCGGCCAGCTGCGGGCCGAGCGCATCGTCCAGCGGGCATAGGGCGCAAAGCCGTAGCCCTTGCCCTGCACCCACACCAGGCCGAAGTTGCCGCGGCTTGCGCGAAAGGCCTGGTCGCCTTCGTCCAGCACCAGCACGCTGGCCTTCTGCCGCGCCAGGCCGTAGGCCACCGCGGTGCCCACGAGCCCGCCGCCGACGACGATGACGTCGGCTTGTCTAGACAGGTCGGTCATCTAGTTCCCCTTGCCCACCAGCACGCGGTCCAGGCCGACGATGCGGTCGAGCAGCAGCATCAGCACCAGCGTGCCGACGATCAGCACCGTGGACACCGAGGCCACCAGCGGATCGATGGTGTGGGCGATCTGGTTGTACATGGCCACCGGCAGCGTGGTGGTGCCGGGGGTGGAGACGAAGACGGTCATCGTCAGCTCGTCGAAGCTCTGGATGAAGGCCAGCATCCAGCCGCCGGCCACGCCGGGCAATATCAGCGGCAGCACCACGCGCCGGAAGGCGGTGAAGCGGCTGGCGCCCAGCGACAGCGCCGCCCGCTCGGCATCGGTGTCCATGCCGGTGGCCGCGGCCAGCACCAGCCGCAGCGCATAGGGCATCACCACGATCACATGGGTGAGCGCCAGCCAGGCGAAGCTGCCGGTGAAGCCCAGCGCCGAGAAAAAGCGCAGGAAGGCCACGCCCAGCACCACGTGCGGGATCATCAGCGGCGACAGGAAGAAGCCCATCAACACGCCGCGGCCGGCAAAGCGGTGGCGCACCATCGCCAGCGCCGCCGGCACCGCCAGCGCCACGGCCACGGTGGCACTGGCCAGGCCCAGCCACAGCGACAGCCAGAAGGCGTCGATGATTTCCTTGGCATCCAGGATGGCGCGGAACCAGCGCAGCGACAGGCCATCAGTGGGCAGCGAGATGAAGCCCTTGGAGGTGAAGCTCACCGCCACCACGATGAGCAGCGGCGCCAGGATGAAGCCGATGAACAGCGCGTGGTACAGCAGCGAGAGCCAGCCGTTCTTTCTCATGGAGTTCTCCTTGGCTGGATGCGTCAGCGGTCGAACACGGCCGCGTAGCGGCGCTCGATCAGCCGGTTGGAGCCGAGCACGATGGCCACGTTGGCGATGAGCAGCAGCACCGCGATGGACGCGCCCAGCGGCCAGTTCAACGTGCTCAGGAATTCGTCGTACGCCGCGGTGGCCACCACCTTCAATCGCCGCCCGCCCAGGATGGCCGGCGTGGCGAAGGCCGAGGCCGCCAGCGCAAAGACGATGATCGAGCCCGACAGCACGCCCGGCAGGATCTGCGGCAGCACCACGCGGCGGAACACCGTCATCGGCGGCGCACCGAGGGACAGGCCGGCGTTCTCGATCTGCGGATCGAGCTTCAGCAGCGCGGCCCACACCGAGATCACCATGAACGGGATCAGCACATGGGTGAGCGCGATCACCACGCCGGTCATCGTGAACAGCAGCTTCACCGGCTCGTCGGTGATGCCCAGCGCCATCAGCGCCTGGTTGATCAGGCCCTGGTTGCCCATCAGGATGGCCCAGCCCAGCGTGCGCACCACCACCGAGATGAGCAGCGGCCCGAGGATGACCACAAGGAACATCGAGCGCCAGGGGTTGCGCATGCGCGCCAGGATGATGGTCTCGGGCACGCCGAACAGCACGCACAGCAGCGTGACGCCCAGCGCCATGCCGCCGGTGCGCAGGAAGATCTCGTGGTAGTAGCCGTCGCCCAGCACCTCGGCATAGTTGGCCAGCGTGTGCTCGGGCAGCACGCCGCGGGTGCCGTCGAAGGCATTGAACGACAGCACTGCCGTCATCAGCAGCGGCACCAGCAGCATGCCGATGTACAGCAGCAGCGCCGGCCCCGACAGCAGCCAGGGCGCCAGGCCCGGCCGCTCGTTGCGGGCCACGGCCTGCACGGAAGGATGGCTCATCACCTCAGCGGCCATGGGCGGCCTCCGCATGCAGCAAGCGGGCGTCGTCGTCGGTCCAGCGCAGGCCCACGGCCGTGCCCTCGCCCGGCGGCACCGCGCCCACGTTGGGCTGGCTCACGCGCAGCCGGCCCACCGCGCTGTCGATCTCCAGCATCCAGTGGCTGCCGAGGAACACCCGCGTGGCCACGCGGCCGTCGATGCCCTGCCCGACCTGCACCACCTGGATGCGCTCGGGCCGCAAGTACACGTCGACCCGGCCGGCATAACGCTGGCCCTCGTGCGGCACGAACATGCGGCGCGCATCGGGCGCGGCCGAGGCGCCCAGCGCCACTTCGCAGCAGCGCTCATGCGTGGCCACCACGCTGCCGGCCACGGTGTTGGTCTGGCCCAGGAAGGTGGAGGCGAAGGCCGACTGCGGCCGCTCATAGGCGTCGAAGGGCGTGCCCAGCTGCACGATGCGCCCGCCGTGCATCACCGCCACGCGGTCGCTCATCGTCATGGCTTCCACCTGGTCGTGCGTGACCAGGATGGTGGTGATGCCCAGGTGCTTCTGGATGCCGCGCAGCTCGATGTGCATTTCCTCGCGCAGCTTGGCGTCCAGGTTGGACATCGGCTCGTCCAGCAGCAGCACCGCAGGCCGGATGGCCAGCGCACGCGCCAGCGCCACGCGCTGCCGCTGGCCGCCCGACAAGGCCTTGGGATGACGCCCGCCCAGGCCGCCGAGGCGCACCAGCTCCAGCGTCTCGGCCACACGCTTGTCGCGCTCGGCACGCGGCACCTTGCGCATCTCCAGGCCGAAGCCCACGTTCTCCGCCACCGTCATGTGCGGGAACAGGGCATAGCTCTGGAACACCACGCCCATGCCGCGCTTCTCGGGCCGCAGCGCGGTGATGTCCTGGCCGTCGAGCACGATGCGGCCGCGGCTGGGGTCGACGAAGCCAGCCACCATCTGCAGCGTGGTGGTCTTGCCGCAGCCCGAAGGGCCCAGCAGCGAAAGGAATTCGCCTTTCTCGATGGCCAGCGAGAGGCCATCGACGGCAGTGAAATCGCCAAAGTGCTTGGCGAGCCCATCGAGCGTGAGGTAGGACATGGCGGTGGCTTCCGTCAGCGGCAGCTCAGCGCTCGACCGAGCGGTTCCAGCGGTTGGTCCACTCGCCGCGCTTCTCGTTGACCACCGTCCAGTCGGTGGGAATCAGCTTGCCCACCTGTGCCTCGCCGTAGGGCACCTTGCCCGCGACGGCCGGTGCCAGCTGCGTGGCCTTGTTCACCGGGCCCCAGCCCTGGCCGTCGGCCAGCAGGGCCTGCACCTCGGGCGTCAGCAGGTACTGCAGCAGCGCCTGCGACTGCTGCGGCACGTCGCTCTGCACCACCGGGCAGCCGGCGATCATCAGCGCCAGCGCGCCTTCCTTCGGGTAGACGAACTCCACCGGGAAGCCGGTGTCCTTCAGCGCCTGCACGCGGCCGCTGCCCCACACGGCCAGCGTGATGTCGCCGTTCTGGAACAGCTCGGTCATCTTGCCCGGCGAAGGCTCCCAGGCCAGCACGTTGGGCGCCACCTCGCCGGTCATCGCCTTGAAGCCCGGCTCGATCGCCTTCTCGCCACCCTGGCGCAGCTTGGCGAACATGATCAGCGTCTGCAGGCCGTAGGTGTTGCTGATGGGCGGAATGGCGACCTTCTGCTTGAACTGCTTGTTGGTCAGCAGCTCCCATGAATCGGGCTTGGGCAGGCCGGCCTTCTTGAAGGCCTCGACGTTGTAGGCCAGGCCGGTGGCCACCACGCCCACCGCCACCGACTTGTCGCTGAGCCTGGCCAGCGGATACAGCGGCGCATAGGCCTCGGGCTTGACCGCATCGCAGAAGCCGAACTGCACCGCTTGCTGCATCGGGCCGTCGTCCAGCAGCACCACGTCCAGTTCCTGCTTGGCCTTCTGCGCCTGCAGCTTGGCCAGCGTGTCGGTGGAGTTGCCGGCCACGTACACCACCTTCACGCCATGCTTGGCCTCGAACGCCGGGATGATCTTCTCCTTGAAGAGCTTCTCGGTGGAGCCGCCATAGGACCCGAGGTACAGCGTGGGCTGTTGGGCGATGGCGGCTTGGGCAGCGGCGGCAGCCGCCAGCGCGACGATGAGACGGGTCGGTTTCATACGGACTCCTTGTGCACCTGAAAGGGCCTTCACGCACCAGCTTGGTTCGGGTTTTCACCAATCCAATGCATTTGGCTTATGGGCACCCGCGGCGGGTTGGGAAGCGCTTTTCCGCAGGGCTGAGGCACAGTCTAGGAAGCGATGGGGCATGCGTGAAATACAATTTGTTCACCCGTCCATAACATCAGAACATGGGTTGAACCGACCATGCGCATCCGTCAACTCGAAGCCTTCCGCGCGGTGATGCTGTGCCAGACGGTCACCAAGGCGTCGGAGATGCTGCACATCAGCCAGCCCGCGGCCACGCGGCTGATTGCCGACCTGGAGCAGAGCATCGGCTTCGCGCTGTTCGAGCGCGTGCGCGGCCGGCTGATCCCCACGCCCGAGGCGCAGACGCTGTACGAGGAAGTGCAGCAAAGCCTGCTGGGCGTGGACCGCATCGCCCGCACGGCCGAAGAGATCCGCCATCAGCAGCGCGGCGTGCTGCAGGTGGCCGCGGCGCCGGCGCTGTCGATCTCGTTCCTTCCGCGGGCGACGGCGCAGTTCCTGGTGGAGCGGCCGCAGACGCAGATCTCGCTGCTGTCGCATTCGTCGCGCACGGTGGTCGACATGGTGGTGGGCCAGCGCTGCGACATCGGCTTCGCCATCCTGGCGATGAACGCGCCAAGCACCCACGGCGAGCCGCTGCTGGCCACGCGCATGCTGTGCGCGGTGCCGGCGGGCCACCGGCTGGCCGGCTACAGCGTGGTCAAGCCGACCGACCTGAAGGGCGAGCACTTCGCCTCATTCCCGCGGGTGCTGGACACGCGGCTGCATGTGGACGCGCTGTTCGCGGCCCACGGCGTGGAGCGCATCCTGCGCTTCGAGACGCAGATCAGCCACGGCCTGTGCAGCTTCGTCGAATCGGGCCTGGCGGTGGCGCTGGTCGACCCCATCACCGCCAGCGAATACCGCGGCGACGGCATCCGCTTCATCCCCTTCGAGCCGACCATCCGCATGGACTTCACCGTGCTCACGCCCATCCAGCGCCGGCCGGCGATGCTGGTGCAGACCTATGTGCAGTACGTGCGGGAGTACGCGCTGAAGCAGCTGGATCCGAGGTGTGTGGTGTTGTGAGGTCTGGGCCTTTGAGGTGGTGCTGCTGGCGAGGCCGCTTGTTCTGTTCTTGTTCGACCGCCGCGCGGGGGGCGGTGCCCGGTGGGGCTCATGCTGGGGTGGTCCGGCCTCGCAGGCCGGACTTCGCTGCGGTGCTCGCGCCGAGGTCGCGCGGCCGAACTCGCTGCGTTCACTACGTTCACTGCGCTCGGACAGCGGCCGCGGATCAGTCTACGAAGCGCGCTGCGCGCGCCGACCTCGGCGCTGCGCTCCTCGCCACCCCAAAAATCGCCCCACCGGGCACCGCCCCCCGCACGGCTCTGCTCTGCGGATGCACTGGTGCCGTGCGAAGGCGCCAGGCAAGTCACCAAACAGCCCCGCTCTACTGTCACCTAGCAGTCCATGCACCCCGCCATGCCCCACACGCTCGACACGCTCGACACCCCCGCCGCCATCGTCTGCCTGCCGCGCATGCAGCACAACATCGCCCGCATGCAGCAGCAGGCCGAGCGCCTCGGCGTGCGGCTGCGGCCGCATGCCAAGACCACCAAGTGCGCCGAAGTGGTCGCGGCCCAGCAGGCGGCCGGTGCCTCGGGCATCACCGTGTCCACGCTGAAGGAGGCCGAGCAGTTCTTCGCCCAGGGCGTGACCGACATCCTGTATGCGGTGGGCATGGCGCCGCACCGGCTGCCGCAGGCCCTGGCGCTGCGCCAGCGCGGCTGCGCACTGAAGATCCTCACCGACAGCGTGACCGGTGCACAGGCCATCGTGGACTTTGGCCGCGCCCACGCGCATGCCTTCGACGTGCTGGTCGAGATCGACACTGACGGCCACCGCTCCGGCATCACGCCCGACGACGCGGCGCTGCTGGACGTCGGCCGCCTGCTGCATGAAGGCGGCATGCGGCTGGCCGGCGTGCTCACCCATGCCGGCTCCAGCTACGAGCTGGACACGCCACATGCCCTGGCCGCCCTGGCCGAGCAGGAGCGGGCCGGCTGCGTGCATGCGGCGCAGCGGCTGCGCGCGGCGGGCCTGCCCTGCCCCGTGGTGTCGGTGGGCTCCACGCCCACGGCGCTGGCCGCCGAATCGCTCGAAGGCGTGACCGAGCTGCGCGCCGGCGTGTACGTGTTCTTCGACCTGGTGATGCACAACGTGGGCGTGTGCCGTACCGACGAGATCGCGCTCAGCGTGCTCACCACCGTCATCGGCCACCAGGCCGACAAGGGCTGGGCCATCGTGGATGCCGGCTGGATGGCCATGAGCCGCGACCGCGGCACCGCGCGCCAGGCACAGGACTACGGCTACGGCCAGGTGTGCGCGCTGGATGGCACGCCGATGCCGGGATGGCGGATGTCGTCGGCCAACCAGGAGCACGGCATCGTCTCGCACAGCGCCGCGCCGGGGGCGCAGAACGCCCCCATCGACGTTGCCGCCGCCCTGCCCATCGGCACCCGGCTGCGCATCCTGCCCAACCATGCCTGCGCCACCGGCGCGCAGTTCCCGCAGTACCACGCGCTGGCCGAGGATGGCGCGGTGCAGGCCTGGCACCGCTTCCACGGCTGGTGACACACTTCAGTTCAGCACATAGCCGCGCGGCTGCAACGGCTCGGGCAGCGGCTGCACGCCCAGCTGCTCCAGCAGGTCGATCTCCAGCCCGCGCACCAGCGCATCCAGCGGCAGGTCGTTGTCGGCACGGCCGAAGGGCTCTTCCAGCTCGTCGCCCAGCGCATCCAGGCCGAAGAAGGTGTAGGCCACGATGACCACCACCAGCGGCGTCAGTGCGCCCAGCGTGGCGGCCAGGCCGAAGGGCAGCAGCAGGCAGAAGAACCAGGCCGTGCGGTGCAGCAGCAGCGAATAGGCGAAGGGCGTGGGCGTGCCCTTGAGCCGCTCGCAGGCGGCCTGCACCGCGGTGCATTCATGCAGGTGCGCCATCAGCGCCTGGTAGACGATGTCGCCCAGCGCACCGGCGCCGCGGGCGCCGGCCAGGTCGCGTGCGATGAGGCCGGCGACCAGGTTGTTGGCATTGCGCGCGGCCGCCAGCACCGGCTGTTCGGCCGCGGACAGCCACGGCGCGGCCGCAGCCACCGCGTCGTCATCGCGCAGCCGGGCGGCCAGCGCATGGGCGAAGCCGATGCAGCGGCGCACCACGGCCTGGGCCACCGCGGGCTGGTCGGGCAGCGCGGCGAGGGCCTCGCGGGCCAGCGCACGGCTGGCCGCCAGCAGGCTGCCCCACTGCCGCCGCGCCTCCCACCAGCGGTCGTAGCAGACGTTGTTGCGAAAGCCCAGGAACACCGACAGCGCCAGCCCCAGCAGCGAGAACGGCACCGCCGCCAGGTGCGCTGCGTCCAGCCGCGCATCGCGGCCCTGCAGCCACACCGCCAGCACCGAGACGGCCGCCACCAGCGCCAGCTTGCCGGCGATGTGCGGCACGATGGAGCCGCGCAGCACGAAGAACAGGCGCCAGGCGCTGGGTCGGGGTCGCACGATCATCGGCCGATTGTGGAGCCGGCCGACAGGCACGTGCCTTGCCGCTGCGCTGCACCTCCACCGCAGCGCAGCACCTCTTGCCCATGCCCGCCAGCCCGCTCGATCCGCAACAGAAATGGCCCGACCGCCTGTGGGTGGTGCGCCATGGCCAGAGCGCCGGCAACGTGGCGCGCGACAAGGCCGAGGCCGCCGGCCTGCCGCTGATCGACATCGCCACCCGCGACATGGACGTGCCGCTGTCGGCGCTGGGCGAGCGGCAGTCGCTGGCGCTGGGCGAATGGTTCGGCGGCATGCCGGCCGACGAACGGCCCAACGTGGTGCTGTGCTCGCCCTACGTGCGCGCCCGCCAGACCACCGAGCTGGTGATGCAGGCCGCGGGCCTGGCCGGTGGCGACGACGAGCTGCAGGTGCGGGTGGACGAACGCCTGCGCGAAAAGGAGTTCGGCATCCTGGACCGGCTCACCCGCCTGGGCATCGAGCAGCAGCATCCGCAGCTGGCCGAGCAGCGCAGCCACGTAGGCAAGTTCTACTTCCGCCCACCCGGCGGCGAGAGCTGGTGCGACGTCATCCTGCGGCTGCGCAGCGTGCTGGAGACGGTGACGCGCGAGCACCGCGGCGAGCGCGTGCTGATCGTGGCGCACCAGGTGATCGTCAACTGCCTGCGCTACCTGCTGGAGCGCATGGACGAGGCCCAGGTGCTGGAGACCGACCGCGCCGGCGACGTGCCCAACTGCGCCGTCACCTGGTATGCCTTCGACCGCACGCTGGGCCGCCGCGGCAAGCTGGCGCTGCAGCAGGCCAACTTCGTGCGGCCGGTGGTGGAAGCCGGCGAGCCGGTGACGGCCGAGCCCGACATGCCGGCAGCACCCAAGTCATGAGCGACCGCTTGTCGTCGTTGCCGCCGCCGCTGCTACTGGACGAGGCCGCGCTGCGCGCCTGGCCGCTGCCCCTGCCCGACGAGGATGGCGACAAGGAACAGCGCGGCCGGGTGCTGGTGATCGCCGGCGGGCCGGAGATGCCCGGCGCGGCCGTGCTGTCGGCCGTGGCCGCCATGCGCGCGGGCGCCGGCAAGCTCACCATCGCCACCGCCGCCAGCGTGGCTGCGGGCGTGGCGCTGGCCGTGCCCGAAGCCCGGGTGCTGGCCCTGCCCGAGACCGCGGCCGGCGGCCTGGCGGCCAAGGGCCTGGCGCTGCTGGAGGACATCCTGCCCAGCGCACGGGCGGTGCTGTTCGGCCCCGGCGTGCAGGACGAAGGCGCGGCGGTGGACTTCGCACGCGGGCTCCTGACGCGCTGCCGCCATACCGCGCTGGTGCTGGATGCCTATGGCATGTGCGTGGTGAAGTCGCCGCCCGAAGGCCAGCCCTGGCCGCCGCGCCAGGCCTGGGCACTGACGCCGCATGCCGGCGAGATGGCCTCGCTCACCGGCATCGACAAGGACGAGGTGCAGGCGCGGCCGCTGCAGCTGGCGCAGCAGGCGGCGCGGCAATGGCAGGCGGTGGTGGCGCTCAAGGGCCGGCAGACCTTCATCGCCGCGCCGGGCGAGGAACGCGCCTGGCAGCACGATGGCGGCAACGTGGGCCTGGCCACGTCCGGCTCCGGCGACGTGCTGGCCGGCCTGGTGGCCGGCCTGGCCGCACGCGGCGCCCCACTGGCCCAGGCCTGTGCCTGGGGCGTGGTGCTGCATGCCCATGCGGGCGACCGGCTCACGCGCCGGCTGGGCATGCTGGGCCTGTTGGCCCGCGAGCTGCCCGGCGAGGTGCCGGACCTGCTGCGCGAGCTGGGACCGTGCGCGGCGTGAGCGCTGCCGGCGCGGAGCACCGGCGCGGGGTTCAATGCCGGCGGCGGCGCGCGGCGAAGCCCACGGCTGCCAGGCCGGCGAGCATCAGGGCATAGGTCTCGGGCTCCGGCACCGGGGCCAGCACCAGCGAGCCCTGCAGGTTGCCGTAGCCGTCGGACGGGCCGGTGAAGCTGCCCGCGATCTCCACTTCCAGCGGCCCGCGGAAGGTGCCGCGCACCAGGCCCAGGTAGGTGCCGTCGGCGCTGGGGGACAGCGTCCAGGCCGTGCCGTTCAGCGTCACGCTGCTGAAGCTGAAGTTGGTGGCGCTGATGTCGCCCTTGACCGTGTACTGCTGCTGGCCGGCTTCGCCGCCGCCCAGGTTCAGCACGAAGTTGAAGGCGGTGTCCTCGCCGGTGATGCGCGTGGCACCGAAGGAGAAGGTGGAGGACAGGTTGTCGAAGGTTTGCGACGTGAGCGCGGCGGCGGAGGCCTGCAGGCCGGTGGCGGCCAGCACGGCGGCAACGGCAATGGCGTTGAATTTCATACAGCTCCCGGGAAGGTTGGAGGGTTCGGCACACGCCGCGCAAGGCGCGGCGGCAGCGCGCCACGGCAAGCGGCGTACCCGGGAGCGGAGGAGGTCAGCCGGCCTGGAGGGACGGCGCCGCGCCATCGTTGTCGCCGTCTTCCCCCGCCGGCGCGGTGGGCTCCTGCATGGCGTCCACCGCAGTGGCCAGGGTGACCGGCGGCGGCTCGGCGGCCGGCGCTTCGGCCTGCGCCTGGACCGGGGCACCGGCCTGGGCATCGGCCCCTGCATCGGCATGCGGATAGGTGACGCTCGGCACCGCCTTGCGGCCGCCCGTGCCCCTGCCCGGCTTGCCGGCCTTTGCAACGCCGGCGTCGGCCGCGGGCATCGGCGCCGTGGCCGTCGCCGCAGCCAGCTTCTTCTCCAGCGCACGGATGCGCTGCTCGGCCTTGGACAGTGCGGCGCGGGTGCCGCCATGCTCGGCCTCGACGGCGGCCAGCGCTTCGGCATGGCCGCCGGTGGCCAGCTTGTGCTCGGCCTTCAGCGCCTTCAGCTGCGCCTTGCTGCGCAACAGCTTCTGCAGGGCGCTGGCAGGCATCTCCACCGTCCATTCGCCGTCGCGCTCGGCGATGCTGTGGAAGTCCACCTTGTCTTCCAGCAAGAAGGCGAGCTTCTTCGGAAGGTCGAAGCGCCCGGCTTCGATGCGGCTGCGGTCGATCTTCTTGGCCATGGTCTGCTGCAATCGGTACTGAAGGAGAAAGGATGTTAAGCGCGCAGTGCGGGCAGCACTTCGCGGCCGAAGGCCTCGATGAAGGCGGCCTGGTCACCGCCCACCTGGTGCAGGTCGATGGACGTCACGCCCAGCGCGGCCACCTGCCGCAGATGGTCCACATGCCGGCCCAGGTCGGCCGCCACCATCACCTTGGCGCGCATGTCCTCCGGGCGCAGGTGGGCCGTGAGCCGGACGAAGTCCTCGGGCTGGCGGGCATCGGCGTTCGCCTGGCTGCCGCCGGCGTTGAAGCGCCATTGCTCGAAGGCCTGCTCCAGCGCCTGCGCATCGGTGTCGGCCCAGCTCAGGTCCACCTTCACATGCACCGGCTTGTCGGGCCCCGCCTGCTCGCGGAAGGCGGCGATCAGGGCACGCAGCTGCTGCAGGTCGTGCGACACGGTCAGCAGGCCCTCGGCCCAGCCGCCCAGCCAGCGCGCCGTCTCCACGCTGGTGGCCGCGCCCACCAGCACCGTGCGCTGTGGCGGCCGGCACCACAGCCGCGCGTCCACCACCGCGGGCGGGCCGGGCTCGGTCACGCGCTCGCCATCCAGCAGGCGGCGCATGGCCTGGGCCGCGCGCTGCAGCCGCTGGTTGCGCTCGGGCTTGTCGGGCCAGCCCTGGCCCACCAGGCCTTCATTGACCGCCTCGCCGCTGCCCAGCGCCACCCAGGGCAGGCGGCCCGGGTACAGGCGCTGCAGCGTGGCGATGCCCTGCGCCAGCACCAGCGGCTGGTAGCGCCAGCCACCGGGCACGGTGATGGTGCCGAAGCGCAGCCGCCGGGTGGCCTGCAGCGCCGCCCCCAGCCACACCCAGCTCAGTGCCGAATGGCCCTGGGAAGGCGACCAGGGCTGTGCATGGTCGGAGCTGAAGACCGCATCGAAGCCGGCAGCCTCGGCCTGCTGCGCCAGCGCCAGCAATTGCTCGGGCGGAAACTGCTCCTGGGAGGCATGGAAGCTGAACTGCGGCATGGTGGCGGGCTCGGGATCGCGGCGGTCCGCGGAACCGCCCGGGCGGCAAGGTGCATGCCCGGCGCGGCGGCCCGGCCGCTCATTCGCCCAGCAGGTGCAGCACCACCTCGCGCCAGTGCGGCCGGCTGCGGTGCTCCCAGAGGTACAGGCCCTGCCAGGTGCCCAGCGCCAGCCGGCCGCCCAGCAGCGGCACGCTGAGCTGCACCGCGGTGAGGGCCGCGCGCACATGGGCCGGCATGTCGTCCGGGCCTTCGTCGACATGGCGGAACAGCGGGTCGCCGTCGGGCACCAGGCGGGCGAAGAAGCGCTCGAGGTCGGCCCGCACCTGCGGGTCGGCGTTCTCCTGCACCAGCAGGCTGGCCGAGGTGTGGCGGACGAACAGCGTCAGCAGGCCCTGGCCGTAGCCGCAGCCGCGCACCCAGTCGGCCACCGGGCGGGTGATGTCGAGCAGGCCTCGGCCGCGGGTCTCGAACTGGAGCGTGGTGGTGGCTTGTCGGAGCATGCGTGCGAGCTTAAGCGCCGCCTCGTGCCGAGCCTGCTGGCACGCCGGCATGCCGATTGCCGGGCGTTGCGCCCCCATGACCCGAGGAACCCCCATGGCCAGAGCCGCGTCCGCCAAGACCGCAGCAAACCCTGCTTCCACTCCGCAGGCCACCGCCCCTGAAGCACCTGCCAAGGCGGCCCGCAAGAAGGCCGCCGCTGCGCCCAGCGGACAGACCACGCCGGCAGCGCCGACGAAGAAGGCGACCCAGCGCACGCGGGCTGCCGAGCCCGCACAGCCCACCGAGCCGGTGAAGGCCGAGGCAGCCGCCAAGCCCGTCCGGGTCGGCCCCTCCGCGGCCGGCGCCGCAGCCAAGTCGCGCAGCCGCAAGCCGGCGACCCCGGCGGATGCCGCCGGCGCTGCCGGTACGCAGGCCGGCGATGCCGACGGCAGCACGCCCTCCAGCCCCAGCCGCGAGCAGCGCGTGCGCGAGGCGGCCTACCAGCGCTACCTGGCCCGCGGCCAGGCGCATGGCCATCATGAGCATGACTGGCTGGAAGCCGAGCGCGAGGTGGATGCGCAGCAGCCGCCGCAGGGTCGCCAGCCGGGCTGAGCGAAGCGGCTGGCGGGGTCGCCACGGGCCTCCATAATTTCCGCTCTTGCGGGGTCGTTGGATGCCGCTGCCGCATCACCCCGGAGCCCCGCCGTGCCTGAAGTACCCCGCCCCACCGCCCCGCCGTCCGCCGAGGAGCGGCCGACCCGACGGTCCGACCTGCGCTTTCCGGTCGTCGGCATCGGTGCTTCGGCCGGCGGCATCGCCGCGGTGGTGCGGCTGCTGCAGCCGCTGCCGCCGCAGCCCGGCATGGCCTTCGTCGTGGTGCTGCACCTGTCGGCCGAACATGAGAGCCATGCCGCCGAGATCCTGCAGCGCGCCACGCCGATGCCGGTGATGCAGGTGACGGAGACCACGCGCATCGAGGTGGACCGGGTGTACGTCATCGCCCCGGCGCTGCAGCTGGCGATGGACGACGGCCACCTGGTGGTGGACGAACGCCGCGCGCGCGGCCGGCCGGTGGCCATCGACCTCTTCTTCCGCACACTGGCCCGCGCGCACCGGGAGCGGGCGATGGCGGTGGTGCTGTCCGGCGCCGGCAACGACGGCACGCTGGGCCTGGGCGAGGTCAAGGCCGAAGGCGGCGTGGCCCTGGCCCAGCTGCCCTCCGATGCCGAGTACGACGCCATGCCCGCGGCCGCCATCGCCAGCGGCCATGTGGACTTCATCCTGCCGGCCGCGCGCATCGGCGACAAGCTGCTGGAGGTGTGGGACACCGCGCGCCGCATCGAGCTGCCCGACGACGGCGAGGCCGGCCTGCGCACCGAGCGGCCGGCCCCCGGCCTGCAGCGCGACCTGGCCGAGCAGGCGCTGCAGGACACCATGGCCATCCTGGCCCAGCGCACCGGCAACGACTTCCGCCACTACAAGCGCGGCACCGTGCTGCGCCGGCTGGAACGCCGCATGCAGGTCACGCGGCAGGCCACGCTGCCTTCGTACCGCGAGTACCTGGATGCGCATCCGCAGGAAGCCGGCCTGCTGCTGCAGGACATGCTGATCAGCGTGACCACCTTCTTCCGCGACGCGGCCGCCTACGAGGCGCTCGAACGGGAGATCGTGGCCACCCTGTTCAACCGGCGGCCGCAAGCCGCCACGCTGCGCGCCTGGGTGGTGGGCTGCGCCACCGGGGAGGAAGCCTATTCACTGGCCATGCTGCTCAACGAGCATGCGCCCGACAAGCTGCCGCGCCAGACGGTGCAGGTCTTCGCCTCCGACATCGACGACCGGGCGCTGTCGGTGGCCCGCGCGGGCATCTATCCCGAAGCCATCGTGGCCGACGTGCGCCCCAGCCAGCTGCGCCAGTTCTTCGACATGGAGATGGGCAGCTTCCGGGTGAAGAAGGCGCTGCGCGAGCAGGTGCTGTTCGCCCGCCACAACGTGCTGCGCGACCCGCCCTTCTCCCGCGTGGACGTCATCACCTGCCGCAACCTGCTCATCTACCTGGAGCGCGAGGTGCAGGCCGAGGTGCTGGAGGCCTTCCACTTCGCCCTCAACCCCGGCGGGCTGCTGTTTCTGGGCAGCGCGGAGTCGGCCGACTTCCTGCCGGAGCACTTCACGCCGGTGGACAAGAAGCACCGCATCTACCGCGCCAATCCCGTGCGCCAGGCGCGGCGCGACCTGCTGCCGCTGCGCGGCACCGACATGCCGCGCAGCAGCCTGCAGCGCGAGCCCGAGGTGCTGCCGCTGCAGCCGCCGCCGCTGGCGCTGCTGCACCAGCGGCTGCTGCTGGAGGAGGACGAGGCCAGCATCGTGGTGGATGCGCGCGGCCACGTCCTGCACACCAGCCTGGGCGCCTCGCGCTTCCTGCGGCATGTGGAGGGGGTGCCATCCACCGACCTGCTGGACCTGGTGCTGCCGGAGCTGGCGGCGCCGCTGCGCGCGGCCATGCTGCTGGCCCGGCGCGACGGCCAGCGGGTGATGGCGCAGCCGGTCACCATCCAGGGCGAGCAGTCGCCCATCACCGTGTGCATGAGCGTGCGGCTGGGCAAGCCGCTGGGCGAGGCCGGCCTGATGCTGGTGCGGCTGCAGGAATTCGATGCCACGCTGCTGGCGCCCGCCGCCGCGCCCGGCGAGGCGCACGACCCCACCTGGCAGGTGCTGGACGAGGCGCTGCGCGCGCTGCAGGCGCAGCTGCACGGCACCATCGGCGAATCGGCCATCTCCGGCGAGGCGCTGCGCGCCACCAACGAGGAGCTGCAGTCGATGAACGAGGAGCTGCGCTCGGCCACCGAGGAGCTGGAGACCAGCAAGGAGGAGCTGCAGTCGGTCAACGAGGAGCTGACCACCGTTAACTTCGAGCTCAAGCGCAAGGTGGAGGAGACGGCCAAGGTCAACGACGACCTGAGCAACCTCATCGCCTCCATGAGCATGGCCACCGTCTTCGTCGACCGCGAGGTGCGCATCCGCGGCATCACGCCGCTGGCCACCAAGCTGTTCAACATCCTGTCCACCGACGTCGGCCGGCCGCTGCGCGACCTCACCCACCGCCTGCGCTACGAAGGCCTGGGCGACGACGTGGCCGAGGTGCTGGCCACGCTGCGCCTGCAGGAGCGCGAGGTGGCCTCCACCGACGGCAGCTGGTACCTGATGCGCATCTCGGTCTACCGCACCAGCGACAACCGCATCGACGGCGCGGTGCTGAACTTCATCGACGTGACCGAGCGCCGCAGCGCGCAGGACCAGGTGCGCGCCCGCGACGAGCGGCTGCGCCTGGTGGCCGAGAGCACCCGCGACTACGCGGTGCTGACGATGGATGCCCAAGGCAACGTCACCGGCTGGAACAAGGGCGCCGAGCTGATGTTCGGCTACACCGAGCAGGAGATGCTGGGCGTGCCCTTCGCGCGCCTGTTCGTGCCCGAGGACCGCGCCGCCGGCAAGCCGGAGCAGGAGCTGCACACCGCGGCCACCGAAGGCCGCGCGCTGGACGAGCGCTGGCACCTGCGCAAGGACGGCAGCCGCTTCTACTGCAGCGGCATCACCACGCCGCTGACCGAGAACGGCGTGGCCGGCTTCGCCAAGATCGCGCGCGACCTCACCGAGCGCCAGCGGCTGGAGCGCCAGCGCGAGGAACTGCTGCAGGCCGAGCAGCAGGTGCGCCGGCAGCTGGAAGCCGCCAGCAACCTGCGCAACCAGTTCCTGGCGGTGATGTCGCACGAGCTGAAGAACCCGCTGAACCTGGTGCTCATCAGCGCCGAGGCGCTGGCCCGCTCGCCCGAGGTGTCGGTGCAGCCGCGGCTGCTGCGCACGGTGGACACCATCCGCCGCACCGTGCATGCGCAGTCGCAGATCATCGACGACCTGCTGGACCTGTCGCGGGTGCAGACGGGCAAGCTCTCGCTCACCCGCACGCCGGTGCAGTGGCGGCCCATCGTCGAGAACATCTGCGAGGCGGTGCGCCCCGAGGCGCAGGAGCGCCGGCTGCAGCTCACGCTGCAGGCCACCGATGCCACGGTGTATGCCGATGCGGTGCGGGTGGAGCAGATCGTGTGGAACCTGCTGAGCAATGCCCTGAAGTTCACGCCCGAGGGCGGCCGCATCGAGGTACGGCTGCGGCCCGAGGGCGGCAGCGCGGTGCTGGAGGTGCAGGACAGCGGCCGCGGCATCGCGCCGCACTTCCTGCCGCTGCTGTTCGACATGTTCGAGCAGGAGGACCGCATGGCCACCACCCGCCGCGGCGGCGGCCTGGGCATCGGCCTGGCGCTGGTGCGCGACCTGGCGCAGCTGCATGGCGGCACGGTGGAGGCGCACTCCGAAGGCGAAGGCCGCGGTGCCCTGTTCCGCGTGCGGCTGCCGCTGTTCGGCAACGGCATCGCCGGCGGCACGGGCACGCCGCGGCGCGACCTGCTGGCCGGCCGCCGCGTGCTGCTGGTGGACGAGGACCCGGCCATGCTGCATGCGCTGGCCGAGCTGCTGGAGGCCGAGGGCGCGCAGGTCATCGCCGCCGCTGGCGCCCGCGAGGCGCTGTCGCATGCCGCCGGCACCGGCTTCGAGCTGCTGCTGGCCGACGTGGGCGTGACCGAGATGACCGCCGGCGCGATGCTGGCCGAGCTGCGCGAGACCGCGCCCGGCGACTGGCCGGCGCTGGCCATCAGCGGCTACGGCCAGCGCACGCGGCTGCCGGGCGGCGGCTGGGCCGACGGCTTCGATGCGCAGCTGGACAAGCCGCTGTCGATGGAGCTGCTGCTGCAGGCACTGGCGGGGCTGGACAAGCCCGGGGACTGACGCCGAGCGGGCATCGCGGCCGGCATGTGCCTTGCCGTGCCGCCGGGTGACCCCCTCCCCCCTCGCCTTCCTCTTCG
>NZ_JZUE01000026.1 GCF_000969605.1 Aquincola tertiaricarbonis | reverse complement strand
GAAAGAACCTCTTGACGGTTCACACCTAGCGGCAAGATCTTCGCGATGCCGGCGGTACCCACGGGCTTCAAGCTGGAGCCGGTCGGCCAGCAGGCCGGCATCCCCCGATGCTCAGTCTTCCGACTCCGCCAGCACCACCGCCTGCTTGCGCACCGCGCCGGCGCGCCACAGCGTCAGCGACACGCGGTCGCCGGGCTGGTGGCGCTCCAGTTCGGTGAGCATGTCGTCCAGGTCGGCCACCGGCGTGTCGTCGATGGCCTGGATGACGTCGCCGGCCACGATGCCGCCCTGCGCGCCGCGGGCGAAGGGCCGCAACCCCGCCTTCTGCGCCGGGCCGCCCGGGGCCACGCCGACCAGCGGCACGCCCTTGGGCAGGCCCAGCGCGCGGCCCATGTTCTCCGGGCCGGCGGTCACGCCCAGGGCCGGCCGCACCATGCGGCCGTCGCGGATCAGCCGCGGCACGATGCGGTTGACCTCGTCCACCGGAATGGCGAAGCCGATGCCGGCGCTGGCGCCCGAAGGGCTGTAGATGGACGTGTTGACGCCGATCACCCGGCCGGCCGAATCCAGCAGCGGGCCGCCGGAGTTGCCCGGGTTGATGGCCGCGTCGGTCTGGATGGCGCCGCGGATGGTGCGGCGAGTGACCGATTCGATCTCGCGGTTGAGCGCGCTGACGATGCCGGTGGTCAGCGTCTGGTCCAGGCCGAAGGGATTGCCCAGCGCATACACCTTCTGGCCCACCTGCAGGTCCTTGCTGGTGCCCAGCGCGATGGGCGGCAGCTTGCCCCGCGGCGCCTCGATCTTCAGCACCGCCAGGTCGCGGTCGGGGAACACGCCCACCAGCGAAGCCTTGTGCGAGCTCTGGTCCGAGAGCGTGACGCGGGCGCCCGAGGCCTCCTGGATGACGTGGAAATTGGTGACGATGTGGCCCGCCTCGTCCCACACGAAGCCGGTGCCGGTGCCGCGCGGCACCTGGGTCACGCGCGGGCTGAAGAAGTCGCGCTCCACGCCCAGCGCGGTGATGTTCACCACCGAGGGCGAGACGGCCTTGAACACGGCGATGTTGTTCAGCTCGTCGGCGGCCAGCGGGCCGCGCGGGGCCACGGCGCGCGGCGCGGCCTCGGGCCGGGCGGCGGCGGGCAGGCCGGCGGCGGCCGAGAGGCAGCCCAGGGCGCCGAGTTGCAGCAGCAGGCGCCGGCCGGCGATGGGAAGGGTGCTGGGCATGCGGTGGGTCATGACGGGACGGGCGCGCGATGCGCCGGTGTGAGCCAGGGCGGCTGGCATTCTCCCCGAGCACGGCGGCGCTAAGCTGGGGGCCCGCAGTCCGCTTGCATGCCATGAACGCCAGCCCCGCCGAAGACCCCCGGCTCGACACCGCCGAGCAGGCCCAGCAGGCGGCCACCCTGTTCGGCGACGACCCGGAGGACAGCGCGCACGGCGCCGACGAGCGGGCCGCCGCGGCCAACCGCAGCACCTGGGTGAGCATCGTCGTCAATGCGGTGCTGATCGTGCTGCAGCTGTTCGTCGGCCTCTTCGCGCAATCGCAGGCGCTGGTGGCGGATGCGATGCATTCGCTGTCCGACCTGGTGAGCGACTTCGTGGTGCTGCTGGCCGGCAAGCACAGCCGCAAGGCGGCCGACGACGACCATCCGTACGGCCATGCCCGCTTCGAGAACGCCGGCTCGCTGGTGCTGGGCGCGCTGCTGCTGGCGGTGGGCGTGGGCATGCTGTGGTCGGCGCTGCGCAAGCTGGAAGCGCCGGCCGACATCCCGCAGGTGCATGTCGCGGCCCTGGGCGTGGCCGCCTTCACGCTGGTGTGCAAGGAGGGGCTGTTCCGCTACATGCTGGCGGTGGCCAAGCGGGTGCGCTCCAGCCTGCTGGTGAGCAATGCCTGGCATGCGCGCTCGGACGCCGCGTCGTCGCTGGTGGTGGGCCTGGGCATCCTGGGCAACCTGATGGGCTTTCCGCTGCTCGACCCGATCGCCGCGGCCATCGTCGGCTTCCTGATCGCGCGCATGGGCTGGATCTTCGGCTGGAATGCGCTGTCCGACCTGATGGACCGCGGCGCCAGCGCCGAGGAGGTGGAAGCCATCACCCGCACCGCCGCCGCCACGCCCGGCGTGCATGCGGTGCACGACCTGCGCACCCGCAGGATGGGCGACATGCTGGTGGTGGACATGCACCTGGAAGTGGACGGCAGCCTGAGCGTGGAGCAGGGCCACGACATCGCCGTGGCCGCGCGCGACGCGGTGCTGGCCCGCCACGACGTGCTGCGGGTGATGACGCACGTGGACCCATGGCCGCGCCGCGGCGACACGCCCCCGCCACCGGCTAGATGAAGGGCGCGAACTCCGTGCGCAGCCGCGCCTGCGGCGCGTGCCAGTCCAGCAGCCAGCCGGCGAAGTCGGTCTCGGGCATCGGCTTGCCCATCAGGTAGCCCTGGGCCTCGTCGCAGTGCAGGGCCTTCAGCAGGGCCCAGGTCTGCGCGTTCTCCACGCCTTCGGCGCACACCGTCAGGCCCAGGTTGTGGGCCAGGTCGATGGTGGAACGCACGATCTTCAGGTCGGCGCGGTCGGTCTCCATGCCCATCACGAAGCTGCGGTCGATCTTCAGCTCATGCAGCGGCAGCCGCTTCAGGTAGGCCAGCGACGAGTAGCCGGTGCCGAAGTCGTCGATCGACAGCCGCAGGCCCATGGCATGCAGGCTCTGCAGCGTCTGCAGCGCACGCTCGGGGTCGTCCATGATGGCGCTCTCGGTGATCTCCAGGCACAGCGCCTGCGGCTGCACGCCGCCTCGGGCGAACAGGCGCTCCATCTTGGCCGGCAGGTGCTGGTCCAGCAGGTCCCGGGTGCTGAGGTTGATCGCGAACTTCAGGTCGATGCCGCGGCGCTGCAGCTCGGCATAGCGCATCGAGCAGCGCTCGATCATCCAGCCGGTGAGCTCGCGGATGAAGCCGGTCTGCTCCGCGAACGGGATGAACTGCATCGGCGGGATCATGCCGCGCAGCGGGTGCTGCCAGCGCACCAGGGCCTCGGCGCCCACCACCGCGCCGGTGGCCATCGCGATCTTGGGCTGCAGGTACAGCCGCAGCTGGTCCTGCGCCACGGCGGCGCGCAGCTCGGTCAGCAGCGATAGCGAGGCCTCGCTCGACGAATCGATGGCGGCGCTGTAGAGCATCACGCCGGTCTCGTGGGCGGGCTGCGACTTGGCGGCGTACATGGCCATCTCGGCGCGCACCAGCAGGGTGTCGGCCTCGCTGCCGTGCGCCGGATGCGCGGCGATGCCGATGCCGGCGCTGACGTCGATGGTGTGGTCGTCCAGCGTGAGCGGCTGCTCCAGCAGCGTGCGCAGCCGGCGCGCGGTGTCGATGGCGGTGTCGGCATCGGCACCGGGCAGCATCACCGCGAACTCGTCGCCGCCCAGGCGGGCCACCAGGTCGTGCTCGGCCAGGCCGCCGCTGCGCAGCCGCGCCGCGATCTGCCGCAGCAGCCGGTCGCCGAAGGCATGGCCCAGCACGTCGTTCACATGCTTGAAGCGGTCCAGGTCCAGCATCAGCACCGACAGCGGCTTTTGGCTGGCCAGCTGCGCCAGCAGCGCGCCGTGGAACTGCGCCCGGTTGGGCAGGCCGGTGAGCGTGTCCCAGTACGCCAGGCGGCGGATCTCCTGCTCGCGCTGCTGCAGGCCCTGGCGCATGGCCTCGAAGGAGCGGGCCAGGTCGCGCACCTCGTCCTGCGCCTGCACCGCCACCGGCACCGCATAGTCGCCGGCGCCCAGCCGCTCGGCACTGCGCGACAGGGCCTGGATCGGCCGCGTGATCTGCCGCGCGGTGTAGATGCTGCCCAGGGTGAACACCGCCAGGCCGGCGCCGCTGATGGCCAGCAGGATGAGCTGCAGCCGCCGGAACGGCGCCACCGCGTCGTCCACCGACTGCAGCAGCAGCACCGCCGCCTCGGTGCCGCCGGAGCGGCCCAGCGGGGCCACCCGCATCGCGTACTGCTCGCCTTCCAGCAGCACCGTGGCCGCGGCCGACGGCATGCCCAGCGCACGCACCTGCGTGGCCAGTTCGTCGTGGTCGGCCGGCGCCGCATCGGCTGGTGGCAGCACCTGCCAGGCGGCGCCCCCGGCCCGCACCGCCAGCGCGGTGCGCAGGCCGGCGATCTGTTCCACGTCGCGCAGCAGCGCGCTGCCCACCGGGAAGCCCATCGCCACATGGCCGATGAGCTGCGGCGCGCGCACCGGCACGGTGACGATCTGGTAGGGCCGCTGGTCGATGACGGCCACCAGGCTCAGGTCGGCGGCCGGCGCCGTGCCGGCCATGCGCCCGGACAGGGCCCGCGCCGCGGCATCGCCATGCGTGGTGGTGGCGGCCACCAGGCGGCTGGCGGCATCGGTATAGAAGGCCACTTCGGCGCCGATGCGCGCGCCATGGTTGTCCAGCGCATCGGCCACGGTGGCGCGGTCGCCGCTGGCCACCGCGGCGCGGAAGCCGAAGTCGGCCGCCAGCACGGTGGAGGCATCGGCGATGTTCTGCGCATTGGCCGCCAGCAGGCGGCGCAGCACCTTCTCGCCGGTGGCCAGCTCCTGCGCGATGGTGGCGCGCGCATTGACCTCCAGGTCGCGGCGGATGGCCAGGAAGCTGGCCGCCTGCACCACCACCAGCAGGCCGACGAACAGCATCACGATGCGCCACTGCAGGCGCCTGGCATACGGCCGCGTGATCCACCGCATGAGCCGCCCCGGCAGGCCGGCCGCCGTTGTCGAGCGCGACACCTCAGCCTCCCACCGGCAGGCGCAGCGCGGCGCGCAGGGCACCGCCACCCACCTGCAGCGCGGCCTCGGCCGGCAGGCCGGCCTCGCCCATGGCTGGATGCCAGCCGCGCAGCAGGTGCGCGCCGGCGGGCACCTCCAGCGTGGCCTCGCCGCGGGCATCGGTGCGGGCGAACAGCGGCGTGTCCACCACATGCACCCAGGCCGTCATGCGGTCGTGCACGTTGCAGCCCAGGGCCGCGGTGCCGGGCTTGTCGAACACCACCGGCCTCGTAGGCGTGCCGGCATACAGCTTCAGCTCGAAGCTGCGGATCGGCGAGAACGAATAGACGTGGTGGCGCACGGTGTCGAAATTGGGAAAGCTCACGGCGGTGCCGGTCTGCACCACGCTGACCGAGGGCACGAACTGCCGCTCGCGCTGGGCGATCTCGGCGGTGGCGCTGCTGGTGTGCTGCGGCTGGCCCTTAACCAGCACGTACACCACCGCCTCGGCCAGCGGCTTGCCGGTGCCGTCGGTCACCTGCACCGTCACCGGCGCAGCCAGCACGGCGGCGCTGCACAGCAGCCCGCATCCGAGCAGGGCCTCACGCACGGCGGTGCGCCCCGTCGGCAGCCGGCGCGGGCCGCTGGCCCGGCAGCGGATGGCGTGGCGACAGCACCCGCAGCAGCTCGTCCTTGGCGCGGGGCGGCACACGGGCGCGGTCCAGCTCCTCGCGCAGCAGCAGCACCAGCGGGCGGAACCGGCTGTCGTTGATGTTCAGGCCGGCGGCACCAGCGGCGGCGGGTTCGCCCACGCAGCCGCCGCCGGCCACCTGGCACAGCTGCTGCACCAGGCTGCGCTTGAGCGGCTGCGGCTGCCAGCCGCCCTCCCCCGCGCCGGTGCCCAGCGCCTGCTGTGCCAGCGGGTCGGTCGCCGCGCGGTCCACCAGCCGCTCCACCACCCGCTCCAGCTGCGGCGTGCCGCCCAGCCGTTCATACAGGGTGGGCGGCGCCTTGGGCGCGCTGCCGCAGGCGCCCAGCGCCAGCAGCATCAGGGTCGCCAGCACGGCGCGGAACAGGGTCGAGGCGGGCATGGGCAACTTGCTGCAGGACATGGCCCGGCCAGTAGACCGCGCCCGGCGGGGGCCGTAGGTCGCGATAAGTCCGGTCTTCCGGGCGCTGTTTGCCACCGCGGCCGTGCACTTCGGCGGTGCGCCGCGCCAAATCCGCCACGTTTCCGTGCGCGGCGTCGCTCACGCCGGCGGGCCGGGACGCCGATACAGCCGCAGCGGCCCTTCCGGGCCCCGGGTCGGAGTTGGGGCGGACGACGATGGATGTCAGTGATGCAGCGCAGGTGAGCGCGGTGGCGGCGGCACCACCGGAGGATGCGCGCTCGCTGCTGTTGCAGACGCTGGAACAGGCCATCGACGGCGTGGTGCTGATCGACGAGCACAACGACGTGGTGGTGTTCAACGCCGCCGCGGAGCGGCTGTGGGGCTACCGCCGCGACCAGGTGCTGGGCCGCAACGTGCGCATGCTGATGCCGCACGAGATGCGCAGCCGTCACGACGCCGGCGTGCATGCGCACCGCCACACCGGCCGCAACCGCATCGTGGGCACCACGGTGGAGGTGCCCATCGAGCAGGCCGACGGCAGCCGGCGGCAGGCGACGATGTCGGTGTCGCAGGTGGTGTTCGAAGGGCGGGTGCTGTATTGCGCCTTCGTGCGAGACGCCTCGCAGCAGCATGAGCTGCTGGCGCGCCAGCGCCTGCTGTCCACCGCCGTGGACGAGAGCGACATCGCCGTCATCGTGGCCAGCGCCGACCGCCGGGTGGTGTTTGCCAATGCCGGCTGCCTGCGCATGTACGGCTACCGGCTGGAGGAGATGGTGGGCCACCGTCCCACCGAGCTGCTGGCCGGCCCGCACACCGATCCGTCGATGCTGCAGGCGCTGATGTCCGACGACCTGGCCGAGCAGAGCTTCTCCTGCGAGCTGCTCACCTACACCAAGGACGGCCGGCCGCTGTGGGTCTCCACCGCGGTCAATCCGGTGCACGATGCCCATGGCCGGCTGTGCAACTTCGTGGGCGTGCTCACCGACATCACCCAGACCAAGCTGCACGAGGTGCTGCAGTTCCGCGTGCTGGATGCGATGGCCCGCGAGGCGCCGCTGCACGAGCTGATGCTGCTGCTGTGCCGCGAGGTGGAGCGCATCGCGCCCGAGCTGGTGGCCAGCATCCTGCGGGTGGACGAGCAGCAGCGGCTGCAGACCCTGGCCGGCCCCAGCCTGCCGGCCGACTTCTGCCAGCAGATCAACGGCGTGGCCATCGGGCCCCAGGTGGGCTCCTGCGGCACCGCGGCCTGGCGCAATGCGCCGGTGATGGTGCGCGACATCGCCACCGATCCGCTGTGGGAACACTTCCGCGACCTGGCGCTGCCGCTGGGCCTGGCGGCCTGCTGGTCCAGCCCCATCCGCAGCAGCGACGGCCAGGTGCTGGGCACCTTCGCCTTCTATTACCGCGAGCCGCGCGAGCCCAGTGCGCTGCACCGCCGCCTGGTGGACGTGAGCCTGCACCTGTGCTCGCTGATCCTGGAGCGCGAACGGACCAAGGCCCACATCCACCAGCTGGCGTTCTACGACGCGCTGACCGGCCTGCCCAACCGCGCCCTGCTGCGCGGCAAGACGGAACGGGCGCTGCACGATGCCGGCCGCCATGGCTGGCCGCTGGCGGTGGTGTTCGTCGACCTCGACCGCTTCAAGCAGGTGAACGACACCCACGGCCATGTGGTGGGCGACGGCCTGCTGATCGAGCTGGCACGCCGGCTGGAGGCATGCGCCCGGACCGGCGACATCATCGGCCGGCTTTCGGGCGACGAGTTCGTGGCGGTGCTGCCGCAATGCGGCGGCGGTGCCGCGGTGGCCGCGGTGGAACGGCTGGTGGCCGCCTTCGCGCAGCCGGTGACGGTGCACGGCGTGCTGCTGCATCCCGGCGCCAGCCTGGGCGTGGCCATGTACCCGGAAGACGGCACCGACATCGACACCCTGATACGCCATGCCGACATGGCGATGTACCAGGCCAAGATGCACCGGCGCGGCGGCTTCCGCTTCTTCAGCGCCGAGCTCAACCGCGAGGCGCATGAACGCGCGATGCTCGAAGCCGACCTGCGCGAGGCCCTGGGCCCGGCCGGCGGCCTGGCCCTGCACTACCAGCCCAAGGTGGCCAGCGACGACGGCCGGCTGTGCGGCGTGGAGGCGCTGCTGCGCTGGGCCCATCCGCGCCTGGGCATGGTGCCGCCGATGCGCTTCGTGGCCCTGGCCGAGGAATGCGGCCTGGTGCACACGCTGGGCCGCTGGGTGCTGGCCGAGGCCTGCCGGCAGATGGCCGACTGGCGCGCCCGCGGCGTGCCGGTGCCCAGCGTGGCGGTCAACCTGTCGGCCAGCAACTTCCTGGACGCTGGCCTGCCCGAGGTGCTGCAGCGGCTGCTGGCGCGCCACGGGCTGAAGACCGGCGACCTGACGGTGGAGATGACCGAAAGCGTGATGCTCAACCCGGACCCGGTGGTGCTGGCCACGGTGCATGCGGTGCATGGGCTGGGCATCCGGGTGTCGCTCGACGACTTCGGCACCGGCTACTCCAGCCTCAGCCACCTGCACCGGCTGCCCATCGGCGAGCTCAAGCTCGACCGCAGCTTCGTGCAGGACATCGAGCATGACGACCTGGCGCGGGCGCTCACCGTGTCGGTCCTGCGCATCGGCAAGACGCTGGGCCTGACGGTGGTGGCCGAAGGCGTGGAGACCGAGGCCCAGCGCCGCTTCGTGGCCGACGAGGGCTGCCCGGTGGTGCAGGGCTACCTGGTGTCGCGGCCGGTGCCGCCGGCGGGTCTGGAGGCCTGGCTGGGCAAGGCCGGCAGCGGGTGGCCGCTCAGTCCGTCATCAGCCGAACCTTGACGCTCTTGCCCTTCACCTTGCCCGCGGCCAGCCGCTGGCACACCTGCGGCGCGATCTCGGCCTGCACCGCCACGTAGGTGGAGAACTCGTTGATGTTGATCTTGCCGATCTGCGTGCCGGCGTAGCCCAGGTCCTTGGTCAGCGCGCCCAGCACGTCGCCGGCGCGGATCTTCTCCTTGCGCCCGCCCATGATCTGGATCGTGGCCATCGGCGGGCGCAGCGGGTGGGCGGGGTCGGCGTCGGTCAGTTCGTCGAGCTTCTGCCATTCGGTGGTGAAGCCGCCGGCCGCCTCGATCTGGCCCACGCGGCCCATCTCGTCCAGGCTGGCCAGGCTGAAGGCCCACCCCTCCTCGTCCGCCCGGCCGGTGCGGCCGATGCGGTGGGTGTGGGTGTCGACGTCGGGCGTGATGTCGACGTTGATCACCGCCTCCAGCTGGCTGATGTCCAGCCCGCGGGCGGCGATGTCGGTGGCCACCAGCACGCTGCAGCTGCGGTTGGCGAAGCGGATGAACACCTGGTCGCGGTCGCGCTGGTCCAGGTCGCCGTGCAGCTCCAGCGCCGAGAAGCCCTGCGCCCGCAGCACCTCCACCAGGTCGCGGCACTGCTGCTTGGTGTTGCAGAAGGCCAGCGTGCTCACCGGCCGGTAGTGGTTGAGCAGCAGGCCCACCGCATGCAGCCGCTGCTCCTCGCTCACCTCGATGAAGCGCTGGCGGATCTTGGTCGGCGCATGCACCGCGGCCAGCTTGATCTCCTTGGGCTCGCGCATGAAGCGCGCGCTGAGCTTGGCGATGCCTTCCGGGTAGGTGGCGGAGAACAGCAGCGTCTGCCGCTTGGGCGGGCAGTGCTTGGCCACCACCGCGATGTCGTCGAAGAAGCCCATGTCCAGCATGCGGTCGGCTTCGTCGAGCACCAGCGTGTTCAGCGCCTCCAGGTCGAGGCTGCCGCGTTCCAGGTGGTCCATGATGCGGCCCGGCGTGCCCACCACGATGTGCGCGCCATGCTCCAGGCTGGCCAGCTGCGGCCGCATGGTGCTGCCGCCGCACAGCGTCAGCACCTTGATGTGGTCTTCCGCGCGGGCCAGGCGCCGCACCTCCTGCGTCACCTGCTCGGCCAGCTCGCGCGTGGGGCACAGCACCAGCGACTGCACCGCGAAGCGGCGCGGATTCAGGTTGGCCAGCAGCGCCAGCGCGAAGGCGGCGGTCTTGCCGCTGCCGGTCTTGGCCTGGGCGATGAGGTCGTGGCCGGCGAGCGCCAGCGGCAGGGTGGCGGCCTGGATCGGCGTCATGGCCGTGTAGCCCAGGCGCTGCAGGTTCTCCAGCGCGGCCGGCGGCAGCGGCAGGCGCGAGAAATCGGTGGCCGGATCGGGGGTTGCGTTCATGCGCGATTATCGGCAGCCCGGGCCTGAGACACTCGGGGCCTGCCTGAATTCCATTTGATGTCGAACTCCCCTGCCCCCACGCAAGACGAAACGGCGGCCGCTTCCAGCGCCGACAGCCGCAACACGCCGAACCTGCCCAACCCGAAACATGCCGGGCGGCTGCCCGCGCACATCGGCAAGACCGAGTTCGCGGCCATCCGCAACCATGCCTATGCGCTGCCGCAGGTGGTCAAGCCGGCGGACTTCCTGGAAGAGCGCAGCCCCGGCTTCGAGCAGCACCTGGACAAGCTGGGCTACGTGCTGCTGGCCAAGCCGGCCGCCGGTGCCCGGCCCAGCCGGTGGATCCACCCGGCGCTGATGGACTCGGCGCTGGCGCACCTCGCCGCCGTGGGCACCGGGCCCGACATACGGCCGCTGATGATCGAGCGCAGCACCGTGCTGGACAGCCTGGGCGTGGCCCGCCGCGCGGGTGAATGGACGCGCCTGATCCGCCACACCTTCCGGCTGCCGCAGCCCGAGCCGCAGGCGCCGTGGACGGTGCCGGTGCTGTTCCGCATCCCGGTGAATGCGGATGCGGTGTGGACCTTCTACCGCACCGGCGACCGCGAGGCGCTGCTGGCCGCGCTGGGCCCGGCGCCGCAGCACCCGAACGCGCCGGAGCTGCTGGCCCACCTGCACGGCCTGGTGGAACGCAGCCGGCAGCTGAGCCCGCGGCACCTCGATTCGCTGCTGCCGCGGCTGCAGGCCGAAGGCGCCACGCCGCAGCCGCTGGCCGAGCTGAAGACCGCCTTCAACCGCGCGCAGGAGCGCTGGGAGCACCAGGCCGCCGAGCTGGACACGCTGGAAGGCCTGAACACCGAGCTGGCCTTCCAGGGCTACCCCGACACCTTCGAGATCGCGCGCCGGCTGCAGCGCAGCGTCACGCTGTACGTGGGCCCGCCCAACAGCGGCAAGACCCATGCGGCCTTCGAGCGGCTGGCCCAGGCGCATGACGGCGCCTACCTGGCGCCGCTGCGGCTGCTGGCGCTGGAAGGCCGCGACCGGCTGGTCGCGCGCGGCGTGCCCTGTTCGCTGCTGACCGGCGAGGAGAACGTGCCCGCGCCCGAGGCCCGCGCCGTCTCCAGCACCATCGAGATGGTGAACACCCGCCAGCCGATCGACGTGGCGGTGATCGACGAGGCGCAGATGATCTTCGACAGCGCCCGCGGCTGGGCCTGGACGCAGGCCATCGTGGCGGTGCCGGCCAACGAGGTGATCATCATCTGCTCGGCCTATGCGGTGCCCGCGATCGAGAACCTGCTGGGCCTGTGCGGCGAGCGCTGCACCGTGCGCGAGTTCGAGCGCAAGCAGCATGTGCAGCTGCTGCCGCAGCCGGTGCCGCTGCCCTCCTTGAAGCTGGGCGACGCGGTGGTGGCCTTCAGCCGCCGCGAGGTGCTGATGCTGCGCGACCAGATCGCCGCCAACGGCCATCCGGTGAGCGTGATCTACGGTGCGCTGCCGCCCGAAGTGCGCCGGCGCGAGGCCGAGCGCTTCGCGCAGGGCGAGTCGCACATCCTGGTGGCCACCGACGCCATCGGCATGGGGCTGAACCTGCCGATCCGCCGGGTGCTGTTCTCGACCATGACGAAGTTCGACGGACAGGGCGACCGCACGCTGACCGAGTCGGAAGTGCACCAGATCGCCGGCCGCGCCGGGCGCTTCGGCATCCACGAGGAAGGCTTCGTCGGCGTGCTGAAGGACGCCGAACCCAGCGCCACCCGGGTGCTGAAGGAGCTGCTGCCCAAGGCGCCGCGGGCGCCGCGCGACTTCAAGGCGCCGGTGGCGCCCAACGGTTGGCATGTGGACACCATTGCCAGCCGCATGAAGAAGAACCGGCTGCGGGAGGTGCTGGGGGTGTTCATGGAACAGCTCAAGCTGGACGATGCCCACTTCGCCGTGGCCGAGCTGGAACAGATGCTGGAGCTGGCCGAGCAGCTGGACCAGCATGCCGGCCAGCTCACGCTGAAGGAACGCTTCATCTATGCCCAGGCGCCGGTGGACAGCCGCACCCCTTCGCAGGTGCAGCTGTACCTCGATTGGGCGCACAACCATGCGGTGGGCGGCGTGGCTGGCAAGCCCTGGTTCCTGGAAGAGGTGGACAGCCACAGCCGGCTCGACCGCATGGAGCAGGCCCTGCGCAGCTGCACGCTGTGGCTGTGGCTGGACCTGCGCTTTCCTGGCGTGTACGGCCATGTGGACGAGGTGGTGGACCTGCGCAGCCGGCTCAACGACGGCATCGAGCGCCAGCTCAAGGGCAAGCGGCCGCTGGCCCAGCAGCGCCGCCAGCGCAGCGCACGATGAAAGCCCCGAAGCGGCTGCAGCCGCTGATCGACGAAGGCCTGATCGACAGCGTGGTGCGGCAGCTGATGAGCGGCAAGGAAGCCACGGTGTACGTGGTGCGCGTGGGCGACGACACCCGCTGCGCCAAGGTCTACAAGGAAGCCACGCAGCGCAGCTTCCGCCAGGCGGTGGACTACACCGAGAACCGCAAGGTGAAGAACAGCCGCCAGGCCCGCGCGATGGCCAAGGGCACCCGCTACGGCCGCCAGGCGCAGGAAGAGGCCTGGCAGAGCGCGGAGGTGGATGCGCTGTACCGCCTGGCCGCCGCCGGCGTGCGCGTGCCCACGCCCTACAACTTCCATGACGGCGTGCTGCTGATGGAGCTGGTGGCCGATGCCGACGGCGATGCCGCGCCGCGGCTGAACGACGTGGTGTTCACGCCGGAGGAGGCACGCGCCCACCACGCCACGCTGCTGAAGGAGGCGGTGCGCATGCTGTGCGCGGGCGTGGTGCACGGCGACCTGTCGGAATTCAACATCCTGCTGGCCGCCGACGGCCCGGTGATCATCGACCTGCCGCAGGCGGTGGATGCCGCCGGCAACAACCACGCGGCCCGCATGCTGCTGCGCGACGTGGGCAACCTGCGGCACTTCTTCGGCCGCTTCGCGCCCGAGCTGCGCGCCACCGAATACGGCCCCGAGATGTGGACGCTGTACGAGAAGGGCCTGCTGACGGTGGACACGCCGCTGACCGGCCGCTTCGAGCCGGTGCGCGGCGCGGTGGACCTGCGCGCGGTGATGCGCGAGATCGACGATGCCCGCGACGAGGAAGTCGCGCGCCAGCAACGCATGGGTTTCTAGACTGGACGCATGTCCACCGACCACCGCCCCTTCAGCCCCGCGAGCGAACGCAACCGCGGCCCCATCCTCGACGTGCTGCTGCAGCTGCTGCCGCCGCAGGGCACCGCCCTGGAGATTGCCTGCGGCACCGGCCAGCATGCGGCCCATTTCGCGCCGGCGCTGCCGGGATGGCAGTGGTGGCCCAGCGATCCGCAGGCCGAGGCCTTGCAGTCCACCGCCGCGTGGTGCGAAGGCATCGGCAACGTGCAGCCGCCGCTGCAGCTGGACGTGATGTCGCCCGACTGGACCGGCGTGCCCAGCGAGGTGGACCTGGTGTTCTGCGCCAACATGATCCACATCTCGCCCTGGGCCACCACCCGGGCGCTGATGCAGGGCACGGCCCGGCACCTGCGCGCCGGCGGCCTGCTGCTGACCTACGGGCCCTACTTCGTGCAGGGCGAGCCACCCTCGCCCGGCAACCTGGCCTTCGACGCCGACCTGAAGCAGCGCAACGCCGCCTGGGGCATCCGCTGGCTGCACGAGGTGCAGGCCGAAGCCGCCGCAGCCGGGCTGCAGCTGCAGCGCCGCTTCGACATGCCGGCCAACAACCTGGCGCTGGCCTGGGGCCGGCCGGCGACCTGATCAGCGACCCGGCTCGGCAGCCTGCCGCATCTGCTGGCGCGTGGCAGCGTCCTGGTACATCGGCACCGCGATCCCGGCGGCGACGCCGCTCAGGCACACCACCAGCAGCGGCGCGATCGCCACCCACCATGCGCGCGTGCCACCCGGTCGCGCCAGTTGTTCCAGCAGGCGGCTGCGGTCGCCTGTGGGCGCACCGAGCCTGTCGATGGCCTTGGTGAATGCTGACGCTGCACAGGACCCGCCCGAGCACGGCCCGTGCGCAGCCGACCTGCCCGCGCCGCGCAACAGACATGCCCGCAACGGCCGCTTTATCCGGTGGCCGGCACTGAACACACTGGCCCGGTCATCCACTTTCCAGACCGACGCACCATGTCCCGCCCCCTGCCTGCCGCCGCCCTAGAACAAACATTCCTGCACGCCCGCACCTTCAACCAGTTCACCGACCAGCCAGTGACCGACGACACGCTGCAGCAGCTGTACGAGCTGGCCAAGTGGGGCCCGACCTCGATGAACAGCCAGCCGGCACGCTTCGTGTTCGCGCGCAGCGCCGAGGCCAAGGCCCGGCTGGCCGTGGCGATGGCGCCCGGCAACGCCGCCAAGACGCTGGCCGCGCCGGTCACTGTGATCGTGGCGTCGGACACGCGCTTCTACGACCACCTGCCCGAGCAGTTCCCGGCGGTGGATGCCAAGCCGATGTTCGAAGGCAATGCCGCGCTGGCCGACACCACCGCCCTGCGCAACAGCTCGCTGCAGGGCGCGTACCTGATGATCGCGGCCCGCCAGCTCGGCCTGGATTGCGGCCCGATGAGCGGCTTCGATCCCGGCAAGGTCAACGCGGCGTTCTTCGCCGACAGCCGCTGGAAAGTCAACTTCCTGATCAACCTGGGCTACGGCGACGCCACGGGCAACTACCCGCGCGGCCCGCGCCTGTCGTTCGAACAAGCCGCCGTGCTGGCCTGAGGCGCGCCATGAACCGACTCATCAAGACCGCGCTGCTGGCACTGGCCGCCGCCTTCGTGCTGACCGGCTGCCTTGGCAGCGATGGCCACGGCCATGACGAATCCGAGCGCTCGGCACGCATCGCCCGCGGCTTCTACCAGGAGGTGATCGTCGATCGCAACCTGGCGCGCTTCGATGCCTACGTGGGCAGCAGCTACCTGCAGCACGCCACCGGCTATGCCGACGGCGTGCAGCCGCTGCGCGATGAACTCACCGCCCATGCGGCCAGCAGCAACCAGGTGCAGATCCTGCGTGTGGTGGCCGAAGGCCCGTACGCCGCGCTGCATTCGCTGTGGACCATCGGCACGCAGCAGGTGCTGTACGTGGACGTGTGGCGCATCGAGAACGGCAAGCTGGTGGAGCACTGGGACCAGTTTCAGAACGTGCCGGCCACCGCGGCCAACGGCAACACGATGCATGCCGGCCCCGACGCCGATCCGCGTGCGCCGCAGGACCTGGAGCGCAACCGCGCCCGCGCGCTGGCGGTGCTGCAGGTGTTCGACAACCTGGCCGACCTGTCGCCGGTGCAGGACTTCGTGTCCGAGGCCTACATCCAGCACAACCCCACGGTGGCCGACGGCAAGCAGGCCTTCCTGCAGATGCTGGCCGGCCTGCGGGACGCCGGCTACCGCTCGCGCACCCGGGTGGCCAAGACCATCGCCTATGGCGACATGGTGCTGGTGCATTCGCAGGTGGTGGACACCAGCGTGCCGAACGACCCGGGCACCGGCGCGATGGACCTGTTCCGCTTCGATGCCCAGGGCCGCATCGTCGAACACTGGGATGTGCTGGAATCGATGACGGGCACCTCGCTCAACACCAACGATCCCTTCTCCTACCCGGGCTGACCCTTGACCCTGAAGTACCTCACCGGCTATGCGCCCGAGCTGATCGCCCAGGTGCAGCGGGCCATCGATGCCGGTGAGCTGGGCCCCAGCCTGGCGCGCCGGTATCCCGAGCCGCACGAGGTGCGCACCGACCGCGCGCTGTACGACTACGTCGGCGAGCTGCGCGCGCAGTACCTGCGCAATGCGGCCCCGCTCAGCAAGGTGGCCTACGACAACAAGCTCAAGGTCATCCAGCATGCGCTGGGCACGCACACCACGGTGTCGCGGGTGCAGGGCAACAAGCTCAAGGCCAAGCGCGAGATCCGCGTGGCCAGCCTGTTCAAGGAAGCACCGGCGCCCTTCTTGCGCATGATCGTGGTGCATGAGCTGGCGCACCTGAAGGAGCGCGAGCACGACAAGGCCTTCTATGCCCTGTGCACCCACATGGAGCCGGCCTACCACCAGCTGGAGTTCGACGTGCGCCTGTGGTTGACCGCAATGGAGCTGGAGGCGCCCACCGGCTGAGCCGGCCCGCGCGTCTCAGCGCGGCTTGGCGAAGCCGCTGTCGATCCAGGCGGTGGCGCTGGCACGGTTGAGCTTGAAGCCGGCGGCCACGCGCACCTGGGCCAGCTGCTCGCCGGCTTCGTCCTCGGCGGTGAGCAGGGCATGCGGATCATCGTCGTCGGGCATGATGTCCAGCGTGACGCTCACCGGTCCCTGGGCCGCGGTGACGGTGAGCTGCTGGTGCAGCAGCGCATGCAGCTGCTGCTCATGCCGGCGCAGCACCTCGCTGGCGGTCTTGACCAGGGTGTTGAAGGCGGCGGTGTCCAGCGGCTTGGGGTTCTTCTTGTCGCGGCCCATGGTCCAGGGGCCGACCAGCGCGGGCTCGGGCTCGCCCTGCTTGACCATCTCCACCGCCCAGCCGTCGTCGTCCTCGTTCTTGATGACGCGGGCCGTCCAGCCGTTGTCGCGCCACAGGCGCGGCTCGTGGATGGCGGTGTCTTCGGGGCTGTCTTCCTGGGCGTGCGGGTCGTTGAGCGAAGCATTCATGCCGGCATGGTACCGGCCGCCCCGCGGCTGGCGTGTCAGGCGGCAGCGCTGCCCGGACGCATCGGCTGGCGCGCCAGGTCGGGCTGCTCCAGCAGCAGTTCCTCGTCGCTGCCGGGCTCGTCCTCGTCGGCATAGACGGTGAGCCACGGCGCGAGGTTGTCATCCTCTTCCAGCGCAGGCCGCGGCTGCGGCAGGTGGAAGGGCACCGACCGCAGCGCGGGACGCGGCGCCACAGGCATGCGGTTGTATCGGACGGGCGGGCGGCTATCGGAACGCAGTGCGGACATCTCTTGCTCCTGGCATTGCCGCCAAGGCTACGCGCGCGCCCTGCCCCTGTGAAGCGGCCGGCGGCGCATCGCGCGCAAGTCCCACCGCCGCATGAGGCGTTGTCTGACAAGATCATGCGCAGGTACGGCCGTTGCCGCCCGGCCGGGCCGCCCGCGCACGAGGCGGCATCCCTTTTCCGGAGACCGCCATGCGCCCTGCCCACCGAACCTACCGACCCGTGCTGGCCGCCGGATCGGCCGCCCTGCTGCTGGCCCTGGCCGGCTGCGGCGACACCGCCAGCCTGCAGGTGCAGGACGGCATCGGCCCCGATCCCAAGCTGCCGGCGCCCAACAAGTCGCTGATCCCGACGGTGAACGTGGCCGAGGCCAGCGCCTGGCCGGCCGGCGCCGCGCCCCAGGCCGCGCAGGGCACCACCGTGGCCCGCTTCGCCGAAGGCCTGGACCATCCGCGCTGGCTGTACGTGCTGCCCAACGGCGACGTGCTGGTGGCCGAGACCAATGCCCCGCCCAAGCCGGAGGACAAGAGCGGCGGCATCAAGGGCTGGGTGATGAAGAAGGTGATGGCCAAGGCCGGCGCCGGCGTGCCCAGCGCCAACCGCATCACGCTGCTGCGCGATGCCGATGGCGACGGCGTGGCCGAGCAGCGCTCGGTCTTCCTGGAGAACCTGATGTCGCCCTTCGGCATGGCGCTGGTGGGCGACAAGTTCTACGTGGCCAATGCCGACGCGCTGGTGCGCTTCGACTACAAGGCCGGCGCGCCGAGGATCGAAGGCAACGGCACCAAAATCGCCGACCTGCCGGCCGGCCGCAACCACCACTGGACCAAGAGCCTGATCGCCAGCGCCGACGGCAGCAAGCTCTACGTGGGCGTGGGCAGCAACAGCAACGTCGCCGAGCACGGCATGGCCGAGGAGGAGCGCCGCGCCGCCATCCTGGAGATCGACGCAGCCAGCGGCGCGCAGCGGGTGTATGCCTCCGGCCTGCGCAACCCGGTGGGCCTTGCCTGGCAGCCCGACAGCAAGATGCTGTGGACCGCGGTCAACGAGCGCGACGAGATCGGCAGCGACCTGGTGCCGGACTACATGACCTCGGTGCAGGACGGCGGCTTCTACGGCTGGCCCTACAGCTACTACGGCCAGAACGTGGACGAGCGGGTGCAGCCGCCGCGCCCGGACCTGGTGGCCAAGGCCATCAAGCCCGACTACGCGCTGGGCCCGCACACCGCCTCGCTGGGCCTGGCCTGGTCGGCCGGCAACAGCCTGCCGCCGGCCTTTGCCAACGGCATGTTCGTGGGCCAGCACGGCAGCTGGAACCGCAAGCCGCGCAGCGGCTACCGGGTGATCTTCGTGCCCTTCCAGGGCGGCAAGCCGGCCGGCGCACCGGTGGAGGTGCTCACCGGCTTCATCAATGCCGAGGACAAGGCCCAGGGCCGGCCGGTGGGCGTGGCCATCGACAAGAAGGGCGGCCTGCTGGTGGCCGACGACGTGGGCAACATCATCTGGCGGGTGACCGCCGCCCGTTGAATACCGGCCCGCGGCGCCTTCAGGCCGCGGCGATGGGGATGCTGCGCGCCGTGCGCCGCGGCACGGCCTCCCGCGCGCGCAGCTGACCGCAGCCGCCGTCGATGTCCTGGCCGGCCGACCAGCGCAGCCGCGTCAGCACGCCGCGGCGGTTCAATGCCCGCGCCATCTCGGCCGCGCGCTCGCCATCGGGCCGGCGGAACGGCAGGCCCTCGTTGGTGTTGTAGGGGATGAAGTTCATCATCGCGTAGCGGCCCTGCAGCAGCGTGGCGATGCGGTCCAGCTCGTCGTCGCCGTCGTTGATGCCGGCCAGCAGCGTCCACTGGTACTGGATCGGGTAGCCGGTGGCGCGGGCATAGCGCTCGCCGGCCTCCACCAGCGCGGCGGGGTCGAAGCGCGGCGCGCGCGGCAGCAGTTCGGCCCGCTTGGCGGCGAAGGTGCTGTGCAGCGACAGTGCCAGCGCCGGCTTCACCGGGCCCTGCGGCAGCCGCTCGAACACCCGTTCGTCGCCCACGGTGGAGAACACCAGCTGCTTGTGGCCGATGCCGCCTTCCTGCCCAAGCAGCTCGATGGCCTGCATCACGTTGTCCAGGTTGTGCGCGGGCTCGCCCATGCCCATGAACACCACCTTCTTCACCGGCCGGCGCTGGCGGGCCAGCACCACCTGGGCCACGATCTCCGCGCTGCTCACCTGGCGCAACAGGCCGTCGCGGCCGGTCATGCAGAACACGCAGCCCACCGCGCAGCCCACCTGGGTGGACACGCACACGCCGTCGCGCGGCAGCAGCACGCTTTCCACCGCCTGGCCATCGGCCAGCGCCACCAGCAGCCGCTCGGCGCCGTCTTCGGCCGGATGGGCCGACCTGATCGTGGCCAGGCCGGCCAGCTCCGCGCCCAGGGCCGGCAGCGCCTGGCGGATGGCCCGCGGCAGGAAGTGCTCGGCCTGGCTGCGGCCGCCCTCCAGCGCACGCGCCTGCACCCACTGGCGCAGCAGCCGCGCCTCGTGGGTGGGCTTGGCGCCCAGGGCGCGCAGGCGTTGGCGGAGCTGGTCGATGCGCATGGAACGGCAGGATGAAGCGGCGGCGAAGGCCGGGAGTGTAGGCAGCCGCGCGGGGGCGAAGCGGTCTGCAGGGCTTAACCTGCTGCCATGAAATCCCGCGCTTCCTCCTCACCGGCCGCCAGCGGCGGCCTGGTCTATTCCACCGACGCCGGCCGGATGTGCCCGCAATGCCGGCAGCCGCTGGCCCGGTGCCAGTGCGCCGCGCTGGCCGCGCAGCAGAAGCTGGCCGCCGCCGACGGCATCCTGCGCGTGGGCCGCGAGACCAAGGGCCGCGGCGGCAAGGCGATGACGATCGTGCGCGGCCTGCCGCTGGAGCCTGCGGCGCTGTCGGCCATGGGCACGCGGCTCAAGACCCTGTGCGGCAGCGGCGGCACCGCGAAGGACGGCGTGATCGAAATCCAGGGCGACCACCGCGACAAGGTCGTCGCCCACCTGCAGGCGGCCGGCTACACCGTCAGGAAAGCGGGCGGCTGAGGCCGCTGGCCGCGGCCACGCGCCGCACTTCCTCCAGGCAGGCCGCGATGCACTCGGCCAGCACCGTGGCCACCGTCTTCACGATCGGCCCCGGCGGCTTGCCGGCGTCGATGGCCACGGCCACCGTCTGCGGCTCGGCGCCCTGGTCGCGCACCGGCACGAAGCACAGCGTGCCGGCAATCAGCTCCGGCGCCGCGTCCAGCTCCGAGGTGAGCGCCACATGCCGGCCCTGGCGCGCCAGCATCTTCACCAGCTGCAGCGAGTTGGTCTCCACCCGCGTGCGGCTGTCGGCGAACAGCCAGTGGTAATGCGCCTCCAGGTAGCGGCGGATCAGCAGCGCCTTGCTCTGCAGCACGATGGGATGGGCGCCCACCTCCTGCAGGCTGACGCTGGGCAGGCCGGCCAGCGCATGCCCCGGCGCCACCACGCAGCCCAGCGGCAGCGTGGCCTGCCACAGCGCCAGCAGCTCGCGCCGCGGGCTGAGGTTGAAGCCGGCCACCACGTCGGCCTGGCCGGCCAGCAGCGCGGCCACCGCCTCGTCGGTGCTGCGGATGTCGATGTCCAGCGAGATGCGCGGATGCTCGGCGCCCAGCCGCTCCACCAGCGCCGGCAGCACGCTGGTGCTGTGGCTGTCCATCGCCACGATGCGCACCCTGCCCTGGAACACGCCCTGCATCTGCCGGATGTCGGCCACCAGCCGGCGTTCGTCATGGCGCCAGCGGCGGGCCAGCGCCACCACCGCATCGCCGGCCGAGGTCAGCCGCATGCCGCGCGGCAGCCGCTCGAACAGCGCCACGCCCAGCTCCTCCTCCAGCTGCAGCACCTGGCGGTTGACTGCCGAGGCGGCCACATGCAGCTCGCGCGCGGCGCCCTGCACCGAGCCGGAGCGGGCCACCTGGTCGATGTAGCGCAGCACGGTGGGCAACAGCGAGTGGCGCACGGCGGCTCCTGCGTACTGATTTGGAGCACGCAGTATTGCCTCGATGCTGATGGACGGCAATGCAGCCGCTGCCTAGCATGCCTGCATGGACCTGCCGCCCACCCTCGCCGAGCTGAACAGCTGCCCGCCGGAACGCTTCCTCACGGTGCTGGGCACCGTGTTCGAGCATGCGCCCTGGGTGGCCGAAGCCGCGCTGCCCGCCCGCCCCTTCCGCAGCGTCGATGCGCTGCATGCGGCCATGATGGCCGTGCTGCAGGCGCTGCCCGAGCCCGCGCTGCTGGCCCTGCTGCGCGGGCACCCGGAACTGGCCGGCAGCGCCGCCCGCGCCGGCACCATGACCGCCGATTCGGCCGACGAGCAGGGCAGCCTGGCGCTGCAGGCGCTGGCCGCCGACGAGGCCGCGCAATGGGATGCGCTCAACACCGCCTACCGCAAGCGTTTCGGCTTCCCCTTCATCCTGTGCATCCGCCGGCACGACCGGGCCAGTGCGCTGCAGGCCTTCCTGCAGCGGTTGCACAACACACGCGACACCGAGCTGCGGCATGCGCTCGACGAGATCGCCGCCATCTCCCGGCTGCGGCTGGCCCAGCGCGTGCATGAAGCCGCCTGAGCGGCCACCCGCACGCCGCCCCTGTTCCTGCCGTCGATCCACCCGCCCGTACCGGAGCCGCCCATGCGCCCTGCCCTGACCCCCTCCTCGCCCCGCGGCCCGCGCCGCGTCCTGTCGCTGCTGGCCGCGCTGGCGCTGGCCGCGGGCGCCAGCGCGGTGCAGGCCGCCTGGCCCGACAAGCCGATCCGCATCGTCGTCACCTTCGCCGCCGGCGGCGCCAGCGACATCGTGGCGCGCGAGATCGCCGGCCCGCTGGGCAAGGCCCTGGGCCAGACGGTGGTGGTGGACAACAAGCCGGGTGCCGGCGGCACCATCGGCGGCGCCGAGGTGGCACGCTCCGCCCCCGATGGCTACACGCTGATGCTGTCGAACAGCACGCCGCTGTCGATCGGCCCCTTCACGCTGGCCAAGCCGCCCTACGACCCGGTCAGGCAGTTCACCCATGTGGCGATGCTGGGCGTGGCGCCGGTGCTGGTGATGGCCAATCCGCAGGCCGGCATGGCCACGCTGAAGGACCTGCCCAAGGCCGTGGCCGCCGCCAAGGGCAACATCAGCTTCGGCAGCGGCGGGCCCGGCTCCATCGGCCAGATCGTCGGCGAGATGATCAAGGTCGACATGAAGCTGGACATGACGCACGTGCCCTACCGCGGCGGCGCGCCGATGACCACCGACCTGATCGCCGGGCAGATCCCGCTGGGCATCGACGTGATCACCGCCTACGTGCCGATGCTCAAGAGCGGGCAGATCAAGGGCCTGGCCGTCACCTCGCGCAGCCGCTCGCCGCTGGCGCCAGAAGTGCCCACGGTGGTGGAGCTGGGCTATGCCGACCTGGTGGCCGACAACTACTTCGGCATCTCCGGCCCCGCCGGGCTGCCGAAGGACGTGACCGACAAGCTGGCCACCGCCCTGGCCGACGTGGCGGCACAGCCGGCCATCGTCAAGCGCTTCGAGGAACTGGGCATCACGCCGATGAAGCTCAACGGCGAAGCCTTCGCGGGCTTCGTGGGCAAGCAGGTGAACGACTGGGCGCCGGCCATCAAGGCCGCCAACCTGAGACCTTGACGCGGCACGCGGTCAGGCGAGCCCAGCTTACCACCCGCCCGCGCCGCGCCGGGTCGGGCGCCTGTCGGCCAGGCCTTCGGCCAGGAAGTCGATGAAGGCACGCGTGCGGGCGGCCAGGTTGTGCTGGGTGGGGTACACCGCATGGATGTCGGCCGAGGGCACCGTCCAGCCCGGCAGCACCTGCTGCAGCCGGCCCGAGCGCAGGTAGGGCGCCGCGTCCCACTCCGAGCGCAGCAGGATGCCGTGGCCGTCCAGCGCCCAGGCCATCGCGGTCTCGCCGTCATTGGTGCTGCAGCGGCCGCGCACCTTCACCGTCTCGCTGCGGCTGCCCTGGCGCAGCTGCCAGCTGCCGAAGGTCTCCTCGTCCTGCCGGATGACGATGCAGCCATGCGCATGCAGCTCGGCCGGTGTGCGCGGCTCGCCCGCCTGCTTCAAGTACAGCGGCGAGGCCACCAGCAGCCGCCGGTTGGGCGCCAGCCGTCGGGCGTTCAGCCGCGCGTCGCGCAGCTCGCCCACGCGCACCATCACGTCGAAGTGGCCCTCGTCGCGGCCGGGCGGCTTGTCGCTCAGCTGCAGCAGCACGTCCACGTCGGCATGCTGCTGCATGAAGCGCGAGACCAGCGGCGCGATGTAGCGCCGGCCGAAGCCCAGCGTGGCATGCACCCGCAGCAGCCCGCGCGGCGTGCCCCGGGCGGCGGCCACCCGCTGCTCCAGCTGCGCCAGCTCGGCGATCAGCCGGCTGCCTTCGGCCACGTAGGCCTCGCCTTCGGCGGTGAGCGCCATGCGGCGCGTGGTGCGGTTGAGCAGCCGCACGCCCAGCCGCCTTTCCAATGCGGCCAGCCGCTTGCTGACGGTGGGCGGCGTGACGCCCAGCTCCTGCGCGCAGGCAGCCAGGCTGCCGCGCTGCGACAGCATCACGAAGAACGCCAGGTCGGACACCGCATCCATCACATACCCTCCTCGCCGCCCTCAGCGCCGGCGGCGCAGGCCGACGATCACCGGATCGTGGTCGGACGACCGGAAGGCATCGGGCCGCCAGGCGTCCGGTGCGCAGCGGCTGCAGCCCGGCGCCCGGCCTTCCAGGTTGTAGTCCAGCAGCGCCGGCTCGTCGGCATTGATGTGCCACACCGCCGCGCCGGCCACCCGCGGCGCCAGCGCCGGCGACGCCAGCGCATGGTCCAGCCGGCCGGCCGCGCCGTCGTGCACATAGGTGTGGGCACCGGGCGCATGCTGCTGCAGCAGGTCCACCAGACCGGCCTGGCGCAGCCGCTGCAGCGGGTCTTCCTGCGCATAGGCATTGAGGTCGCCGATCACCAGCGCCTGCGGCCCCTGCCGCTGCACGAAGCCCGCCAGCGCCCGCGCCTGCGCCACGCGGCGGGCACTGAAGCAGCCCTGGCCGTCCGCCTGGTCGGCGTCGGCGCCCTGGGCATCGCCGCAGCGCTTGCTCTTGAAGTGGTTGACGATCACGGTGAATGGCTCGCCGCCGTCCACCGGCTGGAAGCGCTGGGCCAGGGGCGGGCGGTGGTGCACCGGGTCGGCATCGGTGGCGGGCGCGCCCAGCCGCCGCAGCCGTGCCGGGCGGTACAGCAGCGCCACCTGGATGGCATCGGTGCCGGTGAAGGCGGCCTGGGGAACGGCCGCATAGGTGCCCGCGCCCATCACCGCATTCAGCGCATCGGCCAGGTGCTGCGGCGCCTGCGGGTGGTTCTCGATCTCCATCAGCCCCAGCACGTCGGCACCGATGGCCTGCAGCGCCGCCACCAGCTTGGCCTGCTGTCGGGCCAGTTCCTCGGCGTTGTCGGCACCGCGCTGCGGGTTGGGCCGGGTGAAGTAGTTGAGCAGGTTGAAGCTGGCCACCCGCAGCTCGCCGCCCACGGCCGGCGGCGTGCCCGGGCGCGGCTGCGGACGCTGGAAAACCGGCGGCTGCACCGCCTGCAGCCGCCAGCCCTGCGCACCGCCGGCCTGCAGGCCGATGGGGCCCTGGTCCAGCACGCCCACCACCTCGGCCGTGGTCTCGCCTGCGCGCAGCGTGCCATCGGCATGGAGGAACGGCACCGGCGACGGATGGGTGCTGCTGCGGCCATCGTCCAGCACGATGCGCAGCGCAGCCTGCTGCCGGGCCAGGCGCAGCGCGGCCGGGCCGGGGCGCTGCAGGTCGGTGGGGATCTGCTGGCGGCCGCCGGCCGCGAGCGTGAGCTGGCCGTACCGGCCCAGCAGGTCGTTCCGCAGCACGGTGAGCGGGCCCAGCAGCCGCACCAGCATGCCTTCATGCCGCTCCAGGTCGTGGCCGGCGGGCAGCGGGAGCCGCAAGGCGAGCGGCTCCACCGGCCGCGGGGCCGGACCCAGCAGCTCGATGCCGCTCACCTCGTCCAGCTGCGTGGTGCCGGTGCCCGGCGCTGCGCCGCGCGGCGCCCACTCCACCACCCGGCCGGTGACGCGCACCCGCATGCCAGGCACCAGGCCCTGGCGGGCCCGGGCATGCACCTGCAGGCCTTCGGAGGTGCGGGCATCGCCGTCGCCCACCGGGTCCTGCAGGTGGAAGCTGCCGGCCAGCACCGCCGTCACCACGCCGGTGGTGCTGACCACCTGCCCTTGCAGCGGACTGGCAGCGCCGCTGCCCTGGATGGCCGCGATCGGCCGATCGGCCGCCTGGGCCAGCACGCAGGCCGCGGCCAGGCCCGCTGCCCCAAGCCCGCGCAGCGTCAAGGGCACGTCGATTGCTCCACCCCGCTGCGGGCTGCTTGCCTGCCATCCTGCCCACGATGAAATACGAGATCACACGCAAGGGCCGCCGCATCGAAGGCTACGGTGCGCACAGCGGCTACCGCATCCGCCTGTCCACCACCGAGCCGTTGGCCGGCCAGATGTGGCCGCTGCATGTGGGCGTGCGCGGGTCGGAGAGCGAGGCCGAGGTCAGCGTGCCGCTGCCGCAGATCCAGCTGCGCAGCCTGCAGGAGGCCTTCGACTTCGGCTACGACTGCGCCACGCTGTACATCGACGCCGAGGACCGGCGGCTGCCCTGATTTGCACAAGCGAAACCTGCGGCGCGCCTTGGCGGCGGAACTCGGCCGCCGGCCGGCCCTCACACACCCATGAACACCAAGTTTGCATTCCCCGGCCGCGGCAGCGGCCTCGCCCGAGGCCTGACGCTGGTGCTGGCCGGCTTGATGGCGGTGGCCGGCATGCTGCTGCTGTGGGCCACGCTGTTCGTGGGCGCAGTGGCCTTCTTCGGCTGGTGGGGCTGGCAGAAGCTGCGCGGCCGCCAGCCCACGATCGACCTCGCGGCGGCCTTCGCCCAGCGCCGCGGCGCCGCCTTCGGCCGGCAGCTCCGCCAGGGCGAGGTGGTGGACGTGGAGGTGCGCGAAGTGGACCGAGCAGGCGCCGCCCGCGACACCGCCTCGTTGCACACGCTGGACGGCGGCCGCTGAGCGCGGCCCGCCCGGAATCGCCGGCCTCACTCGACCGACTGCAGCGGCCAGCGCGGCCGCACGTCGAAGGCATAGTCGTGTGACGGCACGGCGCGGCCGGCCTGCAGCCGCATCGCCGCCGCCATCGCGATCATGGCGCCGTTGTCGGTGCACAGGTCCAGCTCCGGGTAGTGCACCCGCACCCGTGCCTTCTGGCAGGCCGCATTCAGCTGGGCGCGCAGCTCGCCGTTGGCGCCCACGCCGCCGGCCACCACCAGCCGGTCCGCGCCTGCCTCGCGCAGCGCGCGCATCGACTTCTTCACCAGCACTTCCACGATGGCGGCCTGGGTGCTGGCGGCCAGGTTGGCCCGGTCCTGCTCGCACACATTGCTGCCCAGCTTGCGCACCTGGGTGAGCACCGCCGTCTTCAGGCCGGCGAAGCTGAAGTCCAGGTTGCCGTTGTGCAGCACCGGCCGCGGCAGCGCGAATGCCGTGGCATCGCCGAAGGCCGCCATGCGCGACAGCGCCGGCCCGCCCGGGTAGCCGAGGCCGAGCAGCTTGGCCGACTTGTCGAAGGCCTCGCCGGCGGCGTCGTCGATGGTCTCGCCCAGCATCTCGTACTCGCCCACGCCGGCCACGTGCATCAGCTGCGTATGCCCGCCGGACACCAGCAGCGCCACGAACGGAAAGCGCGGCGGATCGGCCGACAGGAAGGGCGACAGTAGATGCCCTTCCAGGTGGTGCACGCCCAGCGTCGGCCGGTCGAGCGCGGCGGCCAGCGCACAGGCCACGCCCGCGCCCACCAGCAGCGCGCCGGCCAGGCCGGGGCCGCGGGTGAAGGCCACCAGGTCCACGTCCTTGAAGCCCAGGCCGGCCTCGGCCATCACCTGCCGGGCCAGGGGCAGCACGCGGCGGATGTGGTCGCGCGAGGCCAGTTCCGGCACCACGCCGCCATAGGCCTGGTGCATGTCGATCTGGCTGTGCAACGCATGGGAAAGAAGGCGCGGCACACCGGTGCCTTTGCTCGCGACCAGGGCCACACCGGTCTCGTCGCAGGACGATTCGATGCCGAGTACATTCATGCCGCCCAGTGTAGTCAGCGCCCGTCGGGTGGCGCGAACCTTGCTCGCCAAGCCCCCATGCCGTCGCCGCCCCCGTCGCCCTTGCGCATCGTCATCGTCGCGCCGGAGTCGCTGTCTCCCGAGCCGAACGACGTGGATGCCTGGTGGGAGGCCGAGCGCTCGCGCAGCCTGCGCATCGGCCTGCTGGAGGCGGGCTACAACATCGTGGCGGTGCTGCCGGTGGACGTCTTCCTCCCCGACCGGCTGGCCCAGATCCAGCCCGACATGATCGTGGTGGATGCCGAGAGCCAGGCCCGCGACACGCTGGAGCACGTGGTGATGGCCACGCGCGATGCCCGCCGGCCCATCGTGCTGTTCACCGACGACGAGGACACCACCCATGTGCGCGACGCCATTGCCGCCGGCGTCACCGCCTACGTGGTGGCCGGGCTGGCGTCCGAGCGCATCAAGCCGGTGCTCGACATCGCGCTGGCGCGCTTCGAGCATGAGGAGCGCCTGCGCCAGGACCTGGCCGAAGCCCGCAGCCAGCTCAGCGAGCGCAAGGTGATCGAGCGGGCCAAGGGCATCCTGATGAAGCGCCAGGGCATCCCCGAGGAAGAAGCCTATGCGCGGCTGCGCAAGACGGCGATGGACAAGGGCCTGAAGCTGGCCGACGTGGCCCAGCGCATCGTCGACGTGTCCGACCTGCTTGGCTAGACAAGCAAGCCGCTGCGGCACCAAGCCGGGGCGATTTCGCTGGCACGGCGCTTGCGTTTTGTAGCGCAGCAAGAGGTCAACGGCGATCTCCTGAACACATCGTGGTGCGCCAGCGTTGGCGCGGCACGAGACAAGGACGAAGGCGTCCCCCACACCCCGAGGCGAAGCCCGGGGCCTGTGAGGGACGCCTTTTTGTTTTGCCTTTCAGCCTGTCAGCATCGGGGACCACATGCCAGCCAAGGATCAGATCAACATGGGACGCCGCAACCTCGTCGCCGCCGCCGCAGCCACCACGGCCGCGGGCGTCGTGCCCGGCCTCAACACCGCCGTGTACGCGCAGGGCTCCGACAAGCCCGAGAAGGAGGAAGTGCGCATCGGCTTCATCCCGCTGACCGACTGCGCGTCGGTGGTGATGGCCTCGGTGCTGGGCTTCGACAAGAAGTACGGCGTGAAGATCATCCCCACCAAGGAAGCCTCCTGGGCGGGCGTGCGCGACAAGCTGGTCAACGGCGAGCTGGACATGGCGCATGTGCTGTACGGCCTGATCTACGGCGTGCACCTGGGCGTGGGCATGCCGGGCAACAAGGGCAAGGACATGGCCGTGCTCATGACCCTGAACAACAACGGCCAGGCCATCACGCTGTCGAAGAAGCTGGCCGACAAGGGCGCGGTGGACGGCGCCTCGCTGGCCAAGGCCATGGCGGCGGAAAAGCGCGACTACACCTTCGCGCAGACCTTCCCCACCGGCACCCACGCCATGTGGCTGTACTACTGGATGGCCAGCGTGGGCATCAACCCCATGAAGGACGCCAAGGTCATCACCGTGCCGCCGCCGCAGATGGTGGCCAACATGCGCGTGGGCAACATGGACGGCTACTGCGTGGGCGAGCCCTGGGGCCACCGCGCCATCATGGACGGCATCGGCATCACCGCCGTGACCACGCAGGACATCTGGAAGGACCACCCGGAGAAGGTGCTGGGCACCACCGGCGAGTTCACCAAGAAGTACCCCAACACCACCCGCGCGGTGATGATGGCCGTGCTGGAAGCCAGCCGCTGGATCGACGCCAGCCTGCAGAACAAGCTGAAGATGGCCGAGACCGTGGCCGACAAGAGCTACGTCAACACCAATGTCGACGCGATCAACCAGCGCATCCTGGGCCGCTACCAGGACGGCATGGGCAAGACCTGGGACGACCCCAACCACATGAAGTTCTTCAACGACGGCGCGGTGAACTTCCCGTACCTGTCGGACGGCATGTGGTTCCTCACCCAGCACAAGCGCTGGGGCCTGCTGCGCGAGCACCCGGACTACCTGGGCGTGGCCAAGCAGATCAACCAGGTCGACTTGTATAGGCAAGTGGCCAGCGCGATGAAGATCAGCGTGCCCAAGGACGCCATGCGCAGCAGCAAGCTGATCGACGGCGTGGTGTGGGATGGCAAGGAGCCGGCCAAGTACGCCGACGGCTTCAAGATCAAGGCCGCGTGAGCGGTCACCAAGGAAGCATCATGGTCAGTGCCGTTTTCCATTCGCCTTCGGCGGAAGCCGCTCCTGCGGCGGCCACCCAGCCGCCATCCGCCCCGGCCCGCCCGCCGGCCCCGCCGCGCGCGCCGTTCGACTTCCGCGCGCTGTGGATGACGGTGCTGCCGCCGGTGGTGGGCATCGCCCTGCTGGTGGGCGTGTGGGGCTTGCTCACCCAGGGCAGCACCACCTTTCCCACGCCGCTGGCCACCTTCGAGGCGGCGGTCAAGTTGTTCGCCGACCCGTTCTACAGCAACGGGCCCAACGACCAGGGCATCGGCTGGAACATCCTGTTCTCGCTGGAGCGGGTGGGCGTGGGCTTCGGCCTGGCGGCGCTGGTGGGCATTCCGCTGGGCTTTCTCATCGGCCGCTTCGAGTTCCTCAACCGCATGGTCAACCCGCTGATCAGCCTGCTGCGGCCGGTATCGCCGCTGGCCTGGCTGCCCATCGGCCTGCTGGTGTTCAAGGCCGCCAACCCGGCCGCGATCTGGACCATCTTCATCTGCTCCATCTGGCCGATGGTGATCAACACCGCGGTGGGCGTGCAGCGGGTGCCGCAGGACTACCTGAACGTCGCTCGGGTGCTGGACCTGAGCGAGTGGAAGGTGGTCACCCGCATCCTGTTCCCGGCCGTGCTGCCGTACATGCTCACCGGCGTGCGGCTGTCGGTGGGCACCGCCTGGCTGGTGATCGTCGCGGCCGAGATGCTGACCGGCGGCGTGGGCATCGGCTTCTGGGTGTGGGACGAGTGGAACAACCTCAACGTTCAGCACATCCTGATCGCCATCTTCGTCATCGGCATCGTGGGCCTGCTGCTGGAGCAGCTGCTGATGGCGGTGGCCCGGCGCTTCTCCTTCGACCACTGACACCGGAGCCATCGCCATGACCGCATTCATCCAGGTGGAACAGGCCGAGATGGTCTTCGACACCCGCAAGGGCCGCTTCCACGCGCTGCGCGACATCAACCTGCAGGTCGCCCAGGGCGAGTTCATCACGCTGATCGGCCATTCCGGTTGCGGCAAGAGCACGCTGCTGAACCTGATCGCCGGGCTGACCAAGCCCAGCGCCGGCGCGCTGATCTGCGACGGCCGCGAGATCGCCGCGCCGGGTCCGGAACGCGCGGTGGTGTTCCAGAACCATTCGCTGCTGCCCTGGCTCACCTGCCAGGAGAACGTGCACCTGGGCGTGGAGCGGGTGTTCGGCGGCCGCGAGACCAAGGCGCAGCTGCAGGCCCGTGCCCAGGCGGCGCTGGAACTGGTGGGCATGGCCCACGCCACGGCCAAGCGCCCGCACGAGATCAGCGGCGGCATGAAGCAGCGCGTGGGCATCGCCCGTGCGCTGGCCATGGAGCCCAAGGTGCTGCTGATGGACGAGCCCTTCGGCGCGCTGGACGCGCTGACCCGCGCCCACCTGCAGGACGAGCTGCTGAAGATCGTGGCGCGCACCCGCAGCACCGTGGTGATGGTGACGCACGACGTGGACGAGGCGGTGCTGCTGTCCGACCGCATCGTGATGATGACCAACGGCCCGGCCGCCACCATCGGCGAGATCCTGTCCATCGCCCTGCCGCGCCCGCGCGACCGGGTGGCGCTGGCCGAGAACGCGGAATACGTGCACTACCGCAAGCAGGTGCTGGACTTCCTGTACACGCGGCACGGCCACGTCGAGAAGGCTGCGGCCTGATAACCGCGTCGCCTGCGCAAGTCCCCGATCCCTTGCTGGTTGGGGCACACAACGCTGGCACGCACGTTGCTTTCGGGTAGGTCGACACCTCGCGGTGTCTGTCTATCTCCTCAGCAGGGCACAGGAGCCCGTTTTGTCCAACCTCCCGCTCACCCGGGAGGTTTTTTTTCGCCCCGTGGCGGGGCGAGGCCGCACCCACTTTAGTGCGGCACGCCGCTCAATGCTTCTCGCGCGCGTGGTTGATCGTGTACTTCGGGATCTCGATCGTCACGTCGGTGGCCGCCAGGATGGCCTGGCAGGACAGGCGCGACTGCGGCTCCAGGCCCCAGGCGCGGTCCAGCAGGTCTTCCTCGCTCTCGTCGGGCTCGCCGAGCGAGGCATAGCCTTCACGCACCACCACGTGGCAGGTGGTGCAGGCGCAACTCATCTCGCAGGCGTGCTCGATCTCGATGCCGTTTTCCAGCAGCGCCTCGCACACCGAGGTGCCCGCGGGCGCCTCGATGGCGCGGCCTTCGGGGCAGAGTTCGGCGTGCGGCAGGATCTTGATGACGGGCATGGCGGTGGCGGTCTCGTTCTTCAGACGTCGTCGATGTTGCGGCCCGCCAGCGCCTGGCGGATGCCGCGGTTCATGCGCATGGCCGCAAAGGCTTCGGTGCCCTGGGCCAGCGCTTCCACGGCGGCGTCGATGTCGTGGTGGTGGTCCTGCGTGGCGATGTCGCGCACACGCTGCATCAGGTGCTCGATCTCGGTGCGCTCGGCGCCGCTCAGCAGGTCGCCATCGGCGTCCAGCGCCGAGCGGGTGGCCAGCAGCATGCGGTCGGCCTCCACCCGCGATTCGCGCAGCGCGCGGGCGGCCATGTCGGTCTCGGCCTGCGCGAAGCCTTCGCTGAGCATGCGGGCGATGTCGTCGTCGGCCAGGCCGTAGCTGGGCTTGACGACGATGGCGGCTTCCACGCCCGAGTGCATCTCCTTGGCAGAGACGTTCAGCAGCCCGTCCGCATCCACCTCGAAGGTGACGCGGATGCGCGCCGCGCCAGCCACCATCGGCGGTATGCCGCGCAGCTCGAAGCGCGCCAGCGAGCGGCAGTCGCTCACCAGTTCGCGCTCGCCCTGCACCACATGGATGGCCATGGCGGTCTGGCCGTCCTGGTAGGTGGTGAACTCCTGCGCCTTGGCAGTCGGGATGGTGCTGTTGCGCTCGATCACGCGCTCCACCAGGCCGCCCATGGTTTCCAGGCCCAGGGACAGCGGGATCACGTCCAGCAGCAGGATCTCGCCGTCCGGCGCATTGCCGGCCAGCTGGTTGGCCTGCAGCGCCGCGCCGATGGCCACCACTTCGTCGGGATTGACGTTGGTCAGCGGCTCGCGGCCGAAGGCCTCGGCCACCGCCGCACGCACCGACGGCATGCGGGTGGAGCCGCCCACCAGCACCACGCCCTGCACTTCGTCGCGCTGCACCCGGGCATCGCGCAGCACGCGCTTGACCGAGGCCAGCGTGCGGTCGATCAGCGGCCGGGTGAGCACGTCGAACTGCGCGCGGCTGACCTCCACCGCCAGCGGGCCGTCGGCCAGCGTGGCAGACAGCGTGGCCTGCGGCGCGTCGGTCAGGCGCTCCTTCGCGGCGCGGGCGGCCACCAGCAGCGCCCGCTTGTCCTGCGCGCTGGCAGCGCTGCGGCCGGCCTGCTGCAGCGCCCAGTCGGCCAGGGCGCCGTCGAAGTCGTCGCCGCCCAGGGCCGCATCGCCGCCGGTGGCCACCACCTCGAACACACCGCGCGCCAGGCGCAGCAGCGAGATGTCGAAGGTGCCGCCGCCCAGGTCGTACACCGCGTACAGGCCTTCGCTGCCGTTGTCCAGGCCGTAGGCCACGGCGGCAGCAGTGGGCTCGTTGATGAGCCGCAGCACGTTCAGGCCGGCCAGCTGCGCCGCGTCCTTGGTGGCCTGGCGCTGGGCATCGTCGAAGTAGGCCGGCACGGTGATTACCGCGCCGAAGATCTCGTCGGCGTCGAAGGTGTCTTCCGCGCGCTGGCGCAGCGTGGCCAGGATCTCGGCCGACACCTCCACCGGCGACTTGATGCCGGCACGCGTCTCGAGGGCCACCATGCCCGGCTGGTCGACGAAGCGGTACGGCAGCTTGGCATGGCCCTCGATGTCGGACAGCGACCGGCCCATGAAGCGCTTGACGGAGACGATGGTGTTCTCCGGGTCCTCGGCCTGTGCGGCCAGCGCGGCGGCGCCGATCTGGCGGCCGTTGCCTTCGAGGTAGCGCACCGCTGAAGGCAGGATCGCGCGGCCCTGGCCGTCGGGCAGGCACTCGGCCACGCCGTGGCGCACGGCGGCCACCAGCGAATGCGTGGTGCCGAGGTCGATGCCCACTGCGATGCGACGCTGGTGGGGGTCGGGCGCCTGGCCCGGTTCGGAGATCTGGAGCAATGCCATAAGTGTTCTTATTGTCCCAAGCCGTCCAGGCGGCGGTCGATGTCATCACGAAAGCGCGCGACGAACATGAGGGCTCTGACCCGCTGCGCGGCCTGCTTCGCAGCCGCCGCGTCGGCGTTCTCGGCCAGCAGCGTGTCGAGCTCGGCGATCAATGCCGCTTCGGCCTGCCGCACCTCGGCGTCCAGCGCCTCCACCGAAGCCACGTCGCGTGCGTCGTCCAGCGCTTCGCGCCACTCCATCTGCTGCATCAGGAAGGCCGCGGGCATGGCCGTGTTGTTCTCGGCCTCGATCGGCGCGCCGCGCAGCTCGCACAGGTAGGCGGCGCGCTGCAGCGGCTGCTTCAGCCGGCCATAGGCCTCGTTCACCCGCACCGACCACTGCATCGCCACGCGCTGCGCCGCGCCGCCCTCGGCGGCGAAGCGGTCGGGATGCACCTGGCCCTGCAGCCGGCGCCAGCGCTGGTCCAGGTCGGCCCGGTCGAGCGCAAAGCGCTGCGGCAGGCCGAACAGCGTGAAGTCGTCGTCGCCCAGGTTCATGCCGCCCTGCCCATCAGTTCACCCGCTTTCCGTAGAACACGCTCAGGCCATTGTCGGGATAGCCGCCGAACGGGCCGCGCCGCACATAGCCGCAGCGCTCGTACAGCCGCACCGCGGCATGCTGGTCGCTGCCGGTCTCGAGCAGCGCCTGCCCGATGCCCTCGGCCACCAGCACGTCTTCCAGCGCCTGCAGCAAGCGCTCGGCAAGCCGCCGGCCACGCAGTTCCGGATCCACGTACATGCGCTTGATCTCGCCATACGGCGCGCCCGCGGTCTCGGGCTCCGCCGGCATGCGACGCACTGCGCCGCAGCCCACGATGCGATCGCCCTGCCAGGCCGCCAGGAAGTGCACCTCCGGCGCCAGCAAGGCCTGCACGTCGAGGATGTGGTTGTCCTCCGGGGCATACAGGCTGGCCAGGTAGTCGTCCAGCGCGGCCAGCAGCGCCACCACCTGCGGATGGTCGGGGCGTGTGGGGCGGATGTGGATGTCGTTCACGGTCAAAAAAAAGCGCGGCCGATGACAGCCGCGCGCTCGTGGAAGCCAGGTATCAGACGCGGAACGACTCGCCACAGCCGCATCGATCCTTCTCGCGCGGGTTGTGGAACTTGAAGCCTTCGTTCAGGCCTTCGCGCACGAAGTCGAGTTCGGTGCCATCGATGTACGGCAGGCTCTTCGGGTCGATCAGCACCTTGACGCCATGGCCTTCGAAGACGATGTCTTCCGGCGCCATGTCGTCCGCGTACTCCAGCTTGTAGGCCAGGCCCGAGCAGCCGGTGGTCTTGACGCCGAGCCGCACGCCCACGCCCTTGCCGCGTCGGGCCAGGTACTTGGTGACGTGCCGCGCGGCGGCTTCGGTCAGCGTGACAGCCATCGTGCGCCCTTACTGCACTTTCTTGCGGTAGTCCTCGACGGCGGCCTTGATCGCGTCTTCCGCCAGGATCGAGCAGTGGATCTTCACCGGCGGCAGCGCCAGCTCCTGCGCGATCTGGGTGTTCTTGATCGACATCGCCTCGTCCAGCGACTTGCCCTTCACCCATTCGGTGACCAGCGAGCTGGAAGCGATGGCCGAGCCGCAGCCGTAGGTCTTGAACTTGGCGTCCTCGATCAGGCCGGTGGCGGGGTTGACCTTGATCTGCAGCTTCATCACGTCGCCGCAGGCCGGGGCGCCCACCATGCCGGTGCCCACGGTGTCGTCACCCTTGTCGAAGCCGCCGACGTTGCGGGGGTTCTCGTAGTGGTCGATGACCTTTTCGCTGTATGCCATGTCGGTTCTCCTCAGGTTCTCAATGTGCGGACCACTGGATGGTGCTCAGGTCCACACCGTCCTTGAACATTTCCCACAGGGGGGACAGCTCGCGCAGCTTGGCCACGCGGTCCTTCAGCGTGGCCACCGCGTAGTCGATCTCTTCCTGCGTGGTGAAGCGGCCGATCGTCATGCGCAGGCTCGAGTGCGCCAGCTCGTCGCTGCGGCCGAGGGCGCGCAGCACGTAGCTGGGTTCCAGGCTGGCCGAGGTGCAGGCCGAGCCGGAGCTCACCGCCAGGCCCTTGACGCCCATGATCAGCGACTCGCCCTCCACGAAGTTGAACGAGATGTTCACGTTGTGGGGCACGCGCTTTTCGGCGTGGCCGTTCAGGAAGGTCTGCTCGATGTCCTTCAGGCCGTTGATCAGCCGCTGCTGCAGCATGCGGATGCGTTCGTTCTCGGCACCCATCTCCTCGCGGGCAATGCGGTAGGCCTCGCCCATGCCGACGATCTGGTGGGTGGGCAGCGTGCCCGAGCGCATGCCGCGCTCATGGCCGCCACCGTGCATCTGTGCCTCGATGCGCACCCGCGGCTTGCGGCGTACGTACAGCGCGCCGATGCCCTTGGGGCCGTAGGTCTTGTGCGAGGCCAGGCTCATCAGGTCGATGGGCAGGTTGGCCAGGTCGATCTGGATCTTGCCGGTGGCCTGCGCCGCATCGACGTGGAAGATGATGCCCTTCTCCCGGCACAGGTTGCCGATGGCCGGGATGTCCTGGATGACGCCGATCTCGTTGTTGACGTACATCACCGAGACCAGGATGGTGTCGGGCCGCAGCGCGGCCTTGAACTTCTCCAGGTCCAGCATGCCGTCTTCCTCGACGTCGAGGTAGGTGGCGTCGAAGCCCTGGCGCTCCAGCTCGCGCACGGTGTCGAGCACGGCCTTGTGCTCGGTCTTCACCGTGATGATGTGCTTGCCACGGGTCTTGTAGAAGTTGGCCGCGCCCTTGAGCGCCAGATTGATCGACTCGGTGGCGCCCGAGGTCCACACGATCTCGCGCGGATCGGCACCCACCAGATCGGCCACCTGCTGGCGCGCCTTCTCGACCGCCTCTTCCGCTTCCCAGCCCCAGGCATGGCTGCGCGACGCCGGATTGCCGAAGTGCTCGCGCAGCCAGGGCACCATCGCGTCGACGACGCGCGGGTCGCACGGCGTCGTCGCGCCGTAGTCCATGTAGATCGGGAAATGCGGGGTCATGTCCATGGCGGGATGCTGGGCGGCCACCGCTTGCGCGGCAGGCCTGCCGGTTGGATCGTTGAAGTTGCTGGCTTACTTGGAGAAGGCGGAGCCGAGGGCGAACACCGAGTTCGGCGCCGTGACCTTGATCGGCTTGACCACCGGCACGCTGGAGATCGCGCGCTTGACCGGCGCTTCCTCGATCGACACGCCCTTGGCGATCTGGTCCTCGACCAGCTTCTTCAAGGTGATGGAGTCGAGGAATTCGATCATCTTGGTGTTCAGGCTGGCCCACAGGTCGTGGGTCATGCAGCGGCCCGAGTCGTCGCCCATGCAGTTCTCCTTGCCCGCGCAGCCGGTGGCGTCGATCGGCTCGTCCACCGCGACGATGATGTCGGCGACGGTGATCTCGTCGGACTTGCGGCCGAGCGAATAACCGCCGCCCGGGCCGCGGGTGCTCTCGACCAGCTCATGGCGGCGCAGCTTGCCGAACAGCTGCTCGAGGTAGGACAGCGAGATCTGCTGGCGCTGGCTGATGGCCGCGAGTGCCACCGGGCCGTTGTTCGACCGCAGGGCCAGATCGATCATCGCGGTGACGGCAAAACGGCCTTTGGTGGTGAGACGCATGGATGACTCCTGTTGCTTCGGAAAACCTGCCGGCCGGGCTATCCGCCGGGCTGGGGGGCCTGACCTGGGATAACCCTCGACTGATTCCGAGTGGGTTACTCAAGTATATCGTAAGTTGAGTGTTTCGGTCGAGATTGCGGGCCGAAGTTCCGCAGGCGCCGTGCGCCCGCCGCGTCAGTTGCTGACGGGCGCCGCTTCCAGCCGCTGGCGGATGTGGGCCACCACGCCGTCGCAGCCGTGCTCGATGAGGTCGAGCACATGCTCGAAGCCGCCGGCCGGCCCGTAGTACGGATCGGGCACCCGGCCGTCGCCGCGCGGGCGCTGCGGGTCCGTGGCGTGCTCCAGCAACAGCACCAGTTCGGCGGTGGCGTCCTGCGGGCGCAGGCGGCGCAGGTCACGCAGGTTCTCATCGTCCATCGCCAGGATGAGGTCGAAGCGGTGGAAGTCCTCGACCGTCACCTGCCGGGCACGCAGCGCCGACAGGCTGTAGCCGCGTTGCTGCGCATGCTTGACCGCCCGGGCATCCGGCTTCTGCCCCGCGTGGTAACCGCTGGTGCCGGCCGAATCCACCTGCACCACGTCGCCCAGGCCGGCGGCCGCCAGCTTGGCGCGCAGCACGCCCTCGGCGGTGGGCGAGCGGCAGATGTTGCCCAGGCACACCATCAGCACCCGGTAGCGCACCGCGGCTTCATCGCGGCCGCGCTGGCCGAGCAATGCCTTGGCAAAGCGGATGACCATGCCGCGGCGCCCTCAGCCCTTGCCCACCAGCGGGATCACGTTGGTGTCGTGCCCCGCCGCGCCGAAGGCCTGCTCGCGCAGCACCGCCAGCTGGTCGCGCACCCGCGCCGCCTTCTCGAACTCGAGATTGCGGGCGTGTTCCAGCATCTGCTTTTCCAGCAGCTTGATGCGCTTGCCCAAGTCCTTCTCGCTCATCGCCTCCACCTCGGCGGCGGCCTGCGCATTCTTCAGGTCGTCCTTGGCGGTCTTGTCGCTGACCACGCCGTCGATCAGCTCGCGCACCTTCTTGTTCAGGCTGCGCGGCGTGATGCCCATCGCCAGGTTGTGCGCGATCTGCTTGGCCCGGCGACGCTCGGTCTCGTCGATCGCCTTGCGCATCGATTCGGTGATGCGGTCGGCGTAAAGGATGGCGCGGCCATTGAGGTTGCGCGCCGCCCGGCCGATGGTCTGGATCAGGCTGCGCTCGGCCCGCAGAAAACCTTCCTTGTCGGCGTCCAGGATGGCCACCAGCGACACCTCGGGAATGTCCAGGCCTTCGCGCAGCAGGTTGATGCCCACCAGCACGTCGAACACGCCCAGCCGCAGGTCGCGCAGGATCTCCACCCGCTCCACCGTGTCGATGTCGGAGTGCATGTAGCGCACCTTGACGCCGTTGTCGCTCAGGTAGTCGGTCAGCTGCTCGGCCATGCGCTTGGTCAGCGTGGTGATGAGCACCCGCTCGCCGATCACCACGCGGTCGCGGATCTCCTGCAGCACGTCGTCCACCTGCTGCTGCGCGGGCCGCACTTCCACCACCGGGTCGATCAGGCCGGTGGGGCGCACCAGCTGCTCCACCACCTGGCCGGCATGCTGCTGCTCGTAGGCCGCGGGCGTGGCCGAGACGAACACCGCCTGCCGCACCTTGCGCTCGAACTCGTCGAACTTCAGCGGCCGGTTGTCCATCGCGCTGGGCAGGCGGAAGCCGTAGTCCACCAGCGTGCTCTTGCGGGCGCGGTCGCCGTTGTACATGCCGCCGAACTGGCCAATCAGCACATGCGACTCGTCGAAGAACATCACCGCGTCCTTGGGCATGTAGTCCACCAGCGTGGGCGGCGGATCGCCCGGCGCGGCGCCCGACAGGTGGCGCGTGTAGTTCTCGATGCCCTTGCAGTGGCCCACCTCGGTGAGCATCTCCAGGTCGAAGCGGGTGCGCTGCTCCAGCCGCTGCGCCTCCACCAGCTTGCCCGCCTTGACCAGCTCGTCCAGCCGCCAGCGCAGCTCTTCCTTGATGCCCTCGATGGCGCGCAGCACGCTCTCGCGCGGCGTCACGTAGTGGCTCGACGGGTAGATGACGAAGCGCGGGATCTTCTGGCGGATGGCGCCGGTCAGCGGGTCGAACAGCGACAGCGACTCGATCTCGTCGTCGAACAGCTCCAGCCGGATCGCCAGCTCGGAGTGCTCGGCCGGGAACACATCGATGCGGTCGCCGCGCACGCGGAAGCTGCCGCGCGAGAAGTCGGTCTCGTTGCGCTTGTACTGCATGCGGATCAGCTGCGCGATGGCGTCGCGCTGGCCGATCTTGTCGCCCACCCGCACGATGAAGCGCATCTGCGTGTAGTCCTCGGGCTTGCCGATGCCGTAGATGGCGCTCACGCTGGCCACGATCACCACGTCGCGCCGCTCCAGCACGCTCTTGGTGGCACTCAGGCGCATCTGCTCGATGTGCTCGTTGATCGAGCTGTCCTTCTCGATGAACAGGTCGCGCTGAGGCACGTAGGCCTCGGGCTGGTAGTAGTCGTAATAGCTGACGAAGTACTCCACCGCGTTCTTCGGGAAGAACTCGCGGAACTCGGAGTACAACTGTGCCGCCAGCGTCTTGTTGGGCGCGAACACGATGGCCGGGCGGCCCAGCCGCGCGATCACGTTGGCCATCGTGAAGGTCTTGCCCGAGCCGGTGACCCCGAGCAGGGTCTGGAACGCCAGGCCGTCGTTCACGCCTTCGACCAGCTGCTCGATCGCCTTCGGCTGGTCGCCGGCCGGCGGATACGGCTGGAAGAGCTGGAAAGGGGAGCCGGGATAACTGATGAACTCACCCGCCGCCGGGGTGGAGGCTTCGGTTTCCGCCAATGCGGTCATGGGCCATCTCCTAAAATGCCGGGTGCGGTACACGCCACACGGCCAACCCTGCAGGGTACAGCAGCAAGGCTTCGCACGATGCAGCCCGAAGAGATCGGGCCTTTTCAGGAAAACACAATGTCGCTCTTCGCCAAAGTAGAAATGGCCCCGCGGGACCCCATCCTGGGTCTGTCGGAACAGTTCAATGCCGACCCGAACCCGAACAAGGTCAACCTGGGCGTGGGCGTGTACTACGACGACAACGGCAAGCTGCCGCTGCTGGCCTGCGTGGCCCAGGCCGAGAAGCAGATGGTCGAGGCGCCCAAGGCCCGCGGCTACCTGCCCATCGACGGCATCGCCGCCTATGACAAGGCGGTGCAGGGCCTGGTGTTCGGCGCCGAGAGTGACGTGGTGAAGGCCGGCCGCGTGGCCACCGTGCAGGCCGTGGGCGGCACCGGCGGCCTGAAGATCGGCGCCGATTTCCTCAAGCGCCTGAACCCCGGCGCCAAGGTGCTGATCAGCGACCCGAGCTGGGAGAACCACCGCGCGCTGTTCACCAATGCGGGCTTTCCGGTCGACACCTATCCCTACTACGACGCCGAGCGCCGCGGCGTGGCCTTCGATGCGATGCTGGGCGCGCTCGACACCGCCGACGCGGGCACCATCGTCGTGCTGCATGCCTGCTGCCACAACCCCACCGGCTACGACATCACGCCGGCGCAATGGCAGCAGGTGATCGATGTGGTGAAGTCGCGCGGCCTGGTGCCGTTCCTGGACATGGCCTACCAGGGCTTCGGCCAGGGCATCGCCGAGGACGGCGCGGTGGTGCAGCAGTTCCTGGCGGCGGGCATCGACTTCTTCGTCTCCACCTCCTTCAGCAAGAGCTTCTCGCTGTACGGCGAGCGCGTGGGCGCGCTGTCGGTGGTGTGCGGCAGCGCCGAGGAAGCCGGCCGCGTGCTCAGCCAGCTGAAGATCGTGATCCGCACCAACTATTCCAACCCGCCGACGCACGGCGCGCAGGTGGTGGCCACGGTGCTGACCACGCCCGAGCTGCGCCGCATGTGGGAGGAAGAGCTGGCCGGCATGCGCGCACGCATCAAGCTGATGCGCACCGCGCTGGTCGACAAGCTCACCGCCGCCGGCTTCCAGGGCGACCTGAGCTACATCACCCGCCAGCAAGGCATGTTCAGCTACTCCGGCCTGAACAAGGACCAGATGGTGCGGCTGCGCGATGAATTCGGCGTCTATGGCGTCGATTCGGGCCGCATCTGCGTGGCCGCACTGAACAGCCGCAACATCGACGCCGTGGCTTCGGCCATGGCCGCCGTGGCCTGAGGCCCGCGCGCCATTCGGACACAGGCCCGGCTTGCCGGGCCTTTTTCGTGGGCGCGGGTTTTGCCGCAGGCGTGACAATGCGTGGATTGCAGTCCCACAGTCCGGATCTCACCGAGGTTGCTCCAGATGCTCTATCAGCTCTATGAATCGCAACGGGCGCTGCTGGCCCCGTTCTCCGAGTTCGCCAGCGCGTCGTCCAAGCTGTACGACCACCCGCTGTCGCCCTTCACCCATACGCCGCTGGCGCACCGCATCTCCGCCGGCTTCGAACTGCTGCACCGGCTGTCCAAGGAATACGAGAAGCCGCCGTTCAACATCTCCTCGGTGACGGTGGCCGGCGTCGAAGTGGCCATCCAGGAGCAGGTGGCGGTCACCAAGCCCTTCTGCCGGCTGCTGCGCTTCAAGCGCTTTACCGACGAAGGCCCGGTGCTGGACCGCATGAAGGCCCAGCCGACCGTGCTGGTCGTGGCGCCGCTGTCGGGCCATCACTCCACGCTGCTGCGCGACACGGTGCGCAGCCTGCTGCAGGACCACAAGGTGTACATCACCGATTGGACCGACGCGCGCATGGTGCCGGCGGACGTGGGCCCGTTCCACCTGGACGACTACGTGGCCTACGTGCAGGAGTTCATCGAGTACATCGGCCCTGACGTGAACGTGATCTCGGTGTGCCAGCCCACGGTGCCGGTGCTGGCCGCGGTGTCGCTGCAGTCCACCCTGGGCCGCACCGTGCCGCGCACGATGACGATGATGGGGGGCCCCATCGACGCCCGCCGTTCGCCCACCGCGGTGAACAACCTGGCGATGAACAAGAGCTACGAGTGGTTCGAGAACAACGTGATCCACCGGGTGCCGGTGAACTATCCGGGCGCCGGCCGCCGGGTGTACCCGGGCTTCCTGCAGCACACCGGCTTCGTGGCGATGAACCCGGACCGCCACCTCACCTCGCACTACGACTTCTTCCTGGACCTGGTGCGCGGCGACGATGAAAGCGCCGAGAGCCACCGCGGCTTCTACGACGAGTACAACGCCGTGCTGGACCTGCCGGCCGAGTACTACCTGGAAACCATCAAGACGGTGTTCCAGGACTTCGCGCTGGTCAACGGCACCTGGCAGGTGCGCGGCCAGCTGGTGCGGCCGCAGGACATCACCGTGCCGGCGCTGCTGACCATCGAAGGCGAGCTGGACGACATCTCCGGTGCCGGCCAGACCCGCGCCGCACACGACCTGTGCACCGGCATCGGCAAGGAGCGGCAGTTCCATTACGACGTGATCGGCGCCGGGCACTACGGCATCTTCTCGGGCCGCCGCTGGCGCGAGAAGGTGTATCCCGAGGTGCGCGACTTCATCGCCCGCTTCGCCCCCAGCAGCGCTCCGGCGCTGCTCGGCGACGACCGCGTGCCGGCCGACGAGCCGGCGCGCCCGGCCGCGCGCAAGGCCGTTGCCCGCGCCCGCCGCAGCGCGGCCTGACAGACCCGGCCTCCGGCCCGGTGCCCCTGCGGCGCCGGGCCGGATAATCTTGCGGTGAGTACCCACCCACCCGCTGTCTTGTCCGACCTACCGTCCCCCGACGCGATCGACGCGCTGCTGCCGCAAACGCAGTGCACCCGCTGCGGCTACCCCGACTGCCGGCGCTATGCCGAGGCCATCGCTGCAGGCCAGGCCGACATCAACCGCTGCCCGCCCGGCGGCACCGAGGGCGTGCAGCGACTGGCCGCCCTCACCGGCTGCCCGGCCCTTCCGCTGGACCCGGCCTGCGGCGCCGAAGGCCCGCTGCTGCGCGCGGTGATCGACGAGGCCTGGTGCATCGGCTGCACCTTGTGCATCACCGCCTGCCCGGTGGACTGCATCGTGGGCGCGCCCAAGCAGATGCACACCGTGGTGGCCGAGCAGTGCACCGGCTGCGAGCTGTGCGTGCCCGCCTGCCCGGTGGACTGCATCTCGCTGGTCAGCGTGAGCGGCGAGCGCACCGGCTGGTCCGCCTGGAGCATCGCGCAGGCCGAGGAGGCCCGCGAGCGCTACGCCTTCCACCAGCTGCGCACCGCACGTGCCGCGCGCGAGAACGAGGCCCGCCTGGCCGCCAAGGCGCAGGCCAAGCTGGCCGACCTGCCTGCCGCCAGCCGCCTGACGGATCCCGCCGCGCTGGACCGCAAGCGCGCGGTGATCGAGGCCGCCCTGGCCCGCGCCCGTCAACGCCAGCAGGGGCCCGACCGCGCATGAAGACCGCCGACATCGAACCCTTCTTCGCCACGCTGAAGGCCGCCAACCCCCAGCCCAACACCGAGCTGGAGTACACCAACACCTTCGAGCTGCTGGCCGCGGTGCTGCTGTCGGCGCAGGCCACCGACGTGGGCGTCAACAAGGCCACGCGGCGGCTGTTCCCGGTGGCCAACACGCCGCGCAAGATGCTGGCACTGGGCCTGGAGCAGGTGACCGAATACATCCGCACCATCGGCCTGTTCCGCACCAAGGCGAAGAACCTGCTCGAGACCTGCCGGCTGCTGGTGGAGCAGCACGGCGGCCAGGTGCCGCGCACCCGCGAGGCGCTGGAGGCCCTGCCCGGCGTGGGCCGCAAGACGGCCAACGTGGTGCTGAACGTGGCCTTCGGCGAACCGACGATGGCGGTGGACACGCACATCTTCCGCGTCAGCAACCGCACCGGGCTGGCGCCGGGCAAGACGCCGCTGGCGGTGGAGCTGAAGCTGCTGGCCCGGGTGCCGCCGCTGTACTTGCCGGATGCGCACCACTGGCTCATCCTGCACGGGCGCTACGTGTGCCAGGCGCGCCGGCCGCTGTGCGAGGCCTGCCAGGTGCGACCCTGGTGCGACTACGGCCGGACGCTGGACCGCCGGCTTGCCACGAAAGGTGCCCCATGTTGATCGACCGCGGCCTGTTGCACACCCTGGCCCTGCGCCTGGCCGACCGCGAGATCGATGCCCGCGGCTACCTGGAGCAGATGGCGCAGCTGATCACGCGCTGGGTGGGCTGCTCCCGCGCGGGCCTGTGGACCTTCGTCGACACCGACGACGGCCCGGCGCTGCACTGCGTGGCCATGGCCGATGCCGGCGTGCCGCACCGCAGCGGCGAGCTGCCCACCGACATCCTCAGCGCCGACCATCCGCAGTACTTCGCCACCCTGCTGGCCGAAGGCTGCGTGGTGGCCGACGATGCCCGCCACCATCCGGCCAGCGCCAGCTTCGCGGCCGAATACCTGGTGCCGCAGGACGTGCATTCGCTGCTGGACGTGTGCCATTCCGTCAACGGCGAACTGTTCGGCGTGGTCACCTGCGAGCAGCTGGGCGCGCCCTGTACCTGGTCGGCCCGCCAACTGCAGACGGTGCGGCAGCTCGTCAGCCGCGCCGGCCTCACGCTGCGCGAGGCGAGCCTGGCGATGGGGGTGGCGTACCGCCGTCCGCGGGAAGGCCGGGCATGGAACGACACGGATTGGGGATGACCAGCCGCTGCCCATAGGCCGGCGGCCGCGGCCAGTCGGCGGCGGTGAGCGGTCCTGGCTGCCGCACCAGGCGCAGCGCATTGATCCAGCCGGCATGCCCCACCACCAGGGCCGGCCCGGGCGGCAGCGACTCCAGGAATGAGAGCACCCGCGCCCGCAGCGCCGCCACGGGCTCGCCACCGCCAGGCGGATGGTGCTCGAAGTCGGCATCCCAGCCGGCGAAGTCGGCGGCGAACAGCCGCGACCACGGCAGGCCGTCCCAGCGGCCGAAGTCCAGCTCCAGCAGCCGGGCGTCCACCCGGTGCCGGTAGCCCAGGCGGGCCAGCGCACGGCCCACGTCGGCGCAGCGTTGCAGCGGCGAGGTATGCACCTGCCGCGGCAAGCCGTGTCGCAGCGCGGCCTGGTGCATCTGGCGCGCCAGTCGCCGGGCGCGGCGGGGGTCCAGCGGCAGGTCGGTGCGGCCGATGCAGCGGCCCTCGGCGGCGCGCGGGCGCGGATGGCGCCAGATCCACAAGGCGTCGGCCGTCGCCTCGGGCGCGGCGTGCGGCTGCAGGCGGGAGCTCATGGCGCCCCGGCCGGCCAGGCGGCGGCCAGCGCCAGGTAGCCGGCCAGCTCGGTCCATTGCTGGGTGGCGCCCAGGCCGTCCCCGGTGTAGCCACCCAGCCGGCGCCGCAGCCAGCGGGCGCATACGGCCGCCACCGTCGCCATCGCGGCGGCCAGCGCGGCCACCCGCACCGGGGGCCAGCCCGCCGCCACCGCGCCGGTGGCCAGCAGCAGCGCCCAGGCCAGCGCCACCGCCAGGCTGGCGCCGCCCACCTGCTGGGCCAGCGGCTTGGCCTTGGCATGCGCCGGGTCGCCGCCGTAGGGCAGCACCACCAGCAGGACGACCGTCGCTGCGCGGGACAGGCCATGCGCCAGCACCATCGCCACACCGGTGGCCAGCGGCCCGGCGGCAGCCAGCAGCGCGCACAGTGCCGCCGCCTTGAGCGCCAGCGTGAGCAGCAGGCCCAGCGCGCCATAGCTGCCCAGGCGCGAGTCCTTCATGATCTCCAGCGCGCGCTCACGGTCCACCGCGCCGCCCAGGCCGTCGCAGGTGTCGGCCAGGCCGTCTTCATGGAACCCGCCGGTGAGCCAGACGGTGGCCGCCATCGACAGCAGCACCGCGATGGCCGCGGGCGCCGGCCACAGCGCCGCGGCGGCGCACAGCACCAGCGCCCCGGCCACCCCCACCGCCGCCCCCACCAGCGGAAAGTGCCTGGCGCTGGCATGCAGCCAGCCCGGGTCGAAGCGGCCCTGCTGCAGCGGGATGCGCACCGGCACCCGGGTGAGGAACTGCACCGCCACCAGCAGCAGCCGCCATTCGTGCACCAGCCGCTGCATGGCTTCAGCCTGCGCTGTCGGACACGCCGGCCGATTCGAAGCTGGCCATCTGCGTGAGCATCAGCGCCGCGGCCTCCACCAGCGGCCAGGCCAGCGCGGCGGCGGAGCCCTCGCCCAGCCGCATGTCCAGCGCCAGCAGCGGCTGCGCCTGCAGCGCGCGCAGCAGCGCGGCATGGCCGGCCTCGGCGCCGACATGGGCGAAGACGCAGTAGTCGCGCACCGCCGGGGCCACGGCGCAGGCCACCAGCGCGGCCGCACCGACGATGAAGCCGTCCACCAGGATCAGCCGCCGCTCGTGGGCGGCCTGCAGCATGGCGCCCACCAGGCCGGCGATCTCGAAGCCGCCGAGCGCAGCCAGCAGCGCCAGCGGCTGGCGCAGCGCGGCATGGCGGGCCAGCGCCTCGGCCAGCAGCGCCCGCTTACGGGCCACGCCGGCGGCGTCCAGGCCGGTGCCGCGGCCCACCGCGGCTTCCAGCGGCACGTCGGCCAGGCGGGCCAGCAGCATGGCGGCGCTGCTGGTGTTGCCGATGCCCATCTCGCCCAGCAGCACCGCGTTGCCGGGCAGGCCGCGCATCGCCTGCGCGCCGGCGGCCAGTGCGGCCTGGCACTGCGCATCGCTCATCGCGGGGCCCTGGCTGGCGTCGGCGGTGCCGGCCGCCACCTTGTGCAGCAGCAGGCCCGGGCGCGGCGCGAAGTCGTGCGCCACGCCGACATCCACCACCGTCACCGGCAGGCCGGCGCGGCGCGCGAACACGCTGACGGCGGCACCGCCGGCCAGCATGTTTTCCACCATCTGCCAGGTCACGTCCTGCGGATAGGCAGACACGCCGCGGCGGGCCAGGCCATGGTCGCCGGCAAAGACCAGCAGCTGCGGCGACTGCAGCACCGGCGCCTCGGTGCGCTGCACCAGGCCCAGCTGCAGCGCCAGCCGCTCCAGCTGGCCGAGCGCACCCAGCGGCTTGGTCTTGCGGTCGATGCGCTGCTGCAGCCGGGCGGCCAGCGCCGCGTCGGCGGTGGATTGCACGGTGGGAAGAAGCAAGGTGTCGCTCATGCGGTGTCGGGTGATGGGGTGAAGTTCGGCGGGTCCAGCAGGGACCGCAGCACGCCGGGCTGGAAGGCGGCGTCCACCGTGTCGGCCAGGCCGTCGAACACTGCGTCCAGCGGGCGCGGGCGGCGGCCGAACAGCGCCTGCAGCACGGCGGGGTTTTCCAGCAGCCCGTGCAGGTACAGCGCCAGCACGCTGCCGTGCTGCCAGCCCAGGCCTGGGGAGCCGGCCAGGGCGGGCTGCGGCGGCATGCCGCCCGGGCGTGGCAGCAGCTGGCTGTCGCCCAGGTGGATCTCGTAGCCCTCGAAGGACAGCTGCGACAGCGGCGCCCACACGCCCTGCAGCAAACCGAAGCGGTAGCCACGGCGCTGCAGTTGCTTGGCCGGCTGGAAGCGGGTGGCCAGCGGCAGCACGCCCAGGCCGGCGGTGCTGCCCGGCTGGCCGCCTTCCAGGCCTTGCGGATCGTGCAGCTGCTCGCCCAGCACCTGCAGCCCGCCGCAGACGGCCAGCAGCGGGCGGCCGGAGGCGGCATGGGCCTGCACCAGCGCGGCCAGGCCCTGCGCCTGCAGCCATTGCGCATCCGCCCGGGTGTGCTTGCTGCCGGGCAGCACCAGCCAGTCCGCCGCGCGCAGCGTCTCGGCATCGCGGCTGAAGCTCACGGCCACGCCGGCCTGGCGCAGCGGCTCGAATTCGTCCAGGTTGCTGGCATGCGGCGTGGCCAGCACCACCACCCGCGGGCCGGTGGCGGCGGCATGGGCGGCGGGCACCGCGTCTTCCTCCGGCAGGCCATGGTCGTGCTGCATCGGCACCACCGCCACCGTGGGCACGCCGGTCAGCTGCTGCAGCTGCGCCGGCGCGGGGGCCAGCAGCGTGGCATCGCCCCGGAAGCGGTTGAGCACGAAGCCGCGCAGCTGGCGCGCCACCTGGGCGTCCATCAGCGCATGGGTGCCGTACAGGTGGGCGAAGGCACCGCCGCGGTCGATGTCGGCCACCAGCAGGCAGGCGGCCTCGGCGGCGCGCGCAGTGCGGGTGTTGACGTAGTCGCTGGTGGCCAGGTTGATCTCGGCTGGCGAGCCGGCGCCTTCGATCACCAGCACGTCCACTTCCTCGCGCAGCGACTGCAGCGCGGCCAGCGCGGCCGGCCACAGGTGCTGGCTGCGTTCGCGCCAGGGCATGGTGGTGAGCTCCGGCCGCACCTGGCCCATCAGCACCACCTGGCTGCGGGTGTCGGCCTCGGGCTTGAGCAGCACCGGGTTCATGCGCACGTCGGGCTCGGCACGGGCGGCCAGCGCCTGGAAGTACTGCGCGCTGCCGATCTCGCCGGCTGGCCGGCCCGCGGCCGCCGGCACCACCCGGGCATGGTTGCTCATGTTCTGCGCCTTGAAGGGCGCCACCTTCAGGCCCTGGCGTGCATACCAGCGGCACAGCGCCGTGGCCAGCCAGCTCTTGCCGGCACCGCTGGTGCAGCCCAGCACCATCACCGCGCGCGCCGGCCGTTTCATGCGCCGATGCCCCGCGCCAGCGCCACCGCGGCCGACAGCGCCATCAGCAGCCCGGTGCACAGCGCCAGCGCGCGACCGGCGTGCCCGATCGCCTGCATGACGTGGGCGCTGCCGGGCTCCGGCGCGCCTGCATGGAGCGCATACACACCCGGCTTGCGCAGCCGCACGCCCAGGGCCAGCGCCATCGCGGCCATCGGCCAGCCGCCGTTGGGCGACGGCGTGCGCCGCGCCTGCGCCGCCAGCAGCCGCCAGCGCAGGCCGCGCGGCAACAGCGCCCGGGCGGCCAGGCGGGCCGGCAGCCAGGCCAGCACGTCGTCGGCCCGCGCGGCGAACTTGCCGGCCCACTCCCAGCGGCCACGGTAGCCCCACATCGCATCGGCGGTGTTGGCATAGCGGAAGAGCACCGCGCCCGGCAGGCCGGCCAGCGCGAACCACAGCAGCGGCGCCACCACCGAATCGTTCAGGTTCTCGGCCAGGGTCTCGATGGCCGTCTCGCGCACCTCGGCCGGCTGCAGCCGGGTGGTGTCGCGGCTGGCCAGGCGGGCGATGCGGTCGCGACCGGCGTCGATGCCGCGGGCCAGCGCGCTGTCCACCGCGGCCACCTCCTCGCGCAACAGGCGCCAGCTCAGCATCGGCTTGAGCAGCAGCCCGGTGGCCAGGGCCGCCGCGGCCACGCCGGCGCCGCCTTGAGGCAGCAGCCAGCGGTGCAACGCCACCTCCAGCAGCACCGCCAGTCCCACCACGGGCAGCGCGCCGGCCCACCAGGCCAGCAGGCCGCCGGCCAGCGCACGGCGCGGCGGCAGATCCGGCAGCCGGCGGCCGGCCCAGCCCAGGTAGCGGCCGATCCATACCACCGGATGCCAGCGGGCCGGCGGCTCGCCGAACAGGCGGTCGGCGAGCAGCGCCACGGCGATGGCCAGCGGCGGCAGCAGGCAGGCGGCGGCGGGTGTCATGTCGGTGTCACGGCTCAGGGCACCGGCACGGCCACCCAGCGCGCGCCAGCGGGGCTGGGGATGCGCTCGATGGTGAAGGCATGGCCGAACACCTCGGCCAGCGCCGCGCGCACCTCGGTGCTGTCCGGCGGGCCTTCGGCGCGCAGGCGGCCGGCCTGCATCACCAGCAGGCGGTCGGCGGCCAGGGCCAGCGTGATCTCGTGCAGCACCGCGGCCACCGCCGCCCCGGCACGCGCATGGGCCACCAGGCTGCGCACCAGGGCCTGCTGGTGCGGTGCATCCAGGTGGGTGGTGGGCTCGTCCAGCAGCAGCACCGGCGCCTGCACCGCCAGCGCGCGGGCCAGCAGCACCCGCTGGCGTTCGCCGCCGGAGAGCTGGTCCAGCCGGCGGCCTTCCAGCGGGCCGCATTCGGTCTCCGCCATCGCGGCATCGACCGCGGCTTCGTCCTGCGGGCCGGGCGCGCCGAACAGGCCCTGGTGCGGCAGCCGTCCCAGGCGCACCACGTCGCGCACCGCGATGTCGCCGCTGGCCTCGCCCTGCTGCGACAGCCAGGCCACGCGGCGCGCCCGCTCGCGCGCCGGCCACTGGGCCAGCGGACGACCGTCCAGCAGCAGCTCGCCGGCCGCGGGGGGCAGCAGGCCGGCCAGCGCGGCGAGCAGGCTGCTCTTGCCCGCGCCATTGGGCCCCACGATGGCCAGCCACTGCCTCGGCTGCAGCGCCAGCGACAGCCCCTGCACCACCGTGCGGCCGCCGCGCCGCAGGTGCAGATCCCGGGCCTGCAGCCGCGCCGTCATGCGCCGGCCCGCCGCCGCAGCAGCACCATCAGGTACATGCCGCCCACCACCGCGGTGAGCACGCCCACCGGCAGTTCCTGCGGCGCGATCAGGCTGCGCGCCAGCACGTCGGCGGCCAACAGCAGCATGCCGCCGGCCAGCGCCGACAGCGCCAGCAGCGCCCCATGCGTGACCACCACGCAGCGCCGCACCAGGTGCGGCGACACCAGCCCCACGAAGGCCACCAGCCCGGCCTGGGCCACGGCGGTGCCGGTGGCCAGCGCCATCAAGGCCACCAGCAGCAGCCGCAGGCGCGGCAGCACCAGGCCCAGGCTGGCCGCGCTGGCCTCGCCCAGCACCAGCGCGTCCAGCGCCCGGGCGAAGCGCATGGCCAGCGGCAGCGCCAGCGCCAGCGCGCCGCCCAGCACCAGCACGCTGGGCCAGTCCAGGAAGCCGGTGGTGCCCAGCAGGAACACCTGCTTGCCGCGCAGCGCCTCGGGCGACAGCAGCAGCACCACGTCGGCCAGCGCCCCCAGCAGCACGCCCACCACCACGCCGGACAGCAGCAGCTGCAGCGGCTGCCCGGCCCCGCGCGCCAGCAGCAGTGTGAGGCACACGCCGCCCAGCGCACCGGCAAAGGCGGCGCCCACCAGCCCCAGCTTGAGCAGCCAGCCCACGCCCGCCAGGCCCAGCGTGGCGCCGAACAGGCCGCCGGTGGCCAGCACCATCACCACGCCCAGCCCGGCGCCGGCGGCCGAGCCCAGCAGGTAGGGATCGGCCAGCGGATTGCGGAACAGGCCCTGCGCCAGCGCACCGGCCAGGCCCAGCAGCGCACCGGCCAGCAGCGCGCCCAGCGTGCGCGGCGCGCGGATGCCTTCGACCAGCACCCATTCCTCGGCCCAGGCGAAGGACCAGCCCTCGCTGCCCGCGGCCAGGCCCGCGGCCACCAGCAGCAGGCACACCAACGCCATGGCCGCGCCCAGGCGGCGGGCGCCGGCACTCATGGCGCCCGGCCTGCCAGCGCCTGCAGGCAGCCGGCCATCTGCTCGGCGGCTTCGCCCAGCCGCGGACCGGGGCGCACCAGCACGTCGTACACCTGCGGGTCGAAGCCGCACCAGCGGCGGCCGGCCACGGCGGGCACGGCGGACCAGCCCGGGCGGCGCGGCAGCTCGTCCAGGGTGGCCCGCGGCGCCATCACGATGTCGGGCCGCGCACGCACGATGTATTCGGGATTGAGCTTGGGAAACGGCCCCAGCGACGCCGGCACCACGTTGCCCAGGCCCAGGCGCTGCAGCGTCTCGCCGACGAAGGACGACTCGCCGGCCGCATAGGGCCCGCTGCCCACCTCGAAGTACACCCGCTGCCCGCGCAGCGCCGGCGGCACGCGGGCCGCGGCGGCGCCGATGCGCTGGTCGACGCGGGCCCACAGCGCCTGCCCGGCACCCGGCCGGCCCAGCAGCCGCGCCACGGTTTCCATGGTGCGCCGGGCGCTGTCGTGGGTGCGCGGCTCCAGCACCACCACGCGCAGGCCCAGGCCTTCCAGCCGCTCGACCGCGCGCGACGAGGCCGCGGCCAGCACCAGGTCCGGCCGCAGCGCGACGATGCGCTCGATCTGTGCATCCTCCAGCCCGCCGACCTGCGGCAGGCGCCGCACCGACTCGGGCCAGTTGGAAAAGCGATCCACGCCCACCAGCCGGTCGCAGGCGTCCAGCGCGCAGACCGTCTCGGTGAGCGAAGGCAGCAGCGAGACGATGCGCTGCGGCGGCGGCGCCTCCAGCGGCAGCGGGCGGCCACGGTCGTCCAGCGCCTCGGGCGCGGCGACGGCCGCGCCGGCCAGCAGGGCCAGCAGGGCCAGCAGGCCCAGCAGGGTCGGCCACCGGGCGCCGGCCCTCATGCCGCCGGCCCCTTCACCCGCACCGGGCAGCCGGCCACCATCAGCGTCACCCGCATGCAGGCCGCGGCCACCGCCTGGTGCAGCAGGCCCAGCGCATCGATGAAGCGGCGCGCGTCCGCCGACATCGGCGCCACGCCCAGGCCGATTTCGTTGGACACCAGCACCACCGGCCCCGGCGCGGCGGCCAGGGCGCCGCACAGCGCGGCGCGCTGCGCGGCCAGCGCCGCCTCGTCGGCCGGCACGCCCTGCAGCGGCATCGCCTGCTGGGTGAGCCACAGCGTCAGGCAGTCCACCACCAGCAGCCGGCCGGGTGCGGACAGCCGCCGCACCGCCTCGGCCAGCGCCTGCGGTTCCTCCACCGTGGCCAGCCCGGGCACCCGCGCCGCGCGCTCCTGGCGGTGGCGCTGGATGCGCGAGGCCATCTCCCCATCGCCGGCCAGGGCGGTGGCGATGAGCACCGCCTCATGCGCCGGCGCGGCCTGCAGCCAGGCCGCGGCCCGCGCTTCCGCGCAGCGCGACTTGCCGCTCTTCTGGCCGCCGAGGATCAGCTCATGCATGTCACAGCATCTTCGCGCTGTAGCGCAGGCCGATCCAGGCCTGGCGGCCCAGCGCCTGGTACTCGCGCGCCGGCTCGTACTGCTTGTCGGTGGCGTTGAGCACCTTGGCTTCCAGCTGCCACTGCGGCGCGAAGCGCCAGCGGGCGCTGAGGTCGAGCAGCGCATAGGCGCCGAGGTTGACGTTGCCGTCCGGCCGCGCGCCCACCGACAGCAGCGAGGCGCCGAAGGCCCAGCGGCCCAGGTCCAGGTCGGCCGACAGGCTTTCCTGGTGCGCGGCGCGGCGCGTGAGCCGGTTGCCGGTGCCGTCGTCGATCGCATCCAGGAAGTCCACCGTGGCGCGCAGCTGCAGCGCGCCCAGGCGGTGCGCCGCGGTGAGCGTGGCGCCTTCCAGCGTGGCACGGCCCACGTTGCCGGCGCAGCCGTACTGGTAGCCCGGGCCGGGCGGGCAGAAGGCCGCGTCGGGCTGGTAGGCCACGAGGTTCTTCACCCGGTTGCGGTAGACGGTCAGCCCGGCCTCGCTGCCGTTGCGTCGCCATTCCACGCCGGCCTCGATGCTGCGACCGCGCTCGGCCTCGATGGTGGGCACGCCGTAGTCGGGGTAGTACAGGTCGTTGAAGCTCGGCGCGCGGAAGGTGGTGCCGGCCAGCGCCCGCACGCTCCAGGCGGGCGCCAGGCTCATGCGCCAGCCCAGGCGGCCGGTGCTGTTGCCGCCGTAGACGGAGCTGTCGTCATGCCGCAGGTCGGCCTGCAGCGTGTGGGCACCGAAGCGGCCCGACCAGCCCAGCACCAGCGCGTTGTTGCTGCGGCGCTCGCTGCCCAGGTAGGTGCTGGCATCGGCCTTTTCCACCAGGCGCTCGAAGGCGACGACCACCTGGGTGTCGCCGTCGGGCGTCCAGGCGTTCTGCCAGGTGAGCTGGTTGCGGCGGGTGCGGTAGCGGTCGGGCGCTCGGTCGCCGCTGCGCAGGTCGTCGTCGCTGTGGGCGATCTGCACCGAGGTGGTCCAGGCCGCGCCGAGGCGGCCGCGGTAGTCCAGCGACACCACGCGGGTGTCCAGGTGGTTGCGCATGTCGCCGCTGGCGTCCTGGGCGAAGTCGGGCGCCAGGTATTCGCTGCCGTCGTACTGCGAGCGCAGGCGCGTGTCGGTCACCAGCAGGCCCACCCGGTGGCCTTCCACCGGCGTGATGCCCAGCTTGAGCGTGCCGCTGGTGCGGCGGTGGCCGTCGCGGTCGGGGTTGTAGTTGCCGAAGCGGTCGCCCTCGCGCAGCGACGACACGCCCTCGTCGCGCTCATGGCCCAGCGAGGCCGCATAGTCGAACAGGCCGCTGGCGCCGGTGACGGCCACGCTGCCCTTGCGCGCGCCATAGCCGCCCACGGCCGCATCGGCGTCGAAGGTGGTGCCGGCGCCCGACTTCCCGGTGCGGGTGAAGATCTGGATCACGCCGCCCACCGCATCTGCGCCATACAGGCTGGAGCCGGGCCCGCGCAGTACCTCGATGCGCTCGATCTGCGACAGCGACAGCGCCTCGAACTCCACCTGCCCCAGCGTGCCGGAGCCGATGCGCACGCCGTCGATCAGCACCACGGTGTTGCTGGAGCCGGCGCCGCGGATGAACACCGAGGCGCTCTTGCCGGTGCCGCCGTTGCGCGACACCTGCACGCCGGCCTCGCGGCGCAGCAGGTCTTCCACCGAATCGGCGGTGCTGGCGCGGATGCGCTCGGCATCGATCAGCACCACGTCGGAGGTCACGCGGTCCAGCGGCAGCGGCTCGCGGCTGCCGGTGACCACCACCGTTTGCGCGGTGGCGGAGGAAACGAAACAGGCGGCCAGGGCCAGGCGCAGCGTCAGCGACACCGGTCGCGCGGCAGGCGCGGAAATCAAACGAGTCATGGAAGGGCACAACGACAAGGGCAGCCGCCTGCTTCCCCGCGGGCGTCTGCGACATGGCCGCCACCCTGGAGGATGGCTGCCGCTCGTTGGCCGGTATCCGGGCTGGCGGATTCGGCGATGCAGCCTTCCCAGGCCAGGCTCATGAGCCGGCAACCCAGTGGCAGAGGGCATCGCCGCGGGATGGTTGATCGGATCAACCATCCAGTCCGCTTACCGTTGCGGGGGCAGCGCAGGTTGGGCGTGGCCCGTGGGGCCGTGCCTTCCTGCTTCCCGTTTACCCCGGGCTGCAACGAAGCGCAACCCAGGCACCAACGGCCCGGATGCTACCAGCCCCCCGCCTACAATCAGGGTCGCCCACCGATCGCCAACGCCATGTCCACCCTCGAAGATCTTGCCGAGCGGATCGAACGCCTCGTGCTTCGACACGAGGAACTCAAGCGCACCAACGCCCTGCTCGTGCAGCAGGTCGAAGCCGTCACGCTGGAGCGCGACCAGATGCGCTCGCGCCTGAATGCTGCCCGCGCCCGCATCGACGCCCTGCTCGACCGCCTGCCCGCCAACGGAGGCGACACCCGATGAAACAGATGGAAGTCACCATCCTCGGCCAGAGCTACATCCTCGGCTGCCCCGAAGGCGGCGAAAGCTCGCTGATGGCCGCCGTGGCCAGCGTGGACCGCGAGATGAGCGCCATCCGCGATGCCGGCCGCGTGAAGGCCCGCGAGCGCATCGCGGTGCTGGCCGCGCTCAACCTGGCCTACCAGTTGGCCGAGCGCCCGCCCGCCCCGCCGGCCGAAGGCCAGCCGGTGCCGCCGCCGGTGGACGTCGGCGCGCTGGTGCGCCGCATCGACCATGCGCTGGGCGACGACGGCCAACTGTTCTGAGACCCGCCGCCCGCCATGGAAATGCCGGCCTTTTCCTACGGCCCGCGGCAGCACCCGGCCTTAGAATGAATTCGTCCGTCGCATTCGCGCGGGTCCTATATTTCCTCGAACCGATGGTCTATGACCAAGGGCTTGGAACATCGCTCGGCTGGTGTGATCGTCTCGCGTCAGATGAACCCGAAGCCTTGCTGACCTCGCCCACCTGAACTTCCCTTTGGGGTTCGGGAATGCGGCTCGCGGCTTGCGGCGGACACCCCACCCTTCTTGCCTGGCGCGCCCTGCGCGCACCTCCCCCACGTGGCCTACTGGCTGATGAAGAGCGAGCCCGACGAGTGCTCGATAGACGACCTCGTGCGCCTGGGCCGCGTGCCCTGGACCGGCGTGCGCAACTACCAGGCGCGCAACTTCATGCGCGATGCGATGCAGGTGGGCGATGGCGTGCTCTTCTATCACTCGTCCTGCCCCGAGCCCGGCATCGCCGGCGTGTGCCGGGTGGCCAGTGCGGCCTATCCCGATGCCACGCAGTTCGATGCCGCCAGCCCCTACCACGACCCGAAGTCGCGCCCCGACGCGCCGCGCTGGCTGCATGTGGACGTGGACCACGGCCGCAAGACGCGGCTGCTGTCGCTGGCCGAGATGCGGCAACGGCCGGAGCTGGCGTCCATGGTGGTGCTCAAGCCGGGCAACCGCCTGTCCATCACGCCGGTGACGGCGGATGAATGGCAGGCCGTGACGGCCCTGCTGGACATCGCCTGAGGGCGCCCGCCGGATGGACGCCGCCTTCATCGTCTCCCTGCTGCTGGTGGGCACGGCCACCGGCTTCATGGCCGGGCTGCTGGGCGTGGGCGGCGGCATGATGATCGTGCCCTTCCTCACCCACCTGCTGGCTGCGCGCGGCGTGCCGCCTGGCGTGGCAGTGAAGATGGCCATCGCCACCTCGATGGCCACCATCCTTTTCACCTCGCTGTCCAGCGTGCGTGCGCACCACCGGCGCGGTGCGGTGCGCTGGGACATCGTGCGCCGGCTGGCGCCCGGCATCGTGCTGGGCGGCCTGCTGGCCGGGGCCGGCGTGTTCGCGGTGCTCAAGGGCGCGGCGCTGGCCCTGTTCTTCGCGGGCTTCGTCGGCTTCTCGGCCACGCAGATGCTGCTGGACCGCAAGCCCCAGCCCACGCGCCAGCTGCCGGGTGCCGCGGGCACCACCGCGGCCGGCGGCGTCATCGGCTTCCTGTCGGGGCTGGTGGGCGCGGGCGGCGGCTTCGTGTCGGTGCCCTTCATGACCTGGTGCAACGTGGCCATGCACAACGCGGTGGCCACCAGCGCGGCGCTGGGTTTTCCCATTGCGCTGGCCAACACCGTGGGCTATGTGGTGGGCGGCTGGAACCTGCCACCCGCCCTGCCCGGCGCCTTCGGCTACCTGTACCTGCCCGCACTGGCCGTGGTGGCCGCGGTGAGCGTGGTGATGGCGCCGGTGGGCGCGCGCGTGGCGCATGCGCTGGACGTGCGCAAGCTCAAGCGGGTGTTCGCGCTGGTGCTGTACCTGCTGGCCGGCTACATGCTGTGGCGCGGCATCACGGCCCGCTGACCGGCTTCAGTCGTCGGACCGCTCGAAGCGGATGCCGGCCAGCGTGACCACGTTGCCGCCGCGGCGCTGGGCCTCGGCCAGGGCCGAATCGCAGGCCTCGCGCAGCTCCTCCTGGCTGTGCGCGGTGTGCGGATAGCTGGCCACGCCCATCGAGACCGAGAAGCGCAGCTCCTCGCCATCCAGCACCACGATCTGCGTGGCGCATTCGCGGCGCAGGCTTTCCACCCGCGCATGCGCGGTGGCCAGGCCCACGCCCGACAGCAGCACCGCGAAGCGGCTGTCGTCCACCCGGCAGGACGCATCCATCGCGCGGGTGTTGCCGCGCAGCAGCCGGCCCAGCGTCTCGACGATGCGGGTGTGGGCGGGCTGGCCCAGCTCGGCCACGCGCGGCGTGGGCGGATCGACCGCGATGGCCACCAGGGCGAACTCGCGGTGCTCCCGCGAGGACAGGTCCACCTCGCGGCGAAGCTGGTCGTCGAAGTGGGCGCGGGTGTAGAGGCCGGTGCGGGTGTCGCGCAGCGAATGGTCCTGCAGCTCGCGGCGCAGCGTCTCGATGCTGCGCTGCAGCTGTTCCAGTTGCTCCAGCGCGGCGCGCAGCTGGGCGTCCTTGGCCTTCTGCGCCGCCTGGTCGGTCCAGGCGCTGCACAGCAGGCGGCGGCCCTCGGCGTCGGGCGGCGTCAGCAGGCGCAGCACCCGGTAGTCGTGCTTGTCGCCATCGCGCTCGAAGCGGTGCTCGCTGGTCAGCGGCTGGCCTTGCGACATGGCGGTGTGCTCGGCGGCACGCAGGGTGGTCACCAGCGTGGGGTCCAGCAGCTCGGCGTCGGTGCGGCCCGGCACCTCGGCGGGCTCCAGGTGCAGCCAACGGGCCATGGCCTCGTTCACCCACAGGTAACTGCCGCTGGCGGCGTCCTTGACGGCCAGCAGGACGCCCTGCCGCTCGGCCAGCGCCGGCAACAGCAGGGCGAAGGCGGCTTCCAGCGCGGAATCGGCGGAGGTGAGAGTGGGCAACACCGTGAATGCTTGGTTGTTGGAGCGGTGACTGGATAAATCCATCGAGACATTTTGCAAGCCGCGTGTAAACGACGGGCAAGCGGACGTTCTATGGTGAGGGGCCGTTGCAGTCGAGGCAAGCGGGCCGGCCACGGCGCTGCGTATTCTCCCTAGCTTGAACCGATGCCGGTTCATTGTCAGTGCGGCGCACTGGCACGAATGCTGCAAACAACGCTGCCCAAGGCGCGCAGATGCGCCCCGATCGTGCACTCCGTGCACGATTGCCGTGCACACCGGCGTGCGCAGCCATGACCCTCCCCCGGCAAGCCCCAGGCCTGCCGTTCGTCGTCGCTCTTGGAGGAGCATCGTGCGTCTGTCGCTGCCACTGAACCGGGCCCTGCCCGCGCGGTCCGCCCGCATCCCCACTTCCTTCGCCGACCGGCCGCATCGCGCCGCCGGGTCCGGGTACTGAACGCCATGGCCGGCTTCAAGACCTTCCTGCGCGCGGGCCACTGGCCCACGCTGGCGGCTTCCTTCCTCTACTTCGATTTCTGCTTCGCCGTCTGGGTGCTCAACGGCGCCATGGGTCCCTTCATCAGCGAGACCTACGGCCTGGACGCCGCGCAGAAGGGCTTCATGGTCTCGGTGCCCATCCTGGCCGGCGCACTGATGCGCTTTCCGCTGGGCGTGCTGTCGCAGTACATCGGCCGCAAGAACGCGGCGATGGTGGAGATGGCGCTCATCATCCTGGCCCTGGGCTTCGGCTATTACTTCGTCGACAGCTACGACGGCGTGCTCGCCATGGGCGTGCTGCTGGGCATCGCCGGCGCCAGCTTCGGCGTGGCGCTGAGCCTGGGCAGCGGCTGGTTCCCGCCGCAGTACAAGGGGCTGGCCATGGGCATCGCCGGTGCCGGCAACAGCGGCACCGTGCTGGCGGTGCTGTTCGCGCCGCCGCTGGCGATGAAGTTCGGCTGGCAGGCGGTGTACGGCCTGGCCGCGCTGACCATGCTGCTGCCGCTGGCGGTGATGTGGCTGGCCGCCAAGGAGCCGCCCGACCGCGAGCACCAGACGCTGCGCGAGCACACCGCCTGCCTGTTCGAGAAGGACGGCTGGGCCTTCAGCCTGATCTACGTCGTGACATTCGGCGGCTTCATCGGCCTGGCCAGCTTCCTGCCCACCTACTTCCACGACCAGTTCGGCGTCACCAAGGTGCAGGCCGGCCAGCTGACCATGCTGGCCACGCTGATGGGCTCGGGCGTGCGGGTGATCGGCGGCGCGCTGTCGGACCGGCTGGGCGGCATCACCACGCTGTCGGGCGTGCTGGTGCTGGTGGCCATCACCTTGCTGGCCTGCGGCTTCGCCGGTGCTTCGCTGCCGGTGACCACGCTGCTGTTCATGCTGTGCTTCGCGGCCCTGGGCGCGGGCAATGGCGCGCTGTTCCAACTGGTGCCGCTGCGCTGGCCGCTCACCACCGCGGTGGCCGGCTCGATGATCGGCGAGGTGGGCGCCTTGGGCGGCGGCTTCCTGCCCAACGCGATGGGACTGTCCAAGCAGTACAGCGGCAGCTACCTGTGGGGCTTCGTGGCCTTCACCGTGCTGGCGCTGGGGATGCTGGCGATGCTGCGCATCGTGCAGATCCGCTGGACCCGCACCTGGGCCGAGCGCGGCGGCCGGGCCCGCATCGTGCCCACGCCGGCCACCGCCGGCGGCCGCCAGGCCGGCACGCCAGCCGGCCGCTCGAAGAAGGCCCCGGCATGAAGCACGGCGCCTCAGCGTGGCAGGAACAGCAGCCAGGCCACCAGCGCGATGTTGAACAGGGCCGAGATCCAGAAGGCCGCCATCCACAGCGCCGCGGGGTCGCGCAGGGCCAGCGGCGTGGCCGGCGGCGCGCCGAGATGGCTGCCGCCGCCGGCGCTGCGGGCGGCGCCGCGCTCCAGCGCCAGCACCAGTTCCTCGGCGGTCTCGAAGCGCTGGCGCGGATCGCGCGCCACGGCCTTGAGCACCAGGTGGTCCAGCCACATCGGCACCTCGGGCCGCAGGCGCGACAGCGCACGCGGGTCGCGCCGGTAGCGGCCGGCCTGCCAGGGTTCGATCTCGCCGTAGGGCAGCCGGCCGCCCAGCCACTGGTACAGCGTGACGCCCAGGGCGAACAGGTCGCTGCCGGCATCGGCCGCGGCGCCGTCCCACTGCTCGGGGTTCATGTAGCTGGGCGTACCGGCATGCAGCTGGCGCTGCACCGCGGGCTCGCGACCCGAGATGGCCACGCCCAGGTCCAGCAGCCGCCAATGGCCGTCGTCGCCACGGTGCAGGTTGCCGGGCTTCACGTCGCGGTGCACCACGCCCAGCCGGTGCAGCCGGCCCAGCGCACGCCCGATGGCGATGCCGGCCTGCACCACATCGGCCACCCCGAAACGGGTGCGTTGTGCAAGCAATTGTTCGAGCGTGTGGCCGCCATGCCAGTCGAACACCGTGTACAGCGCGCTGGGCGCGGCCACCTCGTGCACCTGCACGAAGCCGGGCGCGCCGCTCTCGCCCACGCGCAGGCCCAGCCAGGCCTCGTGCGCCAGCATGGCCCGTTCCTCCGGATCGCTGGCGCGCGACTCGTGCAGCGTCTTCACCGCCACCAGCCGGCGGTCGGCGGTGCGGGCCTGGTACAGGCGGTGCACGCCGGTGTCGGCCACGCGCGCGGTGATGGTCAGGCCGTCCAGCACGTCGCCCACCTTCAGCGGCGGCGGTGGGTCGAGGCGGCGGCCACGCAGCAGCGCATCCTCCAGTCGGCCGGTGTCCAGGCCGCGGATGCGCAGCACGATGGCGCTGGCGTTGTCGGTGCCGCCGGCTTCCAGCGCGGCACGCACCAGCGTGTCGGCCGCCGCCTGGGCATCCGGCGCCTCGCGCATCAGGTGTGCCATGCGCCTGGCCGGCAGCAGGCCGTGCATGCCGTCGGTGGTGAGCACGAAGCAGTCGCCCACGCGCACCTCGCCCTGCACGAAGTCCAGGCGCACCATGTCGTCCAGGCCCAGCGCACGGGTGAGCCGGTTGCGCTGGTGCACGTTGCCGAACACATGGTCGGTGGTGAGCTGCACCAGCTCACCGTCCACCAGCTGCGCGGCGCGGCTGTCGCCGGCATGCGCGATGGTGAAGCCGTGGCCGTGCACCACCAGCGCGGTGACGGTGGTGAGCGCGGTGCGCGGCTCGCCGGCCTGTTCGCTCAGGTTCTGCCGCCGGCGGTTGTGGTCGGCCAGCCATTGGCTGTGGGCCTGGATCAGGCGGTCCAGCACCACCGTGGTCTCCCAGGTGTCGGGCGCATCGAAGTAGTCGGCCAGCAGGCCGCGCACCACCGTCTGCGCGGCCTCCTGGCCCCCACCGCCGGTGGACACGCCATCGGCCATCACCGCGATAAGGCCGAGCGGATCGCCCCGGCGCACGCCGGCGAAGTCCTCGTTGATGCGGCGGGGCCCGGTCTGGCTGGCCAGGCCGATGTCGACGTCGAAGCTCATGCCGGATTGTCACGGCCGCGGATGGCACCTCCCTTGCTTTTGAATCCGAAGGAAGCACGCTCATGAAGAAGATGAAACTGGTGATGGTGGGCAACGGCATGGCCGGCGTGCGCACGCTGGAAGAGCTGCTGAAGATCGCGCCCGACCTCTACGACATCACCGTGTTCGGCGCCGAGCCGCATCCCAACTACAACCGCATCCTGCTGTCGCCGGTGCTGGCCGGCGAGCAGACCATCCCCGACATCATCCTCAACCCGCTGAGCTGGTACGCCGAGCACGGCATCACGCTGCACCTGGGCCGGAAGGTGGTGGACGTGGACCGCCGCAGGCGCATCGTGCGCGCCGAGGACGGCACCGAGGCCGAGTACGACCGGCTGCTGCTGGCCACCGGCTCCACGCCCTTCGTGCCGCCGATTCCCGGCAAGGACCTGCAGGGCGTCATCGCCTACCGCGACATCGCGGACACCGAGGCGATGATCGACGCGGCCACTAAGTACCGGCATGCGGTGGTGATCGGCGGCGGCCTGCTGGGACTGGAGGCCGCCAACGGCCTGATGCTGCGCGGCATGCAGGTCACGGTGGTGCACATCGGCCGGTGGCTGATGGAACGCCAGCTCGACGAATCGGCGGCGCAGCTGCTGCAGAAGGCGCTGGAAGCGCGCGGCCTGCAGTTCAAGCTGGGTGCGCAGACGCAGTCGCTGTCCGGCGGCGACGACGGCCGCGTGAAGGCCGTGCGATTCCAGGACGGCAGCGAGATCCCGGCCGACCTGGTGGTGATGTCGGCCGGCATCCGCCCCAACACCGCGCTGGCCGAGAAGATCGGCATCCACTGCCAGCGCGGCATCGTGGTGAGCGACACCCTGCAGACGGTGACCGACCCGCGGGTGTACTCGGTGGGCGAATGCGCGGCCCACCGCGGCATCGCCTATGGCCTGGTGGCACCGCTGTTCGAGCAGGGCAAGGTGTGCGCCACGCACCTGGCGCAGTTCGGCATCGGCCGCTACCTGGGCAGCCAGACCAGCACCAAGCTCAAGGTCACCGGCATCGACCTCTTCTCGGCCGGCAACTTCATGGGCGGCGCCGACACCGAGGAGATCGTGATGAGCGATCCCTTCGGCGGCGTGTACAAGAAGCTGGTGATCCAGGACGACAAGCTGGTGGGCGCCTGCCTGTACGGCGACACGGTGGACGGCAGCTACTACTTCAAGCTGCTGCGCGAGGGCCGCAAGATCCACGACATCCGCGACAAGCTGATGTTCGGCGAGAGCAACATCGGCGACACCGGCCACGAGGGCCACAGCAAGGCCGCCACCATGCCCGACGAGGCCGAGGTCTGCGGCTGCAACGGCGTGAACAAGGGCACCATCTGCAAGGCCATCAAGGACAAGGGCCTGTTCACGCTGGAAGAGGTGCGCAAGCACACCAAGGCCAGTGCGTCGTGTGGCTCATGCACCGGGCTGGTAGAGCAGCTGCTGATGTTCACCGCCGGCGGCGACTACTCCAAGCCGCCCACCAAGAAGGCGATGTGCGCCTGCACCGACGCCAGCCACCAGGACGTGCGCGAGGCCATCCGCGCCCAGCACCTGCTGACCATCCCCGACACGTACCAGGCCCTGGGCTGGCGCACGCCCAATGGCTGCGCCAGCTGCCGGCCGGCAGTCAACTACTACCTCATCAGCACCTGGCCGAAGGAGGCGCGCGACGATCCGCAGAGCCACTTCATCAACGAGCGCAGCCACGCCAACATCCAGAAGGACGGCACCTACAGCGTGGTGCCGCGCATGTGGGGCGGCACCACCAACAGCTCGGAGCTGCGCCGCATCGCCGACGTGGTGGACAAGTACCAGATCCCGACGGTGAAGGTGACCGGCGGCCAGCGCATCGACCTGCTGGGCGTGAAGAAGGAAGACCTGCCCAAGGTGTGGCACGACCTGGGCATGCCCAGCGGCCATGCCTACGGCAAGACGCTGCGCACGGTGAAGACCTGCGTGGGCAGCGAGTGGTGCCGCTTCGGCACGCAGGATTCCACTTCGCTGGGCATCGAGCTGGAGCGGGTGCTGTGGCGCATGTATGCGCCGCACAAGGTCAAGCTGGCCGTCAGCGGCTGCCCGCGCAACTGCGCCGAGAGCGGCATCAAGGACGTGGGCATCATCGGCGTCGATTCGGGCTGGGAGATCTACGTCGCCGGCAACGGCGGCATCAAGACCGAGGTGGCGCACTTCTTCTGCAAGCTCAAGACGGCGGCCGAGGTGGTGGAGTACGCGGGCGCCTTCCTGCAGCTGTACCGCGAGGAAGGCTGGTACCTGGAACGCACGGTGCACTACGTGAACCGCGTGGGGCTGGACTACGTCAAGGCCAAGGTGCTGGACGATGCCGCCCAGCGCAAGGCGCTGTACGACCGGCTGGCCTTCTCGCTGGACGGCGAACCCGACCCGTGGTTCGAGTTCGAGAAGGCCGGCGTGGACCTGCGCCAGTTCGAGACCCTGGGAACCTGAACGATGACGCACTGGAAAGCCATCTGCCGCGTGGAAGACATCCCGGTGCTGGGCGCGCGCCGCGTGGCCCGTGCGGCCGGGCCGGCGGTGGCGGTGTTCCGCACCGCGCAGGATGAGGTGTTCGCGCTGCTGGACGAATGCCCGCACAAGCAGGGCCCGCTGAGCCAGGGCATCGTCTTCGGCACCAGCGTGGCCTGCCCGCTGCATAACTGGACCATCGGCCTGGACGACGGCTGCGCCCGTGCGCCGGACGAAGGCTGCACGCCGCGCTTCGCGGTGCAGGTGCAGGACGGCGTGGTGTCGCTGGACGCCGACGAGCTGGCCGCGGGACGCTGAATGACGGCCTTGCACGAAACGAAATCCACCTGCCCGTACTGCGGCGTGGGCTGCGGCGTGGTGATCGAATCGGCCGCTGGCCAGATCACCGGCGTGCGCGGCGACCCGGACCATCCGGCCAACTTCGGCCGCCTGTGCAGCAAGGGCAGCACGCTGCACCTCACCGCCACCGCGCCCATCCAGCAACATGCCCGGTTGCTGTTCCCCATGCGGCGCGCGCAGCGCGAGGCGCCGCCGCAGCCGGTGAGCTGGAACGAGGCGATGACCCTGGCCACCGACCGCTTCGAGCAGGTGATCCGCGAGCACGGGCCCGATGCGGTGGGCTTCTATCTCTCGGGCCAGCTGCTCACCGAGGACTACTACGTCTTCAACAAGCTGGCCAAGGGCCTGGTGGGCACCAACAACGTCGACACCAACTCGCGCCTGTGCATGAGCAGTGCGGTGGCCGGCTACAAGGCCACGCTGGGGGCCGATGCACCGCCGGCCTGTTATGAAGACCTGGGCCATGCACGCACGCTGTTCATCACCGGATCGAACACCGCCTATGCGCACCCCATCCTGTACCGCCGGATCGAGGACGCCAAGCGTGCCAATCCGCGGCTGCGCATGGTGGTGGTGGACCCGCGGCGCACCGACACCGCGGCCGCGGCCGACCTGCACCTGCCCCTCCTGCCGGGCAGCGACGTGGCCCTGTGCCACGGCATGCTGCACCTGATGCTGTGGGAAGGCTGGCTGGACACCGCCTACATCGCCGCGCACACCAGCGGCTTCGATGCGCTGAAGGCCCGGGTGCGCGACTACACCCCGCGCGAGACCAGCCGCCTGACCGGCATCAGCGAGGCCGCGCTGGTGCAGGCCGCCGCCTGGTTCGCCGGGCTCGACGAAGGCGGGCCGGCGCGAAGCCCGACGCTCTCGCTGTACTGCCAGGGCCTGAACCAGAGCGCCAGCGGCACCGCCAAGAATGCCGCGCTGATCAACCTGCACCTGGCCACCGGCCAGATCGGCAAGCCCGGCGCCGGGCCCTTCTCGCTCACCGGCCAGCCCAATGCGATGGGCGGGCGCGAGGTGGGCGGCCTGGCCAACCTGCTGTCGGCCCACCGCGACCTGGCCAACCCGGCGCACCGGGCCGAGGTGGCCGCCTTCTGGGGCGTGAGCGACGTGCCCGCCCAGCCCGGCAAGAGCGCGGTGGAGATGTTCAAGGCCGCGGCCGATGGCCAGATCAAGGCGCTCTGGATCGCCTGCACCAACCCCGCCCAGTCCATGCCCGACCAGGCGCTGGTGCGCGAGGCGCTGCGCCGCTGCGACTTCGTCGTGGTGCAGGAAGCCTTCTCCACCACCGCCACCGCCGCCTTCGCCGACCTGCTGCTGCCCGCCACCACCTGGGGCGAGAAGGAAGGCACCGTCACCAACAGCGAACGGCGCATCAGCCGGGTGCGCGCGGCGGTGCCGCCGCCCGGGCAGGCGCGGCACGACTGGCACATCGCCACCGAGCTGGCGCAGCGGCTCCAGGCCCGCCTGCGTGCCGGCGCGGCCGCACTGTTCCCCTACACCACGCCGGAGCAGGTGTGGAACGAGCACCGCGAGACCACCCGCGGCCGCGACCTCGACATCACCGGCCTGAGCTGGCCGATGCTGGATGCGCAAGGCCCGCAGCAATGGCCGCTGCCCGCTGGCCAGGCCACCGGCCGCGCCCGCCTGTACGAGGACGGCGTGTTCCCCACCGCCGACGGCCGCGCGCGCTTCTTCGACACGCCCTTCGAGCCGGTGGCCGAGCCGCGCGACGTGCGCTATCCCTTCAGCCTGAACACCGGCCGCCTGCGCGACCAGTGGCACGGCATGAGCCGCACCGGCAACGTGGGCCGGCTGTTCGGCCAGGTGCCCGAGCCCTCGGTGGCGCTGCATCCGGCCGAGCTGCAGCGCCTGGGCCTGCAGCCCGGCGACCTGGTGCACGTCACCTCGCGGCGCGGCTCCATCGTGATGCCGGCCGCGGCCGACGAGGGCATGGCACCGGCCCAGGCCTTCATCGCGATGCACTGGGGCGAGGAATTCATGTCCGGCCGCAGTGCACGCGGCCAGCCGCTGGCCGGCGTGAATGCACTGACCACGCCGCGCTACTGCCCGCGCTCGATGCAGCCCGAGCTCAAGCATTGCGCCGTCAAGCTGCTGAAGGCCGAGTTGCCCTGGCGGCTGGTGGCCATGGCCTGGCTGCCCGAGGAAGAGTTGCTGCCGGCGCGCAAGGCCTTGCAGCAGCTGATGCAGGCCTTCGGCTATGCGGTGTGCGTGCCCTTCGGCCACCAGCGCGGCGGCCTGCTGTTCAAGGCCGCGCTGGAGGCCGCGCCGGAGATGTCGGTGGTGCGCCGCATCGAGACGCTGCTGGGCCTGGCCTACGGCAGCCACGACGCCCCGGTGCTGCACTACGAGGACCCGCGCCGCGGCCAGCGCCGCGCGATGCGGCTGCGCCATGTGCAGGACGACCGGCGGCTCGACGGCTTCCTGCTGGCCGGTGACGCACGGGCCGAGGCCTGGCTCAAGCCGCTGCTGCAGGACGAGCTGCCCACCCAGGCCTACGGCCGCCAGTTGCTCAACCCCGGGCCCCAGGCGCCGCTGCCCACGCCCGTGCGCGGCCGCCAGGTGTGCACCTGCCTGAACGTGGGCGCGGGGGCCATCGAGGCCACGCTGGCGCAATGCAGCGGCAGCCCCGCCGAGCGACTGGCCCAGCTGCAGTCGCAGCTGCGCTGCGGCACGCAATGCGGCTCCTGCCTGCCCGAGCTGCGCCGCATGGTGGCGCAGCCGGTGGCGGCATGATCCAGCGCAATCGCGGCGCCGGCGCAAAGGTCCGAAACTTGCGAACCTGCGCGCAGGAGACATCGTCATGAGCATCAGTCACTACATCAAGGAGATCGGCCGCGGCAGTGCCGGCGCACGGTCGCTCAGCATCGAGCAGGCCCAGGACCTGATGGGCCTGGTGCTGGACGGCCAGGCCACCGACCTGGAGGTCGGCGCCTTTGCCATCGCCATGCGCATGAAGGGCGAGACGGTGGACGAGCTCACCGGCTTCCTGGCCGCGGTGCAGGCGCGCTGCGTGCACGTGCACAGCCGGCAGCCGGTGGTGGTGCTGCCCACCTACAACGGCGCACGCCGCCTGCCCAACCTCACGCCGCTGCTGGCGATGCGGCTGGCCCAGGAAGGCGTGCAGGTGCTGATGCACGGCCCCCGCCACGACCCCAAGCGGGTCAGCACCGCAGACGTGCTGCACGACCTGGGCCTGCCCATCGCGCATGACGTGGCCGAGGTGGAACAGGCCTGGGCCCGGCGCGAGCCCGCCTTCCTGTGCGTGGATGCGTTGTGCCCGCCGCTGGCGCGGCTGCTGGACGTGCGCTGGACCATCGGCCTGCGCAATTCCGGCCACACCGTGGCCAAGATGCTGGACCCGGTGCAGGGCGCGCCCGCGCTGCGCCTGGCCAGCTATACCCACCCCGAATTTGGCGAGCTGATGGCCGCCTATGCCCGCCAGGGTGGCGCCAGCATGATGCTGCTGCGCGGCACCGAAGGCGAGGCCGTGGCCGACCCCCGGCGCCAGCCGCGCATCGAGGCCTGGATCGACGGACAGCCGCGGCCCGAGCTGGGTTGCCCGGCGCAGGAAGGCGTGCTGGCCACCATGCCGCTGCTGCCGCGCACGCACGATGCGGCCACCACCGCGCTGTACATCCAGGCGGTGATGAGCGGCGAGAAGCCCGCGCCCGATCCGCTGGAGACGCAGGTGGCGCTGGTGCGCCGCACGCTGGCGTCCATGGCCGGCGCACGTCGGGTGGACAGCGCGGCCTGAAGCCGCGCCCGGCCCCGCTCGCGGCACGCGGCTGCCCGGGCGGCGGCGGCCGTCACAATCACGGCCTTTTTCACGCGCCCGCCCTGTCCCATGAACAAGCCGCAGCGTTTCACCGTGCACGACATCGGCCGCCTGGCCGGCGTGTCGGCCATGACGGTGTCGCGTGCACTGAACCAGCCGGAGCGGGTGTCCCCGGAGACGCTCAAGCGCGTGCTGGAGGCGGTCAAGCAGACCGGCTTCGTGCCCAATGCGATGGCGCGCGGGCTGCGCTCTTCCAAGGCGCGGCTGGTGGCCGCGCTGCTGCCCACGCTTGTGGGCCCCGTGTTCCAGGAGACGGTGAAGTCGCTCGACCAGACGCTGGTGGGCCATGGCTACCAGCTGATGATCGGCCAGACCGGCTACGACCAGGGCCGCGAGGATGCGCTGCTGGACGCCGTCATCCGCCGTCGGCCTGACGGCATCGTGCTGGTGGGCATCCAGCACAGCGACGAAGGCCGCCGGCTGCTGCTGGCCTCGGGCATCCCGGTGGTGGAAACCTGGGACCTCACGCCCACGCCGCTGGACATGCTGGTGGGCTTCTCGCACGACGCGATCGGCGAGTCGGTGATGGCCTACCTGCATGCCCGCGGCCACCGCCGCATCGGCCTGGTCAGCGCCGACGATCCACGCGCCCGTACCCGGGCCCAGGGCTTCGAGCGCGCCGGCGAGCGGCTGGGGCTGGCGCAGCCGGTGCACAAGCTGCTGTCGCCCGCGCCCAGCACGCTGGGGGCCGGCCGCGCCGCGCTGGCGCGGCTGCTGCAGCAGGCGCCGGGCACCAGCGCCATCTTCTGCAGCTCCGACACGCTGGCGCTGGGGGCGCTGATCGAGGCGCAGGCCCGCGGCCTGCGGGTGCCGCAGCAGATGGCAGTGGTGGGCCTGGGCGACCAGGAGTTCGCGGCCGACCTGCAGCCGGCGCTGACCACCGTGCGCATCGATGGCACCCGCATCGGCCGCTGCGCCGCGGAGCTGCTGGTGCAGCGCGCCGAAGGCCAGCCGGTGGATCAGCGGGTGATCGACATCGGCTTTGCCATCGTCGAACGCGCCAGCGCCTGAGGCCTCAGATCCGCTGCAGTGCCGCGATCTCGCGCGCCATGCCGCCCAGTGGCAGCGTGCGCTGCACCGCGCCGCGCTTGATGGCTTCCTTGGGCATGCCGAACACCACGCAGCTCTGCTCGTCCTGCGCCAGCGTGGCCGCGCCGGCATTGCGCATCTCCAGCAGGCCGGCCGCGCCGTCGTCGCCCATGCCGGTCATGATGATGCCCAGCGCATTGCCGCCGGCACACTTGGCCGCGGAGCGGAACAGCACGTCCACCGACGGCCGGTGGCGGTTGACCAGCGGGCCGTCCACCACCTCCACGTGGTACTGAGCGCCGCTGCGCCGCAGCAGCGTGTGCTTGCCGCCCGGCGCGATCAGCGCCTGGCCCGGCACCACCCGGTCGCCGGTGGCGGCTTCCTTCACCGTGATGTGGCAGATGCTGTCCAGCCGCGCCGCAAAGGCGGCGGTGAACTTCTCCGGCATGTGCTGCACGATGACGATGCCCGGCGACACCCGCGGCAGCTCGGTCAGCACCGCCTCCAGCGCCTGCGTGCCGCCGGTGGAGGTGCCGATCATCACCACCCGCTCGGTGGTCTGCGCCATCGCGCGGCCGCCCTGCGCCTGCGGCGGCAGGATCACGTCGGCGGTGTGCTTGACGGTGGGCGCCAGCGGCGCCGAGGCGGCCCGCGCGACGGTGCGGCGCACATTGGCCTGCGCGGCGGTGCGCACCGTGCTCACCAGTTCCTGCGCGGCATCGGCCAGGAACTGCTTGAGCCCCAGCTTCGGCTTGGTGACGATGGCCACCGCGCCGGCCGACAGCGCCTCCAGCGTGGTGCGCGCGCCCTTCTCGGTCAGCGTCGAGCAGATCACCACCGGCGTCGGCCGCTCGTCCATGATCTTGCGCAGGAAGGTGATGCCGTCCATCTTCGGCATCTCCACGTCCAGCACGATGACGTCGGGCCACTGCTGCTTCATGCGCTCCTGCGCCAGCATCGGGTCGGCGCAGGCGGCCGTGACTTCGATGCCAGGCGCTTCCGACAGCAGGCCGGTGAGCACCTGCCGCACCACGGCGGAATCGTCCACCACCAGCACCTTGATCCGTTTCATGTGGCCTCCGGTGCCAGGGTGGAATCGGCCGCCTCCGGCCGCTGGCGCAGGCGCAGCTCGGGCAGGCGGGCCTCGTGGCTCTTCATCCAGCGGGGCAGCGCATCGCCGGACATCGGCCGTGCGATCAGGAAGCCCTGGCCCACGGTGCAGCCGAAGCGCTGCAGCAGCCGCCAGTCCTCCATCGTCTCCACGCCCTCGGCCACCGACACCAGGCCCAGCCGGCCCGCCATTTCCAGCGCCGATTGCAGGATGACCCGCACATGCGACTGGCGGTGCGCGTTGTGCACGAAGGAGCGGTCGATCTTCAGCTCGGTGAACGGGATGCGCGCCAGCTGCTGCATCGACGAGAAGCCGGTGCCGTAGTCGTCGATCGACAGGCCCACGCCGCGCATGCGCAGCCGCGCCAGCACGCCCATGGTCACCGCGTCGTAGCCCACCACCGAGCCTTCGGTGATCTCCAGCACCAGCTGGCCGGCCGGCAGCCCATGGCGCGACAGCAGGCTGCACACGCCTTCCACCAGGCCCGGCGTGCGCAGCAGCAGCGGCGACAGGTTGATGGCCACCGACAGCACCATGCCGTGGGCATTCCAGTGCGCCACCTGGGCCATCGCCCGGTCGGCAATGGCCTGCGTCAGCGGCAGGATCAGGTCGTGCTGCTCGGCGATGGCGATGAAGCGGTCGGGCGGCACGGCGCCCAGCTGCGCATCGTTCCAGCGGGCCAGCACCTCCACCCCGCGCACCAGGCCGGTCCGGATGTCCACCTTGGGCTGGTAATGCGGCACCACCAGGCCGCGGGCCAGCGCGTCGCGCAGCTTGTCCGGCGGGATGGCCGGCTGCGCGCCGGGCACGCTGGCGGCCAGGGCGGGTGCGCCGGCGCCCTGGCTGCCTTCCAGCGCGCCGGCCAGCACGTCGGCCGTCAAGGGCTTGGCCACGCCGCCGAGCAGCGGCTGACCCAGCGTCGCGGCCATCACCTCCACCGCACGCACCAGCGCGCCTTCGCGCGCAGAGGCCACGATGAACGGGATGCGCAGGCCGCGCTTGCTCATCTGCTGGATCAGCTCGAAGCCGTCCATCACCGGCATCTCCAGGTCGATGACCATCAGCGTGGGCGGCGCGGGCAGCGCGGCCAGCAGGTCCAGCGCCTCGCGGCCGTCCCGTGCCTCGTGGATGCGGGCCACGCCCAGGCTGCGGCACAGGTCCGCCGCATGCTGGCGCTGGGTGGTGCTGTCGTCCACCACCAGCACCGCTTCATGACGCACCGCCTCCACTGCTGGCGGTTTGAGCGATTCCATCACCGTCTCCTAGACGGCGGCCCGTGCGGCCGCCCTTACAGCTTGCGGTATACCGACGGCGACACCTGCTGCACGCCATCCATCATGCCGTTGAGGCTCTCGGAATGGCCGACGACGAAGATGCCTCCGCGCCGCAGCGTGCCAAGCACCCGCTCCACCACCTGGCGCTTGGTCTCGGCATTGAAATAGATCATCACGTTGCGCAGGAAGACCATGTCGAAGCCCGACAGCTCGCCCGGCAGCGTCTCGTTCAGGTTCACGTGCAGCAGCCGCAGCCGCTCGCGCAGGGCCCGTTGCACCAGCAGCGTGCCCGCCTGCTCGCCCGTGCCCTTGAGGCAGAAGCGCTTGAGGTATTCGGGCGGGATGTTGCGCGCGCGCTCCATCGGATAGTGGCCCTGGCGGGCGCGCTGCAGCATGCGCAGGCTGATGTCGGAGCCGAACACCTCCCACGGCTTGTCGGCGCGCACGTCGGCCAGCACCATGGCCATGGTGTAGGGCTCCTCGCCGCTGGAGCAGGCGGCGCTCCAGATGCGGAAGGCCTGTCCACGCGGCGCGGCGGCGGCCGTCTCGCGCAGCAGCGCGAAGTGCTTGGGCTCGCGGAAGAAGTAGGTCTCGTTGGTGGTCAGCAGGTCCACCGCGATCTGCACCTCGCCCTCGGCGCGGCCGCTGTCCAGCAGCGCCAGGTAGTCGGCATACCGCTCCAGCCCATGGTGCTGCAGGCGCTTGGCCAGCCGGCCGCACACCAGCGCCTTCTTCCCGGACGACAGCGTGATGCCGGCGGCCGCATGGATGAAGGCCTGGAAGCGCCGGTAGTCGCTGTCGCTCAGCGCCGAAGCTTGCATCTGGCTGCCCCGCCCTCAGTGCGCCAGGCTGGTGTCGGCGGCCTGGCCGGCGGCGGCGATCTCTTCCACCGACAGCACCTGCTCGGCCGCCAGCAGGATGACGAACTTGCCGCGCACCTTGCCCATGCCGTGGATGAAATCGCTGCGGATGCGGGTGCCGAACGACGGCGGCGGCTCGATGTCGGCCGGCGCGATCTCCAGCACCTCGTTGACCGCATCCACCACCGCGCCCAGCACATGGCGCTCGCCTTCGCTCTCCACCTCGATGATGACGATGCAGGTGCGCTTGGTGATGTCGCTGCTGGGGCGGCCGAAGCGGGCCTGCAGGTCCATCACCGGCACCACCGCGCCACGCAGGTTGATCACGCCGCGGATGGAGGGCGGCATCATCGGCACCTCGGTCAGGCCGCGGTATTCGATGATCTCCTTAATGGCCAGGATGCCCAGCGCAAAGGTTTCGCCGCCCAGCATGAAGGTGAGGTACTGCTGCGGCTCGGCCGCCAGCATCGCCGGCATCGCACCGCCCGGGGCCGCCGTGGCGGAGGTGGTCACGTTCATCTGCGGTCTCCTGTCAGAAGGATGTGAAGTGGTGTTCATCGACCGGCGCCGCACGCACCGCCGCGGCGGCGGTGGCGCGCGGCGTGCGGCCTGGTGCCCGGCTGGCCACCTTCAGCGCCTGGCGCGTGGGCGCAGCGGCTTCGGCCTGCGGGCCACGGGCCGGGCTGAGCTGGAAGAAGGCCATGGTCCGTTGCAGCTGGTCGGCTTGGCTGCTCATTTCTTCGGCCGTCGCGGCCAACTCTTCAGAGCTGGATGCATTGAGCTGCGTGGTCTGGCTGAGCTGGCCCATGGCGGCATTGATCTGGCCGACGCCGGAGGACT
>NZ_JZUE01000025.1 GCF_000969605.1 Aquincola tertiaricarbonis | reverse complement strand
TGCGGTGAAGGTCCAGGTCGTCGATCTCGAATGGTGTGCGCACGCCGTTCCTCCTGGTGTTGACAGGCCGGGCAGGGCAAGCCGCGCGCCGCTGCAGCTTTGTGCAAGAGCCCGCCAGGATCGGGCAGGTGCCGGGGCAGGGCGCTTCCTAGGATGAAGCCCTCAGCAACCGGCGCCCAGCGCGCCACCGACGGGAGTCAACGACATGAGCAAGGTGTGGTTCATCACGGGCGCGGGCCGCGGCATCGGCGCCCACATTGCCAACGCAGCCCTGGCCGCCGGTCACCGGGTGGTGGCCACCGGCCGCAACCTGGAACAGCTGCAGCAGGCCTACGCCGGCCACGGCGAGCGGGTGCTGTGCCTGCGGCTGGATGCCACGCAGGAGGCGGACGCCGTCGCTGCGGTGGCGCAGGCCACCGAGCGCTTCGGCCGCATCGACGTGCTGGTCAACAACGCCGGCTACGGCCAGCTGGGCCTGTTCGAGGAAGTGGGCGCCGAGGACGTCGAACGCCAGTTCCAGACCAACGTCTTCGGCCTGATGCACGTCACCCGCGCGGTGCTGCCGGTGATGCGCCGCCAGCGCCAGGGTCATGTGTTCAACCTGTCGTCCATCGGCGGCTTCATGGGCTTCGACGGCGCCTCCGTCTACTGCGCAGCCAAGTTCGCGGTGGAGGGCTTCTCCGAATCGCTGGCCCCGGAAGTGGCGCCCTTCGGCATCCGCGTGACCGTGGTGGAACCGGGCTTCTTCCGCACCGATTTCCTGGATGCCAAGTCGGTGCGCTATGGCTCGCGCCGCATCGAGGACTACGCCGGCGCCTCCGGCCAGAACCGCTCCACCTACGAGGCCTACAACCACCAGCAGCCGGGCGACCCGGCGCGCCTGGGCCGGGTGATGGTGACGCTGGCCGACATGCCCGAGCCGCCGCTGCACTTCGTGGCCGGCAGCGACGCGGTGGGCTTCGCCGAAGGTGCCTTCGAGCGCCGCCGCGTGGAGCTGCAGGCCCATGCGGCGCTGTCGGTGACGACGGACGGGCAGTTCTGAGTCGCGTGGCGCGCCGGCTCGTCCACTGCAGCAGCCCGGCCGCGGCTGCTGCCACCGTGCGGCGCGCCTCGGTGCTGCGTTGCCGGCACCTCAACGCAACGCGGCCAGCATGCGGGCCAGCCGCTGCGCATGCCGCTGCAGCGCGGCGCCCACCTCGGCCCGCCGGTCTCCGTCCAGCCGGGCCGACACCGCGGCCACGCTGATGGCCGCCACCGGATGCGCGGCCGGCAGCGCCACGCCCACGGCGGCGGTGCCGGCGAACACCGGGCTGTCGAGGAAGGCGTAGCCGCGGGCCCGGCCTTCCTCCACCGCGGCGCGCACCTGCGCCGCATCCAGCGACGACAGCTTGGCATAGCGCGAGGCATTGGCGTCGATGACGTCCTGCGCCTCGTCCGGCGGCAGCTGGCACAGGATGGCCAGGCCGCCGGCGCCCACGCCCAGCGGCCGGCGGATGCCCACGTCCAGCGTCAGCGCCTTGATCGGATAGTCGCCCAGCGCGCGGGCGGTGCACACCGCCTCCAGCCCGCGGCGCTCGCTCAGGTACACGGTGTCCTGCGTCTCGTCGGCGATCTCGGCCAGCACCGGCTCGCAGTGCGCGGCCAGCTGCAGCCGCGGGTAGGCCAGCATGCCCAGCTCATGCAGCAGCGGCCCCAGGAAGTACTTGCGCGTCACCGGATGCCGCTCCAGCAGGCCTTCCACCTCCAGCCGCTGCAGCATGCGGAAGCAGGTGGAAGTGGGCAGCCCGGTGGCGGTGGCCACGTCGCCCAGCCGCATGCCGCCGCGCCCGCGGGAGGCCACGGCCCGCAGCAGGCCCACCACGCGCTCGATGCTCTGGGTGCCGTGGCGCGGCTCGGCCGATGGGGTGTGCTGTGTCATGGTTCGGGGCCTGCTGAAGAACGTTTCCACGATGCGGCAGAACCTGGGGTTCCACCCGAACGCCGCGGCGGGGCTTCCATCCTTCAATGGTAGGACAGGCCCACCGCAGGAGTTTCCACAACGTGACAACCACACCCACGCGCGTGCCGCAGACCATGACCGAGAAGATCCTCGCCCGCTGCAGTGGCCGGGCCTCGGTGCAGCCCGGCGACGAGATCGAGGCCCGGCCCGATTTCGTCATCAGCTACGACTTCCCCGGCTACACCGACGTGTTCTTCAAGGAAGCGCGGGAGGAGTTCGGCGTGCAGCAGGTGGCCACGCCCGAGCGCTACGTGCTGTTCATCGACCACATGATTCCCGCGGCCGCACCCAAGGAAGAGGAACTGCACCGCGGCACCCGTGCCTGGGGCGCGGCGCAGGGCGTGCCGGTGCATGAGCGCAAGGGCATCGGCCACCAGGTGTCGGCCGAGCTGGGCTATGCCACGCCGGGCGCCTTCATCGTGCACTTTGACGGCCATGTGAGCCAGCTGGGTGCCTTCGGTGCCTATGCCTTCGGCGCGCGCAAGGGCGTGCTGGAGGCCTATGTGTCCGAGACCATCGCGCTGCGCGTGCCGCCCACGGTGAAGATCGTGCTCACCGGCAGCTTGCAGCCCGGCGTGATGGCACGCGACGTGTTCCACCACCTGGTGCGGGTGATGGGTTCTTCGTCCTGCGCCTTCAAGGCGGTGGAGCTGTGCGGCCCGGTGATCGACGCGATGAGCATGGAAGGCCGCCAGACGATTTGCGGCCAGGCGATGTTCCTTGGCGCCACCACCATGCTGGTGGCGCCCGATGCCCGCACGATGGACTGGCTGCAGGGCCGCCAGCGGCTGCAGGTGCCGCCGGTGCAGCCGGACGAGGATGCGGTGTACGAGCAGGTGGTCAGCATCGACGTGTCGGCGCTGCAGCCCATCGTGGTGGTGCCGCCCAGCCCGGCCAACACCCGCGACCTGTCGGCCCACCTGGGGCTGGCGGTGCATTCGGGCTACCTCGGCTCCTGCGCCAGCGGCCGGCTGGAAGACCTGCGCATCGCGGCGGAGGTGCTGCGCGGCCGGCAGGTGAAGCCCGGCTTCCAGCTGCACGTGGTGCCCACCTCGCAGGCCATCATGGCGCAGGCCGCCAGAGAAGGGCTGATCGAGACGCTGGTGGAAGCGGGTGCGTTCATCAGCTCGCCCACCTGCGACTACTGCTACGGCCGCATCGCCACCATGGCCGACGGCCAGCGCGCGGTGTCCACCGGCACGCTCAACACGCCGGGCCGCATGGGCAGCGTGGATTCCGAGATCTACCTGTGCAATGCCGCGGTGGTGGCCGCTTCCGCGGTGGAAGGCTGCATCGCCGACCCGCGGCCCTACCTGGAGGCCACCGCATGACAGTCCTGCCCAACCTGCGCGGCCGCGTGGCCTGGGTGTTTGCCGACGACGACTTCGACATCGACCTCATCGTGGGCGTGCGCAACATCAAGATCACCGACCTGGACGAACTGGCCGGCCTGGTGCTGGCCGACCAGGCGCCCGGCTTCGCCGCCACGGTGCAGCGCGGCGACCTGCTGGTGGGCGGCCGCAACTTCGGCTATGGCCATCCGCACTATCCGGCCATGCGGGCGATGCGCCACCTGGGCATTGCCGGCGTGGTGGCCGAGTCGTTCTCGCCCGGCTTCTTCCGCGGCGAGATCAGCATGGGGTTCCCGCTGGCCACCTGCCCCGGCATCCTGGGCATGGCGCAACGTGGCGACCTGCTGGAAGTGGACTGGGCCGCGCAACAGGTGCGGCTGCCCGCCCAGGGCCGCTCGCTGCCGCTGCAGCCGCTGGGCGCGGCCGAGCAGGGCACGCTGGAAGCCGGCGGCCTGATTCCCTACCTCAAGGCACGGCTGGCCCGCGCGCAAGCCCGAACAGGAGACATGGCATGAGCCTGACCAACCGCCAGGAACTCCGCCGCCGCGTGCAGGGCGGCCCCACCTTCTGGTTTGCCGGCGCGCAGGATGCGCTGTCGGCCCTGCTGGTCGACCAGTCCGGGTTCGACGGCGTGTTCTCCACCGGCTTCGGCATCTCGGCCTCGCTGCTGGGCCAGCCCGACATGGAGCTCTACACGCTGAGCGAGAACGTGCAGGTGGTGGACCACATGGCCAACGTGGTGCGCAAGCCCATCTTCGCCGACGCCGACACCGGCTACGGCAACGTGCTGAACGTCGGCCGCACCGTGCGTGCGTTCGAGAAGGCCGGCGTGGCCGCGCTGTCCATCGAAGACCAGGTCAGCCCCAAGCGCTGCCCCGCGGCGGCCGCCCAGTCGCTGGTGGTGCCCGTCGCCGATGCGGTGGCGCGGGTGCGCGCCGCGGTGGATGCGCGGCAGGACCCTGACCTGCTGATCGTCGCCCGCACCGACGTGGCCGACCCGCAAGAGGCGCTGGACCGCGCCGCGCTGCTGGCCGAAGCCGGGGCCGACCTGATCCAGCCCATCTCACGCACCTTCAGCCGTTACGAGGACCTGGTGCGGCTGCGCGAGGTGTGCGGCCGGCCGCTGTCGCTGCAGCTGATGGAAGGCACCTGGATGGCCAGGCTGGACCGGGCGCAGATCGAATCGGTGGCGGCCTTCGCCACCTATCCCATCGTCACGCTGCTGAGCGTGGTGCATGCGATGCAGGCCAACCTGGCGGCGCTGTCCGCGCAGCGCGGCGTGCCGATGGGCGAGCTGCCCTGCGGCCGCACCACGATGGCCGACTTCAAGCACACCATCGGCTGGCATGTGCTGGAGCAGCGCCAGGCGGTGTACGAGCGGCCCGCAGAGACCGCCGCCTGACCGCGGTGCGGCGCGCCCGCCGGCCGCCCGCCATCCCTTCCGCAAGCCCCGAGGAGACCTCCATGCACGTCATCCGCCGCCGCGCCGTCGCCGCCGGCCTCATCGGCTCCGCCCTGCTGGCCGCGCTGCCTGCCGCGGTGCAGGCCCAGGCCGCCTTCCCCAGCAAGCCGCTGCGCATCATCGTGCCCTATCCGCCCGGCGGCGCCACCGACGTGGCGGCCCGGCTGCTGGCGCCGCGGTTGCAGGAGGAGCTGAAGCAGAACGTGGTGGTGGAGAACAAGCCCGGTGCCAGCGGCAACCTGGGCATGGTCTCGCTGCTGCAGAGCCCGGCCGACGGCCACACGCTGGCCATGAGCCTGACTGGCATGCTGTCCATCAATCCGGTGACCTTCAGCAAGGCCGGCTTCACCGCGGCCGATTTCGTGCCGGTGGCCCGGGTGTCGCTGGCGCCGCTGGTGCTGGTGGTGCCGGCGGATTCGTCCTTCAAGACCGTGGGCGACCTGGTGGCGGCCGGCAAGTCGGCCGGCAAGGGCGGGCTGCCCTACGGCTCGGCCGGCGCGGGCGGGCTGTCGCACCTGGCCTCCGAGATGCTCAATGCCCATGCGGACGGCCACTACACCCACGTGCCCTACAAGGGCGGTGCGCCGCTGGTGCAGGCGCTGATGTCGGGCGAGGTGAAGTGGGGCCTGCTGGGCACGGCCGATGCGCGCGGCTTCATCCAGTCGGGCAAGCTCAAGGCGCTGGGCCAGCTGCGCGCCAGCCGCTCCGAGCTGTGGCCCGACGTGCCCACGGTGACCGAGCAGGGCTACCCCGGCGGGGTCGACTTCGACGTGTGGTTCGGCCTGGTGGCGCCCGCGAAGACGCCGCCGGCCGCGGTGCAGCTGATCAACCAGAAGGTGGCTCAGATCGTCACCGAGCCCGAGTTCCGCAAGCGGCTGAACGAGATCGGCGGCGTGGCCCCGCTGACGGGCAACACCGCCGCCGCCTTCAACGAGGTGCTGCAGCGGGAGGTGACGGTGCTGTCCAAGGCGGCGAAGGACCTGGGCCTGCAGCTGGACTGAGGCCTGCCGCCGCGGCCGCCTCAGTCCGCCGCGAAGCAGTAGAACCGGCCCACGCCGCCGGTGCGGATCAGCGCCTCCGTGCTGCAGCCGGCGGTCTGGTGCGAGAAGTTCCAGCTGGTGGCCCAGTTCTCGGGCAGCGGGCCGATGCGGTCGTGGTGGCCGACGATGGCCGAGCCGTCGGTGCTGCTCGTCCAGGCCTTGCAGGTGGTGTCGGTCTGCGGCGCGAAGGCGGTGCCGTCGGCGCGCGAGCCGGTGAGCATGTCGTGCTCGTTGGGGTTGTCGCCGCGGCCCTTGACCACGTTGCCGCGCTCGTCCAGCGCGGTGGCCTTGCTCAGGTGGTTGCCGTTGTGCAGGTGCGCCAGGTCGCGGGCGATCAGCTCGCCCTTGGCGTTGTGCCAGGGGCCCTTGCCGATGCGGTCGCGCGCATGCACCGACGGCACGCCGGTGGGATTGCCGCCCCCCGGGAATTGCCCGGGCGTGCTGAGGTAGGCGCGCCAGGTGCGGCTGCCGGCGCCGGCGGCGCCGGCCAGCTTCTGGCAATGCGCGTCGGCGCCGGCGAGGCCGCCGAGGTCGGCTCCCTTGCCGCTGCCGACGCTGGTGACGAAGAACGTCATCGGTCCGCTGGACGGGCCGGTGGCGCAGGCGGTGAGGGCGGCCAGGGCGGCCAGGGACAGTGCGCGGTTCAGGCTCAAGACATCTCCTCCATGGGTCTGCATGCGGTGCCGATTACGCACCGCCTGCGCACCGCATGGTCTGAGGGACAACCCTTCCGCGCGGCGCCTTGCGCTGCGGGGCGGCGCATGGCCGGGGAGGCGGGCGGTGTCACGGTGGCGCCACGCCCGGGTCGGGCAGGCGGGGCAGGGCGCCGGGCGGCGCCGGTCCGCGCCGGGGCGCATCGCCCACCGCATATCCCCCCACCCACGAGACATCGCCCGAGGCGGAATCGGCCACCCGCATCCAGACGAAGCGGCAGGCACTGCAGCGGTACTGGAACATCACGCCGCTGGACAGGCCGCCCGGCTGCTTGCGCGCGCCGGTGGGCCGCAGGCCGGTGTGGCCCTCGGCGGGCGGCGAGCGCAGCAGTTGCTCGCAGGCATCGCACATCCAGCTGCGCGGGGCGGGCTGCAGCGCCTGCGCGTCAGCGGCGGGCATGCACCGGTCCGGCGGGGCGGCGGAGGAAGGAAAGCGCACGATCATGGTCGTCATCCTCTCGCAGGCATCGTGCCACCGACACGACCGGCGCGCGTGAGGACTCACCCGCAGGCCGGCTGCCCGCCAGGGCGTGGAACATCGCCTGCCTTCGGATGCGGCGCTCTCCGACGCGCAGCGGCCGGGCGGCGGGCCACAGTGGCGGCATCGCCGAACCAGGAGCGCACCATGGGCCGTACCGTCATTTCCGCTGAAGACCTGCGCGAGCTCATCCGCGAGGAAGCCGCCCGCCACGAGGCCTGTGCCGGCGTGCACTTCTCCGGCGTGGAGCCGCAGGAGCCCGATGCCTCCGGCTGCAGCTGGACCCTGGCCGGCGTGCGCGGCAGCGGCGACTCCGCCGCCACCGCCACCTGCGTGCAAGCCCTGACCGCGGCCATCGAAGGCCTGCAGTCCCGGTACAACCTGCCATTGACGCGCTGACGCGCACGCGGTCCTTGGCGACCAGACCATCGTGGGGAGAGCCGACATGGCGACCAGACTGATCACCACCCTGTGGTTCGACCACGGCCAGGCGCGGCAGGCCGCCGAGTTCTACACCCGCACCTTCCCCGACAGCCATATCGGCCGCGCGATGGTGGCACCGGGCGACTTCCCCGGCGGCGGACAGGCGGGCGCCGAGCTGACGGTGGAGTTCACCCTGATGGGCAGCCACTACCTGGGCCTGAACGGCGGCCCGGTCTTCCGGCCCAACGAAGCCGTCTCCTTCATGGTGGAGACCGAGGACCAGGAAGAGACCGACCGCTACTGGAACGCGATCGTGGGCCACGGTGGGCAGGAAAGCGAATGCGGCTGGTGCAAGGACCGCTGGGGCTTTTCCTGGCAGATCACGCCGCGCCAGCTGAACGACGGCATGGCCGATCCCGACCCCGCGGTACGCAAGCGGGTGTTCGACGCGATGATGACCATGCGCAAGATCGACATCGCCCGCATCGAGGCGGCGCGGCAGGGGCTGTAGCCACGAAAGGAAAGGGCGCCGGGCTTCGTCAGCCGTACCAGGCTCTTGTCCTCGGCCCGGGATCGGTTGTCGGAGTCCATGCCGCCAAACCATTCGACTACCCACTGAAGACGTGTTGGGTCCCGCCCGTCGGCGAGCCGGGCCGCCAGGGCTGCGTGCCGGTCAGCCGCTCGGCAACTGCAGCCCGTGCGAGGCCGCGTCGATGTCGGCCTGCAGCCTGGCATGTGCGTGCGCAGGCAGCTCGGCGCCACGCGCTGCCGTGCGCACCGCGTCGAGCTGCCGCCGCAGCGCGTCCCGCCGCCGCGCATCACGCGCGAACAGGCCGATGCGCGCCTGCATGCGGGCAAGCTCGGCATACACCTCGGCATGCGACCCCATGTGGCGCAGCAGCGGACTGAAGGCGCCTTCCAGCAAGGCGCCGAATGCCGGTGCCGGAAGCACCAGGCGCAGCCGGCCCTCCACCCGCCGTGCCGGCTCCGGCATGGGCCGCGATGCCAGCAGCGCCATGAGGTGGCCCAGCCGGTGGATGCAGGCGATTGCGGTGCTGGGATCGTGCACGCTGGGCGACAGTGCCTTCAGCGCCACGTCCACCAGTTGCTGGAGGCCATGGGCCACGTCCTGGTGCACGGTGCGTTCGGGCTGCAGCGTGAAGCAGCCGCACAGCATGTCGGCATCGGGCGGCGCGCCACCGAACACCTGGCACAGCGGCTCCTCACGCAGCACGAACTCGCCGACGGCCGGCACCACCTGGATGACCGCATCACACCGCGTGGCGGCGGCCAGCAGCGCATCGCCGTCGATCGACACCAGATAGCCGCTTGCAGGTGCGCGCACGGTCTGGCAAGGGCCGGACGGCAGTGCAGGCGCCGCGGCGGTGTCATCACCGCGGGTGGGCTCACCCACGTCGGCGGGGAACAGGCGATCGATTGCGGCCTCCGTCTCCTTGCTGATGCGACCGACGATGGAAGAGACCTGGATGGCCGACGCCACATGGTGGATGAAGTAGATGAGCAGTGCCACCGCAAACAGCGCCAGCATCACGCCGCCCAGCACTGCCAGCGAAGGCACGAAGTCGCCCTCGTCGCTGCCGCGGATCGTGCGCAGCACGATCAGGCAGTAGCTGAACACCGACACGAAGGCGCCCAGTACCACCTGCGTCGGCCGGTCCGACATGAAGTTGCGCAGCACCCGCGGCGAGTACTGGCTGGCCGCCAGCGACAGCGACACGATGGTGATGGAGAACACCACACCGGCCACCGTGATCATCGAGGTGGCGATGGCGCTGAGCATGCCGCGCGCGCCTTCCGCACCGGCACCGAACAGGCGCGGCCAATCTTCAGCGAGATGGGAGCCGGCCAGTGCTTGCGACTCGATGAGCAGCAGCGCCAGTGCGATGCTGCCGCACACCATCACGGCGGGAATGAACCACAGGCTGCCGAGCACCGACAGCCACACAGTGCGCAATCGGTTCATCCGGAAGCTCAGCGGATCAGCGGTCGACGCAGTCCACCCAGATCGACTCGATGTCCTTGAAGCGGCCCGTGGCGCCCCGAAGGTCGCTGATCTGTTCGCCCGGCTCCAGCAACGACGCGCGTTCCCAATAGCCCTCTTGCGTGAAGGTGCCTACGCGTGCCGTTGTGCCCACCATCACGCTGTCCCAATCACGCCAAGGCTTCCCGGTGCGGTCCATGTCCTTCAAGCCGACCGGTCCAAGCAAAACCAGTTGCTCGCCACGGTACTCCGTGCCATCGAAGAAGGTAACCCAGCAGCCGTTCCCAGCCGCCGCCGACGGTGGCACTGCAGGCCGCTCGGCCGGCAGTACCTGAACCGAAGGCGCCTGCGCCATGGCAACCCCACAAACCAGCAGGGCGAGTCCTGCCGACACGTGCTTAATCTTCATGAGTGCACCCCTTTAGGTGTGTGGTCAAGCTTCCTGGAACGCGACTTCGCGCTTGCCGCGGACGGCGGGCAACGCGACCAGCGCCACCAGGACGGCCGCGGCAATCAGCAGGCCCGCAGACAGCGGACGCTCGGCGAACGTGCCCCAGTCGCCGCGCGACAGCAGCAGCGCGCGGCGCAGGTTCTCCTCCATCATCGGCCCCAGGATGAAGCCCAGCAGCAACGGCGCGGGCTCGCACTGCAGCAGGTAGAACACATAACCCAGCACCGCGAACAGCGCCACCATGTACACGTCGAAGGTGTTGTTGTTGACCGAGTAAACGCCGATGCAGCAGAACACGCCGATGGCCGGGAACAGGAAGCGGTAGGGCACCGTCAGCAGCCGGATCCAGATGCCGATCAGCGGCAGGTTGAGGATCACCAGCATCAGGTTGCCGATCCACATCGACGCGATCAGGCCCCAGAACAGGTCGGGGTTGCTGGTCATCACCTGCGGGCCGGGCTGGATGCCCTTGATGGTCATCGCACCCACCATCAGCGCCATCACCGCGTTGGGCGGGATGCCCAGCGTCAGCATCGGGATGAAGGAGGTCTGCGCGCCGGCGTTGTTGGCACCCTCGGGCCCGGCCACGCCCTGGATGGCGCCCTTGCCGAAGCGCTCGGGCGTGTTGGAGATCTTCTTCTCCAGCGTATAGGAGGCGAACGACGACAGCAGCGAGCCGCCGCCCGGCAGCACGCCCAGCAGCGAGCCCAGCGCGGTGCCGCGCAGCACCGCGGGCGCGGCCAGCTTGAAATCCTCCTTCGTCAACCACAGTCCCTTCACCTCCTTGGTGAAGACCTCGCGCTGCTCGGCCGGCCGGCTGAGGTTGGCCACGATCTCCGCGAAGCCGAACAGGCCCATGGCCAGCGCCACCACGTTCACGCCGTCGGTGAGCTCGGGGATGTCGAAGCTGTAGCGCGGCACGCCCGAGATCACGTCGGTGTTGATCTGCCCGATCAACAGCCCCAACAGGATCATCGCGATGGCCTTGAGCAGCGAGCCCGAGGCCAGCACCACCGCGCCCACCAGGCCCAGCACCATCAGCGCGAAGTACTCCGCCGGGCCGAACTTGAAGGCCAGCTCGGTCAGCGGCGGCGCGAAGGCCGCGATCACCAGCGTGGCCACTGTTCCCGCAAAGAATGAGCCCAGGCCGGCGGTGGCCAGCGCCGCGCCCGCCCTGCCCTGGCGCGCCATCTGGTAGCCGTCGAGCGCGGTCACCACGGAAGCCGATTCACCCGGCACGTTGATCAGGATGGCCGTGGTGGAACCGCCGTACTGCGAGCCGTAGTAGATGCCGGCCAGCATCACCAGCGCGGGCGTGGCGTCCAGCGCATAGATGGATGGCAGCAGCATCGCGATGGTGGTCACCGAGCCCAGCCCGGGCAGCACGCCGATCAGGGTGCCCAGCAGACAGCCGACGAAGGCATACAGCAGGTTCTGCATCGTCAGGGCGGTCTGCAGCCCCAGCGCGAGGTTGTCGAGCATGTCCATGGGGCCTCCTTCAGCCGATGAAAGAGGGCCACACCGGCAGCGTCAGCGCCAGGCCCTTGATGAACACGAGCCACGAGCCCAGCGTCAGCACCACGCTGCCGATGGCCACATCGCGCCACGAGAACTGGTCGCCCGCGGCGCTGATGATGGCGATGAGGATGGGCAGCGCCAGCACCATGCCCAGCGTGGGCAGCGTCAGGGCGAACGACAGGATGGCCAGCACCACGATGGGCAGCGGCCGCCTGGACAGGCGGCCGAACTGCTGCTCCGGCGCCTGCCGGGTGGCCAGCCCGCGCACCAGGATCACCGCGCCCATCAGGGCGAGCAGGATGCCCAGGCCGAACGGGAAGTAACCTGGTCCAGGCCTGGCCGCCGATCCAAACGAGTACGAAGCGGCACCCACGGCAAAACAGATTCCGGCCACCGTGAACATCACGCCGGCCAGCAGGTCCTTCGTCAACTTGATCTGCATGGGGATTCCCTAGGCCGCAGCCGACAGTACATTTGCGCAAATGTATTTGCCATGGCCTTGCCGGCCAATACGCACTTTCACAGGGAACTTGCCGGGGCCTAGAGTTCGCTCAGTGGGCGACGGCTGCTGCGGTCGTCGGTGGACAGTTCCTGCAGCAGGCGGTCCAGGTCCTTGCTGAGTCGGCGCAGGCTGGCCGGATCCATGCGCCGTAGCGCGTCCGGCAGCACGCCGGAGAATGGCCCAGGCGCCTTGCGCAGCAGTTTTGCGCCGGCCGGTAGCAGCTCCAGCTGCACCGCGCGGCGGTCGCTGCCGCCGCGGTTGGCGGCAATTAGCTCACGCTCGATCAGGCCCTTGACAAGGTTGCTCGCGGTGGACTGGTGGATGTCCAGCGCCCGGGCCAGGTCGCCCACGCCGATGCCGGGGCGGTCGCGCACATGATTCAGGGCCCACAGCTGCGCCCCGCCCAGACCCACCTTCTTCTCGACCTGCGCGAAGTGGCTGCGGACCGCACCGAACACCTGCCGGAACTGTCGCAGCACCTGTCCCGCGGGATCGTCTTGTGTGCCGCCCTGCGCCGGGGCAGCCGGCCGCGGGCCGATCTTGCGTGTTGCCATGAGGACGATGATAGGGGTAGCCTGCGGGCACCTGGTGCCGGCGCAGGCCGCCCCTGGTCACAGGTCCAGCACGCGGTCCAGCACGTTGTTCTGAGGGTTTTCCACCGAGCCGTCGAGGATGCGGGCCACCGACACGTCGCGGCCATGGTAGGCACGGTTGGCGTCGCGGTCCAGCAATCACGTCGGTGACGCCCACCGACACGCCGGCGTACGCGCCCTGGGTGCCCGACCACACCACCACGTCCTGCACCTTGCCGGCCGAGGCCTAAGTGCGCTGGGAGTACGGACCGATGGACAGACCGGCATCGGCGCTGAGCGAGAAGTTGCGGTCCGAGCGGAAGCGTTCGACCGCGCGGTCGCTCATGAGCAGCAATGCCATCGACCCGGCGGACGCGCCGGCCTGCGCGCCCACGATCAGAGCACCACGTCCGTAGTCCGGCAGGATGAACACGCCCTTGGCGGTGCCGAGCAGCGCGGTCAGCCCGGGGTCGGCCTTCATGCGCTGCACCACCTGCACCGCATCCGACAGCTCGCGGCCCACCCGCGCATGCTCGTCCACCATGCGCTTGGCGAAGCGCTTGACTGTCGGATCGGTGGGACGATCCATGGCCAGCCGCCCGGCCGCCACCTCGGTGGCATTGGCGCGCGATGCCTGGCCACGAATGGGACTCAACGAGGCCTGCCCCGGTTGGGAATGCGGTTTGCAGCCGGGCAGGCGCATACCACCGCCTGGAGCCACCATGAAGTACTCCCGCTTCGCAGCAATGATCGTCACGTCCACCGTCGTCATGCTGGTGCTTATGTACCTCAACACCTATGCGCTGGCGCATGTGTATTTCAGCGAGACGCGGTTCTTCATGGCCCTGCTGATGGGGGCCACGATGGCCATCGTGATGCTGGCGTTCATGTGGGGCATGTACCCGCATCGCGGCGTCAATGCGGCCATCCTGGTCAGCAGCGTGCTGCTGGCCGCGGCCAACTTGTGGCTGGTCCGCAGCCAAGCCACGGTGGACCAGGTGTCGTGGATGAAGGCGATGATTCCGCACCACTCCATCACCATCCTCACCAGCGAGCGCGCGCACCTGGAAGACCCGCGGGTGCGCAAGCTGGCCGTCGGCATCATCGAAACCCAGCGGCGTGAGATTGCCGAGATGCAGGCGCTGATCGACGAGCTGCAGCTCCGCCGCTGACGCCCGCATGCACAGGCCCCGGTGCTGCGCCATCACCGCGTGCCCCGGTCGGCCGGAGACGACGCCACGGGCGAGTTCTGCAGGTTGCGCCGCCTCTCGCTCACCCAGTTGCGGCCGCCGAGAGCGTCAATGCGGCTTTCGTCGAAGCCGCGCACGTTGCGCATGGTCTCTCGGCCGACGTCCAGAGGTCGCCGTGTTCATGTCGACCAGCAGGTCGATGATCTGGCCAATGTGCTTGCTGGCCCGCACGGCGCGGTAGCCCTGCGAGGCACCTTGCCGGCATGGCCAGACTGGCGGCCAGCAACGGCCATGCCACCACCCGCAATGCGTTGGATGGGTTGATGGATCTTCATGCCAAGCCTAGGAATTGCCTGACGCCCGCTGCCGAAGCTGCTGGTTCACCTCGGCCGACAGCAAGATGGCCAGGCCGGCCGCGAAGAGCCACAGCATCAGCAGGATGACTGCGCCGATGCTGCCGTACGTGGCGCCGTAGCTGCCGAAGTACTTCGTGTACCAGGCAAAGCCCACCGACGCACACACCAGCAGCGCCACTCCGGTGATGCTGCCCGCGGTCAGCAGTTGGAAACGCTGGCGGCGGTTGGGCGCGAGGTGTTCGACCAAGGCAAAGGCCAGCAGCAGGCCTGCCAGGATCACGACCCAGCGGAAGGCAAGAAACAGCCAGCCCATTGCCCATGCCCCGCCCAGCCGGACCACCAGCCAGCCCTGCAGTCGGTCGCCCAGCACGATCAGCGAGAATCCGCCGATCACCAGCACCCCGAACAGCAGGCTCAGCCCCAGCGCGGTGAGCCGACCGCGCAGAAAGCCCCGGCTCTCGCGCACGCCATAGGTGCGGTTGAGCTGCCGCATCACCGCATACATGCCGGTGGACGTGATCCATAGCGAGCCGGCCAGTCCGGCCGACAACAAGCCGCCGCGCTGTTCGGTGGTGATCTCCTGCACCACATCGGAGAAGAGGTCGGCCGCATGGCCCGGCAACGCCTGGCGCAGCAGCTGCATCAGGGCCTGGTCCACCTGCTCGATCGGCAGGTAGGGGATCACGGCCATCACCACGATCATGGCCGGGAAGATGGCCAGCGTCATGTAGAACGCCAACGCGGCGGCGCCGTTGAGCACGTCGTCATGGCGTACCTTGGCCCACAGCGAGCGCATGAAGCCGACGGACGCGGCACCGCGCAGGGTTCTCATGTCCATCGGCGTGCCTGCCGGGTTGCACGGCACCGTGCTTGCAGCTTCGGCGCATGTTCTTCGACAACTGGCACGGCCTGCTGCGCACCGTCATCGCGGGTGGCGCCGCCTACGTATTCCTCGTGCTGCTGCTGCGCGGCTCGGGCAAGCGCACGCTGTCCAAGCTCAATGCGTTCGACCTCATCATCACCGCGGCCCTGAGCTCCACCCTGGCCACCATCGTGATGTCCAAGGACGTGGCGCTGGCCGAGGGCATGACGGCGCTGGTACTGCTGGTGGGTCGGCAGTGGCTCATCACCGGGCTGTCCGTGCGCTCGGCCCGGCTCTCGCAGCCGGTGAAGTCTGAGCCCAGGCTGCTGGTTCACCAGGGTCGCTTGCTGCCCGCGGCGATGAAGCATGAGCGTGTGACGGAAGACGAGGTCCATGCGGCGCTGCGCGCGCAACGAATAGGCCGGGTGTGCGACGCGGCCGGCGTGGTGATGGAAACCGATGGAAGCCTGAGCATGATCCCCGGAGGCGAGGGGGGCTGGCCCCATCGATGCGCTGCCCCCTGTGGACTCGTGACCAACGTGCATTGTCGCAACCATATTGCTGCAAATGTGTCCGACCCCAGGCTCTTACGCGGTGCACGAAGTTCAGGCGGGTGCCCCGCCGATCCGCGGGGCAGCATCGGCCGCGATGGACAGAGCAGCTGTGGCGCGAGCTCAGCTTTTACCCGTACATGGTCATCGCCAGATGGACGACCCGTGATTGATGACATGGATCGGTCGCTGGCTGAATGCAACGGCGTCGAACTGTGGCCACTGCAATGGCGCAGCGGCTCGGTGCCGTGCCGCGGCCCGCACACCGAACACCGCACGGTCCGCCTTGGGAATCTTGAGCTGCGTTTGCGTCGCGAACGACGGGTTGCTGGGGAGAGGCCCGTCGGCGTCCCCAAGCACCCCCGGTGCTGGCTGGCATCGCAACGGCTCCGCGCGTGCTGCAAGCCATCCCGGCCTGCCCAGCCTTCGTGCGGCGCAGCAGTGATGAAGGCCGCCTCCGGCTCAGCGGTTGCTGCCCTGTCCGGCCGATGCTGCTTCGTCAGTGGCGGCCGCCGCGGAGGCTGCGGGAGCGGCGGAGGCAGTAGAAGCCGCGGAAGCCGCCCCGGAGGCCACAGGCGCCGCGTTGGCGCCGGCATCTGCCGAGGGCTGCCTCGACGGCGTCATGCGCCACAACGTATTCGAGAGGTCGTCCGCCACCAGCAGCGCGCCGCGGGGGTCCACCGTCACGCCCACGGGGCGGCCGCGCGTCTTGCCGTCGTCCCCGAAGAACCCGGTGACCACATCCACCGGATCGCCGGCCGGGCGGCCATCCCGGAAGGGAATGAAGATCACGCGGTAGCCGCTGGGCGGATCGCGGTTCCAGCTGCCGTGCTCGCCCACGAACAAGCCTTGTGCAAACTGCTGGCCCATGGCGGGCGTCGAGAAGGCGAGGCCCAGCGTGGCCACGTGGGAGCCCAGGCCGTAGTCGGGCCGGATCGCCGCGGCCACCTTGGCCGGATCCTGCGGTCGGACCCGGGTATCGACGTTCTGGCCCCAATAGCTGTACGGCCAGCCGTAGAACCCGTTCTCCTTCACCGACGTCACGTAGTCCGGCACCAGGTTGGGCCCGATCTCGTCGCGCTCGTTGACCGCCACCCACAGCTGGCCCGATCCAGGCTGGACGGTCAGCGCCGTGGGGTTGCGCAGGCCGGTGGCATAAGGGCGATGGGCGCCGGTCTCCGCGTCGATCTGCCAGACCATCGCCCTGTCCACCTCGGCCGGCATGCCGCGCTCGGTGATGTTGCTGTTGGAGCCGATGCCCACGTACAGGAAGCGCCCGTCGGCGCTGGCGGTCAGCGCCTTGGTCCAGTGGTGGTTGATGGCCGACGGCAGGTCGGCCACCTTGACCGGCGGGCCGCCGGCCGTGAACTGTCCGGGCTGGTAGTCGAAGCGGACGAGTGCGTCCTGGTTGGCCACGAAGAGCCGGTTGCCCACCAGCGCCAGCCCGTAAGGTGCGTTCAGGTCCTTGGCGAAGACCGTCCGCGATTCATAGACGCCATCGCCATCCGCATCACGCAGCAGCGTCAGGCGGTTGCCGCCTTTGACCGACGTCGTGCCGCGGGCCTTGATGACGCCGGCAATCATGTCCTTCGGTGTCAGCGCGGGAGCGCCACCCCCGCGTCCTTCGGCCACCAGGATGTCGCCGTTGGGCAGCACCAGCGTCTGCCGCGGGATTTGCAGGTCGGTGGCGATGGCCGTGATGGTGTATCCCTCGGGCACCTGCGGGCGGCGATCCCCCCACAGGGCCGGCTCGGCAATCTTCATCGAGGGCAGCAGGCCGCGCTGCGGCTCGGGCAGCCTGGGCTCGGCGCCATACACCGGCGGCTCCGCACTGCCGGAGCAGGCAGCCAGGAACACGAGCGGAAGGAGCGCCGCGACGCCGTGCTTGACGGGGGTCATGCGCGCACCCCGCTTCGCTCGAAGCTGAGACTGAGCCAGCTGGCCACCGCCATCAGGGCGAAGACGATCACCGCGAGCACCAGGCCCTCTGGCAAGGTGGCGCCGGCGTCCTTGGCATGCACCAGCGAATTGACGAAGCCGATGATCCAGCCCGCCAGCAGCAGCGCGCCGGCCAGCACCGGGCGGCGCCGCCTGCGATGGGCGCTGACCATCGACAGCACCGACCAGAGCAGCGCCAGGCCGCTGAGCAGCAATGCGCCCGCGTTCAGCCAGGAAGCGAAGTTCTTCCACTGCACCTGGTCGCTGTTGGCATAGGCGATGTCGCTCATCAGCACGCCAAGGAACATGGGCACGCTGCCAGCCAGCAGCAGCACATGGAGCGGATGCAGGGGCCGGTGTACGGCCACGCTTGTATCGAAGGTTGCGGTGGTCATGCAACCCTGGGGCAATGCGCGTGCCTCATGCAGCGCCATGTTGCAAAGCACGGCGTGCGCGTGGCGTCGGTCGCGGCCCGGCGGGTGGCGCGTCAGCGCGGACACCCTTGGCGGAAGCGGTGGCTGTCAAGCCCCGCGCCAGTTCTGGGCTAGCGGGGAGGGTACTCCTCAACCCACCGGTTTATCCGCCGGTTGTCGTCGCAAGCCTTTGGCGTGGGTTGTGGCGGGTCCATTTGCCGGCGACATGGACTGGCGCCATGGCTTGAGGTGTGCTTCCCGTGGGCTTCTGCCCGCGCGGCCGCAGTTGAGACTTCGTCGACCAGCCCGAGAGATCCCGATCTGGTCCACGGCGTGTTGGCCTTGCTGTAGGTCTACGGTAGCGCTTCGATCGTCGGGTACAGGCGCGGCTTACGTTCAGACGGAGAACGGCCGGTGGGTAACGACGGCCTTTCGAACCGAGCTCGCTTGACAGGAGACCACCCGGAGAGCCATGCCATCGCCGGCCGCGTTCATCGACCGTGCGTCCGACGATCGTCACACGACCTGCGCTTGAACGTCAGCGATGGCGGTAGACGGCGCGTGCTTGGGCTGACTTGGTTGTGAACGACTCGCCTTCGTGCTGCTGGGATGACCGAGTACCGCGGTCCAGTTGTTCGAGGGCGACTCGCGCGCATCGCAGCATGTGGGGCTCGGCCGGCGCTATGCGCTGTAATGTCCGCACGTACGCTTCGTGTTCAGACCTGACGTAGCGAAACGTTCTCGCACCGAGGCGGATAGGTCTCGGGAAGCCCGGGTCTTCAGCACAGATGCGCTGTAACTGTCGCTTGGAGACGGCATAGACCTGCTTTGCCAACTCGTCCAGGGACAGCAGGTGCGTGGGGTCAGCAGTCACGGCGCTTCTCCTTGACAGCGACCGCTTCGCCAGCGGTCGCGCAGCGCAACAGGGATGTGCCTCCATCGTAGAACGAACAGCGATTGATCGGCGCGATGAAATTCAGACGAAAATCATCGCGTTGACGAAACGCGTGCGGCAGGTGCCGTGCTGCACGCCCAATCCAGCTGAGCGTCAAATGCTTCTTGGGGAAGCAGGCCGACGCGGCGCGCCCAGTGAGCCTTGTCCAAGCTTGGCGCAGGCATGCGCAAGCTCGCCGTGCCACGCTGCAACCACAGCGTGGCAATCGGCTCCGCAACGGGGGTAACTGAAGGCAGCAGACGCTGAGCAGCGCCTGCCGCCTGCACAGCCGCACATCGAGGCTCGAGCGGACCAGTGTGCCGGATTGGCTGCGCGGATCCGACGACGGTTGATGTTCTCCCTTGGGTTGCGGAGCACCTCCTTCTCAAGACCGGACGTTCGTCTGCGTGCACTTTCGGCCACAACCTGACTTTCGAGTTAGGAGCCCCGACGTTTGGTCAAGCCTGTTACCGCACCTTCCGCACCCGCTCGGCAAACACATCAGAAGGCACAGGGTGGCGGCCCCAGTCCCCGACTATCCCAACGCCGGACTTTTGACGAGTCTCAGCGTTGAGGTCAGCATCCGCTTTGCCGTCACAAGACTCCCGTCTTCGTCGCTTGGGGATGCCAAAAACGACTGAAAGCAGGTTCGTCGAATTCGCTTGTTCGCATCATGTTGATCCATGACCATCAGGGCGCGACATGTAAGCCGGCCTGCAAGCCGGTGGCATGCGGCAGACCTCACTTCAAACCTACATAAGGGCTACCAATGGACAGGAGACAACATGCAATGCGGCGATGGGCTGGTGCAACCGCTGCGATGGGATGCATGGCCGCAGTGGGTGCCAGCGCCCAGCCGTACCCGGAACACGTGCAGAAGCACCTCGATTCGGCGACCATGAATGCGATGGGTGACGAGGGCTTGCTCAACTACATCCGGCGCAACCAGTGCTTCGAGGTCGAGGACTCGACCTGGCGCACCTGGGCCCGCTCGAAGGACAGCATCCGTGTGCCGCTGACCCAAGTGTTCGACGACCTGTGGATGATCGGCACGCAATACACGGCCTCGTACTTCCTGAAGACGGCAGACAACGGCGTGATGCTGATCGACGCGCTGAACAACACGGCCGATGCGGACAACTACCTGATCCCCGCCCTGAGGCAGCTCGGCCTGCCCCTGCGCGGCATCTACATTACCCACGGCCACGGCGACCACGACGGTGGCGTCAACCGGCTGAGACAGGTATTTGGCAACGACTGGCCGGTGTTCCTGGGCTCGGGCGACGTGCCCGGCAAGGCTTATCAGCCTACGCCCATCGACTCGTCAAGCGACGGCGTGCAGCAAGTGACCATCGGCGGCACCACCTTGTATGTGCAGGCCACACCGGGCCATACCCCGGGCAACCAGATCTCGCTGATTCCGGTGCACCACAACGGGACCACAATCAAGCTGGTGATGAACTGGCGCTCTGCCGTGCCGGCCTCGTCGGCCAATTCCAAGCTGTACGTGCAAGGCCTGGAGAAAGTCTGGCGCATGATTGACCAGTACGGCGCGGTGGGCACCATCCACACTCATGCGATATCGGACGCGACGCTGCCGGCCATCGAGCAGATTATGGCCACTGGTGACCGCACGCGCACGCCGCTGGTATTCGGCCTCGAGCGCACCAAGCGGGCCGCGGTGGTGGCGCGCGAGTGCGCAATAGCCCGTGCCGCGCAGATCGATGCCACGGCGGTCTGGGACATCTGGCGTGCCACCCAGGTGAAGTTCGTCGGCCAAAGCCCTTCGCCCACGCAACTGGCGGCACGCGTGAGCAGCGCATGGGGGCCGGTGACGAATCAACCGGTGTCCTTCAGCACCGGATCGGGCGCCACCTGCACGGCGACCACCGACGGCAACGGCGTGGCGACCTGCACGAACCTGCCATCGCTGGCACCGCGTGAAATCGTGGTGGCGCGCTTTGCCGGCTCCACCGCCGATGCCGGCTTTGTCGACCTGCCGGGCGTCGCCGAGGCGACCTCGTCCAGCCTGGCCTGCGACATCGACAACAACGGCAAGGTGGATCGTTTCGACCTTAGCCGCATCACCGCGGTGCTCGGGTCCTCGGTGCCGGCAGGCGATGCGCGCGATGTGAACGCCGACGGCAAGGTCACCGTGGCCGATGCCCGCATGTGCACCGTCAAGTGCACCAACGCGCAATGCGCACCTTAAACGACCACCGCCTGCGTCGCGCAGAGCCGCCTTCCCAAGGACATCCCATGCCAATTAACTGTATCCGGCTTGCGGCCTGCATCGCCGCTGGCGTCGCCACCCTCACTGTGCCAGCCATCGCTGCCGCCACCAGCCTCACCTTGTCCCAGTACACCGCCACGGCCTCGCCCGCCACCGTCTTCGTGCTGGACGTCGGCGTGGCCGACGTGGTGGCCGGCAGCGCCGTCGGGGCCTACGACATCACCCTGCACTACGACGCGAGCCTCTGGTCGGCGCGCTCGGTGGACTTCAACTCGTTTCTCAGCGGTTCCGATCCCATGGGCTCGATAGCCACCGCGGATTTCAGCGTGCTGGGCAAGGTGCAGCTGCAGGAGGTGTCGTTCGTGACGCCGCTCGATCCGCAACCGCTCGACGTGCTGCAACCGCAGTCGTTTACCTTCGCGACCATCCGGTTCGCCGCGGTGGGCCAGGGCACCAGCGGGTTCGGCTTCAGCCAGGCCGCGCTATACGACGCCTGGGGCGATCCGATGGCCGTCACCGCCGTGCCGGAGCCCAGTTCGATGGTGCTGGCGGCGCTCGGCCTCGCCGGCCTGGGTCTGCGGCAGGCTCGGCAGCGCCGCGCCCGCACGAGCGGTTGAAGCCGACGGCAGGCTGCATGAACGCCGCTGCACGATGCGCCCGGGCCGCGCTCATCACTGCGTCGGCCAGCGCCTGCTGCACCGCGGCTCTGGCCATGAGCGACGCTCCCGGTGACTGCAGCATGCCGGCCGGTGAGTCCGTGGTGTCGCAGCCGCGGCTGCGCTCGGCGCTGCGCACGCCGGGGCTGCCCACGATCGGCACCGTCGCGCTGCTGCGCAGGGGTGATTCGGCCACCGTGTTGACCTGGACCGATCCGGCCGGCAACACGGTCAAGCTGCTGGCCGTCATCGGCAGCGCAGGCAGCTCACCTGCATCGCCGTCATACCAGGTGCAATGGTGCGCACAGCAAACGCCATTGGGCCGGCTGGCATCCATCGCAGCGTTGGAAGAGGCCTACGCGATGGTCTTCCAGCTGCCGGCGATGGCGGCCTACTCGCTTCATGTCGAAGGCGCGGGTGCGGACCCCGCGAAGGCACCCACGGTGGTGGGCAGCCAGGCCAAGGTGCTGCAGGGCATCGCGGCCTGGCGCGGCGCTCTGGTGTCGCGAGCGCAGGCCGAGGGCCATGCGCCGCCCTTCCGCCCGTGGTGCAGCGTGGTGCTCCAAGCGGCCGACGCAACGGTCGGCAATGAAGGATTTGCGGGCCCTCAGGGCGTGGCGGTGCGTCGGCTGATGCAGCAGGTGACACCCGATCCGCATGCCGTGGCCGTCACCGTGCTGTACGAGGCGGTGCCACCGCCCGAAGGCGTGTCGATGTCGTTCTCGCGCGAACCCCACCATGCGTGCAGCGCGCCGGTCGACCGGCAAGGGCGGGCGGCTTGCCAGCTCTACGACCAGCACGGCCACGACAACGCGGCCCATGCCAACCAGCCGCCGGCACGGACGGTGGCCACCTTCAGCGGCGCCGTGCGCCCCGAGGCGGTAATCCTGCCCACGACCTTGGTCTATTGACGCGGGGCCGCCCGTACCGGGAAGCGCGGCGCCTGCCCAGCCAGCACCGACTTGATGTCGTGCCAGGCGGTGCTGCCCACGTTTAACAGAGCCTGGTCCGTCTGCCCGGCGATGTGCGGCGTCAGCAGCAGGTTGGGCACGTCGGACAGCGGCCGGCCACCAAAGCGCACGTCCGCGCCGCCGGCCTGCTCGGCATCGGCCACGTCGAGCGCCGCGCCGGCGATCCTGCCTTGCGACAAGGCGTCGACCAAAGCCGCTTCATCGATCAGGCCGGAGCGCGCCGTGTTGATCAGCAGTGCATGCGAGGGCATGCGGGCCAGGCGCTCGGCGGAGATCATGTGGCGGGTGATGGGCGTCAATGGCGCATGAAGGCTCACAACGCCGGCATGCGACAGCAGGTCGTCCAGCGACGTCAGCCGCACCCGGTGCTCATCGGCCGCTGCTGCATCGGCGAAGGGATCGTGCACCCAGACCTCCATCGAGAAGCCCCGGGCGATGCGGGCCACCAGCTTGCCGATCTCGCCGAAGCCGACGATGCCCATGATGCGGCCGCCCAGTTCCTGCCCCACCAGATGCTGCTTGGCCTTGGGCCAGGGCTGGCTGCACAGGCCGAGATGGGCTCCGACCACCCGGCGGCCCAGTGCCAGCACGAGCGCGAACACATGCTCGGCGACCGCGTTGGCATTGCCGCCCGGGCAGTATGTAACGGCAATGCCCTTCTCCAAGGCGGTGGCCACGTCGACGGTGTCGAGCCCGGCGCCGTGGCGCGCGATGACCTTCAGCCGGGGTGAAGCCACGATGCGCGCAGCCGGGAAGCGCTCGCTGCGCAGCATCACCGCATCGACACGATACGCCACGGACTCGTACGCCACCGCCGTCGGGCCATAACCCAGCAACAGATCGGCACCGGCCGCGATCTCGCGCAGTACCTGCGGATGGATCGGTTCGGAGACGTAGACGGTCGACATGTCGGCCACCACGTTCACCGACCTGCCGCCAACGTGGGTAGGCCAGCACTGCGCAAGGCGCCGTCCAGCCAGGGCGACACCAACTCGCCACGCGCAATCTCGGCCAGCCGCTGTTGCTCGGCTGCGATCTTCGCGTCCGCCGCGGTCAGCACCTGTGCCACCTGGGCGCGCGGTACCACCACGACGCCATCGACGTCGCCAACGATCAGGTCGCCCGGCTGCACGGCAACGCCGCCGACCGAGATGCAACGCGCCAGCGTGCCCGGCAGCCCCTTGGTCGGCCCGCAGGGGTTGCGGCCGGCCGCGAAGATGGGGAACGGCCCGCTCGCCAGCGTGTCGGTGTCGCGCGAAGCTGCATCCACCACGAACCCGGCCAGGCCGGCGGCATGGGCCTGCGCGACCATCAATTCGCCGAACAGGGCACAGGTGTCGTCGCCCTTGCCGTCCACGACGATCACGTCGCCCGGGCGCGCCACGGCCAGTGCCACATGGAACATCAGGTTGTCGCCCGGCCGCACCTCGACGGTGAAGGCAGGTCCGGCGACCTTCATCGCCGGATGGAGCGGCTGGATGCGTGAGTTCAGCGTCCCGCGGCGGCCACCCACGTCGCACAGGATCGCGCTCTGGTAGCCCCGGGCACGCTCCACCAGCTCGGCGGGCACGCGTTCGAATTCAGCGGCTTGGGCGTAGAACAGTTGGGTCATGGGCGTTCTCACTTGGGCATCTTGTCCGCCAGCGCACGCAGCGCCTTGCGGTTCTGGTTCAACGACTCGTTCCATTGCGCACCCGGCAGGTAGGCCAACACGGGCGCATCGCCTGCGGCACCCGCCACGAACTCCGGATCGCGCACGGCCTCGGCGATGGCTGCCTCGAGCTTCTGCACGATCGCGTCCGGCACACCCTTCGGCGCCGCGAAGCCGCGCTCCGACGACATCACCACCGGAATGCCGCTCTCCTGAGCGGTGGGCACGTTGGGCAACGCTGCCGACCGCTTGGCCGAGAACTGGACCAGTACCTTCAGCGGCGCCGTCTTGCCGCCGTGCAGTTCGGGCACCTCGCCGGCGCTGATCGCCGCCACGTCGAGGTGTCCGCCCATCAGGTCGGTCTTCTGGGCGGAGGTGCCCTTGAACGGGATGAAGTTGGCTTCCGCCTTGGTCGCGTCGGTGAGCAGTTGCAGAGCCAGGTCGCCGTTGGTGCCGGTGCCGTTGTGCCCGACGGAGACCGACCCAGGCTTGGCCCGCAGTGCCGCCACGGTGGCTGGCAGGCTTGACAGCGGGCTGTCGGCACGCGTCACCAGCACCGTCGGGTCGTCGACGATGCGCGCCAGCAACCGCATGTCCTCGGGCGCGTACTGCGCCTTCTTGGTCATCGGCAGGAAGAGGAAGCCTGGCACATTGACGATGCCGATGGTGTAGCCATCGGGCTGTGCTCGGGCCAGGTAGGCGTTGGCGATCTCGCCTGCCGCGCCGGGTTTGTTGACCACGATGAACTGCGACTTGCCGCCCAGGCGTTTCTGCACGAACGGCGCCAGCTTGCGCGCCAACAGGTCGGTGCCACCGCCTGCAGCAAAGCCCACGACGATTTCGATGGGCTTGTCGTCCGGCCACGAGGCTAAGGCTGGCTGCGTCAGCAGCGCGATCAGGGCGGCACCGGCCAGGGTGCGCAAGCGCTTTTTCATACATGTCTCCAGCGTTGTAGGGGTGTGACCAGATGGTCGGCCACGGCGAACTGCCCTACAAGCGATTTATTCGACCGAGGAGTCAGTCGTTTTTCGACTCTCTGACGAAGCCGGCCGGCAGGTCGAAGTCGGCTTTCTCCGTCACGCATCCGAGCAGCGTGCTTACCATGGCGCGATGGTCGTCCTGCCGATGGACGAAGCAGTAGCGCAAGCCGGGGAGGGCCGGCTCGCTGCGGAACGTGGTCAGGGCTCCCTGGTGGATCCAGGGCGTGACGAAGGTCTTCGGCAGGAAGCTGAGCCCCACGTCAGCCACCGTGAGGCCGACGATGGCCATCAGGCTGTTGCTCGCGACGATGCGCTGCATGCGTAGGCCCCGGTCGGCGGCCCAGACGTCGAAGGCCCGAGTCAGCCCGGACCCCTCGGTCATCGTGATGACGGGGTGGCGCGACAGCTCGTCCACCGTCAGCGGCCTGCGCCCCCGGATGCGGCCGGGCGCCGCGGCCCAGGTGAACTGCACCTCGCCCACCACGTGCGCGACGATGTGGGGGTCGTCGGGCGGGCCCGGCACGATGGCGAAGTCGAGCTCACCACGCGCCACCTGCCGCTCCAGGCGCCGGCCTAGGTCGACTTGCGGCTGCAGGAGCAGCTGGGGATGCTGCTCACGCACACGCGCCACCAGGCGGGGCAGCCAGGTCAGGGCGCCCAGCTCGCTGATGCCGAAACGGCAACTGCCCGCCAGCTCCGACGGACCCTGCAGCAGCGCCTTCACGCCCTCCTTCAACTCGAGCATACGTGCAGCGGTGGGCAGCAGGCGGTGACCCGCCTCGGTCACCTGCGCGCGCTTGCTGGAGCGGTCGAAGAGCTCGATGTCCAGCAGCGCTTCCAGCTCCGCGATGCGCTTGGACAAGGACGACTGCGTGACATGGGCGCGCTGCGCGGCAAGCGCGAAGCTGCCTAGGGTCGCGGCCAAGTAGAACGCTTCCAGTTGTTTGAGCGTCATGGATGAGGCTTAGCGCGGAACGTCCGCGTGCGGGCTGCGCCTGGGAGTCATGCAACAGTTCACTGACGATCAGTATGGCCGACGGGCATGCACCAGTCTGGTAGAAGCATGTGCTTTCCACACTGTGCCTGTCCGGGAGAGCGCCTGGAGGTGGACATTGGACGTCAGCGGACGCTGCCCGTTGTATGTAGTTCGGCCGTGGACATCGCGCCGATGCGCATGGCATCGCTTGCCCGAGCGCAAGCTTTCCAGGAACCGCCGTACTGCGCTCTCCTCAGTGGGCCAGCCTGATGTCCGCAAGCAGACGGTCGCGCACCAGTTCGCTGCATGGCGGGCGTGCGCTGCTTGAATTCGGACGCCCGCTGCGGGTCGAGACGGTGCCTTGACCGTCCGCTTTGCGGACGCGGTCATGTTGCGGAGCGGGGGGCAGGACTGCAATCGGCGTGAATGGGTCCGTTCGCCGCAGGCAATCGCCATCCTCCAGTTAGCGACAGTTCGCTTACAGGGTTCCCACGGGCCGGCAGCGCCGCTTGTTCACGGGAGCTCGGGCCCGGGACCATGCTGTTGGCACTGCTTGCCTCGCCGTCGCTGCGTTGACGACTCGGTTCTCGAAGTCCAGGGCGCTGAAAATCTGAACTGGACGCGCGCTGTAGCCTACTTCGGCGGTTTTAGGCAATACGTGATGGCACGATCTGATATCTGACCAGGGCGACAGTCGCGCTAGAGGATCTAGACTCGAACAGCGTGCGGGGCAAGCTGCTCCCGAGTTTCTCGGCCATGGCCGTATTCGTCGCCGAGGCTTGGCGCGCTGGCGAGCAGGGGCGCGGCTTCGCAGTGGTGGCGTCGAGGTTCGCTCGCTTGCTCAACGCTGCGGCCAGGCGGCCGAAGAGATCAAGGCGTCAGTGGATGGGAGCGCGGAGTAGGTCAGCCGCGGCAGCGCACTCGCAACGACGCGGGCCGCCGCATGATCGTAATCGTCGACTCAATCGAGCGGGTAAGCGCCGTGGTCAACCAAATCAGCACGGCCAGCGCAGAGCAGGCCGCCGGAGTGGCGCAGGTCGGCTAGGGAGACGCTGATTTATCCGGGCTGACCGCGATGCGCGGTCGGGACTGAGACGGCAGCATCACGGCATGAGCCAACGCAGCTTTGCTAGCGCCGAGTGCGCCTTGAAGAAGAAGCGCACCCGCCGCGAGCAGTTTCTCGAAGACATGGAGCGCATCGTGCCCTGGGCGCGCCTGGAGGCGGCTATCGCGCCGTCCTACCCGCGCAGCGGCCGCGTCGGCCGCCCGCCCATCGGCGTGCCGAAGATGCTGCGCATGTACTGTCTGCAGCAGTGGTACGGGCTGGCCGACGAGGCGTTGGAAGACGCGCTGTACGACAGCCAGTCCATGCGACTTCGTGGGCATCGACCTGTCGCGTGAGTCGGTGCCCGACGCCACCACCTTGCTGAAGTTCCGGCGCCTGCTGCTGGCCAACGATCTGACCAAGACGCTGTTCGACGAGATTAACGCGCACTTAGCCGAGAAGGGACTGCTCATGCGCGCTGGCACCATCGTGGACGCCACGATCATCGCCGCGCCCAGTGCAACGAAGAATGACAAGGGCGAGCGTGACCCGAGATGCACCAGGCGAAGAAGGGCAACCGGTGGCATTTCGGGATGAAGGCGCACATCGGCGTGGACGCCGAGTCCGGACAGGTGCACACGGTCATCGGCACGGCAGCCAACGTCAACGACGTGACGCAGGCCGGCGCACTGCTGCACGGGCAGGAGACGTCGGCCTTCGGTGACGCAGGCTACCGCGGCGCGGACAAGCGACCCGAAGCCCGGGGGCCGACCTGGTTCATCGCCATGCAGCCGGGCAAGCGCCGGGCGCTGGACCTGACCAAGAAGTGGGCGCGGCTGCTGGACAAGGCCGAGCAGTTGAAGGCCAGCGTACGGGCCAATGTCGAGCACCCGTTCCATGTGGTCAAGAACCTGTTCCGCCACCGCGAGGTCCGCTACAAAAAGCTGGCCAAGAACCAGGGGCAGTTGTTCGCGCTGTTCGGGCTGGCCAATCTGGTGATCGCCAAGCGGTCACTGATGGGCATGCAGGCCCGAGGGGCGTCCTGAGCAGACGGAGTGGCCCGGAAAGGGCCGGAGACAAGGCCGCATGCCGGCCGATCGGCCCCGAATCGGCTCGGGTCAGCCAATGATCGGAGTTCGGCTCCGACTTGGTCGCTCAGGTTGGCCATTGATCAGCGCGTCCCTAGGCGATCGCCGAATCGGACCAGGCCACGCAACAGAACGCTGCTCTGGTAGAGCAAAGTACTGCTGCGACCTCCAACCTGAAGGATCAAGCTCAGCAGCTGGTCGGGGCGGTAGCGGTGTTCCGAGACTAGTGATGGCGCACCGCGATGGCGGCATGACGCCTACGGCCGGCCGCTCACGCGATCCGGCCGTCTGCCTTGGGAGACTGATGACGTCTCACGCTTCCCTCACTGTTGAGCCTGCGGCGCCACTAACGCCTTGGCTTTTACCGCGGCTGCTGCGGTGGCTTGCCGCGACAGCACCAAGGGCGAGGACCGCCAATAACGCGGACGCCGGCTCAGGAACTGCATTGAACTCGATTCGCATCCCCGGCGCGTTCCGCGCTGCACCGATGGGTACGAATGTGTTGTCCAGAGGGATGGCGCCGTCGCTGTAGCCGGTTCGCAGCGCGATGAGTTCCGTCATCACATTTTCGCTGGCTTTCCAGACGGCAGAGATATCGTCTCCAGGCTGCCGGACGTACATCCAGTATGTGCCGGCGCTTGGCAGGAAGATGTTGGTGTCCTTGGAGACAAATTCGCCTTCGGCCATCATCACCGTTCCGTCCAGCCCAGGAACTACGTTGCCGTAAGTGCATGCCGGCATCAGACCTGGGCGAGGGATCGTTGTCGAGCAGACGCCCGTTTCCCAGATGGAGCCTTGCGGCTTGCGCCCAGTTCGTGGCGGCGCAGCAAGACCCGGCAGCGAAGCATCGGCGATGCCCAGGACAAACCCCCGCACGGAGCCATAGGGGTTGAACATAGACCGCGTGTGCGTGATTGCCGCATCGATGTGCGTGATGTATCCCGCAGAGCTGACGGTGAAGCCAGCAGCGACCTCATGCCAATATCCAAAGGACCCAATCCCGTAGCCGAACGGCGTCGCCGAGTCCGTTGGCATCGTGTCCCAGATCGGCGCGGACGTCGCCAGGCTTGCGGCGCAGCTGAGCAAGCTACCCACAACCACGGTGCGGAGGGCGGGCTTCATGCGCGCCTCCCCGACGCCTTGCAATGTCGGGACAGCACCAAGCCACTTAACGCTGCCGCTGCGAGTGCCATGGTGCCTGGTTCGGGGACGGCGTTGAATTCAATCCGCATGCCTGGGGCCCGGAAGGTGCCTTCTGCTTGGAGATAAGTCCGGTCCTGCGGGCGATCAGGGCTGTCGGCAAAGGCGCCGTCACGAAAGGCCAGGAGGGTTGTCATGGCCGCTTCGCTCTCCTTCCAAGTCAACACGGTGTTGTCCATGGGCATCCAGAGGTAAACCCAGTAGGTCCCTGCGCCCGGCAGGTAGACATTCATGTCCGCGCTGAAAAGCTCGCCCAGGCCAAGCCGCGTTACCGGCAGGCCAGTCCCGGCCGAACCGCCGTTGTCACACGCAGAGCCAATGAATTCATTCGGGCGAACGTTTGAGCAGGCCGCCGCTTGCCAGAGGCTCCCGCTCGGCTCGTTGCGCGCCAAGAGGGGGGAGGGCGTTGTCACCAGCGAGTTGTCAGCCAAGCCGACCACAAAGCCGTCCCTGGGTCCCCATGGGTTCAACAGCGACGTTGTCGCCGTGATGCCGGTGTCGATTCGGGTCACGAATCCAGCTGACGGGACAGTGAAACCTGCCGCGACCTCGTGCCACATGAACGAAACCTCGGCGTGATAACCGCCGGCGGTCGTTGGGTTGATCGGCATGGAATCGTAGATAGGCGCTGCCAGCGTCGTACCCAACCAAGCGCCGAGCGCACCAGCAAGTGTGCGCCGCAAAAACTTACGCATCTCCATCCCCCTTATGTTGGAGGTACACGGTACGCGTGTGGGAGGCCGGTTCAACGCAAGGTGAATTTGCACATCCCCCGCATTCATGTGCTTAGCCTGCTGTGGAGAACACGCTGCAGGTCGCCACTCAGCTGCGTCGAGGGGATAGCGCGGAACCGCTTTGGCTGCGCTTGTGAGACGCCTTAGCCCGCTTGCCGCTGGTTGATCGAGGCGTCCCGGTGTAAGCCAGCATGTCGAGCTTAATCAAGTACCGCTCGAACGTGCGCGCGGGGATGGTCCCGCCGAGCACTTGCTCCTAGATCGAACGCAGTTCGGACATGGTGAATTCTTCTGCGGACACGAGATATCGGCGTTCGGGGACGCGGGCTACCACGGCGCGGACAAGCGACCCGAAGCCCGCAAGCCGACCTGGTTCACCGCCATGCAGCCGGGCAAGCGCCGGGCGCTAGATCCGACCAAGATGTGGGCGCGGCTGCTGGAGAAGGCCGAGCGGTGCGGCGCCAGCGTGCGCGCGAAGGTCGAGCACCCGTTCCATGTGGCCAGGAACCTGTTCCGCCACCGAAAGGTCCGCTACAAGGGGCTGGCAAAGGACCAGGGATAGCTGTACTCGCTGTTGAACTGGCCAATCTGGTGATGGCAAAGCCGAGTCCTAGGCGCGCGAAAGACAGTCCCGGGCCGAAAAGGTGCGTTGAGCGTTCGCTTCGCGCACACGGCCGCCGGTTGCCGAGGGGGAGGGTGAAGTTGCAGTCACCTTGCAAGGTGCGTTCGACGCAGGCAAGGTCCGGCCATTCGCGCGCCAGCAGTCCGCTGACAGGATCGCCCCGGACCGCCAGCGCGCCTTGCTCTCTGGGAGGTGTCCGCCAAGCGGACGTTGATGGCACACGTTCGGCCAAATGGGTGAGTCGCTGGGCCGACCTCGGAAGCCCGCTTCAGCCTGGGCGCGGTCGGTCGTGTCGGTCAGGTTCGGCGGCTAAGTGTTGGCAGCCAGCGAAACCTGCCGCTCGTCTATGCAATGCGACGACCGCTGGACTGCTGGGCCGCGGGACGAGCCTTTCCGGCCCTTGTGAGCTGCCGGTTGCAGCTTCCACCAGCCGCCCGCTGGGGCATCTTGCACGGGTGTTTGCGCCTCTGATTCGGCAGCAGCTCTGAACGCCGCCGGCCGACGACTTACGACACGCACAAGATCGCTCAAGCTATTACTTCCGGGAAGCCGGGGGCTTGGACGGTTGCACGACGATCGCAGGCGCTCCCTTGGCCGTGACGCCCAGTTTCTTGGTCAGCGTGTTGCTAGTCGGGTCGAACACCCATTGGCTGAGCCGTCGCTGCTCTTCCTCTTCGACCGGGATCTGGACGGGTTGATTGGCCAGGCGACTCAACATGATGCGGCCGTCGATCGTGGGCGCCTTATTGACCTTGTCTTGCGCTTCCTGCCGCAGTGCATCGGCGCCAGGTGCGCCGATTTCCGAAGCGAACTTTGCGTAGTGCGCAACGCACAGTGCTGCGAGTGATTCGCGGCCTGTCTTCGTGAAGATGTCTTCGGCTTCTCGGTATAACGTGCGAGCCAGATCAAATTGTGCTCGATGAAGCGCGATGAGACCTTCGGTCGCCTTGAAGAAGGGCTCAAGTTCGAGGTTGCCGATCGAACGGGCTCGTTTCATCGTCGCCTCCGCGGCCAGCTCGCTGCCGACAGCAGCTTGTGTGAAGCTCAGATTCGAGATCAAGCCCGGGTCGAACGGGTCAGCGACCAGGCCGCGCTCTACCCACTCAAGCGCTTTGGTGTAATCCCCTTGCAGCGAATACAGGGTCGTCAGGAACTGCAACGGCCGGCTGGAGAAAGGTTCTTCCGCATGCCATCTCAACGCATGCGCTTCGGATGATGCTTCGTCACCAGTCATCCACGACTGCAGCAGTTGGGCTTCGGAGGACTGGGTGACCGCATGCAGTATCGCCGGCTCGTCCAGTTTTAGGCCGATGAGGCGCCCATCGATCATCGCCTGTGCCACGACGTTATCTGTGGGCTGCTCAAGGGCGAGGCGAAGAAGGCTGCGTGCTTCCTTAAAACTGCCCTCCAACATCTCGCGGTTGGCCACGGCACCGGCCAGTTCGGCCAGTTGCCTTAACGGGCGTTTGGAGGTGCGCAGCATCCGGCGGGCTGGGTTAAGCAGCGCGGAATTCCGCTCTGCGACCTGAGCCAACGCAATTTCGCTAGCCATCAACCAGGGATCCTCTTTCGTCGCCGGATGGCGCGTGATCAGCGCATGTGCGCGGTCGGGCTCGCCCTGATGAACGAAAAAGCGAGCAGCAGTGCGTAGGACAATCCGACCGTTGGGCGCGAGGTTGAGCGCGGTGAATAGGTGGCGCTTTGCCGCCTTAAGCTTGCCGGTGGCGAGCTGCAACTGCGCCATGTCCAACAAGGCCAGAACATTGTCGGGTGCGACCAGCAATTCCTTGCGGAGCTTAGACACGCGGGACTGAACATCCAGTTGGCCACGGGGATGCGTGTCATCGGGGTCCAAGAGCTGTTCGCGAACCTCCGAGAATATTGACTTCTGCGTGTCCGAGACCGCGTGACCTTGGCGAACCGCCTCGTCAACTACGGCGGCGACGGCGGGGCGCAATTCCTCGTCCGGCGCGAAGGAGATGACGTCACCGAGGTGGCCTGCAGTTGGATTTGTTCTCCAAGCGTCAATCGTGTCTTCAAACAGATCGCGATCGAACGCCAACTTCCTTGTCGGCTCATCCAGGATCGATTCGATTTCGCTGGTTTCAAGCGTCTGGGCCACTGGTCGCCAGCGAGGAATCAGCCGTCGCTGAGGTAGGGACGATTTCATGGCGATTTGATCTTCTCGTCGATAGCAGCATGGAGACGCAACTGCTTGAACCTTGGCTGGAAACGATCAAGCCCAGGGGCGCCAGTCTGCGCGCGTGCTCGCTTGTCGCCTCGCTTGAGTGGGTCCGGTTCGACCAACTCCTTGATTATGGCGATGACCCCATCGCGCACCCTTTCGTTGATAGTTGGCGCGATAGTTTTAGCCAGAATGCCTGATTGCTTGGAGCGCAGAACTTGGATTAACGAATCGTTGTACCCGCCAGCCCATGTCCCCGGCAACATCGCGGCCGGGATCTCCCTTACAAGAAGCGGCTGCATGGGGACGCCGCAGAAGAGGAAACAGGCTAAGCTGCCCAGCATGTAAGCGTCCGAAGCTTCGCGCGCGTCCGGCCATTGCGGGGGCACGAAGCCGTACCAGCGCTCGGGCGGCTGGTAGTTGCCATCGCCTGGCCAGGGATAAGTATCGTAGGGGCCGGCCATGCCCTTGCGCACGATGCGTCCAAGATCGGCAACTTTGAAGAGGTTCTTAGCCGCATTCGACATGTCGGTCATGGAGATGACGTTTGACGGCTTCACATCCTGGTGCGCGATGCCGCTGCGGTGCAACTGCGCCATCCCGAGCGCGGTGTCCTCGAGCACGTGGAGTATGGCACTGGTTGGCAAAGCCCCTGTGCGCGTAAGCTGCTTGCGGATGTCGCCTTCGCCGATCTCCATGATTAGGCACAGCACCTGATTCAACGGATTGCCTGCTGGATCTTGGTTTATGTACTCCCAAGAGATGAGCTGAATAAGTCGAGAAAGGCGTCTGCAATGTTCCAACGCTCGGCGTTCGAACTCCGACTCAGCTGTCAACTTGAACATCTCTGCGAACGGATCGGACGCTCCGAACGCTCTAGCCAAGTCCATAGCCTTGACGAACGCATGTTCGGTCTTGCCGCCGACAGTCCGCTGCGCCTTATAGCCAGTACCGAAGTTTGACCCAGAGCTGCCAGGCGCTCGTTTCAGCCGCTCGACCAGCACCCAGCCGCTGGGGAGCGCAATTCCTTCAAGTAGCTGTGCGGGCGTGGGCGGTCGTGGCCCGATCGGCAAAGTCGCCATAGTTCTCCCTCATCCAATTTGTCTACAAGGGTTCTGCGATGCCCCAGCATGCACTTCAAGGCAATCTACCGCCATTATGCTCGGTCGTTGGGCTCCGCCTGCACGGTAACGAAGGGCGGCAATGCGATCGATAGCGTGAGATCAGAGCAAGAGCGCGGCGGATTGCAATCGCCGCAGGGCGGACGCGCAGAGCCTGAAGCCGAGTGCCTGTTTTGGGTCGCAACGGTGCGTTGACCGTCCGCTTCGCGGACACGGCCGTTGGTCGTCGGGGAGGAGGGCGGACTTGCAGTCACCTTGGAAGGGTGCCTTCGACGCAGGCGATGTCCGGCCATCGTGCGCCGACAGTCCGCTGCCAGGATTGCCGCGGTCCGGCAGCGCCGCCTTGCTCTCTTGGACGTGTCCGCGAAGCGGACGTTGATGGTGCGCTTTCGGCCAGGAGCAGCCGGTGACCAACGGCGGCTTTCAAGAAGCGAATCCAATGGCCTCTCTAATATCAGTATGTTCACCTACGACTGCAACCGCTGCCGTGAAGTCATGACGAGAAGTTTCAATCGCCCCCGCAATGTCCGACGATTGGGCCGCGACCAGCCAGGACTGGCCAGGACGGGATGTGCGCGACAGTTAGGTCGTGGCTGCGCGCTCATTCAGACCATCTCGCCGCTTCCACTGCGGCTCGTTCAGCCTTGATTCGCTGCTCCAATCCCCGGGTCAACGCTCGTTCGTTGCCACCACGCCCACTTGGCGCGCAGCGTCGCCCCGGCCGTGCTGCGGCGCTGCGGCCCGCGGAAGGTATTTCGATGACGGCAGGCGCGCGCCAGGCCAGGTTCAGATGGCTTCAGTCCTGCCACGTCTCAAGCGCCCGGCCCCGGTCTGTGGCTGCTGGTCCAGCTCAAGGTGGGTCAGGATCTCCTCGATCACAGGCCGCTCGAGGATGGCCGCGATGATCTTCAGCCCGCCGCTGCCGCAGTTCGGGCAGTGCTGCATGTTGATGTCAAAGATCCGCTTGAGCAGCGGCGCCCAGCGGATGCGGTGAGGCTGGGCCCGGGCGGTCTCGACCTCGCACCTGGCGGCCAAGGCAGCTTCAGCCGCGGGCTGCTCCGGCACGGGCGGCAGATTGGGCACCACGGACGATCGGAGCTTGGCGTTCGACGTCAGCACCCCATGAAACCGGATCAAGTGCAGCTTGAGCCTCGGCACCTGGTCTCCGGCTCGGTTCTTCCTTGCAGAACAGTTGCTGGGCGTCGTCGACCAGGTCGTCGAAACGGGTACCGGCGACCTGGTGCTCAATCAGGAGATGCGCGGGGTGTCGCCTCGCCTGCGCGGCATCTGGTCGGCACTGCGCATTCGCTCGCGCATGTCCGAGGTGTCGCTCAAAGGCCTGGACAACATGGTGGACTGGGCCCAGTCGGCGCTTCATCTGGCCGCCCGCGACCTGCGCCTCATGGAGCGGCTCGCCCGTGCGCAGCCGAAGAAGGTCGACGGCGGGGACGACGGCGCCATTGCCGAGATCAAGCGCATGGAGCTTGAGGAAGCGCTGCAGGCCGACGCGCTGCGTTGCGGGATGGTAGCAAACGGGTCGGCGCCGATGAAGCTCCAGGCGGCGGCCTAATTCTCCCTGTTAGATTCACAGGCCGGCGCCACTGCAAGGAGCGCCAACCTTCTCACTGCCGCTCGCGACGGGCTCAATCGGAGACGACGCTCACTCCGGGGCCACCGTGCTTCATAACGTACTCCGGGCGCCCCCAGGTGTCGGCAATCCCCTGATAATCGATGTGCGCTTTGATCGTCGCCACCACCGAGTCTGCGTTCGAGGACATTGTCTTCACAAGCTTGTGGACATACGCGTAGTCTGAAAGGCGCTGGTCGCTGAGCAGTTTCTCGAGCCGCCCGGATGCCTGCGCGATGTTGCCCAGGGCCTCGGTGTGACTGAGCGCCCGGATGGGCCCGAGCGCGAAGACCACAGCACCCAGCGCTTGAATCCATTGCCTGACGGGCGAGTGCTTTTCATCCGCAGGCTCTGCGCCCAAGTGCGCCAGCATCAGCGGCGTGATAGCGTTGAGCTTCGCGAGGAGATCAGACTCGATCCAGTCAGCGACTTCGCCGAACATTGGCCCGAGGTGCTTATCGGCCCTCAGACCGACGGCCTGACGGTCCTCTTTGCTCAGCCGCGGGTCGTTGATGCCCTTCATGTCCGCAATTCCCCTGGCGGCTGCAATCTGGCCGATGTGCGTATTGGCGGTCGCCAGCCACGCGTTCATGGCGCCGGAGACGCGGGGCACTGCGGTCATGAGATGCATCCGGGTTGCGCTTCGCTCTCGGATGAACTCCCGTGTCTGCATGTGCTCAGGATCCTGTAGCCGCAGTGATTCCTCCTGCAACTCGTTGGCGGCCTGCTGTGCGGCGTTGGCCGCTTGCGCAATACGAATCGCAACCCAGGAACCGGCGAAGGCGACGGCTGTGCCGAATACGAGCGCCACATAGTTTGCAAGCGTCTGGCCATCGAGGGCGACATCCTTCAGCGGCGCGCTCAAGTCCTTAATCGAGAGAACAACGAAGACACCGGCGATCGCCGCGCATGCCAGCAACAACATCGACACGAGCCTGATGAATTGGGTCTCGTAGCTGCGCTGTCTCATTTGAATCGCTCCCCATTTCGTGCTGACGAGAGTTTACGGCCCCGCCGGCTAACGCCGGATCGACGGACGCGAGCCTGAAGCGCAGTGCAGCGCTGGATGCAGGCTATCCATCGCGCCTCGCGGAGCGGTTTCCTGGAGCAGACCCGGTCCTGCCTGCTCTTGTCTTATGACGCTCGAGGTCACATTCGAAATGTAGCGATGGGGCGGTGCGCGGTCCGCGCCGAGCACCCGAATTTTGAGTCCAGAGCGCCCTGAGGATTGCCGACCGATTCGTGCCCTCCGCCGAGGGACCACCTTCAAGTGTGTTGCTATGGTCGGCCCGGCGGCTTCAGGGCGACAGAATCGAGGCAATGGATGTCGCTGCTGGGTCGAAAGGGTGCGTTGAACGGCCGCTTCGCGGACGTGGCTGTGGCTCAGGAGTGGAGGGGGCGGGGCAAGCCGTTGTCCGGCGCGCCAAGGCAACGGCTTCTTCTGTCTCTCGCTTGACCGGCTTACGTCGGCGCTCCGCCAACACGTTCGGCCGGCTGGTGCCCGATGTCCTGACGACTGCAGCGTTCTCCGGCGCCCCGAGATCGCGGAAGTCGCGATTCGGCCGCTGTAAAGCCTTCGCCCATTCCCACAACCGCCTAGGAAGGCAGTCGCCCCGTCTGCCCGCAAGCTGGAGGAGGGTCATACGGCTGGATGAGAGCGTTCTAGCCCGACCGACGAGCGATGCTTTCAGGCGATCTGCCCTGACCTGTCAGGTCCATATGGTTTAGCGCCATGCCGGCCTTGCGGACCGGGTGCAACTCGACCGCGTCCATCGTCCGACGGCCTGCTTACCCGCGTTACTTGGCCACGCCCAGCGGGCACCGCCGCGTGTCGATTGCACTCATTGCATGCATCGAATGTTCACCTGGTGAACGCAAGCTCGGGTTTGCCCCGTATTGTAGCGACGATGCCGCCGCCGATCATCTGCCCAACCACCGATTGCATGCAATGAACGCCCGCTCCTCATCTTCAACCTTGCAGGCGCATCACCTGGGCGCCGCTACGCGCTTGGCCGCCGTGACGACGCGACTGCGGGATGCCATCCTCAGCGGTGTGTACCGGCCCGGCCAGCGACTGACCGAGGTGGCGCTTTCCGAGGAGATGAACACCTCCCGCACCCCCGTCACTGCAGCGCTCAAGGCGCTGGTTGAACAGGGACTGGTGCTGTACGCCACCAACCGCGGGTACTGGGTGCGAGAGTTTTCGCTGGAGGAGGTGCTGGAGGCGTACGAGGTACGCGGTTGCCTCGAGGGGCTGGCGTGCCGCCGCGCCGCCGAGCGCGGGCTGCCGGCCCACCTGGCCGAGCTGCTGCGACACTGCCTTGAGATCGGCGAACGGGTGACGGCCGGCGCTCGCTTGGCCGCCACAGACCATGCGGTCTACCAACGGATGAACGTCGAATTCCACAACGCCATCTTGGAAGCCAGCGGCAACCGGCGCCTAAACGGCTTTGTGCAACGCGCTAACGAGATGCCGATCGCGTCGGATCGCATGGTGCTGTGGGGTGACCGCGAGATCGTGCGACGGTCACACGACGCGCATGTTCGTGTGCTCGACGCCATTCAGCGCGGCCAGGGCACCCGTGCCGAGATGCTGATGCGCGAACACATCCACGAAGCGGCGCAGGTGATCGAACAGCACTGGCACGCCATTCTCGCCCGTGCACACGCAGCACCTTCCTTGGCGGCCGTGCGGTCTGGACCCGATTGAGGCCGGCGAGGCCGCGCAGCCTGGCTGGCGGCGTCTTACTTGTTTACTTGCCCGTTCTCAGCGCGGCAGTCGCGCCGATGCGGCCTGCCCGTGTCCCAACCTCACTGACGTCATCGCTTCATGCAGCAGTCCTCCTCATTCAAGGGCCGCGTCGCCCTGGTCACCGGCGGTGCCAGCGGCATCGGCCTGGCTTGTGCGCAGCGCCTGCGCGCCGCGGGCGCCAAGGTGGTGATCGCCGACCTCGATGCGGCCGGGGCCGCGGAAGCGGCCACGCGCATCGACGCCATGGGCGTGGGTTTGGATGTGGTCGACCGCGGCGCGGTGGCGGACTTGCGCAGGCAACTGGAAGCGCACGGCGTGCTGGTGGACTGCCTTGTCAATTGCGCTGGCATTGTGCAGGACCCGTTGGCGCCCGACGCTCTGCCGCATGGCGTTTGGCGGCGGGTGTTGGCAGTGGACCTTGAAGGCACCTACGCCTGCTGCGCCGAGTTCGGCAGCGCGATGGCACGCCGCGGCGGCGGCGCCATCGTCAACATCGCCTCGGTGGCGGGCATGCGCTCGATGCCGCTGCATGCTTATTCGCCGGCCAAGGCAGGTGTCATCAGCCTGGGCGAAAGCCTGGCCGCCGAATGGGGCCGCAGCGGCGTGCGGGTCAACACCGTCTCGCCCGGCTACACCGTCACGGCCGCGCTGCAGGGCCAGATCGACAAGGGCCTGCGCGACCCCGAGAAGCTTAAGGCCAACAGCGCACTGGGCGTGCTGATACGGCCCGAGCACATCGCCGCGGCCATTGTGTTCCTGTTGTCCGACGACGCGCAGATGGTCACCGGCGTCAACCTGCCGGTGGACGCCGGCTGGCTGGTGGCCGGCTCGTGGAGCACTTTCGGCGGCGTGCGGCCTGCAATCACTGACCTCGACACCACACCACCGGAGACAACGGCATGAAGTACCCGTTCTTGCATATTCTGGCCGCGATGGCGCTGGCGGCGGCCCCCACCCTGTCGGCCGCTGCTGACGGCTATCCCGCATCGCCGGTGCGCTGGGTGGTGCCTTACGCCGCGGGCGGCGGCACCGACGTCATTGCCCGCACATTGGCCGCGCCGGTCTCGCAGGCGCTGGGCCAGACCGTCGTGGTGGACAACAAGCCGGGTGCCAACACCATGCTTGGCGCGCAGGAGGTGGCGCGTGCCAAGCCCGACGGCCTGACTGTGGGCTCTGCCGACAATGCCACCCTGGCGCTCAACCAGCACTTGTACACCAGGCTGCCTTACAACCCCGAACGCGACTTTGAGTACGTCGGCGGCTTCGCGCGTTTTCCTTATGCGTTGCTGGTGCATCCGTCGGTGCCAGCCCGGTCGTTGAAGGAGCTGCTGGAGCTGGCCCGCAAAGAGCCGGGCCGCCTCAGCTACGGCACGCCCGGCACCGGTGGCCCCAACCATGTGGCGATGGAGCAGCTGCAGCAGCGCACGGGCGTCAAGTTCACACATGTGCCGTACCGCGGCGCCGCCCCGGGCCTGCAGGATCTGATGGGCGGTCAGATCCAGTTCATGCTGGTGGACACCGCTTCGTCGCAGGCCTTCGTCAAGAGCGGCAAGCTGCGGGCGCTGGCCGTGTCATACCCGCGGCGGCTTGCCGCGTTTCCGGACGTACCCACCTTCGACGAGGCCGGCGTACCCGATTTCGTGGCCTTCTCGTGGCAGGGGCTGATCGCTCCGGCCGGCACGCCCAAGGCCATCGTCACGCGGCTCAACAAGGAGCTGGTGCAGGCGCTGTCGAGCGAGCCGGTGCAGCGCCGGCTGGCGGAGTTGGGCGTGGAGCCCGCGCCCTCCACGCCGGAGGAGTTCGCCGCCCTCGTCAAGCAGCAGGCCGGCGTGTGGGGCAAGGTGATTCAGGAAGCGCAAATCAAGCTGGAGCCCTGAGATGGGTGCGGCACCATCCTTCGCTTTCGAGTCGTCAACGGCCTGCAGTGGCGGGCAGGCCGTGCAGGGCACGCAATCTGTTCGGCGCGCCTTCGAGCTGCTGCAGCTGGTGGCCGCACAGGGCGACGCCGGCGTGCGGCTGTCGCAGCTGGCGGGGCTGTCGGGCCTCGATCGCGGCACCGCCTACCGCATGCTGAGCTGCCTGGTGGAGCAGCAGTTCATCGACCGCGACGAACATCGGCTGTACCGTCTCGGGCCCGCGGCACTGCTGCTGGCTTCCACGCTGACGCAGCCGCTGCCGCTGCTGCAGCGCTTCGGCCCGGCTATGAAGCGGCTGGCCCGCCGTACCGGCGACACCGTCTTCCTGATGATGCGCGAGGGCGACCATGTGCACTGCGCCCACCGGGAAGACGGCCCCAGCCCGATCCGAATCCTGTCGACCGTGATCGGCCAGCGCCGGCTGCTGGGCACCGGCACCGGCGGTATCGCCATACTCGGGCTGCTGGGGCGCGACGAGCTGCTGGCGCTGCACCGCCGCCATGCAACGCGTTATGCGGAGATGGGGCTGGAGGCCGAGCGCCTGTTGAAGGAGGCGGAGCAGGCGCGCCGCCAGGCCCATGCCTTCACGATGAACAACCTGGAGGTGGGCATCGGCGGCGTGGGCATGGCGTTTCGCATCGCGCGGCTGGGCATCGGGGCCATCAGCGTGGCGTCCATCGCGGCCAAACTGACGCCACAGCGCCACCGCGAACTGGTGATGCTGATCGGCGACGAGCTGCGGCAGATCGAGGTGGAGATGGCCACGGCCGAGCAGCCTGCATGAAGCCGCCCGCGCCGCAGGCAGCCGCGCGGGCGTGAGGGCTCGTCCACAGGTTCTCACGGCCGCAGCGGCCGGAAGAAGGCGCGGATCTCCTCGGCCAGCGCCTGCGGCTGCTCCATCGCCGCGAAGTGCCCGCCGCGCGGCATCGGCTGCCAGCGCTGCAGGTTGCTGAAGGTGCGTGCGGCCAGGCTGCGCGGTGGCCGCACGATCTCCGCCGGAAACTCTGCATAACCCGTGGGCACGTCCACCGTGGCGCCGTCGGGCACCGGCCAGCCATCGCGCCGGCGTGCGTAGTAAGGCCAGAACGACGAGCCGATGGCGCCGGTGAACCAGTACAGCGAGATGTCGGCCAGCAGTTCGTCATGGCTGAACACGCTATCGATGTCGCCCCCGCAATCCGACCAGGCGCGGAACTTCTCGCTGATCCACGCCGCCAGCCCCACCGGTGAGTCGGTGAGTGCATAGGCCAGCGTCTGCGGCCGGGTCGATTGCTGCGCGCTGTAGCCGGTTTCCTCGGCCAGCCAGCGCTGCAGCGCGGCGTGGTACTGCCGCTCTTCTTCCGTCGTGCCGGACACGTGCGACGGGTCGCGCGGTATCGGCATCAGGTTCAGGTGGATGCCGTGCAGCAGCGGTGCATGGGCATAACCCAGCCGCGCGGCCACCGAGGCACCCCAGTCGCCGCCCTGCGCGCCGAAGCGCGGGTAGCCCAGCACCTCGGTCATCAGCGTGGCCAGGCAGTCGGCCATGCCGTCGATGCCCAGCCGGCGCTGCCCGGGCCTGAACGAGAGGCCATAACCCGGCAGGCTGGGCGCCACCACGGTGAAGGCATCGGCCGCATCGCCGCCGAAGCGCGAGGGTTGCGTCAGCAGCGGCAGCAGCCGCATGAACTCGAACACCGAGCCCGGCCAGCCGTGCAGCAGCAGCATCGGCCGCGGCCCTTCGCCGGCGGCCTGCAGCCAATGCAACTCGATGTCGTCGATGCGGCCCGTGAATTGCGGCCACGCATTGAGCCGGGCCTCCTGGGCGCGCCAGTCGAAGCCGCCTTGCCAATGCGCCACCAGCGATTGCAGCCAGGCCTTGTCGGTGCCGCTGGACCACGGCGGCTCGCCGGGCGGCTCGTCGGGCCAGCGGGTTTCGGCCAGGCGCTGCTGCAGCGCCTGCAGTTTCGGCTGCGGCACCTGCAGCACGAAGGGGCGGGGATGACCATGCATGCCTGCATTGCAAGCGCTGCGGTGCGGCCGCCGACTCGGTGTTTTCCACTGATCACATCGTGAACCGATTGCGCGATCGCCGTTGGCCGATGGCAGCCGCGCCTGAACACTGAAGGCGTTCGATCAGACATCTTCCAACGACACAGGAGACAGCGATGCAACGAACTGCCTGGGGCCGCGCAGCGGCTGCCGTATTGACTCTGGGGCTGACGGCGGCTGCCGCGCAAGCGCAGACCGCGGTGAAGATCGGCTGCCTGCTGCCGCTGACCGGCGGCTCGGCGTCCGTGGGCAACCAGCTGCGCGTGGGCATTGCCGCCGCGGCCGAGCAGATCAACAAGGCCGGTGGCATCAAGTCGATGGGCGGCGCCACGCTCAACGTGCTGTTCGCCGACTCGCAATCGAAGGCTGACGTGGGCGTGTCGGAAACCGAACGCCTGATCAAGAGCGAAAACGTCTCGGTGATGTGCGGTGCCTTCAACAGCGCGGTGACCTTCCCGTCGACCGAAGTGGCCGAGCGCAACAAGACGCCGTGGATCGTCGCCAGCGCGGTGAAGGACGAGATCACCGAGCGCAACTTCAAGTACACCTTCCGCCCCAACAACAAGGCCTCGTTCGACTCGCGTGAAGTGATCGACGGCCTGGCGCTGCTGAAGAAGGAGACAGGCAAGGGCCCGTCGCGCATCGCGTTGTTCTATGAGGGCTCGGACTGGGGCCGCTCCTTCGCGGCCAGCATCAAGAAGCTGGGCACGCAGCAGAACTACGAGGTGGTGTTCGACGAGGCCGCGCCGCCGCACCAGACCGACTTCACCTCGCAGCTGCTGAAGATCCGCGGCTCGAAGCCGGATGCGCTCATCGTCGCCTTCTACACACCCGACCAGCTGCTGCTGACCAAGCAGCTGGCCGAGCAGCGGCTGGAGCTGCCCTACGGCCTGTGGTCGGGCGGCGGCGGCACCGAGGATCCGTCGTTCTACAAGGCGGTCGATCCGAAGCTGGTGGCCTACTACTTCGTGCAGGAGGACTACCAGATCGACATCCTGGAAGTGAACCCGCAGCCCGCTTACGTGGAGCTGGACAAGAAGACGCAGGCCGCGCTCGGCCACGGCCTGAACGCGTACGTCGCGCAGGGCTTCTCCAACGTCTACGTGATCGCCGATGCGCTGGAGCGTGCGAAGAGCGCCGACCGCGACAAAATCCGCGACGCGCTGGCCGCCACCGACATCACCAGCGGCCCGGCGCTGATCACCGGCTACCAGCGCATCAAGTTCGACGAGCAGGGCCAGAACACCCATGCCCACGGCGTGATCTCCGAGAACATCGCCGGCAAGCGCCGCACGGTGTGGCCGGCGGAAAGCCGCGCCAAGGACACCAAGCCGGTGTGGCCGGTGCCGGCCTGGTCCAAGCGCTGAGCAGCGGCTGACGAACGCGGCTGCGGAGAACTGCCTTGGACAGCTACATCCTCACCTACTCGGCGCTGAACGGCGTGCTGATCGGCGCCATGTACGGCGGCATCGCGCTGGGCCTGAGCCTGATCTTCGGCGTGCTGCGCATCGTCAACTTCGCGCACGGCTCGTTCCTGATGCTGTCGATGTACATCGCCTTCTGGCTGCACCACTGGCTGGGCTTCGATCCGTACGTGTCGGCGCTGGTGGCGGTGCCGGTGATGTTCGGCCTGGGCTATGCGGTGCAGGCCACCATCATCGCGCCGCTGATCCGCCGGGAGCGCGCGCTGGTGGTCGAGCCGATCAGCGCGCTGCTGCTGACCGCGGGTGTCTACATCGTGATCGACAACCTGGCGCTGATGGCCTTCGGAGCCAACGTGCGCTCGGTGCCGTCGAGCATCCAGCAGACCACGATCAGCCTGGGCGACTACCCGCTCAACACCTTCCGCGTGGTGGGCTGCGTCGCCTCAATCGCCATCGCCGGTGCGCTGGCGCTGTGGCTGGCCCGCACCGACATGGGCCGCGCCATCCGCGCCACCGCGCAGAACCGCGACGGCGCGGCGATGTCGGGCATCAACGTGAGCCAGGTTTACAACACCACCTTCGGCCTGGGCTGCGCCATCGTGGGCGCCATGGGCTGCCTGCTGGCGCCCTTCATCCCGCTGACGCCCAGCGTGGGGCTGAGCTTCGGCATCAAGTCCTTCATCGTGGTGGTGCTGGGCGGCATCGGCAGCATCGCCGGCTCGCTGGTGGGGGGGCTGGTGATCGGCGTGTTCGAGTCGGTGGCGGCGCAGTTCGTCACCACGCCCACGGCGTCCATCTTCTCGCTGGCCCTGTTCATCCTGATCCTGCTGCTGCGGCCGCAGGGGCTGATGGGCAAGCGCTGAGGTACCGCGCATGAACACGACGACGATCAAGACGGCCGCGCCGCTGGCGCCCGCGCGCAACGGCGCCGGCATGCGCTACACGCTGGCCTGGGGCGTGGTGCTGGTGATGGCCCTGCTGCTGCCGCTGCTGGTGCGCAACGACTATTGGCTGCACTCGGTGATCATGGTGCTGTACTTCGCCTACCTGGCCAGCGCCTGGAACCTGGTGTGCGGCTATGTGGGCCAGGTGTCCTTCGGGCATTCGGTGTTCAGCGGCGTGGGCGGCTACATCTCAGTCACGTTGCTCACGCATGCCGGCATGTCACCCTGGCTGGGCATGCTGGTGGGGGCGCTGGCCGCGGCCGTGCTGGCGGTGGCCATCGGCTACCCGACCATGCGGCTGAAGGGCCCGTACTTCGCGCTGACCACCATCGCGGTGGCCGAGATCATCCGCATCTGGTTTGAGAACACCGACGCCGTGTTCGGCATCGCCATCAAGGGCTCGCAGGGGCTGACGGTGCCGCTGGTGGGCACCAGCTGGGCGGCGATGCAGTTCGAGAGCAAGGTGCCCTACTACTACATCATGCTGGCGATGCTGCTGCTGGTGATGGGCATCACCGCCTGGATGGAGCGCAGCCGGCTGGGCGTGTGCCTGAAGGCCATCCGCGGCGACCGCGATGCGGCCGAATCGCTGGGCATCAACCCCACGCGCTACTACCTGGCCGCATTCGCGCTCAGCGCCTTCATGACCGCGCTGGGCGGCACCTTCTACGCGCAGTTCATCCGCTTCATCAACCCGGAGCGCAACATGGGCGTGGAGCTGTCCATCGACATGGCGCTGATGAGCATCATCGGTGGCCAGGGCACGGTGCTGGGGCCGGTGATCGGCGCCTTCTTCCTCACGCCGGTGTCGGAGGTGCTGCGCAGCGAGCTGGGCGGCCAGCTGGTGGGCCTGCACCTGGTGATCTACGGCCTGGTGTTGATCCTGGCGGTGCTGTACCTGCCCAAGGGGCTGCTGGTGCCGCTGTCGCGCTGGGCGCGGCGGCTGATCGGGGGGGCTGCACGATGACCAGCGACGTGCTGCTCTCGGTGGAAGGCCTGGCAAAGCGCTACGGCGGCCTGCAGGCGGTGAAGGACCTGAGCTTCAGCCTGCGGCGCGGCGAGATCCTCGGCCTGCTCGGCCCCAACGGCGCGGGCAAGACCACCGCCTTCAACATGATCGCCGGCTTCGTACGGGCCGATGCCGGCCGCATCGTGTTCGAAGGCCGCGACATCGCCGGCCGCAAGCCCTGGGAGGTGTGCGCCGCGGGCATCGCGCGCACCTTCCAGCTGTCCCGGCCCTTCGGCGGCATGACGGTGCGCGAGAACCTGGTGGTCGGCCACCTTGAGAAGACACGCGACCGCGCCGCCAGCCAGCGCCAGGCCGACGAGCTGATCGAGTTTTTGTCGATGCAGGCGCTGGCCGGTACCGATGCCGAGCTGCTGACGGCCTTCGATCGCCGCAAGGTGGAGCTGGGCCGCGCGCTGTCCACCCAGCCTTCATTGCTGCTGATGGACGAGGTGGTGGCCGGGGCCACGCCGCAGGAGGCGCAGACCATGGTCGGCCTGGTCAAGCAGGTGCGCGACCGCGGCGTAACGGTGCTGATCATCGAGCACGTGATGAAGGTGATCATGGGCCTGTCCGACCGCGTGATCGTGATGCACCACGGCGAGCTGATCGCCGACGGCCCGCCCGAAGCCGTGGTGCGACAGCCCGACGTGCTCAAGGCCTACTTCGGAGACGACTATGTCGACGCCGCTGCTTGAGGTGGCCGGCCTGCGCGCCGGTTATGGCGACGTGACGGTGCTGCGCGGCATCGACTTGGTGGTCGAGCGCGGCCAGATGGTGGCGCTGATCGGCGCCAACGGCGCAGGCAAGACGACGCTGCTGCGCACGGTCTCCGGTCTGGTGCGGGCCACCGGCGGCGAAGTGCGGCTCGATGGCGTGGCGCTGCAGGGCTTGGCTGCGCACCGCGTGGTGGAGGCGGGCTTCGTTCAGTCGCCCGAGGGCAAGCAGCTGTTCACCGACATGTCGGTGCAGGAGAACCTGCTGGTGGGCGCGCACAACCCACGCGCCAGGGCGTTGCGCGAGCGCACGCTGGCCGAGGTGCTCGACATCTTCCCCATCCTGGCCGAGCGGCGTGCGCAGCGGGCGGGCACCTTGTCGGGCGGCCAGCAGCAGATGGTGGCGGTGGGCCGGGCGCTGATGGCCAAGCCCAAGCTGCTGGCACTGGACGAGCCGTCGCTGGGCCTAGCGCCCATCATGGCCGACCGCCTGTTCGAGTCGATCGGCCGCATCCGAGCGCTGGGCATCTCGGTGCTGGTCATCGAGCAGAACGTCTTCAAGGTGCTGCAGATGGCCGACCACGGCTACGTGATGGAGAACGGCGTCATCGGGATGTCGGGCTCGGGCAGCGACCTGCTGCGCAACGAGAAGCTGCGCAGCAGCTACCTCGGACTGTGATGCAAACGGCAACCAAAGAGGGAGGCAAGGGCATGGACATGACGACCGGTGCCAGTGCGGCCACGCTGGCCTCGCTGCGCGAACGGGCGCTGCGGCTGCGGCGCCACATGGTCACGCAGGCGCGTGGCAAGGGGCAGGGCTACCTGGGCCAGGGGCTGGGCATCGCCGACTTCCTGGCGGTGCTGTACTTCCACGAGTTCATGCCCCAGGACGTGGACTTCAAGCGCACCGACCGCCAGCGCTTCTACCTGTCCACCGGCCACTACTCCATCGCGCTGTGGGCGGTTCTGGCCGAGCTGGGTGTGATCGGCCTCGACGATCTGGCCAGCTACGGAGCCGACGGCAGCCCGCTGGAGATGAGCACGATGGAAGGCCGGCTGCCCGGCATCGAGATGACCGGCGGCTCGCTGGGCCACGGCCTGGGCATCGCTGTGGGTGCAGCGCTGGGCTACCGGCTCGATGGCCGGCGCGCGGCCATCCACGTGGAGATCTCCGACGGTGAGCTGCAGGAGGGTTCCACCTGGGAAGCGGCCAGCGCCGGTGGTGCCTTCAAGCTGGACAACCTGGTGTGCTGGATCGACTGCAACGGCATCCAGGCCGACGGCCCGCTGGTGGTGCCGGTGGATCCGGTGACCGAGCGCTTCCACGCCTTCGGCTGGGACACGCACGAGATCGACGGCAACGACGTGTCGCAGCTGGTGACGGCCTTTGCCTGGGCGCGCGAGCGGCGCGGCCGGCCCAAGGCGGTGGTGCTGCGCACCAAGCCCGGCAAGGGCGTGCCGCGGCTCGAGACACGTGACCGCGCGCACTTCATCCGCATCGACGAACAGGAATGGGACGCCGTCTCGCGTGAACTGGAGGAACAGCATGGCTGACACCGTGGCAAGCCGGCCCGCGGGCCGCACGCTCGGCATGGGCGAATCGGAGGCCGTGGTGGGCCGCGCTTCGCAGTTCGCGCCGTTTTCGCAAGGCCTGCTGCGCGCGGCCCAAAAGCATCCCGAGCTGGTGGTGCTGACCGCCGACCTCGGCAAATACACCGACGTGCACGACTTCCGGCGCGAGCACCCTGAGCGCTTCTTCAACGTCGGCATGGCCGAGCAGGCCTTGACGATGGTGGCGGCCGGCCTGTCGAAGGTGGGCAAGGTGGCCTACTGCACCACCTACGGCACCTTCGCCAGCCGCAGGGCCTACGACTTCATCGCCATCGCATGTGCCCACAGCCACGAGAACGTGAAGGTGTTCGCCGGCAACCCGGGCCTGGCCTCGGGTTATGGCGGCACGCACCAGGCCATCGAGGACCTGGCGCTGATGCGCTCCATCCCCAACCTGACGGTGCTCGACCCGGCCGACGCCACCGAGATGGCGCAGGTGGCCGAGATGGCCGCCGACCTGCCCGGCACGCTGTACTGCCGGCTGCTGCGGGCGCAGGTGCCAGTGGTGTTCGACCCGGCCACGCACCGGCTGCAGATCGGCCGCGGCCATGTGGTGGGGCAGGGCGGGCGCATCGGCTTCGTGTCCACCGGCATCATGACCGAGCGCTGCCTGGACGCGAAGGCGCATTTCGATGCCCACGGCCAGCCGTCGGCGGTGTTCCACAGCGCCACCATCAAGCCCTTCGACACCGAAGGCCTGCTGCGGTTCGCGGCCACGGTAGACCGCATCGTGGTGGCGGAGAACCATGTGGCGATGGGCGGCCTGGCCAGCCTGGTGGTGGATGCGCTGTACGAAGCCGGCATGCACAAGCCGCTGCTCAAGATCGCCATCCCCGACCAGTTCATCGAATGCGGCTCGCAGGCCTGGTTGTACGACCGCTACGGCCTGAGCACCGCCCGCATCTGCGAGCGGGTGTCGGCATGGATCGGGGCCTGAAGCGATGACGCTGCAACGGCTTCCCGAGGGCATCCGCAGCTTCGGCGCGGCCCACCGCTACTACCAGGGCCCGGGGGCGCTGGCCATCGCAGGCGATGTAGTGCGCAGCCTGGGTACCGAGGCGCTGCTGGTATGCGACGGCGTGGTGCAGGCGATGCTGCAGCCCGCGCTCGGCCAGGCCTGCGAAGCGGCGGGCGTGCGGCTGCGCACCGTGATCGCCGAAGGCGAGGTGACGCATCCGACGGTGGACGGCTGCGTGGCGCAGGCGCGTGCGGCCGGCTTGCCGCCGCACGTCGTCATCGCCGCCGGCGGCGGCAAGGGCGTGGACACCGGCAAGGCGGTGGCCCGGCTGCTGGGCACGCCGCTGGTGGTGATCGCCACCGCCGCGTCCAACGACGGGCCGTGCAGCAAGAACTTCGTTTACTACGACGATGCGCACCGCATGCTGTCGGTGGAGCACCTGCCGCGCAACCCCGATGCGGTGATCGTCGACACCCGGCTGCTCGTCAAGGCGCCGCGGGTGCTGCTGCTGTCGGGCATCGGCGATGCGCTGGCCAAGCTGTACGAAGGCGACCAGTGCCGGCGCAGCGGTGCGCGGAATTCGTTCGGCGGCGTGTCGACCCTGGCGGCGGCCGAGATCGCCAAGGCCTGCGACCGCGTGATCCGCGCCGATGCGCTGGCCGCGCTGGCGGCGGCCGAGCGTGGCGAGCCCGACGCCGCCTTCGAGCGGCTGACCGAGGCGCTGGTGCTGCTGAGCGGCCTGGCCTTCGAGAACTCGGGCCTCTCGCTGGCCCATGCGATGACCCGCGGCCTGCCGCTGGCAGCGGGCGTCGGCCGTGCGCTGCACGGCCTGCAGGTGGCCTATGCGCTGCTGGTGCAGTGGGTGCTGGAAGAGCGCGCCGAAGCCTTTGTGCATGAGCAGCTGGCCTTCTACCGCGCGCTCGGCCTGCCCACGCACCTGCAGGCCCTCGGCGCCGGGGCGGTGGACGAGGCGCTGCTGCAGCGCATCGCCGCTGGCACGATGACCGCGCCGCACGTGCCCAACTTCCAGCGGCCGCTGGCCGCCCCTGACTTCGTTGCCGCCATGCGCACGCTCGAGCGCCTGGCCGCTGCCTGACCTGCTGCATCGGATCGTTTCATGACCAACACCTCTTCTCCCGTGGCCGTGATCACCGGCGGCGGCACCGGCCTGGGCCTGGCCACCGGCCTCGAACTGCGGGCCCGCGGCTACCGCGTGCTGGCGCTGGGCCTGGACACCGAGCCCGAGCTGGAAGGCAGCGGCATCACCTTCGAACGGATGGACATCACCGATGCCGCCGCCGTGCAGGCCGTGGCCATACGTGAGCCCGACGTGTCGGTGCTCGTCAATGCCGCGGGCGTGATCCTGCGCGAGGGGCGTGAGTTCACCATCGAAGGCTTCCGGCAGGTGGTGGACATCAACCTCAACGGCACGCAGCTGGCCTGCTTGGCGTTTCGCGAAGCATTGGCGCGGCAGCGCGGCGCGGTGCTCAACTTCGCGTCGATGTGGAGCTACTTCGGCTCGGCCCACAACCCGGCCTACACCGCCAGCAAGGGCGCGGTGGTGGCCTTGACCCGCTCTTTGGCGGTGGCCTTAGCGCCGCAGCACATCCGCGTCAATGCGGTGGCCCCGGGTTGGATCAAGACCCGCATGGCCGCCCCGGTGATGGCCGACCCGCTGCGCAGTGCCGCGGTGCTGCAGCGGCTGCCGGCCGGCATGATGGGCGAGCCGGCCGACGTGGCCAAGGCCGCGGCCTTCCTGCTGTCGGCCGATGCCCGCTACATCACCGGCGTGACGCTGCCCGTGGACGGCGGCTACAGCATCGCGTGAGCGGCCCGATGCACACCACGGCACCCGCCTTCGACACCCTGGCCAACGAGCTGCACGGCCTGACGGTGCCGGCCCTGTTGCGCCGGCGCGCGCAGCAGCAGCGCTTCCAGCTGGCGCTGTCGGCACCTTCGCACCGCGGCTACCGCGACCGGCTGAGCTACCTGCAGTTGGTGATCCGCATGGAGGCGATGGCCCGCTCGCTGCACGCCCGCGGCCTGCGGCCCGGCGGGCGCGTGGCGCTGCTGCTGGCCAACACCGCGGCGCGCGAAGGCGTGCTGACGGCCCTGGGCTGCTGGGCGCTGGGCGCCGCGGTGGCACCGCTGAACCTGCGTGCGTCGGACGACGAACTGCGCCATGCCTTCGACCTGGTGGCGCCCGACCTCGTGGTGACCACCGCGACTGCGGCCGACCGCCTGGCGCGGCTGTACCCGGCAGCCAGGCCGCTGCTGCTGGACGCGGCGCCCGGCAGCCCGGTGCAGTGGCCCGACCCCGAACACAGCTTCGATCCGCCGCTGCAAGACGTGCCGCCACCTCAGCCGGAAGACCTAAGCTGCCTGCTGTTCACCTCGGGCACCACCGCACGCTCGAAGGCGGTGATGCACAACCACCGCAGCCAGCTCTTCGCCGGCCTGGCGGTGGGCAGCGGCGTGGGCCTGACCCCTGGCGACACCTACCAGGGCGCCTGGCCCATCTTCACCAGCAGCGTGCTCAACATGGCGTGCATGGCCTCGTGGGTGCATGGCGCCGGCGTGGTGCTGGAAGAAGACACGCTGGACAACGCGGGCCGCCTGCGGCTGATCGAGACCGAAGGCACCAGCGTGTATCACGGCGTCACCGCGCCGCTGCACTTCATGATCGACGAGTACGCCCGCGGCGGTTATGACCTGTCGCGTGTGCGGCGGCTGGGTTACGGCGGCGCGGTGATGCCGGCCGAGTTGATCGCCAAGTTCCGCACCCGGCTGCCGTGGGTCGACCAGGTGCACATCTGGGGCATGACCGAGACCGGCCCGGCCGGCACCTTCCTGTCGCCGTGGTTCCTGCCGCGCAAGGCCGGCTGCATCGGCCAGCCGATGCCCGGCTGCGCGGTGCGCGTGATCGGCGACGACGGCCAGCCGCTGCCGGCCGGTGCGGTGGGCGAGATCGTGTTCGCCGGCCCCAGCGCCGCGCTGGGCTACCTGCGCAACCCGCAGGCCACCGCCGAGACCTTCGTCGACGGCTGGGTGCGCACCGGCGACATCGGCCGCATCGACGACGAAGGCCACCTGCACTTCGTCGACCGCAAGAAGGACATCATCAACCGCGGCGGCTTGAAGATCGCCTCGGCCGCCATCGAGGAAGTGCTGTACCGCTGTGCCGGCGTGGCCGACGCGGCGGTGGTGGCGGTGCCGCACCCCGGCCTGGGTGAGGACATCGCCGCCTGCGTGGTGCCGCGCGACGGCGTCACGCTGGACCTGGCGGCGCTGCAGGCCGCCTGCCTGCAGCAGCTGGCCGACTACCAGGTGCCGCGCCGCTGGCATGTGCTGGCCGCGCTGCCGCGCAACCCGATGGGCAAGGTGCTCAAGCGCGAGCTGCGCGACGACGTGCTGGGCCTGCCGCCCGCCGTGCTCACACCCCGTTGAAGGACACCATGACGACTTCCGTCCATGCCGTGCGCATCCATGCCTACGGCGGCCCCGAGCAGATGCGCTACGAGCCCGTGGACGTGCCTCCGCCCGCCGCCGGCGAGGTACAGATCCGCCAGCAGGCTGTGGGCGTCAACTACCTGGACACCTACCACCGCCGCGGTGTGTTCCCGCTGCCGGCGCTGCCGGGTGCGCTGGGCGTGGAAGGTGCCGGCGAGCTGGTGGCGGTGGGCGAGGGCGTGCACGGCTGGGCGCCCGGCGACCGCGTGAGTTATGCCGCGCGGCCCATCGGCAGTTATGCCACGCTGCGCAACCTGCCGGCGGCTTCGCTGCTGCGGCTGCCGGCGCAGGTGAGCTTCGAGCAGGCCGCCGCCGTCACGCTGCAGGGCTTGACTGCGCACATGCTGCTGACCAAGGTGGCGCCGGTGGCGGCCGGGCAGACGGTGCTGGTGCATGCCGCCGCGGGCGGCCTGGGCTCGCTGCTGTGCCAGTGGGCGCACCGGCTCGGCGCGCGGGTGATCGGCACCGTTGGCTCGCCGGCCAAGGCCGCGCTGGCACGCCAGCGCGGCTGCGACGAGGTCATCCTCTACAACGACGAGCCCTTCACCGACGGCGTGCGGCGGCTGACCGGCGGTGCCGGCGTGGACGTGGTGTTCGAGGGCCTGGGCGGCGCGGTGTTCCAGCAGTCGCTGACGGTGATGAAGCCGTTCGGCCACATCGTCAACCTGGGCCAGGTGGCCGAAGGGCTGCCGCAGGTGGCGCTGGCCGATCTGGGCCCGGCGCGTTCGCTCACCGTGTCGGTGCCGGGTGTGTTCGCGTACATCGCCACCCATCCGCACCTGGCCGCAGCGGCCGACGAGCTGTTCGGCCTGGTGGCCAGCGGCGCTTTGGCCGTGCATGTCGGCGGCCGTTACCCGCTGAGCGAGGCACGCGCCGCACACGAGGCGCTGCGGGCGCGCAGCACCACCGGCTCGCTGGTGCTCATCCCTTGACCCTTTCATCCGCATCCGACGCCACCATGGGCTTGTTCGACACCCCCGAGCTGCGCCGCTTCCGCGCTGAAGTACGAGACTTCCTGGCCGAGCACCTGGACGCCGAAATGGTGCAGGCCACCCGCGCCGGCCTGCACCTGGAGCGCGCCACGGTGGCCCGCTGGCAGGCCACGCTGGACCGCCGCGGCTGGGGCGCGCCGCACTGGCCGGCGGCGGCCGGCGGCCCGGGCTGGGACGAAGCGCGGCGCTACATCTTCGAAGAAGAGACGGCCTTTGCCGATGCGCCGCTGGGCGACGTGCTGGGCCTGTTCCTGGCCGGCCCGATGTTGATCGCCGAAGGCAGCCCGGCGCAGAAGGCGCGTTACCTGCCGCCCATCCTCAGCGGCGATGAGTTCTGGTGCCAGGGCTTCTCCGAGCCCAATGCCGGCTCCGACCTGGCATCGCTGAAGACCACCGCGCGGCCACAGGGCGGCCACTGGATCGTCAACGGCCAGAAGACTTGGCTGTCGGGCGGGCACATGGCCGACCAGATGTTCCTGCTGGCGCGCACCGAGCCCGATGCCAAGCCGCAGGCCGGGTTGTCGATGTTCGTGGTGGACATGCAAACGCCCGGCCTGACGGTGCAGCCCATCCTCACCATCGACGAAGGCCACAGCGTCAATGCGCTGTTCATCGACGACGTGAAGATCCCGGCCGGCCAGCTGGTGGGCGAGCGTGGCAAGGGCTGGGGTTATGCGAAGGACCTGCTCGCGCGTGAGCGCGTCAACAACGCGCAGGCCGCCCGCAGCAAGCGCGACATCGTCGAGCTCGACCGCCTGGCCCGCACGCTGCACGATGCGCAGGGCCGCCCGCTGATCGACGACCCGGTGGTGCACCGCCGGCTGGCCTCGCTGGCGGCCGACTTCGTCGCGCTCGAATCGGCGGTGCTGGGCGTGGTGGCCGAGCAGATGGCCGGGCATGAGCCGGGCCCGGCGGCCTCGACGCTGAAGATCCGCGGATCGGAGCTGCAGCAGCGCGTGACCGAAACCGCGCTCACGCTGCTGGGGCCGGCCGGCATGGCGCTGCAACCTGTCTATGCAAGCGGCCCGGTGGACGAGGCGGCCACCGGCTGGATCGAGCGGCACCTGTTCCGGCGCGTGGTGACCATCTACGCCGGCTCCAACGAGATCCAGAAGACCATCATCGCCAAGTCCTTGCTGGGAATGTGACATGGACACCGAATCGCTCGCCCTGCTGCTGGACAACGCCCACCGCTGGTTTGCCGCGCACCAGCCGCTGGAAGACCGCCTGGCGCGCTTTCGCGAAGGCCATGTCGAGGCCGCAGGCGCCTGGGCGCAGATGGCCGACATGGGCTGGCTGGCGCTGCCGCTGCCCGAAGCGCAGGAGGGCTTCGGCGCCAGTGCGGCGCAGTGTTTTGCGCTGCTGCGTGCTGCCGGGCGCGATGCGCGGCCCGAGCCGCTGCACCTGCACCTGATGCTGGCGCCCTGGTGGACGCGCCACCGTCCGCAGGATGCGGCGGAGCTGGCCGGGGGCCGCACGCGGCTGGCGCTGGCCGAGCTGCCTGCGGCGCCGGGCGGTGCACGCTGGGCCGACGGCCGGCTGCACGGTAGCGCCGCGGTGGTGATGGGCGGCCTGCACGCGACCCATGTGCTGCTGCCGCTGGCCGATGCGGCGCAGGGCTGTGCCGGCAGCCTGCTGTGTGTGGCCTTGAACAGCCCGGGCGTGCAGGCGCAGCCGGTGCGCCTGCTCGACGGGCGCCACACGCTGCGGCTGCAGTTCGAGGGCGTGCATGCCGAGGCACTGAGCGCCGAGTCACTGCATGCCGAGCCACTGCGCGCCCCGGCAGCGCAGCAGGCGCTCGACCTGGCCGCGGCCGGCCTCGTGGCCGATGCGGTCGGTGTGCTGGAGGCCGCCTTCGACCTCACGCTGGCGTACTTGAAGCAGCGCACCCAGTTCGGCCGGCCGCTGTCGGGCCAGCAGGCGCTGCAGCACCGCATGGCCGAGGTGTTCTGCGACCTGCAGCAGCTGATCGCCCTGGCCGGCCGACTGGCGGCCGAGCTGGCGCAGCAGCCCGATGCACCCGCGCCCACGCTGCCCGTGGCCAAGAGCTTCGTCGGCCGGCGTGCGCTGCGCGCGATGGGCCAGCTGATCCAGGTCTCGGGCGGCATCGGCATGACCGAGGAATACCGGCTGGGCCACCTCTACAAGCGACTGCAGCTCGACGCCACGCTGTTCGGCGATGCCGAGCACCAGCTGCGCCGCATCGACGTGCGGCGCAGCCTGTGCGCCGCCTGACATCCCATCGAAGGAAACCACCACCATGCAATCGACCCGACGCAAGCTGACCCTGGGCGCGCTGTCCCTGGCCGCCATGCCCTGGCGCGCGCAGGCGCAGGCCGCCTATCCGAACGCGCCGGTGCGCTGGATCGTGCCGTTTCCGGCCGGCGGCGGCACCGACGTGGTGGCACGCCTGCTCGGCCAGGCCATGGGCAAGGCGCTGGGGCAGGCGGTGGTGGTGGAGAACAAGCCCGGCGCCGGCACCATGATCGGCGGCGACACCATCGCCCGCGCCGCGGCCGACGGCTACACCATCGGCACCGTCGACGTGTCCACCGTGGCGCTGGCGCCCAGCCTGTATGCCAAGGTGCCCTACAAGCCGGAGAAGGACTTCAGCTGGATCGGCGGCACAACCGTGTTCCCGTTCGTGCTGGTGGTGCACCCCGACGTGGCGGCCCGCAACCTGGGCGAGCTGCTGGCGCTGGCACGTGCCCGGTCGGGCGAGCTGAAGTACGCCACGCCCGGTGCGGGCGGGCCCAACCACCTGGGCATGGAGCTGCTGCAGCGCACCGCCGGCATCAAGCTGCTGCACGTGCCCTACCGCGGCGATGCGCCGGCCCTGCAGGACCTGATGGGCGGCCAGGTGGAGCTGTACCTCGTCAACACCGCGGCCAGCCTGCCGTACATCCGCGCGGGCAAGCTGCGGCCCATTGCGGTGTCGATGGCGCGCCGCAGCGCGGTGCTGCCCGACGTGCCCACCTTCGCCGAGGCCGGCGTGCCCAACTTCGAGGCCTATGCCTGGCAGGGCCTGGCCGCACCGGCCGGCCTGCCGCCGGCCATCGTTCAGCGGCTGAATACCGAGCTGAACCGCGCGCTGGCCACCGACGAGGTGAAGCAGAAGCTGGCCGACATGGGGGTGGAGCCGTCGCCCACCACGCCGGAGGCCTTCGCGCGGCATGTGGCGCAGCAGGCTGCGCAGTGGGGCGGGGTGATCCGCGCCGCCGGCATCCAGCTCGAAGGCTGAGCCGATGGCGGCCTATCCTGAACTGCAGGGGCGTGTGGCCCTGATCACCGGCGGTGCCAGCGGCCTGGGCCTGGCGGCCGCGCAGACGCTGGCGCGGCAGGGCATGCGGGTGGCGGTGGCCGACCTGGATGCCGGCGCCGCCGAGCGTGCCGCGGCGCTGCTGGGCGAAGGCGGCGGCTACCTGGCGCTGCAGGGCGACGTGGCCAGCGAGGCCGATGTGCAGCGCATGGCCGATGCGGTGCTGGCCCGCCACGGCCGCATCGACGTGCTGATCAACAGCGCCGGCATCGCCGACAGCTTCAAGCCCACGGTCGAGCAGCAGGTGGCCGACTTCCGGCGCCTGGTGGACGTGCACCTGACCGGCACCTACATGGTCACCAAGGCCGTGGCGCCGGCCATGCTGCGCCAGTGCAGCGGCTCGGTGATCAACCTCAGCTCGGTGGCCGGCGTGCTGGGCCTGGCGCGCCGCAATGCCTACAGCGCGGCCAAGGCCGGCATCGGCATGATGACCCGCACCATGGGCTGCGAATGGGCCGCGCAGGGCGTGCGCGTGAATGCCATCGCGCCGGGCTACATGCTCACGCCGTTCGCGCAGCGGCTGATCGACGAAGGCAAGCTCGACGCCGGCCGCATCCGCCGCCGCACGCCCGCCGGCCGGCTGGGCACCGCCCAGCACATCGCCGATGCGATGGCCTTCCTGGCCTCCGACGCATCGGCCTTCATCACCGGCGTGACGCTGCCGGTGGACGGCGGCTACATGGCCTGGGGCGCCGCCAGCGACGCCTACGAAGGCCCGCTGGACTGACTGACCACCATGATCTACGAAGAACGCAACTACACCTTCCAGCCGGCCAACTTCCAGCGCTTCCTGAAGCTGTTCGAGGCCGAAGGCCTGGCGCTGATGAACCAGCACCTGGGCGGCCTGGTGGGCTACTTCACCACCGAGACCGGCGAGCTGAACACCGCCGTGCACTGGTGGGCCTATGCCGACCTGGCGGACCGCGAGCGCCGCCGCGCCGCGATGTGGGCCGACCCGCGCTGGATCACCTACGCCGACAAGGTGCTGCCCTGGATCGTGCGCATGGAAACCCGATTGCTGCGCCCGACCGCTTTTTCTCCACTGAGGTAACCGACATGACTGCAGACACTCCCCTGATCGTCACGTACGAAGACGGCATCGCGCGCCTGACCATCAACCGCCCGCATGCGATGAACAGCGTGGGCGGCGCGCTGCACACCGCGCTGTCGCGGGTGTTCATCGACCTGGCCGAGCGGCGCGACCTGCGGGCCATCGTGCTCACCGGCGCCGGCCGCGCGTTCTGCGCCGGCGGCGACATCGAGTGGATGCGCGACGCGATCCGCGACCCCGAGCAGTTCGAGGTCGTCACCTGGGAAGCCAAGCGCATCGTGTACTCGATGCTCGACTGCGAAATCCCGATCATCGGCCGCATCAACGGCGACGCCGTGGGCCTGGGCGCCACGCTGGCGCTGCTGTGCGACATCACGGTGATGGACGACAAGGCGCGCATCGGCGATCCGCATGTGCGCGTGGGCCTGAACGCAGCCGACGGCGGCGGCTTCCTGTGGCCGGCGGTGATCGGCTTCGGCAAGGCGCGCGAGCTGCTGCTCACCGGCGACCTGCTGTGCGCGGAAGAAGCGAAGCAGCTCGGCGCCGTCGGCCACGTGGTGCCCACCGCCGAGCTGGACACCAAGGTGGAGTCCATCGTCGCCAAGCTGCGCACCGGCGCGGCCAAGGCCATCCGCTGGACCAAGGCCGGCTACAGCATCCCGCTGCGCCAGCTGGCCCACGGCCACATGGACGCCGGCACCGCGTACGAGTGCCTGACCAACCTCACGCGCGACCATGCCGAAGGCGTGGAAGCCTTCGCCGAGAAGCGCAAGCCGCAGTTTATTGGCCGCTGAACTACCTTCGTCTTGTGCTGCGTCCAGACGTTAAGGTCCTGGGCGCCACGTGATGAGGCTGCGGAATAAGCTATTGCCTGCTCACCTTGAGCCGCTGTGGTTCAAAACGCTGCGTCTACCGACTGCTTTGCGGTCACGGCTGTCGGTCGCCGAGGGAGAGGGCAAGGCTTCAGGCACCTTGAATGCCTACTTTTAATGCAGGCAACGTTAAGCCATCGTGCGCCGACAGTCGGTTGCCAGGATTGCCACGACCGTCAGCGCCGCCTCGCCCTCGGGAAGGTGTCCGCAAAGCGGACATTGATGGCGCGCTTTCGGCCAGGAACTGACTTCCCTAAACGGCAGCTTTCCGGTAAGCCGGTGCACCGCTGAACATGGCACGTCGCAGGCAAGTTGTCTGCGCCGAAAGGGGCCGAAGTCGCGTGCTACCGAAGTTCCCGTCATGGGTCTCCCTGCCGCCGCTCATTTGAGTCCATGCAAGTCGAGTAGGGCGCACCGGTGAACTTGCAGCGCGTGGGCATCAAATCACGGTGCCGTACAAAGGAGCAGCCATCCCTGTTACAGTTTTACCAAGGGGGCACAACATGGCGTACACCGTCGAGGGATCGTTCGACGCGTTCTACGAGAACATAAACCTCGGGGGCGATCATCGAGAGATCGCGAACAAGCGTCGCGACGACATCATCAACACTCTGGGCAAGACCTTTTCGATCGTCGAGGCATTCGGCTCGGGTTCGATTCCGAAGTACACCGCCCTCAAAAATCACGCCGATCTGGACGTGATAGTCGCACTGCATCACGGCAAGCACATCGACGGGAAGACGCCGACGCAGGTCTTGCAATCGGTACGAGATGCGCTGGCCGAGTGGAGAACGGGTGCACGAAAGAATGGGCAGGCGGTGACTCTTTACTACAAGACTTGGCCAAACGTCGATATCGTTCCCGTAAGCCGCGTCGTGAACGACGATGGCAGCGTCTCGTACTACAACGTGCCCGACTCCAACACGGACACTTGGATCGCCTCTCGACCGAAGACCCACGCCGCGGACATAGAAAAGAGATCTTCTGACTGCGGGTACAACTTCAGGCGGATCATCAAGATGATCAAGCACTGGAATAGGATTCACAGCGAATACCTGCAGAGCTACCACATCGAGGTGCTCGCTCTCAAGGTCTTCGACTCCAACTTAGACGATACACCCTGGAGCGTCTTTCAGTTCTTTGACAAGGCTCGGCCATTGCTTGCCGGCAACTTGTGGCACGAACTTGGATTTGTCGACAGTTACTTGTCGTGGTCGGATCGCGAAGAGGTACTCAATAGGTTCGACACGGCTATCGACAGGAGTCGATCGGCGTGGCACAAGACCTACGACAAGAACGACGACCACAAGGGCGCCATTGAAATCTGGAAGCAGATGTTTGGCGACATGTTTCCTGCGTACGGCTAACCGCATGTCTCGCTCCGACCCAATTCGCACGAACTACTTTGACGCCGTACAGAAGGCGGAAAAGGTGAGTGACTTGCTGTTCTACCTGAGCGCGCTGCTATCGTTCTGCACGCTCCTGGTGGAGCAGAAGACTCACCCCGATGCGTACGACGTTGTGCTGCTTCTGTTCGGCATTTCAGTCGTCGCAATGTTCGTGCTCGGCATGGTGCTCCGCCTGTACCTGATGCCGAGGGCAGAGGACAAGCGCCGCCAAGACTTCTTCAGCAGCGCCTGCAATGTCAACTTAATCCATCAGCAGACCGACGGGTACTACAACAACAACTTCAAGGACCCGATCAAGCGGATGGCCGCGCAGGTGCTAGAGAACAGTTTTTTCAGCCAAGAGATCGCGCTTCGCATGGCTCGCTGCGAGCGTGCCAAGGTAGCCGTCTACACGCTGATATGGCTTGTGCTTCTTCACAACCGTCGAACGGACCTTGGCTGGATCGTCGCTGCTTCGCAAGCGATATTCAGCGAGCAGATTCTGTCCAGGTTGTTCCGTCTAGAGTGGCTCCGAATTCGGTTCGAGAGGACGTTCGACGACGTATTTCGACTGTTTCAGACCAAGCCCTCGGTCGCGCAGTTCAACGCACACGCTCTGGACGCTCTAACGATGTACGAGGCGGCCAAGGCGAACGCAGGCATTACACTGTCGTCGAAGATCTTTGACGACCTGAATCCAACCCTGTCGAAGGATTGGGACAAGGTCAAGTTGACCTTGAAGATATGACCACGGAGATGTGGGCCAAGATAGGTGTTCGTTACGTCTCGCCGATGTTGGCGGTCTTAGTTGCCGGCCCGCGAGCTCAGCGTGCTTCTCCCGCGACAGCATCAAGTTGCGCTGCGCCGGGCTGCGCCCGCCCTTGACCCGCCCGCGGACGCACCTCGTCGACGCGACACGTGTGCCAGCGCGCGGCGGTGAGCCGCGGCAGCAGCCATTCGGTCGCCGACACGCCCGCGACGCTCATCGCGTGACTGGTCGCGAGAGTAGCCGACGTCGGTGGCTACGATTTGCGTGTGGCCGCTTCCGGCCCAAGCAGCCGCTCGACCTACAACTACCGCTTGGGACCGACCAACTGGTCGTTCGTCGGTCAGTTGCGGCACAGGAATGAAACGCTGGTTCGGCGACGGTTCAGGACGTCCTGCCGCCGCCCTGCATCCGACCCTTGAGGAAATCGCGGCCGCCGCTCGACAGCTCGCTGCGTTCTAGCAGCTTTCCGGTGAACTGGAAGTCTTCGTCGATCCGAACGATCAGTAACTGCTCGAAGTCCCCGGCACGCTTGACGAGCACGTGGTCACCGCTCTTCTCCGGAGAGATTGTCTTTACCTCGACCCGCCTGCCGGCAATCTTGCCGTCGGAGCCGGCCTGCTGAGTGGCATGGCGGCGAAGGCCATACTTGATCTCGGCATAGATCTCCCCGAGCTCGCCCCAAATCTGCAAATACCGACCGGTGTTGTCGAAGTGGCGCGCCGCGCATTCGACCAAGTCCTCGAAGATCTCGGCCTGCTGCAGGACGGAGTACGGAAACCCCTCCCTGCTCCGGAACATCTCCTTGGGACGCAGAAAGTTTGCCGCGTCAGGTGACTGACCCTCGAGCTTGGACTCGACCCATTGCCTGCTGAGGTACACCTCTTCCTCAGGTGAATAGCCGACCGCCGCCGCATGGGCGATGTCCTCGGCGCTAGATCCCGCGTCGTGCATGTCATGCAGGAAGTCCCAGTCGCTCATCGGTTCCTTGCTCCAGGAAGGCGTCCGCAGGTCAACTTGATGCCCGATCCGGGGCGCCAACCGAAGCTGGAGTTTCCATCAAAGCGGCTTCGCGATGCGAGCGTTCGGCATAGCCAACTCCTCCGCGGAACGCCTCGCTGGTCGCGTGCTGCCCACCCTTGGCATCGGCCCGCGGCGTGCGCTTGGAAACACCAGGGCGTTGGGCTATCGTGCCTGCGATTCATCAAACCGCAGGCGACAGCTTGTCGCCAAGCCGAACTTTGGGGAAAGAACATGGCGATCCACACAGCGATGGCAGGCGTTGAAGTGGCAGGCTTCGCCACCAGCAAGATCGTCCAGGGCATCAAGCTGATCTATCAGGTGGCCGGTGACCTCAACGATTGGCTCGACCGTCACATCGAGGCGCTGAAGGCATCGGACCGACCGGTGATCGCGTGCACCGGGCGCGTCCTGGAGGCAGCCAAGTTCGGTTTCGGGCTAGGCTATATCGCCTCGACCGTGCTGATCGCCGCTGGCCAGATGCTGCTCGGCAACACGTTCGCCGCCGTCGCAGCCGTTGGCTCCGCGGCAGTTCTTTCTAATCCCATCGCGATGACCTGTGGCGCGGTGGGCGCGATCTACTTCGGATGGACCGCCCTGACGGACAAGGAGCGCGAGCAGATCCTCGAACGGCTGGCCTCTGGCCTGACGCTCGGGCTGGAGTTGATCCGCTCCATCGTCGAATTCTCGGTCCGCAAGTTCGGCGAGCTGCTCGATTCCAAGCAGGCCGAGGCGTCGAAGAAGTTCATCAAGGATTTCGCCGAGGCGTTCGGCCGCTCGCTGTATGACATCACCCGCCAGGTCGGGGACTTCGCGTCTGACAGCGCGGAACTGATCGCTCAACGGACCGGACAGGCCGCCGCGGCGATCAAGGACGCTGCGGGCAAGGTGGGGGATGTGGTGGCCAGCAGCGCAAGCGCCGCGGGCGAGGCGATCAAGGCCGGGGCTTCACGGGTCGGCGAGTTGGCGAGCGACGCGGGCAAGGCGGTGCTCAAGAGAGCAGCCGCCGCGCCGGTCATGACCACCGTGGCGACCGAATCGCCCGATTCGCTCAAGGGCATCCGCCCAGACGATGACAAGAGGCGCTGATTCGGGCGGGCGTACGTGGAAGTGACCCGATCGATGAGTGAAGGGTACCCGTTGGGGCCTGTGCCGGCGGGGAACTTAAAGCCGGATTGCCATAAGGCCACCAGTAGGCTGCCGTTGAGCGGCCTTCGGCTTCAGGCTGATCTGAGACATTCGCGTTTCAGTCCGCGGACGGCAGCAAGCGCCAGCACCGGTCATTGAGCCCTGCGTCCAGGCAGTCGCAAGAGCTTCCCTCGCTCACTGAACATGCTGACAACCCCCGGGGCAGCGCCGCCGTAAACTGCTCTTCAGCGAGCCCGCGCGCACCTCAGGGATTCGACTAATCGGCGTGCCGGTCTGGAAGGAGATCCATGGCGCTGTCCATCATCGTCAGGGCCGATATGGCCGTGAAGGGCTGCCTATGAGCTGGCCTGCTCGGGTGTTACTCACCGGGCGCGAAGGCGCTAGCCAGGCACTCGCTGACCTGGTCATGGCCTGGGCGCGGGATATCGCTTCTGGTCAGCCCCGCTACATCCTTGAGTTGACGCCAAGTCAGCGCGGCGCGCACTGCGGTTGCGAGTGCTCCAGTTGTGGTCTTCCCTTGATCGCCGTGAATGCAGGGAAGACCGAATTCGTGCGGAGGCCGCACTTCCGCCATCCCGAGGGAACCCAACGCGACGATTGCATGGTGCTCACCGCGCGAGTCGCCGTCCTGAGGCAACTGCAGGACGCCGGCTGGATTGACCTGCCAAAACGTCGAGTGACGGCCCAGGTCATGGGCCTCAGCGGCCAGTACCACGATGCCTGGGTCGAGGCCCCGCCGCAGCGGATGCGCATCAGCGAAGTGGACTACCGGGACCGGGCAGCCGCCGTGGTGACGCTCGATGACGGTCGACAGTTCCTTGTGGATCTCACGGGCAGCCCTGGCCAAGCCGGGCAGTCCGACGGCGTTGGGCCGCCAACGATCTTTCTCGGTACCGATGCCCCTGAGCTCGCCAGCATGGGCCCTGCCGAGTTGCGGGAACGCGCGCGGCTGGTGCCGACCGAGGTTTGCTGGCATAGCCACTGGAACGACGCACAGCTTCGCGCTCAGGCCGAACTTGCCGCGCGTGAGGCGGCCCATTTCTACTTCGACGACGTGCCAAGCTGGCTGGAATTGCCGCCGGACCTCGACCCGGCGCTGCGCCGTGAGACGGTGCTCCATTACGAGGTCAAGCGGATCCTGGAGCAGGAGGGTCGTCTCACGGTCCCGGAACTCCGGGTCGAAGCCTCCTGCCCGGGCGTAGACGGTGGGACGGTGATCGAGTCCTGGCTGCTGGACGAGGAAGACTTGCGTCTCAACTGCGTCCGGCTCGAACAACGATACGGCCGGCTGATCCCCGACGTGACCTGCGAGGCGTTCGACGACGAGCACGCCCGCTACCTCCCGTTGCTGATCGAGGTAACGGTCACCAACGTCATTGATGAAGAGCGCCTGGAACGGATCCGTGAGAACCACGAGGCGACGCTGGAAATCGATCTCAGCCGCGCGGGCGGTCGGGTGAATCGCAAGGAGTTCCGCCAGCTTGTGGTCGACGAAGTCGCACTTAAGCGCTGGCTTTTCCACCCTGACGAGCTGCCGATGCAGAACCAGCTCTACAAGGGCTTGCTGGGGCGCGTGCGCAGGGAGCGTGAGGACATCGCGGAACGCGCCAGACTGACCGCCGAGCGCGAGGCGCAGGTCCGGGCGATGCCACTCACGACGATCGCGGCGGACTACCTCCATGCCGTTAGGGCGTTGCAGGTAGCTACGGGCAATCCGATCGAAGCGCCAACTGCGCGGGAGGCCCTTGCGGACGCTGTCGAGAAGCTCGCGTTGCGTGGATTCCCCGAGGCCGGCGATGAAAACCTCCTCGAGCACGATGGCATCCTGGCGCGCCTCCTGTCCATCCGCTGGAACCGACCGGTTGGCTACGGGCGCGAGCACCTCACAGACGTCCTTGACGAAATTCGGAGTACCCGGGGCGCTCGGCAGAGTGAGTTTTCCCTGTACCTCATTGCCGTCAACGCCTATCCGCCCGGTTTCGATGCGGATCAGCAGCGTTGGTTCGACGGCTGGGCCGGCGAGGTGCGCGCAAGCCTTCGGCGACGTGAAAGGACCTACCTCCGCGATCCGTCGTACGACCGGCTGCTCGCGCTCCTGTTCCCCGAGATGGCGCCCGGCCTAGCGAAGAAAGGCGGCAAGCTGGAATCCGTCTATGAACTGATCCTCGATCCGAAGCGTGGCATCTTTGTCCGGCCCGAAACGCCCGAGAGGAGGCCGGCCAAGTTCATCGCCAACCAGCCTCGCGCACGACAGAACGGCCAGCGGCTGCTGGACACCCGGCCCGGCGATGTGAGGCTCAAGGGACGCGACCTGGAAGCGTGGAAGCGAGCCAACCCCGAATGGGCCCGAGCTTGGTTCCCAGAGGAGTTCGATGACGACAGCCCAGCGACCTGACGGTCATTAGGCATGACGCGAATCACTCGCTCCGCTAGGCGGCCTTCTTCTGCATGTCGGCGATTAGTTCCGGGCGCGGCACACCTTCGAACGAATCGCGCTTCAGCCGCAGTGCCTCGATCATGGCCTGGTTCGTCAGCATGAAGTTGTCGAGCAAGGTGTACCAGTTGAGGACGAAGCGCTTCATGCGCGCGTCGTCGCTGACGAGACCCGGAAGACCCTTCGCGACCTGCCCTTCCATGCGGCTGCGAATCTCGGTGTCAGCCTCCGAAATCTTGCGCCCGATCAGAATCAGTTCAAAGTGCATCGCCTCGCTGCCGAACTCCGCGTGCTTCTTGATGAGCTGGGCATAACCGTCCAACTGCTGGAGATGCTTGTAGTTCAGAGCGATGCTCGGGCGCTTGATCTCAACCACGATGCAACGATAGATCCTGCGGCCCATCGAGTCGTGATGGGGCACCTTGCGAGCCAGGAACAGGTCTGTCTGCTTGTTCGCGCCCTCGATGGCGGAGGGCTGGTCGTCGTCCAAGTCTTCCAGAGAGATGTCGTGGATGCCCTTCACTGCGTCGCGAAGCGACTTGGCGATCTTGGTGAATGTGTCTTCCTCTGCGCCAAGTGTTTCGTAGGAGCTGCCGAACAGCCAAGTGTTGGCTTCGATGATCCGTTGCAGATCAGGCGTCTCCAAGGTATCCAGGTAGTGATCGTTCATCAGCGTCCGCAACTTGTCGGCCACCTCATGACGACGGCGTAGGACTTCGATCGCCGACACGATACTCTGCAGTGAGACGCTCCTGAGCTGCTTGGCGAGCAGCTTGGTCGAGACGTCATCAAGCTCCAGCACGCTGTTGAGTACCTCGAAGATCGCGTCGTTCTCGTTGGAGACCGCCAGCTTGTCCAAAAGCCGCACGATGATCTTCTTCTGATTCCTCTTGAGCGACTTCAACGCGGTCGGATCGGCGGTGTAGATCGCGCGCAGGATGCTCTTGGTGTTTTCAAACCTCCACTTTTTGTAGTCCTGGGACAGGCCCACGTACGAAGGAAAGACACCGTCGGCGACATAGCCCTCGATCTCCCGTTCGAACTGCTCCCGAAGGAAGTCCTCGTACACCGACTTGGTGATCTTGTTGAGCTCGCGCGCCAACTTCCGCCAGGTATCCGACTCGTAGCCAGTCGCGTCAGGGCTGGCCAGATCAGCGCCGCTGAGCTCGAAATCGTCCACCCATTTCGAGCCCACGTAGATGCTTGTGTGGAAGTTCCCCTTGTGATTGAACGTGCTGAGCCGCTTGTCCACCGTCTTGCCGGAGGAATTCAACACGTAGACGTAGGACTTCTCGGAGCCCGGCTTCAGGTCCCAGCGAAGCACCGACACGTCGAAGTCATGCCCATCGACCTTGACCTCACGCTGGATGAGATCGTGCGACGGCACCGCCACTTCCGTTCCATTCAGGCGGAGTCTCTTTGCGGGATTCAGTGCGAGGAACCAGCCGAACTCGGTGGACAGCAGCCTGTGAAGTTCGCCAGCTGTCGGCAGATCTGCATGCAGGTTGACCAGTTCCGCGGTCGTTCCGGTCTTCAGGGCAGCCATCCCTGCGGGCAGTGCTGCCGGCTCGACGGACCTGCCCTCGTAGTTCGTGAGCGCCGCGCCGTTCACTTCGATGCGTGCGGGCCCCGACCCTGCAGCAATAGTCCACCAGACGGCACGCTCAGCGAGCCGATGGAAGGACAGTCGGCCGCGCCCGTGCGAACCGTGTGTCGTCACGTCCTCCTTTTTGCTCGAGTCGTTGAAGCGCCCAAAGGTCTCGGCGTGCTTCTCGAGTTCGATGCCTTCCCCATCATCAAAGACCTCGACACGAGTGGCACCACCCATCTGCCCCTCGTCAACCAGAATGTTGACGTTGGGGGCCTTGGCGTCAAACCCGTTCCAGGCGAGTTCGGCGATCGCACGCCAAGGATCGGTGGTCCGAAAATGCTTCTTGATCCCCTCTCCGTTGATCTCCGTCTTCCCTGAAATCTGTCGAATCACCATGCTATGTCTCTGGTTAGATGGCCGGGCCTGCGCTTGGCGAGCAAGATGGCCTGCTGTCGGAGTTGCATCCACATGCGCGATCACTCGCGTGCGTCATCCGCTCACGCTTGCAGCTCACTTTAGGAACTGGAACCCGTCGAAGGCGATGTTGGATCGGATCTTGAAGCATGACGTGATGGGCATGGAGTTTAGGGACTTCGGGCGTACTGCCGCGTTCCCAGATGCGGCGAGCCGTGCATGCGACTCGGGAACAGGAAGTCCTCGGATCTCAGTTCGGCTTGCTTGATCCAGCGCAACAGATGCTCGCTTCCTGGCTGATAGCCGACATCGACGCGTGGCCGCTCGGGGACCGCAATCGCTGCACAGCTGACCTCCGAGGCGGACGGCAGGATGTCCGCTTGGGGTCGAAATGGTGCGGTGAGCGTCCGCTTCGCGGACGCGGCCGTCGGTTGCCGAGGGGGAGGGCGGGCGCGCAGTCACCTTGAAAGGGTGCGTTCGACGGAGGCGATAGCGGGCCGTCCTGCCGCGACAGTCCGGTGCCGGGATTGCCACGGACCGACAGCGCCGCTTCTTTTTGGGGGGTTGTCCGCGAAGCGGACGCTAATGGCGCGCTTCCGGCCATTAAGCGACATTCAGGGCAATTTCTGCTCGACCTTGCGAAAATACGCATTGAGGCGCGGACGGAAAGCGTTCACGAACCGGTTGGTGACACCAGTCAGCCAGGCGAGGTGCTGCGAGCGGACTTGCGGGTTGCGCCAATCTCCGAGAGGGCGGACGACCCAGATGGTCGGGGTGCCCTCGTTGCGGGACACCCAATCCAGCTGTACGCCGATCTCCTTCTCTATGTCTTCGCGGTCGCAGTAGAGCTGCTCATAAGCGTCGGCGGCTAGTTCGTACTTGTTCGCGAAAGCCAAGTACACCCCGATCTGATCAGTGCCTCTAGCTATGTAGGCGCTTACCCAGCACTCCCGGCCCGACGGTGGCATCGGAAAGAACGCATTCGTCCCGCGAGGTGGCTTCCGCGGTTTTAGCTGAGTGGCGTCATCTAGGACCAAACGCTCGAGGTAGTCTGTCCAAAACGCGCCGAGCCACTGACCGTATTCCCTTTGCTCAGAAGATCCTGGCGCCTCATCGTTTCCTGCGTCCTGGGGAGCAGGTAGGGCAGCGAGCTCGGTTCCGTCAGCTGCTACTGCGACAGCTACGACGCGTCGAATCAGCTCGGTCTTTGCCAGCACCCGCGGACATAGCAAGACCCCATCGCCGAGTTGATAGGCGGCGACCTCAACCAGCCCGAAGGAGAAACGCAGCGAACCGTAGCGTTCCAAGAACGCTACCAGGGCTTCTGTCCCCGAGCGAATGCCGTCGCCTACGATCAACAGTACGATCTCGCCTCTCCGCAAGCTGTGGTTGATGCCGTCAGTGAACTCACGCTCGTCGAGTGTGGCAAAACGCTGTCGGGCCGATACAAGCAGGTACCCCGGGCCGCGTCCAGTGGCCTTCGCAACTTCTCGATCCAGGTCCTCGTACGTCCAGGCGGTAAGCTCTTTCGCGTAGTCGAGGATCTGCGCGACTACCGTCCGTCGCGCTTCAGGGTTGCGCCAAAGCTTTGTCTCGACCAGCACTACCTGTCCGGTGGTGGTGACGTAGAGGATGTCCGCAGGGCCGGCCAGTGTGTTTAATTCCATGCACACTGGCGCGACCTCGCCCAGGTGCGGAGCAATTTCTTTTAATGGCAGTGCATGGGGTTGCTCAAACAGCTGGCGCTGCAGCCAGGCCTCGCTGAACTGCGCGTCGCCTGTGGCCAGCGGGATGCGCGACAAGAGCTGCGCTGAAGAGCCCGAGATTACGATGGGGTTCGAGAAGGACATATATCAAGGCGCCAGAATAAGGCCGGCGTGGTCGCCGTGCTTGTTCGTCCGTCGGCCATTCATTGAGTAAAATTCAGCCGATATACGACGCAACGAGTACATGAGTGTTGAATGAGCGGGCAATCAAAGTTGCCAATACCGAGTTCTTTTCCGAAGAAGCCGCACATCTCCGCGAGCTGAACTCGGCGACACGCTAAGGCCCGCTGCAAGGCGCCGGCAACGGCACCGTCGCGCGACCGCTGCTTCACGGCAGCAAATCAAGAACAACGATGCCCAATTTGTCCTAGCCCTTCACTCAAAAAAGGGGGGGGCAGAAGCTGCCCGACTGGCAGCTCGTCGACACAGAGGGCCTGTTGACTCGGGCCAATCCGCCGGCTGCAAGGAACGGCGATGGCTGGTCGGTTTACCGCGCGCTGACCTCGCTATGTGCCTTGCAATGTCCGTCTCAAGCACAATAAGCTGTCAATGTATGACCAGACGCGGTGTATAACTGTTTTTCCTCTAATGATCAAGCGCGTGAGTGCGCAAAAGTCTCCATTCGAACGTTCAAGAGGTCGTTGGCAAAACCCCGGACCATTAGTGCCTCAAGGTCGTTGATCATTCCGTCGTCAACGTGGTATGCGCTGAAATAGAGTGCTAAATCGAATAGTTCTAGCAGGAGATCTTTAGGCTGTCTGAGCTTCTCATAGCTAGGCTTGAACTCTTGATTTCGCTCAGGGTGCTGAACTAGCGAAATTCGTTGCACGTCACGCTTGCGGTTGAATGCAAGATTCATCTCTTTCCAGAGGCTCTGCTCTCGCGCCTTCCCGATGTAAAGTGCTCGTCCGCGCGAGTCGTAGAAGATATAGATGCCATAGCTTGCCTCTAGGTCTTTCTTTAATCCCTGCGCATAGAGGTTGGAGTCCGCACCGCCGGAAAAAACTTGCCAGCTGGCCTCGCGCTTGGTCAGGCACTTGGTGATCGGGTAGAACTCAACGATTGGCTTGATCGTTTCAAGCTGCGCCCTGCTCACCGCAGCAGAACGCGACTTCGCCAGTGCAGCTGCCACCTGTGCTGGGCTAAGGTCCTCATCCTGGTTCTTCCAGTTGTTCAAGGTCCCTACGGAAATGCCTAACACTCGGGCTAGTTCGGACTGCGATGTCGTCTGCAGCTTCTTTGCCAATGCTTCAACCAACTCCGTCGCTTTCAAATTGACTCCCTGTCTGCCGGCCATCTGTCACGCTGCATGATGCTCGGCCAAAGCTTCAAGAGCAAAAGGGTAGCTCTCTAACTTAGCCGAACCAAACGGCCGCAGCGGAAATGATACGCAAATCTTACCAGCGCATGGTCGTGCCCAAACGCGTGCGTTGCATTGTTTTCAGCGACTACCCTGTTTGATAACGCGTAAGCGATGGTCTCTAGGACGCCAAATCGGGGCGGCACCAGGGACGGCCGGTCCCGCTCGCCCGTCTCTAGGCCGCCGAGGTCATGCCCAGCAACCCGCCAGAATTGCACCTGACCACGCCAGTAGTGCAGCAACATCCTTCTGAGACCGCACAAATTGCGGCGTTGACTCCAGCTTGAGAACCAGTGCGAAAAGAATGCCAAGTACGGCTGCGCCGAGGGCGCATCCCTTAATACATTCCGCTCCGCATCCTGGCAATGTCGCGGTGCTCATGGAATCGCCTGGTAATGAAGCTCGTCCATGTCCTTGATCTGATCAGTCAGTGCAGCTACCGCTGCACTCACAGTCCGCGTATCCGCGGCGGAGATTCGTTTCGTGATGGCGAGCTAAGAGATTAAAGGAATTCGCTATTGCGACGGAGCGGTGAAAATTCACTACCCCCAAGTCGCGGGGCGGTCGTCCTCGACGCACGCGGTACGGATCTCAATGGAACCCAGCCTTGACGATTGGAACGGAAGGTCGGCTTTGGTTCGAAACGGTGCGTTGACCGTCCGCTTCGCGGATACAGCTGCGGCTCGCCGAGGGAAGGGCAGATCTGCAGTCAGCTTTAAAGGGTGCGTTCGACGGGCGCAATAGACCGCCGCCGTGCAGCGACAGTCGTCTGCCAAGATTTCCACGGATCGGCAGCGCCGCCTTACCGTCGGGCAGGCGTCCGCAAAGCGGACGTTGATGGCGCGCTCCCGGCCAAATGGGTGCGTCGCTCAATCGACCTCGAAGACCCACTTCAGACGACTGCAGCCGGTCAGATTTTTCGGTCTAGGCAAAGCCCCCGCCGGAATCTTGGCTCCGCTGCAGCCGTGGATGGGAACTTTGGTGCAGTAGTTGCCTGACTTCAGGCCAAGCACCCCACGAGTCCCATCTTCACCGGGGCTGACGATGACGGATTCCTGAGCCGTAGCGCCGCAGGACCCGAATGTGAGCCTTATCAAAGCGATCGGAATCGCAGGCAATGGCGGTGTCGGCGTGCTGGTGCCCGTCCCGCAGCGATGAGGGCGGGTTGAAGGACTTCAACGATCTGCATGTGACGGATGGCCCTGCGGTCGTTCGGCAGCAATTGCAGGGAGACTCGAGCCGCACATGGCTGAGCCACCGCCTGGCGGTGTCCGTGGCCGCTGAGTGGCTGGGCGTTGATGCCCAGGTAGTGCGGCCTGGTGAACCCACGCGCGACACCGGCGAAGTGCTCGGGCGACCGATCTGCACGCCATGCAAGCCACCGGCCCCAGTTAGGCGGTGGCGCACCCGGTCGCAGCGCTGGACAAACCGCCGGAGCCGGGCGCGGATGGCGGCCATCCAGTACCGGGATGGCCGTGGCCAGGCGCAGGGGCAGAGAACTCGGCATCGGCAAATCGCTGACTGCCTTACGCGTTGTCAGGCGCTGCCGCGCGACACGATCGAGTAGCCGATGTCCACGATCCGATTGTCGACCGTGCGTCCCTCGGCGCGGTCGATGATGAACTGGGCCGCTGTCCTGCCGATGCGGTCGTAGTCGATCCGCACGGTGGTCAGCGGCGGGTGCAGCGAGGCGGCGAAATTGACGTCGCCGTGGCCCACGATCGAGATGTCCTCCGGTACGGGGATCGAGCGCACCAGGCATTCGGTGAGCGCGCCCATCGCCAGCGCATCCGAGCCGCAGAACACGCCGTCGAGGTCGGGGTGCTTGTCGAGCAGCGCGGCAAATCCGGCGCGGCCTTTTTCATGGGTGGTGGGCGAGTGCACCAGCTCGATCTGCGGCGTGCGCACGCCGCCGCGCGCCGCAGCACGGCAGAAGCCTTCGTTGCGCTGCCGTGCGCGGTCATCGTCGCCGCTGACGATGCCCAGCTTCTTGCGGCCGCGCGACAGCAGGAAGTCGGCGACGTCGAAGCCGAGCCGTTCGTGCGAGAAGCCGACGATCATGTCGATCGGGGTCGATGTCAGGTCCCAGGTCTCCACGACCGGGATGCCGCTGGCCAGCAGGCGCGTGCGGCCTTCGTGCGAGTGCATCACCCCGGTGAGCACGATGCCGTCCGGCCGGCGACCCAGCAGGGCGTCGAGCAGCTTGTCTTCACCCGCCTGGGTGAAGCCCGCCTGGCCCAGCAGCACGTGGTAGTCGTGCGCCCCCAGAGCCAACGTGAGCGACTCGATGGTCTCGGTGAACACCCCACCGGTCAGGCTGGGCACCACCGCCGCCACCAGCTTGCTGCGCCGCGACCGCAGGCCGCCGGCGATCAGGTTGGGAACGTAGCCCGTGCGCGCGATGGCCTCGCGCACGCGGTCGAGCGTGGGCGCCGACACCCGGTCGGGATTCGTGACGGCACGCGAGACCGTAATGATGGACACCCCGGCCACACGGGCGACATCGTGGACGGTGACAGCCAGCGACTTGCTTCGGGGCTGCTTGGTGGCGGGCAAGGTAGGGGCATGGCAGCTGAAACGGTCGCGCATCCTAACGTCCTGCGCGGGGCAGGCCCGTCATGCCGACGGTGCTGCCGGATCGCGGGTTATCCATGAGCGGCAGCCTCTTGCGGCTCAAGACGGACAACGTTAACAATGGCTCACCGACCGCTTAAGCCTGCTGCAGAAGCCCGCCGATCACGGCGATGGACAACGTTGTCATTGAGGGCCGGGCGGTCGGTGGCCCACCCATTTCGAGAGGAGACCCATGAAGAAGACCCGACTGATGTTGGCGCTGGCGCTGCTGGCCGCAGGCCTTGGCGGCGCACAGGCGCAGGTGTCGTCGCTGCCGCCGGCCAAGCTGTTCCCGAACGAGAACACGGCGCTGGTGACCCTGCACCTCAACAAGGCTCGCGAGATCGCGGGCGACGATCTGTTCCTGCTGTACCAGCAGCGCTGCATCATCGACCAGGCGTTCCCGATCGTGGACGACGACATGCAGAACGCCGGGCTGGTGCTGCCCACCCAGGCCTTCGAGGACCTGTACTTCGTGGGCCAGAACGGCGTTTCGGCCTGGCTCGTCAAGACCAACGCCGGCCTGGTGGTCTTCGATGCGCTGAACAACGCCGATGAGGCCGAGAACATCCTCGTCGACGGCATGCGCAAGCTGGGCCTGAACCCGGCCGACCTGCGATTCGTCGTGGTGACCCACGAGCACCGTGACCACTACGGCGGTGCCAAGTACCTGCAGGACACCTACGGTGCGCAGGTGGTGGCCTCCGAGGTCGCTTGGACCGCTATGGAGCGAGCCACCGGCACCCCGGTGCGCAACGTCACGGTGGCCGACGGCCAGTCGTGGACGGTGGGTGGCAAGACCTTCCGATTCTTCGTCACACCGGGCCACACCGACGGCTCGCTGTCGACGCTGATCCCGGTGACCGACAAGGGCGGTGGCAAGCACACGGCGGCGTTGTACGGCGGCTTCGGCATTCCGGGCAGCGTGACCAACAAGGTCAAGCAGATCCAGTCGCTGCAGCGCTTCGGCAACTACACCCAGGCCGCCGGCGTGGACGTGATCATCGGCAATCACCAGGTGCAGGACGCTTCGCTGGCCAAGATGGACCTCGCCCGCCACCGCCGCTGCGACGCCAACACCTGTGTCGACCCCAATCCCTTCGTCATCGAACGCCCGGTGGCCGGCGCGAAGTCGACCTCGCCCGAGAAGTTCCGCGTGTATTCGCGCTTCCTGCAGGTGCAGGAGCAGTGCATCCGCGTCAACGCCGCTCGCAACGGGCAGGTGCTGCCGCTGTGACCACCACGTCCCCCATCGCCCAAGGAGCATTCATGTCGTTCCAACGCACCACGCTGGCCGTGGCCCTGGCCCTGCTGGCCGGCAGCTCGCAGGCCGCCATCGTTTCCCTTAGCGGCGACACCACCGGTGGCCCCAGCTTCAACCGCTTGCTGGAGGACGTCTCCGGCCTGTCGAGCGAGGGTACCTCGGTCCGCTATGCCGCCTACCAGTTCACGGTGGACGCCGCGGGGCTGTACACCTTCCTGACGACGGCCAACTTCGACAACATGGCCTTCCTGTATGCCGGCAGCTTCGACGCCACGCTGCCGCTGGCCGGCGCGCTGAAGGGCAACGACGACCTGGTGTCGGCCACCACGGCCGGCTTCTCGCATGCGCTGCAGGCGGGCGGTACCTACGTGTACCTGACCACCGGCTTCGCCAACGGCGACGCTGGCGTCTTCAGCACCACGATCGGCGGGCCGGGCCTGATCGCCGCGGTGCCCGAGCCCTCGACCTACGCACTGCTGGCCCTGGGCCTGGCGGCGGTCGGTGCCGTGGCCCGTCGCCAGGGTCAACGGGGTCGGTGAACGATGCCGGGCCACGCGTGGCGCTCCTCCCGTTCGAGGGTGGCCCGGCGCCGGGCCGACCGCCGTCGTCGCACCATCGGTCCTCTGGTGCTCGCATGGCTGCTTTCGGTGTCCGGCTTCGTCTGCGCCCACGGCTACTTCCCACCTAAACATGGCGGGTTAATGAGCGAGGGCGGCGAGATCTCGATGGAGCTGGTGACGCAGGCGGCGCGAACGGTGCTGTATGTCGAGGACCACGGAACACCGGTGCCGACCGCCGGTGCCACCGGCGCGGTCGCGCTGGGGACGATCGGTTCAACGCAGCAGGTGCTTGCCTTGGTCGGCGACGGGGACAACCGTCTGGTCGGACCACCCCTGCGCCTCTCGGCGGGCGATCGCGTGGTGGCACGCGCGGAGCTGCCGGACGGCAACGTGGTGTTCGTGCGCTTTCGGGTGCCGCAGCCGGGCGAGGCTGTTTCCACCGCTGCCGGCCAAGCGCTGCCAGGTTTGACCGGTCCCTCGGTTGCCCCATTCGCACGCCCTTTCGCGCCGCCGTTCGCGCTACCGATGGCCCGACCACTGCCTGATCGTGCGCAGCCGTCTTCACCGGTTCCTCAGCAGCCGCAATCCACTGAATGTGTTCCATGAGCAAGCTATTGACCTCTTTCGCGGCCCTCGGCGTGGCCGCGACCCTCGCGGCCCCGGCGTCCTGGGCGCAAGGCTGGCCCGACAAGCCGATCACCCTGGTGGTGCCGTTTCCACCCGGCGGCTCGACCGACTCCGTCGCCCGCGCCATCGGCCCCAAGCTGACCGAACGATTCGGCCAGACCGTCGTCGTCGACAACAAGGCGGGTGCCACCGGCACCATTGGCGCCGGCGCCGTCAAGCGCGCGCCGGCCGACGGCTACACCTTTTTGGTCACGTCGCTCGGGCCGCTGGTGCTTGCGCCGCACCTCTTTAAAAGCGTGCCCTACGACGCGCAGAAGGACTTTGACTACGTGACGGTAGCCGTGCAGGCGCCCAACGTGCTGGTGGTGCCTGTGGCTTCGCCGCACATGACGGTGGCCGACGTCATTGCCCAGGCACGCACACAGCCCGGCAAGATGACCTTCGCATCGTCGGGCAACGGCTCAAGCGATCACCTGACGGCCGCGCTGTTCTGGCAGCAGACTGGCACGAGCGGTTCGCACATTCCCTACAAGGGCGGCGCACCCGCGATCTCGGATCTGCTGGGCGGCCAGGTGGACGCTTCCTTCCAGAACGTCAACGCGGTGCTGCCGCACATCCGCGCGGGCAAGCTGCGGGCGTTGGCGGTCACCGGCGACAAGCGCTCACCCGTGCTGCCCGAGGTGCCGACCATGGCGGAAGCCGGCGTGAAGAACGTCGATGTGTATTCGTGGCAGGCGGTGGTCGCGCCCCAGGGGCTGCCGGCCGAGGTCTATAAGCGGTTTCACGAAGCCGTGGTCGCGGCGCTGAACGATCCCGGAGTCAAGCAGCAGTTCACCGCCATCGGCCTCGAGGTCGTGGCGAATACGCCGGCGCAGTTCCGGGCGTTCCAGGCGGCGGAGTTCGCGCGATGGAAGAGAGTGATCGAGGCCGGCAAGATCACCGCGGATTGAGGTTCAGCGATGACCGGCGGCGCTTCAGGTGAGTTGGCTATGCTCGGCGCTGACAAGCGCCGGCCCCAAGCGATATACCAGGCGCTGACGGGCCGCATCGCCGATGGCCGGCTGCGCGCGGGATGCCGTTTGACGGAACGGCATCTGGCCGAGGAGTTCAACGCCAGTCGCACGGTGGTGCGTGAGGCGCTGGTCAAACTGCAGGCGCGCGGTCTGGCCTACACGCGGCAAGGGGCGGGGACCGTGGTGCTCGAGCCTGTTGAGTACCCTGAGAGATGCTGCCCGGAACCGAGCGACACGAGTATCACCGGGTCCTGGCTGGAGGTCAGGCTGGGCTTGGAAACGGAGGCAGCGGCACTGGCGGCCCGCCGGCGCACAGCGGCCGATCTGCAACGGTTGGACGCTGCGGCGCGGCGCCGGCCTGGCTCTTGGGGCGGCAACCATCACTTCCACCTGGCGGTGGCGCAGGCCGCCCATAACCGGCTGTACCTGAACCTGCTCAGGTCGACGCTGGCGGCGCACGAAGCGGAGTGGCCGGAGGAGTCGGGCGGGCGAAAACCGCCATCCACGGGTCACGGGGACCTTTACATTGCCATCGTGCAGGCCATCCGTGCCGGCGACTCCGTCGCTGCGTCTGCCTGCATGCGGTTGCTGCTTAACGCTCAGCGCAGCACGCTGTGTGAGGAGGACCAGCCGCCTTCTGCGCAGTAAACGGCGGTCACTGATGGGGTCGCGATGATGTCGGCGACGACGACGGCGCCTGCGATGTATGCAGCACCTCAAAACACCGTCGCTTGGATCAGCCTTGGCCGGTCGAACCGAACGTCGGCTTGGGGCGCAGACCGTAAGCGTAGAGGTTGACTGCGACCAGCCGCATCCGCTGCGCACCGGACCTCCGATGCTGCGCCTTCAAATTCCGCTTTGGGTCGAAAGGGAGCGTCCGCGAACGTCCGGTCTTGCAGGCGGCGTCTGAGGTGCGCCGGCTCTTCGCCGGGGCCCCGTCAGCCTGAGCACCGCGCATCGGCCTATGGGTCTTGGTCTGCCTGGCTCGCATATTCGCCGTGCCAACACGTCAAACCGGCTGCGCCGGTGTCCTGACAACCGCGGCCCTTGCCCGTGCCCGGGGATCGCGGGCTCTGTCGCCTTTCCGCTGCGCGGGAACGCCGCCCGCTTGTCGTCCTGACCGGCTGTGCCAGCCAGCACGCCACCCCGGTCACCCGCCACGCCCGAAGCCGGGCCGCGGAGGTGGTGTGATCGCCCCGGCTCGTCCGTCGCG
>NZ_JZUE01000024.1 GCF_000969605.1 Aquincola tertiaricarbonis | reverse complement strand
TCTTCGTGTTGCGTGTCAGTCAACTTCCTACACGCCGGCCGCGCGGGTGGCTCGGCACCGCGCTTGCCCCCGCACGGGCATGGACTTTCCCGCCCCCACCCGCCGTCACGCCGCCCCGGCGGATCCACGCCTCCTGCAGCAGGCCGGCCGACCCTTCACCAGCGTGGCCGCGGTGCAGGCCTGGGTGGCCCGCCACGGTGTCGCGCGCCTGGTGCTGGCCTGCGTGTGCGGACGGGTGCGAGGTCCGGCGGCCATGGCGGTGCGGCTGTGGGTGCGCGAGGCCAGCTGGGCCCGGCCCAGGTGAGCGGCTGCGGCGGATCCCCCTAATCCATCGGCGGTTTTTCCAGGGTGGGGCGATTGCAATAGGTTGTATCCCCATGGGATGCCAGGCGTGGGCTGCACAAGCTCGAAGGCCTTCCACTCCGCCATCGCCGTCATGGATGCTCAACGCCAATCGATCGGGGCCAACCTGCAGGGGCATGTGTTGGAAATCGGACCCGGCGCCCGGCCGTATCCCACCGCGCCCGGCGCCTGCGTCACCTATGCCGACCGTTCGGTCGCCGGCGGGCGAGAGCTGAACTGGCCGGAGCTGAAGGGCGCGCCCGCAGGCCCGCAGGCGGACTACGACATCGACCTGGACCACGACGGCCTGGGTGCGCTGGCCGATGCTTCGCAGGATGCGGTGGTGGCCAGCCATGTGATCGAGCACCTGGCTAACCCGGTGGCGGCCCTGGTGGAATTCCAGCGCGTGCTGCGCCCCGGCGGCCAGTTGGTGCTGGTGGTGCCCGACCGCCATCACACCTTCGACTGGGTGCGCCGGCCCACCTCGTTCACGCACCTGTGGGAGGAGTACCAGGCCGGCGTGGTGGAAGTCAGCCGGGCGCACATCCTGGAGTTCTGCCGCGCCATCTCCATGCAGCCGCCACTGCATCCACCGCAGGTGCGCGCCTGGCACGACCCCCGTTGCCTGGACGACCGCCTGCTGGCCCTGCATCGCCGGCGCAGCATCCATGTGCATTGCTGGGCGCCGGAGGAGTTCGCGTCGCTGCTGGCCAACCTGCTGTGGAAGGGCACGCTGTCGTTCAGCCTGGCGCATGCCTACTTCGTCGAAGACCTGGAAGACGGCCATGGCGACGAGTTCGGCTTCGTGCTGGTGAAGGACGCCGCCGCTTCGTCGCCGTCATCCGTCGCCGAGCGGTTCGCGCACGACTGGAGCGTGATCACGCTGGAGAAGTCCCGCGCCTCGCCACAGCGCCTGCTGCGCTTGCAGGCCGCGCTTCGCCGCGACGCCACCGATGCCGGCCCGGTGCTCGGCGCGGTGGTGATGCAGGCCCTGGCCGAGCGCCGGTTGCGGCCGCGCCGCCCGGGTCCGCAGAAGCGGGACCTGCGCCGCCTGGTGCTGCGCGGCCGGCAGGCGGTACGGGAGCTGCTGCTGCCGGCGGCACGGCCCCAGCTGCCGCAGGCCTCGTTCGATCCGGGCTGAGCCCGACGCGCCGCGCCGCGGGGCGGGCCGGCGCTGCGCCTGCCCGTCGACACCCCCGCTGCATAATCACCCGTTGACAGCTGCAACGGTGAGGCGTTGTTCTTTGACTGGTCTGCCTGACAGCGAATCCGTCGCGATCGCCCGCGACCTGGAAGCGGTGCGGCGCGTGAGCGCGGTGCCCACGATCCTGCGCATCCTGTGCGACACCACCGGCATGGGCTTCGCCGCCGTGGCGCGGGTGTCCGACCAGACCTGGACCGCCTGCGCGGTGGAAGACCACATCGGCTTCGGCCTGCAGGCCGGCGCGCAGCTGGAACTGGCGACCACGCTGTGCGTGGAGTCGCGCGCCGCGCGGGCGCCGATCGTCATCGAGAACGTGGCCGAGAGCGATCTCTATCGCGACCATCACACGCCCCGCATCTACGGCCTGCAGAGCTACGTGTCGGTGCCCATCGTGCTGGGCAATGGCGACTATTTCGGCAACCTGTGCTGCATCGACCCCCGGCCGGCGCAGCTCGACCGGCCCGGCCTGCTGGCCACCTTCACCGCCTATGCGGATCTGATCGGCCGGCAGCTGGACCTGGAAGGCGAGCGCCTGCGTGCCGACCAGGCCCTGGTGCACGAGCGCAGCCAGTCGGCCCTGCTGGAGCAGTACGTGGCGGTGCTGGGCCATGACCTGCGCAACCCGCTGGGCGCCATCATGGCCTGCGCCGAGCTGCTGGCCCGGCGCAAGCCCGGCATCGACCCGTCCGACCTCGTCCGCCGCATCCTTGCCAGCGGCGAGCGCATGAGCAAGCTGATCGGCGACGTCCTGGACTTCACCCGCATCCGCTTCGGTGGCGGGCTGCCGGTGCAGCCGCGCTTCGAGCACGACCTGGCCGCCGCCCTGCACAACGTCATCGCCGAGATGGCGGTGCAGCATCCCGAGCGGACGGTGGACGAGGCACTGCAGATCCGCGGCATCGTGTGGTGCGACACCGCGCGGCTGCAGCAGTTGCTGTCCAACCTGCTGGGCAATGCGCTGGTGCATGGCGCGGCCGACCAGCCGGTGCGGGTGGAGGCCCGCCTGACCGGCGGTGAACTGGTGCTGCGGGTGGCCAATGGCGGCGATCCCATCCCGCCCGACCAGCTGGTGCAGATCTTCGAGCCCTACTACCGGCCGCCTTCCAGCCGCCAGGGTGGCGGGCTGGGCCTGGGCCTGCACATCTGCGCCCAGATCGCGGCGGCGCATGGCGGGCGGCTGGAGGCGGCGTCCGATGCCCTCCAGGGCACCGTCTTCACCGCCCGGCTGCCGGTGACGCAGCCGCTGGTGCCGCCGGCCGTCGGCTGAAGCGCCGGGCGCGCAGGCGCCTCATGCCTCACCCTCAGGCCGGGCCGTGCCGCCATGGGTCCGGGTCTCGGCCGGGTCGGGCTCGGGCCCCAAGGCGCCTGCATGGCGGGGCGGGTTCAGGGCCTCTGGCATGGCCGCGCACGGCGGTCGGCGCAAAGCCGAAGCGGTGTCGGAAGCGCACCGCGAAACGCGAGGGCGAGTCGTAGCCCACCGCCAGCGCGATCTCCGACACCGGCCGCGTGGTGGCCTGCAGCATCACCAGGGCGGAGGCCATGCGCACGTCGGCCACCAGCGCGCTCAGCGTGCTGCCTTCGGCGGCCAGGCGGCGGCGCAGCGTGGCCTGGGACATCGCGAAGGCCTGCGCGATGGCCTCGGCGCTGCAGTCGCCGTCCAGCCGGGTGGACAGCAGGGCGCGCAGGCGGCTGCTCAGCCGCGCGTCGTCCGGCGGCATGCGCACCACCAGGCCCGCATGCAGCAGCCAGTGCAGCACCTCCAGCAGCTGCTGGCGCACCACCGCATCCGGCCGCGAGGGGTCCGGCGCCAGCCCTTGCCGCGCCCGCTCGAAGGCTTCGGCCAGCCCTGCCCCCGGGCGTGCACAGGCCCGCGCCGGCGGCATCGCCGCACCGGCCGGCCGCAGGCGCTGGGCCTCGGCCAGGTAGTGCGGGTCGTCCAGCACCGCCGCGCCGAACAGCAGCCAGCGGGCCTCGTAGCGCTGGCCATCGGTCACGCGGTTGTGGAAGTCCACCGTCTGCCCGCCGGCCAGCAGCAGCGCCTGGCCCGGACCCGCCCCCACCGCCGCGCCGCGCGCGGGCTGCACGGTCTTGAGGCCCCGGTCCACCAGGATCAGCGCCGGTCGCTCCACCCGCACCCGCACGATCTGAAGCCCTTCGCCCTGCAGCACATGGGCGGCCACGCCCAGGCCCGGCCGCAGGTGCAGGCTGCGGGCCAGCTCGCCGCCCGCGGGCGAGACGACGAGGCGCCGCGTGCCGCTGCTCAGGGCTGCACCTTGGGCCGGTGCACCGCGCACAGCTTGTTGCCGTCGGGGTCGCGCACATAGGCCAGGTAATAGGCGCCCAGCGCATCGCTGCGCAGGCCCGGCGGCTCCTCGATGGAGACGCCGCCCTGCGCCAGCGCTGCGTCGTGGAAGGCATGCACCTGCTGCGGCGAATGGCAGCGGAAGGCGATGGTGCCGCCATTGGCCACGGTGGCCGGCTCGCCGTTGATCGGCTCGGCGATGCCGAAGCTGCCGCCGTCATGTCGGTAGAACATGCGCATGTGGCCCGACCTGGCGCGGTGCGGCGTGGCGGCCGGCGCGCCCAGCACGCCCAGCACCTGGTCGTAGAACCGGCGCGAACGCTCGATGTCGTTGCTGCCCACCATGATGTGATTGAACATCGCTCCTCCTTGTGATGACGGCACCAGTGTAGGAAGCGGTGGCCGCCAGGGCGGCGCGCGGTCGCTCGACTTCCGTGCCGATCCGCTCACGCGCTCGGCGCGCCTGCGCCGGCTTCGTGTCAATTGTTCGGCGCTGTAACGCGTGCAAGTGCGTGGCGCAGCGATTGCCCTGGCGGGGCATCGTTGGCATGCGTGCGCAGATGTCCCGTCCCCCCACTGAACCTACCGATCCCGCCGACACCAGCGCCCGTGCGGTGTTCCACCGCACCGCCTGGGACCAGACCCCCTTGGGCCCGCCCGCGCAATGGCCCGCCAGCCTGCGGCATGCCGCGGCCATGGTCATCGACAGCCGGCTGCCCATGTACATCGCCTGGGGGCCGGACTGGACCCAGATCTACAACGACGGCTATGCCGCCATCCTCGGCTGGAAGCATCCGGCGGCCATGGGGCTCAGCGCCTGCGTTACCTGGCAGGAAATCTGGTCCACCGTGGCGCCGATGTGGGCGCGCGTGATGTCGGGCGAGGCCCTGGGCTTCGACGGCCTGAAGCTCACCGTCGACCGCTATGGCTTCCCGGAGGATTGCGTCTTCAACTTCTCGTACAGCCCCTTGCGCGACGACGACGGGCAGGTCCGCGGCGTGTTCGTCAGCTGCGTGGAGACGACCGACCGCGAGCGCGTGGAGCAGCGCCTGAAGTGGAAGGCGCAGCGGCTGAAGGAACTGGGCGATGAGGCCGAGGCGCGGGAACAGCAGATGCAGGCGGTGCTGGACTCCGTGTCCGCGGCCGTCATCACCGTGGACCCGGAGTTCCGCATCACCCTGTTCAACAAGGCGGCCGAGCGGGTCTTCCGGGTGTCGGCGGCACAGATGCTGGGCCGCAGCATCGACGACCTGCTGCCCGAGCGCTACCGCCGGGGCCATGGCGCGAAGATGGCCGCCTTCAGCAACGGCGGCGGCGGACCGCAGGTGCTGGGCGTGGACCGCGAGCTGGTCGGCCGCCGCTGGGACGGCGAGGAGTTTCCGCTGGAGGCGGCCATCTCCCGCGTGGGCATGGGCAGCACGGCCCTGCTCACCGTCGTGCTGCGCGACGTGACCGAGGCGCACGAGCTGCGGCGCGAGCGGCTTGCCCGGGCGGCTGCGGAGGAAGCCAGCCAGGCGAAGTCAGAGTTCCTGTCGCACCTCAGCCATGAACTGCGCACGCCGTTGAATGCGGTCATCGGCTTCGCACAGCTGCTCGGCCTGCCGGGCACGGCCGACCAGCCCGCGACGGTGGCCAAGTACGCGCGGCTGATCCACGACGCCGGCCAGCACCAGCTGTCGATGATCGAGCAGCTGCTGGACCTGAGCCAGATCGAGGAACACCGGCTGGAAGTCAAGCTGGCGCCGGTGCGCTTGAGCGAGGCGGTGGAGAGCAGCGTGGCCATGGTGCGCGAGCGGGCGCATGCGCACAGCGTCAGCATCCGCCAGCTGGTCAGCGCGGGCGATGCGGACTTCATCGTGCTGGCCGACCTGCTGCGGCTGCGGCAGATCCTGCTGAACCTGCTGTCCAACGCCGTCAAGTACAACCGGCCCGGCGGCGAGGTGGTGCTGCGGGCCTGGCAGCATGCGGCGGGCACGGTGGTGCTGTCGGTGCAGGACACCGGCTGGGGCATCGCCAGCGACCTGATGCCCCGGCTGTTCATGCCGTTCGAGCGGCTGCATCCCAAGCGTGCCGGCATTGAAGGCGCGGGCATCGGCCTGGCCTTGTCGCGCAAGCTGGCGCGGCTGATGCGCGGCGACCTGGGCGCCAGCAGCACCGAAGGCGTGGGCAGCAGCTTCGAGCTGTCGCTGCCGGCGGCGGGCGCCGGTGCGGTGCGGCCGATCCCGGCCGGTTGATCGGCCCCGGTCGGCCGGCCGCTTCGGTGCAGAATGCCGCCACCGCGACGCCCGTGCCCTGCAACCGGCGCCGCAGGATCCAGCCGTACCGTGACATCCATGACCCGCTCCGCGCCCGTCGGCCCCGTACCCGGCATCGAGGCGGCGCTGGGCCTCTTCCGCACCGATCGACTCCAGGCCGCCCGGGCGCAGGCCGAGGCGCTGTCGGACAGCGACAGTCCCATGCTGCGGGCGGACGCCGCCACCTTGCTGGCGCGCATCACCCGGCGCCAGGGCGAGCTTGACGTGGCCCTCGCCGCCTGTGCGCGTGCCATCCAGGCGGCGGAGGCCGCGCAAGACCCGGCGCGCGAATGCCGGGCCCGTGTGCAGAAGGCCCATGTGCTCGCCGCCCTCGGGCGCATCGAGGCCGCGGCCGAGGAGAGCGACCTTGCGCGGCGACTGTCCGCCGACAGCGGCGATGCCGCGGTGGAGGCCGCCGGCCTGGAAGCCCTGGGGGCGGTGCAGTGGGCGATGGGCCGATGGACCGATGCCCTGGCGAGCTTCGAGCGCATGCAGTTGCTGGCCACCTCGGCCGGCGACCTGGAGCTGCAGGCGGTGGCGCAGGGCGCCCTGGCCAGCGTGCAAGGCGAGCTCGCCCAACGGCCGGCCTGCGACGACCCCGGCCTGCACCGCCGTCGCGCCCTTCGGCATGCAGCCGAGTACCTGCGCCTGGCCAGCGAGCTGGGCGACCTGCATGCCATCCGCTCGGCCCGCCACAACCAGGACGTGGCCCAGCTGGCATCGGGCGACCGCGCGGCCGCACGCCGCACCTTCGAAGCGGTGCATGGTGAAGCCGGCACCGGTGAAGCCCGTGCCGTGGCCCTGCTCAACCTGGCCGAGATGGACCTGGAAGACGGTGCGGCAGCGGCCGCGCTGCAGCGGCTGCAGGACGCCCATGCCTTGCTGTCGGTGCTGGGCGATGCGGCCTATCTGCAGAAGTGCTGCGAGCTGCTGTGCAACGCGCAGGAGGCGCTCGGCGAGCTGGCCGCGGCGCTGCGCTGGCACCGCCAGTTCCATGCGCACTACGTGCAGCTGGCCTCCGACCGGGCGCAGATGCATGCGCGCGCGCTGGAAGTGAAGTTCGAGACGGGCCGCGCCCAGGCGGAAGCCGAGTTCGAGCGCCTGCGCGCGGAACGTTATGAGCGCGCCGCGCTGGTGGACGGGCTCACCGGCATCCCCAACCGGCGTGCGTTCGACCGGGCGCTGGCCACCGCCCAGCGGCACCTGGCCGATGGCCGGCCGTTCTCCCTGGTGCTGCTGGACCTGGACCATTTCAAGTCGATCAACGACCAGCACTCCCACCAGGTGGGCGACGACGTGCTGCGGCGGGTGGGCCGCGTGCTGGTGTCCAGCTGCCGCCACATGGACCTGGCCGCCCGCTATGGCGGCGAGGAGTTCGCGCTCGTGCTGCCCGATGTCGATGCGTCGCTGGCCGAAAGCATCTGCGAGCGCGTGCGCGCGGCCGTGGAGCGCGAGCCGTGGCATGAGGTGTCGCCGGGCCTGCAGGTCAGCGTGAGCATCGGCTGCCTCGGCGTTGCCGCGGCCGATCATGCGCTGTCGATCGAGGCGCTGCTGGCGGCGGCCGACCAGCGGCTGTACCTGGCCAAGCGGGCCGGGCGCAACCGGGTGGTGGGCGCGCGGCCGGAGGCTGGCGGCGCGCCCGGCCCTTGACGGCATACCGGTTGCCCGGTGGCCGGCATGAAGCCTTCCGTTGCGCCGCCTCCGTCCTCCGCCTCCTCCTCATCCTCCGCACCGGATCCGGCCCGTTCCGGCTCGCTGGCGCGTGTGGTGGGCGGGCCCTTGCTGTTCCTGTTCATCCTGGGGGACGTGCTGGGCGCGGGCGTGTATGTGCTGGTGGGCAAGATCGCGGGCCAGGTGGGCGGCGCCACCTGGGCGCCCCTGGCGGTGGCGCTGCTGTTCGCCTTGCTCACGGCGGCTTCCTATGCCGAACTGGTGACCAAGTACCCGCAGGCGGGCGGCTCGGCCGTGTTCGCGCAACGGGCCTTCGGCTCGCGCCTGGTTGCCTTCCTGGTGGGCTTTGCGATGCTGGCGGCGGGGGTCACCAGCGCGGCGGGCCTGGCGCTGGCCTTTGCCGGCGATTACCTGCGGCCCTTGCTGGACGTGCCCGCCTTGCCGGTGGCACTGCTGTTCCTGCTGGCCGTCGCGCTGCTGAATGCACGCGGCGTGCGCGAGAGCCTGGGGGCCAACGTGCTGATGACGCTGGTCGAGGTGAGCGGCCTGCTGCTGGTGATCGGCCTGGGCTTCGCTTTCCTGTGGGGCGGCGAGGGCACGACCGACCGGCTGCTGCGCTTCGATGGCGGCAGCTCGCCGGGTGCGGCAGTCCTGGGCGCCGCGCTGATCGCGTTCTACTCGTTCGTCGGCTTCGAGACCTCGGCCAACATGGCCGAGGAGGTGCGCGACGTGTCGCGCGTGTACCCGCGGGCCCTGTTCGGCGCGCTGCTGGTGGCCGGCCTGGTGTACGTGGGCGTGGCCGTGGCCGCCTCGCTGGTGCTGGACGCGCCGGCATTGGCCGCCTCCAGCGCACCGCTGCTGGACGTGGTGCGTGCCACCGGCTTCAACATGCCGCCCTGGCTGTTCGGCGTCATCGCCCTCATTGCGGTGGCCAACGGCGCCTTGCTCACCATGATCATGTCCAGCCGCCTGGCCTATGGCATGGCCGAGGAAGGCCTGCTGCCCGCGGTGCTCAGGCGCGTGCTGCCGCAACGCCGCACCCCCTGGGTGGCCATCGTGGCGACCACCACCGCGGCCATGCTGCTGGCCGTCACCGGCACGCTGGTGGTGCTGGCCGAGACCGTGGTGCTGCTGCTGCTGTTCGTCTTCCTCAGCACCAACGTGGCCGTGCTGGTGCTGCGGCGCGACGTGGTGCCCCATGCGCACTTCCGTACGCCGGTGGTGCTGCCGGTGCTGGCCATCGTGTCCTGCCTGGTGCTGATGACGCAGCAGGCGCCCGAGAACTGGCTGCGGGCCGGGCTGCTGCTGGCCGTGGGCATGGTGCTGTACTTCGTCTCCGGTGCCCGGCATCCCGTGGTGGCGCCGGCGCATTGACGGACGCACCGGCCCCCGGCAGGGCCTGCGCTATTCCGGCACCGCGTCGAAGCGGCCGCCGGCCTTGGTTCTGGCAAAGGCCGAGCCGACCGGATGCGCCAGCAGGGGCGCGACCTCGGGATGCTCGCGCACGAAGTCGGCCAGCACGCAGGTGACGTAGTGGCTCGGCTGGTCCATGTACTGCTCGCTCTCGCTGCCGCTGAGAAAGCGCCAGCCGCTGTCGGCGGGCGATACCGGCTTCTCCCGGTACGCATAGCCGACGGACTTCTGGCGGGTGGTGATCACCTCGGTGGCCACGCAGGTGGGAGAGGACATGGGCAGGATGGGGGAGGGCGCTGGCGCCGGAGCGAGTAGCTTATCGCCGCGGGGCCGAGGCCCGGCGCCGGGCCACCGCCAGCACGCACAAGCCCCCGCCCAGCAGGGCCCAGGTGCCCGGCTCGGGCACCGCGCTGATCGCGTAGTCGTGGCCGCTTTCGGCCACCAGTTCCAGCCCGGGCGTGATCGCATCCAGGTACAGCCGGGCCGTGTTGGAGGCGTCGATGTGCGTCTCCTGGTTGGTGCCGTAGGTGGTGAGGAAGCCGCCGCGGTCGAGGTACCAGCCGGCGCGGGCGTCGGCGCCCACGCTCAGCTCGGCGCCCAGCGTCAGCGTGTCGCCCACCAGGCCGCTGACCGTCATCGGCAGGCTGAACTCGAAGCTGGGCACCGACTTGTACAGGCCGTTCGGAAAGCGGTACATCGTGTCGATGCCGCTGCCCAGGAAGTAGTGGAAGTAGAAGTTGCCCGAGTCCCAGCCGCTGGCGTCGGGGCCGTTGTGGCCGGGGCGGTTGGTCACCACGTGCATGTTCACCGTGAAGTTGAACTGCACCGGCGTGCCCACCGCCAGCGTGCTGCTGGTCAGGTTCACGGTGTCGACGAAGCGGCTGCTGAAGCTGCCGTCCGCAATCGGTGCGCCGTGGGTGACGGTGGGGATGTTGTCGGCGAACGGTGCGATGAACGTCGAGCCGTCGATGCGGGCCTTGAGCACGCCGGGCGCCGCATAGGCGGAGCCGCTCAGGTCGGCGCCGGCGATCGGGCCCCCGCCGATGGGCCCGACGCGCAGCCGCTTCAGGCCGCTGGCCGATTCTCCGGCGCCCTGGGCCTGCCGCGTCACCGCCATGTCGACGCGGTTCTGGCCGTTGTCGGGCGAGACGAAGCCGCCGCCGTTCGCCTCCACCAGCGTATAGGCGCTGGCGGTGCCGGCGATGGAACACAGCAGCAAAGCGGCCGCCCCCGAGGGGCTGCACCGGACCAGCGTGCACAGCATGATGAGATCCTTGCGTGAGTCATTGCAACAGGACCGCAGCGTGCCAGCCGAACGCGGCCGCGGCTATCGGGCGGCCGCCCCGGCGCTGTTGATTTCATAAGTTTTCATGGGGCGGGCGTGTCGATCGGGCGGGGTCTCGTTCGTCGTTCCACTCCACCACCCGAGGAGCCGACCATGGCCTACATCGACGGATTCGTGATCGCCGTACCCACTGCCAGCAAGCAGGCCTTCATCGACCATGCGCGCCACTTCGATGCGATGTTCATCGAGCTGGGTGCGCTGCGCGTGATCGAGGGCTGGGGCGACGACGTGCCCGACGGCAAGCTCACCGACTTCCGCCGCGCGGTGCAGGCCACGCCCGAGGAGACGGTGGCGTTCTCCTGGGTCGAATGGCCGGACAAAGCCACGCGCGACGCCGGCATGAAGAAGATGATGGAAGACCCGCGCATGGACCCGTCCACGCCGGGCAACCCGCCGATGCCCTTTGACGGCAAGCGCATGATCTTCGGCGGCTTCGAGGCGGTGGTCGAAGTCAAGGCCTGAGCGGCGCGGTGCCTGTTTCCCAATACGGGGGGTTTCCGAACGACTTGCGCAGGCAATCCACCAGTGCTCGCAGCTTGGCCGAGGCGCGGCGGCCCTCGGGGTGCGCGACGTAGATCGACTCCGGCGCGGCGGCTTCGCCGATCTGCACCTCGACCAGGCTGCCGGCCGCCAGCGCTGGGCCGGCGATGAAGGTGGGCAGCAGCGCCAGGCCCAGGCCGGCCAGCGTGGCGTCCAGCATCATGTCGCCGTTGTTCACGCGCAGGGCCGCGGGCGGCCGCTGGAAGGCGTCGCTGCGCACGTCCTCGAAGCGCCAGTCGGCGGCGCCGCGGTTCAGGTAGTAGACGGCGCGGTGCCGGCCCAGGTCGTCCAGCGACTTCGGCCGGCCCTGGCGCCGCAGGTACGCGGGCGAGGCCACCAGGCAGCGCCGGCTGCTGGCCAGCGTCCAGGCCACCAGCCGCGAATCGGCGATGGCGCCGTGCCGGATCACCGCATCGAAGCCCTCGGCCGAGGCATCCACCTGCCGGTCGTCCAGCTCCAGCGTGAGCGAGATGCCCGGGTGCTTCCTGAGGAAGGGGTACAGCGCCGGACCCAGGTGCAGGTGGCCGAAGGCGACGCCGGCCGACAGCCGCATCGGGCCGGTGAGCCGGCCGCGACGCTCGCCCAACTCGGCGGCGGCCTCGTCCACCTCGCGCAGGATGCGCAGCGCACGTTCCAGGAAGGCGGCGCCGTCCTCCGTCAGGCTCAGCTTGCGGGTGGTGCGGTGGAACAGCGGCGCGCCCAGGGCGCTTTCCAGGTCGGCCAGCCGTTCGCTGATCACCGACTTCGACAGCTGCAGCCGCCGCGCCGCCGCGCTCATCGAGCCTTCCTGCGCGGTGGCAACGAAGCTTGCGATGCCTTCCAGCTTGAGCATGCCTTTCTCCCGCCGCCGGCAGGGCGGCCCGGGCCGGATTGTCCGGTGAAACCGAACAGCAGAATCGCTGCGGAGCCGCTTATCGAAAGCACCTCGCCGCACCAGACTTCGCCCATCGATTCATCACGGACCCTTACAAGGAGATTGATCATGGGCAAGCGACTCGAAGGCAAGGTGGCGCTCATCACCGGCGCCAGTTCCGGCATCGGCCATGCATCGGCACTGCTGTTCGCCAGCGAAGGCGCACGGCTGGTGGTCGGCGCGCGCCGCGCCGCCGAGCTGGAACAGCTGGTGAAGGACATCCGCGCCGCGGGCGGCGACGCCGTGGCCCTGGCCGGCGACGTGCGGTCGGAGGCCTATGCCCGCGAGCTGGTGGCGCTGGCCGTCAGCCGCTATGGCCGGCTGGACGTGGCGTTCAACAATGCCGGCACGCTGGGCGAGGGCGGTGCCAGCACCGGCGTCTCGGAAGCGGGCTGGACCGACACGCTGGCCATCAACCTGACCGGCGCCTTCCTCGGCGCCAAGCACCAGATCGCGCAGATGCTGAAGAACGGCGGCGGCTCGGTCATCTTCACCTCCACCTTCGTCGGCTACACCGCGGCCTTTGCGGGCGTGGCGGCGTATGCGGCCAGCAAGTCGGGCCTGGTCGGGCTGACGCAGGCGCTGGCCACCGAATATGGCGCGCAGGGCGTGCGCGTGAACGCCATCCTGCCCGGCGCGGTGGACACGGCGATGTACCGCGAGATGAACGACACGCCCGAAGCGCAGAGCTTCCTGGCCGGCCTGCATGCGCTCAAGCGCGTGGGCACGCCGCAGGAACTGGCCCGCTCGGTGCTGTACCTGGCCTCGGACGACGCCAGCTTCGTCACCGGTACCGCTTCGCTGGTGGACGGCGGGGTGTCGATCAGCCGGGGGTGAGGGGCCGCGCGGGCATGGCAGCATCGCAGCTTCCATTCAGGAGGTTCACGATGGAAGCCATGCCGTTGCACCGCGGCCGGCTCATCGACCACATCCACCTGGTGGTGCGTGCCCGGCCGCCAGCAAGCGCTTCTACCGGGCCATGCTCGGCGCCCTCAAGCTGCCTATGGGCGGCGAGGGCGACGACCACTTCTGGGCCGACGAACTCTTCGTCTCCAGTGCCGAGAGCGAATCGGCCCAAGGCCACCTGACCGGCCGCCACCACCTGGCCTTCCAGGCGCAGGACGAAGCGATGGTCAAGGCCTTCCACGAAGCGGCCCTGGCCCATGGCGGCCAAGACAACGGCGCCCTCGGCCCGCGCAACTACCACCCCGGCTACTACGCCGCCTTCGCGCTGGACCCTGACGGCAACAACATCGAGGCCGTGTACCACGGGCCCGCCCGCCGCAGCGCGCCTTCGGTGCAGGTGGACTTCTGATGGCCGGCAAGGCGGGCAAGCCCACCGGGGAAGATGAGCACGCGGCGCTGCTGGCCACGCTGCAGCAGCGCTTCGAACAGCATCAGGCCAGCAACGTTGCTCTGCGCCGCACATCGGCGGTCACGTGAACCCACAAGGTCATCGCACGGACGAGCCGATCGAGGTGGTAATCGACGGGCCACCAGGCCGTTGCTGGCAAAGGGAAACTGGAAAAACGTGGATCTCATCGTAGCTGTCCACGACACCTTGTCCATGATTGAGGCCAGGGCGAATCGGCCCGGTCAACTGAGCGGTATCGAAGCAAGGTCGCGTGCTTGGAAGGGTCGCGGGCGGCAAGATTTTTGCCGTCAGCCATCAAGATATTGATTGTCGTAACGTTCCCGTCGAACCGAAGTTGCTAGTCCACAAATGAAGGCACTTCGTCGCGTGCCAAATTTTGCAACGCGGCAGGGAGGCGATGGATATGCCGCTTCACATGCCCGGCGCGCTAGCGCGAGCTTGTCCGTGCCGAATGAGCGAAGCTCTGCTGCATACTCATCTTGGACACTCATCAGCGGATGTGTCTCATCGCGTTAGCAGGGCGTCGGATCGACTCGCATCTCGCCCAGTTCGTCTGCTGCCCGGCTTGCAAAAATTCCTAGAGCGCGGCCTTCGCGTAATTCGCAAGTGGTGCGCCGCGGCCGCAGGATACTCAAACGCACTCAGATCGCATCAAGTCAATAGATCACCGGACCGAAGTGCCCCACATAGCCGATTTGGGTTAAGACCAACCGATTGATGCAGTGCACACGCACCGACCGATTCTCGAGTGGGCGCCCGAATAGAGCGAAGTTTGGAATTGTGAACGCGCGGCCGTACTCCTCAGCCTGCGGATGGAACTGACGCAGTGAAAGCCCGTAGGCTGTTTCGAACGGTCGCCCGCCCGTGCGAATCAAGCTGAAGAACGATGGATAGATCACGCCGTCGAACCCGGCATCTCTTGCTGATAGCGCAATCGTGCGGGAGATCTCGTAGGAGTGAGATCGCGCAAGGAAGAGCATGTGAATTGCCATGTCCAAGCTCTCAAACTCAGTCACCTCCTCCTTCAGAACGTGCGTCAGATCTAGCAGCCTCAAGTCCCGCTCTGGCTTTAGCGTCGCGACGAAGATCTCATCTTCGGCGGTTGCGCGGCACTCGTGAACGCAGATGTCGATGTCTTGAGAGCCATATAGGACGGGAAAGCCAATAGAGTCCAGCCGCCCTTTCCCCGCCAGTTGCGTCGGCGGGCTATCGTACTCGCCAGGGTCGTCAGGTTGTTGAGGGCCGACGCGGATGCGATAAAACGCGGAGTCTTTCGCTAATATCCGCTCCGGGTACTCCGTCAAAACACGCGCAATGACGCGTAACCGCTTCGAAGCATCTTGAAGATCCTTGAGTGGTTCGACCTCACCGACCATCCAAAGTCGCGGTCCATAGTGGAAGAACCCGATTTTCGCTGCCTCCTCAATCAGCCTGATGTCCCCCTTGAGCCATGGCGATGGGTAAATATCGCTCTTGCCGTAGTGGTCCTCGTTGAATTGAATAGCTGGAGCGCCACCGTAGTTTCCGAGAACTGTCGTGCCGCTGACAAAAAAACGCCAAGCTAGCGACTTAATGTCGTTCTTGGTGAGCTTCCGCCCGGCCGAGCTCTTGCAGTTCGGGCAATCGCCTTGCTCCTCACGGCCGTGTTTTGAGGCGTCGATACGGAGACCTTCATCCACAAAGCAGGCTGAGCAGAGGAGAGCGGCATCAATGTCGTCTTCAGCGGATTTCATTTCAAAGTAGGCGATGTTTTAGATGCAGACGGCCACGAACAACTGCTTTATAGCCGCTGGCGCTCAGATCTGTTTGGACTTTGACCCACAGCAACCGCTACACGGCGGAAGGTCGCGTTTCCATGCGACCCTCCGCTCTAGATGCCATTCGCAACGCCACGCCCCTCACCACTCCGCCACACTCCCATCCCCATGCCGCCAAACCGGGTTATGCCAATCCGGCGCCTCCCGGCTTGCATGCACCACCCGCTCCTCGTCAATCTCCACACCTAACCCGGGTAAAGGCAGAGCGCGCATATAGCCGCCCTCGATCCGGAAGTCGTCCTTGTTGATCACGTAATCCAGCAGATCCGCATCCCGGTTGTAGTGAATGCCCATGCTCTGCTCCTGCAGCACCGCATTCCAGGCCGTGAAGTCGACTTGCAGACACGCCGCCAGCGCGATCGGCCCCAGCGGGCAGTGCGGCGCGAAGGCCACGTCGTAGGCCTCGGCCATTGCGGCGATCTTGTGGCATTCGGTGATGCCGCCGGCATGTGACAGGTCGGGCTGCAGGATGGCGATGCCGCCTTCCTGCAGCACCCGCTTGAACTCGAAGCGTGAGTACATGCGCTCGCCCGCCGCCAGCGGAATGCTGGTGGCGGCGGCCAGGCGCGGGTAGTGCTCGGCCTGCTCGGCCAGCACCGGCTCTTCGACGAACAGCGGCTTGTAGGGCTCCAGGTCCTTCAGCAACCGCTTGGCCATCGGCGCTGCCACGCGGCCGTGGAAGTCGAGGCCGAAGCTCACCTGTGTACCCAGCGCTTCATGCACCGCGGCGATCTTGGCGACCGCGGCGTCCACCGCGCGCGGTGAGTCCAGCATCGCCATCTCTTCGGTGCCATTGAGCTTGAAGGTGTCGAAGCCGCCTTCCATCAGGCGCTGCATGTGCTCCACGATGTCGGCCGGCCGGTCGCCGCCCACCCAGCTGTACACCTTCATGCGGTCGCGCACCTTGCCGCCCAGCAGCTGGTACACCGGCACGCCCAGGGCCTTGCCCTTGATGTCCCACAGCGCCTGGTCGATGCCGGCGATGGCGCTCATCAGGATGGCGCCGCCGCGGTAGAAGTGGCTGCGGTACATGGTCTGCCACAGGTCGTTGATGTCGGCCGGGTCGCGGCCCACCAGCGTCTCGGCGAACTCGTGCACCGCTGCTTCCACGGTGCGGGCGCGGCCTTCGATCACCGGCTCGCCCCAGCCGCTGATGCCCTCGTCGGTCTCGATCTTCAGGAACATCCAGCGTGGCGCCACGCGGAAGGTCTGCAGCCTCGTGATCTTCATGCCGCGCGCGCTCCGGCCCAGCGCAGCACCAGCGGGTCGAGCCGGCGCGCGGTGTCGAGCAGGCCTTCGCGCACCTCGGGCGACAGCGGCTGCCAGGGGTGGCGCGGCGCATCGCAGTCGATGATGCCGCCAGCCTTCATCAGTGCCTTGGCCGCGAGGAAGCCGGCCTGCCGGTTCTCCACGTTGATCAGCGGCAGCCAACGCTGGTACAGCGCAAAGGCCTCGTCGCGCCGGCCCTCGCGGTGGGCGGTGATGATGGGCTTCAGGCCATCGGCAAAGGCGCCGCCGGTCATTGCGCCGGTGGCGCCGGCGTCCAGGTCAGCCAGCAGGGTAATGCCTTCCTCGCCGTCCCACGGGCCTTCGATGGCTTCGCCGCCCAGGCGGATCAGCTCGCGCAGCTTGGTGGCCGCGCCCGCGGTCTCGATCTTGAAGTACGCCAGGTGCTCGATCTCCTGCGCCATGCGGGCCAGCAGCACGGCGGGCATCGGCGTGCCGCTGGCGGGGGCGTCCTGCACCATGATCGGGATGCCGATGGCGTCCGACAGCCGGGCATAGAACTCGTAGATCGCCGCCTCGCCCACGCGGAAGGTGGCGCCGTGATAGGGCGGCATCACCATCACCATCGCCGCGCCCATGTCCTGCGCGCGGCGGCTGCGGGCCGCGCACACCGCGGTGCTGGTATGGGTGGTGGTGACGATCACCGGCACGCGGCCGGCCACGTGTTCCAGCACCGTGCGGGTGAGCAGCTCGCGCTCGTCGTCGGCCAGCAGGAACTGCTCCGAGAAGTTGGCCAGGATGCAGATGCCGTCCACGCCGCTGTCGATCATGAAGTCGATGCAGCGGCGCTGGCTGGGCAGGTCCAGCGTGCCGGTCTCGGTGAAGGTGGTGGGCGCCACCGGGAAGATGCCGCGAAAGCGCGGGTGGCTCAGTCCGGGTCGGGTCATGGCCGGTGTGCTCAATGCGAGTGGCGGGGCACCGCATTGCCGCGGCAGCCCACGAGAAAGTCGAAGTCGCAGCCTTCGTCGGCCTGCAGCACATGGTCGATGTACAGCCGCTCGTAGCCGCTGCGGCGGCCGGCATGTGGGCTTTCGCCGCTCAAGGCGGCCATGCGGTCGGCCATCTCGGCTTCGCTGATGTCCAGGTGCAGCCGGCCCTCGAAGCAGTCCAGCTCGATCCAGTCGCCGTCGCGCACGATGGCCAGCGGGCCGCCGGCCGCGGCCTCGGGCGCCACATGCAGCACCACGGTGCCATAGGCGGTGCCGCTCATGCGGGCGTCGCTGATGCGCACCATGTCGGTCACGCCCTGGCGCAGCAGCTTGGGCGGCAGGCCCATGTTGCCCACCTCGGCCATGCCGGGGTAGCCGCGCGGGCCGCAGTTCTTCATCACCATCACCGAGCTGGCGTCCACGTCCAGGCTCTCGTCGACGATGCGCTCCTTGTAGTGCTCCAGGTTCTCGAACACCACGGCACGGCCGCGGTGGCGCAGCAAGGCGGGCGTGGCGGCCGAGGGCTTGAGCACCGCGCCGTTGGGCGACAGGTTGCCGCGCAGCACGCGGATGCTGCCGTCGCGCATCAGCGGCCGCTCGATCGGGCGGATGACTTCGTCATTCACGCTGGGCGCGTCCTTCACGTTCTGCCACAGGCTGCGGCCGTTGACGGTGAGCGCATCGGGGTGCGGCAGCAGGCCATGCTCGCCCAGGCGTCGCAGCACCGCGGGCAGGCCGCCGGCGTAATAGAACTCCTCCATCAGGAAGCGGCCCGAAGGCATCAGGTCGACCAGCGTGGGCGTGTCGCGGCCGATGCGGGTCCAGTCCTCCAGCGCCAGCGGCACGCCGATGCGCCCGGCGATGGCCTTGAGGTGGATCACCGCATTGGTGGAGCCGCCGATGGCCGCGTTCACGCGGATCGCGTTCTCGAAGGCTTCGCGGGTGAGGATCTTGGACAGGGTGAGGCCTTCGCGCGCCATCTCCACCGCGCGCATGCCCGACATCTGCGCCAGCACGTAGCGGCGCGAATCCACCGCCGGAATGGCCGCGTTGTGCGGCAGGCTGGTGCCCAGCGCCTCGGCCATGCAGGCCATGGTGCTGGCGGTGCCCATGGTGTTGCAGGTGCCTGCCGAGCGCGACATGCCGCCTTCGGCCGACAGGAACTGGTGCAGGTCGATGGTGCCGGCCTTCAGCGATTCATGCAGCTGCCACACCGCGGTGCCCGAGCCGATGTCCTTGCCGTCGAGCTTGCCGTTGAGCATCGGCCCGCCGGTGACGACGATGGCCGGCACGTCGCAGCTGGCCGCGCCCATCAGCAGCGCGGGCGTGGTCTTGTCGCAGCCGGTGAGCAGCACCACCGCGTCGATCGGGTTGCCGCGGATGGCTTCCTCCACGTCCATGCTGGCGAGGTTGCGCGTGAGCATCGCGGTGGGCCGCAGGTTGGATTCGCCGTTGGAGAACACCGGGAACTCCACCGGGAAGCCGCCGGCCTCGGAGATGCCGCGCTTGACGTGCTCGGCGATCTTGCGGAAGTGGGCATTGCAGGGCGTCAGCTCGCTCCAGGTGTTGCAGATGCCGACGATCGGGCGGCCGTCGAACTCATGGTCGGGGATGCCCTGGTTCTTCATCCAGCTGCGGTACATGAAGCCGTTCTTGTCGGCGGTGCCGAACCATTCGGCGGATCGCAGCTTGCGCGGTTGGTCCGGCATGGCGGAAAGGTCCTGTGGTGGAAAGAGGAGAGCGCTCAGCGCCGCGGCGGGCGTGAGGTGATGAAGCGCTGCAGCAGGCAGAAGACGAACAGCAGCGCGCCGATGACGATGCGGGTCCACCAGGAGCTGAGCGTGCCGTCGAAGGAGATCAGCGTCTGGATGATGCCCAGCGTGAGCACGCCGAACAGCGTGCCCACCACGTAGCCCACGCCGCCGGTGAGCAACGTGCCGCCGATCACCACCGCGGCGATGGCGTCCAGCTCCAGGCCCACCGCATGCAGGCCGTAGCCCGACAGCATGTAGAAGGTGAACACCACGCCGGCCAGCGCCGAGCACAGGCCCGACAGCGTGTACACCGCCACCACCGTGCTGCGCACCGGCAGGCCCATCAGCACCGCCGAATGCTCGTTGCCGCCGATGGCGTACACCGTGCGGCCGAAGGGCGTGCAGTGCGCGAGGAACACCGCCGCCAGCACCACCACGATGGCGATGAGCGCGCCCACCGATAGCGAGGCCTCCTCGCCCAGCGGCAGCCTGTACTGCGACAGCGCGGCATAGCTGCCTTCGGTGATGCTGATGGAATCGATGCTGATGAGGTAGCACAGTCCGCGCGCCATGAACATGCCGGCCAGCGTGACCACGAAGGGCTGCAGCCGGAAGCGCTCGATCAGCAGCCCCTGGAAGGCGCCGAAGGCCGTGCCCATCAGCAGCACCAGCGGGATGACCACGGCCGGGTGCCACTGCCGGTGTTCCACCAGCGCGGCCGACACCATGGTGGTGAGCGCGATCACCGAGCCCACCGACAGGTCGATGCCGCCCGACAGGATGACGAAGGTCATGCCCACCGCCACGATCACCAGGAAGGCGTTGTCGATCAGCAGGTTGAGGAAGACCTGCGCCGAGAAGAAGGCGTCGTAGCGCAGCGCGCCCAGCGTGGCCATTGCGAAGAACAGCGACACCGTGGCCGCCAGGGGCAGGTACTTGGGATTGAGGCGCAGCAGGGGCCGGGCCGGCGCGGGGGCCGCGGTGCGCGGGATGGTGGCCGTCATGCCCGCAGCTCCCGCACCGCCGGCCGGCGTACCGCGCTGCGCACGGTGGCGCGGAACTCGGGCGACTGCAGCAGCATCACCACGAACACCACCGCGGCCTTCACCACCAGGTTGATCTCGGGCGGCACGCCCAGCGAGTAGATGGCGTAGGTCAGCGTCTGGATGATGAGCGCGCCGATCACGCTGCCGGCCAGGCTGAAGCGCCCGCCCGCCAGCGCGGTGCCGCCCAGCGTCACCGCCAGGATGGCGTCCAGCTCCAGCAGCTGTCCGGCATTGTTGCCATCGGCACTCTTCACGTTGGAGCTGATGAGCAGCCCGGCGATGCCGGCGCACAGGCCGCAGAAGGCATACACGCCCAGCACCAGCCGCCGCGAGCGGATGCCGGCCACGCGCGCGGCCGTGGGGTTGATGCCCACCGCCTGGATGAACAGGCCCAGCGCCGTGCGGGTGACCGCCAGGTGCAGCAGCAGGTAGAGGCCGCCGGCGATGAACAGCGAGAACGGCAGCCCCAGCAGCCAGCCGCCGCCGATGAAGAAATAGGGCGCGTAGTAGATGGTGATGATCTGGCCGTCGGTGATCAGCTGCGCGATGCCGCGGCCGGCCACCATCAGGATCAGCGTGGCCACGATGGGCTGCATGCCGATGCGCGCCACCAGCAGCCCGTTCCACAGGCCGCACACCAGCGCCACGCCCAGCGCGGCCAGGATGGCGGCCCACATCGGATAGCGGCTGGCGCCGCCCGAGACGGCCCCGCCGATCATCCAGGCCGCCACCGCGGCGGCAATGGCCACCACCGCGCCCACCGAGATGTCGATGCCGCGGGTGGCGATCACCAGCGTCATGCCCAGCGACACCAGCACCAGCGGCGCGGCGCGGTTGAGGATGTCGACCAGGCTGCCGTACAGGTGGCCGTCGCGCCACTCCACGTGCAGGAAGCTGGGGTTGAAGGCGGCATTCACCGCCAGCAGCAGCACCAGCGTGAGCAGCGGCCACAGCAGCCGGTGGCGGGAGGAGGGCATGTCCATCGTGGCCATGGCGTCAGGCCGCCTGCGCGGCGATCATCTCCAGCACCTGGCCTTCGCTGCTGCCGCCGGGCAGCTCGCCCACCTTGCGGCGGTCGCGCAGCACCACGATGCGATGGGCCACCCGCACCACCTCGCTGATCTCCGACGAGATGAAGACCACGGCCATGCCGGCCTGCGCCAGCCTGAGGATGTGCTCCATGATCTCCTGCTTGGCGGCCACGTCGATGCCGCGGGTGGGTTCGTCCAGGATCAGCAGCCGCGGCTCGGTGGCGAGCCAGCGGGCGATCATCGCCTTCTGCTGGTTGCCGCCCGACAGCAGGCCGATGGGTATCTCGATGCTGGCCGTCTTGATGCCCAGCATCTGCACGAAGCGCTCGGCCATCGCCGCCTGGTCGGCGGCCGACAGCGTGCGCCGCATGCCGCGCCGCGCCTGCAACGCCAGCACGATGTTCTCGCGCACCGACAGCTCGGCCACGATGCCGTCGGTCTTGCGCTCTTCCGGGCACAGCGCCAGGCCGTGGCGGATGGCGTCCGACGGATCCGCGAAGCTCACGGCCTGGCCGTCGATGCGCAGCATGCCGCGGTCGGGCGTGGCCAGGCCGAACAGCAGCCGCGCGGTCTCGGTGCGGCCGGCGCCCAGCAGCCCGGCCAGGCCCAGCACCTCGCCGGCACGCACCTGCAGGTCGATGGGCAGCAGCTGGCCCGCCTGGCCCAGGCCCTCGGCCTGCAGCAGCGGCGCCTGCCGCGCATCGAAGGCGGGCAGGGCGGCCGGTTGGCTGGCCTGCTCGGCCAGCTCGCGGCCCAGCATGGCGGCGATCAGCGCGGCCGGCCCCAGCTCGGCGGCCGGCCATTCGCCCACGCAGCGGCCGTTGCGCAGCACGGTGATGCGGTTTGACACGGCATACACCTGGTTCAGGAAGTGGGTGACGAAAACGATGGCCAGGCCCTCGGCCCGCAGCCGGCGCAGCACCTCGAACAGCTTCTGCACCTCGTCGTCGTCCAGGCTGCTGGTGGGCTCGTCCAGGATCAGCACCTTGGCCTGCACGCCCAGCGCGCGGGCGATGGCCACCATCTGCTGCACCGCCACCGGGTAGCTGGACAGCAGCCGCGTCACGTCGATCTGCAGCCCGATGCGGCCCAGCAGCTGCGCGGCGCGGCGGTGCACCTCGGCCCAGTCGATGCGCCAGCCCTGCGCGGCACCGCGGCGCGGATAGCGGCCGGCGAAGACGTTCTCGGCCACCGACAGGTTGGGGCAGAGGTTCACCTCCTGGTACACGGTGCTGATGCCCAGCCGCTGTGCCTGCAGCGGGGTGGCGGGGCGGATCTCGCGGCCCTCCAGCTGCATGCGGCCGCCATCGTTGGCCAGCACGCCGGTGAGCACCTTGATCAGCGTGCTCTTGCCGGCGCCGTTCTGCCCCATCAGCGCGTGGATCTCGCCGGGGTACAGGCGCAGCGAGATGTCGTCCAGCACCGTGACGCCGGCGAACTGCTTGCGGATGCCATGCAGCTCGAGCAGTGGCTGCGCTGGGTTGCTGGCCATGCCGGCTCCGCCCATCAGCCGCGGCATCAGTACTTGCGCTTCGGAAATTCCTTGGCCGCCACCTCCATCGGGAAGATGCCTTCCTCGGTGACGATGCGCTTGGGCACCTGCTTGCCGGCCTTGATGTCCTTGATCACCGACATCAGCTGCGGCCCCAGCAGCGGGCTGCATTCCACCGACACGTTGAGCTTGCCGGCGATCATGGCCTCGAATGCGCCCTTCACGCCGTCGATGGAGATGATGATGATGTCCTTGGCCGGCTTCAGGCCCGCTTCCTCGATGGCCTGGATGGCGCCGATGGCCATGTCGTCGTTGTGCGCGTACAGCACGTTGATCTTCTTGCCCTCGGCCTTCAGGAAGGCTTCCATCACCTCCTTGCCCTTGGCGCGGGTGAAGTCGCCGGTCTGCGAGCGCACGATCTTGAACCTGGGATCGGCCGCGATGATTTCCTCGAAGCCCTTCTTGCGGTCGATGGCCGGGGCGGAGCCCACGGTGCCCTGCAGCTCCACGATGTTGACCGGGCCGGCCTGGCCCTTCATCTTGTCCACCAGCCAGCGGCCGGCCTTGCGGCCTTCCTCGGTGAAGTCGGAACCGATGAAGGTGACGTACAGCGAATCGTCCTTGGCATTGACCGCGCGGTCGGTCAGCACCACCGGGATCTTGGCGTTCTTGGCTTCGCGCAGTACCGTCTCCCAGCCCGACTCCACCACCGGCGAGAAGGCGATCACGTCCACCTTCTGCGCGATGAAGGAGCGGATGGCCTTGATCTGGTTCTCCTGCTTCTGCTGCGCGTCGGAGAACTTCAGGTTGATGCCCGCGTCCTTCGCGGCCTGCTTGATCGACTCGGTGTTGGCGGTGCGCCATTCGCTTTCGGCGCCCACCTGGCTGAAGCCCAGCACCAGCGGCTTGTCGGCGCTGAAGGCGCGTCCGGGCAGCAGCGCGGCCAGCGTCGCGGCGGCGGCAAGCGTGTTGAAGGATCTGCGGTTGGATGCCATGGGTCGTCTCCGTCGTTGTGCAGCCAGTGTGAGACGAAAAACAATATGCTTCCAATAGTTTTTTGCGCACAATCCATATCCATGGAAGCATTCGCACAAACCCCGATGAGCCGCCGATGAGCACCGCACCCTGGTTCATCCGCCTGCGCCTGAAGACGCGGCAGCTGCTGCTGCTGGTCACGCTGGCCGAGGAGGGCAACATCCACCGCGCCGCGCAGGTGCTGAACATGACGCAGCCCGCCGCCTCCAAGCTGCTGAAGGACCTGGAGGACGTGCTGGAGGTGTTGCTGTTCGACCGGCTGCCGCGCGGCATGCGGCCCACCTGGTATGGCGAGACGATGATCCGCCACGCCCGCGAAGCGCTGGCCAGCCTGCACCGCGCGCATGACGAGCTGTCGGCCTTGAAGGCCGGCCGCTTCGGCCAGGTGAGCGTGGGCGCCGTCACCTCGCCGGGGCTGGTGCTGCTGCCGCCGGCGGTGGCGCTGGTCAAGCGCGACCAGCCCAGCCTGCGGGTGGCCATCGACATCGAGACCAGCCCGGTGCTGCTGGAGCGGCTGGACCAGGGCCGGCTGGACGTGGTGGTGGCCCGCCTGTTCGCCGGCCACGACAACGCCAACCTGCGATACGAATCGCTCACCGGCGAGGCGGTGGTGGCCATCGGCCGGCCGGGCCATCCGCTGGTCCGGCAGCCCGGGCTGACCCTGCGCGACGTGGTGGACGCCGGCTGGATCGTGCCGCCGGCCGGCAGCATGCTGCGCCACCGCTTCGACCTCACCTTCCAGGAGGCCGGGCTGGCGCCGCCGGCCAACGTGGTGGAGACGGCGGCGCTGCTGTTCATCACCGGCATGCTCCAGCGCAGCGACATGATCTCGGTGCTGGCGGCCGACGTGGCGCGGTACTACGAGTCGCACGGCATCGTCTCGGTGCTGCCGCTGGAGCTGCCCTGCCACATGGACGACTTCGGCATCATCACCCGCACCGACCGCGAGGCCTCGCCCGCCGTCAAGGTGATGCTGCAGGCGCTGAAGACCGCCAGCCTGACGCTCTACGGCCGGCGGCTGGAGTCGGTCTAGCTACACCCAGCCGGCGTCCACGGTGAACTCCTGCGCGGTGCACATCGCCGCGTCGTCGGAGGCCAGGAACAGCACCATCGCCGCGATGTCCTGCGGCTGCAGCTTGCCGGGCAGGCACTGGTTGCGCTGCAGTTCCTGCTCGCCGGCCTCGTCCAGCCACAGCGCGATCTGCCGCTCGGTCATCACCCAGCCGGGCGACACGGTGTTGATGCGGATGCGGTCGGCGCCCAGCGTCTTGGCCAGCCCGCGCGTCAGGCCGTTCACCGACGACTTGGCGATGGCATAGCAGGGGTAGCCGCTGCCCTTGGCCTGCCAGCCGGTGGAGCCCAGGTTGACGATGGCACCGCCGCCGTGCCGCCGCATGCCCGGCACCACGGACTGGATGGCGAACAGCGCCGGCCGCTGGTTGATGGCGATGCGCTCGTCGTAGTAGGCCGGCGTCACCGATTCCAGCGTGTGGCGGTCGTCGCTGGCCACGTTGTTCACCAGCACCGAGAAGTCGCCGAGCGCCTGCGCCGCCTCGGCGATGGCCTGCTGCAGCGCCGGGATGTCGCGCACGTCGCAGCGCTGCCACCACGGCGCCGCATGGCCCGCCTCGGCGATGCGGCCGGCCAGCTGCCGGCTGGCCGCCTCGTCGATGTCGACGAAGGCCACCCGGGCGCCCTGGGCGGCAAAGCCCTGCACGATGGCCGCGCCAATGCCGCTGCCGCCGCCGGTGACGAACACGTTGCGGCCTTGCAGGCTGGGGTAGCGGGTGGCGTCGGCTGGTGGCATGCAGGTCTCCGGTGGTATTGCAACTTGAGTATCGAAGCATCGCGAAAATACGGCTTCTGATAATCAATATGCCTTGCTAGCATCGGCCGCGTCAAGCAGCACAACAAGCAGGAGACATCCATGCCGTTCGACATTGCCGGTGACGCGGTGCGCTGTGTGTGGCCGGCCGCCGCAGCGCTGGGGGAGGGCACCACCTGGTCCGAGCAGCGGCAGGCCGTGTGGTGGGTGGACATCCTCGGCGGGCAACTGATGCTGTACAGCCCCGGCAGCGGCAGCCGGCGCAGCTGGGCCATCGGCGGCCATGTCTCGGCCGTGGCGGAATATGCCGAGGGCCCGTCGCTGCTGCTCACGCTGCGCCACGGCTTTGCCCGCTTCGATCCTGAACTGCCCGGTGCGCAGCCGCAGCTGCTGCATGCGCCGGCGGGCGAGCCCGCGGGCAACCGTTTCAACGATGGCAAGTGCGATGCGGCCGGCCGCTTCTGGGGCGGCACCATGGACTTCGACTGCGAGGCCGCCAGCGGCGCGCTGTACCGCTATGGCGCGGACGGGCACTGCAGCCGCGTGGATGCCGGCTACGTGGTGGTCAACGGCCCGACCTGGTCACAGGACCAGCGGCGCATGTACGTGGCCGATACGCCGCTCAACCGCATCCATGTGTTCGATGTCGACATGGCCAGCGGCCAGCCGTCCCGCAAGCGCCCCTGGCTGAGCCTGCCGGCGGGCGACGGTCTGCCCGACGGCATGACCACCGATGCACAGGGCCGGCTGTGGATCGCCCACTGGGGCGGCGGCTGCGTCAGCTGCCACGATGCCGACAGCGGCGCCGAGCTGGGCCGCATCCGCCTGCCGGCGCAGCACATCACCAACTGCAGCTTTGGTGGCCCGGGGCTGCAGACGCTGTTCATCAGCAGCGCCCGCACCGGGCTGGACGAGGCGCAGCTGCAGGCGCAGCCGCTGGCCGGTGCGCTGTTCGCGGTGGACCTGGCCGGCCTGGCCTCCGGCCTGCTGCCGCACCGCTTCGGAGGCCCGCATGACCACGCCTGAAGACACCCGTTTCCAGTCGGAGGCCCATGAGGTGCTGTGGCTGCGCGCCGGCGAGCAGCGCCTGGGCCTTCTGCCCACGCTGGGCGGCGCGGTGGCCGCCTGGCAATGCGGCACGCCGCAGGGCATGGTGAACCTGTGGCGCCCCTGGGATGGCGGCACCGACCTCTACCGCTGCGCGAGTTTTGCGATGGTGCCCTGGTCCAATCGGATCAGCGGCGGCAGCTTCGAAAGTGCGCCGGGCCGCTTCCATGCCATGCAGCCCAATCGCCAGGGCGAGCCGTATCCGATCCACGGCGATGGCTGGCTGCAGCCCTGGCAGGTGGCCGAGCATGGCCCGGCCCATGCCACCCTGGTGCTCACCTCCTTCGAGCACGGCGGCAACCCGCATCACTACGAGGCCACGCAGCGCTTCGCGCTGGACGCCGAAGGCCTGGACCAGGTGCTCACGGTGCGCCACCTGGGCACCGAGCCGCTGCCCTATGGCCTGGGCGTGCACCCGTGGTTCGAGCGCACGCCCCGCACCCGGCTGCAGGCGCCGGTGCAGGGTGTGTGGCTGAGCGGTGACGACCCGATTCCCACCGGCTACAGCACGCAGCTGCCCGATGACTGGAACCTGAGCGCGGGCATCGAAGCCCACGGCAGCTTCATCGACAACGCCTTCGGCGGCTGGGCCGGCACCGCCCGCATCGAATGGCCCGAGCGCGGCATCGCGCTGGCGTTGCACATGCCCGGCTTCGACCCGGGCGCAGCGGCCGACGCCCGCTGCTGCCTGGTGTACCGGCCGCCCCGGGGCGATGCCTTCTGCTTCGAGCCGATCACCCATCCCATCGATGCCTTTCACCTGCCCGGCCGACCCGGCCTGCGGCTGCTGCAGCCTGGCGACAGCCTGAGCCTGCGCATGCGGTGGTCGGTGCATGCGCTGTGAGGGCGTGGCAGCAATGCGGCGTCCGCCCGGGGCGGATCACACCTGCGTCATGCCGCCGTCGGCGAACAGCTCGACGCCGTTGACGAAGCTGCTGTCGTCGCAGGCGAGGAACACCGCCGCCTTGGCGATCTCGTCGGTGGTGCCGACGCGGCCGAGCGGGATCGTGCGGGCCTGCATCTCGATGAAGCCGGCCAGCTGCTCGCCCTGGAGTCCCAGCAGCTCGTAGGCCGGCGTCGGCACCACGCCAGGGCTGAGCACGTTGACGCGGATGCCCGCCTCCTTCAGGTCCAGCATCCAGCTGCGTGCCAGGTTGCGTACCGCCGCCTTGCTGGCGCTGTAGATGCTGAAGCCGGGCGTGCCCTTGATCGAGGTGGTCGAGGCATTCAGCACGATGGTGGCGCCCCTGGGCATCAGCGGCAGCGCCTTCTGCACCGTGAACACCAGGCCGCGCACATTGGTGTTGAAGATGCTGTCGAAGTGCTCCTCGGTGATCTGGCCCAGCGGCGCCACCTGGCCGCCGCCGGCATTGGCGAAGAGCACGTCGAGCCGGCCCTGGTCGCGCTGGATCGTGGCGTACAGCCGGTCGAGGTCGGCCAGGTCGGACACGTCGCTGCGCACGCCGGTCACGTTGCCGCCGATCTCTTCCACCGCGGCGTCCAGGTGTGCCTGGCGGCGGCCGGTGACGAAGACATGCGCGCCTTCGGCGACGAAGCGCTTGGCGGTGGCCAGGCCGATGCCGCTGGTGCCGCCGGTGACGAGGGCGATCTTGCCGGTGAGTCTGGAAGTCATGGGGGTCTGCCTTGCTGGTGTGTTCAGGAGCGATGCAGTGTGGAAGCGCGATACCCATCGGCCAAGCCGCTGGCCGGCACCGCTCTGTTTCCAATCTGCCAATAATCCGCCGATGGACCAGATCACCGCCATGCGGGTCTTCGCCCGCGTCGTTGAGGCCGGCAGCTTCACCCGCGCGGCCGACCAGCTGCAGATGCCCAAGCCCAGCGTGACCAAGCTGGTCCAGCGGCTGGAGGCGCGGCTCAAGGTCAAGCTGCTGCAACGCACGACCCGGCGGGTGACGGTCACGCCGGAAGGCGCGGCCTACTACCAGCGCACCGCGCGCGTGCTGGCCGAACTGGAGGAGATCGAATCCGACCTGACGCAGGAACGCACCAACCCCAGAGGTTGCGTGCGCGTGGACGTCGGCTCGGTGGTCGCCAACCTGATCCTGATGCCGCGGCTGCCGGCCTTCTACAAGCGTTATCCGCAGGTGCAGATCGCGCTGGGTGTCAGCGACCGGCCGGTGCATCTGGTGGGCGAAGCGGTGGACTGTGTGATCCGCGGCGGCGCGATGACCGACCAGTCCCTGGTGGCCCGCCGCATCGCGCAGATGGCGTTCACCACGGTCGCCTCGCCGGCCTACCTGGCGCAGCACGGCACCCCCGCCAACCCGCAGGAGCTGCTGGATGGCCGTCATGCCATGGCCAACTACTTCTCGGCCGCGTCCGGCCGCATCGTGCCGGCGGTGTATGTGCGCGGCGACCAGCGGTTCGAGATCGCCGCCCAGGGCCCGATCTCGGTCAACGAGAGCACGGCGCACCTGAACGCCGCGCTGACCGGCCTGGGCCTGGTGCAGACCTTCGGCCCCATCGTGCAGCCGCACATCGACACCGGCGCCCTGGTGGAGGTGCTGGCCGACTGGGCGCCGCCGCCGATGCCGTTCCACGTGGCCTATCCGGCCAACCGCCACGTCAGCGCCAAGCTGCGGGTCTTCGTGGACTGGGTGGTCGAGGTGTTCAAGCCGTACAACGCGGGACGTGCTGCGGCCGCATCGATGGCCTTGCCCCGCGGCACGACCTAGGGGTTCAACCGCCCAGGCCCATGGACTAGGCTCGATGCGCTTCGAGGAGCGGTGCCATGAAGAGCCTGTCCCGCGTGGTCGCGATCGCCACCGCCCTGCTGGGCACCTTCGCGCCCTGCCTGGCGCAGACGGTGGCGGACCCGGCGCTGGTCGTCACGCCGTATGCCACCGGCCTGCTGCAGCCGGTGGGCCTGGTGTTCATCGGGCCAGGCGATGCCCTGGTGATCGAGAAGGCGTCGGGCCGGGTGCGGCGCGTGGTCAACGGCGTGGTGCAGGCCGCGGCGGTGCTGGACCTGCCGGTCAATTCCAGTTCGGAGCGCGGGCTGCTGGGCATCGCGCTGCATCCGCAGTTCCCCGCTGTGCCCTCGGTGTACCTGCTGTGGACCGAAAGCGCCACCGGTGCCGACAGCGTGGACGTGTCGGCCACGCCGGCGCTGGGCACGCGGCTGGACCGCTGGACCTGGAACGGCAGCCAGCTGGTGTTCAACCAGAAGCTGCTGAGCCTGCGCGCGCGGCAGACCGACAACGTGCCGGTGCCCGGGCATGAAGGCACGCAGAACGCGGCCGAGCGGGGCAACCACAACGGCGGCCAGTTGCGCTTCGGGCCCGATGGCAAGCTGTATGTCTTCGTCGGCGACCTCGGCCGGCGCGGCTGGATGCAGAACCTGGGCAGCGGCCCGTTCGTGGCCGAGCCGCTGGTGGACGACACCCTGGGCGGGCCGGCGCCGGACGCGGCGCACCTGTCCGGCGTGGTGCTGCGGTTGAATGCCGATGGCAGCGTGCCGGCCGACAACCCGTTCTTCGCGCTGGGCAGCAGCCTGGGTGGCGACGTGGGCGCACAGCTCACGCGGGTGTATTCATACGGCCATCGCAACGGCTTCGGCATGGACTTCGACCGCGCCAGCGGCCTGCTGTGGCTGACCGAGAACGCGGACGATGCCTTCAGCGAACTCAATGCGGTGACGCCCGGCATGAATGGCGGCTGGATCCAGGTGGCCGGGCCCTTGTCGCGCCTGGCGGAGTTCAAGCGCATCGAGACGCTGTCGTTCGGCTCCTCGCTGCAGCAGACCCGCTACCCGCCCACCCGCATCGCCTACACCGCCGCGCTGGCCCGCTCCCGCATGGTGATGTTGCCGGGCGCCACCTACCGCGACCCGCAGCTCAGCTGGCGCTACGAGGTGGCGCCGGCCGGCGCGGCCTTCGTCCACGGCAACGGCCTGGGCACCCCGTACACCGGCACGCTGTGGCTGGGCACCGCCACCGACAGCAACAGCCGCCTGTATTGCCTGCGCCTGACGGCCGACCGGCGGTCGGTGGACACCAGCGCCGATCCGCGGCTGGCCGACGGCGTGGTGGACAACCTGGCCAAGTACGACGCCACCGAGGCCGAGAGCCTGGTCATCGGCCAGGGCTTCGGCGCCACGCCGGATATCCGCGAAGGTCCTGACGGCGCGCTGTACGTCGTCTCGTTGAGCCGAGGCACGGTCTACCGCATCGCCCTGCGCTGAAGGAGTGTCGCCATGCAAGCACCCGCCGCTTTCCATCGCCTGCTGGGGTCGGCCGCGTTGTGCGGTGCGCTGGCCGCCACGGGGGCGCCGGCGCAGGCCGTGCTGGTCAATGGCGGTTTCGAGTCGGGCCTGGACGGCTGGACCGTCGCCGACCGGCCGGGCAGCGACGGCGGCTTCCGCAGCCAGTCCGGCAGCGGCAGCCCGCTGACCGCCAGCCCGGTGGCCGCGCCGCCGCAAGGCACCCGCGCCGCGATGAGCGATGCCGAAGGGCCGGGCGCCCATGTGCTGTACCAGGACTTCGTGGTGCCGGCCGGCGTGTCGACGGCGCTGCTGTCGTTCCAGCTGTACGTTCGCAACGAAGCGGGCGAGGCCTTCGTGCCCGAGACCCTGGCCTTCGCCACGCCCGCGCTCAACCAGCAGGTGCGGGTGGATCTGCTGCTGCCGTCGGCCGACGTCTTCGCCACCGACAGCCTGCAGCCGCTGTACCGCAGCACGCCCGGCACCGCCGGCCAGGCCGCGTACCAGCTGCTGTCGTTCGACGTCGCGGCCGTGCTGCAGGCCCACGAGGGCCAGACGCTGCGGCTGCGCTTCGCGGACACCAACAACGTGGCCCTGCAGAACGTCGGCGTGGACGCGGTGAACCTGGCCGTCAGCGTGGTGCCGGAGCCGGCCACGGCCGGGATGCTGGCGCTGGGCCTGGCAGGCTGCCTCGTGCCGGGCCTCTGGCGGCGCCGGCGGGCGGCGGCCTCAGTCCAGCCGCACGTTGGCCTTGCGCACGATGGCGGCGTACTTGTCCAGTTCGCTGCGCAGGAACGGGCCGGCCTGCTCCGGCGTGCCCAGGCGGATGACGTTGCCCTGCCGGTCCATCATCTCCTTGACCTCGGGGCTGGCAAAGGTGGCGGCCAGCGCGCCATGCAGGCGCTGCACCACCGGCGCGGGCAGGCCCTTGGGCCCCAGCATCGCGAACCAGGCATCCACCACATAGGCCGGCAGGCCCTGCTCGGTAAAGGTAGGGATCTCCTTGGCGGCCGGCACGCGCTCGGCGGTGGTCAGGCCGATGGCGCGCAAGGCGCCGCTGCGCAGATGCGGCTGGGCGGTGGGCAGGGCCACCACCGCGAAGTCGATCTGCCCGCCCACCAGGTCTGAGACCATGGGTCCCACGCCCTTGTACGGAATGTGGCGCGCCTTGGTGCCCGTCTCGTCCAGCAGCAGCTCGGCCGCCAGGTGCAGGATGGTGCCGTTGCCGCCCGAGCCATAGGTCAGGTCGGTCGGCCGGGCCTTGAGCAGCGCGAGGAAGCCCTGCGCATCCGTCACCTGCCAGCGCGGATGCACCACCAGCACCATCGGCGTGGTGCCGCACACGGCCACCGGCGTGAAGTCACCGGGCATCTGGAACGGCAGCGACTTGTAGACGCTGGGAAAGATGACCACGTTGTTCGACACCAGGCTCAGCGTGTGGCCGTCGGGTGTCGCGCGGGCCAGCTGCTGCAGGCCGACGATGCCGCCGGCCCCGGGCTGGTTGTCCACCACGATGGAGGCGCCCAGCGCCTTGCCCAGGGCGTTCTGCATGGCGCGGGCGATGGCATCCACGCCCGATCCCGCCGCATGGGGCAGCACCAGCCGCACGGCGGCAGGCGTGTCGGCGGCCCGGGCCGTGCGCGCCAGGGGCAGGGTGGCCGCTGCCGCAAGGGCGACTGCGCTGCGCAGGCATTGGCGCCGTGTCGCATGGAGGGTCAGGTCGTGGGTCATCGTTGTCTCCGTTTTGTGGAAGGGTCCGGGGCCGCTGCGCTCAGCGCGCGCAGCCCGCAACGCGCAGGGCCTCGACCTGCGCCGGGTCGTAGCCCACGCTGGCGAGCAGGCCGTCGGTGTGCTCGCCCAGCCGGGGGGGCTGCAGCCGCACGCCGGCACGCCGGCCGTCCAGCGTGAAGGGCAGCAGCGTGGTCTTGGCCGTTTGCCCGGCGCGGGCGCCGTCGGGCAGCACCACGTCGGCCAGGCCGCCGCTGGCCAGCAGGTGCGGATCGTCCAGCAGTTCCTCGGGCCGGCGGATGGGCGCAAACGGCAGGCCGGCGGCTTCCATCAGCGCAGCCAGCTCCGCCGCGCTGCGGTGGGCCAGGCGCTCGGCCAGGGTGCGCAGCAGCTGCGGCCGCAGGTTCACCCGCTGGTGGTTGGTGGCCAGCGCAGCGTCCTGCAGCAGGTCGTCCAGGCCCAGCGCGCGGCAGAACAGGCGCCACTGGGCGTCGCTCACCGCCGCCAGGAAGATCTGCTCGCCGCCGGCCACGGTGAACACGTCGTACACCGCCCACGGGTTGTCGCGGGCCGGCATGGGTTGCGGCGGCCGGCCGGTCACCGCGTACTGCAGTATGTGCTGGCCCATCAGGAACACGTTGTTCTCGAACAGTGCGCTCTGCACCTCCGTGCCGCGGCCGGTGATGCCGCGCTGGATGAGCGCGCCCATCACCGCGATGGCGCCGAACAGGCCGCCCATGATGTCGTTGACGCTGGTGCCGGCCCGCACCGGGTCGCCCGGCCGCCCGGTCATGTAGGCCAGGCCGCCCATCATCTGCACCACCTCGTCCAGCGCGGTGCGCCGCTCGTAGGGGCCGGGCAGGAAGCCCTTGTGGCTGGCATAGATGAGCCGCGGGTTGGCGGCGCACAGGCTCGGGAAATCGAGTCCGTACTTGGCCATCGTGCCCGGCTTGAAGTTCTCGATCACCACGTCGGCGCTGGCGGCCAGGCGACGTGCCGCCTCGGCCCCGGCGGGGGTGTGCAGGTCCAGCCCGATGCTCTTCTTGTTGCGGTTGAACATGGGGAAGAAGCCGCTGCCGGCGCCCTGCAGCGTGCGCGTGCCTTCGCCGGCCACCGGCTCCACCTTGATGACCTCGGCGCCCAGGTCGGCCAGCACCATGCCGCAGGTCGGGCCCATCACCATGTGGGTGAACTCCACCACTCGCAGCCCCTGCAGCGGCAGGGCGGTGGTGTTCGCTTGTTCTTGCAGGATGTCGGTCATGTCAGGCTTCAGTGGGTTGGGCCAGCAGGGTCCTGGGCAGGCCGGCGCGCCAGATGGCGCCATGCAGCGGCTCGCCGGCCAGCCACCCGGCCAGGCGGCCGCGCAGCGACATCAGCGCATCGAACTGCAGGCCGGTGGGCACGCCCATGCTGGCGAACAGCCAGGCCAGGTCCTCGGTGGCCACGTTGCCGCTGGCCCCGGGGGCATGCGGGCAGCCGCCGATGCCCCCCGCGCAGGCGTCGAAGCGGCGGATGCCGGCCTGCCATGCCGCCACCACGTTGGCTGCGCCCAGGCCCCGGGTGTCATGGAAGTGCGCGGTGGTGAGGCGCTCGCCGGCCAGGCGCAGGGCGGCGTCGAACAGGCTGCGCACCTGCTGCGGGCCGGCATAGCCCACGGTGTCGGCCAGGCTCACCTCGTCGGCACCGGCATCCAGGCCCGCGGCCACCAGCCGCAGCACTTCCCGCGGCTCGACCACGCCCTGCAGGGTGCAGCCGAAGGCGGTGCTGATGCCCAGCTCGATGCGGCAGGGGCTGCCGGCGCTGTCGCGCGCGGCGCGGATGCGGCCCAGCTCGGCCACCACGTCATCCGGTGTCTTGCGCAGGTTGGCCAGGCTGTGCGCGTGGCTGGCCGACAGCGGCAGCAGCATCACATGGGCACCGGCGGCCAAGGCCGCCTCGGCGCCGCGCAGGTTGGGCACCAGCGCCGTGACCTGCAGCCCCGGCAGCTGGCAGGCAGCCTGCACGATGGTGGCGGTGTCGGCCAGCTGCGGCATCAGCCGCGGCGGAACGAAGGAGCCCACTTCCAGCTGCCGCAGGCCGGCCTGGTACAGGCCCTGCAGCCACTGCAGCTTGGTGTCGGTGGGCACGGTGCGCGCGATGGACTGCAGCCCGTCGCGCAGGCTGGTGTCGCGCACGGCGACGGGGGTCAGGGGCGTATCGGAAGGCATGGCTGCACTCTAGGCATCGCGGCGCGAGAGTCCAGCGACTTTTGGGAACGTCTTTCGTTCCCGTTGGCGATGCCAGAATGCCCCATGGGCCGCATCTTCGATCCCGTGTCGCTGCGACTGTTCATCGCCGTGTGCGAGGAACGGAACATCGCCCGCGCGGCGGCCCGCGAAGCGCTGGTGGCCTCGGCCGTGAGCAAGCGCATGGCGATGCTGGAGGCCGACGTGGGCACGCCGCTGCTGGTGCGCGGGCGCCGCGGCATCGAGCCGACGCCGGCCGGCGAGACGCTGCTGCGCCGCGCCCGCGAGATGCTCAGCCTGATGGCGCGGGCGCATGCCGAGCTGAGCGAGTTCCAGGGCGGCGTGGTGGGCAACGTGCGCATCGTGGCCAGCGTGTCGGCGCTGGCCTCCGGCCTGCCGGGCGACGTGGCCTGCTTCCTGGAAGCGCATCCGCGGCTGCGCGTGTCGCTGACCGAACGGGTGGGCACGGAGGTGGTGCGCGAGGTGCGCGAGGGCACGGCCGACCTCGGCGTGGTGTGGGACGAGGTGAACACGGGGCAGCTGGTGGCGCAGCACTACCGCCACGACCGGCTGGGCGTGCTGATGCCGCACGACCATCCGCTGGCGGCGCAGGCCTCGGTCTCCCTGCTCGAGACGCTGGCCCATCCGGCCGTGAGCGTGGCGCCCGGCGGCCTGCTGGACGGCCTGCTGCGCCGCCATGCGGCGCTGGCCGGTGCCACCTGGATGCCGCGCCTGGAAGTGGCCAGCTTCGAAGCGGCCGAGCACATCGTTCATGCGGGCCTGGGCCTGGCCATCGTGCCCATCGGCGTGACCGGGGATGCCGCGGGCGCCTTGGTATGCCGGCCGCTGAGCGAGGACTGGGCGCATCGCCGGCTGGTCGTGGTCTCGCGCACCGATGACTGGCTGCCGGCGCCTGCGCGGGCACTGCGCGATCACCTGCTGCCCCGGACCTGAGGCGCGCAGCGCGGCCTGACCCCGGCTGCGGCCGCCCCGTGCGGCAATGGGTGCCGATCGGCGCCGGCATGCCAGGGCTTGCACGCCACCGGCCCGCGACATCGGCCTGTGAAGGTCCATGCGCGTCAGACTCTTTCGCAGTCACCGGGCCTTTCATACCAAAGCATCGTCATGTGAAGACGGTGGTTTGCTCGCTGGCCTTGAACGCACCGGGGGCGGGGTCTGGCGGGCGCGTGGCCGGCGGGGCTCGCGATGCGTGGACGGCAGCCTGGCGGAACAGGGCTTGCCCATCCGGATCCCCGCTGCACCGAGCATCAGGCCCAGGCGGCGGCTCAACCAGGAGCGAGCCATGCCAAGCACCATTGCCTATGAAGACGCGGTGGACCTTCTGGACAGCGATCACAAGCTGGTCCAGAAGCTCTTCATCCAGTACCAGACCTTCCATGAGTTCGGTGCCCCCGCCGAGGACCGACAGAAGCTCGCCGAGCGCATCTGCGCTGCACTGAGCGTGCATGCGCAGATCGAGGAGGAGATCTTCTATCCCGCGGTGCGCGAGGCCACCGGCGACGATTCGCTGCTCGACCACGCCGAGGAAGAGCACCAGGAGGCCAAGGACCTGATGGCCCGCATCCAGGGGCTCAGCCCGGACGACGACGGCTATGACGACTGCGTGACGCAGCTCGCGGACGCGGTCATGGCGCATGTGATGGAGGAGCGCGAGCGTGTGTTCCTCCAGGCGCGCTATTCGGCGCTCGACCTGCGCGGACTGGCCGTGACCCTGCATGAGCGCAAGCAGGAACTGAAGGCGGAAGCGGGCGGCATGCCTGAGCTGCCGGCAGAGAAGACCCCCACCCAGATCGAGGAGAACGTATGAAGGCCCTCGTCTACAACGGACCCTGCGACGTGTCGGTCAACGAAGTGCCGGACGCCAGGATCGAACGCGCGACCGATGTGCTGGTGAAGATCACCACCACCAACATCTGCGGCTCGGACCTCCACATGTATGAAGGACGCACCGACATGCCGCCGGGCCGCATCCTCGGCCACGAGAACCTGGGCGTGGTGATCGAGGTGGGACCGGCGGTCGACCGGGTCAAGGTTGGCGACCGCGTGGCCCTGCCGTTCAACGTCGGCTGCGGCTTCTGCGAGAACTGCGAACGTGGCCTGAGCGCGTATTGCCTGACGACGAATCCCGGGATGGCCGGCGCCGCCTATGGCTTTGCCGACATGGGTCCGTATGCGGGCGGCCAGGCCGAGATGCTGCGCGTGCCCTATGGCGACTACAACTGCCTGGTGCTGCCGCGCGATGCGCAGGAGAAGGAGAACGACTACGTCATGCTCGCGGACATCTTCCCCACGGGCTACCACGCCACCGAGCTGGCGGGCGTGCAGCCCGGTGAAAGCGTCGTGATCTACGGTGCCGGCCCGGTCGGGCTGATGGCGGCCCTGTCCGCCGTCACCAAGGGGGCGAGCCAGGTGATGATCGTCGACACCCAGCCGGATCGCCTCGCCCTGGCCGAGAAGGTGGGCGCCATACCGATCGACGACACCGAGGGCGATGGTGTGGAGCAGGTGATGGAGCTGACCGGCGGCAAGGGCGCCGACCGCGGCTGCGAATGCGTGGGCTACCAGTGCTGCAACCTGCACCGCGAAGAGGTGCCGGGCCTGACGATGAACAACCTGGTGGCCTCGGTGAAGTTCACCGGCCGCATCGGCTGCGTCGGGGTGTTCGTGCCGCAGGACCCCGGCTCCAACGACAGGCTCGGTCGCGTCGGCAAGATGCCGTTCGACTTCGGCATGTTCTGGTTCAAGGGCCAGAGCATCGGCACCGGACAGTGCAACGTGAAGGCCTACAACCGCTTCCTCAGCCGCCTGATCGAGAAGGACAAGGTCAAGCCTTCCTTCATCGTCTCGCACGAGCTGTCGCTGGAACAGGCGCCCGAAGGCTACGAGAACTTCGACAAGCGCAAGGACGGCTGGACCAAGGTGGTGCTCAAGCCCGGCAAGTGACGGGGCTGGCGCTTCGGCGGATGGACCGTCGAAGCGCCATGCCGGTCGGCGCCGGGCTCAGGAGGCCTGCTCGCCAGGCTTCGGACGCTCGCGACGCGCGAAGCGGTCCTGCGCCGCGGCGATCTCCTCGCGATGCCGCTCGGCCCAGAGCCATACGCCGCAGAAGGCGGCGCTCAGTTCGCCGCCGAGCTGGGTCAGCTCGTACTCCACGCGCGGCGGCACCTCGGCATACACGGTGCGCACCAGCAGCCCGTCCTCCTCCATGCCGCGCAGCACCTGGGTCAGCACCTTCTGGCTCACCGGCCCGACACGGCGCTGGATCTCGGTGAAGCGTTGGCGGCCATGCTCGGTCAACACCTCCAGCGTGATCAAGGTCCACTTGTCGGCCACGCGGCCGATGATCTCCCTGACCACCCGCTCGACGGCCGGGTCCAGCGGCGCGCCATGGTGCGGATGCACGAAGTGGCTGGTGGTCGGTGATGTCGTCATCGTGTTCTCGTCAGGCAGGGCAGGGACGGACCGCTGGCAGGGGCCGGCATGGTTACCGCGAGGAAACCAAGGACCTGCACGGTGCGTACTTCACAGGCCCGTCCGGTGACTCTACGCTGACCGCTCCCTGCAACGTCATGCCTTCGGAGCTTTCATCGATGAGTGACATCCACCGCCTGCCGGCCCTGGATCGGCGAACCTTCATGGTGGCCACGGCCAGCGCCACCGGCCCGGTGCTGGCGACCGGCTGCGCGGCAGGCGCGCAGGTGGCCGAGGGTTCCAGCCGCCTGCCCATCGAGGTGACGGTCAACGGCATGCCGCGGCAGCTGCAGGTCGAGGCCCGTGCCTCGCTGCTCGACGTGCTGCGGGATCGGCTGCAGCTGACCGGCACGAAGAAGGGCTGCGACCACGGGCAGTGCGGCGCCTGCACCGTGCATGTGGACGACCGCCGCGTGGCCTCGTGCCTGACGCTGGCGGTGAAGTGCCATGGCCGCCAGGTGCGCACCATCGAAGGACTGCCGCCGCGCGATGGTGCGCTCCATGTGATGCAGCAGGCCTTCATCGACCACGACGCGCTGCAGTGCGGCTACTGCACGCCCGGGCAGATCATGGCCGCGGTGGCCTGCGTGCGCGAGGGCCATGCCGGTACCGACGCCGAGATCCGCGAGTACATGAGCGGCAACCTGTGCCGATGCGGTGCCTACGTCGCCATCCTGGAGGCGGTGCGCGACGGGGCGCAGCGGATGAAGGAAGCCGGCCATGCGTGAGTTCGGCTATGCCGCGCCGGCCGATGTGCCGGCGGTGCTGTCGCGCAAGGCGGCCACGCCCGCGGCCCGCTACTACGGCGGTGGCACCACGTTGTTCGACCTGATGAAGCTGGGCGTGGAAGGCCCGGTGTCGGTGATCGACGTCACCCGCTGCGACGCGCTGCAAACGCTGGAGGCCGGGCGCAGCGAGTGGCGCCTGGGCGCGGCAATGACGATGGCCGACGTGGCGGCGGATGCGGCCCTGCAACGCGAGTTTCCGGCGCTGGCCGAGTCGCTGTGGAAGGCGGCGTCGCCACAGATCCGCAACATGGCCACGCTGGGTGGCAACCTGCTGCAGCGCACGCGCTGCGCCTATTTCCGCGGCACGCCGGCCTACGCGTGCAACAAGCGCGAGCCGGGCAGCGGATGCTCGGCGCTGGAGGGCGTGAACCGCGGCCATGCGGTGCTGGGCGGCAGCGAGCATTGCGTGGCGACCTATCCCGGCGACCTGGCGGTGGCGCTGGTGGCCTTCGATGCCGTGCTCGAGCTGCGCAGCCCGCGCGGCCCGCGCACGCTGGCCGTCATCGACCTGCACCGCGAACCCGGCAGCACGCCGCACCTGGAGACGACGCTGGCAGACGACGAGCTCATCGTCGCCATCCGCGTGCCGCGGGCGCCGGCCACCCGCGCCTCTGTCTATCACAAGGTGCGCGACCGTGAGTCGTATGCCTTCGCGCTGGCGTCGGCCGCGGTCGGCCTGCAGATGGACGGCGGGCGTGTGGTCGACGTGCGCATCGGCCTGGGCGGGGTGGCAACCCGGCCCTGGCGGGCCCGGGCCGCCGAGCGGCAGTTGCTGGGCCAGCCGCTCACACGCGAGTCGGCACGGCAGGCGGCCGAATCGGCCTTCGCCGAGGCCCGCCCGCTTTACCACAACCGTTTCAAGGTGGCGCTGGGCATCGACGTGCTCACCGACGCCCTCATGCAATCGAAGGCGAGGCTCTGACATGGCCGGCATCAACACTTCCCCAAGGCGCGCCGGACCGGAGCGCGTCGATGCGCTGGACAAGGTCCGCGGCGCCACCCGGTATGCGGCGGACCAGATGCCGGCCGGCCTGCTGCATGCCGCGCTGGTGCCGGCGGCCATCGGCCGCGGCCGCATCGAGCGCATCGACACCGCGGCCGCCGAGCGCGTGCCCGGCGTGCGGCTGGTGCTGAGCCACGTCAACATCGGCCCGCTGCCCAGTGGCGGCTTCATCCTTGGCGGCGGCTTCGGCTTCCAGAGCCTGCAGCCGCTGGCCGGGCCCGACATCGCCTACCGCGGCCAGTACGTGGCGCTGGTCGTGGCCGACACGCTGGAGGCGGCCCGCGAAGCCGCGCAGCGGGTGGAGGTGGCTTTCACCGCCATGCCGGCCGCGCCCGTGCCGCGATCGCCTGGCGCCGAGACGGCGGCGCAGCCGTCGCTCATTCCGCTGCCGCCCTTGGCGGACAAGCACGTGGGCGATGCCGACGCGGTCTTCGCGCAGGCCGCGGTGAAGGTGGACGTGACGGCGCGGCTGCCGGCGCAGCACCAGAATCCGATGGAGCTCGTCGCCACCGTGGCCGAGTGGCAGGGCGAGCAGCTCGTCGTCCACGAACCGACGCAGAACGCCGAGGCGGTCCGCCACGGGCTGGCGCGGCAGCTCGGCATGCCGGCCGCGCAGGTGCGTGTGGTGTCGCCGGCGGTCGGCGGGGGCTTCGGGCAGAAGAACTCGCTGCAGTCGCACACGGTGCTGGTGGCCATCGCGGCCCGGCGGCTGGGCCGGCCGGTGAAGCTGGTGGTGCCGCGTGCCCTCGTGTTCCACAACACCTCGTTCCGGCCGCACAGCGTGCAGCGCGTGCGCCTGGGGGCCAGCCGCGATGGCCGCGTGCTGGCCGCCATCCACGAGACGGACCAGCAGACCTCACGTCACGACGCTTTTCCTTCCACCGGCAGCGACACCACCGCGCGGCTGTACGACATCCGCCACTTCCGCAGCGCCGATCGCCTGGTCCGCACCGATGTGCAGACACCCGGCTTCATGCGCGGGCCGCACGAGCATCCGGCGGTGTTCGCCTTCGAGCTGGCGATGGACGAGCTGGCCCAGGCCACGGGGCTGGACCCGGTGGAGCTGCGCCTGCGCAACGACGGCACGACCGATCCGGTGACCGGCAAGCCGTACTCATCGCGCCATGTCGCCGCCTGCCTGCGTCGCGGCGCCGAGCTGATGCGCTGGGAACGCCGACGGCCGTCACCGCGCTCGATGTCACTGCCCGACGGCACGCTGGTGGGGCTGGGGGTGGCCACCGGTGCCTACAAGGCGGCGGCGGCGCCCGCCCGCGCGACGGTGCGGCTGGCGTCTTCGGGCCGCCTGTGGGTTGCGGTGGGCGGCCATGAGATGGGGCAGGGCCTGCGCACGGCCATCGCCGAATCGGTCTCGCGGATCACCGGCGCACCGCTGGCGGCGATCGAGGTGCAGCTCGGCGACACCGCATTCGCACCCCAGCACCTCACCGCAGGCTCCTGGGGCACCGCCACCGCCTTGCCTGCGGTGGAGGAGGCCTGCCGCCGCCTGATGGACGAGCTGCAGGCACCGGCCGGGGCGGCGCAGCCGGGCCACCTGCTCGACCGCCTGAAGGCCAGCGGCCGCGAGCAGCTGGAAGTGCGCAGCCAGACCCGCGCGCCGGGGCAGCCCGAGCAGGTCTTCGGGCGGCTGGACGGCGGGCTGCCGGCCGCGGGTGGGCCGGTGTATCCGGAGTTCGTGTCGTTCAGCCACGCGGCGCATTTCGTCGAGGTGCATGTGGAGCCCACCACGCGCCGGGTGCGCGTCGCGCGCTGCGCCAGCGTGATCGATTGCGGGCGCGTGGTGAGCCGGCGCACCGCGCGCAGCCAGGCCGAGGGCGGCGTGGTCTGGGGCATCGGGGCGGCGCTGCGGGAGGTCAGCGAGGTTGATCCACGGCACGGCGGCTTCCTCAATGCCGACCTGGCGGAGTACGTGATTCCGGTCGCCGCGGACATCGGCCGCATCGACGTCGACTTCATCGACGAGCCTGACCCCCGGCTCAACCCGCAAGGCGTCAAGGGCCTCGGCGAGATCGTGATGGTGGGCGTGGCAGCGGCGGTGGCGAACGCCGTGTTCCATGCGACCGGCCAGCGCCTGCACCACCTGCCGATCCGCCTGGAAGACCTCTACTGAAGCCGCGCGGCAGCCCGACGATCAGGCGACGCTGCCGCGCACCACCAGGCTCGCACCCACCATGATCTTCACCGCGGGACACCGAGCTGATCCGCAACCACGCCGAGAGCCTGGGCGTGCCGGTGATGCTCAGCAACATGGTGCATGAGCTGAACAAGGTGGCGCAGAACCTCGGTTGGGGCGAGCTGAACGCCACCGCCATCTTCAAGCTGTGCGAGCTGATGGCCGGGATCGCCCCAGCACCGGGCGCGGCCGGCAAGGCCTAGTCTTCCGCGCATGCAAGACCACCTGCTCGGCATCGACGTCGGCACCTACAGCAGCAAGGCGGTGCTCACCGACCTGGCGGGCCGGGTGCTGTGCACCGCGGTGCAGCCGCATGGCCTGTCGATGCCACAACCCGGCCATGTGGAGCAGGACGCCGATGCCGTCTGGTGGCACGACGTGGGCCTGCTCAGCCGGCGTCTGCTGGCCGACAGCGGGCTGGCGCCCGGGCGCATCGCGGCCATGGCGGTGAGCGCCATCGGCCCCTGCCTGCTGCCGCTGGATGCGGCCGGGCGGCCGCTGCGCCCCGGCATCCTCTACGGCGTGGACGTGCGGGCCACGCAGCAGATCGCCGAGCTGGAGCAGGCCATCGGCGCCGACACGATCCAGGCCTTCTCGCGCATGAGCCTGAGCAGCCAGGCCATCGGCCCGAAGATCCGCTGGCTGCGCCAGCAGGAGCCGGCGGTGTGGCAGGCCACGCGGCACCTGGTGTCGGCCACCTCGTACCTGGTGTGGCGGCTCACCGGCGCGCTGACGATGGACCGCCACAGCGCCAGCCACTTCATGCCGCTGTACAACCCCGCCACCGGCCAGTGGGACGACACCCATGCCGCAGAGGTGACGCCCATCGGCCTGCTGCCGCCGCTGGGCTGGGCCGAGGACCTGGCCGGCCGGCTGCAGCCCGAGGCGGCGACGCACACCGGCCTGGACGTGGGCACGCCGGTGGCCTTCGGCACCATCGACGCCTTGAGCGAGGCGCTGAGCGTGGGCGTCACCCAGCCCGGCGACCTGATGCTGATGCACGGCAGCACCACCTTCTTCGTGCTGCAGCAGGCCACACCCACGCCCGACCCACGGGTGTGGACCGTGGCCGGCGCCACGCCCGGCAGCTGGAACCTGGCCGCCGGCATGAGCACCACCGGCAGCCTGACCCGCTGGTTCAAGGACGAACTGGCCCGCGACCTGCCGCCCGACGAGGGCTATGCCGAGCTGTTCGCCCGCGCGGCCGAGGTGCCGCCCGGTGCCGGCGGCCTGCTGGTGCTGCCCTACTTCAGCGGCGAGCGCACCCCGATCAACGATCCGTTGGCCAGCGGCGTGGTGGCCGGCCTGGGCCTGGGCCATCGCCGCGAGCAGTTGTTCCGCGCGGTGCTGGAGGGCATCGGCTTCGGCATCCGCCACAACCTGGAGGCCTTCGCCGACATCGGCGCGCAGGTGCGCCGCGTGGTGGCCGTGGGCGGCGGTGCACAGACCGACACCGGGCTGCAGATCGTGTCCGACATCACCGGCGTGAGCCAGGAGGTGCCCGGCGTGACGGTGGGCGCGGCGTATGGCGATGCCTTCCTTGCCGGTCGGGCGGCCGGCCTGCTGCAGCCCGACGACCTGCAGCGCTGGGTGCGCCCTGGCCGCCTGGTCCATCCCGACGCGGACCGGCATGCGTTCTACAGCCGGATCTATCCGCACTTCCGCACGCTGTACACCGCCACCCGCGAGGTGGTGCATGCGCTGAAGCGCCTGGGCTGAGGCGACGCCGAGGCCGTCTACCGAGGGGTACGCGGCCTGCGCGTGGCTTCAGACACCCAGGTACTCGGCCAGGCCGGCCGTGTCCGCCGCCAGCATGGTGGAGGCGCCGGCCCGCTCGATGCGGCCCTTCTGCATCACCACCGCCTGGTCGGTGTGCGCCAGCACCTTGCGGTAGTCGCGGTCCACGATCAGCGTGGCGATGCCGGTGGCGCGGATCTCGCCGATCACGCGCCAGATCTCGGCCACGATCAGCGGCGCCAGGCCTTCGGTGGCCTCGTCCAGGATGACCAGCCGGGGGTTGGTCATCAGCGCGCGGCCGATGGACAGCATCTGCTGCTCGCCGCCCGACAGCTGCTGGCCGCCATGGCCCAACCGTTCGGCCAGCCGCGGGAAGGTGCTCAGCACCCGCTCCAAGGTCCAGGCGCGGCGGCCGTCCAGGCCCGGGCGCTCGGTCATCACCAGGTTCTCGCGCACCGTCAGGTTGGGGAAGATGCCGCGGCCCTCGGGCACGTAGCCAATGCCCAGCCGCGCCATCTTCTCCGGCGGCCAGCCGGTGACGTCCTTGCCGTCCACCTGCACGCGGCCGGAGGCGGGCTTCACATAGCCCATCAGCGAGCGGATGAGCGTCGTCTTGCCCATGCCGTTGCGGCCGAGCAGGCCGACGGCCGTGGCGGTCGGGATCTCGACGTCGACGCCACGCAGGATGTGGCTGTCGCCGTAGTAGGTGTTGAGGCCTTCGATGGTGACCATGTCAGTCCCGCCCGGCCGCCCGAAGGGACTGAACGCCCCCCTGGGGGGCAGTGAACGAAGTGAGCTGGGGGGTCGTCATCAATGCTCGCCCAGGTAAGCGGTCTGCACGTCGGGGTGGCGGCGGATGTGCTCCGGCTCGCCGGTGGCGATCACGCAGCCGTTGACCATCACCGTGATGCGGTCGGCGATGCGGAACACCGCGTCCATGTCGTGCTCCACCAGCAGCACCGCATGCGTGGCCTTCAGCCGCTGCAGCAGCGCCAGCATGCGGTCGGTCTCCTCCGCGCCCATGCCGGCCAGTGGCTCGTCCAGCAGCAGCACCCGCGGCGCGGTGGCCAGGCACATCGCCACCTCCAGCTGGCGCTTGCCGCCGTGGCTCATGGTGCCGGCGATGCGGTCGGCCTCGTGCGCCAGGCCGGCGGCCTCCAGCGCCGCCTGCGCGGCGGCATTGCTGCGCACGCAGCCGGTGGCCGATTGCCACAGCGCCCACGGCCGCGCGAAGGCGGCCTGCGCGGCCAGCCGGCAGTTCTCGCGCACGGTGAACTCCGGGAAGATGGTGGTGCGCTGGTAGCTGCGGCCCACGCCGGCGCGGGCGCGGCGGTGCTGCGACCAGCCGGTGACGTCCTGCCCGTCGAAGCGGATGCGGCCGGCGCTGGCGCCGATCTCGCCCGACAGCATGTTGATCAGCGTGGACTTGCCTGCGCCGTTGGTGCCGATCACCGCATGCACCTCGCCCACGTGCAGGTCCAGGGCCACGTCGCTGACGGCCAGCAGGCCGCCGAAGCGCCGGCTCAGGCTTTCCACTTGCAGCATCGCGGCCATCATGCGGCTCCCTTGTGCGTGCCCTGGGGCGACAGCCGATCCATCAGCCCGATCAGCCCCTTGGGCAGCAGCGCGACGAAGCCGATGATGGCCAGGCCCAGCGTGAGCTGCCAGTGGTCGGCCAGCGGCCCCACCAGCCCGTGCGTGGACAGCACCTCGCGCAGCAGCGTGAAGGCCACCGCGCCGATCACCGCGCCGCGCAGGCTGCCCAGGCCGCCGAGGATGATCATCAGCAGCACGTCGCCCGAGGTGTGCCAGGACAGCATCTCGGGGTTGACCACGCCGTCGCGCGAGGCCACGAGGAAGCCCGCCAGCCCGGCGAGCGCACCGCCGATGACGAAGGCCGCCAGCTTGTACAGGTAGGTGTTGAAGCCGGCGGCCCGCATGCGCTGCTCGTTCACCCGGATGCCGGCCAGCGCGGCGCCGAAGCGTGAGCGGCGGATCAGCGCCAGCAGCCCGTAGGTGCCCGCCAGCGCGGCCAGCGCCAGGTAGAACAGCGTGCGCCGGTCCTCCAGGTCGATGGGCCCCAGCGAAGGCCGCACGTACAGGTAGATGCCGTCGCTGCCGCCGCCGATGCCGGTGTCGTGGAACACGAAGTACGCCATCTGCGCGAAGGCCAGCGTGACCATGATGAAGTAGATGCCCCGAGTGCGCAGCCCCAGCGCGCCGACGAACAGCGCATAGGCCGCCGCGCCGCCCATCGCCAGCGGCAGCACGGTGGCGATGGAGCCGCCGGCTTCGCCCGAGGCCAGCACGGTGACGTAGGCGCCGATGCCGTAGAAGGCCGCATGGCCCAGGCTCACCAGCCCGGTCATGCCCACCACCAGCTGCAGGCTGAGCGCGAAGATCGACAGGATCATCACCTTCAGCAGCAGGTCGGTGAGGTAGGGCGTGAGCACCGGGGCCAGTGCGGCCAGCGCGCCCAGCACGCACAGCGCGGGCAGGGCCGGCTTCCAGCCCGCCGGCCGCGGCGGGGCGGCCGCCGGGCCGTGTAGGGGGCTTGCAGGCAGGGCCATGGCAGCGGATGGGGACGTTGCGCCGAGGTCGGTCTTCATGTCGTCAAGCCCTGCGGCCCATCAGGCCTTCGGGCCGCCAGATCAGCACGATGGCCATCAGCAGGTACACGCCGATGCCGCTGAGCTCGGCAAAGAACACCTTGCCGAAGGTGTCGACGAAGCCCACCAGCAGCGAGGCCACCAGCGCGCCGGTGATGGAGCCGATGCCGCCGATCACCACCACCACGAAGCAGATGATGAGCACGCTGCCGCCCATGCCCGGGTACACGCTGGACATCGGCGCGGCGATCATGCCGGCCAGCGCCGCCAGCGCCACGCCGGCGGCGAACACGATGCGGTACAGCCGCCGGATGTCGATGCCCAGGCCGCGCACCATGTCGCGGTTGCTGGCGCCGGCGCGGATCATCATGCCCAGCCGCGTGCGGTTGACCACCCAGTACAGGCCGAGCGCCAGCACGATGCAGGCCGCCGAGGCGAACAGCCGGTAGGTGGGATAGCTCATCACCTCGCCCAGCGCGAAGCTGCCGGCCAGCCATTCGGGCGGCTTCACGCCATGCACGTCGTTGCCCACCAAGATGCTGCGCAGCTCCTCGAACACCAGGATCAGGCCGTAGGTCATCAGCACCTGCTGCAGGTGCTCGCGCTGGTACAGGTAGCTGTAGAAGGCCCACTCGAGGAAGTAGCCGAACACCGCCGCCAGCACGATGCCGGCGGCCAGCATCAGCAGGAACTGGTCGCCGAACAGCGGGCTGAGCGCAAACGCCATGTAGGCGCCCAGCATGTAGAAGCTGCCATGCGCCAGGTTGATGACGCCCATGATCCCGAAGATCAGCGTCAGCCCCGACGCCAGCAGGAACAGCAGCAGCCCGTACTGCACCGCGTTCAGGCACTGAACCAGAAAGGTAGGCACATCCATCGACAGTCTCCAGGTGCAGCCCTTCGCGGCTGCGTGCCTTCATCAAGCGGCCACCACGGATCCGGCTCCGCCGGTCCGTTGGTGGCGCCCCCTTGAGGGGGAGCGCCGGAAGGCGCCCCGAGGGTGGTCACATCCTGCAGCCGCGGGCGGGGTCAGACAGCGACTTGCTGGCGATGCCGACCACCTTGTTCTCCTTGCCGTCCACCTTGCGCAGGTAGATGTCTTGCACCGGGTTGTGCGACTTGGACAGCGTGAACGGCCCGCGCGGGCTGTCGATCTTCGCCTTCTGCAGCGCGGCGGCGAACTCGGCCTTCCTGCTCACGTCGCCCTTGACCGCGGCCAGGCCTGTGGCCAGCATCTGCGCCGCGTCGTAGCCCTGCACCGCGTACACGTCGGGCTGCATCTTGAAGGTCTTGGCGTAGGCCAGGCGGAACTGGTTGTCGCGCGGCGTGTTCAGGCCGTCGGCATAGTGAAGCGTGGTCAGCAGGCCCTGCGCGGCATCGCCCTGCGCCTCCAGCGTGCCATCGGTCAGGAAGCCCGAGCCGTACAGCGGGATGGTCTTGTTCAGGCCCGCGGCGGCATAGTCCTTGACGAACTTCACCGCGCCGCCGCCCGCGAAGAAGGCGAACACCGCATCGGGCTTGGCCGCGGCGATCTCGGTGAGCAGCGCCTGGAACTCCACGTTGGGGAAGGGCAGCGTCAGTTGCTTGCTGACCTTGCCGCCTTCCTTCTCGAAGCCTTCCTTGAAGGCATTGGTCATCTCCTCGCCGGCTGCGTACTTCCAGGTGATGGTCATCGCGGTCTTCTTCTTCTCCTGCTTCGCTGCCACCGTGCCCATGCCGTAGCTGGACTGCCAGTTGGAGAAGCTGCTGCGGAAGATGTTGACCGCGCACATCGGGCCGGTGACGGCATCGGAGCCGGCGTTGGGCACGATCAGCAGCGTGCCGCTTTCCTTGGCCGCGCGGGCCATGCCCATGGCCACGCCGCTGTGCACCGTGCCCACCAGCACGTCGACGTTGTCGCGCTTGATCAGCTTGTTGACGTTGTCGGTCGCCTTCGACGGATCGGACTCGTCGTCCACCTTGAAGAACTCGATCTCGCGGCCGGCCAGCTTGCCGCCCTGCTCGTCCACATACAGGCGGAAGCCGTTCTCGATGGCGACGCCCAGCGCGGTGAAGGTGCCGCTGTACGGCAGCATCAGGCCCACCTTCAGCTTGGGCTGGGCCTGCGCCATCGCCACGGACGATGCCATCAGCAGCGAGGCGGCCAGCGCCGGAATGGCGAATGCGGTCGATCGGATCATCGGGGTCCCCTTGTGTCGTGTGGGCGGTGGTGGTCTTGCAGGAAGCCGCGTGCCGCCGCGATGACGGCCGCGGGCTGGTCACGGTGCGGCGAATGGCCGCAGTCGGGCAACGCCAGCAGCTGCGTGGCGGGCAGCAGCCGCCGGATGCTGCGCACCTGTTCCAGCGTGCCGTACTCGTCGTCGATGCCCTGGATGGCGAGTACCGGCGCGGTGATCTGCGCCACCTCGTGTTCGATGTTCCAGCCGCGGAAGGCCGGGTCCAGCCAGATGCGGTTCCAGCCCCAGAAGGCCGAGTCGGCATCGTCGTGGTAGCGGCCCAGCCGCTGCGGCAGGTCGGTGGTCAGCCAGGCCTGGCGTGCGCCTTCGATGCTGGTGATGGACAGGTCTTCCACGAACAGGTGCGGCGCCAGCACGATGGCGCCGGCTGTGCGGTGGCGGGCCGCATGCAGCAGCGCGATGGAGCCGCCGTCGCTGTGGCCGAAGAGCCAGGGCGGGCTGCCGGCCGTGTCGATGCGCAGCGCATCGAACAGCGCCGGCAGCAGCTCGTGCGCCTGGCGGTGCATGAAGTCGGGTGCCCAGCGCTCGTCGGCCGCACGGGGGGTGCTGCGGCCATAGCCGGGGCGGGAGAAGACCAGCCCGCGCACGCCCAGCGCATCGCACAGCCGCTGCGGGAAGTCCTTCCACATGGCCACCGAGCCCAGGCCCTCGTGCAGGAAGACCATCAGCGGCGCGGCGGCATCGTCCACACGCAGCCACTGGTGCTCGATGCGCACCGTGCGGCCCTGCCAGGCCAGCTCGGCGAAGCGCGTGCCGGTCATGGGGCACCCTCCCGCTGCGCGGGATCCCGCCGCGCGGGAGGAGCGCCGCCTTGGGGCGGCCGGGCGGCGGCGCTCACGCCTGCTTCTCCCGCTCGCGCAGGCGGAAGCGCTGGATCTTGCCGGTGGCGGTCTTGGGCAGCTCGTCGACGAACTCGATGAAGCGCGGGTACTTGTAGGGCGCCAGCCGGTCCTTGACGAAGGCCTTGAGCTCGGCCTCGTCCACCTGCTGCCCGGGCTTGAGCACCACAAAGGCCTTGGTCTTGGTCAGCCCTTCCGCGTCTTCCTTGCCGATGACCGCGCTCTCCAGCACCGCGGGGTGCTGCATCAGCGTGGCCTCCACCTCGAAGGGCGAGACGTAGATGCCGCTGACCTTGAGCATGTCGTCGCTGCGGCCGGCATAGGTGTAGTAGCCGTCGGCATCGCGGCTGTACTTGTCGCCGCTCTTGGTCCAGCCGCCCTGGAAGGTCTCGCGGCTCTTGTCGCGGTTGCCCCAGTACATCAGCGCGGCGCTGGGCCCGCGGATGTAGAGGTCGCCCACCTCGCCGTCGGCCACCGGGCGGCCGTCGTCGCCGCGCAGCTCGATCTCGTAGCCTGCCACCGGCCGGCCGGTGGTGCCATAGCGCACGTCGCCCGGCCGGTTGCTGATGAAGATGTGCAGCATCTCGGTGGAGCCGATGCCGTCGATGATCTCGCTGCCGTAGTGCGCCTTGAAGCGCTGGCCGATCTCGGCGGGCAGCGCCTCGCCGGCCGACGAGCACATGCGCAGCGCCACCGCGTCGCGCGGCGGCAGCCCGGGCGAGGCCAGCATGCCGGCAAAGCCGGTGGGTGCGCCGAAGAACACGGTGGGCCGGGTGCCGGCCAGCGCCGGCGTGGCGCCGGTCCAGCGCTGGAAGGTGGCCGCGGGCGTGGGCCGCTCGGCCATCAACACCACGCTGGCGCCCACGCTCAGCGGGAACGTGAGCGCATTGCCCAGCCCATAGGCGAAGTACAGCTTGGCCGCCGAGAAGCACACGTCGTCCTCGGTCAGGCCCAGCACCGGCTTGCCGTACAGCTCGGCCGTCCAGTAGGGGTTGCCGTGGGTGTGCACCGTGCCCTTGGGCTTGCCGGTGGAGCCTGATGAATACAGCCAGAAGCCGGGCTCGTCGGGCCCGGTGGGCGCGGGCCGCGCGGCCGGCGCGTGGCGGGCGATCAGCGCCGCCAGGTCGTGCGCGCGGGCGCCGTGCAGCTCGGCCGGCAGGGCTTCGTCGGGGTGCGACACGATGATGTGCCGCAGTTCATGCTCACCCAGGTCGAGCGCAGCCTGCAGCGCCGGCAGCAGCGCGCCCGACACCAGCGCCGCCTGCGCGCGGCTGTTGGCCAGCATGTAGGCATAGTCCTCGGCGGTGAGCAGCGTGTTCACCGCCACCGGCACCACGCCCGCATGCATGGCGCCGAGGAAGCCCACCGGCCAGTGGCTGGTGTCGTGCATCAGCAGCAGCACGCGTTCCTCGCGGCGCAGGCCCAGCGCCTGCAGGGCGGCCGACACCCGTCGCACCTGGTCGGCCAGCTCGCCATAGCTCAGCACGCCGTGGTCGTCGATGTATGCCGGCTTGCCGGCGCGGCCAGCATTGAGCTCGAGCAGGTGCTGCGCGAAGTTGAACCGGGCAGGCAAAGTCATGGCGATGTCTCCTCGCACGGGGATGTCTTCTCGGATGCCCATGTCAGGCCGGTGCGTCAGGCCGTGGCCTCGAGCGGGTGGCCCGCGACGTGCCCCGCCGCCTCGGCCATGCGTTGGTGAAATGCGGCTTGCGACATGCGGCTGGCTCCTGACCCGGCGACTCTGCTTGATGCGCTACAGGCAATGAAGTATCTTGCCTGCGACAGGAAGATAGCGAGGGGTCAATGCAGCGTCAAGCAATATAGTGCACTCGCAGTGATAACCCCTAGGGCCCGACCGAGGCAACGGACAACATGAACGACAGCGCTGAACTACGACCCGCCAGCCCGGTGCTCGACGCACCGGACGCCGCGGAGGAGGCCAAGAACCCGTTGCTGCTGGCCCTGGGCGAGCGGGTGCGCACCTTGCGTGCACGCCGCGGGCTGACGCGCAAGCAGGCCGCGTTGGCGGCGGACGTGTCGGAGCGGCACTTCGCCAACCTGGAATACGGCATCGGCAACGCCTCCATCCTGGTGCTGCAGCAGGTGGCTGGCGCACTGCAGTGCTCGCTGGCCGAGCTGCTGGGCGACGTGACCACCAGCTGCCCGGAATGGCTGCTGATCCGCGAGCTGCTGGAGCACCGCAACGAGGCCGAGCTGCGCCGCGCCCGCATCGCCCTCACCGAGCTGCTAGGCCAGCCCGGTGGCGACCGCGCACGCGGCGGCCGCATCGCGCTGGTGGGCCTGCGCGGCGCCGGCAAGAGCACGCTGGGCCAGATGCTGGCCGACGACCTGGACCTGCCGTTCGTGGAGCTGAGCCGCGAGATCGAGAAGGTGGCCGGCTGCAGCATCCGCGAGATCCACGACCTGTACGGCACCGCCGCCTACCGCCGCTATGAGCGCCGCGCGCTGGAGGAGACGGTGCAGATCTATGCCGACGTCGTGATCGCCACGCCCGGCGGCCTGGTGTCCGACCCGGCCACCTTCAACCTGCTGCTGGCGCACTGCACCACCATCTGGCTGCAGGCCTCGCCGGAAGAGCACATGGCCCGCGTGGCCGCGCAAGGCGACATGCGGCCGATGGCCGCCAGCAAGGAAGCGATGGAAGACCTGCGCCGCATCCTGGCCGGCCGCGCCGCCTTCTATTCCAAGTCCGACCTGACGCTGGACACCAGCGGCCGCACGCTGGACCAGAGCTTCGCGGCGCTGCGTGCCATGGCGCGCGAGGTGCTGGCGCTGGAAAGCTAGCTAGAGCAATATATTGCAAGGTGGTTGGCCTTGACGCATGGGATTGCACGCACTATGCTGCATTCCATTGCGTTCGACGGAAGCACATTGCTTCCACCGCCAGGAGACCTGCATGAGCGATCCCATTGCCCAGAGCCCGCGCGTCGACTACCGCACCGAGCCGGGCCGTTACCGGCACTGGTCGATCAGCACCGACGGCGCCATCGCCCGGCTGTCGCTGGACACTGCGGAGGACGCCGGCATCCGCCCCGGCTACAAGCTCAAGCTCAACAGCTACGACCTGGGCGTCGACATCGAGCTGCATGACGCGCTGAACCGCCTGCGCTTCGAGCACCCCGAGGTGAAGACGGTGATCGTCACCAGCGCCAAGGACCGCATCTTCTGCTCGGGCGCCAACATCTTCATGCTGGGCGTGAGCAGCCATGCCTGGAAGGTGAACTTCTGCAAGTTCACCAACGAGACCCGCAACGGCATCGAGGATTCGTCAAGGCATGAAGGCCTGAAGTTCGTGGCCGCGGTCAACGGCGCGTGCGCCGGCGGCGGTTATGAACTCGCGCTCGCCTGCGACGACATCGTGCTGGTGGACGACCGCTCCAGCGCCGTGAGCCTGCCCGAGGTGCCGCTGCTGGGCGTGCTGCCCGGCACCGGCGGCCTGACCCGCGTGACCGACAAGCGCAAGGTGCGCCACGACCTGGCCGACATCTTCTGCACCAGCGTGGAAGGCGTGCGCGGCCAGCGCGCGGTGGAGTGGCGCCTGGTGGACGCGGTGGCCAAGCCGGCGCAGTTCGCGGCCACGGTGCAGGATCGGGCATCGAAGCTGGCCGCCGCCAGCCAGCGCCCCGGCCCGGGCACGCAAGGCATTGCGCTGCCCCGGCTGGAACGCGAAGACGGCGCCGACAGCCTGCGCTACGAACACGTCACGGTGGAGATCGACCGCGCCCGCCGCACCGCCACTTTCACGGTAAAGGCGCCCAGCGCCGCGCAGCCGACGGACGCGGCCGGCATCCAGGCCGCGGGCGCCGCCTGGTGGCCGCTGGCCATGGGCCGGCAGCTCGACGACGCCATCCTGTGCATGCGCACCAACGAGCTGGACATCGGCACCTGGCTGCTGAAGACCGAGGGCGATGCCGCCGCGGTGCTGGCCGCCGGCCAGCTGCTGGTACGGCATGCCGACCACTGGCTGGTGCGCCAGACGCTGGGCCTGCTGCGCCGCACCTTCGCGCGGCTGGACGTGTCCTCGCGCAGCCTGTTCGCGCTGGTCGAGCCCGGCTCCTGCTTCGCCGGCCTGTTGGCCGAGCTGGCCTTCGCGGCCGACCGCAGCTACATGCTGGCGCTGCCCGACGAGCCCGGGCGCGCGCCGCAGCTCACGCTGGACGAGACGAACTTCGGCCTGCTGCCAATGGTGACCGAGCAGAGCCGGCTGCAGCGCCGCTTCTACGAGGAAGCCGGCCCGCTGGAAGCCGCCCGTGCCGCCGCCGGCCAGCCGCTGGATGCCGACGCCGCATTGAAGCTGGGCCTGGTGACCGCCGCGCCCGACGACATCGACTGGGACGACGAGATCCGCATCGCCATCGAGGAGCGCGCCGCCATGTCGCCCGATGCACTCACCGGCCTGGAGGCCAACCTGCGCTTCTCCAGCAAGGAAAACATGGTCACCCGCGTGTTCGGCCGGCTCACCGCCTGGCAGAACTGGATCTTCAACCGCCCCAATGCCGTCGGCGACAAGGGTGCGCTGAAGGTGTACGGCAAGGGCGAAAAAGCGGCCTTCGACCTGAACCGCGTTTGAGCACAACCAGGAACCGGACATGAGCACCATCGACTACGCACAGAAGATCCCGAACAACGTCAACCTGGGCGAGGACCGCACGCTGCAGCGCGCGCTCGAAGGCTGGCAGCCCAACTTCATCAACTGGTGGGACGACGTGGGCCCCACCGGCTCCACCGACTACGACGTGTACCTGCGCACCGCGGTCAGCGTCGATCCGCAGGGTTGGGCGCAGTTCGGCCACGTGAAGATGCGCGACTACCGCTGGGGCATCTTCCTCAACCCGGGCGATGCCAACCGCGGGGTGCATTTCGGCGACCACAAGGGCGAGAACGTCTGGCAGGACGTGCCCGGCGAGCACCGCGCCAACCTGCGCCGCATCATCGTGACGCAGGGCGACACCGAGCCCGCGTCGGTCGAGCAGCAGCGCCACCTGGGCCTGACCGCGCCCAGCATGTACGACCTGCGCAACCTCTTCCAGATCAACGTGGAGGAAGGTCGCCACCTGTGGGCCATGGTGTACCTGCTGCACAAGCACTTCGGCCGCGATGGCCGCGAGGAAGCCGAGGCCCTGCTGCAGCGCCAGTCGGGCGACGAGAACAACCCGCGCATCCTGGGTGCCTTCAACGAGCAGACGCCGGACTGGCTCAGCTTCTTCATGTTCACCTACTTCACCGACCGCGACGGCAAGTTCCAGCTGGCTGCGCTGTCGGAGAGTGCGTTCGATCCGCTGGCGCGCACCACCAAGTTCATGCTGACCGAAGAGGCGCACCACATGTTCGTGGGCGAGAGCGGCGTGTCGCGCGTGATCGCCCGCACCTGCCAGGTGATGAACGAGCTGAAGACCGACGACGTGCAGAAGGTGCGTGCGGCCGGCGCCATCGACCTGCCCACCATCCAGCGCTACCTCAACTTCCACTACTCGGTGACCATCGACCTGTTCGGTGCCGACCAGTCGAGCAATGCCGCCACCTTCTACAGCTCGGGCCTGAAGGGCCGCTACGAGGAAGGCAAGCGCGACGACGACCATGTGCTCAAGGGCCGCACCTACAAGGTGCTGGAAGTGCAGGACGGCCAGCTGGTGGACAAGGAAGTGCCGATGCTCAACGCCTTGAACGAGGTGCTGCGCGATGACTTCATCAAGGACTCGGTGGCCGGCGTGAACCGCTGGAACAAGGTCATCGAGAAGGCCGGCATCCCCACCCGCCTGGTGGTGCCGCACAAGGCCTTCAACCGCCAGATCGGCGCGCTGGCCGGCATCAGGATGTCGCCCGACGGGCGCGTGGTGGGCGAGACCGAATGGCAGGCCAAGAAGAACGAATGGCTGCCCACGCCGGAAGACCGTGCCTTCGTCGCCAGCCTGATGGGCCGCGTGGTGGAGCCCGGCCAGTTCGCCAACTGGATCACCCCGCCGGTGATGGGCATCAACCGCCAGCCCGTGGACTTCGAATACGTCCGCTTCGGATAACCCACCCCCGGAGCGGGCCAGCATGAATGCCATGACCGACGTCGCCATCATCCGGCAGCACCTGATCGACCCGGAGATCTGCATCCGGTGCAACACCTGCGAGGCGACCTGCCCGATCGGGGCGATCACGCACGATGACCGCAACTACGTGGTCAAGGCCGATGTGTGCAACGGCTGCATGGCCTGCATCTCGCCGTGCCCCACGGGCTCCATCGACAACTGGCGCACCATGCCCTTGTCGATGGCCTATCCGGTGGAGGAGCAGTTGCTGTGGGACGAGCTGCCGCCCGAGCTCATGCCCGAGCAGCTGGCCGAAGCCGGCGTGCCGGCGGATGCCGAACCCGCGGCGGCCGGCCTGCCCGCGGTGCCGGTGCTGGCCGAGGCCGCCGCGGCAACAGGCGGCGCGCTGGTGGAAGCGCCGTTCGACACGGCAGCCTACGGCGCCACCACGCCGCCGTGGTCGGCGGCGCATGCCTATACCAACCTGTATCCGCCGAAGAAGCCCACCACCGCCACCGTGGTGGGCAACATCAACTGCACCGAAAGCGGCTTTGCGAGCGAGACCCACCACGTGGTGCTGGACTTCGGCGGCATGCCGTTTCCGGTGCTGGAGGGCCAGAGCATCGGCATCGTGCCGCCGGGCGTGGATGCGAACGGCAAGCCGCACGTGGCGCGCCAGTACAGCATCGCCAGCCCGCGCAACGGCGAGCGGCCGGGCTACAACAACGTGGCGTTGACGGTCAAGCGCGTGACCGAGGACCACCAGGGCCGCCCGGTGCGCGGCGTGGCCTCCAACTACGTGTGCGACCTGAAGGTGGGCGACAAGGTGCAGGTGGTGGGCCCGTTCGGCCACAGCTTCCTGATGCCCAACCATCCGCGTTCGCACATCGTGATGATCTGCACCGGCACCGGCAGCGCGCCGATGCGGGCCATGACCGAATGGCGGCGCCGGCTGCGCAAGAGCGGCAAGTTCGAAGGTGGCAAGCTGATGCTGTTCTTCGGCGCGCGCACGCCGCAGGAGCTGCCGTACTTCGGTCCGCTGCAGACCCTGCCCAAGGACTTCATCGACATCAACCTGGCCTTCTCGCGCCAGCCCGGGCAGCCCAGGCGCTATGTGCAGGACCTGATCCGGGAGCGCGCCGCCGACCTGGCCGGGCTGCTGAAGGACAACAACACCCACCTCTACGTGTGCGGCCTCAAGAGCATGGAGGAGGGCGTGGTGCTGGCGCTGCGCGACGTGGCGCAGCAGGCCGGCCTGGCCTGGGACGCGCTGGGCCCGGTGCTCAAGGCCGAGGGCCGGCTGCACCTGGAGACGTATTGAGCACCGCCGGCTGCCGGCGCGGCCGGTGATCGACGCGGGCCCTGGCGGCGTCAGGCTGCCAGCGCGCGCATCTCGGCATACAGGTCGGCCTTGCCCTCGAAGCCGATGCCGGGCAGCTCGGGCAGCGTCACGTGGCTGTAGCCGGGGTGGCTGCGTGGACTGCCGGCCGGCATGTGGACCTGGGCAACAGCAACGGCATCGTGGCCAGCGGCAACCAGCGCAGCAGCACAGCGCGGGAGAAGTTGCCGGTGACAGCCGCGACGACGGCGCCGGCGGCCGCGTGGTGGATGCCGACGTGGCCGCCGTCACCGCGGGGCAGCTGGCGCACGACGGCCCGGTGGCCACGCCCGCGCTCAGCTGCGCCGAGGTGATCGAGATGTTCCGCCGCGACCCGCGGCTGTATTCGGTGCCGGTGGTGGACGAGGCGGGCCGGCCGCTGGGGCTGCTGCGCTCGCTGCTGGTGCTGCACCGCGGCGCCGAGCGCTTCTTCCTGGAGATCCATGGCCGCGCCAGCTGCCGGCTGCTGATGGACGCCAACCCGCTGGTGTTCGACGTCAGCGCCAGCCTGCGCACCATGAGCGAGGCCATCTCCAACATCGACGACCGCTTCATGGTGGATGGCTTCGTCATCACCCGCGAGGGCTGCTACGTCGGCGTGGGCCGCACGTCGGAGCTGCTGCGGGCGCTGCGGACCTGCAGGTGGTGACTGCACAGAACGCCAACCCGCTGACCCGGCTGCCGGGCAACCTGGCCATCGACCGCCAGCTGGCGCGGCTGCTGGACGAGGGCGCGCGCTTCCTGCTGGTGTACTGGGACATCAGCCGCTTCAAGGCCTTCAACGACCTGTACGGCTATGCGGCGGGCGACGAGGTGATCCGCATGACCGCCGGGCTGCTGCTGGCCGATGCCGAGCAGCACGGCGACTTCGTCGGCCACATCGGCGGCGACGACTTCGTCTGCGTGATGGCCTCGCTGCAGGCCGGGCCCCGGCTGGAACGCCTGTGCGAAGCCTTCGATGGCGGAATGCGCGCGCTGCTGGAACCGGCCCACGTGGCCGCCGGCGGCTACGAGACACCCGACCGGCGCGGCCGGCCGGTGTTCCATGCCATCCCGCTGCTGGTGGGCGGCGCGCTGCCGGTGCAGCCCGGCCGCTTCGCCAGCGTGCGCCAGCTGTCAGCCGCCCTGGCCGAGCTGCGCCAGCAGGCCAAGGGCCTGGCACGCAGCGGCTGTTTCATCGAGCGCCGGCAGGGCCAGCCGCTGGCGTGAGGGCCGGGCCGCGGGTGCGTCGCCCGCCTCAGGCGGTGGCGGTGTGCACCGGCACCGCCTGCAGCACATGCACGCCGCAGCCGCCATGCTTGGCCAGCCGCTTGGCAGCCGCGGCGGCATTGGCCACGCCGTCGGAGCGCCGGTAGTCGCCCGGCTTGATCGGCACCACGCCGATGCACAGCGTGGTGCAGGGATGGAAGCGCATCACGCCATGGCGGTCTTCCGCCTGCAGGCCGCCGGCCGCCAGGGCCTGCGCATCGAACAGGTCGCGCACGCGCAGGTTGAACTCGGCCACGATGGCCTCGCAGCGGGCGCGCCAGTCGGTGCTCTGGAAGACGACGATGAAGTCGTCGCCGCCCACATGGCCGACGAAGTCGCGCTGCGGGTCGGCATGGGCCACGATCACCGCCGCCACCAGCCGGATCATCTCGTCGCCGCGCCAGTAGCCGTACTGGTCGTTGAAGGGCTTGAAGTGGTTGAGGTCGGCATAGCCGGCCGCGAATTCGCAGCCGCTGTCGATCAGGCGGTCGATGTGGTCGCTGATCGGGATGTTGCCGGGCAGGAAGGTGAGCGGGTTGGCATGCCGCGCGGCCTCGATGCGGGCCTCGGTCACCGCCCGCACCAGCTGCTCGCCGGTGCCCAGGCCGCGGTAGCGGCCGTTCTCGGTGACGATGAAGCCTTCGGTCAGGTAGCGCTGGTCGCTGGAGGTGAGCACCGAGGTCAGCTCATGGATGCCGGTGTGGATGTCCACCTGCAGGGCATCGGGGTTGCCGTGCAGCTGTGCCGGCCGGCGGGCATACAGCTCGCGGAAGAAGGGCTGCGCATAGGCATGGATGAACTGCTGCCGGTTCAGCAGCGCCAGCGGGCGCTCGTCCTCCACCACCGCGATGGCATGCAGCGCGGGGTCGGCCTGGAAGCGCGCGAACACCTCGTCATGCGTGATGGCGGCGCTGGCCGGCGGCAGCGGCAGGCACAGCTTGGCCGCGGTCAGGCCGCCGTGGTTGGCGGCGCGCCGCTGCTGCGGCAGCACGGCCACCTCATGGCTGCCCAGCACGGCCAGGGCCGCCGGCAGCGGCGCCTGCACCAGCCGGGCCTGCGGCCGGCCCAGGCCGTAGCCCTGGCCATAGCCGATGCCGAGGTCGCGCACCACCCGCAGGTCCTCGTCCGATTCGATGCCCTCGGCCACCAGCGACGAGCCGAAGGTCTCGGCGATGTGGATCAGCGCCCGCATGGTCTGCAGCTTGTCGCCATGGCTGGCCACGTCGCGGGTGAAGTACTTGTCGATCTTCACCATCTCGGGCTTCAGCTCCGACCACAGCCGCAGGCTGGAGCGGCCATCGCCGAAGTCGTCCAGTGCGAAGGCCACGCCCTGGCGGCGCAGCGCCAGCACCGCGGGCTGCAGGCGTTCCACCTCGCGCACGTGCTCGTGCTCGGTGATCTCGATCACCAGCGCGCTGGGCGGCACGCCGCGGCTGCGCACCACTTCCACCAGGCTGGCGGCATCCTGCTGCTGCAGCACCTCCACCAGCGCGGTGGCGCTGAGGTTGATGAACAGCTTGCCGCTGGGCCGCTGGCGGCTCCAGGCCACCAGCGCGGCACGCAGGCAGGTCAGCTCCAGCTCGATGCTCAGGCCTTCCTGGCGCGCCGCGGTGAACAGCGCATCGGCATTGGGCCAGGGGCCGGTGGTGGGGCGGGCCAGCGCTTCATGGCCCAGGATGCTGCCGTCCTTCATCGCCACGATGGGCTGGAAGTGCATGGTCAGCGCGCGCGCCTCGATCAGCGCGGCAATGTCGAAGGTCATCGGCTGAAGAACTGGTCGTCGCTGTGGATGAGTCTGAGGCGCGGGCCGTCCAGCACCGACTCCACCGCGGCGAAGGGCTGTTCATGTTCGAGCAGCACCTTGGGAAACCGCAGTCCGGTGCGCTCGCCCAGATCGGCCAGGCCGATGCGCGCCCACACCCAGGGCGCCAGTTCCAGGCCCTCGGCCAGCGGCCCCAGCAGGTGCTTCTGCGTCAGCAGGAAGGCATAGGCGCGCAGTGCGCCGCTGGCTTCGTCCACATAGGCCACCACCTTCCAGAATTCGTCGGGCAGCAGGCACTGCTCGCCGTTCTGCTCGAAGCGGCGATCCTGCGCACCGAACACCGGGCCGGCCATCAGCGTGAGCTTGAGCGCGCGCGGTTTCTCCGAATCGAACAGCGTGTTCTCCAGCCGGCCCCACAGGCCGCCCTCGGGGTCGTCGGCCGTGTTGCCGCTCTGGTTGAAGGCCTCGTGCTGCGGCACGATGTTGGTGTAGAAGAAGCTGTCCCGGTTGGCCTGGCGGGCCTCCTCCATCGGGCCCCAGCACAGGTCGGCGCGGCGCGCGATGTGGCCGCGGTCCAGCGGGTTCATGCGGTAGATGGCATCGGTGAGCTGGTGGGCCGGCAGGTCGCCGCGGCGGTCCACCTGGAAGCCGGTGCGCTTCAGGCGCTTGAAGCTGGCGCCGTCGATGTTCCAGGCCACGCACAGCGCGTACTTGCGCTGCCGGCTCAGCCACACCGAGAAGTGGCAGTAGCGCAGCTCGGCATCGCCTTCCAGCACCGCCAGGTCGCGCCGGCGTGCGGCAGTGAAGGTGGGCGGCACGATGGCGCGGCCCAGGAAGTCGCGGTCATAGCCGGCGCGCAGCGCATCGTCGCCGCCCTGGGCCACCGGCGGCAGCGCCAGCTCGCCGGCCGGCTCCACGTCCAGTGCGGTCATCACCGACTGGGCATAGCAGGCCAGCGCGAACTCGCCCTCGCTGCGCTCCGCGTCCCCGGCGAAATGCAGGCCCAGCATCACCGGCGCGGGCTTGCCGCGGCGGTCCACGGCCATCCAGGCGGCGCCCGAATCGCCGCCGCGCGAGATCTCGCCATCCGGCGGCAGGGCCTGCGGGTCCAGGCCCACCTCGAAGCCGCCCACGATGGCCACCACGCCGCCGCCGTAGTCCAGCCGGGTGTTCACCTCGATGCGGGTGACGCGGCCGCGGGTGACGCCGGTGGTGCGGCCGCTCTTGACCACCGCATCGCCCAGCTCCGGGTCGCCGATGGCGGTGACCGACACGCCCAGTTCCCAGGCCTGGCTGGACACGCCGCGGCCGCTGATGCGGGCCACCGCGCAATCACCCGCCGGCCCCAGGTGGCTGCGCAGCAGCACGCCGATGCCGTTGGCCTCCACGCGGTTGTCGTCATGCCGTCCGGGCTGCACCACCGTCACGCCCAGCGCGGCCTGCGGGCCGTGCACCACATGCCAGTTCGACAGCAGCAGCAGCTCGCCGCTGCGCCGGTCGCGCACGAAGGCGCCGATGGTGCCGGCGCTGGTGTGCAGGTTGCCCACGCTGAGGCCAGGCGACACCACCTCGGCGCGCACCTTGCGCGGGTCCTTGGCCGGCAGGGCCACCGGCAGGTAGGCCGGCTTGAAGCTGCGCGGCACCACCTCGGTGGGCACGTCCACATCGCCGATGCGGATGACCGGCGGCACGTCCACCGGCCGCGCCGCGGCCAGCGCGCCTTCGGGCACCGCAGCCGAGTCCACGGTGAACTGCACGGTCCAGGGGCCCCTTCGTCCGGCGGCGGTGGTGGGCCGGGTGAGGCCGACGCTGGTCAGGCGCGGGTCGGCCAGCCACTGCGCGGCGCGGCTGCGCACATGGGCGCGCAACACGCGTTCGAATTCGGCGGGATCGGCGGGGTCGGCAGCTTTCTTGCGAACGCGGCGGGTAGGGGCCATCGGGGCAACTTCAGGACAGCAGGGGTTCAGTCGGGCGAGGGCGCCAGCCAGCATTCACCGGGCTGCAGCGGACTGGGACGGGGCAGGGCCCGGCCCTGGTGCCGGTGCTCGTGCAGCACCCGCGCGATCTGGTCGGCTGCCAGGCGCAGGGCTTGCGGGGCATCGCTGGCGAAGGCCTGCACTTCCGGCAGGTCGCGGCAGAAGGACAGGAAGCCGACGAAGGGCACCGACGTCACCGTCACGGCGTAGTTCATGGCTGTCATCGGGCGTGTGGGCTGGTGGGGGCGCTGCGAACCGAACGGTAGCCCGCCCGCATGGCAGGCGCATGACAGCCCGCGGCCGCGACGGCCCAGGCTGGCCTGTCATACCCGCGTCAAACGCCTGCGTCATCGTGCGGCAACGGGCGGATTCCACGCCCATCCAGGAGGATCGACTTGAACCACCAGCGCCGCATTGCGGCCGCCTGCGCCTTGTCGCTGGCGGCCTGCCTGCCCCTTGCGTCCCCCCAGGCGCATGCCGTCGAGTTGCAGGCCGATGGCCAGTGGGCCGAGTTCTACATCGACGAGATGACCGCGCAGGGCGGCGGCCTCGGCTGGATCGACACCGACACCGGCCTGGCCCAGACCTTCGAGTTCAGCGTGCCCACCGGCTTCACCGGCACCTTGACGGTGGTGGACGGCGGCTTCGCCGGCGACGTGTTCAGCCTCACGCTCGGCGGCCTGCCGCTGGGCAGCACCAGCGCCGTGGCCAGTGCGGCCGGCACGGCCATCGGCGTCGACTTCGACGCCGCGCTGGCCGATGGTGGCTACAGCCGCGGCGTCTTCACGCTGCAGGCGGGTTCGTACACGCTGGGCGGCCAGCTGCTGCAGTCGGCCACCTTCGAGGGCGTGCCGCTGAACGCGACCGTCGGCGGCCTGCGCCTGCAGGTGAGCCCGGTGCCCGAGCCCGGCAGCCTGCTGATGCTGCTGGCCGGCCTGCCGCTGGTGGGCTTCGGCCTGCGCCGCCGCCTGCAAGGGGGTGCGCAATGAACACGCTGCGCATCCTCGCCGCCACGGCGATGGCCGGCACCGTGCTGTCGGCCTGCGCCGTCACCACCGCGCCCGCGCCGGTGAGCATCAAGATCGTGGGCTTCAACGACTACCACGGCAACCTGGAATCGCCCGGTACCTTCGGCGCCAACACCTCCGTGCCCTCCGCCCAGCGACCGCCGGTGGGCGGCGCCGACTACCTGGCCGCCTACGTGGCCCGCATGCGCGCCAGCAATCCCAACACCGTGGTGGTGGGCGCGGGTGACTTCATCGGCGCCACGCCGTTGATCTCGTCGCTGTTCTTCGACGAGCCGGCGGTGGAGACGCTGAACAAGATCGGCGTGGAGTTCTCGGCGGTGGGCAACCACGAGTTCGACAAGGGCAAGGACGAGCTGCACCGGCTGCAGAACGGCGGCTGCAAGATCACCGCCGGCGCGCCGGACGCCAACAGCTGCCGCGGCTTCGGCTCGGCCGCGCCGGGCAGCTTCGACGGCGCGAAGTTCCGCTGGCTGTCGGCCAACGTGGTGGAGACGGCCACCGGCAAGACGCTGCTGCCGGCCTACGGCATCAAGAGCTTCGGCAAGGTGAAGGTGGCCTTCATCGGCATGACGCTCAAGGGCACGCCCAGCATCGTCACGCCCACCGGCGTGGCGGGCCTGAGCTTCCGCGACGAGGCGCAGACGGTCAACGAGCTGGTGCCGCGGCTGCGTGCCCAGGGCATCGAGTCCATCGTGGTACTGGTGCACCAGGGCGGCTTCCAGGGCGCCGGCAACAGCGACATCAACGGCTGCGTGGGCGACCTGGCCGGCAGCGAGATCGCCAACATCGTCAGCAAGCTGGACAACGCGGTGGACCTGGTGATCAGCGGCCACACCCATGCGGCCTACAACTGCTCGCGCAACACGCTGGACAACGGCAGCGTGGCCCGCAGCACCGGCCTGCCCAACAAGGCCGGCCGCAAGGTCCCGGTGACCAGCGCCAGCGCCTTCGGCCGCGTGCTGACGGAGGTGGACCTGAAGATCGATGCCACCACCCGCGACGTGCTGGAAGTGAGCCCGGTCAACCGCCTGATCGACCGCACCGATGCCGACATCACCGCGGCCATCAACGCCAACCCCGAGGTGAAGAACGTGGTGGCGGCGTACAAGAACGCGGTGTCGCCGCTGGCCAGCCAGGTGGTGGGGCGCATCACCGCGCCGCTGAGCAATTCGGCCGATGCCGCCGGCGAGATGCAGGCCGGCGACCTCATCGCCGATGCGCAGCTGCAGGCCACGCAGCCCGCGGCGCTGGGTGGCGCGGTCATGGCCTTCATGAACGGCGGCGGCGTGCGCAACCCCGGCTTCGTCAATGCCGCGGGCACCTACCCGTACGACCTGACCTATGGCGACGCCTTCACCGTGCAGCCCTTCGGCAACAGCCTGGTGACGATGACGCTGACCGCGCTGCAGCTGAAGAACCTGCTGGAGCAGCAGTTCGCCGGCTGCAACGGCCAGACGGTGACCCGCATCCTGCAGGTGTCCAACGGCCTGCAGTACCGCTGGAGCGCCAGCGGCCCCACCTGTGCCAAGGTGACCGACGTGGCCTTCACGCCCACCGACCTGCAGTCGGTGCCCCCGGTGGCCACCGGCCCCACCGAACAGATCGTCGTCGGCGGGGTGGTGCAGAACCCCACTCGCACCTACCGCGTCACGGTCAACAACTTCATGGCCACCGGCGGCGACGGCTTCAGCGTGCTGACCGACGGCGCCGCAGTGCAGGGCGGTGCGCAGGACATCGACGCGCTGGTCGCCTACCTGGCCGGCTACAAGCAGCCGGCCGCCGCCTACGACCCCACGGTCCCGGCGCTGCGCAAGCCGCGCATCGTTCGCCTGCCTTGAGCGGCTTGCCGCGCGCTTGCCACGCACGGGCCGGAGCGGCGCTGCTGGGCCTGGCGGCAGCCGCGGCGCTGGCGCAGCCCGCGCCACCGGCTTCGGCCATCCCACCGCTGGAGCTGCCGCGCTTCGCCCAGCCGGTGCTCGGCCCGCGCGGCCCGCTGTCGCCCGAGCAGGAGGCCGGCCGGCAGCAGCTGCTCGCCCGGGCACGACAGGCCTTGCAGGCCGGTGAGCCGGCCGCGGCGCAGGCACCGCTGGACCAGGCCGCCGCGATGCGCCACTCGGCCGACACCGAGCTGCTGATGGTGCAGCAGATGATGCAGCGCGGCGCCTACCGGCAGGCCCTGGCCTTCGCGGCCCATGCCGCCGGCGCCCATGCCGACGTGCCGCAGGCACGGGCGCTGTATGCCTGGCTGGCGGCGCTGGGCGGCCAGCCCGCCTTTGCCGATGCCCAGCTCAGCCTCGGCCTGCAGCGCCTGCCCGACGATGCGTTGCTGCTGGGCGCCCGCCAGGCGCTGGCCGGCCTGCAGCCTGGCGCGCTGCAGCCGGTGGTGCCGCCGGGCGACATCGGGCCGGTCGCCACCGGCGCGGTGGTGCCGCCTGGTGCCCGCGCGGTGGCCAGCGGCCTGCTGCTGCCGGGCGGCAGCCATGCGCTGCTGATGCTGCCGGCCGAAGGAACGCCGCCGGCCGCCCGGCTCTGGGTGCGGGACGGCCTGGGCCGCACGCGCGCCGCCACGCTGCAGCAACAGCCGGGGCCCGCCAACGGCCTGGCGCTGGCGGTGCTGGAGGCGCCGCTGGAAGGCGCCGCGCCCTTGGCCGCCGCGGCGCAGCCAGGCTTTGCCGGCAGCCCGGCGGTGGTGGTGGGACACCTGCGCCTGCCGCAGCCGGCTGCCCAGGCCGGCCACGCCACGCCGCCTGTCTGGCCGGCGCTGCACATGGGCTTCCTCGGCCGGCCGATGGGCGATGCCGCGCAGGCGCTGGGTGTGGGCGTGCCGGCGGAGTTGCCGGGGGCGCTGGTGCTGGACCTGGGCGGCCGGTTGCTGGGCTTGGCGCTGCCGGGCGGCGCTACGGCGCCCGAGCGGCTGCTGCCGCTGCCCGTGCTGCGCAGCCTGCTCGGCGAGCAGGCGCAGGCACTGCTGCCTGCCGCTGCCGCGGGCCCGCGCCGCACGCCCGACGAGTTGTACGAGCTGGCGCTGCCGTCGGTGCTGCAGGTGCTGGCGATGCCGCTGGATGCAGCGGCATCGCCGAACTGAGCGTGCTCAGCCCGCGGTGCCGTCGTCCGTCGCCGCGTCCGCCTTCGGCCGGCCGGTCTTCAGGCTGGGCGCGCGGTCCAGCGCCAGCAGGAAGTTCTTGTCCGACATGCTGTGCAGCGCGGCGATGCCGGCGCGCAGCAGCTCGCTCTTCTTCACATGCCGCTGCAGCTGGGTGCCGCGTTGCTTCAGCACGGCCAGCAGTTCGTACTCGTCCTTGGGCATGGTGAAGCTGTCGCGCACCAGCTTGGCCTTGGGCTTGGGCGCCTCCTGCGCCGGCTTGGCGGCGGACCTGGCGTCAGCCTTCTTGCCGTGCTGCTTGCCTGCCTTGCCCGGCTTGGCGGCCTCGGCGGGCGGCGCCTGCAGCTTGATGGCCGGCTTGGCCGCTGAGCGGGCCACCACCACGCCGTTGGCCTGCGCCGGCGCTTCGACCTTCGCAGCCAGGGTGGCGGTGTCCGTCGACGTGGCGGGCAGGGCGGCCACCTGGGTGGCGACGGTGGCTTTGCGCTGGCGGGTCACTTTGGTCATGGTGCTTTCTACAACTGTGTATACGGTATAAACAGTTTATACTGAAAGCCTGGGCCTTCACCCAGCCTCCCGTGCGGAAAGGATCGTCATGCAGTTCAACTCCAACGCATTGCGCTTCTGCCCGGCATCGGTAGGCGCGTTGATGGACACCGGCTTCCTGCGCAGCGTGCTGCACGACGTGGAAGACCCCACCCATCCCGACGGCGCGCTGGCGCAGCCGGGGCCGGATGCCGCTGCGCCCCGTCCGCTGCGGTCGCGCTGGCGCGGCCTGCTGCACGCCATCAGCGGCCACCGCCCCGCGGCGGCTGCCGATCGCTAGCCCGCAGGCAGGGCTTTGGCCTGCAGCACGCCACCGGCCCGCACGAAGTGGCCGGCGCCCAGGTGGTGGATCGTCTGCAGCTCGAGGTTGTCGTCGCTGAACCGCCAACGGCCGTTCGAGAAGACACGTTCATCGGCGGCGGCCGCCACCACCTCCGCGAAGCAGGTGTCGTAGGCCGCTTCGGTGTGCGGCTCGGGGATCAGCCGGCATTCCAGCCAAGCCGCGCAGCCCGTCTCGATCAGCGGCATGCCGAGCTTCGGACCCGGCCGCGCGACGATGCCCAGGCGCTCGAATTTGTCGCCATCGCGGCCGCTCGTGCTGCCGACGGCATAGGTCACATCCACCAGCGCGGTGCCGGGCAGGCACAGCGCGAATGCGCCGCTCGCCGCGACGAGTTCGCGGGTGAAGGTCTGCTTGTCGATCACGACCGCGATGCGCGGCGGCGTGAACTCCACCGGCATCGACCAGGCCGCCGCCATCACGTTGCGCTGGGCGCCGTGGGCGCTGGTCACCAGCACCGTGGGCCCGTGGTTGACCAGCCGGCTGGCATGTTCGAGGGCGACCGGTCGGAAGTGTGGATTCATGGCAGTTCGTGCTCCGGGCTGTGGCAGGTCAGGCACCTGCGTGCGGGCCGTGCCTGCGGTGAGGCGGTCGGGCTTCCGGCCCGACGACCTTGCGCCGTTCGGGGCGACGGCCGGAGTATGAGCCGCGGCTGAAGCTGCCGCGCGCCGTGGCCGCCGCGGCCTGCTGGCTGCGGGCCATGTCGCCATGCCGTCCTCTCCGATCGTGCACCGGCCTACTTCCAAAGCGCAAGGCGCCGTCCTTGCTCCGGTGGCAACCCGCTGACGCTCCGCAGGCGGATGCGGCAAGTGCCGGTGGCGGCGATGCTGGCGGCGCCGACCTGGCATGTGCCCGGTCGGCCCGGCAGACCCGCCGACCACCGGAGAGGAACATGGACGTCTCTTACTCGAGGACCGATACGGCACTGCTGCTGATCGACCCGTACAACGACTTCCTGAGCGAGGGCGGCAAGCTGCACGGTCTTGCGAAGCAGGTGTTCGACGCGACCGGCACGCTGGACAACCTCCGCCGCGTCGTCGCAGCCGCCCGTGCCGCTGGCATCCGGGTGTTCTTCACGCCGCACCACCGGGCGCGGCCGTCGGACTTCAGCCTGTGGAAGAACGCCTCGCCCTACCTCCTGGGCGGCGACCGGATGCAGGTGTTCGCCGAAGGCAGCTGGGGTGGCGAGTGGCATCCCGACTTCGTGCCGCAGGAGGGCGACGTGGTGGCCAAGGAGCACTGGCATTCCAGCGGCTTCGCGCACACCGACCTGGACCTGCTGCTGCGCCGGCACGGCGTCGAGAAGGTCATCCTCGTCGGGCTGCTGGCCAACACCTGCGTCGAATCCACCGGCAAGTTCGCGGCGGAACTCGGCTACCACGTCACCCTGGTGGTCGATGCGACGGCCGCGTTCACCCGGGAGGCGATGGACGCCGCCCACAAGATCAACGGCCCCACCTATGCGCACGCGATCGTCGCCACCGCGAACCTGGTGCAGGCCCTGGCCGCCCCGGCGGTGCTCGAGCCATGACGCGCAGCACCGGCCATCCGATCCAGCACCGCCCCACCACCACCCGCCAGGAGTCCTCTGACATGAGCATCGCATCCAGCGGGCTGTGGACCGGTGTGCCCAATCACGATCCGGCGGCACTGGCCAAGGACGCGAGCGACCTGATGAAGGCGCTGAAGCTGGGCAGGTCGGTGATCGCCGGCTGGTCGCTGGGCGGCATCGCGGCGCAGGTCTTCCTGGCGCTGTTTCCGCAGCAGGTCTCGCACGTGGTGGTGATCGGTTCGGTGCCACCTGGCCCGAACGTCAAGCCCGCCGAGCAGCTCTTCTTCGACACTGCCAACATCCCCGACTACACGCTCGAGGACCAGACCATCCTGTTCTTCGAGCCGAAGTCGGCGGCCAGCCGCGAGGCGGCGCGGCGGTCCGTCGATCGCATGGCGTCGCGCACCGCGGGCCGCAGCATGCCCGTCCCGCACGGCTGGGCCAGGGAGTACCTGGGCACCTCGCCGAAGAGCCCGCTGTTCCCTTCGGACGCGGTTCTGCAGGTGATGAAGACCACCACGGTCCCCATCCTGCACGTGGGCGGCGACCACGACATCATCTTCCCCGTCGAGAACTGGTACGCCCTGAACCAGGTGCTGCCCACGGTCCGGCTGCTGACATTCCCGTCCTCCGGCCACGGCCCGCAGCACCAGCATCCGGTGGCGGCGGGCGAAGGCATCGCGTCGTTCATCCGGTCCGCGAAATGATCCCGGCGCTCAGGGCGGCGAGGGCTCGATCCCCGGCGGCGGCGTCGCGCTCGTCGTGTCGGCAGGCCCCGGCCAGAAGCCCACGCCGGGCAGCCGCAGGCGCCGGTCATCCACGTCGATGCCGACGTTCAGGCCGAGCAGGCTGAGCTCCAGCCCCTCGGTGCGGGCCACCGTCGCGCCCAGCAGCCCGAAGACCGACACCTGCCAGCCAGTGCCGCTGGGTGCCGGGGCCAGCAGCGTCGTGGGCCCGATGTAGTCCTTGCCGATCGCCGTGGCGGGCAGGTCGAGACCCAGCTCCGGCGCCTGGCGGGCCACCCAGGCGACGAAGGTGTTGCTGTTCGGCCCGGGCCAGATCCGGTAGCTGCGCGACCAGGGATAGCCGCGCACCGCTTCCTCGATGCGATCGATGAGCGCGTCCACGCCGGGTCCGCGACGCTGCGCAAGCAGCATGGGCTCGGCGCCGTACCAGCGTCGGTCTGGCGCATCGGTGCTCGATTCGACGACACCATCGCCGCCTCGCCAGCTGCGCCAGCCGACCATCTGGTAGGTCGTCCATTCGGTCGCCCCGCTGCGCTTGACGGCGATCCACGGGTGGATGGCGAAGGCGCCGCGCCAGCGCACCGTGCGCGCTCCGTAGACCTGCACCACGGCCTCCTGCACCGTGGCCGCATCGGGGGCCAGCCCGACCCGGTCCTGGCTGCCTTCGTACCAGGGGCGCTCGAGATCCACGTCGCCGAAGGCCAGCACCCCCAGCGGCCCCATGAGCAGCAGCAGCACCGAGCCGACCAATGCGCGCAGCAGGCGATGCCACCAGGCGCGCCGCGGCGGCCTCGGCCTGTCGGGCTGGATGTCGGTCTGGTTCGCCACGCTGCTTCCTTTGGGTCGTCGAAGGTGCACGCACGGCCGCAGGCGCGGGTGCGCTTCGCGATGTGGCCGGTGGGCGCGTGCATCGCCGCACCCGGTTGCCCGTCAGGCCGGTGCGGCCGCTTCCGCGCTGCCTTCGGCCGCGCCAGGGCGGCGCTGCGTGCGCAGCCGCGCGATTATGAAGTTGGCGGCGAGCATCGCCGCGTGCTGGTCCCGCCCCTATCCCACCGTGACCGATGCCCGGGTGCAGTCGCCCGAGCCCGCCAACTGGCTGCAGTACCGCGGCAACTACGCCGGCTGGGGCTACAGCCCGCTGGAGCGCACCGACCGCCGCAACGTCGGCAAGCTGCAGCTGGCGTGGTCGTACACCACGGGCCAGACCGAAGGCCACCAGGCGCCCCCCATCGTCAATGGCGGCTACATGGACGTGGCCACGCCGGGGAGCAGGTGATCGCGCTGGATGCCAAGTCGGGCAACTGCTGGCCTTCCTCACCTTCCCGATGGCGGTGAAGCTGATGGCCTGGGTCGACGGACGGGGCAGCCTGCGGGCTGGGCAACCCGTTTGCCAAGCTGCTGCGCACACAGGAGCTTGGATGAAACCTCAAATCGGCTTGGCGCTGTCCGGCGGCAATGCGCTGGGCGCCTATGCGGCCGGCGCGTATGCCGCGCTGCACCGCGCCGGCATGGAGCCGCAGGTAATCAGCGGCGCGTCCATCGGTGCCGTCACGGCCACCCTCATTGCCGGCAATCCGCCCGAGCGTCGGGTGGCGCGGCTCGAGGAGTTCTGGCGGCAGGCGGCTGCGCCGAGCATCTACGGGGGCGGCGTGCCCAACGGCTGGATGCGCGATCTCTACAACAAGCTGCAGGCGACGCAGGCGTTGATGGTCGGGCGACCCGGCCTGTTCAGGCCGCGGCCGAGCGGCTTCCTGTCGTTGCTGCCCGGCACGCCGCCCGACGTCGGGCTGTTCGACCCGCTGCCGCTGGTGGGCACGCTGGAGCGCCTGGTGGACTTCGACTACCTGAACCAGCAAGGGCCTGCGGTGGTGCTCACCTGCGTCGACCTGCTCGATGGCTCGCCGGTCTATTTCGACAGCCGCAAGCAGGTGATCGAGCCGCGCCACGTGCTGGCCAGCACCGCCTTCATCCCCGGCTTTCCGCCGGCGCGGATCGATGGACGGCTGCTCGGCGACCCTGGCATGCAGGCCAACCTGCCGCTCGATCCGTTGCTGGAGGCACCCACGGGCGACCTGACCTGTTTCGCCGTGGACCTGTTCGACTCCGTGGGTCAGGCACCCACCTCGATGGACACCGCGCTGGAACGGGCGCAGGACATCCTGTTCAGCGCCCAGTCCCTGCGGACCATCGCGGCGGTCCGCAAGGCGCGTCGCCTGCAGCGCAGCCTGGCGGAGGTGAAGTCACGGCTGGCCGCGCAAGCCATCGACCTGAACAGCCTGGCGCCGTGGCTGGACGATGTGCAGGTACACGAGCTGGAGCTGGTGCTCATCGCCTACCGGGCGCCGGTGCACGAACTCGGCGCCAAGGCGATGGAGTTCTCCGCGCGGTCGATCGGCGAACGGTGGCAGGCGGGCGAAGCCGACATGGACCGCGCGCTGGCCCTCCACCAGGCGGGGCAGGCCACCACCGACGACCCCGGCTTCCGCTTCTACGATGGACGTCGCCGGGACCCACGCACCGCGACGACGGGCGCCAACGACGCATCGGCGTCCTGAGGCGCCCGGCATGGGCCGTCCGCGCACGCTGCGCATCACCCGACGGCCGGCCCGGTGACGGGAACCCGGCGTGCTGCGCGACAACCCGCAAGGCGCCCAGTCTCATGCGCCCTGATGCCCCCATGACACCAGACGGGCGCTATCTGGTGGTGCGCGGCCGCCTCTGGCGCGCCGCCAATCCCGCGCTGCCAGCCACGGTGCGGCAGGAACTGGTGCAGCAACTGATGTCGGCGCGGCGGGCGCTGAGGGGCACCCGACCGGCGCAGGAGCGGGCGGACGCGCGCCGGCGGGTCGATGCCGTCAAGACCGCGCTGGGCGAGCGCGGGCCGGTCTGGTGGACCGATGGCGCACCGGACTACAACCGCAAGCTGGCCCGCAACACGCCTTACGCGGACTGGTACGAACGGTTGGAGCGCTCACAGGCAGCCGCTGCCGGTGGAGAGCGCATGCAGCCACGCTGATCGGGCACCGTCGGGCGCGCCAGCCACGGGTGCCGATGCCGGCCCGTGCCCGTTCAGCCTTGCCACACCCCGTAGCCCGCCTCCCGCAAGGCGATGCCGAGTTCGACTTCCATCTCGCAGGCGGCTGCATACGGCATCGGGTTGTATACCTCGTACAGATGCGGCAGCAGGCGCAAGCCGTAGCGCAACACGTAGCGGTTGGCCTGGATGCCCGCCTTGTGGCGGTCGAAGCGCAGGTCGGGATCGAGGCCGGTCATGCCGACGTAGACCAGCGGCTTGCCCAGCCGGTAGTCCGGGTTGCAGCGCCGGAAACGCGCTTCGTTCCAGACCTGGTCGGCCAGCTCGACGACGTAGACGTGATGATGGTGGGTCGTGCGCATGAGCCTGTCGGACGCCATCTTCCTGCACCCACCGCCGGTCATCGGGGGTGGAGGTGTTTCCCGGCTCGCGGGGCCGGATGTGCCGGCTCGATCGGCCACCAAGAAAAAAGCCCCGGGCGCTGCGGCCAGGGGCTTCGTTTCTTCCGCCGGGCATCCGTGGGACGCTGCGGGACATCGGGTTGGTGGAGACGAGGAGGATCGAACTCCTGACCTTCGCATTGCGAACGCGACGCTCTCCCAGCTGAGCTACGCCCCCACTACAGCCGGCGATTATAGACACACCTTTGGGGGATAACGCCGGGGCGCGCACCGGGCTGGGGCGGTACAGTCGGCCTGTAAGTTGCTTTCCAGAAGCTATTGCTTTCTGTAATCCTGTTTTCATGCCGACCCCTGTTCATCCCGCCGACTGGTCGGGCCGCTTCGCTGCCCTGCCGGTGCTGCAGCAAGTGGCTGCCGCCATGCCCGGCATGCCGGCGGCATTGCAGCGCATGGGGCAGGCGGTGCTGGCGCATCCGTTCCGTGCCGCCACGCTCAACATCGACGAGTTCGCCGGTGAGGTGTCGGTCTCGGTGGCCACGGCCAACCGCTTTGCACGGGCGCTGCATTTCGCGGGCTATCCGCAGTTCCGTGCCGAACTGGCCCGCGGCTTCGAGGCCATCCTGGCGCCAGTGGAAAGCCTGCGCAGCAACCTGCGCCACGGCGCCAGCATCCCGCAGGCGATGGCCGCCTCGCTGGGCGAGACCCTGGGCAACCTGGAGCACACGCTGCAGGCGCTGCAGCAGCAGCCTTGCGAAGCCGCGGTGCGGCTGATCGCCGAGGCCGAGCAGGTGCTCACGCTGGGCTGGGGCAGCAGCGCCTACCTGGCCGGGCTGCTGCAGCATGAGCTGGAGCCGTACTGCTCCCGCGTCAGCAGCCTGGCGCAGGCCGGCGGGCCTTCCCATGCGGCGCGGCAGCTGGTCAAGCGCGGGCCGGCCGACGTGCTTATCGCACTGGCCTTCCCGCGGTACGTGGAAGACACCATCCTGCTCACCCGGCTGGCGCGCGAGCGCGGCGTCAAGGTGCTGGCGCTGACCGACGAGCCCACTTCGCCGCTGGTGCCGCTGGCCGACGTGGTGCTGTATGCCCGCGTCAACCGCCAGATCGCCTCCACCAGCAATGCCACGGTGCTGGCGCTGCTGGAAGCCCTGGTGGCGGCCCTGGTGCACAACACGACCGGCGCGGTGCAGCGCGCCGAGGAGATGGCCAGTGGCGTGCTGCCCTGGCTGCAGATCGGGCCGGGCCGCAGGCCCTCGGCCCGCAAGGAATCGCCATGAGTTCTTCGAGTTCCCGTCCCGTGCCGGTCATCGCGCTCCATGGCGGCGCCGGCACCCTGTCGCGCGCCACCATTTCCGCCGAGCAGCAGGCCGCCTACCGCGATGCGCTGGGCACCATCCTGCGTGCCGGCCAGGCCATGCTGGCCGAGGGCGCGGATGCGCTCGACGTGGTCACCGAAGCGGTGCGCCAGCTGGAGGAATGCCCGCTGTTCAATGCCGGGCGCGGCGCGGTGTACACCGCCGAGGCACGGCATGAGCTCGATGCCTGCGTGATGCGCGGCAGCGACCTGGCCGCCGGCGCGGTGGCCGGCGTGCGCACGCTGCGCAATCCGGTGCTGGCCGCGCGGGCGCTGCTGGAAGAAGGCGGCGCGGTGATGCTGATCGGCGAGGGCGCCGAGCGCTTCGCGGTGCGGCAGGGCTGCGAGACGGTGTCGCCCGACTGGTTCGGCACGCCGGCGCGGCTGCAGCAGCTGCGCACGATGCAGGCCGCCCAGGCCGGCGACACGATGGCGCTGGACCACGACGGCGCCGCGGCGCAGGCGGCGCAGGCCGCCCCCTTGGACGAGCGCGCCAAGTTCGGCACCGTCGGCGCGGTGGCGCTCGATGCCCAGGGCCACCTGGCCGCCGCCACCTCCACCGGCGGCATGACCAACAAGCGGCCCGGTCGCATCGGCGATTCACCGCTGATCGGCGCCGGCTGTTATGCCAACGACCGCACCGTCGCCGTGTCCTGCACCGGCGCAGGCGAGGCCTTCATGCGCGCGCTGGCCGCGCACGACATCTCCGCATTGATGGCCTACGCCGGCCTGCCGCTGGAAGAGGCCGCGCGCCGCGTGGTGATGGACACCCTGCCGCCGCTGGGCGGCCGCGGCGGGCTGATCGCGGTGGATGCGCAGGGCCATGTCACGCTGCCCTTCAACACCGAAGGCATGTACCGCGGCTGGGCCCGCGTGGGCCAGCCAGTGCGGGTGGCCATCTATGCCGACGAGGAGGGCGCATGAACAACAAGCCCGCCGTGCCGGCGGCGCTGCGCCGCGTGCTGGAGGTGGAAGACCTCAGCGTCAGCTTCAAGACCGAGCAGGGCCGCTTCCAGGCGGTGCGGTCCCTGGGCTTCCACGTGGACGCCGGCGAGACGCTGGCCATCGTGGGGGAGTCGGGCTCGGGCAAGTCGGTTTCGTCACTCGCGTTGATGCGGCTGGTGGAGCATGGCGGTGGCCGCATCGACAGCGGCCGCATGTGGCTCACCCGCCGCGATGGCGAGCGCATCGACCTCGCCCAGGCGAGCCCGGCACAGATGCGCTCGCTGCGCGGTGCCGACGTGGCCATGGTGTTCCAGGAGCCGATGACCTCGCTGAACCCGGTGTTCACCGTCGGCCAGCAGGTGGCCGAGAGCATCGTGCTGCACCAGGGCCGCAGCCAGGCCGAGGCGATGGCCGAAGCGCTGCGCCTGTTCGACCTGGTGCGCATTCCGGAATCGCGCGAGGTGCTGGGCCGGCACCCCCACCAGCTGTCGGGCGGCATGCGGCAGCGGGTGATGATCGCGATGGCGCTGGCCTGCCGGCCCACGCTGCTGATCGCCGACGAGCCCACCACCGCGCTCGACGTCACCATCCAGGCGCAGATCCTGGCGCTGATCCGCCAGCTGCAGCAGGAGCTGGCGATGGGCGTGATCTTCATCACCCACGACATGGGCGTGGTGGCCGAGATCGCCGACCGCGTGCTGGTGATGAAGCGCGGCGACAAGATCGAGGAGGGCGATTGCCGCTCGCTGTTCGCGCAGCCGCGGCAGCCCTACACCCAGGCCTTGCTGGCTGCGGTGCCGCAGCTGGGCGCGATGCAGGGCCAGGACCTGCCGGCCCGCTTCGCGCTGCCGGGCGAGGCATTGGTCGATGCGGCCGGCGAGCAGATCCTGATGCCCGACAGCGTGCGCCGCGACCTGCCTCCGGTGCTCAAGGTCGACAAGCTCGTCACCCGCTTCCCGCTGCGCAGCGGCGTGTTCGGCCGCGTCAAGCGCCAGGTGCATGCGGTGGAGCAGATCAGCTTCGAGCTGCAGGCCGGCGAGACGCTGGCCCTGGTGGGCGAATCGGGCTGCGGCAAGAGCACCACCGGCCGCTCGCTGGCGCGCCTGATCGCGCACCAGGGCGGCCACGTGGAAGTGGCCGGCCGCGACATCGCGCCGCTGGAAGGCGCGGCGCTGCAGGCGCTGCGGCGGGACATCCAGTTCGTGTTCCAGGACCCATATGCCTCGCTCGACCCGCGGCTGACGGTGGGCTATTCGGTGATGGAGCCGCTGCTCATCCACAAGCTGATGCCGGCCGACAAGGCGCAGGAGCGGGTGCGCTGGCTGCTGGAGAAGGTGGGCCTGCCAGCCGAGGCCGCGCACCGCTATCCGCACGAGTTCTCGGGCGGGCAGCGGCAGCGCATCGCCATCGCCCGCGCGCTGGCGCTCAACCCCAAGGTGGTGATCGCCGACGAGGCGGTGTCGGCGTTGGACGTGTCCATCCGCGCGCAGATCATCAACCTGCTGCTCGACCTGCAGCAGGAGTTTGGCATGGCCTACCTCTTCATCTCGCACGACATGGCGGTGGTGGAGCGCATCAGCCACCGGGTGGCGGTGATGTACCTGGGCCAGATCGTGGAGATCGGCCCGCGCCGCGCGGTGTTCGAGAACCCGCAGCATCCCTACACCCGCCGGCTGATGTCGGCGGTGCCGGTGGCCGACCCCACCCGCCGCAAGCAGCGCGAGCTGCTGTCCGACGAGATCGCCAGCCCGGTGCGTGCACTGGGCGACCCGCCCACCGTCGCGCCGCTGGCGCAGGTGGCGCCGGGGCATTTCGTTGCCCGCCATCCGGTAGGCGGCGCGTATTGAAAGCAAGGCCGGCTTCGGCCCGGACCCGTTTCCGAAGTAGCAGTAGCAGTCGTAGTAAGGAGTACCAGATGTATAGACAACAGCTCACCCGCCTGGCCGCCGCGCTGGCCATCGCCGGCACCGCCGTGGCCGCCCACGCCGCCAAGGACGTGGTGGTGGCCGTGCCGTCCACCTTCACCACCACCGACCCGTACGACGCCAACGACACCCTGTCGCAGGCCGTGGCCAAGTCCTTCTACCAGGGCCTGTTCGGCTTCGACAAGGACATGAAGATGGTGCCCGTGCTGGCCGACAGCTACACCGCCAGCAAGGACGGCCTGGTGTTCACCGTCAAGTTGAAGACCGGCATCCAGTTCCATGACGGCACGCCCTTCAATGCCGAGGCGGTCAAGGCCACGTTCGACCGGGTGACCAACCCCGAGAACAAGCTCAAGCGCTACAACCTCTACAAGAACATCGCCAAGACCGAGGCGGTGGACGCGGCCACGGTGCGCTTCACGCTGAAGGAGCCGTTCTCGCCCTTCATCAACTCGCTGGCGCATCCGTCGGGCGTCATCATCTCGCCGGCCGCGCTGGCCAAGTACGGCAACAAGGGCATCGCGCAGAACCCGGTGGGCACCGGCCCCTTCAAGTTCGTGGAATGGAAGGCCACCGACTACCTGAAGGTGGAGAAGTTCGACAACTACTGGCGCAAGGGCTACCCGAAGGTGGACTCCATCACCTGGCGCCCGGTGGTGGACAACAACACCCGCGCCGCGGTGATGCAGACCAACGAGGCGCACTTCGCCTTCCCGGTGCCGCCCGAGGCGGTGGCCACGCTGCAGAAGAAGCCCAGCCTGGAAGTGACGGCCGCGCCGTCCATCATCCACCGCTACCTGTCGATGAACACGCAGCACAAGCCGTTCAGCGACCCGCGGGTGCGTGAGGCCATCAACTACGCCATCAACAAGGAAGCGCTGGTCAAGGTGGCCTTCTCCGGCTATGCCATTCCTGCCGAAGGCGTGCTGCCGCAGGGCGTGGAATACGCGGCCAAGCTGGGCCCGTGGCCCTACGACCCGGCCAAGGCGCGCGAGCTGCTGAAGCAGGCCGGCTATCCCAACGGCTTCGAGAGCACGCTGTGGTCGGCCTACAACCACACCACCGCGCAGAAGGTGATCCAGTTCGTGCAGCAGCAGCTGGCCCAGGTGGGCATCAAGGTGCAGGTGCAGGCGCTGGAAGCCGGCCAGCGGGTGGAGCGCGTGGAAAGCGCGCAGGACCCGGCCACCGCCCCGGTGCGCATGTACTACGTGGGCTGGTCGTCCTCCACCGGCGAGGCCGACTGGGCCATGCGCCCGCTGCTGGCCTCGGAATCCTTCCCGCCCAAGCTGTTCAACACCGCGTACTACAAGAACGATGTGGTGGACCAGGCCATTGCCAAGTCGCTGGTGACCACCGACAAGGCGGAGAAGGCCAGGCTGTATGCCGATGCACAGAAGCAGATCTGGAAGGACGCGCCCTGGGCCTTCCTGGTGACCGAGCGGCTGGTGTCGGTGCGTGCGCGCAACCTGGCCGGCTTCTACGTCATCCCCGACGGCAGCTTCAATTTCGACGACGTCGAGCTGAAGTGACATGCTGAGCTATCTGCTGAAGCGGCTGCTGGGCCTGGTGCCCACGCTGCTGCTGGTGGCGGTGTTCGTGTTCGGCTTCGTGCACCTGCTGCCCGGCGACCCCGCGCGGCTGGCCGCGGGGGTGGACGCGGGCCCGGAGACGGTGGAACTGGTGCGCCGCGACCTGGGCCTGGACCAGCCGCTGCACATCCAGTTCGTGCGCTTTTTCAGCCATGCGCTGCAGGGCGACTTCGGCAAGTCCATCCGCACGCAGCGGCCGGTATCGGCCGAGATCGCAGAGCGCTTCGCGCCCACCTTCTGGCTCACCGTCGCCGCCATGGGCTGGTCGGTGCTGCTGGGGCTGGTGCTGGGCATCGCCTCGGCGGTGTGGCGCAACCGCTGGCCTGACCGGGCCGGCATGTCGCTGGCCATCTCGGGCATCTCGTTCCCGCCGTTCGCACTCGGCATGCTGCTGATGCAGCTGTTCTCGGTGCAGCTGGGCTGGCTGCCCACGGTGGGCGCGGACACCTGGCAGCACTACATCCTGCCTTCGCTCACGCTGGGTGCCGGCGTGGCCGCGGTGATGGCGCGCTTCACCCGCAGCTCGTTCATCGACATCCTGAAGGAAGACTACGTGCGCACCGCCCGGGCCAAGGGCCTGGACGAGGCGCGGGTGATCTTCAAGCACGGCCTGCGCAATGCGCTGATCCCGGTCGTCACGATGATGGGCCTGCAGTTCGGCTTCCTGCTGGGCGGCTCCATCGTGGTGGAGGTGGTGTTCAACTGGCCCGGCATGGGCCGGCTGCTGATCGACTCGGTGGAGATGCGCGACTACCCCGTGATGCAGGCGCTGGTGCTGCTGTTCTCGCTCGAATTCATCCTCATCAACCTGGTGGTCGACGTGCTGTATGCCGTGATCAACCCGACCATCCGATACCAGTGAATACCCCATCTGTTGCCACGGCCACGCCGGTGCGCACGCCGGCCGCCGAGTTCTGGCGCAAGTTCAGGAAGCAGCGCGTGGCGCTGGTGGCCGGCGGCTTCGTGCTGCTGCTGGTGCTCGTCGCCGCGCTGGCGCCCTGGCTGGCGCCGTATGACGCCGAGAACTTCTTCGACTACGACGCGCTCAATTCGCCGCCTTCGGCCACCCACTGGTTCGGCGTCGATCCGCTGGGCCGCGACATCTTCAGCCGCATCCTGATGGGCGCGCGCGTCTCGCTGGCCGCGGGCTTCATCTCGGTGGCGGTGGGCGCGGTGGTGGGCACGCTGCTGGGCCTGCTGGCCGGCTACTACCAGGGCTGGTGGGATCGCATCGTCATGCGCATGAGCGACGTGCTGTTCGCCTTCCCGGGCATCCTGCTGGCCATCGGCATCGTGGCCATCCTGGGCAGCGGCATGATCAACGTGATCCTGGCGGTGGCGGTGTTCAGCGTGCCGGCCTTCGCGCGGCTGGTGCGCGGCAACGTGCTGTCGCTCAAGCACCAGACCTACATCGAGGCGGTGCGCTCCATCGGCGCGCCCGACTCGGTCATCATGCTGCGCCACCTGCTGCCGGGCACGGTGGCCTCGGTGGTGGTGTACCTCACCATGCGCATCGGCACCTCCATCATCACCGCGGCCAGCCTGAGCTTCCTTGGCCTGGGCGCGCAGCCGCCCACGCCGGAGTGGGGCGCGATGCTGAACGAGGCCCGGGCCGACATGCTCAACGCGCCGCACGTGGCGCTGTTTCCCAGCCTGGCGATCTTCGTCACCGTGCTGGCCTTCAACCTGCTGGGCGACGGCCTGCGCGATGCACTCGACCCCAAGCTCGACCGCGCCTGAGGCCGGCGGCGCCGCGGCCCGCAGCCGGCTGGGCGCGCCGCAGGTGGGCACGCTGCCCAGCGGCCCGCGGGATGCCATCACCGACGTGGCAGGGGTCTCTGTGGCCCATTGCACGCTGGCCGACGGCCCGGTGCAGACCGGCGCCACCGTGCTGCTGCCGCAGCCGGGCAACCTGTTCCTGCAGCAGCTGCCGGCCGGCGTGGCGGTGATCAACGGCTTCGGCAAGAGCGCGGGCCTGGTGCAGGTGCAGGAGTTGGGCACGCTGGAGTCGCCCATCGCGCTGGTGAGCACCCTGGCCGTGGGCACCGCCTTCACTGCCCTGGTGCGCGATGCCATCGCCCACACGCCCGAGCTGGCGCGCAGCCTGCCGACGGTGAATCCGCTGGTCTTCGAATGCAACGACGGCTGGCTCAACGATGCGCAGGCGCTGCCGCTGCAGGAGGCCCATGTGCTGCAGGCGCTGGCCGCCGCGCGGCAGGGCGGCGGCAGCTTCGACGAAGGCAGCGTGGGCGCGGGGCGGGGCATGTCCTGCCACGGGCTGAAGGGTGGCATCGGCAGCGCCTCGCGCTGCGTGCGCTGGCAGGGCCGCGGCTACACGCTGGGTGCGCTGGTGCTGGCCAACCAGGGGCGGCCGGGCGCGCTGACGGTGGCCGGGCAGCGCATCGCGGTGCCGATGCAGCTGCCGGGCAGGCCGCCGCAGGCGCCCGCCGCCGAGCGCGGCTCCATCATCATGCTGCTGGCCACCGATGCACCGCTGGATGCTCGCCAGCTCACCCGCGTGGCACGTCGTGCGGCGGCCGGGCTGGCCCGCACCGGCAGCGACTATGGCCACGGCAGCGGCGACATCGCGCTGGCCTTCAGCACCGCGATGCGGCTGCCCCAGCGGCCCACCGAACCCATGCCGGCGCTGCCGCTGCTGCACGAGGCGGCGCTGGACGGCCTGTTCCAGGCCGCGGCCGAGGCCACCGAGCAGGCCATCCTGCATGCGCTGTTCGCGGCCACCGCCGTCACCGGCCGCGAAGGCCACCACCGGCCGTCGCTGCGCGACGTGGCGCCTCACCTGTTCCACAAGGATTCCGCATGAAGCAGCAGCCCACCGTCCTGGTCGCCGTGGACATCGAAGGCGTGGCCGGCGTCTGGCGGCCCGAGCAGACGCAGGCCGGCAACGGCGACTACGAACGCGCGCGCCGCTGGATGACGCTGGAGGCCGATGCCGCGGTGCGCGGTGCCTTTGCCGGCGGCGCCGGCACGGTGCTGGTCAACGATTCGCACGGCCACTTCGGCAACCTGCTGGCCGACGAGATCGACCCGCGGGCCCAGCTCATCCAGGGCAAGCCGCGGCAGCTGGGCATGATGGCCGGTGTCGACCAGCAGGTGGACGGCGTGCTGATGATCGGCTGGCATGCCCGCGCCAAGGCGCCCGGCGTGCTGGCCCACACCACCAACAGCTTCGCCTTCGCCCGTGTGTGGCTCAACGGGCTGGAGGTGGGCGAGATCGGCCTGTATGCCGCGCTGGCCGGCCAGTTCGGCGCGCCGGTGCTGATGGTCAGCGGCTGCGACGTCACCGCCGCCGAAGCCGCGGCCCTGATGCCGCAGGTGGCCTGCACCGTGGTGAAGTGGTCGGAAGGGGCGCGCAGCGGGCGATCGATGTCGCCGCCATCCTCGCGCACGCTGATCGAGGCGGCCGCGAAGGAGGCGGTGCAGCGCCTGGCCAGCGATGCGCCGGCACCCCTGCAGCTGCCGGGCGGCGAAGGACGCATCGCGCTCAGGCTGCAGTGCCAGACGCCCGCGCTGGCCGATGCCTTCGCCCTGTGGCCCACGGTGCGGCGCGAAGCCACCGACACCCTCACGATCGACTGCGCCACGGTGCACGAGGCGGTGCGCTGCCTGAACGCGCTGTCCCTCATGGGCAGCGCGCTGCGCTGAGCGCCAAGGCCATGCGCGGGCTCGACTTCAGCTCCTGGCAGGCCCTGCTCACCACGCTGGCCGGCGTGGTGGCGATCACGCTGGTGGTGGTGGGCATCCGGCTGGTGGTGATGCAGGCGGTGCAGGAGCGCCGGCAGCGCGAGAACCGGCAGATCAACGAGCGTCTGCGCACGCTGATCGCCGCCTACAAGACGCTGGGCGGCTCCTTCACCGGCACCCTGGCGGTGGACCCGGCGCACCGGCGCGAGCTGCGTGCGCTGGGGCCCGAGGCCGACGGCGCCGCGGGCACCGAGCGCCGCCGCCGCATCCGCGATGCGGTGGAGGCCGCGCTGTCCGACATCATCCTGCTGGGCACCGAGGAACAGGTGCGGCTGGCGGTGCAGGCGGCCAACGACATGGCCGCCGGCCGGCCGGTGGAAACCGCGGAGATCGTGGTCTCGCTGCGCAACTTCATCCGCGAGGTGCTGGACCTGGACCCGGTGCCCAGGGAACTGGCCATCCCGCGCCAGGGCCCGCTGCGCCCGCCGGCCGGCGGTGCCCGCGGCGGCGGCAGCGGCACGCGGGGCGGCCAGGGCCGCGGCGCGCAGGACGGCGGCGGCGGCGGCCTGGGCGGCGGCATCGACATCGACACCGGGAAACACTGATGGACATCGACTTCGGCCAGCTCGACGCCTATGCCCGCTACAAGCTGATGGCCAGCCTGATCGTGCCGCGGCCGATCGCGCTGGTGACCACGCTGGGCGCGGACGGCACGGTGAACGCGGCGCCCTTCAGCATGTTTAACATGGTGGGCGAGGACCCGCCGATCGTGATGATCAGCATCAACCGGCTGACCGACGGGCAGCTCAAGGACACCGCCGCCAACATCCTGGCGCGGCGGGAGTTCGTGGTGCACATCACCGACGAGGCGATGGCCGGGCGCATGCATGCCTGCGGCGACCGGCTGCCGCCGCACGAGAGCGAGCTGACGCATGCCGGGCTGACGCCGGTGCCGTCCCGGGCGGTGGCGCCGCCGCGCATCGCCGAGGCGCCGGTGGCCTTCGAATGCGTGCTGCACGAGACGATGGAGACGCCCAGCCGCTACGTGTTCATCGGCCGCGTGGTGTGGCTGGCCGCGCGGGAAGGGCTGATCGACACCGAGCGCTGGCGCGTGCGGCTGCAGGATTACCACCCGGTGGGCCGCTTCGGCGCCAGCTTCTACGTGACCACGCGGGACCGCTTCGCGGTGGATGGCAGCGACAAGCCGAGTACGCAGACGGCGATCGACGAGATGTGACCCCGGGCGAGGCCACCCGGTGGCGCCTCAGGCCGGTGCCATCACGGGGCGCCCGCGCTGGGCCCGGCGGCGGCCGGCCTGCTTGCCGGCATACATGGCCGCATCGGCCTGCTTGATGAGGTCGTCGGCCGCCAGGCCGTCCAGCGGCGCCAATGCATAGCCGATGGTCAGGCCCACCCGGCACACATGACCCGCGGCATCGAAGGGCACGTCGAAGGCCTGCAGCAGCTTCTGGCTCAGCGCCTGGGCGGCGTCGGCATCCGGCAGGCCGGTGGCGAGCACCACGAACTCGTCGCCGCCCAGGCGGGCCACCACGTCGGCGCTGCGCAGCTCCTGCTGCAGCCGCTGGCCCACCGACACCAGCAGCGCATCGCCCACGTCGTGGCCGTAGAGGTCGTTCACCGGCTTGAAGCCGTCCAGGTCCAGCAGGAACACGGCCAGCAGCTGCTCGCTGCTGCAGGCCTGCAGCGCCGGCTCCAGCCGGTCGTGCAGGCCGCGCCGGTTCGGCAGGCCGGTGAGGGCATCGGTGTGGGCCAGGTTGCGCAGCGCATGCGATTCGATGCGGGTGCGCTCCGCATGTCGGTGGATGGCCTGCACGCGCATCGCCAGCACCACCATCCACACCGCCATCTCGCACATGGTGGCCAGCGGGTACAGATGCAGCGGCCAGAAGGTGGCTTCCAGCTTGCCGAGGATGGTGCCCACCAGCGCCGCGGTGCCCACCAGGAAGATGCTCCAGCCGGCCACCATCACCATCGCCGTGCGGTCGCGCCGGCGGGCGCGCACCAGGGCCACCGGCAGCGCCACGCTGGTGGGCAGCAGGCCCATCATCGTGGCCAGTCCCTGAACCGCGCGGAAGTCCATCAGCCCCAGCTGGTAGGCGGCCAGGCCGGCCAGCGCCGTCCAGCCGATGGCCCGCAGCGCCCAGGCCGCCCAGCGGCTGACGTCGCGCACCTGCAGCGCCCGCGCCATGAAGCCCGAGCCGCCGAACACCGCCACCAGCACCGCCTGCGGCGAGATCTCCTGCGCCAGCGCCGGATCGTCCGGCCACACATGCTGGGCCAGGATGCCGAAGTAGGACAGGAAGAACACGGCATTGGCCGCCAGCATCAGCGCATAGAAGCCGAACATCGCGTCGCGCAGCGCCACGCCGTGGGCCAGGCTGTAGATCAGCATGGCGATGGCCAGGCCGGCCAGCAGGCCCTGGAGCAGCTGGGCCCGCGACTCCTGCTGCGCGAAGGCGGGCGGGGTGCGCAGGGTCATCGGCAGCACCACCGAACTGCGCGCCCACACCCGCACGATCAGCTCGCTGCCGCCCGGCGGCAGGTCCAGCGGCGCGGCCAGGGTGCGCGAGCGCAGCGGCCGCTGGTCATGCGGCATCGAGCTGCCCATCCGCACCTGCGACAGCAGCCGGCCATCGGCCACCAGGTACACGTCCACCCGGTCCAGTGGTGGGTAGTTGATCTCCAGCACCCGCTGCTGCGGCGCGGGGCCGGCCACCTGCAGCGGAATGCGCAGCCACACCGTGGCGGGCATGCGGCCCAGATTGCCGGGGGTGCCGGCATGCGGTTGGAAGGTCGCGGGGCTGGCCAGCACGTCGGCCAGCGTCAGCGTGTGCTCGGCATCCAGGCGCAGCGTGACGGCCGGCCACAGCGGGATGGCTTCACGCTCGTCCACCGCCAGCGGCTGCGCGGCGGCCGGTGCCATCACGGCCAACCCCATACCCATCACCAGGCAGCAGGACAACAACAGCAGCAGGCAGTGGCGGTACAACGGGTGCAGGGGCATGACGGAGCCCTGCGGCGCGGCCGGGCGCTTGCGACACGCCTCGGCACGCCGGCGGGCGGCGCGGTGGAAAGACGGGCGCTATTTGGCCACAGCCCCGGCACGTCCGAGGGCCAGCCGAGTGCCGATGCGGCCTTCGTGACCGGTGCGGTGCTGGTGGCCGACGGCGGGGCCAGGGTGCCGGCGGCCGCACGCGCGGGGTAGGGGCCTGCACGAGGGCTTCCTCGTGACCGGGCTGCCCCTGCAGCTGCCCGGCGGCACAGGCCCCTGGCGCCCCGCCTCAGGCCAGCTGCGAAGCGATTGCAGCCACGAAGTCGTGCAGGTCCTCTGGCTTGCGGCTGGTGATGATGCCGCGGTCGACCACGGCCGACTCGTCGACCACCTCACCGCCCGCATTCGCCAGGTCCGTGCGAACCGAGGGCCACGAGGTCACCTTGCGGCCCTTGACCAGGCCCGCGTCGATCAGCAGCCAGGGCGCGTGGCACACGGCGGCCACCGGCTTGCCGGCTGCGGCGAAGGCCTTGATCAGGGCGATGGCGTCCGGCTCCAGACGCAGCGCGTCGGGGTTCATCTGGCCGCCCGGGAGCACCAGCGCGTCGTAGTCCTTGGCGTCGGCGTCCGACAGTGCCAGGTCGACCTTCACGCTCTGGCCCCAGTCGGTGTGGTTCCAGCCCTTGATGGAGCCGCTCTTCGGAGAGGCGACATGCACGGTGGCACCCAGGTCCGTCAGCTCCTGTTGAGGAACGAGCAGCTCGGACTGTTCGAAGCCATCGGTGGCGACGATCAGGATGCGGCGGTTGGAAAGCTTTTGGGCGGACATGGTCGGTGCTCCAGGCAGGGTTCGTTGTCAGCAGAAAAGCTTAGGTTCGATCCTGCGCGCTGCTGTCGGACAAAGCCGGCGCCTGGCCTCGGTCAACGGATCGAATTCACTCACCACCTGGCTCAGGCAGCGCCCCCAGCACCTCGATCAACTCGTCCAGCGTCGCATAGAAGCGGTCCATCAGCTCGCTGCCGATGTGCGCCTCGATCTCGGCATACACCGCCTCGATCTGCGGCGCCATCGTCTCGGCCAGGGCGCGGCTGCGTGCGGTCAGGCTCACCATCACGCGCCGCTGGTCGGTGGGCAGGCGCTCGCGCGCCACCAGGCCCAGCTCGTCCATCCGCGCCAGGATGCCGGCCAGGCTGGGGCTGGAGATGCGGCACACCTGCACGATCTGCCGCGGCTCCAGCGGGCCGCCTTCTTCAAGCAGCGCCCGCACGATGCGCCATTGCTGCTCGGTGATGCCATGCGCATGCAGGATGGGCCGGAAATGCGCGAACACGCCTTCTCGCGCCTGCAGCAGCAGCAGCGGCAGGTTGCGGTGGGTGAAGACTGGCGGCGTGCCGCGCCGTGAGGGCTTGCGCTGGCTGCGCCCGCTCGTTCTTTCGGTTGACATGCTCACATCTTAGCGAATACATTGCTCACATCTTAGTGATCAAGCCGGATGCTCCGCCATGGCCCGCTGCCTGCCCGATCTGGAAGTGCCGCCCTACCGCCTCACCGGCACGGTGTACGGCGCCCTGCTGAACCATCGGGCGCAGCTGGAGGCGCTGGGGCAAGCCGCCTCGCAGCCGCCCTACAAGGCCCCGCCGCAGGCGCCGGTGCTGGCGGTTCGGCCGCGGCACATGCTGGCCGCCGATGGCGACCCGCTGGTGCTGCCGGCGGGCTTCGATGCGCTGGAGTGCGGGCCTTCGCTGGGCATCGTCATCGCCCGCGCGGCGTGCCGGATAGCGGCTTCGCAGTCTCTGTCGCATGTGGCAGGCTACCTGCTGGCCGGCGAGGTGCGGCTGCCGCTGGCCAGCCACTACCGGCCGGCAGTGCGCTTTGTCGCCCGCGACGGCTTCTGCCCACTGTCCACGCGCTTCGTGCCGGCCGCACAGGTGCCGCAGCCGGATGCGCTGCAGGCCACGGTGCATGTCGATGGCGAGCGCATGCAGCTCACCCACACCGGCGACCGCCTGCGCGGCGTGGCGCAGTTGATCGCCGACGTCACCGAGTTCATGACGCTGCAGCCCGGCGACCTGCTGCTGCTGGGGGCCTCGCACGGCGCACCGCAGGCCAGGGCAGGGCAGCGCATCACGCTGGCCATCGAAGGGTTGGGCCAGCTGAGCCACACCGTGGTGACCGAGGAGGAGCTTGCATGAAGACCGCCCGTGTCGCCTACCAGGGGGCGGTGCACGCCGCCGTGCCGCATGAAGCCGGACTGCAGCTGGCCGACGGCCGCGTGCTGGCCGAGCAGCAGGTGGTGTGGCTGCCGCCTTTCGAGGTGGGCACCGTCATCGCGCTGGGCCTGAACTATGCCGACCATGTGAAGGAGCTGGCCAAGGAGCTCACCGTCAGCACGCAGGACGAGCCGCTGGTCTTCTTCAAGGGCCCGGGCAGCCTGCTGGGCCACCGCGGCGCCACGCGCCGTCCGGCGGGCGTGCAGTTCATGCACTATGAATGTGAGCTGGCCGTGGTCATCGGCGCCACCGCCCGCCGCGTCCGCCGTGCGGACGCCATGCGCCATGTGGCCGGCTACACCGTGTGCAACGACTATGCGGTGCGCGACTACCTCGAGAACTGGTACCGCCCCAACCTGCGCGTGAAGAACCGCGATGGCGCCACCGTGCTGGGCCCGTGGTTCGTGGAGGCGGCCGACGTGCCCGACCCGCATGCACTGGCGCTGCGCACGCTCGTCAACGGCCGCGTCACGCAGCAGGGCTGCACCGCCGACTTCGTCAACGACATCCCGGCATTGATCGAGTACCTGAGCAGCTTCATGACGCTGCGCGCCGGCGACGTGATCCTCACCGGCACGCCCGACGGCGTGGTGAACGTGAACATGGGCGACGAGGTGGTGACCGAGATCGACGGCATCGGCCGGCTGGTCAACACCATCGTCGGCGACGACGACCACGGCCGTTGAGACCGGCCACACGACAAGGAGACCCGCGCATGCGCATCCAGCACCTGATCGACGGCCGCGCCGTCGAAGGCCGCGACTACTTCGAGACCGTCAACCCTGCCACCCAGGACGTGCTGGCCGAAGTGGCCGCTGGCGGCGAGGCCGAGGTCCACGCCGCGGTGGCCGCGGCCAAGGCCGCCTTCCCCAAGTGGGCCGGCCTGCCCGCCACCGAGCGAGCGCGGCTGATGCGCAGGCTGGGCGAGTTGATCGCCGCGCACGTGCCCGAGATCGCGCGCACCGAGACGATGGACGCCGGCCAGGTGATCTCGCAGACGGGCAAGCAGCTGATCCCGCGGGCGGCCGACAACTTCCACTACTTCGCCGAGATGTGTACGCGGGTGGATGGCCACACCTATCCCACGCCCACGCACCTGAACTACACGCTGTACCACCCGGTGGGCGTGTGCGCGCTCATCAGCCCGTGGAACGTGCCCTTCATGACGGCCACGTGGAAGGTGGCCCCGGCGCTGGCCTTCGGCAACACCGCGGTGCTGAAGATGAGCGAGCTGTCGCCGATGACGGCCGCGCGCCTGGGCGAGCTGGCGCTGGAGGCGGGCATTCCGGCCGGCGTGCTGAACGTGGTGCACGGCTACGGCCGCGAGGCCGGCGAGCCGCTGTGCCGCCACCCGGACGTGCGCGCCATCAGCTTCACCGGCTCCACCGCCACCGGCAACCGCATCGTGCAGTCCGCGGGCTTGAAGAAGTTCAGCATGGAGCTGGGCGGCAAGAGCCCCTTCGTAGTGTTCGACGATGCCGACATGGACCGCGCGCTGGATGCCGCCATCTTCATGATCTTCAGCAACAACGGCGAACGCTGCACCGCGGGCAGCCGCATCCTGGTGCAGAAGAGCGTGTATGCGCAGTTCGTCGACCGCTTTGTTGAGCGGGCACGCCGCATCACGGTGGGCGATCCGATGGACGAGAAGACGATCGTCGGCCCGATGATCAGCCCCGCGCACCTGGCCAAGGTGCGCAGCTACATCGAGCTGGGCACGCAGGAGGGCGCGACGATGCTGTGCGGCGGGCTCGATGCGCCCGAGCTGCCGGCCGCGATGGCGCGCGGCAACTTCGTGCGGCCCACCGTGTTCGCCGACGTGCACAACCGCATGCGCATCGCGCAGGAGGAGATCTTCGGCCCGGTGGCCTGCCTGATTCCCTTCGCCGACGAAGCCGATGCGGTGGCCCAGGCCAACGACATCGCCTACGGCCTGTCGAGCTACGTGTTCACCGAGAACATCGGCCGCGCCCACCGCGTGGCGGCCGGCATCGAGGCGGGCATGTGCTTCGTCAACAGCCAGAACGTGCGCGACCTGCGCCAGCCCTTCGGCGGCACCAAGGCCAGCGGCACCGGCCGCGAGGGCGGCACCTGGAGCTACGAAGTCTTCCTGGAGCCGAAGAACGTGGCGGTATCGCTGGGTTCGCACCACATTCCGCATTGGGGCGTGGCCTGAAGCCACGGCAGGAGCACACCATGGGCAAGCTGGCATTGGCCGCCAAGATCACGCATGTGCCGTCGATGTACCTGAGCGAGATCGACGGCCCGGGCAAGGGCAGGCGGCAGGCGGCCATCGACGGCCACCTCGAGATCGAGCGCCGCTGCCGGGCGCTGGGCGTGGACACCATCGTGGTGTTCGACACCCACTGGCTGGTGAACGCGGGCTACCACATCAACTGCGCGCCGCGCTTCGAGGGCGTGTACACCAGCAACGAGCTGCCGCACTTCATCAGCAACATGGCCTATGCCTACGACGGCAATGCGCCGCTGGGCCACCTGCTGGCCGAGGCTGCCAATGCCGCCGGCATCCAGACGCTGGCGCACAGCAACACCACGCTGCCGCTGGAATACGGCACGCTGGTGCCGATGCGCTACATGAATGCGGATCGGCATTACCGGGTGGTGTCGGTCTCGGCGCTGTGCCAGGTGCACACGCTGGCCGAAAGCGCCAGGCTGGGCTGGGCCTTCCGCCGCGCGATCGAGGACCGCTACGAGGGCACGGTGGCGATGCTGGCCAGCGGATCACTCTCCCACCGTTTCGCGCAGAACGGCACCGCCGACGACTTCCGCGACCGCATGTGGAGCCCCTTCCTGGAGCGGCTGGACCACGGCGTGGTCGACATGTGGCAGCGCGGCGAATGGGCCGACTTCTGCGACATGCTGCCCGAGTACGCCGCCAAGGGCCATGGCGAAGGCTTCATGCACGACACCGCGATGCTGCTGGGCGCCCTCGGCTGGAACCACTACGCCGGCCAGGTGGAGGTGGTGACGCCGTTCTTCCCCAGCTCGGGCACCGGCCAGATCAATGCCCTGTTCCCGGTGCAGCCGATGCCGGCCGACCTGCGCGGCATCGGCGAGCCGCGCCACCGCGCGCTGGCCGCGCCGCGGCTCTGAAGGGGCGCCTGCCATGCCGCACATCGTGGTGCTGTACACCGCCAACCTCGACGATGCCACGCCCACCACCGGCGCCTCGGCCGACATCGGCCGCCTGTGCCGCAGCCTGGCCGACGCGCTGCTGACGGTGCGCGACGAAGCCGGCGCGCAGGTCTTCCCCACCGGCGGCGTGCGGGTGCTGGCCTATCCGGCCGCGCACTTCGCGGTGGCCGATGGCAGCGTGGCCGATGCCGGCTTCGTCTACATCACGCTGCGCATGGCCCGCGGCCGCAGCGCGGCGGTGCAGCAGGCCACCGGCGCGGCGCTGCAGGCGGCCACCGCGGCGCACTTCGGGCCGCTGCTGGCCGAGCGCCGCTTCGGACTGACGCTGCAGATCGACGAAGGCCCGGAGGTGTTCGACGCCAAGCTGGGCAACCTCCATCCCCTGTTTGCAAGGCCCTGACCATGCTGCCCCCCGACACCACGCAAGCCCTGGCCCGCGAGCTCTTCGAAGCCCGCCGTGAGCGCCGCCAGCTGCGCCACTTCTCGCAGCGCCATCCGCAGATGACGGTGGACGACGGCTATGCCATCCAGCGCGAATGGGTGAAGCTCGAGCAGGCCGAAGGCCGCGCGATCAAGGGCCGCAAGATCGGCCTGACCTCGCGTGCGATGCAGCTGTCCAGCCAGATCACCGAGCCCGACTACGCACCGCTGATGGACGACATGTTCTTCGAGCAGGGCGGCGACATCCCGTTCAACCGCTTCATTGCGCCGCGGGTGGAGGTGGAGCTGGCCTTCGTGCTCGGCCGACCGCTGGCCGGCCCCGGCGTCACGCTGTTCGACGTGCTGGCCGCCACCGAGTACGTGTGCCCCGCGCTGGAGATCATCGACGCCCGCATCGAGCAGTTCGACCGCGAGACGAGGGCGCCGCGCAAGGTGTTCGACACCATCTCCGACTTCGCGGCCAATGCCGGCATCGTGCTCGGCGGCCGGCCGGTGCGGCCGGATGCGGTGGACCTGCGCTGGGTGGGCGCAATGCTGTTCAAGAACGGCGTGATCGAGGAAACCGGCCTGGCCGCCGGCGTGCTGAACCACCCGGCCACCGGCGTGGCCTGGCTGGCCAACAAGATCGCGCCGCACGACGAGCGCCTGAACGCCGCCGACGTGGTGCTGGCCGGCAGCTTCACCCGGCCCACGCCGGCGGTGGCGGGCGACAGCCTGCATGCCGACTACGGTCCGCTGGGCACCGTCAGCTTCCGTTTCGCCTGAGCGAGCCGCCCGATGCAGATCCCGCGCAATACCTTCCGCGATGCGCTGGCCGCCGGCCGGCCGCAGATCGGCCTGTGGGTGGGCCTGGCCGACGCCAATGCCGCCGAGGCCGTGGCCGCCACCGGCTTCGACTGGCTGCTGTTCGACGGCGAGCATGCGCCCAACGATCCGCGCAGCGTGCTCGCGCAGTTGCGCGCCGCAGCGCCGTATCCGGTGCATCCGGTGGTGCGGCCGGTGCAGGCCGACGTCGCGCTGGTCAAGCAGTACCTGGACATCGGCGCGCAGACGCTGCTGCTGCCGATGATCGACACGCCCGAGCAGGCCGCGCTGATGGTGCGCGCGATGCGTTACGCGCCGGCCGGCATCCGCGGCATGGGCGCCGCGCTGGCGCGGGCTTCGCGCTGGAACCACGTGGACGACTACATCGCCCAGGCCGATGCGCAGATGTGCCTGCTGGTGCAGGCCGAGACGGTGCAGGCGATGCAGCAGCTGCCGGCCATCGCCGCGGTGCCGGGCGTGGACGGCGTGTTCTTCGGCCCGGCCGACCTGTCGGCCTCGATGGGCTACCGCGGCCAGCCCGGCCACCCCGAGGTGCTGCGCGCGCTGCTCGACGGCATCGCCACCGTACGTGCCGCGGGCAAGGCGCCGGGCGTGCTGGCGGCCGACCCGGCGCTGGCGCAGCAGTACCTCGATGCGGGTGCGCTGTTCGTGGCGGTGGGCGTGGACACCACGCTGCTGGTGCGCGCGGCCACCGCGCTGTGCCGGCGCTTCAAGCCGCCGGATGCCGCTGCGGCGCCGGGTTCCCGCGCCGGCGCCGCCACCAGCGCCTATTGAGTCACCCGTCGTTCCTGCCAGGCGGCCGGCACAGGCTGCCGGCCCCGTCACGCCCTTTGCATTGGAGACACCATGACCGCATCCTTCCTGCACCGCCGCCACCTGCTGGCCCTGGCCGCCACGCTGCTTGCCGGCCCCCGGCCCAGCCTTGCCCAAGGCAACAAGCCGATCGAATGGGTGGTGGGCATGGCGCCGGGCGGCGGCTCCGACATCGTGGCGCGCACCGTGGCCGAGGCGATGGGCAAGATCCTCGGCCAGACCATCATCGTCAACAACAAGCCGGGCGCCGGCACCAACATCGCGGCCGACTACGTGGCCAAGTCGCGCGACCCCGACCATGTGCTGTTGACGGGCGACTTCGCCACGCTGGCCAGCAACCCCTGGCTGTACGGCAAGCTGCCCTACAACGCCGAGAAGGACCTGGGCAGCGTGGGCATGCTGGTGCGGTTCCCGCTGATCGCGGTGGTCGCGCCGGACCATCCGGCCCGGTCGTTCAAGGAGCTGGTGGCCTGGCTCAAGGCGCAGCCCAACGAGGTGGCCTATGCCTCGCCCGGCGCGGGCACGCCGCACCACCTGGCCACCGAGGCGCTGCTGCGCCGGCTGGGCCTCAAGGGCAGCCATGTGCCGTACCGTGGCGCCGCGCCGGCGCTGCAGGACGTGATGGGCGGCCGCGTGCCCTGGATGCTGGTGGAGTCGGCCGGCGGCATGCCGCTGATCACCGGCGGCAAGCTGCGGGCGCTGGCGGTGGGCACCGCCCAGCGCATGAAGACGCTGCCCGAGGTGCCCACGCTGCAGGAGCAGGGTGTCGCGGGTTTCGAGGCTTTCGCCTGGCAGGGGCTCTCGGTGCCCGCCGGCGCTTCCCCCGCCAACGTGGCGCGGCTGAGCAAGGCCCTGGCCGAGGCGCTGGACAGCACCTTCGTCAAGGCCCGGTTCCAGGCGCTGGGCGTGGAGGCGATGCCGGGCACGCCCGACGACATGAACCGCTTCGCCCGCAGCGAGCGGGAGCGCTGGGGCGCCTTGATCCGCGACTTGCAGCTGAAGCTCGACTGATCTCCCGCCCGCACCACCCGACCGCAGGCGCCGTGCCCCGTGCCGGCACGGTGATTGCCGCTTGCGGTGCATGACACCGGCCCCGCATCGCGCCCTTGCCAGCAGCACGCGGCTGACGCTGCCCAACCTGCATCGGGGGGAGCCCTGGCCGCCGCTGGCGGCCGCGGCCCTGGCCAGCGGGGCGCTGCTGCTGCCGGTGGCGGCAGGCTGGGCCTTCGGGCCGCAGCGGCCGGCGGCCTTCGTCTGGTATGCCACGCTGCGCATGCCGCGGTGGAAGCCGCCGGACCCGGTCATTCCCGCGGCCTGGACCTTGATCGACTGCGGCCTGGCCGTGGCCGCCTATCGGCTGCTGCGCGCCCCGGGCGGACCCGGCCTGCCGCAGCAGCAGGCCCGGCACGAGGCACTGGCCTGGCTGGCGCTCAATGTCTCGTTGATCGGCGGCTGGAGCGCGGTGTTCTTCGGCGCCCGCCACCTGCCGGCCAGCCTGCTGGTGGCCGCGGCCATGGTGGGCACCGGCAGCGCCGCGGTACGCGCCGCCGCCCGGGTGGACGGCGTGGCCGCACGTGCCACCCTGCCTTTCGTCGGCTGGGTGGGCTTCGCCACCGCGCTCACTGCCGCCATCTGGTGGCTCAACCGCAGGCGCTGACGCCGTCGGCGCCCGGCCCCTTTTTCCTCATCCCACAGGAGTAACGCAGCCCATGGCCCTGCCGCATGCCCAACCCGTCGAACCCGTGGACGTGCGCCCGCTGGGCGACCGCCTGGCCAGCGAGCGCAACACCGCGCTGTTCAAGTCCGAGGACCTGGAGGTGATCCGCCTGGTGCTGCCCACCGGCGAAGGCGTGCCGCCGCACCAGGTGGCCGGCGAGGCCACGCTGCAGTGCCTGGAAGGCCGGCTGCGGGTGGACGCCCAGGGCCAGCAACAGGTGCTGGAGGCCGGCCAGCTGCTGTACGTGCCGGGCGGCATGCCCTACGCCATCACCGCCCTCAGCCCGGCGTCGGCGCTGCTCACCATTGCGCTCAAGCCGCCTTCGAAGAAGGAGTGACCCGCATGCAGCCCCACCGCCCCGACGAGCGCCCGGCCCGCCACGGTCCGCGGCAGGAAAAGCGCCTGCGCCAGTGGGAGCACCGGCCGGAGCCGGCCCGCCCGCTGTTCCCCGAGCCCGATCCGCCGATCTACAAGCCGATGGGCTGAGCCAGGACGGCGGCCGCACCTGGGCGGCTGACGCCGCCGTCCGGCGCGCGGCGTCACACCCGGACCACCACCGGCGCGGCGTACTCGCGGCCCACCAGCGACAGCACGCGGTGGTAGCTGGCGCGGGCCGCCTCGCTCAGCGCCGCGTCGTCCACGGTGCCCACGGCGTCGCAGGGGAAGGAAAAGCGCCGGCCTGGATCGGTCAGCGACTCGAAGCGCAGTTCGTAGCCGACCGGCCCTTCGCCGGTGGGCGGGTCGGAATGCAAGGTGTTCATGGTCCATCCACTTCAGTCGGGCACCGGCAGGAGCTGCCGCAGGATCCCCGTTGCCCCAGAACGTGGCAACGGCCATGCCGGCTGACCGCGGCAGGTTTTGCCGCATGCGGTGGCCGCCCGCGGCGTGCGTCGGCGTGCGCTGCGCGGCGGTGGGTCGGCCACGCGATGCCGCCTCCGGCACCTGCCTTGCCCTCAGCGCCCGGGCCCCATGGGGAGGGGCGACATGCGAAGGAGCGTCGAGATGAGCACGGTCTTGTATCCACCCGCCGATGCCGGCGGCTCCACGCACGGCACGCCGCACGGCGAAGTGCACGACGAGCGCCACGAGATGCCGCATGGCTGGCGGCGCTGG